>CAZAXH010000039.1:0-2799 GCA_964489065.1 uncultured Planctomycetales bacterium | reverse complement strand
GTGAAGCGACACGTTGTCGCATATAAACTCTGCGTGGGAGAAATCCTGCAAAGAGGTAAAAGTGACGGAAAGGCAGTAGCCTTTCTAACTGATATTCCGAGGAGTGGAATGATGGGGTAACGCCCTGAAACGCTCCCCCTGATACTGCGTTGGAGGAAACGGAGCGCAATCTCCGGGACTGACACAGCACGCTGAAGTCGGCTGAATACACTCGCCCTACACGACTTAAAACGGTAGGGCAAAAGCGAGCCAGAGGTGGCCGTGGGTGATAGGCCGGGGGGTCATAACCGCATATGGCGAGTATGTGGAAACACTGACAAAATCCCGAATGTACAAGTCTATAATTCGAGCGGTCAGAAAGGCCGTTGTCGCAAATGCGGCGTGTGTGGGGTAAAGTACGATTGGTGAATAGGAACCACCCTGCGGTGTTACAGGCACCGGCAAGCACACAGGCTTAAAGGGAAACCTAAGTGCGGTTGAAAAGATAGAAGAATAGGAATATCGGAACGTGGAAAGTTCCCGGCGTGGAGCCGTTGCGGGCAGAGAAGCGCTGGAAAGGAAAACCGTGTCACCACTTACCGGGGGTGCGGCATAACTTTCCTTAACCGGGGAGGAAACAGCAGCCATGATACCGATGAAGCCGTGAAAAAAGTAAGCGGTGGAGGGACGGGCTGTAGTCAGGGTAAGATTGCAAGAAATATTATATTACAAACAAACTCCATAGGTTCGAGTAAGACTAAGAAAGGCCAAATCCAATAGGAAAGAAGGCCGACTATGGCAACAAAAGACAAGGTACAAAAGAAAGCAAAACTGCGCCATGCGGAATATTATGACTTTCAGGGAATCCAGGATAGGCTGTATGCCAGCAGCCAGCAAGGCCGGGTGTTTAAAAATCTCGTGGAGATTATCGCCCTGCCGGAAAATATAAGGTTGGCATACCGTAACATCAAGGCAAACCATGGAAGCAAGACCGCTGGCACGGACGGAAGGACAATTAAAAATCTTGAAAAGCTCTCTGATGAAAAGTTGATTGCACTGGTTCAGAAGAAACTGGGCTGGTACAAACCACAGAGCGTATTGCGCGTGGAAATTCCGAAAGGCAGTGACCCGACGAAGAAGAGGCCGCTCGGAATCCCAACTATACTCGACAGGCTGATACAGCAGTGTGTCCTGCAAGTTCTTGAACCAATCTGTGAGGCAAAATTCCATGACCATAGTTATGGATTCAGGCCAAATCGGAGTCAGGAACATGCGCTGGCGTTGGTTTATAAAAATATTCAGCTATCCCACTACTATTATGTGGTGGATATTGATATTAAAGGGTTCTTTGATAACGTAAACCATGGAAAGTTGCTGAAACAGATGTGGACATTGGGAATCCGGGACAAAAAGCTTCTGAGTATTATATCAGCAATGTTAAAGGCTGAGGTCGCAGAAATTGGATTTCCTGAGAAAGGTACACCACAGGGCGGCGTTATTTCTCCGCTTCTGTCTAACATTGTGCTGAACGAACTGGACTGGTGGATAGCCAGCCAGTGGGAAGAGTTTCCAACACGCAAGAAATATGCCACCGGGATAAACTACACCGGGAGTGAAAATAAGGGAAATAAGTACAAAATGCTCAAGGAGTACACACACCTGAAAGAGGTTACCTGTGTACGGTACGCTGATGACTTCAAGTTATTTACCAGAAGCTACCAGCAGGCAGAAAAATTATTTTATGCAGTAAAAGGCTGGCTGAAAGGCCGTCTGGGTCTGGATATAAGCCCAGAAAAGTCTAATATCGTGAATTTGAAAGAAACATACTCAGAATTTCTCGGACTGCGTATAAAGGCAACAAACCACGGCTGTGAAAGCAGCCCTAAATTTGTTGTTGAGAGCCATGTCAGGGAGAAGTCGCTCCATAAAATCGCAACAGATATGAAAAGTCTGATCCATGACATTGAATTTCCCGGACACGGAAAACGTGCGGAACATGCGGCAGTAGCCCGGTTTAATTCCTACGTGATAGGTGTCCATAATTACTACAGCATGGCAACCTTTGTTTGCCGTGACTTTCATGTACTGGCCTTTTCCGTCCACAAGAGCCTAAAGGCAAGGCTTAAAAAGCGTCTGAAGACTGCGAAGCAGGCAAGAAGAAAGAAAGCTGGTTTTATTATTCCTGATTATATCAAGGAGCGTTATGGCAACAGTGAGCAATTAAAATTTGTCAGGGGATATGCGCTTGCGCCGATTGGATTTGTAAAGCATAAAAATCCGATGATGAAACGGCGTATAACGAATAGCTATACGCCAGAAGGCAGGGAAGCAATTCACAAAATGCTGGGAAAAAGCATTGATACGGGTATCATGCATTATCTGATGCGTAACCCGATACCCTACCGAACAGCAGCCTATAATGACAACCGCATTTCGCTATATTGTGCCCAATATGGGAAATGTGCGGTAACTGGGAAAAAGCTCACAATAGGTGACATTCACTGTCACCATAAAGTGCCCAAATATCTCGGCGGAACGGACGAATACAAAAACCTGGCAATCGTCAGTGAAGAAGTCCATCGCCTTATACATGCCACTAATCCAGAAACAATCAGGAAATATTTAACTAATCTGAAACTTGATGATAAGCAGTTAAAGAAGCTGAATAAATTTAGAAACCTTGCAAAAGTTGAGAGTTGTTTGAAATGTAACGCAATCTAAGACCTTGATGGCAAGCCGGATGAATTGAAAGGTTCATGTCCGGTTTAGAGCGGGGGAAAATCCGGAGATAACATCAAAGGATTACCTATCGCTATTACT
>CAZAXH010000038.1:0-2811 GCA_964489065.1 uncultured Planctomycetales bacterium | reverse complement strand
GTTATCATACTAAAACCAACTCTTCGTTGTGTCCACTTTTTCGGGGGAAGATCACATAGGCCAAAGCCACGCCAAGTCCGTATAAAGCCGGCAGGTATCTTGCATCTCTCTTCTCACGCTGAACACGAATTTAGCCTGCGTCTTTCAGAACATCAGTAGCGAAAACTGTCAGGCTGAAACATTTATTATGTGCTTATACATTCTCTAATTCAGTATTCTATTTCAAAATCCAGACTTTGGGCGGATTCAATGACCATTTTCATATCCCGTTCCCCAATATGAGCATTGTAGATTTTTCTTTCCTCATTAAGTTTTTTGATTGTCTCATACAATTTTTTGTAATCGGCATTCGCTACTTTCTCTGCCGTATCATAGCCGGCTTCCAACAGCACGTATGCAAATGTATGGTTTACCCATCTTATTCGGGAAAGATCGGTCAATTTTGTCAGTCTTATCATTTCATCCTTGCTGATTCCTGTTTCCCGGGAAAATTCAGCCCTTTTGGGGCGTGTCAGAATTTCGTCATACAATTTCAATGTGTTTTTAATTCCCAGCTTATCAAGTTTGTTTGCAACAACTTCGGGAATGCACGTAAAATCCTTTATTCTATTTGGCTTTTGTCGAAATCCATTTACTGCTCTTTTGAGCACTTCCAAGTAGTTTGTCGGCAAACCACTTTGTTTTGAAAATTCCTGGATTTTGTCTTTATCTTTAAGAGTTGCAAGCAATTTGTCAAGATTTTCAATATGTTGTTTTTTAATGACATTCAAATTTTTGTCTATATTTTCCCCTAATACTTTCCAGCTTGGAATCAATTCTGTTGTCTTTAATATTTCTTTATACTTATCAATGCTTATGCTTTTTAAATCGATATAATATCCCATTCTTTACCTCTATTCCGCAGTGTTTTGTCCCCATAACGCCCCACCTCATCGGTTTGGGCCGGCGCGAAGCGCGGGTTACAATCCGCTCATTTGCTTTAATATAGGTTTTATTTTATCCGGCGGCATAGTGACAAGCCATTGATTCTCGTCTATTTTATTTAGTTTTAATTCTTATAACGTGACCGTCCCCGGCGGGAAGGAAGCGCAGCGGAATCCCCGCCCGGGTGCATGGCCTGGTTAGCCATTTGTGACTTTTCTACGCGGAATGACTTCGGTGACTGCCCCTTCCTTTGTAAACATAACCTTGCGATTATACCAGACGACTAGAGAGGCGACAACGATCAGCAGGTACGTGTCGTAGGGCTGCGCATCCGGAAAAATCGGGTTCATGAGCTGAAAGTGAAAAAATGCCGGCAGCAGAATGCTGCCATGTGGACCTATTGAACAGCGCCGTTACAATAACGCTTATCGCCAAGCACCCAGCAAAAAATGCCGTGAATGACCACTCGCTCTGCTGGGTTCCGCTCAGAAGAAAAGCCGGCATATGCCATAGCCCCCAGATGCTCCCAAGAATCAGCCCTGCCCAAACCGGATTTGCATTATTCATTTTATTCACATAGACACAATAATCCGCTGCCAGGCGGCAGAAAGGCCGGCTGGATTTAACGGTTATAAGGGTTTTAGGAGAGGCCAAAATAATCTAAAATATTTCCTGCTAATTGATCGATCGATGTCGTATTTGTCCGGTATAAAACTTTTATGTTTTCTTCTCGGGATTCTTTCAGGCTTATTTCCGCAATTTTTTTGTCACAAAACAAAAATTTCTTCCATTTTTTTTCGCCTTGAGGCAAAGCTAAAATCATTTCTTTCATGGGCTTTCTTTCGTCGGCCGTATTCCACATCCTATTGCTTTGAGCCGGTGGAATATAGAGGCAAACTATATTTTTAGATGGGAATACTTTTGATAATATCGAAGGATAACTAATGCCGCCGTCAATAAATATTAAATCATTAGGCGAGTATTTTCGAATATTGCTAGAAAACAAATCCAAATATTCAGCATTCGCTGCTTTATTCAGCCTATCGAAATCTTTCCAAGATAGGGATAATACCCAATCCAGAGAATTCTTTGCAGAAAACCATGCTTTACTTGCAGGATGCCGTTTTTTTGTATACAGCGGTATATATTTACCAAAAATGCATTCATCCATGTCATATAAATATGCCTTTATCTGTTTTGCGATCATTTTACTGATGGTTGACTTGCCTGCGCATGAGCCGCCGATAATCCAATAAATATTCTTGTATGGAAGTAAAGTGCTTTTTGCTTTTTTGAGTAGCCCGGAATTAAGTTTGAACATTTTCCCTTTTTTTGTTTATAACGTGCAGGTAACTTGCCGGGCTCGTCGTTTTGCCCGGTCAAGTTCACCTGTTGGTTCGGTGCCGCCGTTTAGCCGAAGCCGAGCCTTAGAAAGACAGGCACTGTTCCATCGTTTTGAATATCCCAGTATTTCGGCTGATGAGGAACCAACCCCCCATTATTAAAATTAGCTCCAAAGATTTCTTTTTCAATTGTTGCAAGATTTTGAAGATTTTTTTTGGCAATTTCTTGAAAAGGAATTGTAGCAACTTTTGGATTCATGTGATGAACATCATTCCTAAAGCTACCCCAAATAGCTCTTGAAGCCTCCGCGCATCCAGAAGACATGATGCTTTTTTGAACAAAAACGTTCAGCAAATCATCATGCGCTTTCTTATCTTTAATTCCGTTTCTTTCAGCAATAAATTTGACAATACCCTCGTTTACGGCTTGGCTGACCATTACTGAACTTCCCCACTTCAGTGGACGGTTTGTTTAGTTAGGACGGCCCTCCTTTCAAACTCAAAAGGGCTTAAATAATCAAGCGTTGAATGGCTCCGTCTGCGA
>CAZAXH010000037.1:0-2885 GCA_964489065.1 uncultured Planctomycetales bacterium | reverse complement strand
TACCCGATAACATTACTATGTAATACGCCATGAGCGCCCTGGTTTCAGGGGTATCGATTCACAAAGTAACAGAGACGAGTAATACAATGAATACCCAAAGACGTTGGCTTCTGACGGCGAAGACGGCCCTGTCCGCCTGCATCATCTGGCTTTCCTGCCCACTCGTATGTGCCGAACCGCCCCGAAACATCATCTTCTACATCGGCGACGGCATGGGCGTCGAACAGGTCCAGGCCGCGGAGGCCTTTACCGGCTCGGTGATGTCATTCAACAATCCCGCCTTATTCCCCTGGCGGGCCGACTGCACATCATACTCCGCCAACTCCTCCGTCACCGACTCCGCTGCAGCCGGCACGGCGCTTGCCACTGGCATCAAAGTCAACAACGGCGTCATCAGCATGGCCGCCCCCGGCAACGGCGCCCAACTGCAAACCCTGCTGGAATACTTCAAGGCACAGGGCAAGTCCACAGGCCTGATTACCACCGCTTACCTGACCCACGCCACTCCCGCAGCCTTTGGCGCTCACGACTCCAGCCGAAACAGCGAAAGCGCCATCGCCGCCGACTACCTCACCCAGACACGTCCCAACGTTCTCTTCGGCGGCGGCAGCCACGGCCTGACGCTGGACAGCACCACTGCCGCAGGCTACACCGTCACCGACAGCACCGCAGGATTCCAGGCCTTTGCCCCCGACGGAAATCCCGCCACGGCTGAATACTTCTCCGCTCAATTTGGAACCGGCTACATGCCCTACAAACAGGATTATCTGGGCCAGGCCTATCCCTATCCCACGCTCGATGCCATGGTCACAAAGGCCATTCAAATCCTCAGCGAAGACCCCGACGGTTTTTTTCTGATGGTTGAAGCCGGACGCATCGACCACGCCTGCCACGCCAACTTAATCAAAGAATGCGTCCATGAAGTCATCGACCTGTCCGATGCCGTGCAGGCCGGCTATAACTGGGCGTCCGCCCGCCGCGACACCTTAATCCTCATCACCGCCGACCATGAAACCGGCGGCCTGACCGTGGACGGTACCCTCGGCGATGATGGCTATCCCGTCGCAAGCTGGACCACCACCGGCCACACAGGCAAGAATGTCCCCGTCTATGCATGGGGCCTAAACGCCAATCTCATTGCCGGCACACTTGACAACACCGGCATGTTCACAGTCTGCACCACCGACACCGCCCCGCCAAACGGCACCTGGCTATACACCTTCGGATACAACAGCGGAACCTGGCCGGACTTTAACGCCGACGGCAAGACCGACATCCTCTGGCGCAACGTCACCACCGGCGCCTATGTCGGCAGCCTCATCGACAATCTGGACATGTCCCAGACCCGTGTACTGGGTGGCAGCACCACCACCCTGCAGATCGCAGGCCTGGCCGACTTTAACGCCGACGGCAAAACCGACATCCTCTGGCAGAATGTCGCCACCGGCGCCTATCTGGCAACCCTGATGGACGGCCTGAACCTGACACAGACCAAAGGTCTGGGCGGCAGCTTCGCCACCCTGCAGATTACCGGCCTGGCCGACTTCAACGCCGACGGCAAGACCGACATCCTCTGGCAAAACGTCGCCACCGGCGCTTACCTGGCAACCCTGATGAACGGCCTGACCATGACACAGACCAAGGGCCTGGGCGGCGGCACCACCACCCTGCAAATCGCAGGCCTGGCCGACTTCAACGCCGACGGCAAGACCGACATCCTCTGGCGCAATGTCACCACCGGCGCCTACCTCGGAACCCTCGTGGATGATCTGACTCTGACGCTGACCCGGAATTTCGGAGGAAGCACCGCCACACTGCAGGTCGCAAGACCATAAACCAACACCCATGCGATATTCCGTCTATACTTCCTCCGTTATGCGAGTTAATTTCCGATACAGCAGGTCTTCTGAGTTGACTTTCATGATGTGCTTTGATATAATTTTTCCAGATTTAACAAAATTCTAACATGGGGGATATTGTGGTGTTTTTAGACCCAAGAATTCCAATACTTTGTACAATCATGGCCCTTACCGCCACCGCATGGTCGGCCGAGCCGTTTCCATCGGGCAGCCAGCCGGCCGTATCCATCGGAGGAAAACTGCCCGGCAGCCATGAGACCAGCGGCATCGTCTGGCACCCCGGACTCCAGAAGTTCTTTCTGGTCAGCGACGGCGGCACCGTCACCTCCATGACCGCCACAGGCACAAAACTGACACACTGGCCCGTCAATGGCGACCTCGAAGCCGTGACCATTGCCCGCCCTCAAAGCAGCTTCATCTATCTGGGCATTGAAGACCCCGACAGCATCTGGGAATTCAACATCACCACCGGCCTGGTCACGCGGATATTCGACTTGACCTCATGGATGACCAGCCCCGCCAACTCCGGCCTTGAAGCCCTGACCTTCGTCCCCGACCCGGCCGATCCCGAAGGCGGCCTGTTCTACGCAGGCCTCCAGGAAGACGCACGGATATTTGTCTTCCGCCTGCCGATTCAGTCCAGCACCACCAGCACCGCCGTAACCTGGGTCCGCACCATCCCGCCGGTCAACGGCGTCGCCAACATCTCCGACCTGACCTACGTCCCCAGCCAGGATGCCATCTACGCCATCTACGATAAAGACGACATCCTGCGGGCCATGGAAACCGACGGCACCCTCATCGGCGAATGGGCCCTGCCCGGCCAGGACCAGGAAGGCGTCGCCCTCAAAGGCAGCGAATTGTACATCAGTGAAGACTACGGCGGCGACGGCGGTGACGTCCTCTGCTATGTTCCGTTTAGGGTCATCCCCCAGCCCGACCTCAATGCGGATGGAAAAGTCAACCTGACCGATCTGGCCATCCTGTCCGCCGCATGGGCCAGCGACAGCCAATCCGCAGCCGACA
>CAZAXH010000036.1:0-3024 GCA_964489065.1 uncultured Planctomycetales bacterium | reverse complement strand
ATATGCACTTATTTAAGGACTTACACATGCAAAAAACAAGACTGACACGACGGGATTTTTTACGGGCTGGAGCGGGGGTCATTGCGGGATTTACGATTGTGCCGCGGCATGTGCTCGGCGGGCCGGGGGTGGTGGCGCCCAACGACCAGTTGACCAAGGCGGTCATCGGCGTCGGCGGCATGGGGCAGGGGCATCTGAACTACCCCGGCGCCAAGCTGCTGGCGATCTGTGATGTGGACCGCGGACATCTACAAAGCACGCTGGCCAAGGTTGGGCCGGACGTCAAGGGCTATCATGACTTTCGCGAGGTTCTGGAGCGGGATGATATTGATATTATTCACGTCGTTACCCCGCCGCACTGGCACGGCCTGATTTCGGTCGCGGCCGCCCAGGCGGGCAAGGATATCTGGTGCGAAAAACCCATGACCCGCACCATCGGCGAGGGCAAAAAGGTCGTCGAGGCGGTTCAGAAATACGGACGCATCTTCCGGCTCAATACGTGGTTCCGGTTCGACAGCGAGTTTTATGGTTTCGGGTCCACGGTTAAGCCGATCAAGAAACTCGTCCAGAGCGGGATGCTCGGCTGGCCGCTGAAGGTGACGGTCAACGGCACCACGGGCTTCAACTGGAAGGGCTACTGGTCGGGCAAGACCGACCTTGTGCCGGAGCCGGTGCCGGCGGAGCTGGATTATGATTTCTGGCTGGGGCCTGCCCCGTTCAAGCCGTATCATCCACATCGTGTCCATGCCAGCTTCCGCGGCTACTGGGATTATGACGGCGGCGGACTGGGGGATATGGGCCAGCATTACCTGGACCCGGTGCAGTATCTGCTGGGCAAGGACGACACCAGCCCGGTGGAGATTGAGGCCGATGCGCCGCCGCAGCATCCGGATGCGGTGGGGATATGGCGGCGGATCCGGCTGAAATACGCCGATGGATGCGAGATTATCCTCGATGGTGAAGACCGCGATAAAAACAGTCCTTATATCGAAGGCCCCCAGGGCAAGCTGTATCGGGGCTTTGAGTCGGATATTCCCAATCTCCGCCAGAAGCTGGCACAGTTTCCGGAGCCGGAGCCGCAGGTGACGGATTTTGCCGATGCGGTTCGCAATCGCAAGACCTTTGCCCTCAATGAACGCAACGGCCATCGGAGCTGTACGCTGGTGAATCTGGGCAAGATTGCCCTGCAGGTCCAGCGGCCGCTGCGGTTTGACCCGGTCAAGCAGGAATTTATCGACGACCCGCAGGCCAATCGTCTGATTGATCAGCCGATGCGCGGCCCGTGGCGTATGTAATGGACATCCGATTTATCATTGACATCAATATCAGGAGACTCCAGATGAATCTATATCGTGTAAGTATTTTGTCTGTGGTGCTGGCAATCAGCACAATGGTGGGAGTGGTTGGGGCGGCACAGCAGTCTGTGGCCGAGCTGGTAGCGTCCAGCCCCGGCCAGACCTTTGAGCAGGATAAGGCATTGTGTGAGACTCTTCTCAAGCAGGGGCCTGGGGCGATTAAGGCATTATGCGATTTAGTGAAGCCTTCCGGCGATGACGGCCGAGTGCGGACGGTCCTGATGGACCTTGCGGTGACTGTGGGCAAGGGCGCTCCCCAGCAGCGGGAGATGTTCAGCCAGACAATCTGTGAAGCATTGAGTTGCAATGCGGATAAAGAAATCAAGGCATTGTTTATTCAACTGCTCCAGTATGCCGGCGGCGATGAGGCTGTGCCGGAGTTGGCGAGATATCTGAATGATGCTCGGCTGAGCAGTCCGGCGGCAACCGCGTTGACCCAGATCGGGACGGCGGCAGCCTGCAATGCCTTGCTGGAATCTCTGGCCAGGCAGGACACCGTAGCCAAGACGGATGTGATCCTCGGCTTGGGTTCACTGCGGGTGCAGAAAGCGTCCGGGGCGATAGCGGCCTTGCTGGATAATCAATTGCTGCCCAATAGTGCCCGCTGGGCGCTGGCCAATATGGGGGATGAGGCTGCGGCCGGGCCGATTGTGTCGGACTGGAAAAAAGCCGCAGGGTATGCCAAATCCGTGGCCGGCGATAATTATCTGCTGCTGGCCGAACGGCTGGCGCAAAAGGGCCAGAAGGATAAGGCGCTTGCGATATGCAAACAATTCGGGACGGATGCTCCGATTCATCAGCAGATCAAGGCTTTGGCTATTTTGGCTTCCGTGCAGGGTGAGCAGGCGATGAACGACTTGCTGGCCGCCGCCGACAGCGATAATATTGAGCTTCAGGCCGCAGCGGTCAATATGGCCGGAGCGATGCCGGGGGCGAAGGTGACGACCCAATGGGTCGATAAGCTCCAGAAGGCCAATCCGGTGCTCGCTGCACGGATTCTGGCGATGCTGGGAGAACGCGGCGATAAATCCGCATGGGACGCTGTGGTCAAGGCCTTTGGTAATGCAGATGCCCAGGTCGTGATTGCAGCAATGGCAGCAGCAGCCAAGCTCGGGCCGGCAGAGGCTGTTGAGCCGATACTGGCTGTCTTGAAGCAGAATGCCCAGCCGGAGATTATCACGGCGGGACGAGATATCCTCATGCGGCTGCCGAGTGATAAGCCGCTGCTGGCAACCGGTGAGGCGTTGAAGACCATGCCGCAGGCGTCGCGGATTGCCCTGATGGAAGGGCTGGCCGGGCGGGCGGCGATGTGCTGCAGTACGGCGGTGCTGGCTCAGGCTCAGGATGCAGATGGACCCATTCGGCTGGCCGCGATGAAGGCACTGAGTGATGTGGCCGGGCCGGGGGATATGCCTGCGGTGATTAAGCTGATGCTGGACAGCACCAATGAACAGGAACGAACCGCCCTGCAGCGGGCCGTGGTGCAGGCGGCTTCGCGCGAAACGGATAAGGAAAAACAGGCCCAGCCGCTGCTGGATGTCCTGCCCAATGTGTCGGGTGCGAATAAGGCCATCGTCCTGCGGTGCATGGGGCGGATTGGCGGGGCGAAGGCGTTGACTGCAGTACTGGATGCGACCAAAAGCGAAGATGCCGAAATCAGGGATGCCGG
>CAZAXH010000035.1:2719-3044 GCA_964489065.1 uncultured Planctomycetales bacterium | reverse complement strand
GCTCCGGCCGCTACGCCGCCGCGCCGTTTTCGGCCCCCCCCCGGCCTCCATGCCGGGGGGGGGCCGAAAACGTCGGGCGGCGGTGCGGCGGCGTGCCCCCCCGCGGTAGGGGGCACGCCGCGGGGGGGCGTGGCCGCCCGTCCCGCATCCTGCGGGCCGGGCGTCCGCGCCCCCCCGCCTGCGCTGCGGCCCGCGGCTTGCTGCGCGGCGAGGCAAGCGGACGGGCGGCGGGGGGCGGGGGCCTCGCTAGAGCAAAACTCGCGGCCCCCGTGGGGGGCCGACGCCCGGGGGGGGGGGGGGGCGGGCGGGGGGGCCGGCCCCGGGG
>CAZAXH010000035.1:0-2709 GCA_964489065.1 uncultured Planctomycetales bacterium | reverse complement strand
TCCCGCCCGCCCGTCGCCACTCCCCCCGCCACGTCCCCCCCTGTCGCACCCCGCCCCCAGGGCACGCCCCACGCCCCCGCGTTTCCGCATCTACACAACCCCTTTTCTTCGTACCCACTTGACAGACCGTCCCCGACATGGCACAATGCTGCTATGTGTATGTGGCAAGTATTGCGCGACGTTCTGATGTGGATACTCGCACTCCTCGGCGTGTTGCCCGCTGGTTGCTCGCAATCGCAGGCTCAAAGCAACGCCGCGTCCGACACGCACCGCACCATCATTGCCCCGAAGGACTCGACCACCGATGAAGTTCAAAAGCGCCCTGTTGACTGAAGCGTCCGGCTCCCTTGCCGGCCTCACCTTCTCGCACAACCAAGCCGGCATGTACATCCGTGCCCGCAGCGTCCCGATCAACCCCAAGACCCCGAGACAAGAGCTTGTCCGCTCGTTGTTTACGCTCCACGCCACGGACTGGCCCCTGCTTGGAGACGCCGCACGGGCTGCTTGGGACACCTACGCCCTCAACACGCCCCTTGTGGACTCGATCGGACGTACGCTCATCGTGACGGGCCGCAACATGTTCGCACGCTCTTACGTGTTCTATGGCGCCTGTGGCGTCGACCCGCCGGCGGACGCCCCCGCGAACTTCGGCCTCGCCATGCTTACGAAGCCGTCCCTTACGTGGGACGAGGCAACCCAGAAGGTCAACATCGCGTTCGACAACACCGACGAATGGGCCGGAAACTCGAACGGCTTCCTTGCCTACTTCGTAGGCCGCCAGGTCCCCCTGACCCGCAACTACTACGCCGGACCCTTCACGTACCTGGGCAAGACCAACGGAGCCGCTACGCCCCCGACGTCGCCCGTCTCCGTCTCGCTTCCCGTCCCGGTGAGCTTTGCATGTCGCGTGTTCATGCGCTTCCGGGCCGCGGACGCCGACCGTCGCCTGTCCAGGGACTACATCGTTTCGGTCGTTTGCACCCCCGCGGCGTGACCGTGCCACTTTTTCCTAAAGTCCACGCCGCGACTTGCCGATAACACCTATGCCTTAGCGGGAGGGACGCCGCTAAGGTGTGCGTTGCACCACGGGGCCGGGCATCGTTATTGTCCGGCCCCTGTTTCGTCACCCCCCCGAGTGCAATGCACCAGACCCGTCCCACCTTGCGGAGGTGCAAACCATGCCTTGCGGCGAAGAGCATCCGTTCTCTTTCGTTCATGTACAGGAATCAACCGTCGATCCCCCCGTCTCGTCTACTCCAGACGCCGATGCAAGACGGCTAGGGCTTGAGGTCGGCTTCCGTCATTCCCACTGGCAGACGATGCGCCGTCGCATCTACTGGGCCTTGATGGAGTCTGGGATCTCGCCCCACAAGGTCCACGCGTTCGCGAACTGTGGCTCCCGAGCCTGGGTCCTCAGGTCGCTGTCGAACCCGAGCCGCTTCAAGATTGCCTGCTTCCGCTGTCGAAACCGTCTGTGTCAGGTGTGTCAACGTGAACTCCGTCGCCTCGTGGCGTTGAATCTTTACGACCGCCTGCGTGACCGCCACGTCCGCTTTCTGACCCTGACCGTGCAACACCGCCCCGAGGATCCGCTCAAGAAACTCGTCGACCACCTCTACGCCTCGTTCAGACGACTCCGCTCGTCCCGCGTCTGGAAGTCACACGTAACCGGAGGAGTCTGCTTTCTCGAGGTCAAGCGTTCGCTCACCGGTAGCTGGCATCCCCATTTACATATCCTCTTTGAAGGCCGCTACTTCCCGCAACCGCTGCTCAAGAACGCCTGGGCTGTTGCTTCACGAGGATCCACAGTCGTTGACATCCGAGACGTCCGCTCGGAAGAGGCCGTCACCTATGTCGTGAAGTACGCCTCTAAGGTCGCCTCGCCGTCCGCGGCCGTCATCGCCGAGATTGCCCTGACCCTGCAGAACCGCCGCACCTTTCTTACCTTCGGCAACTGGACACGATGGCGCCTGACCCGTGCCGCCCCGTCCGATGAAGCCTGGGAGTTTCTCTTCCCCCTCGCAGACTTGCTCCACTGGGCACAGGTAGAACAGCAGCCTTGGGCCGTGAAACTCCTCGAGGACCTCGTGAGGGCCGGATACCATATCCGCCCGGAGGACGACGCCGACGACGACGTCTAGGACCGCCGCGGCGCCGCAAGGCGGCGCCGCGGCTGCCGCGTGGCCAATATGCCACCCTGGCCGATGGACCGCCGCGGCGTCGCACGGCGTCGCCGCGGCTGCCGAGTGGCCAATATGTTACCCTGGCCGATGGACCGCCGCGGCGTCGCACGGCGTCGCCGCGGCTGCTCCGCGCCCGTTCGTGTTGTGGCCGTTGCGTTGCGGCCTTCCCATTCGTTACCCTGGCCGTTCGCGCGGCCGCCCGCTGCGTGCGTGCGGCCGCGGTCCCCTCCGGTTCGCAGAGCACGGATGCGCGAGGGGACGCCTACGCGCGTTCGCAGAGCACGCGTTTCGCGGCCGACCGGCCCCCGCCCCCCGCCGCCCTCGTGCCGCGGCCCGCCCGCGAGGTGAGCGCGGGCGGTCCGCGGCACGCCGCTTGCCGCGCCGCGAAGCAAGCCGCGGGCCGCAGCTCCGGCCGCTACGCCGCCGCGCCGTTTTCGGCCCCCCCCCCGCCGCCCAGCCGGGGGGGGGGCGAAAAAGGCGGGCGGGGGTGCGGCGGCGTGCCCCCCCCCGGCGGGGCCCCAACCCC
>CAZAXH010000034.1:0-3351 GCA_964489065.1 uncultured Planctomycetales bacterium | reverse complement strand
AAGGGGTTGTTTCGTGAAAAACAACCCTAACTAATGGGCGGTACAGGACTTGAACCTGTGACCCCCAGCGTGTCGAGCTGGTGCTCTAGCCAACTGAGCTAACCGCCCTAAAGAACCTAAGTCTTTAGTGGGCAAACATATACACTATCTCGAACCATTTGTCAAGAGGGAAAATCAGAAGAAAAAAAGGTTCCAGCGGTTCTCCAGCGTAAAAGGCAAAAGTGATTTGGATGGACTGGGGGTGAATTGGGAGTGGGTTTTTTGTTTTGGAGAGGGAGAAAAACACAAAACATATCTGGTATTAGACACAATAAATGATGATATTCTTAAAAAATAGGTAGTTTCCACAATTGACATTCGTAATACAAATATAATAGAATACTAATCAATGCCCTATAATATCTTGTATTGTGACTCAAGAGTTGCAAATGACATGGCAATATAGGCGAGGATGATGAAGAAAGCCATTTTTGCATTTAGTTCTCAATTCACTGGCTCATTCTATGGAAATGGGCATGTCTTAAGCAATTTTACCTGTACGACAGGTGATAGCAGTGACTATACTGCCCTATTTGGCCGTACCCCTGGCTCTACGATAATAGGAGTCGACATATTAACTATTTTTAACCAATCTTGTTGAAAGGAGAGTCCGTATGAATGCAACACAACGATGGTTTCCATTTTATTTAGCGGTGCTGCTGATTTCAGTAACCGGAGTCGGGCAGATTGCCAGCACTTTTGACACCGATAATGATGGGTGGATAGTTCGTGACCTTACAGTCGACGAAATCGTAAGCGGTGAATGGTCAGTTTATTGGACTTCTCCAGGACATATATATAGTCCGGATGTTGGCAGTTACTTCTTCAGTGCACCATCAAAATTTCTTGGCGATAAATCTGCCTACATTGGAGGAACGATATCCTTTGATATAATGAATAATTTGGCCGACTATAGCACTGACAGGGGAACCTATTTCAACCTGATACTGCAAGGTGATGGGATTATGCTTTTTCACGATGGCAATTTCCCAAAACAACCCTATGTATGGACCCACATTGATGCATCACTCAATTCCGATAAATGGTATAAACACTGGGACATCAATAATCAAGCAACGGCTGATGAACTGGCATTTGTTCTGGGGAATCTGCAAGGGATCTATGTTTATGCAGACTGGGGCTGGGGCGGGGATACGGCTTACCTTGATAATGTAATCATGCAGGTAGTTCCCGAACCAACCACTCTCTCCCTCCTTGCTCTCGGAGCGATATTGGCGGGGAGAAAAAGAAAATAATACCTATCTCCCTATCAATCTTCGTTGAAACCCTATCTCGGCTGTAGCCTCCTACAGGACTACAGCCTTTTTCCCTACTCCCCCATCAATCTATCCAGCACCTCCACCGCCTTTTTCTTATTTGCATCACTTGCCTTGGAGTAAAATTCATCCAACACCCTGATATCGCTCCAGCCACCTAACTCCAGCAGAGTTTTATTACCAATCCCATTTTCAGCCAGATTACATGCCCAGCTCTTTCTGAGACAGTGGAGCATTAATTTTTCATGGGTTTTAATCCCTGCCCGTGCACAACTTTTCTTAAATTCCCTTATCATATTATTTCCCAGATGATGATTTTGCCATTTTTTAGAGTTGCCTTCTTTTCTCATTTTATCCCATTTGGATTTGACTATTTTCCATCGGTCTTTAGTCATAAAGAGAAATGGAACCTCTGAATCATGTTCCTGATATAACTGCTTGAGTAAGTCCTTGACCCAGTTGGGCATGGTAATGGTTCTGGATTCTTTATCCTTGAGCATAAAAGGCGGTATCTCTGGAGTGGCAGGTCGATTATATAATCGAATCATATTCTTCTCAAAATCAATACATTGAGAATGGATGAGAATATTGAGTGCTTCCCCTTCCCTTAGACCACATCCATATTGAATACTATAAAATGCTTTATCCTTGAGAGAATGGGTATTTTCAAGAATCCGTTTAAATTCATCGATGGTGATCCTATGCCAAGTTTTCCGGCTGGGTTTAACCTGCTTGATTTTCTCAAATGGATTATCAATAATGTATTTCCATTCTACTGCCTTATTAAATATTCTTTTGGCATTTCTTAAATGGATATTTCGGGCAGAATCGGAGAGGGTAGCAGTCTTATTTTCATATTCTTTCCGAACATAATTAACTTGGGCAATAAATTCTTCGGCATGAACCTGCTGGATGGTTTTAATAGGGACAGAGGGATGGAAGAATGATTTGAGCCGGTTAATGGTATTTTCATAGATTTCCTTGGTCCCATGAGTATGAGTGTTTTCATGGACCCTCATAAACTGGGTGCACAGATGCTCTAAGGTGATATGGACTTCATCCCTGCTCATCCCTGCCTCAAATTCATCCTTCTTTCTCTGGGCAAAACGTTCTGCATAGGTTCGTTTTTCAAAGGATTTACTATACCGTTTTTGTTTGCCGGTATGGGGGTTAAATTCCCCACTCCATCTCACTAAGTAGGGTTTTTTCCTGATGTTACGGTCATCTTTTTGAATACTGATACTAAATTCAGACATAATCACTACTCCACAATCAATAATAGGGGTCTTATACCGCTGGACAAAGGTGGTGCCAAGGCCTTTTAACTGATATTGTCAGGCATTTTATTCCTGTTAAACCACTCTGTAGCCACCTCAATAAATTTCAGCAGTTCAGACTTGGGATAGAGGAAGTTGGTTCCAATCTTGACTCCTCGGAGCCGTCCCTTATCCCGGTAGTATTTCAAGGTCCGAGCAGGCTTTCTTTCTTTGTCCAGCCGGAGAAATACAATAGCCTCTTCTTCAGTTAAAAGTTCCGGCATTATAGAACCATCGGGCATAAATGTTACGGAACAGGGCACATGGCATACTGTAGACATAGAAACATCATCTCACTTTCAATCAGTGATTTTATATTGCTACAGCGAGATGTTTTAATATCGTGCAGTGCTATAAAATATGCACAACTGTATTAAATCCACCAGCCTGTCTTTTTAGACAGGACTATTGCCCCCCAAGGGCAACTTTTTATTACATCAAAATCACATCAAATAAATATCTTCTTGGAGGTGTAGTATACGAAAAAATTAATCACTTTTAACTAAAAAAATGGAATGTGTGCTATTCTGTTTAACTTTTCCTGTTTTCAGATAACCTTTTATTTATTCCCCCACAAAAATAAAAACGAAACTATTTCGTTTTTTAGTTCTATCCCAGGATGCCCAGGTTGAGCCAGGATGGACACAACAGTCAATAGGGCACAAGGATGGGGCATCCACTGTGTTTTAATTACCTGACCCTGTAGATGCTTTTAAATG
>CAZAXH010000033.1:0-3570 GCA_964489065.1 uncultured Planctomycetales bacterium | reverse complement strand
CCTATCGGTATTGTACCCGATTTTTGGTGTCCGTTAAAGTGGGGTTAGCTCAGCCCGTCCCTTTCATTTCGCCCTTCATTCTTAACTTTTTTTAACCGGACACGAGTGGGGACTGGCCCCTTCATACCTTCATATCCATAATGTTCATAATGCTTCAATGCCTTCAATGTTCAAACAAAAAAACGGTTAAATCCCCACGCGTTGCGTCTAATCGTTTTCTCTGTAATGGGACATCAATATAAGATGCCAAGCGTTGACTTTCCCCGGCAATGGCAAGGCACAACCGTAAATACGCTTTTTCCGTAATATGAAACCCGTCGAAAGTTTCATAATCAGAAGCCCCTAATCCGGCCAAATCTGAAAAATCAAAGAATTCAAAACCGTAAGCTTCAAATAAGGGTTTCAAAGATTGCATAAGCTTCCACATATAATCATACTTCTCACCGTATTCCTGTAATCTCTCATAAACAACATGGGCGAAAGGAGGCAAAAACCCGATGACATAAATATTCCTGGCCCGGCACTCTTTAAGGAACTGTTCGACTTCGTGCACAGCACGAGCAGAAACAGTTTCCCCGTACTCAAAACGGTTGCCTCCATCCGCTATCCGTCCCATTTCATGCTTAAATTCTATATGGGTCGGCGAAGAAACTTTATAATCACTGCCCACATTGGAATAACAGTAGCTTCCATCATTTCGGTAGCCCCGGTGGCTCACAAAAGCGCTCAGCCCGATCGCGTCACGTCGTTTTTCTGCAGACAATAGGGCATTCAAAGAAAACTTATCTCCAAAGAAATCCTGATAAATTTCCCGCCATTTGGAAAGAAGGACAAAAGGCCAAAAGGATTCTCCCTGTTCCCTTTTGGGAATTTTATGATTTTTATATCCGGCCCAATGGTCATTAAAAGTCCAATGATCCAACCCGAGGAGAAGAAGCCGGGGTTCTTTCCTTCTGGAGATTCTTTTTAAAACAGCCCGTAAATCTTCGATGCGTTCAATAGTCTGAGCGGCGTTATAAAATTCCCGGCTATCCTTAAAAAAGTTTGCTCTGATCTGGTTGACTCTGGAACTTCCTAATACGATAATCCCAGGCTCCCTTATTTTTAAAGACAAAATTTTATAATATCGGTCAACCCCCGTATAAGCCCTCCCCCAAAACACTTCCCGGGGGCTGTTCTGTTGCCTATGTATCACCGTTTTCACGGGGACAGTTTCCCCAGACAAGATCAACACACCCAGAGGAAACAATAATATCAGGAAAAAAATACCCATCAAGGGTACAAAGCGGCTCAGCTTGCGCGTTATAAAGGAGACGGCTTCGCGAGAAAAAATTTCACGTTTAAAATTGAAAATAAATAAATTCATTTCCACCGTAATTCCCGAAAAAAATGATGAGGGCTAAAAAAACATTATACAAAATTGCCTTCGCAACAGGGTTAAGCTTTCGCACAACCATCAGTTCATTTCCCCGATACTGAAAAAATTGCATGACGATGACGGGTAACGAGTAGAGAATTATGCGCAGAAGTGTGTCTTTCAGACCGAATCCGGAGCCAAGATGAAAATTACCGGCTAAAACAGCGACCAATTTTTTAAGATGCGACAGGGATTCCGCACGAAAAATAAGCCACCCGAAACAAACAAAATGGAAACAACATAACATGCGAAAACCC
Organism: uncultured Planctomycetales bacterium; assembly: GCA_964489065.1. Lineage (GTDB taxonomy): Bacteria > Omnitrophota > Gorgyraeia > Zapsychrales > JANLHA01 > JAGOJP01. Next base: position 1,896 of record CAZAXH010000033.1, on the reverse strand, counting down.
GACCAAGTATGGCGGACAACGGCATTCTTGAACTCAGGAACACGGGTCAAAAAGGGTTGCAGGTAACGGTGAATCGCCAACCCCACCCCATGATACGCCCCCCACAACACGAATGTCCATGCCGCGCCATGCCATAATCCGCCCAAAACCATTGTAATAAACAAATTCCTATAAGTAAGAAATTTGCCACGCTTGTTGCCTCCTAAGCTAACATACAAATAATCTTTCAGCCAAGTCGACAAACTTATATGCCAACGCCGCCAAAAATCCTGGGGATTCTTCGCGCAGTAGGGCAAATTAAAATTCACCATTAAATCAATACCCATACATTTCGCTAACCCACGGGCGATATTGGAATATCCTGCGAAATCCCCAAATATTTGTATAGCAAAAGCGTACAAGCCCAACGGCAAGAAAGCCCCATTGCAGAAAGCTTTGTTCAAAAAGATGTCGTCGACAATACCAGCGACGTTATCGGCGACGAAGACCTTAAGGACATATCCCCATAAAATGAGATACATGCCTTCGGATATCTTTTCCAGGGTGATAGTTCTGGGATTTTCGATCTGCGGCAAAAGCTGCTTCGCCCTTTCAATAGGACCTGCGACGAGCTGCGGGAAATACGCGACAAAAAGGGCGAAATCAAAAAAATTTAAGGCTGGCCGCAATTTATGACGATAAATATCAATGGTATAACTCATTGTCTGAAACGTATAAAATGAAATCCCAACAGGCAAAACGATGCGGAGAAAATTCGGGTGCGCGGAAAACCCAAATATCGCGGACAGTTCCTGAAAACTGGCGGCAAAAAAATTAAAATATTTAAAAAACCCCAAGAGCAGCAGATTCGTGATGAGGCTTAAATACAGGAACAATTTTCGCTTTCTGGCATCTTGGGCCTCATGTATTTTAGCCCCACAAAAGTAATCAATAACCGTGGACAGCCAAATTAAGGAAAGAAACCGCCAGTCCCATGCCCCGTAAAAAAAAATAACTGGCCACAAGCAGCATTCTGTTTTGCCAGCGATGCGTGAGCACAAGGTATAAGCAATAAACACCCAAGAAAAAAACCACAAATTCCAATGAATTAAAAAGCATACATAACCTTGCCGAAGATGGCGGCACCTCGCCCAAATTAATTTTATTTTTTTGATAGTCTTAATACTTCTTCATACCAATATTAAATACTTTTATCAAACAAAAAATATTCTTTTTAGAAATAAGCGTTTAAAATTGACTCATCTGGAAGTGTCAACTTATTGAGCAAGAAGTCCATCAGTAAACTGTGCACAAACGAAAAGTATGAAGCGATAGGCATTTGAGGATAAACATCCGGCTCTTATTGACCGGGGAACGCACCTTTACCTGTTCCTTCACGAATTCTGATCATAACAACACAGGCATTCGGTCCGAATTAGGATCAAACAATAAAAATCATCATACAGTGGGAATTCGGTAAAATTTGGCTTTCCCGCCATGTCCGTCAACAACTTAAAAATGCCCCGTCCCTTTTTGGGGCCCGTCCCCTTCATTTATCGATCGGCCTGTGCAATTGAAAGCCTTGATAATATTTGGAGTTGATTATCAAGAGATTTTAACTGGGAATCTCTTGTCGCCGAATCTAGATAATATACATAAGAAAGGACGCCCAGAGCAATTGTAATAATGAACCCCCAAACTGTAACCCTTATCGATAACCTTGTTGTTGGACTTTTCAGTCCCCTCCACCCCGCCCAAAATCCGGAACGCTTATCATTCATTTTCCATGGAATCTTAAACATATACTTACTTTTTGCTAAATATACGAGGGTTAAGGTGCCAGGTGTTTTTTGGGGACACATTGAGCTAACCCCACTTTAACGGACACCAAAAATCGGGTACAATACCGATAGGAGG
>CAZAXH010000032.1:0-4616 GCA_964489065.1 uncultured Planctomycetales bacterium | reverse complement strand
CACCACCCCGCCCGCATTGGCAGGACAAACCACATCACCCGTTGAATAGCACTGCCGAATAAATCCAAACCGCAGATACCCCACCAGACCTCCCGCAACGGTTGTTGTCCCCGTCACGTCGCCAGTAGCATAGCAATCCGTGACAGTCGTGCCCCACTCTTCCATGAATCCCGCCAGCCCGCCAAGATAGGACGTTCCCCGAACCTCCGCACCTGCATAACAGGATTGAATCGTCCCGCCATTATGATGATACCCCGTCAGTCCGCCAACCCAGAAATCGCCAAGCACCGTCCCTTTGGCCTGACTCATCGAAATCCCTCCGCCGTTGTTGTCCCCGACCAGCCCGCCGCAATGATAATAGTCACCCTCAACCACCCCCTCCGACCGGCACCCGGCAATCGTACCCTGATTCAGCCCGGCCAGCGCCCCCACAGACAACCGCCCATGCACCGAAATCGCCTCAAGGCAGAGATTCTCCACCCGGCCGCCCGCACCAATCGCCCCGAACAATCCCACAAAATCCTCGTCCGGCAGACTCATCACGATATGTCGCAGCGTATGCCCCTGCCCATCCACAACACCCGTAAACGGCGTCCCCTCAAACTGATAATCCGTCGATGCCACCGTATCCGGCGCCACAGGGACCATCGCCATCCCCGAAAAATCCAGGTCCGCCGTCACAATAAAATGCTTGTCCCAGTCACCCGGCACCCGCATCAGTGTCCGCCAGTCCTCCGCATTGCGTATCTGGTACGGCTCCGCCTCCGTCCCCGCCCCCGCATACCGAACCGCACTCAGCAGCCGCGGATACCCATCCATCGGCATCCACCAAATCCCGGCAAAATCCCACTCGGAATAAGTAGATTGCATCTTCATCTCCGCCGTCGTCTTACCCACCCCGCCGGCACTGCTTTGCTGCTGCGAAGCCTCCTTATCCCAATAGCAGGATGTAACAGTACCGTAGAGATACGACCCACACAGACCGCCTGTAAGACTGTTGCCGCTGACCACCCCGGCCGAATAGCAATGCGTGATCGTCGTGAACAGGCTATACGCTGCCAGTCCCCCGACAGTCTGATTACCGCTGACCGAACCGGTTGAATAGCTGGTGGTAATCGTCGCAAATGAACAAAATCCAACCAGTCCGCCAAGACAATCTCCGCCGCTGACAGAACACGCCGAATAGCAGGAGACAATCGTTCCATGGTCACAAATCCCCGCCAAACCGCCAGAATAATTGCCGGTAATCTGACCGGTCGTATAACAAAACTCAATTGTCCCTTCATTATATCCGGCCAGCCCGCCGACATTAGTGTGTCCCGTCACACTGACGCTCTCAACACCCAAGCGGCGTACCACACCGTCAGTTCCAATATATCCAAACAAACCGACATAATACTGCTCAGGCCTGTCTATTACCGCATTAGCAATCGTATGCCCGTTCCCGTCAAAGTTCGCCTCAAAATGAAGGTCAATATTATTCCCCTCGCCATCGTCATAAGTCCCCCCAATCGGCTCAACATCAATACCCTGTAAATCCAGATCCGCCTCAAGCCGTGCATAAACGCCCACCGTCCAGTACTGCCCGGCGTTAGCACTGTCCGCAAACAGCATAAAATCGCTCACCGAACGAATTAAATAAGGTTCCGCCTCCGTCCCTGCCCCGTCCAGATACGTCCCCGCCGACACCACACCCGCCGTCAAAACAACCGCGATGCTCAAATACATCACCAGACTTTTCATCATCTCATCCTTTTTATACTGATCCTGCTTAAAATTTCCCGGTTCGTCACAGCTAAACAGCTTTCAGCCGCCAGCATACAATCTTGTCATTCCCTCGAAAGAGGGAATCCAGATATCTACGAACTATGAACTACGAACTACGAACCCGATTTATCTCCGTTTTCCGATCCTCAACACCCTCATCGACACACCCGGAATCCGAGGAAGTAGTCTCTGTCGGCCGGGGCCCGGTGGTACTGAGACGAGACCAGACACACCTCGAAGTGATTCACCCAGCAGCCGCCGCGAACAAAGTAATAGTTGCCATTGGGACTGCTTGTCCATTCCCAGACATTCCCTGCCATATCCGCCAGTCCATAACCCCAGTACCCAAAAGCACCCACGGCAGTTGTGCCATCGGGATGCGCGGAGCCAAAAACGTTGGCCATGGTGTATGCGATGGTATTTCCGCAGCCATAGGTATAATCACCGTGGTAGTCTGCCGCCGCGTGCCACTCCCATTCGGTTGGCAAGCGATAGCCGTAATAATTGCAGAACGCCATGGCGCCATACCAACTGACATACGTGACCGGATGCTCCTCAAAACCGCTGTCAACCGTAAATGAGCTGCCGCTATAATGGATCCGCGCCGCTCCGCCGTTAATCGCTCCATTAAAGTTGCTGCCTGCGCCATTGAGCGAGTAATAGTATTTGCCCGCATAATCATCCCCCGCGTCCGAGCCGTTTGCACCGATGACATTATAGCCGTAATTGCTGCTGACGACGATGTCGCCGGAAGCAAGGGCGGCATTGAGAAACTGACAATACTGCGCATTGGTGATTTCGCATCGGCTCATAAAGCCGTTGAAGCTCTCCTGTCCGGCAGCGCCCGGGTCATTAATATAAACCCACGTCATGCCGGCAGGCGACTTGGCGCGATGCACCAACTTGAACTTGGCGCCATTTCTGGTGTCCAGCCGACGTACCCTCAGGGTCAGCATATTCCAAAACCAATCCGGGCCCGTCTCCCCGGCAGCTTGCTGACCTGAATCAAGGTCACACAGATAAGTGCCGTTGACAGCCAGCCCGGTACCGTAAGTATAGACGGAACCGTTTCCCTCATACGTCACCCAGCGGACAGTCAGCCGGTGATTGGTGGTTGTCGGCTCGTAATTTTCCACCATCATTTTACCAAATCGGCCTTCGCTGGTTTTATAGATAAAATACGTGCCGGGCATAAACTCATTGCCGTTCGAGGCGTCAATGCCGGCCGTGCTCATATCCGCTTCCAGGGCTAGAATATCGGCCCGAGTCAAATCCGCATAGGATTTCACACCCTCCTGCAGCCATTGCCCTGCAAACACGGCAAAATCCGCAAGGTCAACCGTGCAGTCCCCCGTCACATCCATGGACGGACACGCCGCCCGCGAAACGCAGCTCACGCAAAGAACAGCCGCCGCCAAAAACATGACCTTTTTCATTTTTTTCGTTCATTCCGATTATACTAATCTGGGGTGAAACGGTCCGCCCGAGGTGCGGTTATATACCGTTCCAATGTGTTCTGCAGCCATCCTCGCAGCAGAATCATACCCGTTGTATACAAATCAATTTTCCACAGCCGCCAGCATACATTCATGTCATTCCATCGAAAGGTGGAATCCAGATTCCTACGAACTACAAACGAAAAACTACGAACTTTCTCCAATCTAAGCTCGCCTGACCGCGGCATCTCTTTACCGACAGACGCGAAATCCCAGATGAGGCATCCCGTCTGTGGCATAGTAAGTTGAGTACGATATCATACTGTACATAGAATACAGATTCCAGCTTCCGCCGCAGATCACACTTAAATTGGTTTCACTGCGATTCTGCGTCCACTCAAATACATTCCCAGCCATATCCGCCATCCCATAGCCATATTCCCCGAACATTCCGACTTCCGTCGTACCGTGAGGATGGTATGAGTTAAAATAATTGGCTTTGGTGTTGTTTATCGTCGTCCCGCAACCATACGTATAGCTACCGGTATAATTCGCCACCGCTTTCCATTCCCCCTCCGTCGGCAGACGCATCCCGTAATAGTCACAGAAAGCCATCGCGCCATACCAGCTCACAAAAGTGACAGGATGCCGCTCAAAAGCCGCTTCCACTGTGAATACACCATCGTGATAACGAATCCGCGCCGCCCCCCCATCGGTCGCTCCATTATAGTCCCAGCCGGCACCATCAAGCTGATAATAAACCACCCCGACAAAATCATCTCCCGTATTGGTCCCGCTGGCCCCGTAAACAGCATTGCCGTTGACAATAATATCCCCGGATGCCAGAGCCGTGTTTAAAAACATACAGTACTGGGCATTGGTCGTCTCATATTTGCTCATCTGAATATTCATTCCGAATTCCGAAACAGACACCCAGGCGATATCCGGCGCCGTCGCCCCAGCATGCAGCCATTCCAAAGCCATTGCAGCCAAATCATCAGTGTCATAAACCTCCATCCACTGACTCGCGACAACCGCAAGATCCTCCAGATTCACCTTGCAATCCCCCGTCAAATCACTGGACGGACATCCGCCATAAACTGGACAGAATAAAAACGGATACATCGCCAGCAATACTGAGCCAAAACCTCGGTAAAACATAAACCCTCCGGAACAAAAATATATCATTTAGCATTTCAGACTAAACGCATCCTTAATCACCCTGATTTTAGACAATTTTAGGTTTAATTTTACCATATTTACCAGTTTAAAGTCAATATTTTATCCATTTCCACAAGACCAATTCCATCTGTATTTATGTTTACTATTTATTAAATATTTATAAATATTTTATTTCATGTGCAACTTTTCCCTCTCAACCGACATATATATAGGCTGGCCCGAGGGAGGCCC
>CAZAXH010000031.1:0-4747 GCA_964489065.1 uncultured Planctomycetales bacterium | reverse complement strand
TTGAAAGGCGGGCCGTCCTAACTAAACAAACCGTCCACTGAAGTGGGGAAGTTCAGTGCCTATGTCAGTTTATAATGAGGCCTATAAACATCCTAATATTGATAATACAGGCCCTGGATTTGCTGTCCCATTTAATAAGTTATTTAAAGTTAGACCAGTTATTAAAAAATGAGGTATAAAGATGTTAATTTTAGAAGCAACTATTGTTTGGATAAAATCGGAGTATGGGGGTAGAATAAAAGCCCCTTTCGTAGGTTTAAGACCTGTCATTAGATTTCAAAGGTATATAGAAGAATGGTTACAAACTGCATGGGATGTTGAGATAGTTGACTTGGATATTGATAATGTTACTTGGTCTGGGAAAGTGAAGATGAAACTTCTAAAAAGGAATGTCAAAAATAAACAATGGGTGAAAGAAGAAGAGTTATTTGAGTTGCTTGATTCATATAGAGTCATTGCTGTAGGAAAAATAATTCGATCTGTATGGTAAGCGCTCCTGAAGTTTCGGGGACACGAAAGGGAAAGGTGCCAGGTGCGAGAAAGGGACAGGTAGAAAGAGCCTCTTGCCCGGCTCGCTCGGACAGCTTCGTTGCGGAAGAGAGGCTTCCCCGATCTTCCATGACTTTAACACGCAAAAGTTCTTTGACAATCCCACCACCCTAAAATAATTGTGTATTTGTCTCCGGCCTGACGGCCGGTTTGCTGCTTCGCATCAACACCTCTCCATTAAGGGAGAAGTGACAAATATCCTCAGCCATCGATCTTTGATAGTGTGGGCGCTCCTTTGACGGCAAGCGCCATCGGCAACCGGTATATGTATACCGGCAGGGAATGGGACTCGGAGAGTGAGATTTACTATTACCGGGCTCGCATGTATGATCCGGTGTTGGGGCGGTTCCTGCAGAGAGACCCGGTGGGGTATCAGGACAGCCTGAACCTGTACCAGTATGCCGGCAATTCGCCGACCAACGCGTTTGATCCGATGGGAGGCAGGATCAAGTGGAACTGGAGCGGGGCCTGGGCAGCGGTTCGGAATAATGCTGCCGCTGCTGCCATTAGCGCTGCTATTTTCTTTGTCGTTGGTAAATATTGCCTGCCGGCGGCGGCCATGTCAGCTCTCACCGGAAGCCTCGCGGTGAAGATATTGTCATTAGCTACGAGTGCGGGGCTGGCCTGGGAAGCGCAGGAGGTGCTGAATCGGTTCTGCTCGAAGAAGCTGTATGACGATCCCCTCACCACCGAGATGATCGTGAATGTGTTCATCGGGCTTGGCTCGATCGGCCTGTCGCTTTTAAAGGCGGCGAAAGCGGGAAAAGGCGGACTGACAAAAATAAATTACTTGAAGGAAAGCAAAGTAAATAAACTAATAAAAAGTTCAGAAGTAATTGATGATTGGGATGCTTTTCTCGGTCCCAATCAGACCAATATAAATCCTATAACGGGTAAAATTGAGTCTAATAGGATTTTTTCTGCAGATGGAACAAGAAGTATACGTTTTGGCCCCCATGAAATGAACAGTCCAGAAAGATTACAACATTATCATCGTGAGATATGGGTGTATGATGCAGAATCTAATATATACAATGTCACACCTGAATTGCAGAGGTATCGGTAATAATGAGAGTGGAGATAATTAGTATTATTAGTAGAAATAAAGTTTTTGTGAAATCTGCTGTAGGAGAATTTCCTGTAGAGTGGTATGGGGAGACCCCGAAGATTGAAAATCATTATGAGATAGAATTGGGGATTGACCAACAAATAAGCAGTTACGAAATTAATATAAGTGGTGATGAGACGATTGTCAATTATTCTGATCAGAAAATCACTATTGCCGCAGTTATTGAATCGGAAGATGACGATGGCGTTGCATATGTTCGGTTCGATAATGATTTAGTAATGTTGAATTTGGGGAAGACAGGTTTTGTAGGAAAGAAAATTCGGTTCACGGTTGAAAATATAAAGGCTTACACTATTTGAGAAAGAAAAAAAGGTGCCACGAGAAGGGGACAGGTAGAAAGGGACCTTGTTGCCCGGCTTGCTCGGACAGCTTCGTTGCGGAAGAGAGGGGAAGGCCTCTCCGCTCAAACAGTCCTCGCGCGTCTGGCTGAGCCCATCTTTCAAAGGCAGCCAGACGGCTGCGGAACTTGCGGTTAAGGCTTCCCCTCTCTACCGGGACTTTAGCGCGCGAGAAGTTCTTTGACAATAGCACCCCCCCTAAAATAATTGCGTATTTGTCTCCGGCCTGACGGCCACCCAGACCATCAGCGGCCTGGCGCCCAAGACCGTGCAGTATGGGTATAACGCCTCCGGCAACCGCACGACGGTTGACGGGGAAAGTTATGTTTCCAACATCCTCAATCAATACGATGCGGTAGGGGCCCAGGTCATTACCTATAACACCAACGGCAACCTCACCAGTGACGGGGTTAACACCTATACTTACGATGAAGAGAACCGGCTGGTCACGGCCGACAATGCCGGCCACTCGGCATCGTACACGTATGATCCGTTTCACCGGCGGGTTAGTAAGACGGTGGATGGGGTGACGACATACTTTGTTTATGACGGCATTGATGTGGTCGCGGAGTATGACAGCGGTGGTTCTTTGACAGCGGAGTACACATATTCCAACGCCATCGATGAAGTTTTAACGATGGACAGAGGCGGGAACACGTATTATTATCATTATGACGGCACGGGTTCGGTAACGGAGATCACCAATGCTTCAGGAGCGGTTCAGGAATCATACCGGTACGACCCGTACGGAGAGCCTTCGATCTTTGATAGTGTGGGCGCGCCTTTAACAGCCAGCGCCATCGGCAACCGGTATATGTACACCGGCAGGGAGTGGGACGCGGAGAGCGAGATCTACTACTACCGCGCCCGGATGTATGACCCCGTCTTGGGGCGGTTCCTGCAGAGAGACCCGGTGGGGTATCAGGACAGCCTGAACCTGTACCAGTATGCCGGCAATTCGCCGACCAACGCGTTTGATCCGATGGGAGGCAGGATCAAGTGGAACTGGAGCGGGGCGTGGACAGCGATTCGGAATAATGTACTGGGTTTCGCCATTACGGCCATCGGTCTCACGATATTGCCTAAAGCCGCTGTGGCCGCTTTTATGGGAAGCGCTGTCATGAAGATATTGGCGTTGGCCTCAAGCGCCGGGCTGGCCTGGGAAGCGCAGGAGGTGCTGAATCGGTTCTGCTCGAAGAAGCTGTATGACGATCCCCTGACAACTGAGATGATCGTCAATGTCTTCATCGGGCTTGGTTCGATCGGCTTGTCGCTTTTAAAAGCGGCGAAGGCGGGAGGGAGTTTACCTACTCCCAAAGTAACGGACCCAGACCTTGAGAATCTTGTTGATGATTTATATAAAGGGGCAAAAGGTTCTAACTCTATTGGCACTGGAAGTACAGCAGATGCTGTAAGGAACGAACTACAGACCGGCCTTCCTACTCACGGGCGTTTCCACTCTCAGAAAGCGCAAGAATATTCAACTGCACTTAACAAATGGTTGAAGAAAAATCCGAATGCATCAGATTATGATAAGCTGGTTGCGAGGAGTATCCTTAACGATCTGCAGAGCGCTTTGGGAGGCAACTAAAATGACTAAATCAACAAATGAATTTGTGCTCGGTCTCATAAAGATTGTTGCGGATCTTCGCCACATTTATGATGAGCACATTGAAGACTATGATGATTTGCTTCCTCATGTGTTTTTCGGTGATCTTACGAGATATGTTATAAATCTTTATGAATTTATTCTGGAGATTCCAATCGATAAACAGAAATGGAGCGATTTGGATAAGATACTAATGTATTTAGAAAATGGAATGTCTGGAGATGATGAAAATGTTCGGGAGCTGATAGTGGTTTCGTTTCTTGAAAATTTTGATATAACAAATGGCAGTCTCAGAATGTTGGAAGAAAGATTTGGCCCAAATTTAAAAAGGGAATTAAAGGTAATTAGAGGTGCTTAGTATGTGTGTGAAGTTCTGGGAACACGTACGGAATTGATTAGTGGTAGAGAAGGGAAGCCTTGCTGTTACCGTCTTTTTGTGTGTCACGAAAGCTGTTAATTCCAATTCCTTGGTCAGTTTCACCTATGACCCGCTTAACCGCCGGGAATTAAAGAGCTTTGCCGCCCCGGCATCCTTGGAGACCGGCTACACCCTTGACCTGGCGGGACAACTGCAAACAATTCAGAACCGCATTTCAGGCGGAGGGGTGATTTCCCAAAAGGATTATACGTATAATCTGGCCGGGATCCGCCAGACCATGACCTCATCTGTGAGCGGACTTCACACCTATGGTTACAATGACATCTATGAGCTCACTTCGGTGTCTGGCAGCCAGACGCACAGTTATGCTTATGACGGTGTAGGGAACCGAACGACAGTTGACGGGGAAAGTTATGTTTCCAACATCCTCAATCAATACGATACGGTGGACACCCAGGTCATCACCTATAACACCAACGGCAACCTCACCGATGACGGGGTTAACAGTTACACTTATGATGAAGAGAACCGGCTGGTCACGGCGAATAATGCCAGCCATTCGGCATCGTACACTTACGATGCCCTGCATCGCCGCATAACCAAGACAGTAGATGGGGTGACGACATACTTTGTTTATGACGGCATTGATGTGATCGCGGAGTATGATGCCTCCGGGATTCTCGCCTCCGAGTACACATATTCCAACGCCATCGATGAAGTTTTAACGATGGACAGAGGCGGGA
>CAZAXH010000030.1:0-8704 GCA_964489065.1 uncultured Planctomycetales bacterium | reverse complement strand
TCGGAGGCTTCTTCTTTTTACCCCTTTTTATCCTTTCTATTTAGGATGCTGAACCCTGACACTAGCGGGACAGCACCCTTTGCCCATCCCTAAGGGACAAGGGATAATAAATAATTCCAATACCGGGATTCAACCGGATATCCGAGTTGTTTTGCTTTACGGGCCAACGCCAGCGCCCGGGGATAATCATCCAGGCCGAAGCAGGCTACAGATTTATTCCAGTACGCCTGGCTGTAAAATGGATCGAGCGCCAGGACGCGGTCAAAATCTCCGATGGCGGCCAGAAACTGCGCCCTCTTCACAAAAAAATTTCCCCGGTTAAGATAGACTTCCACCCCCCGGGGGTTGAGCTGAAGCGCACGGTTAAAATCATCCAAGGCCAAGGCATCTTCACCCAGAACGTCATACAGCACACCCCGGCTGTTAAAAGCTTTGTCATATAAGCGGTTTAACTGGACCGCCCGGGTCAGATCCGCCTCGGCCCGGGAAAATTCTTTGTGCCGGAAAAACAGCACGCCCCGGTTATAATAAGTTTCGGCGTAATCCGGGTATAACCGCAACACCGTGCCGTAGTCCGCCAAGGCCAGATCGTCGCGCCCGATCCGGGAAAAAACAATAGCCCGGTTATTGTAAGCTTCCCGGTAATCCGGGCGCAAACGCAGGGCTCGGGTTAAATCATCCAGAGCGCAGTTAAAATCCCCTCTCTGCCCGCGCAGAATCCCCCGGTTATTAAAAGCCACGGCGGAACCGGAATTGTTCCGGATAACATGGTCCCATAAAGCCAGACTCGAACGCCACACGTGTTGCTGCTGGCGATTCTTCGCCGCCAGAAGGGCGAGGATTAAAAACAGCGCAACGGCCAGAACCCGGCGGCCGGACCGGCCGCTCCGCCCCCACATGCTTTCAACCCACACGCCCAGGCAGAGGCAAACCCCGAAGCTGGGAAGATACATAAACCGGTCGGTCACGATGCATTTGACAACCGTATCATTCTTTAAAAGGAAAAAAATCGAAACCGCATAAAAAAGCCCGGCAAAAAGCAGCCAGCGGTTACATCGGTTTTTCCAGACGCCCCACAGGAGTCCGAGGAAGAAAAAAAGAGACAGAGCATAATCAGGCGTCAAAATGGAAACCGGCTCCGGGACTGGATAAATAGGTGTCAGGAAAAACGGCGCAAAAAATTTTCTTATATAAAACATAAGCGTGTATAACAAAAGCAGTGTCCCCTCCCCAGCCGCCGGCTCCGGGAGCCTGGCCTGGGCCCGGAAGGTAATCCAGACGATAGGGAAAAACACTGCAAATAAAAAAAACTTTTCCATGACCAGCCTCCGGGACAAAGGACGGCGCGCCCACCAGTCATAAACCCCCAGGACAAAGGGCAGGCTTAAAGCCATCGGTTTTGCCAGCAGGCTCAAAAACCCGCACAGGACGGCCGCAAGAAAATATAGCCCCCGCCCGTCCCGCGTGTAACGGACATACCACAAAAGCGCCAGGACATAAAACAGCGCGTATAAGACGTCTTTTCTCTCGGTCACCCAGGCCACGGACTCCACATGCATAGGGTGCGCGCCGAAAAGCACAGCGGCCACCGCCGACGCCAGAACCCCCGCGCCCATCAGGCGCGCCAGGCAAAAGATCAGCGCCGTGACAAGGGCGTGCAGGATGATGTTCGTCAAGTGAAAAACAAACGGCTGCTCCCCGAAAAAGTGGTACTCGATCATGAACGACAAAAGGGTCAGCGGGATATACGTCCCGACAACGGTGGAGGAAAAAACCGCGCGTATATTGTCCGGGGTCACGGCCCGGACCGCGGGGTTATCCAGGAGATGTTCCGGGTCGTCCCAGTTCACAAACTCAAAATTCATGGCCGGGGCAAAAAGCCAGACAATAAAGGTAAATACCAGCAGGATGATAAAGCCGGAACTATGAAAAGTGGGCGGTAACCGCATAAAGGACAGGCATCCTTTTGTTCCTTATTCGTTAACGGGCTGGTGAATGAAAATTTTTTTACTCCTGCGTCTTCTTAAGGCGCGTCACCGTCTGCTGAAGGGCCGCGAGATCCGTTTCCTTCGCCAGTACCAGCAAAACATCGCCTCCGTCTATAACCGTGGCCCCGGAAGGGATAACAAATTTATCGTTCCTGGAAATCAGCATAATAAGGCATTTCTCGGGGACGTTTAAATCACGGATCATTTTACCGACGGCTTCCGAATTATACGGGACGATGATATCGATCAATTCCGCGTCAATGCCTTCCCGCCTTTCGAACTCAAGGGGATAATTCTTTCTGCCGGTTAACGGCACATCCAGCTTTAACAGCTTTGAAACGGTTGAGATCGACGTCCCCTGGATGAACACCGACGCGATAACGACAAAAAATACGATATTAAAATAAATTTCGGCCTGCGGCACGCCTGCCGTCAGGGGGAACGTCGCCAAAATAATCGGGACCGCTCCCCGCAGCCCCACCCAGGCCAACATAGCCTTCTTTCTGAAGCTCATCTGAAACGGCCACAGGCACAAGAAGACACTGACAGGGCGGGCCACCGCCATCAGAAGAAACGTCAGCAACAAACCTGTCCCGGCCAGAGGGACCAGGCGGGACGGAGAAACCAGAAGTCCCAACGACACAAACATGGCGATCTGCATGAGCCACGCTAACCCATCGTGGAACCTCCCGATCATCTTTTTGTTCGGGAACTCCGCTCTCCCGAGCCTCAACCCCGCAAGGTACACCGCGAGGATCCCGTTCCCTTTCAGGAAAACCGCGATGACGTACGTGAAAAGGACAAGGGAAATCATAATAACCGGGTAAAGGCCGTCATACTCCAGCTTCAAACGCTTAATGAAGAAAACCATGCCCTCGGCCATCCCACAGCCGACAAGGGCGCCCACTCCCATATCCAAGACGAACCTGGGAATCAAAGCAACCACGCTCATATTTTTGATTGTCAGGAGGGAAATAAAACTGGCGGTGAGAAAAACCGCCATCGGGTCGTTGCTGCCAGATTCAAATTCCAAGAGCGGTTTTAACGGCTTCTTCAGGCTGATCCGTTTCGACCGCAGGCTTGCGAAAACAGCAGGGGCATCCGTCGAAGAAACGATCGACCCCAAGAGCATGCCCTGCAAAAAAGAAAACTTCAAAATATAAACAGCGAAAAACCCTGTCATCATGGCGGTCAGGAGCACCCCGGCCGTTGAGAGGATAACTCCCGGCCAGAGAACCGGCCTGGTCTCTTTCCAATTCGTATCGAGCCCGCCTGAGAAAATGATAAAAATAAGGGCGACAACGCCGATCGATTTCGCCAGCGGCGCGTTGTTAAAATGGATCCTGCCCATGCCTTCCGAACCGGCCAGCATGCCGATCGCCAAAAAAAGCAATAATACGGGGATAGCAAATTTTTCCGAAACCTTGCTTGAGACAGCGCTCGTAAAAAGCAGCACCGCCACCCATAATAAAACAATTTCTATATCCATAACCTCTGGCTTCCTGCATTTATATAGGTAAAATGCTCTTCCGGAGGACGCCTAAAAAACACGGAACAATCCGCAACAACAAGGAGACTAAGCCAATTTAGTCTCCTTGTAAAAACACAGCACCGCTTTATATGCCCGGATATAGATACTACCACCACCACTCCACCTGGGTCCCGAACGTATAACCGTTTGTGTCCTGCGCGTAAGGCGCGTCGTCCGGGGCGGCCCCGACAAGCCCCTTAAACGCGTCGCCCCAATGTGCGGTGGTGGCAAAGACGCGAAAGACGGGCCGGATATAATACCCTTTTGAAGGAGCGTACTGTAACGCGATAGTGTATTTCTCTACGGTTCCATTTCTGTTATTGATTTCATCATCAACGTAGTCCAGGCCTATCTCAACGGGGACGGAAAAATGATCCGTTATAAACCATACGGGTCTGACTCCTGTGCTCACCCATGTCAGAGTATCCCCATTATCTACGCCGCGTTTTTCCTGCCGGAAAACAAACGCGTGCTGCATTGCGAAATCTTCAGAAGGCTCCCACAGAAAATTATTGTTCGCTTCCATGCTATGGGCATCATCAAGGTCGTACCCGTCACTTTCCCGAACGGGCCTGGCATTACACCCGCCTTGAACCATAGACGCTCCGGACCGGTAAAGTACCGCAAAAGTGTTGGTCCCGCTGAAAACATCAGACTGCGTGTGCCAGCCTCCGAGACCAAGACCATTCTGATTTTTTATGCCCAAAGTTTTATCGGCCTCACGCACCGAAAAATCACTCCACAAAGACAGTTTCCCGCCTTCATTCACCTCGATATCTTTAATCCGGAGATCCAGTCTGGTCGCGTCTACTGTCGTACTGCTGAACTCGTCTTCCAGACGGAATACCGCCGCCTTGAATTCTCCCGTCCCTAAGTGAATCCCCTCCAGGCCAAATCCCGCATAAGCCCCCTGCCCGGGATTCAGCCAAAAATAATCAATCATGTGAATATCCATACGGTCATAAAACCGGCGGCCTGCCCAAAGACTCAGGCCGTTTTCAGCAACATCGTGGAGCTTGACAAACGCCTCCGGGACGCTCCCCAAGGAAAGCCCGTCAGAGCCGCCGTAATCATCATAGGAATCTGTTCTTATCCAAAATTGCGCGTACGGGACGTCTTCCCCTAAATCCTCATAATAATAACGGTAGTCAAACGCAAGCTCTATGCCCAGGTCTGATTCATTCCCCAGGCGGTATTTCGCCTGCGCGCCCGGAGCCTTAAAATACGCCTGGGTTGCCCCTCCGTCGCTTATACCCGTTCCCAAACGGGTATATCCATGAAAATCCAAGGTGCTGTGCTCCCCGAGGTTAAAACCTTTCTGTTGCGAGGCTGAAGTCGAGGAAGTTTTCTGGAGCGACAGTTGATCAATCTGCGCCTGCATTTGCTTCATTTGTTCCTTCAGGTCATCAAGCTCATCCGCCTGCGACACCGCCGACATAGACACACATAACCCGGCCACGGCAAAAATCACGGCGATTTGCCGCAGACAGATCCTCCGCATGAAACGTATTCCCTTCAAACCTTCCCCAAAACATTGTTTCATAACCCCTCCTTCAATCTTCCGTGTTATCGGGAATAGCCCCCCCTCCTTAATTGACGAAACCTGTTCCGTGCGGGACATTATTCCCCATAAATTTCCTCATGAGCATGAAAGCCGTCTTCTACGATTTCCGCCATATTATCTTTCGTGATCATGATGGGTTCTATGAGATAGGCAGGCACATCAATCTTGCCGTTATTGACCTTGGCATTGACGTCAACGTCCGTCCCCCTCGCCAAGGCCACCGCGAGCTCAGCGGCTTTAACGGCGAGGGACTTCAGTTGTTTATAAACAGTAACGGTCTGAGTCCCTTGTACTATTCTCTGGCATGCGGCCAAGTCAGCATCCTGGCCGGAAACTGGAACGCGCCCGGCCAAGCCATGCTCTTCCAACGCCTTTATGGCCCCCCCGGCTGTTCCGTCATTGGCAGCGACGACAGCATCCAGCGGGCCATTCTTGTCCAAATATTCTTTCACGTTCTGATACGCCTCGGAAGGGCTCCAATCCTGTGAAAATTTATCAAGCACAATTTTGATATTACCGTTGTCTATTTCGGGCTGAAGCAGGTGGAAGGCCCCCTCTTTGACGAGATGCGCGTTATTGTCCGAGGGCGCCCCCCCTATATAAGCGAAATTCCCCGACTTCCTCACGTTGAGCACTCCCCGGGTCTGCATCTCGCCGACCCTGACATTATCAAAAGAAATGTACAAATCCAGATCGCAGTTCTTGATCATGCGGTCATAAGCGATCACCTTGACCCCTTTCTGGCGGGCATAATCAACGACTTCCGAGAAGGCCTCTCCGTCATCAGGCACAGCCACCAAAACGCTGATTCCCTGGTCGATCAGCTGTTTCGCCTGCATAATCTGAAGCGCCGCATCATTGTTAGCGAACAAGATGTTTACGGCAGCGCCGAGTTCCCCGGCCCGCTTCATAAAAAACTCCCTGTCTCGAAGCCACCGTTCTTCCTGAAACGTCCCGAAAGAGAACCCGATCATAACAAAATCTTCTTCAGGATCCATTTGGGCGCCGGCATTCCCGCTTCCCACGGCACCTCCCCAAAGGCAGCAAAGCAGACATATCAAAATTTTATTTCTTAACACTCTCCACTCCTTTCCCGGTATTGATAATTGTTAAGCGCCCCTGAACGGGGCCGTTCCCTCTTTAAAACGACCCCGCCTACAATTTAAACGCGGACGCTATCTCTTTTAATTTATTCCCTACAATAATAAGTTCATCGGCAACCCGGCGGTTCTCTTCCGCCATACTCATGATCTGCGTCATGGCGTTATTTATATTCTGTATCGACTGCGCTATTTGTTGCGCCCCGGACACCTGCTGCGTTGTATTGACTGAAATTTCTTTGGTCTTTTTATAAAAAACCTCGGACAATTTCATTTCCTGATCCACGTTCAGGACTATTGTCTCCATCCCGACGATGGCATTGGATATCTCCTCCTGGATCATCTCGAGCAGTGAAGCAATTTCCTGCGTGGACCTTGAAGTTGAGTCTGACAATTTCCGGATCTCATCCGCGACAACAGCGAAGCCCTTCCCGTGTTCTCCGGCACGCGCGGCTTCAATAGCGGCGTTAATGGCCAGAAGATTCGTCCGTTCCGCGATGTCATCGATGAGCATGGTGATATTCCCGATCTGCTTGGATTTATCCCCCAGGGAGGTTATTCTTTCCGAGGCCAAATCAACCGACCCCTTAATCTCCGACAAGCCGGCCACCACGCTGTCCGTGACGCTCTCCACCTCTTTTATGCTTTCCCCGATATTTTCGGCGCTCTTCATTAATTCTGTCGCGGAAGAAGATGTCTGGGAGATCGCGGACATCTGTTCATTTATACTTACGGCCTGCTGCTGGCTGGACTTCAAAAGGTCGGCGCTTGTTATTGTTACTTGTTTTACCGCCAATAAAGTATTCTTTATGATTTCAGACAAAGTCGCCGTCATCTTGTTAAAAGCGTTACTGACAATATTGATTTCATTGTACTCAGAACTTCTTGACAACGCGACCTTTGTTGTCAAATTACCCGACTCCACGGCCTTGATCACTCTGAAGAGCCTGTTTAAAGGATAAGAGATGGTGTACTGCAGGGAAAGGACAATCGCGAGAAACGAAATCATCAGCAGAAGCGCGCATCCTATCATAAAAACCAGCGCTATATTCTTCTTTCGTAATTCTATATCGTTGATATCTATTTTTAACAGCAACGACCCCATGTATTTGTTCCCGAAACCGAACGGGGACAAAATAAACATATGCACACCGTTTCTCGTACGGGTTATTTTGGTTTTTTGAGTCTCCCCGTTTAAATCTCCTTTATTGATGCCGATATCCCGCCAGTCTTCCTTCGTAAAATCAAAAAACGTATTTTCCAGCGACCGGTCGCTGGAAAACAACACCTTGGATGTCTTGCTGATAGCAACGGCCTCTACGACTTGTTCCCCGACGATTTCACTCAAGGCTTCCAGGTTCCTGGCCGAATCATATGTTAACGCCTGGCGGTTCATGAGCTCCCCGGGCAGTCTGGCATTCTTTTCAAACCGCGAATCTATTTCCCCCCTGAATTTCATCATAAAATACCGGCCGAAAAACCCCAGGGTGATCGTTTCTATAAAAGTGATGATGATAATTAATTTTGTTGAAATTTTCTGAAATCCGGAAAACATAATTCCACCTTATTGTGAAGGAATATAAATGCGATAACCCGGAAGCAGACGGCCGATGAATCCAACTTTAGGAACCCATTCCACATTTTATATAATTATAACAAAATAAATTAGTTATCAAATTAATAAATACTTTTTTGGAGGCCACCGACCTAAAAAAACCTTAAAACAACCGAAACCCCGGGCCAATGGCCTTCCCCCAAAAAAAGAACCATGTCAGGGCTGTTCTTCAGCCCTGACATGGTTCAACTTTCTGCTAAAAATGGCGGGTAATTGTAGACGATAGGCGAACCCTACAACTACCTGAAATTCAACTACTTATAAAAATCTACCGAAAAAGAGGTGTGGGCTGGCAAATATCCCTAGATACCCCTATCTTCCCTTCCAAAGTTTAAGCTAACCCCAAGAACCGTTTTTAGTCTTTAGGCTTGCGTTTTACTTCCAATAAAGTTTCTATATCCCTAAGAATTCCGTTTGAATCGATAGTCAAAAGAAGCCATTTACCATCATGGTATGTCGGTGCGGCATCATACTGTTTCCGAACAGATGAAGATAGTTTCCTGAGAATATCTTCCACCTTCCTTCTTTCATCGGCACCAAAAACTATTAAAACTTTTAAACAACCTTTTTCAGGGATGAAAGTGCAAAATGATTTGTTTTTTTTATATCTTAATGACCATCCATGTTTTTTACCACCATACAACCATTCTGGGACAAATATTTCTGGATATTTTCGTGCTATTGTTTTCGTTATGTGATCAAAAAAACCATAAGCATTTCCCCCTATCCAAGCTTTAACTTTGGCAATACTAGGAGGCCCAACCGGCTCTACCATTCTGAGGATTTTCTCATCCATTTCTTTATCCAGACCTCTTTGCAACTTATCCCTAGGGTTCGCGTCCACAATTAGGTGGACAATTTTCCCCTCCTTCCTCGTCGGAGGGTTCATCAAAAAATCTGGCGGGT
>CAZAXH010000029.1:0-9428 GCA_964489065.1 uncultured Planctomycetales bacterium | reverse complement strand
AAGGCGGGCCGTCCTAACTAAACAAACCGTCCACTGAAGTGGGGAAGTTCATATCACCGGAAACTTTGAGCCTGCCATTCCTGTTCAAACGCGATATTTCTGACGATGAGACAAAATTATTAACTATCCGGTCAATCCGGCTTATTTCATCAAACGCCGCATCGATCGCAGACTTGTCTTGACAAGTGATCTCGGCAAAAGTTCCCATCACAAGACGCGTTTCTGTATAGTAGGGTTTCGAGCATCCACACCACACCAAAAAAACAAGAAACGCCAACAGATATGATGATATCCGACAAAAGTTCACCCACAACACCTCCGGGTTAAACATATCGCAAATCAAATAATAGTCAGGATTTCTCTCTTGAAACAGGGTGGAAGGATGGTATAAAAAAATAACCAAAGAATGGTCTCTGGCTACATTCTCTTCATTATACCTACGAGGTTAGCTGTCGGGCTCAGGCAGAAGTACCTTAATCGATGCGAATCGATATTCGCCCCAAGATCTTTCGATCCAGTTTGGGTCCCCCGTTTTCTTCCCGCCTTATCAACAAGTTGACAGCGAAGAAGAAACTCGGCTGTTTATATGACATTAATTCTATCATTTCCTTGAACTATGTCAAGATATAAGCCGCTGACACACTTTTTATGCCCCGTCGGGTCACAATGATGTAATCCCCCCCTGCACCATCCAGGGGTTCCGCGAGTGAGCCTCACTCCCCGTTCGCCAGAGCGTTGGCTTCGGCATTGTATCTTTTTGCGATGAATCTGGCGCTCAGGCCCTTGTTCGCCTCGCGTACCGTTGCCGCGCGACGCAAGACTTCATCGGCCCGGGAATCATAACCGGCAAAGCGAAGCGACTCTCCGTAATCGTCTAAAAAATCGGCGAAGGCCATCGGGTCGTCTTTCTCGGCTGCGACCTTCTCTAATTCGGACAATGCCCTTTCATAAACCGGAATGGCTTTGAGATGCTGACCCGTATCGTGAAGTAACCGTGATAACTCGCACAATGCCGGCGGCCGCAACTTATCTGCCTTGCCTCGCGCCTTATCAATGCGGGACAAAACATCACCAAATCCTTTCTCGGCGTCCGCATACATTCCGAGATAACCGGTCACGCGCGCCCATTCATAAATACAATAAGCTTCCACCGCTGGCCCAAGATGACCTATTTGGGCATTAACGTAAGCGCGGTAGAAATTCTGGCGCGCAAGCTCCCAGTCACCCGCCTTCGAGGCCTGAACGCCATAATCATAATACCTACCGCCCGTGTAGGCGTTAATCGGATTAGTCACACATCCGGTTACCGTCGACAGGATCACCGACAACATGATTAATAGATAAAATTTTCGTTTCATATTTTTGTTTTTTATTTTAACTCCTGCCAAACTCTCGGCAATATTTTTTACCACCAGCCGGCTTAACCAGGCAGCCGACCTCTCCTGCAAGAACTCCGACGGCCCGCTGTGATCCGAAACGCGGAGGGATTGTCTCTTTCTTCTTACCTCTGCTTATCCACAACGTTTTTGATGAACTCCGCAACTCTCCTTCTGATTTCTTCTCTGGTTTTCCTGAACACGTCAAGCTTTTCCTCTTCTCGGCCCGAGGTCTCGGCGGGGTCTTCTATGTTCCAGTGAATCTTTTCGTACCTGCCGGGAAATACAGGGCACGTCTGCTTCGCGTTATCGCACACAGTTATAACATAATCAAAATTCTGGCTGATCAGGGCCACCGCGGACTTCGATGTCTGCTTCGATATATCTACTCCCGCTTCCCCCATCACTTTTATCGCCAAAGGATTTACCTGCGCGGGCCTGATGCCCGCGCTGAACGCCTCAAACCTGTCTCCCGCCAGATGCCGCAGCAGCCCTTCCGCCATCTGGCTCCTGCACGAATTACCGGTGCATAAAAAGAGAACTTTTTTTACGCCAGCCATTTCTTTATTTCCTCCGGAGCCGGTATCCTGCCGGTCGTTTTAACCTGGCCATCCACAACAAGCGCCGGAGTCATCATAACCCCGTATGCCGTTATGGTATCCATATCCTCCACCTTCACGACTTCAGCCGGGACGCCTTTTTCTTTAACCGCTTTTTGGGCATTCTCATAAAGAGTTTTACATTTCGGGCACCCCATTCCGAGTATTTCGATTTTCATCTTCCCTCCCCTTTGTTTTCTACCCCATCATCATTCCAAAAATCATCCCGCTTATGGTAGCCATGACGACAACCAGCGCCACATACACCACTGTCTTCAGCGTGCCGATAACACCCCGAATAACCAGCATGCTCGGCAAACTCAACGCGGGTCCGGCCAAAAGAAGCGCCAGCGCAGGCCCTTTTCCCATGCCCGACCCAATGAGCCCTTGCAAAATCGGCACCTCCGTAAGTGTGGCGAAATACATGAACGCTGCGACGATCGAGGAAAAAAAGTTCGCCCTCAAAGAATTACCCCCGACCAGCGTCTCCACCCAGCGGGAAGGGACAAGGCCTTCATGTCCGGCCCTGCCCAATAAAAGCCCGGAAATCAAAACCCCTCCTAAAAGAAGCGGCAAGATCTGAAAAGCGAACCCCCAGGAAGCGGACGTCCATTCTTTAAGCTCGTCCTTCTTGAACCAATGAACAAGTGCCAGTCCTAAAACTATTGAAAAAAATCCGGCAATCCACCATCTAGATGAATAGATCAAGCTCCATATACTGGTATCCCCTTCTATAGGCTTGCCCCAATTGGCAAACACAAGTATTGCCACCATCGAGAAGAAATAGACACCATCTTTCCATAACGGACGGCTTGCTTTAACTTCGCCGAATTGGAGATCTCCGTTCGCATGGCGCGCGCGTTCTTCTTTCAGGAAAATTAAGTGCATGAGCAAGCCGATGACGATACTAAAAACAACGGCCCCGACAGCACGCGCCAAACCTAACGGCCAGCCAAGAATACGGGCCGTCAAAATGATCGCCAAAACATTTATGGCAGGCCCTGAATAGAGGAAGGCGATCGCAGGTCCAAGCCCAGCCCCTCTCTTATAAATCCCCGAAAACAACGGCAGAACCGTACAGGAACAAACAGCGAGAATAGTCCCGGATACTGAAGCCACGCTGTAAGAAAGAAACTTATTCGCCTTAGCCCCGAAATACTTCATCACGGACGATTGGCTGACAAATACCGAAATAGCTCCGGCAATAAAAAAGGCTGGCACGAGGCACAGCAGCACGTGCTCGCGGGCGTACCATTTTACTAAGGCCAGGGCCTCGAATACCGCGTTAACGAAGCGCAAATTTTCAACCGGCAAATAAAAGCATGCCAGGAATACTGCGCTGACGCATAAAAACATCTTCCCCGCCTTCATCTTGCCCTCACCCTCTTTTTCCCTATAACAGCGCAGCTTCCGCCCTCAATCCTGATGGCTTTAATGTTAACCAGGGCGTCCGTGACTTTCCGGCACGCAGCCGTCACGATTCGTGTGAATGTGGGTCGGGAGATATTCATAAGCTTCGCCGCATCCGCCTGTTTCATTCCTTCAAGGCACGCAAGCCTCATGGCCTCAAACTCATCAAGACTCAAGACGACTCCCTCCAAATCTTTCAACGGCCTGCACTTTGGCCTAAAGCATCTCTCCCCGGGTAAACACTTAATCCACCTTGTCTTTTTCGGCCTCATAAAACAATCCCCCCACAATTCTGAACTATGGTTCATAACGTACTACAAAACGCTGTTAAAGTCAAACACGAAACCCGGACATGGCATCCTCATCGGCCGTTGGGCTCCCATACGCAGTTATTTACAAAAAAGGCCGCCCTAAGAGGACAGCCTTTTTATGAATAACTTTCCAAACCTGACCCGAAGCCAACAAATTCAAGATGATCCGCGCCGTCAAGGTTAACCGTTAACCCGCCCCGTACAACCAGAAGCTGGATATTGAACTTGGCCTCAAGCCGGTACACATTTTGCCCCCGGCTTGAATGTTCTCCGCATGACAAAAATGTAATTTTCATCAAGCCGCCGCATTGGCTCATCTTGTCGGCATTATGGGGAATTTTTCAAAAATATTAACCCCCTAACGGCCAGCCATCATGGCCTGCACATCTTCGGCGACAGTGCTGATGGGCTTGATGTCAAACTTTTCAACCAGCACCTTCGCCACATTCGGGGATATAAACGCGGGCAACGTAGGCCCTAAGCGGATGCCTTTTATGCCGAGATGCAACAACGCTAAAAGCACGGCGACGGCCTTCTGTTCATACCAGGCAATATCAAATGATATCGGAAGCTCATTGATATCGCTAAGCCCGAAAACCTCCTTTAATTTCAGGGCGACAACGGCCAGCGAATAAGAATCATTACATTGTCCTGCGTCTAAAACACGCGGGATACCCTTGATATCACCCAGCGGCAATTTGTTATAACGGTACTTAGCGCAACCCGCGGTTAAAATAACCGTGTCTTGGGGCAGGCTTTCGGCGACTTCCGTAAAATAGTTTCTTGTTTTCTGGCGGCCATCACATCCGGCCATAACAATAAACCGCTTTATCGCTCCCGACTTAACAGCTTCAACAATTTTGTCAGCCAAGGCAACAACCTGATTATGCGCAAAACCGCCGACGATCTCGCCGGTTTCGATTTCCTTGGGCGGGGGGCATCTCTTAGCCAGTTCGATGATCTCGCGGAAGTCTTTTTTGCCACCTTCCGGCCTGTCCGGAATGTGTTTCACTCCCGGATATCCAGCCATGCCGGTCGTAAATATCCTGTCTTTATAGGAATTTTTTAACGGAATAATACAGTTTGTTGTCATCAGAATAGGGCCGTTAAAGGTTTCGAAGTCCTGATTCTGGCGCCACCATGAACTGCCGTAGTTGCCGACAAAATGACCGTACTTTTTAAAAGCAGGATAATAATTTGCCGGAAGCATTTCGCTGTGGGTATAGACATCAACCCCTGTTCCCTCGGTCTGCTTCAGCAACTCGTCCATGTCCTTGAGGTCATGACCCGAGATAAGGATGCCGGGGTTGTTTCTCACGCCGAGGTTGACCTTTGTTATTTCCGGATTGCCGTATGTTTCCGTATTGGCTTTATCCAGCAAGGCCATCGCCTTAACCGCGACCCCTCCGGTTTCCAACACCAAGGCGGTCAGCGCCTCAGCTGACAGGTTTTTTGTAATAGCCGCAAGACCTTTATACATAAATTTAAAAATATCCTCGTCGTAAAAGCCAAGCATGGCCGCATGATCGGTATAAGCGGCAATCCCTTTCAAGCCAAAAAGCATTAAAGACTTTAACGAGCGGATATCTTCGTTGTCACTATAGGAAAGCGGACTCACCTCCAAGGACTTGCGCAGGAAATCCCCCTTTGTCTCCGCTGACCATACGGCCGCATCGTGTAAATCTTTCTGGGAAATCTGCGCTTTAGCTTTCACTTCCTCCCGCAAAGCCAGCGCCTTCTTGATAAGGGCCGCTATCCTGTCCTCATCGAAGTTCGCGTTAGTGATCGTTGAAAACAGCGCCTGGCAGGTAAAGACGCCGTATTTCTTATCCAAAGAACCTACTTGTTCTGCATAAATAGAAAATCCCTGCAAAGCATAGACCAAAAGATCCATGAGATCGGAAGCCCTTTCGTCCTTCCCGCAAACACCTTTAACTTTACATCCGGTATTGTTTACGGTTTCTTGACACTGGAAACAAAACATTCCCATAGTTTCCTCCTTTTTAGGAATAAATTTGTTGCCATTTTTATTCCAGTTTTTTAAAAATTCTTGTTCATGATTGTTTCTTCCTTCACAAAATCAGCGCTTCATTTCCGATATTAGCAAAATTTCACCCTCCCCCGTTTAAAACCTCGCCTTTAATAGAAATTATTTCTTCTAAGAAAGGGATCTTTTTACCCGCTCTTGTAAGGGCCGCTTTCACCATCATTGTTAAGCCCATACAGCAAGGCACTTCCATACGGAAAACCGTAATCGATAAAATGTTATTCCTTTTGATAATGTCACTTAGCTTTTCAACATAACCTTCGGTCCTGTCCAATTTAGGGCAAGCAATCACCAGGGCATGACTTTTAAGAACGCTGTTATGAAAATCACCAAAGCTGAACGCTGTACAACTGGCCGCTATGAGCAAATTACAATCCTGGAAATAAGAAGCTCCGGGATTGACCAGGTGCAGTTGAATTGGCCACTGTTTTAACCGGCTCGCGATATTTTGTTCTTGAACTTCTTCGCGCCCCTCATCTTTATTTTTTCTGAAATCGTGCGTGGCCGCGCCGGGACAAGAACAGGGAACATCATATTTATTTTCCGGCTTCCCTTTATGTTCTAAATGTTTTTCTGCTACCGTTTCATCAAAAGCCGCCACATCTTTCTGCACAATTTTTAAAGCGCCTGTCGGGCAGTGGCCGATGCAAGCGCCCAGGCCATCGCAAAAAGACTCATGCACTACTTTAGCCTTACCCTCAACAATCCGCAAAGCCCCTTCGGCACAGGCAACAACACAGCGGCCGCAGCCATCACACCTATCTTCATCTATCTCAATAAAATTCCTTTTCATGATGACTTGTCTCCCAGCTTCTTTAAAAGCTTTGCTATGGTAAGTTTTTCAAATTCCTGGCTCACCGTATTCTCAATTCTCTTAAGTTCTGCCCTCAAAACACAAATTTTTCTGTTCGGGCATATTTTTTGCCTGAACATACAGTCAGACAATTCAAAGCCCCCTTGAAAAAGTTTTATTAAATCAATAATCCGTATCTGGGAAGGATTCCGGATTATGCGCACGCCGCCGGACACGCCTTCTTTTGATTCAACAAAACCATCCTGGATTAACTTTTGCAATATTCCCCTTAAAAAATGATAGGGAATACTTAACGTATCGGATATGTTCTTTGCCGACAAAAAAACATCTTTTTCTTTTGCTAAAAGGATTAACGCCCTGACAGCGTAATCCGTGTCTTTAGTCAATATTTTCATACAACCGCACTCCCTTTTCTGTTTTAAACTGACACTATCTTAGTAGCATTTTAAAAATTTGTCAATAAAATTTTGCGGGGCATATCCAGGCAAAAGAGCGACATCCTAATTTTGCCTGGGAAAAATTGGTGAAGGGAAAGCATTAAGCCAACAGCAACAGCACAACAGGGGACATCTAACCTTCAGGTGTCTCTGCCTTTAACTGGCTGACGCCGCCATCCTGCGAAAGCGGGCTTTATGTTTTTCCTTATAAAGACGGCAAACGAGAGGGTCTTTGGCTTTCAGGTTCCCTGTCTCGACCAGCGCCGAGACCCTGCACCCCATGCCGCATTCACGGAACAGTTCGCAGCCCGCGCATTCGGGGTTGCTCGCAAGCAGGTCGCGCTTTTTCATATCCGCGATCCGGCGGACCAGAGAATCCTTCAACACTGACGAGAGGTCTTCGCGCAGCAGGTTGGGCATGCTTTGCTGAAGGGCGTTATCGACGTAACCCGGGCACGGCACAAGAGTGCCGTCCGGGAGCAGGCAGGAATATTCACGGCACGCGCCGCAGTCATAATCATCCGGGGTAAAACCCGGGCCCCGTGGGCCCGCCCCCTCCTTTTCCGACAGGCTGTCGCGGAAAACATTGCCGAGCTGCAGGCCGAACGCCTTCCCGTCACGGAGCCAGCGCTCCAGGAGCGGGGCGTACGCCTCGAGTTCTTCTTCAACCGACAGCGTCGTGCCCGAGCCCTTCCAGTCTCCCATTTCCTGCGGTGAAGATATCCGCCACGACCGGACTCCCAGCCGCCTGACAAGTTCATACGTATCGGCTAAACAGCCGATGTTCCGCCTGTCGACCGACGTGGAGACCGTCACGCTCAAACCGGCGGCGCGCAGCCGGCGCACAGCGGCAACGACCTTGTGTTCGGTCCCGGCGCCGCCCCTCATCCGGTCATGCGTGCCGACCCCGTCAAAACTGATCTGGAACCCGGGCATAAAACCAAGGCCGCGGATACCTTCGATGTGTTCATCGGTTATCAGCAGGCCGTTGGAATAAATCTGTTTCAGCTGAATTTTTTTCCGGGAGAGAAGCGCGATAATGTCCAGCAGGTCTTTTCTCAAAAACGGTTCGCCGCCGGACAACGAGACCTCGATCACATTGGCCCGCTCGAACTGGTCAACCAGCCCGGCCATCGCGTCGAATGGAAGCTCTCCGTAACGCCCGGAAGAAGTTTCCATGCAGCAATACCCGCAGCGCAGGTTGCAAAGGCCGGTCACGCACCAGTGGATACCCAATATCCGCGGATTGGGAGCTTTCCGGAACCTTTGCCAGGGTTCAATAGAATGCCCGGGATGGCAGAGTTCGGCCATACCTTTCTCTATGAATTTGTCAAGCACGGCGCGGTGTTCGGGGAGGAACCTGAACGAGTCAAAGTCCGTCTGCCCGTCGCAGGATGCAGCGACGTAAAAAGCCTTCTGGGTGAGTTCGCACGAATCCGAACTCACCCAGTTGACAAGCGCCAGCGGCATGTTATCCCAGCCGCGCAACATCCAGCCGCTTTTGAGTCTCGCGTACTTTCCCGTCATAATATCAGCACCTACACTTTTGAAGGGCGTCATCGGAGCGGGCTGTCACACTAACCGTGATACGTTGTCCCGGGGCCGCAAAGCCACGCGGCATCGCACCAGTAGTTTTTTCCCTCGTAACAATCCCCGGAAAGCCTTATTGTCCGCAGATCACTTTCTGACAACTCCTTCGTCTTTTCTTCAATGGCCTGCAGCCAGTCCTCCACCGTGAACTCAAACCCCATGTCCGTGGCGAGGTCCGCGATACACGCCCCCGCCTTGTCCCGGGATGTTTTGTTCTCCTCACACAAGGCGCCGAGCTTCACCTGTAATTCCTTGTCAACTTCAACCTTTTCATAGAATGCTTTGACATTTGCTTTAGACATACACATCCTCCTGACATAAAAGGTTAACACATTATTATAGGATGATGCGGCCCCACGGCCATGGCATTTTCACTATTTTTTCAGGGAGCAAGCGCAAGGGGGCTGGGCACGTCAATACAGGGTGGAAGCCATATTGCTAGAAATAAACACGGGCGACTTATATATACCGGCATCGGAGAACACTATTTTCCCACCCCGATTACGAATGCACCTAATCCAGCAAAGATTAATGATATCAAATTCCCGATTAGAAAAATATTAATCGCCACCGGCCCTCGCAACTGCTCAGAATCTGAGAGCATTTCCCCTTGAGGAGTCCAACGGCCCACAATCTTGACCCCAAACCAAATACCGATAAAATAGGCGAAATTATTTACTATGGATACGGTAAAAACAAAGCGTTCAAGGCAACCTAACAGTTCAACTTCCTTATTATATTTTGATGAAAAATTATGTTTAGATCTCAAATGAAGCACCGTACTCTTAGTGAACTTCCCCACTTCAGTGGACGGTTTGTTTAGTTAGGACGGCCCGCCTTTCAA
>CAZAXH010000028.1:0-9440 GCA_964489065.1 uncultured Planctomycetales bacterium | reverse complement strand
GTTATCATACTAAAACCAACTCTTCGTTGTGTCCACTTTTTCGGGGGAAGATCATAGTCACATAATGGCCGACTACGATAGAAATGATTAGTCCAAGAATCCATTTAAGTATTATCATTGCCTTCCCCTTTCTTCTAGTCTTTTCTTATCTGGGTTTGTTGGGTTCCCGATTATTCTATCTGACAATGGTTCTTTTAAACATTTCTCATTAATTTCCTAAATAATACTCCGATGCGAAACGTTTGTAAATACTAGCCTTGTATTGGCTTGCCCCCCTCCCCCGGCAGCCCTCTGGCTTACGGCACTTCCTCGCCATGCTCGGTCGCGAGGACTCCCCCTCGTCACTTCGTTCCTCGGGATTCCTTCATCCCGCTTCGCGGGATTCCGTCAGAACGTCGCGCCCCACACAGGCGGGGCTGGGCTCAAGCCAGACAGGGCATATAAGAATATATGAATGAATCAAGGCGAACAAAACTGCCGTATTTACCAAAGATTTTTATACTGCTACCCATTAACAGAAGCACGGTTTTAAGTTAGGTCGATACCCGTCTTAATCGTCTTTATGATTTATTGATTGATAAAACAATCGACGGCGATATTTTCAGGGTAAAAGAAACTGAATTGAAGAACGAAAAGGTGAATTTGGAATTGCAGTTACGGGAAGCTGAAAGGCTAAATCCCAATTTTGAAGAAGTCGGCTATAAAACCCTCGAACTTTGTAACTCACTTTATCCTCAATACCTTGCGTCAAAACCAGACGGAAAGTCTAGTTTGCTTAAAATGATAGCCTCGAACTACCAGTTACATGACGCAAGTATAACCGCCACATATAGAAAGCCCTTCTCATTTTTCAACAAGAAGGGCTCTCGTCCACAAATGCTCCCCGAACGGGATTCGAAGCGAACAGATTCCCGTGTTGTAACTGAAGAAATACCATACTATTACAAATGGCACAACAAGACCAAAACTCTGTTTCGAGGCCCAAAACCTGACTTTATCGCTCCGGGCAAGATTATAACGAAGCGCGAGCAGGAGCACCACGATTTTATCGAGGCCTACGAGAACCCCATTGAAAAAGCCCTGTCATGCGCAAAGATGATGCAAGAAGAATACCTCTCACAGAACAGCCTTGCCAAAAAGCTTGGAATTTCCAGAGTACGAGTAACGCAGATACTAAATCTTCTGAAACTACCCCCAGAACTACAAGAATATATCTTGGCACACGGAAGAGAAAAACAAATAACTGAAAGAAGCTTACGAAAAGACTTCAACACCTAAAGCTGCTTTATCCAATCCACGATTCTCTCTTTGATTTCATCACGAACTATACGGGTTTGTTTTATTTTTTCTTCATTGGTTCCAACAAACTTTGAAGGATCATTGAATCCCCAGTGGATCGTTTGAAGAGTGTTAGGAAAAATTGGACATGTTTCGGTCTGAGATTCATCACAGACTGTTATCACATAATGGTACCGTTTGCCTTGCTTATAAAAATCAAAAACACTCTTAGTTTTATTTTGAGAAATATCGATTCCTATTTCCTTCATCACCCCAACAACCACAGGGTTCAATCTCCCCGACTCAAGGCCTGCGCTCTCTACCTCAAAGCTATCCCCTCCGTATTTCTTAAGAAAAGCTTCCGCCATTTGACTGCGCGCTGAATTATGAATACAGACAAATAAAACTCGTTTCTTACTCATTGACCGCTCCGTTCAGATTAACTGGTTTCTTTGAAAAAGGACAACAGGGCCCAGACTTGCCGCGACCAACAGATGACAGCAAAGCAAGCATAAATAAACCTGCAAGGATGAGAATATATTTAACCCACGTTTTCATGCTTAAACCAATTTTGTGTTCGTAAACAAACCTTCACCAACATCAGCATAACCGGCACTTCGATAAGAACGCCTACGACCGTTGCCAGTGACGCCCCGGATGAAAGCCCAAAAAGAATTGTCGAAGTCGCAATCGCCACCTCAAAATGATTACTTGCCCCCACCAATGCCGAAGGTGCGGCATCTCTGTAAGATAATTTCAGCCATCTCGCCAGACCGTACGTTATACCGAAGATAAGACACGTCTGGATAAAAAGAGGGATCGCAATCAAAAGAATAATCTGCGGCTGGTTAATAATCAGCTCGCCTTTAAAAGAAAACAGAAGAATCAGCGTGAGCAATAATGCACCAATTGATACCGGCGTCAGGTAATGCAGGAATTTCTCCTCAAACCACTTAAATCCTTTTTTAGCAATCAGCAATTTCCTTGAATAATACCCCAAGAGTAACGGCAACCCGACATAAATCACCACGGACAATACGATCGTCTGCCACGGTATAGGCATTTTATTCACGCCGAGAAGCCAGCCACCCAAAGGCGCATAAAGAAACAGCATGGTTAAGGAATTTATAGCGACCATGACCAGCGTGTGGCCGTCGTTACCCTTGGCAAGATGTCCCCAGATCAGCACCATTGCCGTACACGGCGCTATTCCCAATAATATGCACCCGGCAATATACGATCTAAATAATTCAACCTCCGCTCCGCCCTTCACAATCTCCATCCCCGGAAGCCATCCCTTAAAAAACACACCCAGAAACAACCATGCAATGGCTAACATGGTAAACGGCTTTATGCACCAATTCACTACGAGAGTCAGAAGTACGGGCTTGGGAGTCTTACCTGCCTTAATAACCTCAGCAAAATCGATTTTAACCATGATCGGATACATCATGAAGAATAGGCAAATAGCAATCGGGATAGAAACCTGATAAATCGAAATTTGATCGAGAGCGACAGCAACCTGTGGAAACAGTTTGCCCAAGGCAATCCCGATTCCAATACAGAGCACCACCCAGCCCGTGAGGTATTTTTCAAAAAAACTTAACCGTCTTTCTTCATGAATAACATGTTCCATTTACTCTCCTCCCCTAGAACAACTTCAAAATATAAATTCCGGAATAATACAACCCGACAAGAATAAAAATCACTCCGGTGATCCTGCGAGTATAGTATTCAAGCTTTGTGATCTTATTAAACCAATGACTCATTGAAGTAACGCCTAATGCGATCGCAATAGCAAACATCAAAACTGGAAGCCCTGTTCCTACGCCATAAATAAATGGCAACAAAGTTCCTGCTTTACTATTAAGCGCCAAGGGAATAAGGCTTCCGAAGAATAACGCCGCTGAGACCGGACAGAACGCCAAAGCGAATATTAACCCTAGAAGAAAAGCACCCGGAGCACCGGACTCCACCAGTTTATTGTGATGCTTCTGAGACAACGCCACACCGGGCAATTTTATCGTGATCACTTCCAATAGAAATAATCCTGTGATTATCAAAAGAGGCCCTAAGGCTTTAACCATGTATTTCTGCAAAAACTGCGCCACCTGCGGGACGCTTAAAAGAGAACTTATAATGATCCAGCCGAGAACCGCGTAAGCAACCATTCTGCCCAGCGTGTAAGCGAGTCCTGAAATAAACACCATAGCCGGATGCGTGATTTTCTTTGAAAGAAACGACACCGCCGCGATGTTTGTAGCCAAAGGGCATGGGCTTATCGAGGTCAAAATACCCAGCCACAAGGCTGATCCGAAAGCGATTAATAATTCCATTATTCGGCATCCTTCATAAAAGTGTTCACCTCTCCGGTCACATACTCGATGAATTTCTGTTTATTGCGGGCAAGCTCCCAAATCTTATCAAGATTCTTTGATTTAATTTCCTTGCCGTCTTTAACCAGCGAGATGATCAGTGACTTGGTATAGAGTTTGTAATCATCTACAAAATGCTCATTGCCCTTGTCTTCCACATTAACCGCTTTAAACTCGAGTTTTCCTGAAGCCAGAGCGTCCTTGAAATTCGTATCCAGTGCCTCTCTGGAATATTTCTCCATATTAGTACATGTGTAACAACGGAATGATCCGTGGAAATAGTACGCTATGACTTTCGCTGAACTGCTATCTGCCGCAAAGGCTATCGCGGAGCTAATTACCGCAACAGCCGCCAGAATTACGAGAAGAAGTCTCTTCACTTTTACCTCCTGAAATTTTATTAGCCGTTTTTTCAATAATTTCCTCGGTGATCTGAGTCTTGCCCTTCTCAAATCCCATTTCTTTAAGATTAAAAGAAATCGGATTGAATCCAGCGTGTTCAAGAATCTTTTTCGAGCATAAAACCTGACAGCCGTCAATGGCAACAATCTTATTCGCCGCCTTTGTTGACTCAATCATCCCCGGTATATGCGCTCCGATGCCAGCCAGACAAAACATCTTGGCCTGCCCACATTTAGCCATCTTGCGAGCTACGCGGTCAGACAGTTCACCCACATCCGACCCGCCAGAGCACGGAAATATCAAAACACCTGCCTCTTGACACATGCAATTGCCCATTAATATCCTCCCTTATTTCGATAAAATCTTTTTGATCTCGTCTTTATTCAACACCTTACCTGCTGAAACCACTGTTCCATCGACCGCGAGGCCCGGAGTCATCATCACTCCATATTCAGTAATCTTGTCGATATCCGTGACCTTCCCGATCTCCGCCTGAATGTTCAGCTCCTTGACAGCCGCCTCAGCATTAGCGGTAAGCTGTTTACACTTCGGGCAACCGACACCTAATATCTCAATTTTCATTTTCATCCTCCGTTATTATTTAACCGCCGCGACTTTGACACTTACTATCGCGTCTTGAGCGGACTGAAGATTATCAAACATGGTATCAACGGGATAACTGGACTCGCTTATGACTTTGATATCTTGAAATCCCGCCTGCTCAATGAAACGCAAATATTCGTCTTTCTTAATTGCTCCGGCAAGACATCCCACATACGCATCAACAGAATCTTTGATTTCCTTTGGCAGATCTTTTGCCAACACCAAATCTGAGACCATCAGTCGGCCTCCTGCCTTCAAGACCCGATACGCCTCTTTAAATACCGCTTCTTTATCAGGCGACAGGTTAATAACGCAGTTTGATATGATCACATCGATTGAATTGTCCTCTACAGGCAGTTTCTCGATTTCACCCAGCCGAAAATCGACATTGGTATAGCTACCCTTCTTTGCATTTTCCTGCGCTTTAGCGACCATCTCCGGCGTCATGTCAACGCCGATGACCCTGCCGGTTTTGCCGACACGCTGAGCCGACAAAAATGCGTCGAACCCTGCGCCGCTTCCTAAATCGAGCACGACATCGCCTTCCTTTAATGAAGCAAGTGCAACCGGGTTTCCGCATCCAAACCCTAAGTTTGCGCCTTCCGGAACAGCGTTCAGTTCCGAATCGCTGTAGCCCACTTTTTTGCTGATATCTTCCGCCTGCGTTACACCGCCGCAACAAGAGCTTGAAGAACAGCATGAATTCTTCTGCGACAACGCTTTTGCGTAACCCTCCCTAACAATCTTTTTGATTTTATCCGCTTTGTTTTTCATTTATATCTCTTCTCTCTTCATTTTTGAGGCATTTTCTTTATCAATCTGCTTCTTGATTACCTCTTTAACAAAATCCAGCGCTCCATCTTTATCCCGATCGATTACGATCTGCTCAATCCTAAGCCGATCATCTTCGCTGAGGTTAATCGTCTTTTTAATCGTCATTTAACTATCGCTCCAAAAATCATCCCACTTATCGTAGCCATAATGACCACAAGACCGACATACACAACAGTCTTTTTTGTACCGATAACTCCGCGAATAACCAGCATGCTCGGCAAGCTCAACGCGGGTCCGGCCAAAAGAAGCGCCAGCGCAGGCCCTTTGCCCATGCCTGACCCGATCAGCCCCTGTAAAATGGGCACCTCAGTGAGCGTGGCGAAATACATGAATGCCGCCACGATCGACGAAAAGAAATTCGCCCTTAAAGAATTGCCACCGACTAACGCCTCCACCCAT
Organism: uncultured Planctomycetales bacterium; assembly: GCA_964489065.1. GTDB lineage: Bacteria > Omnitrophota > Gorgyraeia > Zapsychrales > JANLHA01 > JAGOJP01. The sequence goes on along the minus strand of CAZAXH010000028.1, from coordinate 3,549 downwards.
CTGGAAGGGATAACGCCTTCGTGGCCAACCCTGCCCAAAAGAAACCCTGATATCAAAACCCCGCCTAAAAGAAGCGGCAATATCTGTAGAGCGAATCCCCATGAAGCGGAAGTCCATTCTTTAAGCTCATCCTTCTTGAACCAATTAATGAGCGTCAGTCCTAAAACCACCAAGAAGAACCCCGTAATCCACCATTTAGATGCATAGATCAATCTCCAAATGCCGGTATCGCCCGCTATCGGCTTGCCCCAATTGGCAAACACAAGTATCGCAACCATAGAGAAAAAATAGACAACGTCTTTCCATAGCGGACGGCTTGCCTTAACCTCGCCGAATTGGAGGTCTCCGTTTGCATGGCGGGCACGTTCCTCCTTAAGGAAGACCAAATGCATGAGTAACCCGATAACGACACTAAAAACCACTGCCCCGATGGCGCGCGCCAAACCCAATTCCCATCCCAGAATACGAGCTGTCAAAATAATCGCTAAAACATTTATAGCTGGTCCTGAATACAGGAAAGCAATCGCAGGGCCAAGTCCAGCCCCTCTCTTATAAATCCCTGAGAATAACGGCAGAACCGTGCATGAACAAACAGCAAGAATAGTCCCGGATACCGAAGCCACACTATAGGAAAGAAATTTATTAGCTTTCGCCCCGAAATATTTCATCACTGAGGCTTGGCTGACAAACACAGAGATAGCCCCTGCGATAAAGAAAGCCGGTACAAGACATAGCAACACATGTTCCCGTGCGTACCATTTAACCAGCGCCAATGCCTCAAAGATTGCGTTAGTGAATCGCAGATTTTCAACCGGCAAATAGAAGCACGCCAAGAACGCCGCTACAACGTACAATAATTTCTTCCACTCTTTCATTTTTTGACCGCCTTTCCTCCTACAGTACAGCATCCGCCTTCGATCCGGATTGCCTTCGCATTTACCAAGGCATCGGTCACTTTCTTGCATGCCGATGAAACGATCCGCGAAAAAGTCGGACGCGATATCTTCATCAATTTTGCGGCATCTCTCTGCTTCATCTCTTCCAAACAGGCCAGCCGCATCGCCTCAAACTCATCGATGCTTAAAACAACGCCATCAAGCTTGCTCATGGGCTTGCATTTCGGCCGGAAGCATCTCTCACCCGGCAAACATTTAACCCATCTCGTTTTCTTTGGGCGCATAGATAAGCCTTTCAATTATGAACATTGGTTCATAATATATTACACAAAACCATTGCTGTCAATATAAAATCTAATCGGTTTATAAAAATGAGGATTTTCGAAATAATAATTTGTTCGCAGGTGTCCGAAGTGTAAAAAGAAAGCCCTCCGCAACATGCTTAATTTAAAAGCACTTACAGAGGGCTTAAATTAACTCCCCAAAACTGACACTGAGCGAACAAATTCACGTGTTGTAACTGAAATAATCCCTTACCATTACGAAAGGCACAATCGACGCAAAATCATCGTTTGGGGCAAAAAACCGAAAAATGTCATCCACTAACAACAGCGCAAAGCTTTTTTGACAACCGGAGCAACAGTATTTTTATTAATCCCTCCCTTCTGACAGTAAGATGAACCTATCCACTCGGCAAGTGTCTTTGTCCCTTTACTCGAATTGCATGGAGCGCAACATCGGGCAATATTATCGCGCGTGACTATTCTTGCATCGTTGATTATATGCTCCCACGTTGCTTTTGCTTTCCGGGATCCGCCTGGAGAGTCAGCCTCCACCAATCTCACCCCACAATAGACACATACCTTGTCCCGCGACCTAATCTCTTCTTCCAATAACTTGGGAATACCCCAACTGTTCATCTTTTATCCCGTACAGGCTATTCTTCAAAATAGTCGCTATCAATCTTCGAAATTTTATAAGTTTTTTGGGCCGATACGCCGATCCCCAACTCAATCATCAAGCTCACAAGTGCAGCGCCATCGATCAAGACAATCTTGGGCTGTTTCACTGAGATGGCATGATCATAGGCATCTTTGGAAAATTGCGATGTTGTCACAAAAATGCCTTTATGCGCCCCTTTCGCCAGCAATGCACCGGTAAAATCCCGGACCTCCTTAAGCGGAACCGAAGCTTCCCATCGCTTCGCCTGAATGTATATCGTATCTAAACCGAGGCGATCTTCCTTGATAATGCCATCGATGCCGCCATCGCCGCTCTTGCCGACAGCCTTCCCTGCATCCAGACGCGAACCGCCGTAGCCCATTGCAACAACCAGATCCACAACAAGCTTTTCGAAAAATTCGGGCGTACAGCTTTTAACTTTCTCGAGTAAATCGTGCGCGAGGTCAGCCTGAATCGAAGTAAAATTTGCTTCAAGCAGTTCCTCCGGAGTCTTATTCCCTCGCTGTTCTTGCGTCACTTCTTCCTCGCCTGTAGCGTTTCTGATCGTTCGGAATTCAATAAACTCCGGGAATTGTTCCAAGAATGACACGTCAATTCGACCAGGATTCTTTTTTAAAACCTCAAGACCCTTAGCAGAAATCTTTTGTGTGCCCCGCTTATCTGACTCAATAAGCCCCGCTTTTTTCATGTAAGTCCGTGCCCAGCCGACGCGGTTATCAAAGATTGGCTGCTGGCCACTCGGCAACAACTCTTTACGCTCATCGCCAGTCAGGTTAAATTTGCCAGCCAAGCCTTCGATCAGATCTCGGGTGGGATAAACCTTGCCATCGGATAAAAGTTGAAGCAAGGGCAACATTATTGTTTGGTAATCTGGAATTGACATGCTTTGCTCCCATCATTTGAGACTGTGGACATCATATAACTTCAAGTAACACTGGCCTTAGCTTGAATATTCGCTAAGACTAACAATTCATTGATTGTTTTTCTAATGTCAGTTTTTAAATCGTTGATGTCCTGGGGTTGAGTAATATATGTCCTGTCGTGAGCTGCTGTATCTCCCAATTTTTTTATCTTGTCCATTGAAATATGCGTATTGCGCCCCAGATGAATTTGAGTATGGTTTCGAATTTTTGAAATTAAGGACTCAAGAGGTAAAAAGAACCCATTCTTATCTTTAATATCTGCAACCATATTCTTAGAAACAAATACCTCAATGATCAAACTCTCCATTAATCGTCGAGTTAGCACAGCGCAACAATCATACCACGCATAATCATAAGCACCATTAATCTGCCTCACCAATTGTTCAAGATAAGCCCGTGTACCTTTAACAAAATCGACAGGAATCACCGAGGAAGTAACCTCAACCGTCTTAACATTAGTTAACGGTTCATATTTTCTATCGAGCTCATCAAGATATTTGGTATGCAACTGAAATGTCTTGGGCCGTTTGCCCGTAACCGTCATTGAACTTTTTGTTAAATCTTTATGTAGTACAGTAACATTAGGGCGGCCAAACCCCAAATCATGTAAATCATTCGCCAGTTCGGGAGCAGTTCGCTCTTCATAAGTCTGATTGCGCCGATAATACCAAAGCAGCGCAATTGCCAATTTGACTTTCTTCGTCTCAACCTGACTGAACTTCCCCACTTCAGTGGACGGTTTGTTTAGTTAGGACGGCCCGCCTTTC
>CAZAXH010000027.1:12471-13500 GCA_964489065.1 uncultured Planctomycetales bacterium | reverse complement strand
ACATCACGGACAAGACCCAGCAGTCCAACCTGCTTTCGGTCGCGCAGGTTGTGCTAGATGCCTTCTCAAGAGACGACTCCTCTTCGCCGATTACCAGAAGAGAATTTTTGAAATATGTCATTCAGGGCGGGATAGGGATAACGGTTATGAGTTATGGCGTATACCATTGGATGGCCTTTACCAATGAACGGGATAAAGCCGGTATGGCGGCGTTGGAAGTTATGACTGGCGCGTCCCAGGAAAGCCTTGCGATCCGGATGTATGTGACGCGCGTGTACAAAGAATTGTATGGTGTGCGGCCTTCGGAGGCCCTTATGTTTGAGCCGATCCCGGCCATTCTGAAAGCGCTGAAAACCGTTGAGAAGTTTGCGCCCTATATTCAACAGGCAGCCCGTCACTATCAGGTGGATGAAACCCTGTTAGCCAGTGTGCTGTTTGTCGAGAATATGGATTTGGCGCCTTTGGAAAAAGAGACGGATTCGCTTGGCAGCCTGCTGAAGAATCTGACTCGCGATTCTGCTGATATCCTGCCCGAGCCGTCGGTGGGGCCGTTCCAGATGCGGGCCAGCATCGCGATGGATGTCCTGGACCGTTTTGGCGGATACGAGAAATATTTCGGCGTTGCCGATAAGGGCGTCCGGTCTTGGAGCCGGGCTCAAAAAGCTTCGCGGTTTGGGCCGGCAGTGGCGGAATTGTTACACGCCAGGACCGATGCCGGTAAATCGTTCGCGGCGCACATGGCCGCCGGATACCTCAAATTCCTTATGAGCGAACTGGGCCAGGATGAGAAGCGCGTGTTGGCCGGATATACATCTGATTATAAACGGCTAAAGACACAAGAATTGTATGAGGGGCCGTTTAACACCGCGTTTGAGAAGAAGGTTTCCGCGGATAAGGACACGGCCGCTTTATATGCCGCGACCCGTTACGCGATATCCGGCGTGGAAGCGAAGGAATTAATCCGTCAGCTGAAGCTTCTGGATACGAGTTCATCGCCGCTGGCGGTAAATGATTACTGGCAGATGATGC
>CAZAXH010000027.1:0-12371 GCA_964489065.1 uncultured Planctomycetales bacterium | reverse complement strand
TGGAATTGTCCCGGGAAGGGCCGCTGAAAGTTTCCAGCCCGGTGTCCGGGGAGGATGTGGTGTCGTCGGCGATACAGGTGCCTGGGAAAGAAGGTCCAGGGGCGGCTCGGCAGGAACCCCGGGCGACGTTTATCCATCCTTTGTCTGAACTTGAGACGGTCTTCCAGGCAGACGTGCGTAAATTCACGCAGCCGATAGAATTCGGGGGGTATCTGTTCGCGCAGGATCCGACAGAGCAGTTTACGCATGTGCTTATTCCCAGGACATTGGGTGTTAATGTCAGCAATTTGGAAGAAAACGTATTTGGATGGGTGCGGGCATTGCCGTCGATGCGCAAGATGAACGGCAGCGAAGAGAGTTACCGGTTCGGGCTGCAGCTTTACGCGTCCCCGATATTGCCTGAGCTGGAGAGAGACGGGGACCGGGAGTCATTTATAGACGGGAGCAGCATTATTCTTGCGAAAGATATTCCGCTGGCGCAATTCTTCTCCGAGAAGCGGTTAACCAGTCTTTTCCCTGGACGGGATATCCGCAGTATCAGCGATGAAGAGTTGGCGAAGAAAGTGGTGGAAGCGATAAAGACGGCGCGGGCCACGGGGCAGGTGGTGATTCGAAACGGGCATTTAAGCGAGCCGATGGATGACTTCTTCCTGGATGAAGACCTGGCTATAGAATCTTACGGGACGCCGCGGTTCTTATTCCCGACAACACAGTTTACAGTAAAGGCCGCGTTAATGAATCAGCAGCCCAGGAAGAATCTGGGATTTGTGCATGTGCACAATTCGTTCCCGGATTCAGTCAGGAACAGTGATACGTCAGAGGGTAAATATGTGCGGGCACTGGAGAAATACGTGGGGCCGGAAGCCAAATCATTGACGGTGTTAAGTCCGGAAGATGCACTATATCTTATTAAGAGTAAAGCGCGGTTCGATAAAGTTCTTGGTGTAGAACAGAGTGGGGCGGCACAACAAAAGATGGGGACGCGGTTGACCTTGTCAGGCATTTTAGCCTTTGATTACAACAGCCGTCGATTATTAGGTCAAAGGTGGTTCGATGTTCGTGCCGTAGAGAAGGACGCCAAAACATATGATAAATTTGTGGATATAACGGCGGCGGCGTTGTACACGATTTGGTATGATTCGAATCCGGACTATGCCGGAGCGGTAAATGATTACTGGCAGATGATGCTGGAATTGTCCCGGGAAGGGCCGCTGAAAGTTTCCAGCCCGGTGTCCGGGGAGGAACATCTTCGTTCAACGGATGGGGTTGTCCCGCTTAATATTCATGAACTGCTTCCGGTCTTCCCGTCCTGGATATTGCCGGTGCTCTGGCCGCAGATGATTCAGGCTCCTGTGCCGCCGGCGGATCACAAACGCGCGGGCCGGTCTCATCCGTGGCAGCCGGTTATCCCGGCGAGGGCGATGACGGATATCCTGCCCAGCGGCATCGGTGTTATTGATTACAGCCGTGTCTGGGCGGCGGTCCTGTCCGGTGTTCAGGGTATTCAACGCGCGATCCTTATGGGCCGGCTGAACGAAATTTTTGAAATCCTCAAAGCGTCAGGCAAGAATTATATCCACACCGGCTTAAGCCCGCCGGCAGACAAGGTTGGGATTTTTAAAGATGCCGTTGTGTTGAGCAATATTCAAGTTCTTTCAGGTCAGAGTCGCCATAGCCTGATTGTCGCCGGAAGAGTGAAAGCGAATCTCTCTCAAGAGAGTGTGTCAGGATTCGTGCTTGTTTCCTCGCCGGTCGAACAGGAGTCCTTTGGCGAAAACGGCCGGCCGGAACATATTCAGCAGGCGCAAAAGCTGATCCGTTCGCTTCATGTCGGTCCGCAGAGCAGGGTGGTGACTGTCGGGCCAGGCGATTATTCTATCGGAATGGGCGACAGGCGGAACGTCGAAGCTTTCTGGACGCCGTGGGAGCTGCTGTTCCTGGAAGCCGGCGCGCAGTTGACGGTTTATGAACCGGATAAGGGAGCGAACCGGCTGTGGCGGGCGTTTGCCGGTAAGCATTTCGAGAGCCGGATTACGGTGGAGAGCGCCGACAAAGCCTTGTTCGAACAGGCACGGTTAAGCCAAAATTCCGTCGATGCGGTTATTATGATGTCGGTCTTGTCTTATCCGGCCCTGTCGGATACGGTCAAGAAGCAGATGATCTGTAAGGCGGGTGAGATCCTGCGGTCCGGGGCGACACTGCTGGTGGGCTGGTTCGCCTTTGATGAAAGCAGGCGGCGCGTTGAGGAAGAAAGAAGCATGACGCCGTTGCAGCATCTGAAGGCGCGGGGCTATGGGATGTCTCTGCTGGCCGAGGGGATCGAGCCGGTCAACCCGTGGCGGAACCTGAAACGGCATGAATGGCGGGCATACCGCGTTCACGGCGGCCAGGCAGGCAAGTCGTCCAGTCCGATCGAAGCGAAAGACGTGCAGGTTTACACGCCGGCCGGAATCACCGTGAACGGGGTGAACGTGATTGCCTCATTGCTGGCCCATCCGCAAATGATGGCGGTTGCTCCGGATGTCCTGGCCGCTTATGTTTTTGGAAGCAGCCTGTGGTCCCAGCAGCCGTCGGATATTGATGTTGTTCTTATTGTGGACACGGCCCGTATCGAGGCTGCCTTTGTGGCCGGGAATCTGGAAACTCCGCTGGGCAATATTCAATACCACTTCATCAATATTCAGGGCCAGGAATTGACGGCCGGGCTGCTCGGTAGCATTGTCCTTTCTCTTTCTCTTCTTTTCGCCGAAGGCCAGGAGATTTACAGCCGGGATGATCATGCTTTGGATCGGGCCTGGGATCGGCTGAACGTTCAAACGGGCACGCCGCGGTATTATTCCGTGTTAAATGATCAGGCCCGCAGTTTGTTGACGGTGGCGCAAGGGTCGTTGCGTTATATAGAATCCGTACAGGGATATCAGTTTGGGGAAGCGTCCATAAAAGAAGCCCTGAAACTCGCGGTCAAGAACGTCACGACCGCGGCCCATATTGTCAGACGCATTCTGGAAGAGCGGGGCGTGCGGTTACCGGTCATATCCGATGAAGACGTGCTTTCTCTCCGGCAGTGCGGCAAAGAAGGCCGTGTCGAAGCGACGGACGTCAGGGAGATGCTGGACAAGATTCAATCCTTGAGCAGCCTGTTGCGCGAGCGGCTTTTAAAGGAAAGCGGTTCATCCAGCCCGGTGCAGCGAGGAGACAAAACCGGGAATGTCCTCAAGCCGATTGTATCCCTGGAATACAAAGCCGGTGTGTGGAAGTTTAAATACATCGGTGAATATGATGTAAGACAATTGGATGTCGAGGAAATCCTGGAAGAGCTCTCCGGGTACGAGTTTATTACCGGGAAAGATAACTTTGATTATTCCCTCCGGGTGGAAGACGACGGGAATGGTGTTATCCTCAATATCGGCGAAGGACTCCCGGGCTTTGAAGCCGGCCAGGCCCGCATCACGTTCGATTTTGAGCGGGGCATGAACCGGCTTTATACCTGGACGTATCTCAATGATGCCGCCGATAAGGGTATCTACAGTGCGATTCTTGATATGCTGGACTTGCCGGCCAACGCCGTGATATCGGCGGATATTGAAAACGAAGATAGCCTGGAAACGCTTCAGTCAATCTTGGATAAAGACGGTATCCGGTCTTTGTCCCGCGAAGAGGCCCGCGATACCCTTCATGCCCATTTGCGCGGTAAAGCCGGGTTCACGCATCATGTCGCGGAATATAATCATAACCGGCAATATCCTTATAAACTGACCAGCCGTAAGCCGTATGTGTCCCAGGAGGAAGTCTGCCTGATGATCCGTGAGCTCAAACGGTTGGCCGCGGTCGAAGATATGGCCCTGCCGGACCTGCGGATACGCGTGGTGCACTTTGACGAAGATCCGGCCGCGCTGTTCACCGTGACTCCGGCAGGCGTCGACTTAAGCCTCACCGCGTTTTATAGCGAGAACGTGTTGGTCGAAATCCTGACGGAGTTGCTGAGAGCCAGGACGGGCAGCTCGCCCATCCGCCTCCAGGACGCCGCGCGGTCGGATGATGAAGAAGCATTGCGGATCGTCGGACCGCGGGTTTTGCCCGACACCCTTTGTCCGGTCACACTTTCGCGGGCCCGCTCTTTCCTGGCGCGGCATGATTATTTCCGCCAGGCGTATTATCACGAAGATTATCCGGTGTATCCGAAAGGGTGCGAAAGCTGTTCTATCATCGCTGGGGAAGCTTTGGAGAACGACGGATTGGACGCCCGGGTGCTCTTCAGCCCGCGCCGTGGGCATTATTATCTGTCCATGCTGGTCATCCGGGAAAACGGCGTGGCAGAGGAGATGATCCTGGATTACACCGCCAACCAGATCGGCGAAGGCAATATCGCTCCGCTCTTTGACACCCGGGCCAATATCAAGGCCCGGTATCCGGAGGTTTATAATTTATACTGGGCCGAAACCTCGCGGGTCCAGCGCTGGAATGACATCATGATGACGGATTTCTTTGTGATTCACATTATGATTTATGACCTGGCAGAGTCAATCAAAGAGGCCAATGAATTAGCCGATACGCTTATATGGAACGCGATGGTCGAAGATGTTTCCCTGACCCAAGATGAGAGCGATACGATCCTCTCTGCGCAGGCCGCTGACAGCGATAAGCTCGGTGAGACCAAGTCTCCGGCCGGAGTGAGCAGTCCGGTGACTATGTCCAACGGCGAGCGCAGCCGGAAACGCGCTGAACTGACCGACAAGCTTAGTGACTTGGCTCATAAGATGGAAAATGCGGAGAAACGCACGCAGGGGGCGCAGAAGGCAATCGACGCCCTTCAGCCGCAAAAAGCCGCCCAGCAGGAAGAGGTCATGGCGTTGAATATTGAGATTTCCGGCCATAAACGTAAAATTACGCAGTTGAAGAACACTCTGGCCCGTGCCAGTCGGAACAGGGGACGGATCAGAAAGTACGTGGAGAAGCTGATTCGGGCTGTTAAACCGAAGCCGGAAGAACAGGAAATAGCGGCGCGGACGGACCTGATCGTGCTTTTGCGGGACAGGAAACGCACTTTGGAAAAGAGCGTCCGGGCCTTTGTCCGTCAAGAAAAAATATATATCGGCGAAATAAGCCGGAATCGGCATGAGCTTATTTTCATAACGGAGCAGTGGAATGAAACGTATGCCCGGTTAAAGCGGTTGGAAGAGAGAGTCGAAGAATCAGAAGTCCTTCCTGAACCGGAGCCGGCCGTTTCTGTGCAGGCTGAGGCGGCGCCGGAAAGTCAATCCGTGGCCACACCGGAACTGACTGGGGAGGATATCCGGTATCTCATTGAAAGCAGGATCGATAAGCCGTTCCTTGTGAACTATCTTGACCGTCGTGCCATGGCGCCCATCCGCGCCATGGAGGATGAAGAACCATTAAGACGGTTGGCCCGTTTGATGGCCCTGGACATGGGCTTGCCGGGTCGCGACGATGTCCTGGATCAGGTCATTGAACGGATTATGGAGGTCGGGGTTGCCCCTGAGGACCTTCAAATTGTTTTCGTGGTCGCCCGCACCCGTCCGGTGGTTGCGCAAGTGTTCTATGTTAAAGGCCAGGTGGATATGAAAGAAATTTCCAAGAATCCGGTCTTGATCCAGGATCTCGCCGAACTGATTGAGGACCCGGAGACGGTTAAGGACAACCGTAAAGCCTTGCGCGTCCCGCTGAAGGGCCTGTGGCAGGCGGATGTCCTGCAGGATCGCAGCAAACGGATCATTTACCGGGTGGTGAAGCAGGAAAGCGTCGTGACACATATCGTGCTGGCCATGATGTTCGAGAAGACCCGTTATGACGCACACCAGAGGTTCCGTACGGGGATGTCCAAAATATTGCAACCCTATCAGACCCTTTCCAGCGAAGAAGAAATTCAGGCCATTAATAAGATCAAGGCGATTCCTGAAGAGATTAAAGAAAAACTTTTGGATTACGGCATTGATCTGGTGTCTTCCAGCCCGGTGGACGGACAGGTTTGGGAACGGACCCTCCGGCAGATTTATTTTACTCCGATGACGGACTTCATTGTGGCCGGCGGACGTTTGGACCGGTTTTTCCGCAAGCGGGTGCCGGTGCTTCAGATTATGTCTGGCTGTAACCGGGGTTGCCTCATTTGCCTGTTCGGCCGTCCCGATGGACAGCGCGTTATGCCGTTTAGGCAGATTGAAGAGGCCATGGATATCCTGCGCAGAGTCAGAGACGAATACGTGACAGGGTTGAAGGAAAACGGCTGGGATCTGCCGACGCAGGAATGGCTGTTTGACGTGCTTATGAATGAGCCGGACGCGCGGTTTAAAGAACAGTTTTCTGATTTTATCCCGTTGGCCAGGGAATATAACAGTTCCCGATGCCTCGCTAACCAGGAACCGCATACGAAGATGCAGCCGGTTGTCCGGGAAGCGCTTTTTGAACTGTTGCACGGCAGCCGTCAGGAAGCGTTTCTGGAGTGGCTCAAAGCCAGTCTGATCCAGGGTGTTTCGATCTGCCAGAATTTGGAGCCGGTGGATTATTATGACGCGGAATCGGGCAAGGATGCCGCTGATGTGGTGGACGCCATTCATAGCCGAGGGTTCGACGTCTGGTTGGTGACGCATGGCTGGAACGCGAAAGACACAAGGGCCCAGCGCGCCGCGGAACGCCTGAACGCTTTGCCGTATCCATTCCAAGTTAACTTGAGTTTTCATGTCTGGCATCAGGATGTGTTTAAGGCGCTGTACGGGCTGGAACGCGGGAATCAGGCCGCTGTTAACGGGGAGGCTGTGGCCCGCCTTGAAGAAAAATACCGCCGGTATTTTGTGAACGTGATCCGAACTTTCAAGGACAAGGAATTGATCCTCCGTAATGTGTATGACGGCATGCAGCAGATGACGGCGGTGAATGAAATGCAGGAAAGGCTTCTGGCTAGGGTGAAGGTGGATACGGGGATTCTGGAGGATCAGGTTTGGGATTGGCCGGTTGAGTGGACCAAGGGCCGCGCGGACGCGGTCCGGAAACAGTTTGATATCGAAACTTTGCCGATGTGGGACAACTACGGCAACTTGAACCGGGCGTTCGGGAATATTTATCTGAATTTCTCCATTAACGGGGATGTGACATTTTATATTGAGAATATGCCGCTGAAAGACAAATATGAGCAGGAAGCCCTTTTAGGGGCCATGCTGAAGGAAGGCTATGGCATAGAGAGGATCGATCATGATGACACTCCGGAGATGTTCCAATATCGCGTGCAAGTCCCGGCGGGGCCGGTGTCCAGCCCGGTGCGGTTTGATCTCATCGTTCAGAAATTAAGAATTCAGGCAGGGGTAGGGAGCGTTGCCGTCACCCGGGCTGGGCCGGAACGTGTCAGCAGCCCGGTGTCGTGCCCGCAGGACAATCCGCAGAAACTGATCCCCCAAATGCCGGCCCAGCCGCTTCGTTTTATCGGCAAAGGCTGGGAATGCCGCGCGTATTCACTGGAAGATTTTGATTATGTCGTTAAGGTCAAACGTTCCGTACTTGGATTCTGGAGGAGTTCCTTGAGAGTCGGGTACACGAGCCTCATCCGCACAGCCGTCAATTTCGCCTTGTCGGCTGAATATCGCAGGGCTTTCCTGCAACGGAAGGCAGACACCGGCGAGGTTAAGAAGGAAGCTATGCGCAGGATGTCCGGAAAATTTGGAATTTTGGCTTTTATCGTCTGGAAGGCCTTCAAGCTGTTCTTCGGCATGCCCGTCAGAAGTTATCTGGGCGCCATTGATGAAAGCCGCCGGTTCCTCGCCTCATATCAAATCGGAGAAAAGTATTTTGTCGATAAAGGGTTGATGCCATGGACCGCGGTCGTGCTGGATTACCCGGTCCGGGTGAAACGCTGCGGGATCGTGTATCGCAGCTTCGCGCGCCGCAAATTGTTCCAGGGCAAGATTGTCCCGTTGAAACAGGCTTTTATGAACCTGAAGCTCGGCGGGGAGTATTCCGACGAGCGGGCTAAACAGCTGATTGATTACATGGTCGAGGCCCGTTTGGCTTACTGGAAAAACGGGGTTGTGATTAACGCGTTCAAGCTGGATAACTACTGCGTCGTTGGACACCGGGGCGGCCATTATGACTCCGGAGACTGGACCTTTGTTGAAACACGGGATGAGGCCTTCAAAGCGTTGGGCCGGTTTATCAAAGCGAACATCCTGGAGCAGGTGAAATTTGTTGAGCGGTATTCTTCCGCGGACGTCGGCCGGTATTTCGCTCAACGCATGGAGGAGAATTTTGATATTTCCCGTCCGGAAACCCGGGCGGCGTTGGAGCGGCTGTGGGCGAGCTCCGAAGACGCTCAGGACATCGCGCAGGAATACCGCGCGTTGTATCACAGCGCCTTGAAGGTTCGTGTTCATCCAATAACCGGGAATGAAATTTCACCGAAGAATCATCAGGATTCCGCTGTCAGTTCTCCGGTCGAGATGAACCTCTCCTTCCCGTGGGCGTTGTTTACCGCTCATGATGCGTTTGTTGAGTTTGCGGAATGCCCGCTGTGCGGATCCAGAAAACACGTTGAGATGTTGCCGATGCATGTTAACGGCAAAAAGTTTTCTTACCAGCGTTGCGAGGCGTGCTCAGTGGTCTTCCTGAATCCTCAGCCGACCGCAGCTTATATGGAACGGTTTTATTCGAAAGAATATTTCGTGCAAGAAGGCGAAATCCCGCACGGCAGCCTTTTCTCGAAAGGGAAAGCCAGAAGCGTGAGCGTGCTGTTGGATAGAAAGGCCTTGGAATACAAGACCTCTCCTAACGGCCTTCTTCAGATCGGGGTGCAGTCTCCTTATTTCCTGAACGCCCTTAAAGCGCTTGGGTGGCAGAACGTGAGTGGCATTGATTTGTCGGCGGACAATGTCAACGCCTTGAGGCAGCAGGGGGTAAACATCATCCGCGGCAACGCCGAAGATATGCAGTTTGGACAAGGACAGCATAACGCGATTGTCCTGACCAATGTTATTAATCATGTGTCTGATCCGCGAAAAGTCCTGGCTTCGGTGAAACGAGGGCTGGCCAGCGAGAACAGTTTTGTCCTGGTTATTTTCTGCTCGATGAAATCCATGGAGAGCGGGCATATTAACCGGCCGTTTGAGCACACATACTTCTTCTCCCATGAGAACCTGCAGGCATTGATGCGGGAGCTTCATTATGATTTGGATACGGTCGAGAACGAGCAATTTAAACTTTGGGATCTTCCTATGGTCGTCGCCCGGCGCGGGTCTGTGTCTTCGCCGGTGCAGGAACGGATTCTGCCGGGGCTGGACTGGGGCTTTTACGTGACGGAGATACCGGAGTCCATGGTGGGCGGCATCGGAGATGTGTCGCAGGGGCTGCCGGAATCGGTGCTGGCTTCCGAAACGCTCAACGGTCGGCCGCACAGCGTTTACCGGGTGACCCCGTATTACAAGGACATGCTGGCCATGATCACGGATATTCCGCTGGAAGACCAGCCGTGGCTCTCGCACGTGTCGATTCCGTATCAGAACAGCGAGATACACGTGGATGTGCGTGTGCGCCAGAACGCGGATGGAATCCGCGATTACCTTCTGGCGGGTGAGGAATTTGTGTATCCATACGCGAAATCGGATATTCATTGGCCGGAAAGCGCGTTACGGGAGGCAGTGGCATTTAACGTGGTGTCGGCGATGCTGATGTTAATGGGCGAAACGCGCGGGGACGTGTTGTTCCTGGCTGACTGGCAGATGGGCCTGATGCTGGCGTATTTAAGAGAAGCGGAAGATTTGGATTATGCGCTGTTGCGGCGGGTCAGAGTGCGGACCGCGGACCGGGAATACCTCGGGGCGGACTTGATGGACGCGTTTAAGGCCCGCGGCGGGCTGGAGAGGATTGCGCCGATCGCATGGATTAATAACGAGGCGTACCGCGGACAATTCACAATGAATAACCGGGATGATTTCGCTTGGAAGACGGGCCTGGTGAGCCAGGAGATGTATGAATACGGCCGGTGGATCACGCCGGAGCGGCCGTGGGATCAGCAGATGATCCTGCTGAAGCTCATGGTTGAAATGACGCGCAGGGAGCACGGCCGCGTGATCACGGTGAGCGACACGTACGCGCAGGAAGTCATGGGGTATAACCTGCGGCCGGGTGATTATCCGGGCCTGTTGTTTGCGGTGTTAAGGGATATCGGGGTGACGGGGATCTTAAACGGCGCTCCGGAGGAATGGCGTTATATCACGAAGCCAGAAGACAAGGTGGCGGCGAAGCTGAGGCTGCAGGAAGAATTAGGGTTGGAGCGCGGGGAAGATAAAGTGATCGCGTTTTTGATGAGCCGGCTGGTGGCCCAGAAAGGGATTTCACTTTTCATCGAAGGGAAGGAAGAAATCAAGCGGCTGATGCGGTACAACTCTTCCCTGCAGTTCATCTTGGGCGGGCAGATGGATGAACGGTGGCGCTGGGAGTTGGAAGGCTTAAAGAGAGAGCTGAATAAGGAGTTCCAGGGCCGGACGTGGATGAGATTTGAGTTCATCCCGGCAAAGACTTTGGGGAGGAGAATTTTCGAAGGGGCGGATATCAATTTGTTCCCGTCCTTGTATGAACCGGCCGGGACATTAAGCAAAGGGGCGATGAACATGCTCCTGACGGTGGCGCGGCTGACCGGCGGCTTGAAGGAAAGCGCGGTGCCGCTGTCCGGGGATTTCGGGAACGCTGTTGTGTTTGAAGAATACAGTGTAAGAGCCTTCCTGGCGGCGTGGCGCGAAGCCGTCCGTGTGGTTCAGGACAAGGCCCTGTGGGCGCGGATACAGCGAAACATGCCGCAGACCGTGCTGACGTGGAAAGTTCAGGAAAAACTTTATGAGCGGGAAGTCCGGCAGGTGCGCAGGAACAAAGGCCTTCCGGAGAGTTCCGTTTCCAGCCCGCTTAAGAGAGCAGAAACAGGGATTACGTTATCAGAGAAGACAAGAAAGGGTCTTTCTCTGGTGGCGGAGGTTAACACAACAACAGAGCGGGCCGCGAGCCTTACACGCGCCGGTGTTAATGGGGCAAGCCTCCCGGACTTCGAAAATGCTATCGCTGTCGTAGGGGCGGGTTCCGGGGACGCCTCGTCGAAGGTTGGTCTAGAAATAAAAGAGGACGATAACTGGGGGCATATTTTTGATCATCATGACCGTCCCTTGATTGTCGATGTCGGTTGTTCGGAAGGCCGCGTTCCAGCGGACGACAATATTGTCCGTATGGCACAAAAATATCCGGGGAATAATTATTTAGGCATTAATCAGTTGGCCAGACCTAACTTGCACCGAGAAATGGAACAAAAAGGGCTGCGGAATGCAAAAGTTGTGTGGGGCAGTGACCGCAATGTCTTGAGAAGACAGTCTGCAATAAACCAGGAGATTGTCGACGAGGTCATTTTAATCGCCCCGGGAAGAAGCGAATCAATATTCCTGAATAACGGGATTTCCAAGACTGCAATAGCGGCATTATTAAAGGCTGGCGGCGAAATTAAACTGGCTCTAGAAGAAGGCGACCTTGCATATTATCGTTTTCTGTTACCGAAGGATAATCCGGATTCGCAGATCGGACAACTGGAAAGATTGGGCATTTTCTTGACGGCCCAATCGCACCAGCCTGAAAATCCACTTTTTGAATACTATTCCGTTTATGCTCCAGCATTACGGACTTATATTTTTACCAAGCGGTCTTCGTCGTCGGCAGTCAATACATCAACAGAAAGGGTGAAGGGACAAGGAACGCGAACGGTGGTGGTCGTCAGAAAGGGTGAGACAGGGACTGCGGTCACCACCATCCGTTCCGTCAGGGAAGAAGGCTATGAATCCGCCCAGGGTGAGGGCGCGGCGGGTCAGTTCGGTTCTACAGTAACAACAAACGTCCGGATTCTGCCGGAAGGAGAAGAGGTGTTGTCGCCGGTAATGAAGACGGACAAGTCAACAGAAAGGGTGAAGGAACAAGGAACGCAAACGGTGGTGGCCGCCAGAAAGGGTGAGACAGGGACTGCGGTCACCACCGGGCGTTCCGCAAAAGAAGAACGCCATGAGTCCGTTCAAGAAAAAGGTCCTGGGGCGGTTATTTTCTTGAAACATCAATTTGAACAACGAGGAATTGTTTTGCCGGCTCGAAGCCTATTCTTCCGGACGAGCCGTTTTATTTACAGGCCAACGGTTCGTTTTGCTTCTGGCGTTTTTCTGGAGAAGAAAGAAGTTGTCTTGCGGTTTGTCCTTGTGGATGATAAGCAAGATAAAACAAAGACAATCTATATTTCTCTGGAAGAAATATTAACTCCAGGATCTTTCCTGGAAAGTTTATTGAGATTATGGCAGTGGTTCGTGGCGTTGATTAATCGTTTCTTTGGCCGCTATGCTGCATTGGAGAATGTC
>CAZAXH010000026.1:0-13879 GCA_964489065.1 uncultured Planctomycetales bacterium | reverse complement strand
GTTATCATACTAAAACCAACTCTTCGTTGTGTCCACTTTTTCGGGGGAAGATCAGACTCAGTTTACGCGAAAACTGTTCTATTTCATCCATTATTATTACCAGTAATAACGGTTTTTAAATAATCCATCCCTTTTCGCGAAATTCGATATCTCACAGGTTGTCCCTTCTTACGCATTTTATCCCCTAAAACATATTTTGAAGCAGTCGAAGATAAGGTGTTTGATATATTAGGGACATGAATCCCAATGCCGAGTTCGGAAAGGATCTTAGATATTTCTCCCGAAGTTAGCCCTTGACTTGGTGATAAGTATGTGTGAATTATATATAAAGGCAATAAAACTCTATCGACAACACTAATCCTATCTAATATGTTTTGCCCGATTAAGTCCGCTTCTTTGCAAGATTTAATCGAATTTACTATTTCACTTAAATTATTATTAGCCTTGGTTGGTACTTCATTTTGCTCACGCCGCTTTTCAGGCTTAATTTGCTCCTGGGTTGGAGTATGTGTCCCTAATATTTTTCTAATCTCTTCGGGGCTACCATCAATGTCGACTTTTGTCCCATCAGGCAAAATTAACGATGCTTTGGCCATTTAATACCTCCGATTTCAAGTAAAAAGGCGTTAGAGTTCCCCCTAACGCCTTTAGATTAAAAATTCCAAATTGTAATTTTCGTGTTCACTTTGCCCTCCCTTTCGGGTTTTAGGGCTTCATACTTGCTTTTTCCAGCTATATTTAATCGCACCCAGCGAACAAGTGAATGTTCGCTGGGTGGATGAATTGGCTCCCCGAACAGGACTCGAAGCGAACAAATTCCCGTGTCGTAAGTGAAGAGATACCATACTATTACAAATGGCACAACAAGACCAAGACCCTCTTTCGAGGCCCAAAACCCAATTTCATCGCTCCTGGGAAGATCATAACAAAGCGTGAGCAGGATCATCACGACTTTGTTGAAGCCTACGAGAATCCGATCGAGAAAGCTATGGCGTATGCAAGAATGATGCATGAAGAAAAACTATCACAGAGTGCCCTGGCCAAGAAACTCGGGATTTCGAGGGTAAGGGTAACGCAAATCCTCAACCTGCTGAAGCTGCCTCAGGAACAGCAGAACTATATAATCGCAACCGGGAAAGAAAAACAAATAACGGAAAGAAGCTTGCGAAAAGGCTTCAACACTTAAAACTGTTTTATCCAATCCACAATTCTCTCTTTGATTTCGTCACGAACGATACGTGTTTGTTTTAGTTTTTCTTCATTGGTTCCAACAAACTTTGAAGGGTCACTGAATCCCCAGTGAATTGTTTGAAGAGTGTTAGGAAAGATTGGACAGGTTTCGGCCTGAGATTCATCACAGACGGTTATCACATAATGATACCTTTTACCTTCCTTATAAAAATCGAATACACTTTTTGTTTTATTGTGAGAAATATCAATACCTTCTTCCCTCATGACTTCTATTACCACGGGGTTTAGTTTCCCAGGTTCAAGACCCGCGCTCTCCACGTCAAAACTGTCCCCTCCATATTTCTTGAGAAAAGCTTCTGCCATTTGACTGCGTGCTGAATTATGGATGCAAACAAATAGAACCCTTTTTTTCATAACAAAATCTCCTCATTTAATCCGATTATAAACAGCCGTATAGATTGTAGGAATCACAAATAATGTTAGAAATGTCGAGACCGTTAACCCCCCAACAACTGTAATAGCCAAAGGTTTAAGCATCTCAAGCCCCTCACCCCATCCAAAAACAAGCGGCAAAAGACCTATGATCGTAGTTAAGCTGGTCATAAGGATGGGCCTGACCCTCAAAGAGGCCCCTTCAGTAACTGCGTCCATAACAGCCAATTGTCTTTCTTTCCTCAGATTGTTTATATATTCAACCAGTACAATAGCATTATTAACTACGATTCCGACTAAAAGAATTAGCCCGAGAAAAACTGTAGCCCCAAAAGGTGTCTTTGTGATTGCCAATAAGAGAAATGCTCCGATCAACGCCAGCGGCAAAGTGATCATAATAATCACCGGGTCGATCAAAGAGTCATATTGAACTGCCATAACCACAAATAAAAGGAAAACCGCGAGCGCAACAACAATAATAAGCTGTAAATTAGATTCCTTTGCCGCTTCTTCCTCTCCGCCGTATTCTAAAAAATATCCGGCGGGTAATTCGAGCGATTTTAAGCGTTTCCTGATATCATCAGTAATCTGCCCGACGTTTCTACCCGTCGCATCGCCGGTAACCCCTATCAACCGCACCTGATCCTCACGGTCAATCTGCACAGGACCTTCAGACACTTCAACATTTGCGACTTCCTTAAGTCTCACCTCAACTCCACTGGGAGGATAAATCGGAATATTTTCAATGGCCTCCTTACTACTGATAACAAGCGGATTCGCAAGCACTCTGATATCGTAATCAACGTTACGCTCTTTATCCGTAAACTGCGTCCCGACTAACCCGTCAACCGATGTTCTTATGACGGACGACACATCATTTGCGGTTAACCCAAAATCGTTTAATTTCTCACGGTTAAGAGAAATATGCATCTCCGGCCTTGAAAAATCCACCGAGATATCAATATTTTCCAGACCGTCAACGTCTTTAATTTTTGTTTGTATATCTTTAGCGATTTCATAAAGTCGTTCTAAATTATAGCCCCTGATCCTGATATCAATATCAGAGGCAGATGACTTTTTGATCCCGCGTAAAGGCATGCGCATAACCTTGATCTTTGCGCCTTTAATAGGAGTATCTTTCAACTGTTTTTGCAATCTCTTAATTACAGCATCGGTGGGAAGCGGACGTTTTAATTTCTCCGCTAATTCAACGGTTATATCCGACTCATTGGCTTTTTCATAGACGTTCCTTTTTTGCCAATATCCACCGACCATAGAGTAGATCTTATTTACACCCGGCAGAGTGTTCACAAGCGCTTCAAGTTTTTTTACGACAGCATCCGTCATTTCAACCGCCGATCCGACCGGCAATTTAACTTTTATGCTGATTTTCCCATCATCGATCTGCGGGAGAAATTCCCGTCCTGAAGAACGCATAAATAGGATGCTCGCGACAAATAACATCACAATTCCAACAATCGTGATGAATCTATGACGCAAGACACCTTTAAGCATCTTTTTATAAACACCTGTGCCCTTTTCGATTATTTTTTTGTTGAAGTTATCGTCGTCGGCCTCGTTCCTGTTCTTAAATAAATGCGCGGATAGACACGGGACAACAGTCAAGCTGACAAAAAGCGAAATAATAAACGCCACGGTTACCGTCACAACCATATCTCTAAAAAGCAAGGAGGCTATTCCTTTAATAAAGAAAAATGGAATGATAGCTGCCAGATTAGTAAGCGTTGATGCAATAAGAGCGCTGGTGACTTCCTTGCTTCCGATATGCGCCGCATCTACCGGATTATCCGCCTCATTCTGATGCCGAGTTATATTCTCAAGCATAACAATCGAATTATCCACAAGCATACCTACTGCTAGTACGAGGCCGCCAAGCGAGAAAATATTTAATGTGACATCCGAAAGCCCCATCAAAATGAACGTGCCTAAAATACTAACCGGTATGGCTATTGCGATAACAAGCGTCCTTTTTATATTATGCAGAAAGAACCATATTGTAAGCATCGCCAGAATGCCACCCACAACCGCAGAAGATCCAACGTTTTTCACGGAATTTTCTATATAATAAGCCTGACTGGACGCGACTGCGTAGTTAACATCATCCGGGATAACTTTTTTCTTCAAAAGTTCTTTAGCTCGTTTGTTTATCTTGGAAACAACCTCAACCGTGTTAGCATTAGGCTGTTTTAAGAAGCTCAAGGTAACGCAGGGGTTACCGTTAAAACGCGTTAACACCCTCTGATCCTCATAAGAATCAGCCACTTGCGCCACATCTTTGACCTTGATAAACCTGCCTTCCCGGTTCGCAATGATACTCTCGCCTATTTCAGAAGCATCTTTGAATTTGGCGAGAAGGCGAACACTGTATTCTTTTTTCGTATCGGAAATCCTGCCTGCGGGAAATTCAACATTTTCAGATTTAAGAAGATTCAATATTTTCTCAGTGGAAAGCTCATACTTCTGAATTTTATCCTGATCAAAAATGATCTGAATTTCTCTTACCCTGCCGCCGGATGTAACTACCGCGCCAAGCCCGGGAATGCCGAGAAAATAATTGCTTAAATCATTTTCAGCCCAGTCACGTAAAGCGCGTTCTTCTTTCGTGTCTGAGGAAAGCGCAATATCAAGGATGGGAAGCTGCGAAGGATCGGCCTTATAGATCTTTGGCTCATCTGCATCCGGAGGAAGTTCATTTCTTACTAGGTCCAACTTTGCCCGGGTATCGGCAAGCGCTACATCCATATCTTTACCGTATTCAAAATAAACCTCAATTGAACCGTTGCCTTCGATAGCGGATGAAATAACCTGAATAGCGTCTTCTGTCGTGGCAACGCTTGCCTCAACCTTTTTTAATATATTTTCTTCTATTTCTTCCGGGCTTGCCCCTTTCCAGTCGATGATTATACGCACCATTGGATAGGTAATACGCGGAAGAAGATCTACCGAAAGCCCGCGTAAAAAGAATACCCCGAGCACAACAACCATCAACGTGAGGACAAATACGCCTACCGGCCTTTTTATGGAAACATCACTTAGCGTCATAACCCTTCCCTACTATTTTTTCTATCTCTGCCTTGGCAAGAAGCATATCCAGTTTAGATAACGCGCAATTAACCTGTGCTTGTGAAAAAGCTTTTTGGGAATCCAGAAGCTCGAAGCTCGTCACTAATGTGTCGCTATATCGCTGTGAAAACATATCAAGACTTTTTTGCGCCTGTTTGCAACTCGCTCTGGCGATTTCCCATCTTTTCATCGCGGATCCATAACGCAAACGCGCGGATTCCAGCTCCAATCCTATCTGCTGACTCAGCAAGTTCTCATATGACTCCAATTCGTCTTTATACGCTTTCGCCTGCCTGACATCCGCTCTATTCTTCCCCCAATCCCAAATATTTAAATCAACGGCGATCCCAACGATCCAATCCGTCTTGCCGTCCTGCGACCAGTCTCCCCATTCATAACCATAATCGTAGCGGGCCTTTAGTTGAGGGTAAAATCCGCTTTTCGCGACCTTGATCTGCTCGTCCGCTTCTTTCACCTCTTTGGATAACTTCAAAATCTCATAATTGTTGGCAACATCAAACGGCATCTCATCCGCAATAGCATAATCATCTCGTAAGTCTTGAACATCGATAGTGGCGCCTGAATTCAATCCCATGGAATTAAGAAGCGCTTTTTGAGCAATTTTTACGCCGTCCTGAGCGCTGATCAAATCCTGCCTCACCTCATTAAGCTGAACCTCGAAACGCAACAGGGTTTCTTCTCGGGGAGTTTTTGTCCTTTTATGTAAATCGAGAGCCGTATTATAGGAAAATTCAACGTATTTAAGCAGATCTTCCTTGCTTTTCATGATATCCCGTGCAAAGATCAGTTTGTAATAAGATGCCTTTACTCCATAAATTACATCTTCTTTTGCCGCAAGATATCCTTGCTCAGCCGCGTCGACGCCAAGGTGCGCGGATTGTTTTTGAGCCGTAATCTTGCCACCGGTAAAAAGCGGCTGAGTTACTACGACATCCGCCTGATAGTCATCGCTAGATCCGCCAAGATAGCGTTGTTTTGCCTGAGTAACATAGGAAAGCCTATCATAACTTGCCACCGCATCAACCTGCGGCAGGTATTCAGCGGTTATCGAACGCAACTTTTCCTTCTTTTGATCAGTCTTGCGGCCGTAAATACTCACTTTGGGATGCGTCTTCAATGCTTGCGATATACAATCATCTAATGAAAAGGCCTTTTGTCCTAAGACAGGTTCTTGCGCGAACAAGATACCCGCACCTGACAAAGTGATCCCGCCCGCAAGAAAAAATATCAAAATAGTCTTTTTCATCTTGATTCTCCCGATCCAGTAATTCTAAGCGCAGAAAAAGGACAGCAAGGCCCTGTCTTCTGCTGATTACCTGATGATAGTAATGCAAGCAATAATAAAGCCAAAGCAATCAAAATGTATTTAACCCAACTTTTCATGCTCAAACCAATTCTGAGTTCTCAGACAAAATCTAACCAGCATCAGCATCACCGGCACTTCTATAAGAACACCAACGACCGTTGCCAGTGACGCCCCTGACGACAACCCAAAAAGAATTGTCGAAGTAGCGATAGCCACCTCAAAATGATTACTCGCCCCAACCAAAGCCGATGGCGCCGCATCACGATAAGATAGCTTCAGCCATTTCGCCAAAACATATGTTATTGCGAAAATAAGGCAAGTCTGAATAAACAGCGGTATCGCAATCAGAAAAATTATTTGCGGCTGGTTAATAATCAGCTCCCCCTTGAACGAAAACAAAAGAACCAGCGTCAATAGCAATGCGCATATCGAAACGGGCGTCAGATAATGCAGGAATTTCTCCTCAAACCACTTAAACCCTTTCTTTGCGATCAGCAATTTTCTTGAGTAATAACCCAAGAGTAACGGCAAGCCCACGTAGATCACCACAGACAGCACAATAGTCTGCCAAGGTATCGGCATCTTATTAACGCCTAAAAGCCACCCGCCAAGCGGCGCATACAGAAACAACATCGTAAGCGAATTGATAGCGACCATAACAAGCGTGTGGCCGTCATTGCCTTTGGCAAGATGACCCCAGATCAACACCATGGCGGTACACGGCGCTATACCAAGCAAGATGCATCCGGCGATATATGATCTGAATAATTCAACCTCCGCTCCGCCTTTCACAATCTCCATGCCCGGAAGCCAACCTTGAAAAAAAACGCCTAAAAACAGCCAAGCGATGGCAAGCATGGTAAACGGTTTGATGCACCAATTTACAACAAGCGTCAGAATAACCGGCTTGGGTGTTTTTCCAGCTTTAATAACCTCGGCAAAGTCAATCTTCACCATGATGGGATACATCATGAAGAAGAGGCAAATAGCAATTGGGATGGAAACCTGATAAATCGAGATTTGATCGAGTGTGACGGCGACCTGCGGGAATAACTTGCCAAGTGCTATCCCGACCCCGATGCAGAGAATGACCCAGCCGGTGAGATATTTTTCAAAGACACTTAACCGTCTTTCCTCATGAATGACATGCTCCATCTTTACCCCTTTCCTATGAAACACCCAATGCCTCTGTCATCTCTTGCATGATCTTCATATTTTCAGAAAACTTTGAGTCTGTAGACAAAGGCGCGCATTTTGAAAGTTTCTGTTCTCCCAATAAAAGCTTACACGCGAAAGCAAGGCACGTCGCCTCCCCACACGCACGGCAATTTGTCTTTGGAAGCCAGCCGTAAATCTGAAGCGCCGCCACCTTAACCTTCTCATCATAACTGGGCTTGATTTCCGACTTGCGCTCGAATGTATCATTGATTAGCGCTTTAACTTCATCCAAAATATGCCATGCGTCAATAATATCGTCTGCCTTGGCAATAGTAACTTTCATGTTATAGAGATTAATAAGACGGCGCTCTTTAGCAAAAGTAAGCGTGGAAGCTCCCTTATTATAAGATGCGCCTTTTATAACGGCATTCAAATATGGCAAAATTTCTGTTATATCCCGGTCTAAATAAGCTATAAGCCTAATCTTTTTCTCATCGGCCATACAAGGTGCTACATAACAGAGGGTTATTGTCTTAAGAAACAAACCGTCTGAATTATCAACCTTATATGCATCCGCCCGTTTGAAGAAATCTTCTTCATAGTCTCGATACAAAAACGGATAATATCCGCTTATCAGTGCATCACCGTCAAGGATACTCCGACATGCCGCCTGCCTACGCCCCTCTGGTACGACTACCGCCAAGGTAGAGATATTTTTAAAATCCTCACCGGTGGAAACCAGTATCCGTTGGGCTTTTAAGCCTTCGTCTTGATTAGGGAAAACAATTATCTCGTACCGCTTATTTCTTTCTATTTCCACCATCCACCTTAAAACAGTTTCACAATATAAACACCTGAATAATACAACCCAACGAGGATAAAAATCACTCCGGTAATCCTGCGGGTGTAGTATTCAAGTTTTGTGATCTTATGAAACCAATGGCTCATTGATGTCACTCCCAGCGCAACAGCAACAGCGAAACCAAGCACCGGCAGGCCTGTCCCTATGCCATAAATAAAAGGCAACAGTGTCCCTGCTTTGCTATTAAGCGCCAACGGAATAAGACTGCCGAAGAATAACGCCGCCGAGACAGGACAAAACGCCAAAGCGAATATGACACCCAAAAGAAACGCACCCGGCGCACCTGACTCCACAAGTTTATTATGATGCTTTTGGGACAGTGCCACGCCGGGCAATCTTATTGTTATAACTTCCAGCAAAAACAATCCGGTAATTATCAAAAGAGGCCCCAAAGCCTTGACCATATATTTCTGCAGGAACTGCGCTACCTGCGGAACGCTCAAAAGCGAGCTGATAATGATCCACCCCAACACCGCATAAGCGACCATTCTTCCCAGCGTGTAGGCCAGCCCTGAAATAAAAACAAGCGCCGGATGAGCGATCTTTTTTGAAAGAAACGATACCGCCGCAATATTTGTGGCCAAAGGACACGGACTGATTGACGTCAATATCCCCAGCCAAACGGCTGAACCCAAGGCGAGTAATAATTCCATTATTGTGCGTCCTTCATAAAAGCGTTTAGCTCGCCGGTCACGTAATCCATAAACTTTTGCTTGTTGCGGGCAAGCTCCCAAATCTTGTCGAGATTTCTTGATTTAACTTCTTTACCGTCCTTGACCAGCGAAAGAATAAGCGACTTGGTATAAAGCTTATAGTCATCCACAAAATGCTCATTACCCCGATCCTCAACGTTTACCGCCTTAAACTCAAGTTTGCCCGAAGTGAGAGCATCTTGAAAATTCGCCTCAATTGCCTCTTTTGAGTACTTCTCCATGTTGGTACAGGTATAGCATCTAAACGATCCATGAAAATAGTACGCAATGACCTTCGCTGAACCGCTGTCAGACGCAAAGACTGTCGCAGAACTAATTACCGCAACAGCCGCCAGAATTGCCAGAAACAGTTTTCTCACTTTTACCTCCTGAAATTTTATTAGCCGCTTCTTCTATGTTCTTTTCATTAACTTGAGTCTTACCTTTTTCAAACCCCAAATCTTTCAAGTTATACGAGATCGGGTTAAAGCCAGCATGCTCAAGGATTTTCTTTGAGCACAAAACCTGACATCCGTCGATAGAGATAATCTTATTCGCGCTTTTTACTGACTCAATCATCCCCGGTATATGCGCTCCGATTCCGGCAAGGCAAAACATTCTCGCTTGCCCGCATTTGGCCATTTTGCGGGCTACCCGATCAGATAATTCACCCACATCCGATCCTCCGGAGCATGGGAAAATTAAAACGCCTGCCTCATTACACATACAGTTTCCCATTAAAATCCTCCTCTATTTAGAGAGAATCTTTTTGATCTCGTCTTTGCTCAATACTTTTCCAGCCGAAACCACAGTGCCGTCAACCGCCAAGGCTGGCGTCATCATCACGCCGTATTCGGTAATCTTATCAATATCTGTAACCTTCCCGATTTCAGCTTGGATATTCAGTTCTTTAACCGCCGCCTCAGCGTTAGCGGTAAGTTGTTTGCACTTCGGACAACCAACACCTAATATCTCAATCTTCATATCCTGCCTCCATTTAGACTTTAACCATCGTTTAATCAGAGTAAATATCTTTAACCCTACCGCACTAAAGAATACGTAACATAATCCCGTATTTCCGCAATATTGGCACATATCATTTAACTATCATTCCAAAAATCATGCCGCTAATAGTCGCCATAACCACAACAAGACAAACATAAATAGCAGTTTTCTTGGTGCCGATAACGCCCCTAATAACTAGCATGCTCGGCAAGCTCAATGCGGGTCCAGCCAAAAGAAGCGCCAGTGCAGGCCCCTTGCCCATACCGGATCCAATCAGCCCTTGCAAAATAGGCACTTCAGTAAGCGTTGCGAAATACATAAACGCCGCTACGATCGATGAAAAGAAATTCGCCCTGAGAGAATTTCCACCGACCAACGCCTCCACCCAGCGGGAAGGAATTACTCCCTCATGCCCGACCCTGCCTAAAAGAAATCCTGAAATCAAAACGCCTCCCAAAAGAAGCGGTAATATCTGTAGCGCGAATCCCCACGTAGCTTGAGTCCATTCCTTAAGCTCATCTTTTTTGAACCAATTAATAAGCGTAAATCCTAAAACTACCAAGAAAAAGCCGGTAATCCACCACTTGGAAGCGTAGATCAAACTCCAAACGCCTGTATCGCCCTCTATCGGCTTGCCCCAATTGGCAAATACCAGCACCGCAACCATAGAGAAGAAATAAATAATGTCCTTCCAAAGCAGACGATTTGCTGTAACCTCGCCGAATTGAAGATCTCCATTCGCTTGGCGGGCACGTTCCTCTTTAAGGAAAATCAGATGCATCAGTAACCCTATAACGACACTAAAGACCACTGCCCCGATAGCTCTGCCTAAACCCAATTGCCAGCCAAGGATTCGAGCAGTCAGGATAATCGCTAAAACATTTATGGCGGGCCCTGAATACAAAAAGGCGATCGCAGGCCCAAGCCCCGCTCCTCTCTTATAAATCCCCGAGAATAACGGCAAAACCGTGCATGAACAGACAGCAAGGATAGTCCCGGATATTGAAGCCACACTATAGGAAAGAAACTTATTCGCCTTGGCCCCGAAATACTTCATCACCGACGCTTGGCTGACAAACACCGAAATAGCCCCTGCAATAAAAAACGCTGGCACAAGGCACAGTAAAACATGTTCCCGTGCGTACCATTTAACCAACGCTAATGCCTCGAATATTGCGTTCGTGAATCGCAGATTTTCAACCGGCAAATAGAAACACGCTAAGAAAGCCGCTACAACGTACAATAATTTCTTCCACTCTTTCATTTCTTAACCGCCTTTCCTGCCACAGTACAACAACCACCCTCAATCCTGATGGCCTTGACATTAACAAGCGCATCCGTCACTTTTCTGCAAGCCGAAGAAACAATTCTTGTAAACGTGGGGCGCGAAATCTTCATAAGCTTTGCTGCATCAGCCTGCTTCATGCCTTCTAGGCACGCAAGCCTCATCGCCTCAAACTCATCAATGCTCAAGACAATACCCTCAAGCTTGCTCAACGGCTTGCATTTGGGCCGGAAACACCGCTCGCCCGGCAAACACTTAACCCACCTTGTCTTCTTCGGTCTCATAGATAACCCTTTCAGTTATGAACTATGGTTCATAATCTACTATAAAATCTTTTCCATGTCAATATCTAAAACGATTGACTGTTTCAACCATAGGAAAAGTGGAGCTATAATTTGTTCGCCGAGTGTCCAACATACAAAAAAGAAGCCCTCCATAACATGCCTATTTAAAGACAGTTACAGAGGGCTTAAAATAACTCCCCGCGTCCCCCAAAAATCCGAACTTTTCAATAACACTCTATGTAGGACTAAACAACAAAAAAAGGGGGAATAGGTGTCAAGTTTATGTGTTATAGCGTGTTCTTATAGATAACTTTATATATTTGCTTCCACTCCGTTAATAATTGATATATATGCCTAAACTAATAAAGAAAGAAGAAGTTCTATGTTTCGAGGGCATTACACTTTCAAGTTTTTTAAATAAAAAATTATTGGAGAAAATAAAACAACATAAATTAGATATGGAACCAATAAGTCTGGTGTTTATAGCCACACAAAAGGAAGAAGAGAAAAAAAGAATTCACCCTATAATAATCGGCCATTCAAGTAAAGATGATGTAAAAAATAAATTACTTCATATTACAGCGCCAAAAACCAAGGCTTCGGATACATTTATTAAAATTTTAGAAGAGATGGAATAAGATGGGTTTTTCACAAGACATCATGTGTCAGCAAGGAGTACTATCTGTTCCTTGGGAAGACACTAAAATTGAGATCCCCATAGACTTAGAAATATTTAAGGAAGTAGTAATCTATCGTGTAATTAAAGATATGAAATCAGAAATAGACACTCTTAACGATAAATTAAAAGAATTAGAACGAAAACAATCAAGAGCTATTCTATACCAATTTAAAGAGGTCACTAACAAAGAGGCAAAAGAGATTATTTCACAATATCTAAAAAGCATAAAAAACAGTGTCAAAAAAATAACCATCTTTGAAATCTCACAAAGACTGGAGTTGCCAGCTGACCAAATAGAGGAAGTATTAGATGAATTAGAAGAAGAAAAAAAGGTAACTTGGGAGCATGAGTAACCAAATTCCTCTTCCTTATAGAGAAAAAGGTAATATCAAACCGATAGTCCAAATTCCTCATAGTATTTTCGGAAAAAGAGTAAATATACAAGCTCATGAAATTAAGACACCTTCTAGGGGAAAAGATATTTGTGATGGGCATGAGTGTGACCAAACTATAGCCAAAGGAGATATAAAATTTTTTTCAAGGAGCATCGATATTTCTAATATCTAACATGTCGGAATTTTTGCGGTTTTTTCGTGCAAAGCCATATAAATCTCTATTAACACTTTTTTTCTATGAAAGATTGTGATTGTTTGGGGCTTGTTGAGCGTTCTTCTCTTCCTTTGGAGCGGCTTAAGGATAAGGTTTGTGATAAGCACAAGGCAAAGTTTTGGGAGTGGATCGGCGAGCATCCTGATATCTAAGTTTGGAGGTGTTTTGTAAAATGGATTTAGAGGTAAGACTGAACGATTTGGGCACTGGTGATGTGCTGAGATGCGGTGAATGCAAGACGCTTTATGAGAGCCATGAGACGGTGTATTATTATGCGCCTAAGGGGATGATGTGTCGAAAATGCTTCGACAAAGTGCTTGATAAAAAACATGAGCCGTACTGTCGCTCAAGAAAATACGTCATTATTAACGTACTCGAAAAGAGGCTGCCCCAACCACAAATACAACCGACACAAATATTATAAGCAAAATAAGGCCAGCCAAAAGAGTGTGAAGAGAAAAGCCAAGGCAGCGTAGTTAAACATTTTTGCCGGAATCAGGGACATCTTGTTCTTTCTTTTTCTTTGCACAAAGATATGCCGCTTTGGCGAGTAGTTCGCCAATCTTTTCGATTCTCTGGTTTAGCGGCATATCTTTGTAGTTCATTTTATTGTAGTTTTTTCCTGAATTCGTTTATTAGTTTGACGTGGTTTTGTATTACTGCTTCGAGGTCTGTTGCGAGCTCGTAAATGCTTAGGAATTCTTCTCCTGGAAGCAGAACTTTTCCGAACGTCTTGAGGTACTCGGCCATGAATTCGAGCTTCTTGTCAAAATCCATAGGATTCACGCAGTCGAGAAATACCGCAGAGACGTACTTGGAAATGGCCTCATTCTTAATCCCCTCAGCAATAGAATCAATAACTCCTATCAAGCCCCCGTATCGTCCAGTCCTCGCGTTCTTAAAACAAACCATATAGCCGTTCTCACCTGAACTTCCAAGCACATCCCTGATGTCCGGCAGATTCGCGTTTGGCCTGTTTTCCAAAATAAGCCTCGCCCTGGCGTGAGCAAGGTCGGGCGGCATAACAGGATCAGCCTCAATCCACAACCTAAAATGATACTGGTAATACTTAGACACCTCTTCCTTAAACTCTTCATAATTCGCCACGACGTATTTCTTGACCTTGTAGCTTTCGCGAATAATTTTGTGAACACTCTCAATTTCCTCAGCAATCACATCGACGTGAAGCATCGCAATCACTTCTTTTACGCTTTTAGTGACCCACCCCCGAAAAGTTGAGCCACCTTTTGTGATAGAATAATTGTACCAAA
>CAZAXH010000025.1:0-14008 GCA_964489065.1 uncultured Planctomycetales bacterium | reverse complement strand
TACTCTCAATAGATTCGGTCATATTTATCTCTTTTTAATGTCAGAAATAATATATTTCACTTCTGACAAGAAGTAAAGCTATTTTTACGCTTTGGCGCCATTGCTCACCGCAAAATGTCCATCAGGGCTAAATATCCACTTTTTAGCAGACATTTCGATTTAGTGGACATTTACGTGTCCCTGCCTACCGGCAGGCAGGCATCGATGTCCATCAAAATGGTCTTTTTTGACCCTCCCGGGCGACCGCTGGATACCCCTAAAATCGCCTGTTTTCCGACGCTGGGCGCTTGTTTTGACCGGTTTGACCATTTATGCCCAAATCCCAAAAGTGATGGACATGGACATCGATTTTTTTGACCACTATCACTGGCTCCCCGCGCCTCGCCCGACCCTCACCGAGGCCCCCTTGCAAGGACCCGCGGCCGCCTGAGAGCATAAAAAATCCCTATGACCACGCCGGAACCGACATAGTCATAGGGAAAAATGATCTTAAGATGCCATGCCCGGCTAAAACACTCCTACTTCTGCGCTACAACAAGCATTTCAAAGTCGTCAGTGGTCAGCTTGTCGTTTCTTGAGTATGCCCCGAGCTTCGCGCCAAAGATGTCGATCTTCTTAAATCCAAGGCTTTTGAGAAGCCATGTTATCTCACTGGGGACATAATAACGCTCGTTACACTTAAGCTCTTTTTTATTGCCGGAATCATCCTCAAAAACAGCGGTGTTGTGATCACGGAAAGTCATCAAATCAAAGGAGCACTCCTTACACTGGGACTGGCCTTCTTTCTCGACAGACTTATAGAAATCACTGACTGAATGAAACAACGGGAACAATCCGTTTAACGTGGTGAAGATGAGCTTCCCCTGACCGTTCAAAGCCTTGGCCGCGCTCTTGAGGATCGCGAAATTCATTTCATCCGTTTCCATAAGAGAAAACCCGCCTTCGCATAGCATAATGGCCAGATCGAATTCGCCATCAAATGGAAGGGTTCGCGCGTCATGCTTCTTAAAGTCGATCGTCACTCCTGCCTCTTTAGCTTTCTCCCGCGCCCTTACAAGCTGTGACTCGGAAAGGTCAACTCCGGTCACGTTATACCCTCTTTTGGTCAGCTCGATAGCGTGGCGGCCAGTACCGCAACCGATGTCGATGATCTTTAAAGATTTATCGCGGGCTATCTCCTGCTCAATAAAGTCGCATTCGCCTAAAGTCCCCTGAACAAAAGGCTCATTATCGTATTTGCGGCCGTAATTCTCGAATAATGCTTCATACCATTGTTTCACTTTAACCATTCCTTTTCTGGATTCCCGCTTTCGCGGGAATGACAATACGGCTATTCAACCACCGCCTCGGCCAAGCGCGTCATCGCATTACTATAAATCTGCCACTGGCCAGCCGAAGGTAGCAAGAAATACGGTTTTTCCGTTCCCCTTGTTATTATTTGAGTTATGTTGCATTTAAGTCCTTTTAGATACCTTTCAAACGGTTGATAAAGGTCAAGTTTAGCAATTTTTTTATCCTTTATCAAGGCGCTTTTAATGATGAGCTGAATCAGCTCTTTTTTGGTTATTGGGTCTATCTTTTCCTTGGTCTTATCAAAATTTTCCAAGACCCGCAGGAGAGTCCGTTGATAAGTTTCGGAGCGTTCTTTTTCGAGCAACTTAACTTTTATTTTCGCAATCTGGCTTTTAATCTGCTGCTCCTCTTTTCGCAAGTCAATCATCTTGTTGGTAAACACTTCCTTAGCAAGAAGATTATCCAGCCGGGCATCATTATTTTCCTTTTGCTTGCGAAAGTTATCTTTGAGTTTGTCTTCCAATTCATCCTTTGCGTTTTGTAAATTGGTCTCATCCTGTCCACTTGTTTGTGTCGTGAGTCCGGTAACTCGTCCAGTTTTTACGTCTGGGTGCTGAACCAATGTTTCGAGAATGGCAAAGATTTGCGGCTCCAAGTCTTCGGCCTTAATCGCCGGATTGGAACAATCAATATTATGTTCCTGCTTGGCGTTGCAGGCATACCAGCGTTTCTTTGTGCCGCTTCGATGATTTGACGTATTAAACTTACCCCGGAATTTATGACCACAATCAGCACAATAAAGAATTCCGGTTAAAGGATATTCGTTAGGCGTACTGCGGTAAAGAACGCCCCGGCGGTTTCGTTGCAGTTTTCTTTGCGCCAAGTCAAACTCTTCCGATGAGATTATGCGTTCGTGTCTTCCTTCTGCCTCAATGACCTTTGCCGGGTCATTTTGACATGTTGGTATCCCTTGCGGGTTTTCTGTTTTTTGTCATAGCTGTGCTTGTTCCAAATAATTTTTCCGATATAAATTTTATTTTTCAGAATGTCACAAACAAGTTTGCTGTGGAATCGTCCGCCGCTTCTTGTCTTGTATTCTTTTTTGTAGAGGTACCCGGCGATTTGATTTGTACTTTGGTTAGCCAGATACATGGTATAAATCAATTTAACAACGTCGGCTTCTTCGGGGACAACTTCGAGTAGCTTTTTCTGTTTGTTATATTTGTATCCGTAAGGGGAATAACGTGAACCTTGCCAGTTGCCTCTCTCCACACCTTTGACCATGCCGGGCATGACTCTCTCAATAATCCTGTCTCTTTCAAATTGTGCCACCGTTCCCAACATGCTTAAGGCCATTTTCCCCGACGCACTTACGGTGTCGAAAGATTCCGTCGCTGAAATGAAGCCAATACCGATATTCTCAAAATCTTCAATAAGATTAAGCAAAATACGATTATTACGTGCGAATCTATCTATTTTAAATACAAGTATGGCGTCAAATCTTTTGGCCTTTGCAACGAACATAAAGTACTATACCAAATTTAATCAAACTCTATCGTCACGTGTTCTATGTCGAAGTACTCGTCAACGATGCCCTTGATTTTTGTTTTGATGTCTTTCAATTCTTGCATGGAATACTCTTGGTTGAGCCTGACTTGGGCCGTCATCGAGTACATGTCTGAGGTGATTGTCCATATATGGAGATCGCAGATTTCCCTTATCTGAGGCACGCCTTCAAGCAGGGCTTTTTTCACGATATCAGCCGTTAGGCCTTTGGGCGCGCCTTCAAGCAGGATATGGACTGAATCCACAAAAAGTCCCCATCCCCAGCGAAGGATCACCAGCGCAATCCCTATCCCCAGCAAGGGATCAATTATGTCCCAACCCGTGAATCGGATAATAATTGCGCCGATGATGATGACAATGGAAGACAGCATGTCAGCCATCATATGGAAAAAGGCGCTCTTCACATTCAGGTCGTTTTTATTTGCCCCACGCAAAAGAACGGCGCTTATTAAATTGGCTGCGAGGCCGACAACCGCCACGGACAACATTTGAAGGTCCGCGACCGGGGCCGGATTAAGAATCCGCAAAACGCTCGCATACATAATCCAGCCAGTAACGCCAAAAAGGAAAAGACTGTTGAAAAGGGCAGCCAGAATTTCTATGCGGAAGAACCCGAAAGTCCGATGATGGCACGCCGGCCTGACCGCGCAAAGAATCGCGCCAAGGCTGACAGCCAAGGCAAAAAAATGAGTGAACATATGGCCCGCATCGCTGACTAACGCAAGGCTGTTGCTCAAAAGTCCGCCCAGGCCTTCCGCCAGCATGACTATGCCCGTTACGGTCATAGCAAGCCATAACCGTTTCCTTGCTACGGAACGGTATTCGAATAACTCATCCGAGGAAGACGTCTGTTTTGGCCTGTGTGCATGAACTCTCTTAGACAAAACAGCCATAGATAAGTCCTCGTGTTTAAAACCATAAGACTTGTTAAAGACAATAGGGTCTAAAAAGTCACGACCTTATCGCTTCCCTTAATGATATCATACATGTCCTTCATGGTCGAAGTCGGGCACATATCAGACCCCTCTTGTTCCCTCGACTTGATGCAGGTGCCGCAAGCAAAGATTTTGCCTCCTGCCTTCATGAACTTTTCTCCCTGCTCAATCGTATTAAATTTTTCCGTGTTTATTTTTTGATACTCAACGCCCTTGCCCATGAGAAAAATTTTGACCTCATCCTTGTGCCCAAGTGCGAAATTTCCGTAACGCAGAGCGTTCCAGCAGGTTTCAGCGTCATTTGTCGAGATAATAATACCTAATTTCATCCTCCCGCCCCCCCTTTTTTACTTAGATCTATGGTTTTCCACGTTCGGCCGAGCATGAATCCGCCGCCGGCCAGCGATTTGTTTCCATGGGGAGATTGATTGGGCTTGAGAACGAGCATATATTTGAACTATACAAAACGGATGTCCCTGATTTTCATATTTTTGCTTTTAGCATTTCCGAAGGGTTCGGGGTCTTTAACACCAAAAACGTTGCGTCACGGGTGCCGCTGTTTTTAATAATCATCTGTGTTTGATAGGCAACTGGCAATAAATCGCCTTCTTTCCCCTGTTGATCCGTACCGTTAAGATTAACCGCCAAATTGCCCCTTATAATGAGCAGATGAACATTTGAATTAGCGTTATGCTGGGGCACACTCTGCCCGGGCTTTAACGCTATTTGCATAACAAGAAGATGCTTTTCGTCAACCAGCTTGCGATTACCCATTTTGTCGTCAATGTATGGAATATTTTCTAATACGTTCATAAATAACCTCCTCTTCAGTTTAAGCGCTCGCAACTTCCTTGATGTACGGCCCCAGATCCATGTCTCTATATGAGCAACCCGCCCGCACGACCGGGTAGAGGACCTCTTCAATGTCTGTCATCACTTCCAGTAAACAGGGCCCCGGGGTTTTTATGAAAAAACCGAGCGCTTCAGGCAGGTCAGCGCGGGAAACGATTCTTTGCGCAAATGCATAGTGGCAATGTTTCGCCAGTTCCGCAAAATTGACATCGGTTTTCCTTTCTGTCGCGGAGTGCCTTTTGCCATACGCCACATCCTCAAGATTCCTTACCATACCGTCGCTTTTATTATTCAAAAGAAGTATTTTGACCGGCAACCCGAGAGCCCCGATCGTATGCATCTCCCCCATATTCATCCTGAAACTTCCGTCGCCGTCAACGACGATAATTGTTGAGCCGGGACTGGCGTAATAAGCGCCGACCGCGCTGGGCATGCCGAAACCCATTGTGCCAAAACTACCGGGAGTAAGAAAAGATTTCGGCTTGCTCATTCTCAAATACTGGGCGGCCAGAAGTTGATGGTTCCCGACGCCGGTTGTGACGATTGAATTATCTGTAATAAAGCCGTTTAAAAGATCGAGCACTTCCGCCTGATGGATGCCTTGGCCGTCACGGCAGTAATTGAGCGGCCATGTTTTCTTGAGTTTGACCGCGTATTGGAACCAATCATCAATGGCGATTTTTATATTCTTCCGTTTGGCGTATTCGGTCAGGTCATTCAGGGCGCAGGCCGCATCCCCGATAAAGGAAAAATCCGGGTTGCGTTCGTTCCTTATCTGATAAACTTTCTGAGGGTTTATGTCGATATAAGCGATCTTGGCCTCAATAGCGAATCCGACTTTCTCGGCAACCCGGTCGTCCCAACGCACGCCGATCGCAAAGAAGAAATCATTTTTCTGAATGATCTTGTTGGCATACGGAGTGCCGAACATCCCCAATAACCCGAGCGAACCCGGATCATTCTCATTCACCACCCCTTTGGCCATAAGCGTGTTAACAGAAGGGATATTAAAGATTGCGTTGAACCGGCGTATGGCGTCACTCCCTTTCTTGGAATTAAGCCCGCCGCCCAAATACAGAAGCGGACGCCTGGCTTCTTTAAGCAAATGGAAGAAATGCCCGCATTGCTCTTCCGATAGATGCCATTCGTTTTTGTAGACGGACTCAAACCGGTGAAGATTATTGCCTTCGTATTTGTTGATGCTTTGCTGCAAATTAATGGGAATATCGATAACAACAGGGCCGGGCTTGCCTGACTTCGCCAAGAAGTAAGCGTCTTTGATAATTGATTCAATATTGTCGATGCTATCGACAAGGACAACTTTTTTCGCCGTGGGGCCAAAAACGCCGGACACATCAATATGCTGAAACGAATCAGTCCCGATCTTGTGCTCAGGCACCTGTCCGGCAATAACAATCAGGGGAATGCTGTCAGCGTAGGAATCCGCCACGGCGGTTAAAGTGTTTGTGATAGCCGGCCCCGAAGTAACGATGGCGATCCCGACGGTATCGCCTGATCTGGAATAGCCGGCGGCGGCGAAGGCCGCCGATTGTTCATTTGAGTTCACGATGATCTGAATGGGGCTTTTGCCCAGTTCATCCATAACCGGCAGTATGGCCGCTCCCGTATAACCAAAAACGTGTTTTATCCCGAGATCCCCGAGGCTTTTAACTAATATTTCCGCTCCCGTCACTTAAAACTCCTTTGTTAATGCGTCCATTCAAAAGTCTTTATATCAGGCCTGTCTTTTTTATAACAGCACGCCACATATTAGCGTACAGTCATATGCAATGATTTACACAAAAATAATTACGTCTACTCACCCCATTTTGAAATTGGTATAGTATCCTGATATTTTCCTCCGATATTTTTATTTTGTCAAAATGTGATAATTTTATCTGTTTCTTCTCCCCATTCCGCCAATTTCGTCATTTTCGCTTCTTGGGCACCTTCAAAATGACGGAAAGATGTTATATGAAATGCGTCTCCTTAAAGGGCATCTGAATTTAAGATTCGAAAAAATTATTTTTTACAATTATTCTGATGGACGCATCCTTGACATCCCGTATCCCCTTTGGCCGCTTTGCGAAGGTGACGAATGAGTAATATAAAACTAGCTGTAACGATCATAAATACAATTATTTTTTCCATAATTTACCCCCAGCCTAAGAAGGTGCCTCCCTGATACACGGTAAAGGCGGCCCCCCACGCCATAACCGTGGTCCAGAAAATTAAAAACCCTGTCCATTTCCAGCTTGAACCCGACTCCCGGTAAAACACCGCCATAGCCACAAAACATGGTAAGTAAATCAATGAAAACATCAAAAAGGCCAACGCTTTTAACGGATTCCATGAAGGATCGTTTTGTAATGAATCTTTTAAAGATTCTGTATCTTCCGGATCGACTTCCCCAAGCGAATAAATTGTCCCGAGTGTACTTACCACAAGTTCTTTAGCTGCGACACCTGCCATAAGGGCAATCCCTCCACGCCAATCCATGCCAAGCGGCTTTACCGCAGGCTCTACAAGTTTTCCAAGCTGTCCGGCGAAACTCTGTTCTATTTGCATCGCGGCAACTGCTTTCTCGCTCATCCCTTCCTCCCCTTCAATTTGAGGAAAAGTAAAGCCCGCCCAAATAAGGACGGAAACAAGAAGAATGATTGTGCCCGCTTTCTTAATGTATAACCATCCCCGCTCCCACATTTTAAGCAATAATCCCTGTATCGTCGGGATGCGGTAGGGAGGCAGTTCCATAACAAAATGCGCCGTCTCTCCTTTCAGTACGAATTTTTTGAGTAACCATGCGGAAGCAAAGGCAATTATCACACTTAGCGCGTACATAAGAAACATCATATTAGCCCCCTGGGTGGCAGGGAAGAAAGCGCCAATGAATAACGCGAATATCGGCAATTTGGCCCCACAGATCATAAAGGGCGTTACCATCATGGTGATGAGGCGGTCTTTCCTGCTATCAAGTGTACGTGTCGCCAGGATCCCCGGGACAGCGCATCCATTGGTCGATATCATCATGGGAAGGAACGATTTTCCATGAAGGCCGAATTTGTGCATAATTCTGTCCATAATAAATGCTGCCCTGGCCATGTACCCTGAATCTTCAAAGAAGGCGATTGCGAAAAACATGAACAAAACCAGGGGAAAGAACCCAAGCACGCCGCCAACTCCCCCGATAAGGCCGTCCACGATAAATGACTGTATCAACCCTTCCGGGATAATAGAAGCGGCAACACCGCCCAGCCACTCGAATGATCCCTCAAGCCAGCCGACAACCGGTTCAGAATACGTGAAGGTGAATTTAAAAATCCCATACATGACAAGCGCGAAAATCGGGAGGCCCAGGAATCGGTTTAAAACGACTCTATCGACTCTGTCAGAAAGATCATGCCGTTGTTCTACGGTGGTGTGCTTTACGGCCTGATTAAAGACTCCGCTCACAAAACCATAGCGTCTGTCGGCGATCATGACTTCCGCGTCATCCCCGAAATGCTGACGCAGATGATTCCTGCTTTTTTCCACTTGTTCGATAATCCCAGCGCCGGCAGGAAGCTTTTTTGCGATATCAATAGCTGAAGGGTCGTTTTCGAGGAGCTTGATCGTTAGCCATTCGAGAGGATAGCCGTTGCCCTCTTTGGGGGTTTCTTGCAATAATTTATGAATTTTTCTGTACTCCAGCTCAATCTCTTCCCCGTAATCAACGCACGTTTTCTCAATTTTGATCCGTTTTTCATATAATGATATGATCGTTTCAAACAGTGGCTCCATTCCAATTTTTTTGTTACCGACTGTCGCCACCACCGGTTTCCCGAGAAGCGTTTCCAACTCCTTATAGTCGATTGTATATCCTTTTGACTCCACCATGTCGCTCATATTCAGCGCGACAGCTATCGGGACATCAAGTTCGGCAAGCTGTGTGTAAAGATATAAATTGCGTTCCAGGTTGGAGGCATCCACAATATGCACGATCACATCCGGCTTTTCTTTTATAATAAAATCCTTAGCGACAATTTCATCTTCCGAATTCGCGGATAAGCTGTATGTCCCCGGTAAATCCACAAAGGTGATTTCATAGCCTTTGTGTTTGACCTTGCCCTCTTTTTTTTCAACAGTCACCCCCGGATAATTGCCGACATGCTGGCGTGCTCCGGTGAGGTTGTTGAATATGGTTGATTTCCCAGAGTTCGGATTCCCGGCCAGAGCGACAAGTATTTTATTTTTTGTCCCGGACATGGGTTTCCTGGGCCTCCTTCACGATTAATTTACTGGCTAAGCCATGGCCTAAAGCTACACGCGCGCCCTTTAGATTGACTGTTAAGGGGCCGAAGCCGGGATTATTGATGACTTTAATTTCTTCCCCCGGAATCAATCCCATATCCAGAAGCCTTTTTTCGGCGGATCGCCCGCCATCAACTGAAATCAAAATTACTTTTTTCCCCGATTTTATGGTCGTTAATCGAATCATGTGTCCTCCACCTCCACCAGGACTGTCGCGGCCTCTGCTTTCCTTAGGGATAAGTGATACCCCTTTATTTTAACATCAATCGGATCGCCTAAAGGAGCAAGTTTAACAATTTCAAACGGACTGCCCGGGATGATCCCCATATCCAGGAGTTTTTTCCGAAGATTGCTGGGACCTTCAATCTTTTTTATTTTGCCTTTAACTCCAGGCCTTAAATCACTTATTTTTTCCATTCCGCCCGCCTTTTTAGGTTCCCGGCAATAATTTCTATTAGTCTAATTTTTATTTTAAAAAAATATTATTCATTAGCCTGACAATTCCGATCTTTACAATTACATTTTTTACGCTTCCCTGTTTTTAAATAGACCTCGAACAATTCTAATATCCTGGGTTTCTCATCACTAAAACCCTTTTCTAAAAAAGCAAAGAATTTGGTCAGTCGGATAAAAGTTTCCTGGCTTATCGCGTGTTCAATGCAACAAGCTTCTTTTTCTGCTGCTGCCGCGTCAATCATTAAGAATTCTGTAAGAAAACGGAAGAGAATGTCATGCTTGCTTTTTACCTCAGCCGCGAGTTTTTGGCCTCTTTCTGTCAGGGCGATGTATCCGTATTTTTCATGAACAACTAAATTTTGTTCGGTTAAATTTTTAATAGCAGAATTTACTGTTGAACTCTTGACATTCAGCTTTCCCGCTATTTCGCCCACTCGAGCCACTCCATTGGCTTGTTTGAGCTCATAGATCGCTTCGAGATAGTCTTCCATTGTGGAAGATAAATTGTTTGCGTTGTTTTCCATGATCATAAAGTTTTGAGAATCGATAAAATTTAGAATAATCTAACATTTGGGCTTAAAAAGTCAAGCATTTTTTATTAATCGTAAACATGTGTACTGCGGTGAGAAAAGCCCGCGATATCCTTTTATATCTGTGGAATAACGGACAATGAGGATATTGTCTGGTAATTTTCTTATAAGTCGTTAATTAAAGTTAATGAACCCAAAGATGAATCCCCCAAAGTTGCATGCAGCGCGCCGCGCAAAGGAGTACTCATTAACGGGCATGTCCCGCGTCTACATTGACCGAAGTGTCCCAGGAAGCTGACTAGCCATGCGCCGAGTAAAATGCCGGGAAAAATTTTTACCCTTATTTTGATCCCCTTATCGAATCGGTGAAATATAGTAATGTTTGGATACACCTTCTATCTCGTTGTAAAAGAAGAACGTGTTTTTATCCGCCCTTTCGATAACACGCACGATATCGGGTATTTCTTCCTGCGTGACAATCGCCTGAAGTATTTTGACCCTGTCCTTTGCATAGCCTCCGAATCCATCCTGTATCGTGTATGTCCTGTGAGGCAGTTGTGCCCTGATATCTTCCCCGATCTTTTCCGGCGCTTTTGTTATCACGTTAATAAGGGCCAGCTTGAATTTGCGGTAAAAATTATTCAATGTCTCAGCACTCATAAAAATGTAAATGGTCGTATACATTAACGTATTTATAACTGGGGCAAGCTGCTGAGTTTTAATGAAGGCCAAGACCATCCCCAAAAGCGTGGAAACAACGGCGGCCACAACCGCAATATTCCCGACCGGTCTTAGATATTTCATGGAAAAGTAGGCGGCCGGAATATCTTCGTCACCGGTCGATGAGCTGTAACGGAAAGCGATCGCCTTGGCTATCCCGGCGAGGATACCGCCGAAGATAACCAGAATGATGCGTTCATTTTGGGGTGCTGGACTGGCAAGTTGATATTCCGGGAGTACATTTAACAGACCTACGACGGAACCTACGACCAGGGCTGTCCTGAATGCGAAATGGAACCCTATTTTGCTGAAAGC
Source organism: uncultured Planctomycetales bacterium (assembly GCA_964489065.1). Taxonomy (GTDB): domain Bacteria; phylum Omnitrophota; class Gorgyraeia; order Zapsychrales; family JANLHA01; genus JAGOJP01. The sequence goes on along the minus strand of CAZAXH010000025.1, from coordinate 3,051 downwards.
GAACATGAGCAGCGCCGATTGAAAAGATAGATACATCCAGATAAATATTTTTTGATTTTCGAAGAAATAAGCCGTAGCGATCGAGATGCCCTCTGTTCCGGTCATAATAATCTGTGCGGGGAAAATAAAATATTTTATAGCAATAGCATAAAGCGACCCGGCGAAAAGGATAACTATGTATTCCCATATATTTTTCAGACAATCGGGCAGTGTCGGCATTCTTCCTCCCCTTTTAAAATTGGAACTTTATTTTGCGAAGCGTTTTAATGAGTGGGCGTAACAGACGGCGGCAGGTTCATTCGACCAGTCCGATGTTTTAATCAGCCCTCTCTTTAACATGACGGTCCATGATCTTTATCTGATCCTTTATCTAAACTTTCCTGCCGCTCTATGGTTTTTCTGTTGACCATTTCAACCAAGGGATGATACTCTACTATCCCGACCACCTTCTTTGATTTTTCACTCTCGACAACAGGTAAATACTCGATTTCTCTTTTGCTGAAAATTTCAAACGCCTCTTTCAGGGGCTGGTTCGGATAAAGCACTTTCCCAACGGAGACCGCGACATCCTTGGCTAAGACAACATTGTCCAGTTGGGTTTCCCTGAAGACACTTTTTAACTCTCCCAAAGATATGAGCCCGCTAATCTCGCCGTGACTATTTATGACCGGGACATGATAAGATGCTATTTCTTTTACTGTTTCCATGACTTGATCCAGGTTGGCGTTTTCTTTTACAAAAGAGAATTTCTTGCGCATGAAATCGGAAACCCGGCTGGATTCTATGATATCTTCCTCGGTTACGTTTCTCCCCACTTCATCCGCTTTCGTAATGCCGAATTTTACGAGAATAGGCCCGATTAATTGCACCACGAGAGTTGTGGCTGCCACGACGCTTATGATAATAACTCCCACATCTCCGCCTTCTTTGCTCACATGGCTTAAGTTTTGAGCGATAGACATGGCAAGGCCCATGGCAACCCCACCTTGAGTAAATAGACAAAGACCGCTATATTGGGTAACGGTTTTTTGGGCCTGGGCTAAATATCCGCCCAACATGGCTCCCCAAATTTTACCGACGCTCCGGCTGATTAAATACACAATGACAACGCTTAGTATGGGTATTTCTGAAAAAACGCGAATATTTAAACTTGCCCCTACGAAAACAAAGAAGAAGATATATAACGGTGTTGTTAATTCTTTAATTTTTTTTTGTAGGACTTCTGTTATTTTGGGAATAATATTGACAACGACCACACCCATGACCATGCTTGTGAGGATTAAATCCAGCTTTAAATAAATAGACAAACCTACGATAATCGCGACCGCTCCTAAGGTAATAGCTAATATAGATTCTTTCGCAAAATGCTTGATAAGTTTTGTCAAAATTATTCCCGCCGCTGCGCCGATCGTTAAACACTTAAGCAGCTCCAGCAATGGCAGGCCAATATAACTCCCTAGAGAGCAACTTTCATGAGTAATCATGGCTTTGGAAAAAACGCTCACTAACCCGTACAATATGAGGGCTAATCCATCGTCAAGAGCGACAATGGATGTCAACGTTGTCGTTAACGGACCTCTCGCTTTGTATTCCCATAACACGTTCACTGTGGACGCAGGATCAGTCGCGGAAGCAATGGCGCCAAAAAGCAACCCTAAATAAATTTTTTTGGTGATAAGAGCCACGGACGCAAAAACCAAAATAAATGCTAAGATGCCTTCGCTGATAAGAATAAAATAAATGGAGCGCCCGTGTTTCTTAAAAACTTCACGCTTTAATTCCGTGCCGATTAAAAATCCTATAATCCCCAAAGTAAAATTGATCAAGGGGGTGAAACCAGGAAGTTCCTCGGCCCGTAAAAGCCCTAGGACAGAATTTCCCATCATAACGCCGATAATGATATACCCAACGACCTGAGGTATTCTGAATCGCTGCAAAACCTTACCCCCCAGAATTCCTAAAAATATAGATATCCCTACTAGTAAAAGGATATTCATGTCAGATTGTTTTTCCTTTATTTTAAAATCGTTCCCATATCGGGAATGACTTTTGTCCTGAGGACTTGTCACTCCTTAATGCGGTCTTGATATCAAGATATTCTAATGATTATTTGCTTCAATAGCACCTAAAAAATGCCTTGTTTTTTGTGGATATCTTATAACTTTTATTTTGACGCTGTTTGATAAAGGTGTTCCGGTAATTCCAGATTATTATATGTATCACCACAGTTAAATTTGTTCCTTAGGCCTGCGGTTTTGTGCCGGGGAATAAATGCTGTTTATCAAATTCCAGTAATAGCCGCATTATTTGTTCTTGAGTGGGCGCGCTCATAATTTGTTCCATGATGCTAGAAGCGTGCAGCAGTTTGGAAATTTTAGCTAATAATCTGATATGCGCAAATTCATTGGAAGCGCAAGGCATAAAGAATAAATTGACCGGCTTTTTATCCGGAGCCTCGAAGTTGATCCCTGTTTTTAAACGTAGGATAATAATTTTAGGTTCGTTAAATAATTGCGGTGACGCATGCCGGGGATGAGGAAGCGCCACGCCCTTCCCCACGGCCGTGCTTAACATCTCTTCCCGTTGTTTTAATTCCTTCAGGAGGTCGTTATCCTTTGAAGTTAAACCCCCCGCATAAGTTATTTTACATAATTCCATAAATACCTGCTCGGATGTTTGAGCCGGAGAGTTTATTTCTATAAATTCAGGCGCGGTCAAACGTGACAAGGGAATGATATCTTCTTTGGTGCCGATGATTAAATCTAAATCACCATTGGACGACTCTGTTAAATCGGTTTGCAGATATCTCTCTATGGCTGCCAAATGGAACCGCCACTGATTTCCTATTTTAACTCCTGGGATTTTACCGTTTTGCGCCATCCGGATAACGGTCTTTTCATTTAATTTAATGTAATTCGCCAGCTCCCGCGTTGTCATGACAGGATTCTTCACCATATCAACCTCCGTTTTTAATATTGTTGTCCACAATATGTCTTGTGACCCACCCCCGAAAAGTTGAGCCACCTTTTGTGATAGAATAATTGTACCAAA
>CAZAXH010000024.1:0-16263 GCA_964489065.1 uncultured Planctomycetales bacterium | reverse complement strand
TCGGAGGCTTCTTCTTTTTACCCCTTTTTATCCTTTCTATTTAGGATGCTGAACCAGGACAGCAGAAAAAACCAACCCACGGTCCATCCGCATTTCTCCCAGGGATCCTATCGCGAAACAGGAAAATAATTACGCTGGGCGAATCAAGCCACCGGCTTTAGAGGTTCTTCTCAATCGCCTGAAGGATCAATTCGGACTTGGCTTTTTCCCCAAAAACATCAACACGGATCCGTATCTGCGCGCGGACTTCGGTCAGAGCTTCAATATTGATTTTCACTTTTTTGCCGTCCGCAAAATCGGCCGCCAAAACCGCAGACACCCGGTCAGCCCGGTCATCCGTCACGTTCATCGCCAGACTGTCCAACCCCGCTTTGGTCGCTTTATATAATTTTTCAGCCGATGCGTCGTATTCCTTAATTAAAGCTCCTTTAATCCAGGCATATCCGCCAGCGCCTGCCGCAGCCGCTCCCACGACCAGCGCAACACACCCGGACAAAGAAACAACCGAAAGCGCCAAGCTGACGGTCAAAATGAACTGTTTAGATAATCGCATCATATCCCACTCCTTTTTTATTAATATGATCATACGGTATCACGACGCCTTTTGAAAGAACTTCTTCAACAGAAATGACAGCCGCTCACAATCAGAGACGCGATGCATGGCGCATAAAGAAAACGGCTGCCTGGCATCCGGAGGCCACAGAGTTTTCTCCTTGAGGAGATACTGAAACAGCTCCGGATAGAGAGTTCGGGAAGCAGCCCCGGTGAATTGCAACTGTAACAAAGACCCGGCGCGCCAGGCCCGGATCAGGACGTGTTCTTCCTGAAAAAACATATTAAGCCCGTCAGCCAGATCGGCAGCCCGTTTTTCCATGGCCCGGTACATATCATTATGCAGCAGGCGCAAGGTGGCCAATCCGGCCCGCATGACAACCGGATGGGTCGCCGCCGCCTCCCCGTGATCCCCGCTGCCGGCTTCCTGGTTTAAAATATCCCGCCGTCCCCCCACCGCGCCAAGCGGAAACCCGCCGCCGATAATCTTTCCCAAACAGGTCAAGTCCCCGTACGTCCCGAGCCGTTCCTGCACCCCCCCCTTATGAAAACGGAATCCGCTGTCGATTTCATTCACGATAAGCAAACATTTATACTTTCTGGTCAGAGCCCGCAAGGCTTTAAGATCATCCTCCCCCATAACACGGACACAATTCCCCGTTAATAACGGCGCGACCACAAGGCAGGCCAATTGCGTTTTCAGCGAAGACAGGGCGGCCTCAAGCTGTTCAATACAGCCGCAGGATAAAAAGATCTCCCTCTGGGCCAAAGCCTGCGACTCTCCCTGAAGATCCCTTCCCCTTATCTGGTCCGCCGGAGGAAGCCCTCCCTGAGAAAAAGAACCCGGGACATCCTGAACGTCGAGGATGACGGCCAACGGCCTGCCGGTGAACGCGCGGGCCAGTTGCAGGGCGTCTTTAAAAGCAGCCCGTGCCGACGGCCTAAAACTGATTCTTTCCATATGCGGAAACGCCTGCAAAATTTCCTGAGCAAAATCCAGGTGGGATTTCGTGGCGACACCAAAAGGCATACCGTATTCCGCGGTTTTTTTTACTGCCAAAACAATATTGCGGTGGGCGTGCCCCAGGATCAACGCGCCTCCGCAAAGGTCATAATCCGTAAACGCGTTATAATCCTGGTCATACAGGGACGCTCCCTTCCCCTTCCTGAAAAATAACGGCGCAACCCCCATACGCCCAAACGCCTGGCCGGCGTTTTCCGCCGTATCCGGGTAAATTTTCCGGCTTTGACGATATAATTGCTGGGAGTTAGCTGTTTTCATAAATACCATTCCCCCTTCGCGATGATGTTTGAGGGGTTGTAAATTACCGCATTATAGCATAATATCGACTGGAATTGCAGCCGGTGTGCCTGGTTAAGAGATCCCCGCCTTTACGGGTCATTATTGCAGAAAAAAGATATGCGTTGGATGCAAGCACGGGGGAACATTCTTGAAAAGCCGCCCTGGAAAACGCTTCTCGCTTCCCATAAGGGTCGCCAGGGGGATTATCCGGAGCACAAATTTTTAATATCTTTCAAAACCCCCCGTGCCGCACTTTCCCCTTTCTGGATCAGCATATCCGCCTTAAAAAATTCGTACCATTGTGCGCCGGTCATATCCGGATGGATCACGACATCCGCGAGTTCAGCGCTGCTCTGTGATATCACATATTCCGATGCCATCAAACTTTTCACGATAATATCCGAGATATTCGGGCTCAAGGCGTCTTTAAGATTCAACCGCAAATTCCTCGCTACAAAACCGAGAACCGATTTCTTTTGACGAAGCAGTTTCCGCCGTTTCAACATCTGTTCACGAGGGAGCTCGTTGGCCCGGCTGACATCTTCCGGAGACTGCAGGACATTGACGGCGATCACCTTGCTGATTCCCTGCTCGCGCAAGACGTTCGTGGGGAGAGGATTCAGGACGCCGCCGTCAATAATCACCTGATTCTTTTCCTGCACCGGCTCCATAATCCCGGGGATAGAAATACTTTTCCTCACGGCGTCCACCAGCAGCCCGGAATCCAGGACCAATTCCTGTCGTTTCTGTAAATCATAGGCGACAATTTTAAGAGGAATGGTCGTGTCATAAAAAGTTTTTTCCGCCAGATGGCGTTTTTTGAGCCAGCTTTTGATCAACCGCCCTCCCATCAACCCTGATTTCGGGACAACCGGATCAAAAAGCCTGAGCATAGCCCGCTGGGTTCCGAATTCCCGGGCCATATGGGCGATAGCGTCCGCTTTCATCCCGGTGACCCACAAACTGGCGATAAGCGCCCCCATACTGCTTCCCACAACCATATCGACCGGAATATTTTCTTCTTCCAGGACACGCAAAACCCCTATATGAGCCAAACCGAACGCCGCTCCTCCGCCAAGCACAAGGCCAACCCGGACCCCGCTGATCCGCCGAGCCACGGCTTTAATAAATCGCCCATACGGCGATGTTTCAGACGGGAAGGATGTGCGGAAATAATCATTTTCAAAAGTCTTTTCGCAATCTGAAACATCGATAAAGGGGAGTTTCGCGGATATCTCGTAGTCAAGCCGGTTATTAATTTCTTCAAAGGATATATCTGTGCCGCGGATTCCACTGACCATGACCTGCACCTTCCGGGAGGAAAAACCCCCCTTCAGTTCCTCTTCAATTTTGTAAATCACCTCACGGGCCAGTTGAAAGTTCTCCTGCCGGTGCAGACTGATAATCACATGAATATTATCAGACTGGTTCAGAGTCTTAATCACCACATCATCCATTTCATTGGGAAGGTCGACCACGACAAAATGATAGTCGCCTTCCAACTCCGTGACAAAAGCGCTGATTTGTTGACTCAAGGCCGTATCCTGAGGGTTAAAACGCACACTCAAAAGATCAATAGCGTCGGAATGATAATCGATGCACGACTTGATTCTGTCCGGCTCAAGCAGGATGTTTTCCAACAAGGGTCCGCTCTGCCGCCATTGCGGTGCAGCGCCCACGGGTAAGGCAGCGGGCACATCGGGAACCGCGGCAGAACGGAGGTTAACAAGAATAACCCTCCGCCCTGATTCCCGTTTAAGCGCAAACGCCAGGTGTGTCGCGTACGTTGAACTTCCGGCTTCTTTAAACGGGCTGTAGACTGAAATAATCGCGCCCGCCTCGCGCACCTTGTCTTCGTGCAGGATATTCCTCCGGATCCGATGGGACAAGCTCTGGCTGAATTCGAGACCCAGTTGCGGAATGCATTTCAGAATTTCATGAAAACGGTCCTTATCAATCTTCAGGATAGTCGAATCATTCATGGCCTCAAAAGTGAGGGAATGCGGCTGTCCGGTTAAAAGTGAGATGATCCCGAAATATGTCCCCCGGCGGAAAAAATCAGCATGAATTTTCCTCCCGCCTTCTTTTAAAAGGAAGCCCTGGACACGGCCGGAAACAAGGCAATAGAGCGCATCGGGCGGGTCGCCCTGCGACCGGATAATATCGCCTTTCCGGTACTCACACACTTCCGATGAAAGCGCAATACGCTGCTGTTCCAGCCAGCCGAGACGGCTGAAAACCGGGAATTGCCTGACAAAATTGACTCTTCTAAAATATGAGTTCAAAGCCGTCATAATATTTTTCTTTTTCACCAGAGCCTGAACACCCAGGAGGGCGGGCTCTGTTAACAATTCACTCCGCAAAATAACCTGCCCTATTAATATTCGTACGAATATCCTCGAAGCAAGAACCTCGCGCATTCATTCACGGGCATACCCGCTGGCCGCTGCGAAGGCAGATAAAGCAGTATAATTAGTATAAAAACATTTCATTTGAAAATCAATAACGGACTCCGGAATCTGCGGACGAAAAGGAGGCGCGCTATTCTCTCGGGAAGGCCTGGCTCCTCCGGTCGCCCCCCTTTAATGGCTGGACAACAGAACCAAGGTTTCGAGATGACGGGTTTTAGGGAAGAAATCAAACGGGATAATTTTATCGATCAGCCACTGGTTCGCCAGAAAAATTTTCAAATCGCGGGCCAGGGACTCCATATGACAGGAAAGGTATATAAGATGACTAAAAAATTTATCCTGTGCCAAAGAAGCTGCCGCTTGATGATGCAGTCCCTGGCGAGGAGGGTCAATGATCGCCACCTGCCGGTGAGCCGTTCCTTCCGCCGCATGTGATAAGACCATATTCTCAACCCGGCCGGTCATAATCTTAAAACGGCTGCAGCGCGACACCACGGCGTTATAGGCCGCGCACTCTGTCGAATAAACATTCTCCTCCACCAGGATCACCTCTTTCACCAAGTCATGCAGAGAAACGCCGAACAGCCCCACCCCCCCGTATAAATCAAACAAGGCGACATCCGGCCCCAGGACGCCCAGATCAATGATATGCTCCATCAAAACCGGCAGGATGGATAAATTCGCTTGGAAAAACGTGTCCAAAGAAAAATAAATCTTCCTCCCCCGCACCAGCGTCCAGAGATAATCCGCTTCCTTCATCTTCAACGACCTCCGACCGATGCCTCCCCAAAAAACCCGACCGTCATCTCCGGACTTAACCACCAGATTGGCATTCCGGTATTTGACCGGCAAACGGGCGACGGCCTGTTTCTTGAGCTCCGGCAAGAAATCTGAAATCGCCGGCAGGGCGATAGGACAGGCGGCCGCCTCAACGACACGGTTTTTCCCAACCGGAGAAAATCCCATAAAAATTTCCCCGGCCCTGGTCTTCAGGAGTTTCATGTCCAAACGGCAGCGGTAATGGTATTCCCGGGGAGACGGAACCAGCGGAGACAAAGGAAGGGCCTCGAAATTAAGGGTGTTTCTCAAAAGTGTTTGAAGAATGTCAACTTTCCGCCGGCATTCCTCTTGATAACTGACATCCTGATACTGGCAGCCTCCGCACACGCCGAAAAGAGGACACAGGGGGCCAGCAGAAAAAGGCTCTCCGGCCTCAGGGAAAACGGATAAGGGGCTTGACATCATCGTTATGGGTTATTAAATTCTTTCAGGACAGCTGCCACTGATAAAATCCGGCGCTGAAGTCGGCTTAATCACTTCTTCTCCGGGATAGGCCCCAAGGAATCAATCATCGTGTTGACAAACTTTAAATATTTATTAAAAGTGCTTTCCTTCGCCATATAAGTAATGATAAAAGCCCGGTTGCCTATGATCGTCCAAGCATGCATAAATTTATTCGGATCATCCACCCCTTCCACTTTCCCGACATAGACAAATTTATACCCCAACCGGCCGCCGACCCGGCTTTTTTTACTTTCCAACACGTCCATATATCCTTTAAACGTCCTGGTGACCTGATGAATCATTTTACTCGATAATTTAGGCAGCGTGTTAATGTCCTGATCCAAGTCCCAATACGTAAGGACGACATTCTCGGTAAACATATCAAGCGGGCCTTCCGGCGGGGCCGTAAAAACAATAATCGCCCCGGGCTGTTTGGGGTCGTCAAACCCCCAGTTATTGGGAAACTTAATCTGGATACCCGTCGGAGGATGCGTGAACGTGGCGTATTTATAAACCGGGATCACATTCAGAATGGCGTAGATGGCGATAAGGACGCCAAAAACAATCATGGCATTAAGCGCTATTGACTTCCATCGAAAATGCTCGGCCAGTTCCATGGACGGCGTTTTATGATCCGGCAATGTCATATTTTGTCCTTTATTGAAATATTTTTAATATTATGCATGAGATTGACTCTCCGGTCAATAATTCTCTTCTCTTTACCGCCTGTTTCCAACCCCAAGCGGGCGATGAGATCATCCAGGGGGAGAAAAACAACCGCATTGGGGCTCACTTCGGTCTCCAGACAGAACTTTTTTATCAACGCCTCCTTCAGCTTATCTTGGGAAACGAATTCCCTGCAGGCGATATAAATATTAATAACATCCAGTTCATAAGGATCGTCATCCTTTTTGCCTATCTCCATCTGCCATTCCTCAATATCCCTAAACTCGGACAAGAGCGCGGAACATTTGCTCAAATTCACCAATGACCCCCTGATTTTCGTTAAACGTAGGTCTTTTATGTCAGAAAACCGGGAAATATCGCTGGAAATCCTGGGCACCGTGCGTCCGCAGTAAGGGCAGGGTCGGAACGTGAGGCCGCCTTTGACAAAATCCCCGGTCCGGTAGCGCAAGACACTGCTGCCCCGGGAATCAATGGACGTGTAAACCAGTTCCCCGTCCTCGCCGTCTCCCAGGACCCGGCCGGTTTCCGGGTCAATAATTTCAAAAATTTCTTTATCCGGATACGTGTGATATCCCGTCGACACGCCGTGACCGGCCGGGCATTCCGTCCAGGCCATCCTGGCCTCGGTAAACCCATAGGTGCCCAGGATCTCTACCTTACCGGCCCCCAAGTCGGCCATGAGTTCAGCCAATCGAAGCTTAAAAGAAGGTTCAACCCTGGCCGCGCCCAAAACAACTTTCTTGACAAAATCCAGCTCACAGCCCCTTCCTTTCGCTTCCCGGAGGATGTGATAGACATACCCCGGTGTTCCCAGAAGCACGGCCGGACGGACCTTCCCCAGGGCCTTGATATTGCCTTCAGTTCCATACACCTTTCCCCCCCCGGTGCTTAAAATAAAATTACCCGCGGCAAGCCCTCCGAGGACAACCTGCCAGAAAGCCAGGTGAGGCGCATACGGAAAAAGGTTCAGCAAATAATCCGCCGAAGACACACCTAGGACATCAATCAGGCGTTCCCCCGCCTCGCTCAGAGCCAGGATGTCATGCCGGGAATAAAAATACGCCACCGGATTTTGAGTGGTTCCGCTGGTAAACGTCATAAAAACCGGCCGGAACTCCCGGTTAAATTCCTCACGAAGCCTGGCCTCGCCCTTCGCCCACCGGGCCAGCTTCAAAGCAAGCCGTCTCGGAAACGGCCAAGCGCTTTTTATGCTTTCCACGGAGGGCCGCAGGACAAATTCCCGGAACTTTTCAGGATTGTTTTCGTCCACAAAATCATCTTTTGTCGTAAACGGCAACTGCGCCAGATCTTCTACAGAGCGGATGGACCGGGGGGAGATATGATGTTTGTCAAAAAGTTTCTTGTAAAACGGGCTGAAAGGATATACATAAACGTTGATAAACTCATGCAGCTTCTGATTCTGATAAGCCCTGATCGTCCGGGCGGAAGACCGCTGCAGGCGAGCCCAATCTTTCATTTTATCTCCGCCATGACGTCCTTTTTCTTGAAATGGCTTTTTTCGCCGCGGCGGCGATATCGGCATCTTTCAATCCGTATTTCTTAAGGAGTTCTTGAGGGGTTCCGGATTCCCCGAACGTGTCCGGCACGCCAATTATCTCGACGGGGACAGGACAAAACCGGGCGGTCACTTCGGCCACCGCGCTGCCCAGTCCTCCGTATATCTGATGTTCTTCCGCCGTCACAATAGCGCCCGTTTCCTTGGCCGCCGCTTGAACCGCCTCGATATCAATCGGTTTAATCGTATGCATGTTAATCACCCGGGCCTCAATGCCGTCCTTTTTAAGAATCTCGGCCGCGCCCAAAGATTCAAAAACCATAAGCCCGCAGGCGATCAGGGTAACGTCCCCGCCGGGCCTGACAACTACCGCCCGTCCGATTTCAAAAGGATCGGCCTCCCGCGTGATCACCGGAAATGGAGCCCGGGACGTACGCATATAAACCGGGCCGGAAATCCCGACCATGGCGCGGGTGGCCTTGGCCGCCTCAATGGCGTCAGCCGGGCAGATGACCTTTATGTTCGGCAGGACCCGCATGATGGCCATATCTTCAAGACACTGCGCGGAAGCGCCGTCCTCCCCGACCGTGACTCCGGCGTGAGAACAGACGATTTTGACATTGCAATTATTATAACAAACGTCCAGCCGTAACATATCATAAGCGCGGTTCGTCAAAAAAACCGCGAAAGAACACGCAAACGGGACAAAACCGAGCAGGCTCAACCCGGCGGCCGCCCCTACCACATCCTGTTCCGCGATCCCTAAATTATAAAAACGGCCCGGGAACATATCCTTAAAATATTCCGCCCGGGTCGCATCTTCCATATCTCCGGAAAGGACAACAATCTTATCATTCTCTTTTCCCAATCTCACCAATTCATTCCCAAAGCCATCGCGGGTGGGAATCATTTCGCTCATAATTGTCTCCTGTTTACGGCGCCGCTGTCCTACTTTATTTGAATGCCGTCCAGTTCCGCTAAGGCGGCTTTGAGTTGATCTTCTTTCGGCGCTTTCCCGTGCCACTGGGATTTCCCCTCCATAAAAGAAACGCCTTTCCCCTTGACCGTGTGGGCCAGGATCACATACGGCTTCCCGGACACCCGTTCAAACCCGTCGAGCGCGCGCAGCAGTTCCAGAAAATCATGGCCGTCCACTTCCACGGCCTCCCAGCCGAAACTGGCCCATTTGGCTAACAGCGGCTCAAGGTTCTTAATATCATTGGTCAGCCCATTTTCCTGGACCTTGTTATAATCGACGATCGCGCATAAGTTATCCAATCTATGGTGCGCGGCCGTCATGGCCGCCTCCCAGACTGAGCCCTCCTGGATTTCACCGTCCCCGAGGATACAATACGTTTTTATATTTTTCTTGAGCATTTTCGCCCCCAAAGCGACACCGTTGGCGACGGACAGCCCGTGCCCCAGAGACCCGGTATTAAACTCAACGCCGGCAACCCGCTGATGGACATGCCCCTGCAAAGGACTGCCGAATTTCCGGAAACGCAACAACTCGGATTCCGGGAAATACCCGCAATCCGCCAAAGTCACATAAGCAACCGGCGAGCAATGCCCCTTGGAAACGATGCACCGATCACGATCTTCCCATCGCGGGTCCTGCGGACGGTGGGCCATCTTATAATGATATAAAGCGATAAAAATTTCCACCGCTGAAAGGGAGCCGCCGGGATGCCCGGACCCCGCCGCATGAATAACCTGCAGGACTTTTTTCCGGTACCCCACCGCCTTTTTTTTCAACCCATTGATATCCACGCTTTTCGTCGTCACAAAAGGTCTCCTTTAAATCATCCGTCTCAAATATTAACCCAAAATAAGCCGCAAAGCCGTTTTATAGGCACACCTAATAAAGTGATCCGTCTGCGGGAAGGCTGTTTTATACAGCTTGAACCAAGATACACATTCAAACTACATGTCCAGGTTCCGGGGGCTAACGGCTGCTGCTCCTTTAAAACCCATAAAAAAATGGGCCATGCAGGACTCGAACCTGCCACCCTCTGATTAAGAGTCAGATGCTCTACCAAGATGAGCTAATGGCCCAAGATCAATACGTTATATAATTATTCCAAGGCTTTTCCCTTAAAACCTCTGAAAGTAAAACTCTTTTATTATAATGAAATATCAATCCTCTGCAATAAATTTTTTGAGCGTTCTAAAGGGGCTTTTCAGTCCCCGAAATTACTGACCCCTCCGGTCTGGACCGTAAAGGTCGTTGTCCCGGTCTTCTCTATTATTATAGGCGTTGCCGTAAGGACATATCCATCTTGATCGAACCGGCAGGAAACCAGGAAGCCGCCCTGATTAACGCCGCAATACCTTTCTGCCCAGGAAGGCAATCTGGCTTTCAGCTGGTCCGGACCTGCGGGATAGTGCCCGCCATGCTCCTGCGCATAAGTTTCCAGCTCAGAGGAAATCTTTTTTAAAGTCATCTGCATAGCCCGGTCATTTTTATCAATATCCCTGACCCGGTAGTGCTTGGGCGCCCAGGTGGCGGCGGAAATGAGAATCAAAGCGAGGACCGAAGGCATAACGCAGACGGTCACCGCCCGCGGCACGCTCAGCCCCTGCACTCGTCTTAACCCGATAATCCCGGCATAAATACCCCAAATCAGGCTCACCAGCTTCCCCACCCACGGGAGTCCCTGCAGGAGCCCGGTCACACTGCTGTAAGCCAGCACATGGAACGTCGCCGTAAATTTCCTTTCCCCGCCAGCCAGCTTCACAAAAATATGCATCAGCGCGCTGACCAATAACAGACCGAGCATAATAATCGGCACAAAGAATAACAGCACGAAAAAATAAAGAGACAGCGGCGTAGCGGGGTGAAAATAAAAATGAATCAGCCCCATAACGCAAAAATTGATACATTGGACTAGGATAAAAAAATTACGCGGAGAGGTGACGCTCTCGGAAACCTGCACACTCCGGAAAAATTCGTCCGGATGAAAAAGGACCATCAAAACGGTCTTGCCCAGCGCTGGAAAAAGCCCCACGCGATCCCGGATGTCCCAAGGGACCGGGGTTTTATCCTGACCATATAGATCTGTTGCATTTTGCATATTCTTTTCCACGGTCATTCAACGGAAAGACGCCACCATTAATGTAATAACATTTTACAATTTGGTCAAGAGTTCTGTTTTCATATATACTTATATCTATGAAAACGAGAATAACAACCGCGGTCACCGTAACCGTATTCTGCCTTGGACTCTTCCGGCCCGGGCCGGCTTTGGCCCAGCATTCCATTCTTTCCCAAATCATGGCGAGCCAGGATTCTATGGTGGACATCATTGCGGAAAACATTCGGGTCGGGGCGTCAGTCAGGGGGCCGGTTTTAGACCCCCGGTCCGGCCGGGTCGGGCTCCTGCGCAGTGTGCAACAGGCCTCATACCGCAGGGCCGGGGCCGGGATGATTATCCACCCCTCCGGAATTATCGTGACCAACGCGCACACAGTCAACCGGGCCAACCGGGTCATGGTGCAATTGCGCAATAACCAGAAAATGCCGGCCGAGGTGATCCGCCTGGTCAACCATCTCGACATGGCCTTCCTGCGCGTTCAGGCCCCCGGGCCTCTTCCCTCCGTTCCCCTCGCCGACTCCGACCAAACGCATCTGGGAGACCAGGTCTTGACCATCGGGAGTTCCCCGCTTTTAAAACAAACCGTGTCCGGAGGCACCATCATCGGGCTGGGCCGGACCCGGGCAGCCACAAGCCGCGGGCAAACACAAAACGCCCTTCTGCAAACGACCATTAACCTTTACGAAGGCGACAGCGGCGGCCCTCTGTTTAACAATCAGGGCGGACTCATCGGCTTGATGACCGCCCAAGAAACCGGAGCCGACCATTCCAGCTTCGCCATCCCCTCCAATCAGATCCTGGAACACCTTAAAAAATATTTTCACGAAACAAATGCAAAAAAATAATGTCATAGCCCGGTCCTTCTAATATAATCATGGTCGAGGTTTTAAAATTGATGAAAAAGTTACCGCTCCCCGCCCCTCCTAAAATCCGGGCCTTAGCCTTTGGTTTGTCCTGGCTTATTGTCTGCGCCGTCGGGGTTTATATGCGGCTGTTTCCCCTGCTCCATCACGCCTCCGATGAAGCCAAAGAAAAAGCGTCCCTGCTGGTCGTAACCCAGCTCAAGCAGTCGGTGGAAGAGTCCGTGTCAGCAAGGTTTCCTCAGTTGAACCCCGCGGAGAAAAACCTGCTCATCAAAAAAGAATTCGACCATTTGCTGCGCCAGGAAAAAACGCAAGTCCAGAAAACCATTGCCCAATTAAGCGCCGACATACAAAAAAGACTCCCGGCCCCGGACAGGTTTTATCTCTTGGCATCCGATTCCTTCTACTATCTTGACCTAACCCAAAATATTTTGCTGACGGGAAGCGTCAGCGGCCGCATTCGGGGGAGCAAATATTTCAACCCCAAAATGGCCGCACCCCGGGGATACTGGGAACCCTTTAACCTGCATCCCTACATCGGCGCGGCCGTTTATTATGGGATATCCTTTTTTTCCCCCGGCCTACCGCTCATGTCCGCCGTCGGTTACACACCGCTTATCCTGATGTGCCTGAGCCTTCTGCCGTTGTTCTGGATAGGCCGGCTGCGGGGCTACCCGTTTTCCGTTATCCTGACCTGCGCCTTTTTCCTGATCAGCGCGCCTATCTTTCTTAAACGAAGCATGTACGGCTGGTATGATAATGACCCTTACAGCATTTTTTTCCCTCTCACCATCCTCACCCTCATTTTCACCGGTCTTAAAAAGATACATCAACATAAGCCGTGGGGAAAGATCGCTGCCGCCAGCGGGTGTACGGTCAGCCTCTACGCCCTCTTTTGGCAGGGATGGGTGTTCATGGGAAGTTTGATTGTGGCGGGCGCGATCGCCGACACCCTGTATACCTTCTTTTATAAAAAAGAAAAAACCGCGGCGCGGCATATCCTGTTATTCTACACGCTCACGTTTGTGTTCAGTTTCGCGGGGGTCAGCCTCCTGTTCGGATGGGAAGAATTTTTCACTCTATTCAAGGAAGGAGTAAAAGCCCTTCATGATTTTTGGAACCCTTCCCTGGCTCTCTGGCCCGACCTTTATCTGGCCGTGGGAGAACTGAAAAAAGCGACCCTTCCTTTAATCATCCAGCTGACCGGCGGGATTCCGATGTGGTTTTTCGCGATCCTGGGGGCGGGCATAACCGTCAAACGGCTCATCCGAAAAGACGGTGACTTCTCCTCGGACTCATTTTTTATCCCGCTCTTTCTGGCCGCGATAATCCCCATGACCCTGGGGGCCCAGCGTTTTGCGCTCCTATGCCTGATCCCTGTCGTTTTGCTGGCGGCGCGCGGATTGAACAGCGCTGTCACGATATGGGGGCACATCTGGGATAAAGCTCTTCCCCGCCTTCGGGAAAAACATTCCCTCCGGGACGGCGTCATCGCCTTTCTGCTGCTAGCCTTGGCCGCCGGCTCCGTGAATTCCTCCTGCCGGAATATTGAATCCCTCCTGAACCCCATTTACAACGCCACGTGGGACGACGCTTTACTCTATATCCACCGCCACACGCCGCAAGACAGTATCATCAACACCTGGTGGCCCCCCGGGCATTTCATTAAAGCCATCGCCCAAAGACGGGTTACGTTTGACGGGGCAACGATCAACAAACCGCAGGCCTTCTGGCTCGCACAGGTGTTTCTCAGCGACACGGAACAGAAAGCACTCGGCATATTGCGCATGTTAAACGGCTCGGCTAACGATGCGACAGATTACCTGCTCGAATTGGGAACGCCGCTCTCGGAAACGGTTTCTCTTTTAAAACAGATCACCGCGGTTGACCGGGACACCGCCAGAATCCTGCTGAAAGACCGGCTTCAGCCGGACGAACAGGAACATCTTCTGGGACTCACCCACGCCCAGCCCCCGCCCAGCTACCTGATGATAACCAACGATCTCATCCAATCTCATATTTTAATCAGTTTCGCCGGGCGCTGGGACATTCGAAAAGCCGAAATGATCAATCAGGACAAGACTCTTCTTAAAAAAATCCCCGGTTACGCGTCTAAGGATTACATTTCTTTCCTGTGGGACATGGCGGGAGGGTATCCCCGTTACAGCGGGATATTAAGCCCCGTGGCCCAGGATGGAGAGAAAGTCCTTTTTACCGACAACGTGATTTGCCACCTGGCTCAAAAAGAATGCGTCGTTAATTCGCCCACATACGGGAAAGGGATTCCCCGATTCATCCATTATGTTGAAAATGGGGACATCGTGGAAAAAGAAGTCCCTCAAGGAACTCTCAATTATTCCGTCCTGCTCATCCACTCGCCGGGAGGTCTGCAATGCGCCTTAATGGACAATTATCTCGCCCGGTCATTGCTGATGCGCCTTTATTTCTTCCCGGAAGCGCATTTTAAATATATAAAAGAATTCCACCGGACCCAAGACCTGACCGGCCGCACCCAAATCTATACTTTCGAAATCAACTGGAAAAAATATTTTAAACACAATCCGGGATAAAAAGGAGCAGCCGTCTATTCGTATGACAGCGATCCGGGATGCTTGATCGCCTGTGTCGTGTCCTCTTTATCCTCACCCGGAACGGGAACCGTATTCAGTGTGCCCCGCAACCGTATCTTCATCGTCGGGAACTGTTGAGAGGAGGACTCCTCCGTGATGGAGGGCTGCGGTTTCGGAGTGGCTTCAATAAGCCGGCTCGTGTTCGGAGAAGCGGGCAGGGAAAACCGCGAAAACTCCTCCGGAAGCTGTGGCTGCGCCGGGGTCATCATAGATCTTTCTAACTGGGTCGCGAGGTTGTTCTCCCCCTGATTGCGCAAGGCCGTGATCACCTCTAAAACACGCGGCCGGTCCCCGCTCTGCGCATAGGCCAGGCCGAGCCCGAAATAAATCATGGGACTCTGGATTTTTGTCAGGACCTGCTGAAAATAAAGCACCGCGTCCGCAGGCTGTTGTTTCCCGACAAGATAAATCCAAGCCAGGGACAGCTTGGCGTTCAGCATATCGGGGTTAACCGCCAGGGCCTTGTGGCAGGACTGTTCGGCTTCATTATGTTTTCCGGCCTGATAATAAGCCCGGCACATGTTATGGTAGGCGTCCGCATACTGCGGGTCAATCTCAACCGCAACTTTAAAAAGCCAGATCACATCAGAAAGTCTATCCTGCATCGCCTGATGAGCGAGCCCCAGCGCGTTATAAGCCGGGGCGAAGTTCGGATCAATCTCCACGGCTTTTTCGTACTCCTGAACCGCTTTCTTATAATTTCCCTGCCGGTATGCCGCCTCGCCTCTTTCATAAAACTCCCGTAACGACTGTTGGGCAGAAACAGAAACCGGATAAAAAACCAAAAAAAACGCCATAAACGCCGGGATACGCCCCATCCCCATACTCTATGCCTCCTTCAACTATTTCTTGTTTTTTGATTTAATCATCTTCTCCCACAAATTTTTCTCTTGCACTGGCTCTTCTTCAATTTCTTTAAGATCCTTCATCCCCTGCACACCCGGTTTATGAGACTTTTTCTCATCATCACGCTGAGACTGGGATGCCCCTCGCCTTGACTCGGAACCCTGGCCCTCCGCGGCCTCGTCTTTAAAACCCCAGAATTTCTTCCATAAAGAATAAAGATTGTCGACCCTAAACCCCTTGACTTTTTTATTATCCATCAAGCCTTCAAATTGTTTGGTTCTTTCTTTAATCGGCGCCAAATATTCTGGGATTGTCGGTTTCGGGGTTGGCTTGCCCTCGGCCGCTTTTTCCGGACCAGTTTGTTGGGCACCCCCTTCCCCTGTTCCCCGCCCACGGGCATCATCGTCACTCCCTCCGCCCTGCCCGCCGGAACCGCTGCCGCGATCACTGGCTCCGTCCCCATCTCCTTCTCCGGATCCCTCCCCCTGCCCCCGCGCACCTTCCCCTTGTCCGTCGCCCTGGTTTTGAGATGAACTATCCGCCCCCTCACCTTCTTGAACGCTGTCAGAGCCTTTCCCCTGGCCGGAACCTTCTCCCTGACCTTGTCCAGCACCCTCGCCTTCTCCGGAGCCTGTTCCTTCCCCTTGCCCGGCCCCGCTCCCCTCACCTTCCCCGGCGCCACCGCCTTGTCCTTCACCTTCTCCGGAACCCTGGCCCGCAGCCTCTCCGCCCTCGCTTTCGGTATTACTGTCGCTTCCTCCTTCACCAGCCGTACCCCCTGAACCTTCTCCGCCCCCCTCACCTGCAGATCCTCCTTCCCCAGCCGTTGCACCGGATCCTGCGCCTGAACCGCCGGAACCGCTGCCGGCACCCTGCCCGGAACCGCTACCCGTGCCATTCCCGGAACTTGAACCGCCACTGCCCTCCCCGTCCCCCGCACCAGTGCCGCTCCCGTCCCCTTTTGCGCCAGCACCCTGACCCTGGCCAGAACCTCCACCTGAATCCCCCTGACTTCCACCTCCCGCCCCTTGACCACCTTCTCCCGTCCCCCCGTGCCCGCTCCCAGTTCCGTGTAC
>CAZAXH010000023.1:0-18586 GCA_964489065.1 uncultured Planctomycetales bacterium | reverse complement strand
GCCATCGCCGTTAAACTCTCACAACTTTTGGCACAACTAATGGGGGCAGGTCAAAGTAAAATATAGATTTTGGGAAGCAGAAAAGAAAAAGATGACTTATCTAAGCATAAATTTCCCCAACAATTACTCTGAAGGGCAAAAAGTTTTTCTAAAAGACATCCTTTCTGAAAAAGAAGGTATCAAGTTTTCAATAATTCTTATGCGTCAAATTCTTAATACTCAAGTTGAAGAAATTAAAGAAGAACGAATAACCGGAACCGATGAACGTACGCGACAAAATCCCGAGACGCCAAAATTGTTGTAACTATATGACTAATAAGGTTTTCTTGCGCACGTTCGGATGACCGATGGGTGCAGTATTGTACGACTATCTTGGAATTTCTTAATATGATATACGAGAATGAGTTGGAAAATAAAAATGATGGATAAAGTGAATAAAAAAAGTACCCCTGCCCCAAAACCAGTATATTTACCTTCTGATGAACCCTATCTTGGACGGGAGTCAGTTCATCATTTTGACCAAGTTATCATATCCTGTTTAGAAGCCAACTCCGAAATTGCGGCTTATACGCACAGAATTGATTTGTCTCCGCTACAAAAAGCTGCGTGCCAGATTATCCCGCAGGGGATTAATCTGGCATTAACAATTCGTGAACTTGTCCGTCAAGGGTATCTTTTCGGAGCATTGGTGCTCATGAGACCTCTGATAGAACGAGCAGCTATTATTTCATATCTCTATAAATATCCGGACAAAGTCAAGATTTGGGAAGAAGGGTGGAAATTCGGCAAGAGGCCGCGTCTTTCGGAAATGTTGGATACAATGGGCGGCAAAACCGATATTACCGTGGCCAAGCAAATATGTGAAACTTTTGGTCATATAGTGCATGGCGACCCAATTGCCTCACAATGGAATTTAATTAAGTTTAACAATGGGCGCTTAGGGTATAGCGTTGGGAAACTCATAAATGATTTCGAGCTGTGCGATTTCATCTGTTTTCAATCTTATTGTTATCTTATTGTAATAATGGGTATGATGGCAGGATGTTTTCAAGATGCAAAAACTTCACAAAATATTTAAACATGATTTACTTTGATTGAAATATGCGGATATATACAACAGAACAGGCAATATCAGTAACACAAACATTGAATACGTTGGCCAGAGAAAAAGTATTTGGTAAGCTGCCTACTCACAAGGAGGGATTTCAATATACTTCATTAATGGTGTGCTTTGGTTCACACATATTTATTTCTACTGAAACTTTATTACAGTTAAAGAAGCATTTTGGAGAATGGTTCCCAACGACAGTAGGTTTTATAATTCTGCGAACAATGTTCGAGACCCTTATTGAAGCCCACTACATTTCTAAAGACCCGAAAGCTCGGGCGGATGCATATATAGATTACGGAATTGTCCTTAACCATGAAAGGTATAAACGCCTAGAAAAGCACAAAGATTCAGGGGACGAACTACAGAAATTCTGGATAAAGAGTCAACTCAAGGCACTTGGGGATAAGAAAGTTGATGAGTCATTTCAGAAAATTAAAGCAAAATTCGAATATGAAGATAAACACGGCAAAAGAAAACTTTCTCAAAATTGGGCTGGTAAAAATTTGAAAGAAAAAGCAATTGAAGTTGACCATGAACTTGAATACGACCATTATTATTCAAATTTTTCGAACTTCACCCATGCAAGCGTCAAACTTGCTGATAGATTCCTAAAATTTGATGAACATGGTCCTTATTGGTCACTGAAAGCAGACGATACCGATGTTGCTTTCATTTTTGTTTATGCCAGTGAATTATTTGCTTGTTACCTGACGCTTATAAGCAAGCAATTTAATCTTGGAATAGAGCAGGAAATTAATGATTGTTTGTATGCTTATGGTAAACGTGAGCCGATGAATGAACATGACTTTCTGGGCTAGTTTTATTAAAAATATACGACTGAAAAACTTTCATAACTGATGACAAATAAAAGCGATACACAAATGAAAGTATTCCTCGCGACCTACGGATGCCAGATGAACGAATATGATTCGGAGATTATCCGGGCCATACTCGGGCCGGCAGGGTACACGTTTTGCGATTCGCCGCAGGAGGCGGATATCGTGCTTCTGAACACCTGCGCGGTCCGGGAAAACGCCCACCGGAAAGTGATCGGGCACATCCACGCGCTGCACCATATGCGCAAGGGCCGGCCGTTCCTTCTGGGCGTGCTGGGCTGCATGGCCGAAAACATGCACGAAAAACTTCTGGCCAACCCCGCGCTCAAAATCGATCTTGTCGCCGGGCCGGACAGTTACCGCCGGCTTCCGGAACTCCTGGCGCGGTTCGCAGAGGGAGGACGTCCGGTGGCGGACACGCAACTCGACATTTCAGAAAACTACACCGGCATCGCCCCCGACCGGGTCAGCCGGGTGAACGCCTGGGTCGCGATCACCCGCGGGTGTGATAATTTCTGCACATTCTGTGTCGTGCCTTACACGCGGGGCCGGGAACGGAGCCGGGCCCTGCCGGACATCATCGCCGAAACGGAAAAGCTTGCCGCGAACGGCTACAAACAGGTGACCCTGCTCGGACAAAATGTCAACTCTTACCGCGATAACGGCACCGGTTTCGCCGGCCTGCTGCAGGCGGTCAGCCGGGTCCGGGGGATAGAGCGCGTCCGTTTTATGTCGCCGCACCCCAAAGATTTCCCGGACGATCTCATCGACATCATCGCGCGGGAGCCGAAAGTCTGCAAGCACGTGCACCTGCCTTTACAGGCCGGGAACTCACGGGTCCTGAAACTGATGAACCGCACCTACACCCAGGAAAATTTTCTGGCCCTTGTCCGGGAAATCCGCGGCCGCGTCCCCGACATCGGCCTGAGCACGGACATCATTGTCGGATTCCCCACGGAAACCGCCGCAGAATTTGAAGACACGGCGCGCGTCATGGAAACCGTTGAGTTCGACTCCGCGTTTATTTTCAAATATTCCCCACGCCAGGGCACGGTCGCGCAGAAAAGATACCCGGACGACGTCCCGGAAGAAGAAAAAACGGAACGGATCGTGCGGCTGAACGCCATCCAGAAAAAAATTTCCCTTCAAAGGAACCGCCGCCACATAGGAAAAATCCTTCCCGTGCTGATGGAAGGCCTGGCATCCCGGGCCCCGGCCTGTAACTGGCAGGCCCGGACCGACGGCAACACCATTGTCATCATCCCGGGGCAGCCCGGTCTCGCTCCCGGAGATATTATTCCGGCGCGCATCACCGATGCCACCCCGCACGCCCTGAAGGGAGAAATAGCCCCCCCGTAAAAAATCTTTCCCGCGCCGACCCTTTTCCTGCCTTGATTTTCAAAACGATTTGAGTTATAGTGTTCACTAAAATAGAACAGGTAAAACCCGTTATCACATATTAAAGAAGAAAAAAACATGTCGCCCGTATCCGCCCCAAAAGTCATGACCGCAGAAGAACTGCACGCGCTCCTCAAAAACGTCAAGCTGGGCGGGCAGGTCTGCCATTATTCCCTTAAAAAATGCGAAGAGCTGGTGCCGCTGGTCAATGAAGTCAACGCCCTGAAAGCCGAGCAGAACGCGGTCATCCTGGCGCACACGTATGTGGTCCCGGAGATCCTTTACGGCGTAGCGGACTTTGTGGGGGATTCGTACGGGCTGAGCAAGAACGCCATGAGCACCCCCGCGAAAAAAATCGTTTTCGCCGCGGTGAAATTTATGGGCGAGACCGCCCAAATCCTCAATCCGGACAAAGAGGTACTCATGCCGGCCAAAGACGGGGGATGCACGCTCGCCGACGCGATTAACGCGGCGGACGTGCGGCGGCTGCGCCGGGAATTCTCTGACCGCACCTTTGTCTGCTACATCAACACGACCGCGGAGGTCAAAGCGGAATGCGATGTCTGCGTGACATCGGCCAACGTGGTCGATGTCGTGGCCTGCCTGCCTAACGAAAAAATTTATTTCCTGCCGGATAAATTCATGGGCCAAAATCTGATCCACGAACTCAACAAACGCGGGGTTAAAAAGGACGTCCGCTATTTTCACGGTACCTGCGATGTTCACAAGGAATACACGCTGGAGCAGGTCCACAAGGTCAATCTTGAATACCCCCAGGCCAAAGTCGTCAGCCATCCGGAATGCAAACCCGAGGTCTGCGAAGCCTCAGACTACGTGGGCAGCACCTCCCAGATGCTGCAATACATGCGCCAAACCGAGGCCCGCCAGTTCCTGATGCTGACCGAATGCGGGTTGTCGGCCCGGCTGCAGGTCGAATTCCCCGGCAAAGAGCTGGTCGGGACCTGCACGCTGTGCGATTACATGAAATCCAACGACCTCAATGATATCATTCGGGTCCTGAAGAACCCCACGGATAAAGACCGGATATCGGTCCCCCCCTCCATCCAGAAAAAAGCGAAAAAATGCATCGAGGCCATGTTTTTTTACGCTGAAAAATAATCCCTGCCGGCCAAGTTCCTTCGGACAAAACACGCCGAATAAATTGACACGACTTTCCGCCTATGTTAAGATTTCGATACTTATGTAAACAAAAGAAACAAAACCATGGGCACAAAACAGTTAGGCATAGTCACCACACAATATTATCATTGCGCCGAACCTCCGGATGAACTTGTCCTCAAAAGCGGAGAACGGCTGGGGCCGATAACGATCGCCTATGAAACTTACGGGACGCTCAACCCGGAAAAGTCTAACGCGATCCTCATCTGCCACGCCCTCACCGGAGACGCGCACGCCGCCGGCTTTCATAAAGACGATAACAAACCCGGGTGGTGGGACACGATGATCGGGCCGGGTAAGCCGTTCGACACGGAGAAGTATTTTATTATCTGCTCCAACGTGATCGGATCCTGCAAAGGCAGCACCGGGCCCAGCAGCATCAACCCCAAAACCGGCAAGCCCTACAGCCTCAATTTCCCGGTGATCACCATCCAGGACATGGTCAACGCGCAAAAACTGCTGATCGACCATATGGGGATCCCCAGACTGCTCTGCGTCACCGGAGGATCAATGGGCGGCATGCAGTCCCTGACATGGGCAGTGCTTTATCCGGACATGGTTCATTCCGTTATCGCCATTGCCACGAATTACCGGCACAACGCCCTGCAGATCGCGTTCCATGAGGTCGGGCGGCAGGCCATCATGTCCGACCCGGACTGGCAAAACGGGGATTACTACGGTAAAAGCATCCCGTCCCGGGGATTGGCCCTCTCCCGGATGATCGGCCATATCACGTATATGAGCGAAAAATCCATGGAGGAAAAATTCGGGCGCAAGCTCTTCAGCAAAGAACGCGTAGGCTACGATTTCTCCGTAGATTTTGAGGTTGGCAATTATTTGCGTTACCGCGGCGACAGTTTTGTCCAGCGATTTGATGCTAACTCCTATTTATACATTACCAAGGCGCTCGACTATTTTGATTTGACCGAAGAGCAGAACCTGGACACCGTCTTTAAAGATATCCGGTCCAAGTTCCTGGTGATCTCCTTCACCTCAGACTGGCTCTACCCGCCGCACCAGTCCCTGAAAATCGTGCGGGCGCTGAAGATCAACGACGTGGATGTGTCTTATATCGAGATCAACTCTTCCTATGGGCACGACGCTTTCCTGCTGGAAAACGCCGGGCAGGCCCACATGATCGAACATTTCCTCGCCAGGATGCTCCTGGAACGGAAAAACACGGCTGTGCCGTAAAGGAATTCTGCATGACTCCGGGGAATACTCCTAACATTCGGCTGGACTACTCGATCATCCTGCAACTAGTTGCGGCCCAGTCCCGGGTGCTGGACCTGGGCTGCGGCGACGGCGAACTGCTTTATCACCTGATCCACCAAAAGCAGTGCCAGGGCACGGGCATCGAAATCGACGAAAAAGCCGTCTACAGCTGTATCGAACGGGGTGTGACGGTTTTGCACAGCGACATCATCAGTGGGCTCAAGGACTTTTCCGACAAACGCTTTGATTACGTCATCCTCAATGAAAGTCTCCAGCAAGTGCTAAATCCCCAGACGGCGATTCTGGCCGCCTTACGGGTGGGGAAAAACGTCATTGTCGGTATCCCTAATTTCTGCCATATCACCGCCCGTTTTCAGATTTTCTTCCGAGGCCGGGTGCCGGTAACCCGGGAACTGCCTTATAAGTGGTACAACACGCCGAACCTCCGTTTTTTCAGTTTAAAGGATTTCCGGAGTTTTTGCCGGGACAACGCGATCACCATTGTCAAGGAGCGAGACCTGGGAAGACAGAAAGAAGAGCCTTTTCTGCCGAATCTTTTCGCCTATAGCGGTATCTTCTTATTGCGCCAGTAATCACGAAACAAAAGGGGGGCCCATGCCGTACATTAATTTAAAATTAGTCGGAACGCTCACAAAAAAACAAAAACAACAAATCGCCAAAGAATTCGCCGAAACCCTGGAGAAAGTCGCCAACAAGCCCAAAGAGCATCTGTACCTGGTCATCGACGAAGTGCCAGGCCAGAATTGGGCTAAAGGAGAAACCTTTTTCGGTTAAACAGCGAAGGGAAGACCGGTATGTCCAAAGAATTCGATTACATTGTTATCGGAGGCGGTATTATCGGACTGTCTGTTGCGGGGGCCCTGAACAAAAAATACCCGGGCGTCCGTGTCCTCCTGATCGAGAAAGAGGGGGATGTCGCAGCTCACGCTTCGGGCCGCAACAGCGGAATCCTGCACGCCGGTTTTTATTATTCCGCCGACAGTTTTAAGGCGAAATTCACCGTAGCGGGGAATATCGCCTTAAAAGAATTCTGCCGCCGCCATAATATCCCGATCAACGACAGCGGTAAACTCGTGGTCGCCAAAAATGACCAGGAGCTCTCCGCCCTGGATGAGCTGATGAAACGCGGGAAAGCGAACGGCTCCCATGTATCGCTCATTGACGCCGCCGAAGCCGAAAAAATCGAACCCAACGTCAAAACATATAAAAAAGCGCTTTTCTCTCCGGACACTGCGTGCGTTGACCCAGCGCAGGTCTGCCGCGTCCTCAAACAGGTTCTAGGAGACCAGGGCGTGCAATTCGCGTTTAACACCCGCTACCTGTCCCATGCGGGCAACGTCATTGAGACCACACAGGGCGATTTCACCGCCAAAACCGCGCTGATCAACGCCGCCGGGCTCTACGCCGACAAAATCGCCCAGGACTACGGATTCGGCGGCCGCTACACGATGATTCCTTTTAAAGGGCTGTATTTAAAATACACCAAAAACAAAACCGACATCAAAATCAGCATCTATCCGGTTCCGGATTTGCGCAACCCGTTTCTGGGAGTCCATTTTACCAAAACCGCGGACGGTGGCATTAAAATCGGCCCCACCGCCATTCCGGCCTTCTGGCGGGAAAACTACAGTCTGAAAGAAAACTTTAAAGCCGGCGAACTTGCCGAAATCATTAAGTATGAAACCCTGCTTTTCTTCACCAACAGCTTTCATTTCCGCGACCTGGCCTTTGAAGAAATCCGGAAATATTACCGCAAATATTTTATCAGCCTGGCCTGCGCCATGGTGAAACGCATCGACCCGGCCGGTTTCACCTGCCATACCGCCCCCGGCATACGGGCCCAGCTCCTGGACAAACAATCGTTAAGTCTTGTGCAGGATTTTGTGGTTGAAGGGGACGGGTCAACGGTGCATATCCTCAACGCCGTTTCCCCGGCCTTTACCTGCGCGTTCCCGTTCGCGGATTACATTATTTCCAACTATCTTCCTTCCCGCGGTTAAAATACGCCCTTTTTTGAAGTATTTTCTTGACATTTCAGCCCAACCGCTTAATATAATATGAACAGCAAAAGGCAAAATGTCCTTTTCCGATTTATATCCATAATTCCTGTTAAAAGGAAAGGAGTTGCTTATGTCATACACGATCACGGTCAGCGCGACACCCAACCCCAACGCCTTGAAATTCATCATCAATGAGCAGGTAATTCAGGACGGCAATCTGACTTTCAGAAATCAAGACGACGCGGATGGCATCCCCCTGGTGCAGGCGTTGTTCGCCCTGTCGCATATTAAGGAAGTTTTTTTGAACGATAATTACATCACCGTCACTCAGGACGGCGGGGCGGAATGGGATAAGCTTCAGGACAGCATTCAGACCCTGATCCTGGAGAAACTTCCTGGCCATAATCCGGCCATCACGCTCCGGTCCGGACAAAAGTCCGCGGTGCCCGAACGAGGGGACATAGACCCCAAACGGAAAAGAATCGAACAATTATTAGATCAGTATATCCGTCCTTACCTGCAAATGGACGGCGGCGATGTCCAGGTGATCAGCCTCAACGGGAACGTCCTGGGTATTTCTTACCAGGGAGCATGCGGAGGATGCCCGGGCGCGGCCTTCGGCACCTTGAGGGCGATCGAAAATGTCCTGCGTGAGCAATATGACCCTGATATCATTGTGGAACTTGCCCGCAGCGGCGGTGGCGGGGGTTGCGGCTGTCACTAATATTAAGCCAGAGCAGAATCGATTCCCATGTTTAAAATTAATAAAAAAATAGAATACGCGCTGATCTCGTTAAACTACATGCGCGGCAAAGAGGCGGGACAACTGACGTCGGCGAAAGAAATCAGCTCTATCTTCAACATTCCTTTCGCGCCGACCGCGCGGGTTCTGCAGATTATGGCCCAAAACGGCATTCTGCAGGCCTCACAGGGCGTTCACGGGGGATACCGGCTGAAAAAAAATCTGGGCAAGGTCTCTCTGGGCGACCTGAATAATATCATCGCCGGCCCCATCCAGATAGCAAGCTGTTCCAAGCACGCCGGCGCCTGTGAGCTGACGTCTTTATGCACCATGACCGGCTCCATGAACACGCTGAACCGCAAAGTGCAAAACCTTTTCAACACGGTCATCCTGGAAGATTTTTTCAACCAGAAAGAGGCGGACCGGACGCCAATACCCCGGAGCTGACGCTCTTAATTTTCAGGCCCGAAAACAATGGATACCCACTCTTTTAAGAAAAGCCCTGATGAAAAAGTCCTGAAAGGCAATAAACTTGCCGGAGAGGAGTATCAATACGGCTTCTACACTCCAGTCGACGCCGAACTGGCGCCGAGGGGGTTGAATGAAGACATCGTCAGGTTTATATCCCAAAAAAAAAGCGAACCCGCCTGGATGCTGGAGTGGCGGCTCAAAGCGTTCCGGCACTGGCAGACCATGACCGAACCGCACTGGGCGAATTTCCATTATGACCCGATCGATTACCAGTCCATCCATTACTACAGCGCGCCTAAAAAGAAGGCGGCGGAGACAGAGAACGAGGGGGAAATCGACCCGGAAGTTGCAAAGACCTTTGATCGGCTGGGTATCCCGGTGTCGGAACAGAAACGCATCAGGGGCGTTGCTGTTGACGCGGTCTTTGACAGCGTTTCCGTGGGAACCACGCACCAAAGCGAACTGGCCAGACACGGGATCATCTTCTGCCCGATCAGCGAAGCGGTCCAGAAACACCCGGACCTTGTCAGAAAATACCTCGGAGCGGTCGTGCCGTACACCGACAATTTTTTTGCGGCCCTGAACTCCGCGGTCTTCACGGACGGGTCGTTCTGCTTTATCCCCCAAGGCGTCCGCTGCCCCATAGAATTATCGACTTACTTTAGAATCAATGCCGCCCAGACCGGGCAATTTGAACGGACCCTGATCATCGCCGAAGACAACGCGTACGTCAGCTACCTGGAAGGGTGCACCGCGCCCACGCGGGACGAAAATCAGCTGCACGCGGCCGTGGTGGAACTGGTGGCGCTAGAGAACGCTGAAATCAAATACTCCACCGTTCAAAACTGGTATTCCGGGGATCAAGACGGCAGAGGGGGGATCTATAATTTTGTCACCAAACGGGGCCAGTGCCGGGGCAACAATTCCAAAATATCCTGGACCCAGGTCGAAGCCGGGTCCGCGATCACCTGGAAATATCCCTCGCTCATCCTGCAGGGAGATAACTCAACCGGCGAATTCTACAGTGTCGCGTTGACAAACCACCGGATGCAGGCCGATACCGGCACGAAAATGATTCACATGGGGAAAAACACCCGGAGCACGATCATCTCCAAAGGGATTTCCTCCGACCAGGCCAACAACAGTTACCGCGGGCTGGTCAAAATCCTGCCGTCGGCCAAGCAGGCGAGGAATTTTTCCCGCTGCGATTCCATGCTGGTCGGCAACCGGTGCAGCGCGAACACGTTTCCCTCTATCGAAGTGAACAACCGTTCCGCGACCGTGGAGCACGAGGCGTCGACATCGAGGATCAACGCCGATCAAATATTCTACCTCCAGTCCCGGGGGCTGGACACGGAAGCGGCCATTTCCCTGATCATTAACGGCTTCTGCAAAGAAGTGTTTCAGGAGCTGCCCATGGAATTCGCGGTCGAGGCCGTGAAGCTGCTGGAGCTGAAGCTCGAAGGCAGCGTGGGATAATTTTAACAGAGGATAAACGATGCTGGAAATCAAAGACCTGACAATCGAAGTGAACGGTGCCGAAATCCTGAAAGGGATCAACCTGTCGGTGAAAAAAGGCGAAGTGCACGCCATTATGGGCCCCAACGGCTCCGGCAAAAGCACGCTCGCCAAAATCATCACCGGGCACCCGGATTACACCGCGACCCGGGGGGAAATTCTTTTAAACATCAATAATAAAATGGTCAACATCCTTGATCTCGCTCCCGAAGACCGCGCCCGGGAAGGCGTTTTTCTGGCTTTTCAATATCCGGTGGAAATCCCCGGCGTTTCCAACTCGGTCTTTTTACGCGCGGCTTTCAACGAAATCTGCAAATACCACGGCGCCGCGGAAATGGACCCGTTAGATTTTGACGCCTACCTGCGGGAAAAGATGCAGCTTTTACTCATGGATGAGAAATACGTCAACCGGCCGGTGAACGTGGACTTTTCCGGTGGAGAGAAGAAGCGCAACGAAATCCTGCAGATGGCCATCCTCAACCCGAGGCTGGCGGTCCTGGACGAAACCGATTCCGGGCTGGACGTGGATTCCATGCGCGTGGTGGCGGACGGCGTGAACCGCCTGCGGTCCGCGCAAAACGCTTTTATCGTGATCACGCATTACCAGCGCCTGCTCAATTATATCGTGCCGGATGTCGTTCACATCCTGCAGGACGGCCGGATCGTGCGCACCGCCGGACGGGAGCTGGCGCTTGAAGTCGAAAATAAAGGCTATGACTGGCTTAAAAAGGGATAAAACCGCGATGGCGTCTAAAACATTAACGAACCCGCAATTCATGGCCCGGCTCGGAGAACTCCGGAAAGCCGCGGAAACGGAAGGCCCGGCATGGCTCCTGGCCAAGAAAGAGGCGGCCTGGAACGCGGCGGTCTCCGCGGGATTCCCTTCCCCCAAGGATGAAGATTGGAAATACACCGACCTTTCGCCCCTTTTAACCCTGCCCGTGGAACCTTTCCACGCGCCGGCGGGGGAGAGCGCCGGAAAAGCCGCGGATAAATTTTTTAATCCGCAGGATATCACGATCGTCATAACGGACGGGCGTTTCCCGGAAGAACTCCCATTAATCCCGGCCAAAGCCGGGGGGCTGATACTTAAGAAATTTTCCACGGTCCGGGAACAGGAATTCCGGGAGCGGCTGGCCCCGGTTTTTGAGCAGCCGCAGGATATTTTCGCCGACCTGAACACCGCTCTGGCGGCTGACGGGCTCTGGATTCATGTTCCCCGTGAGGCGCAGGTGCAGCCGGTCATTCATCTTTGCCACGTCATAAATACGCCTTATTCCGCGCGCCTGCTCTGCCCCCGGGTCATGATAACGGCAGAGCCTTCGGCCGAAGCGCGAATTCTGATGAGTTTCATATCCGCCGACGGCGCCGCCGATTCCCTGACCGACGCCCTGACGGACATCGCCGTCGGCCCCAGCGCGAAAATCGCCCTGACCATGATCCAGGATGAACACCGCGGGAACTATCATATGCATTCCACCCGCGTGAATCAGCATAAAGATTCCAGTTTTGACAGTTTCTCCCTAATCACGGGAGGCCGGTTAACCCGGGACACCCTGGCGGTGACGCTTTTAGGAGAAGGCGCCGCAACGTCCCTCACAGGCTTATACCTTCTTGAAGGGACGCAGCACGCCGACAACCATATAACCGTAAACCACATAGCGCCGCACGGCACGAGTAGCCAGCTGTATAAAGGCATTCTGAACGGGGAAAGCCGGGCCGTTTTTAACGGCAAAATTTACGTGCACCCGGAAGCCCAGCAGACCAACGCCTATCAGCTGAACCGGAACCTGCTTATGGGCGAACATTGCCGGGTCAACACCAAACCGCAGCTGGAGATATTCGCCGATGATGTGAAGTGCAGCCACGGGGCAACGGTCGGGCAGATGGACGCCAATGAATTATTTTACCTGCAAAGCCGGGGCATCCCCCGGAAAGCGGCGGTATCCATGCTGGCGGAGGGCTTTGTACAGGAATTATTCTCGAGAAACCAGGACCCTGTCCGGGACCGGCTGTTGTCGGCCGTGAACCCGGTTATAAAAGCGGCGGTCCGTTAACACAGAAAACATTATGGCTATCGATATTCAAAAAATCCGGAATGATTTCCCGAACCTGCGCATTGAAGTGCACGGCAAGCCGCTCGTTTACCTGGACAACGCGGCCACCACGCTGAAACCGCAAAAAGTCATTGATAAAATCACCTGGTTTTACAGCCGCGGAACATCGAACGTCCACCGCGGAGTGCATTACCTGAGCGAGCAGGCCACCGCCGAGTATGAGCGCAGCCGGGACAAGATCAAGAAATTCATTAACGCCGCCAAGTCATCCGAAGTGATTTTCACCAGCGGGGCCACCGCGTCCATGAACCTGGTCATGAGCAGTTACGGGAGGTCCCAGCTGAAAGAAGGGGACGAAATCCTGATTTCGGAAATGGAGCACCACTCGAACATCGTTCCCTGGCAGATTCTCTGCCAGGAAAACGGCTGCGTCCTGAAAGTGGCGCCCATGAACGACAACGGCGAAATACTTTTAGATGAATACAAAGCCTTACTGTCCCCAAAAGTCAAGCTGGTCTCCATGGTGTACATTTCAAACTCCCTGGGCACGGTCAACCCGGTGAAGGAGATTATCGCCACGGCCCACGCGTGCGGCGCGGCGGTGCTCATCGACGCGGCCCAGGCCGCCGGCCATATCGCCATTGACGTGCAGGACCTGGACTGCGATTTCCTGGCGTTTTCCGGCCATAAAATTTTTGGGCCCACGGGCACGGGCGTGTTATACGGCAAAGCCGCGCTCTTAAACCGCATGCCGCCGTACCAGTCCGGGGGCGACATGATCACCTCCGTGACGTTCGAGAAAACGACGTACAACATTCTCCCTTATAAATTCGAGGCCGGCACGCCGAACATCGCCGGGGTTATCGGATTGGGGGCGGCCGTCGATTACCTTCAGGATATCGGCATGGACGCGATCTCCGCCTATGAAAAAGGCCTGCTCGCGTACGGGACGGAAAAATTAAAGGCCATCCCGGATTTAAGAATCATCGGGACGGCCAAAGAGAAAGCCTCCATCATTTCTTTTGTCCTGCCCAATATCCACGCGCACGACCTGGGGACGCTGGTGGATGAGGAAGGGGTGGCTTTAAGGACCGGACACCACTGCACGCAGCCGGTCATGAATCATTTTAAGGTGCCCGCGACGTCCCGGGCCTCCATGTGCTTTTATAACACAAAAGAAGAAATCGACCGGCTGGCCGACGCCATCCGGCAGGCGAAGACACTGTTCCCTTAAGATCAAAAGGAAAAAATGAGCACGAATCCGCACCGAGAGCTTTATCAGCAGGTCATCCTGGAGCACAATAAAAACCCGCGGAATTACGGGCCCTTGACGGATCCGACCCACACCGCGGAAGGATATAACCCGCTGTGCGGGGATCATCTGACGGTCTTTTTGCGCGTGGATAAAAACAACACGATTGACCGCGTGTCGTTTCAGGGAGACGGCTGCGCAATATCCCGGGCTTCGGCTTCCATGATGACAACGGCCATCCAAGGGAAGACTGTTCCCGAAGCACTGGCCCTGTTTGAAGAATTCCAAAGTCTGGTCACGGGCAAGCTCGACCCGGACCGGCAAACTCACCACCTTGGGAAATTAACAATTTTCTCCGGTATCTGGCAATTTCCATCGAGGGTAAAATGCGCGATTCTTTCCTGGCATGCCCTCAAAGGAGCGCTGGAACGGCAGGCATCGGTGAGCACGGAATAATAAACTCTATCGAAGGACCTCTTACCAAAAACGCCGCGATAAATCCCCACCGGGGATCGGCCCCAAAAAACGGACCTCCCGGGATAAAATAATATTGAACTGTTCCTTCACTTGGGCAGCCATCTTTTCGGACAGCTCAAAGACGTCCCGGGCCGTGCAGGAAGAATCCGCTTTGATAATGATATTCGCGTGTTTATGAAAAACCGCGGCCCCACCGGAACGGAGATCTTTGGCACCCGCCTGGTCCAGAAACCAGCCCGCGGCCTGCCGGCGTTCACCGGGGAAAGAGGGAGGAAGGTTCTTAAAAAAACTGCCCGCGCAGGGCATATTTTTATAATCCGGGTGCTTATCCCGCCTCTGGGTGAGGATCTCCTGACGCTGCGCTTCGAGCGCCTGGGGGTCGCCCGGCTCAAGCTGAAAAACAACGGACGTCAGGATAGCTTCGGTGTCCTTGAACCGGGAATGCCGGTAATTAAAGGCGCATGCTTCCGGAGGCAGAGCGGTTTCATTACCGTTCTCATCAAAGATGCTGACCGCCGACACGACGTCCGACATCTGCCGCCCGAACGCGCCGGCGTTGCCCACGACAGCCCCGCCGACCGTGCCGGGAATCCCGCTGGCGAACGAGAGCCCGGATAAGCCTTCCCGAACACAATATTGAACCAGATCATCCAAGATCGTGCCCGCGGACACGATCAGGACATTCCCGTCGCGGCTGATCACGGGCGCGGAAGAACGGTAGCGGATCACCGGGTGCGCGATCCCCGCGTCAGAAGCCACCACATTAGACCCGCCGCCCAGCAGGATAAAGGGCCGGTGCTCCGCCTTAAATAAAAGCACGGCCTGGCGC
Source organism: uncultured Planctomycetales bacterium (assembly GCA_964489065.1). Lineage (GTDB taxonomy): Bacteria > Omnitrophota > Gorgyraeia > Zapsychrales > JANLHA01 > JAGOJP01. The sequence goes on along the minus strand of CAZAXH010000023.1, from coordinate 3,480 downwards.
AACTGGTCAGGCGTTTCACATTCCACCAAAAAGGGGCAAAGCCCGCCGAGCTGAAACGTCGTGAAGGCGCTTAAACGTGCCTGTTCCCGGCAACGCAAACCCAAGAATTCCAGCTGCTGTTTCAAATGACCATGACTCATCGTCATTCCGATCCCTCACGGCCAGGCCGTGAACATCCTTTTCCCAAAATCATAAAAGTTCCGGCAGATGGAACACAATGTTCCTCTCCGGATTTTCAAACCGTATGACGTCCGCGCCGGGGAACCTCTTCTCAAGTTCTTTGACCAGTTCTTCCACGATAAAATGGGGCACGGACGCGCCGGAACTGACGCCGACGTTCTGAACATCCCGGAACCATTCCATCCGCAAATCCGCCGCGCTGTCAATGATATACGCGGGCACGCCGCATCGCTCGCCGGTTTCCCTCAAACGGTTGCTGTTGGAGCTGTTGGCCGAACCGCAGATAATAATCATATCGCAGAGCGAGGCCAGCTCTTTGACCGCGTCCTGTCGGTTTTGCGTAGCGTAACAGATGTCGTCCCGCGCCGGGTCCCGCAGGTTGGCGAAACGGCGGTGCATGGCTTCGATAATGAGCTTCGATTCATCCACCGACAGCGTGGTCTGCGTGATATACCCCACTTTCGATTCCGGGGGGATATCAAGCTTTTTAACGTCTTCAACCGTTTCAACGATGTGCCGCAGTTCTTCCTTAATATACCCGGCCGTGCCGATCATTTCCTGATGGCCTTTGTGGCCGATTAAAACCGTGTGGTAGCCGTTTTCAGAACATTGGGTGGCCTGGCGGTGAACTTTTTTAACCAGCGGGCACGTGGCGTCAATGACGCGCAACCGCAGGCGCTCGCTTTCCCGCACAATCGCGGGCGGCACCCCGTGGGCGCTGAAAATGATCCGGGAGCCGGGAGGGACCTCGCTTAATTTCTCGACAAAAACAATGCCGCGCTCTTTAAACGCGTTAACGACAAACGTGTTGTGGACAATTTCATGATACACGTAAATCGGCAGGCCGTATTCCTGAAGCGCGCGCTCCACAACCGCGGTGGCGAACGAAACGCCCGCGCAAAAGCCCTGGGTCCTGGCCAAATAAATATTCATGCGATAAACCGTCCTGGTCAAAAGGGGAGATCAAATTAAGTTGCATTGGCGCGCGTTCTTCCGTATAATTGTTTTTAAAATGCGGCACGCGCTTTAAAAATTATATCATTATCCGCTGATAAGTAAACGAGAATCTCTCGTCGTTATACGGAAAATGGCCCCTGCTAATGACTAAAACACCCAGACGAAAGAATAGCCCGGTTCAAGTGGGAGAGATAACCCTGGGCGGCGGCCGCCCGGTCGTGGTGCAATCCATGACCGACACCCCGACCGCTGACCAAGACGCGACGTTTACCCAGACCCGGGAGCTTGCTGACGCCGGGGCCGAGCTTGTGCGCTGGACGATCAACGATGAAGACGCGGCACGAGCCGCACCGAAAATCATTCAACGCCTGCGCGGCGCCGGATACACGACACCCATCATCGGCGACTTTCATTATAACGGGCATTTGCTGTTGAGCCGGTTCCCGGACCTGGCCCGGTCGCTCGCGAAATACCGCATCAACCCCGGGAATATGGGCAAAGGCAAAACCCACGATGAAAATTTCCGCACCTGCGTTAAAATCGCCATCGATAACGACAAACCGGTCCGCATCGGCGTAAACAGCGGCTCGCTTAACCAGGAGCTTTTGGCCAGACTAACGGCCCGGAACGCCAAACTTAAGAGCCCGAAGCCCGCCGGTGACATCTTCCTGAAGGCCATGGTGGAGAGCGCGCTTGACAGCGCCGCGGCCGCCGAAGCCCTGGGCCTTAAAAAAAATAAAATCGTGCTAAGCGTTAAGATGTCGGACTTGCCGGACATGGTGCGGGCGTACAAAACCCTGGCGGAAAAGTGCTCTTACGCGCTGCACCTGGGGCTGACCGAAGCCGGGTCAGGCCTGGAAGGGATTATTGCCAGCGCCGCCGGGCTGGCGGTTTTGCTTCAACAAGGGATCGGCGACACCATCCGGGTGTCCCTGACCCCGCAGCCGGGCCAGCCCCGGACAGAAGAAGTGCGCGTGTGCCGGATTCTTTTACAATCGCTGGGCTTAAGATTGTTCACCCCCAAGGTTGTATCCTGCCCGGGTTGCGGCCGCACAAAAAGCGATGACTATCAGCGGCTGGCCCGCAAGGTGAAAAATTTTATACACGATCATATGCCGGAATGGAAAACCGCTTACCCGGGTGTGGAGGCCATGACCGTGGCGGTGATGGGCTGTGTGGTCAACGGCCCCGGGGAAAGCCGGCACGCGGATATTGGCATCAGCCTGCCCGGAGCCGCGGAAAAAGACACGGCGCCGGTCTATATTAAGGGAAAACCTTTTAAAATCCTGAAAGGCCCGGGGATTGAAGAAGAGTTCTGCCGCATCCTCGCTGATTATGTCGCCCGGGCGTACGGGGCCTGAACCACCCGTTCCCTAACATGAAACGTTTAACACCCCAGCTCTGCGTTGATGACGTCATCCGGACGGTCACGTTTTACAGTGACGTTTTCGGATTTAAGTTCATCATGGGGGCTGAAACCGGCTCCCGGGAAATCACGGTTTCCTGGGTGGAGGAACAGCCCCTAGACTGGGCCATCATGAACTGCGGGGACGTGGAAATCATGTTTCAGTCCCGGGAATACGTCAAAAAACACCTGCCTCAATGCTCCCTGTCCGCCCCTTGCAGCCAGACCGCTTTTTATATCGAAATGGAAGACCTCCGCGACTTTTACACGATCCTGAAAGGGAAAGTGGAGGTCCTGAAAGATATTTCCGTCACATTCTACGGCATGAGGGAATTCTACGTGCGCGACTGCAACGGCTATATCATCGGCTTCGCTGAAAAGGCGGGGTAGTGTTATACGAACTGTCTGACTAAATGCTGAAATCAGGCATAAGCGAATTAGGTGATTAAAAAATCGGCGGGAAATGTCAATTCTTTGAATAAAAATTGTTATAATGTGGTAAAAAATGGAAAAATTAAAAATATGTTAAATTTAATTCCTTTGATTAATCTCTACCCCCAATGGGCACAATAATTATTATTATCTGTTGTGTTATTATTATGTGTATTTTAATTTTTTGTCCCCGGTCGGCAGGCAGAAAACGTTTAATTTTAAAATAAAGTTTTCATCCCGGTTTTTATGCCAAAAAAAATTCATTGGCCACACAATTATTTTGTTCCAGCCCCAGGAACATTATTAAATCCTGTGCTAGAAGGATATTATCGAGAATTCTCAGGAAAAAATTTTTTTACTTACAAAAATGATATTAATAATATCGCTATCAAATGGTTGAGTAATGAAAAACATTTAGGAATTGTTGATGTTAATTTTTGGGCCGAGCCGGAGTGACCCACCCCCGAAAAGTTGAGCCACCTTTTGTGATAGAATAATTGTACCAA
>CAZAXH010000022.1:0-20290 GCA_964489065.1 uncultured Planctomycetales bacterium | reverse complement strand
TCTTCTGTGCGGCTACACACTGCTTCTTCGGGTCATCCTGACACAGGCCGCACTCATCTTCTGACATCAACCCCAGGTCAATACATTCTTCCGGCTTATCTTCACAGCTGAAACATGTCTTGCCTTCTTTGGTCTTCTGTGCCGGCACGCACTGCTTCTTCGGATCATCCTGACACAGGCCGCACTCGTCTTCTGACATTAACCCCAGGTCAATACATTCTTCCTGTTTATCTTCACAGCTAAAGCATGTCTTGCCTTCTTTGGTCTTCTGTGCGGCTACACACTGCTTCTTCGGGTCATCCTGACACAGGCCGCACTCGTCTTCTGACATTAACCCCAGGTCAATACACTCTTCCGGCTTGTCTTCACAGCGGAAGCACGCCTTGCCTTCTTTGGTCTTCTGTGCCGGCACGCACTGCTTCTTCGGATCCTCCTGGCACAGCGCGCATTCTTCTTCTGACATAAGCCCAAGGTCAATGCACTTCTCCTCTTTATCAATACAACTGTAGCATAACTCCCCCGTCTCAGATTTCCGGGAGAAAACACACTCTTTTTTCTGATTAGTTTCACACAGGTCACATTCTTCTGCTTGAAGCAATCCTAAATCAGAACACTGCTGCACCCTGTCCATGCACTGAAAACACGACACCCCGGCACCAATCTCCCGGGCGAACTTACATTCCTTTGCCGGGTCAACCTCGCATCCTTCCTGACATTCTCCCCAGGCTAACAAACCGTCGTCTGAACATCGGCCAAGACGTTCCTTGCATTCAAAACACTGCCTTCCCTGTTTAGTCCTTTTGGCGCGAACGCACTCCGCGTTAGGAATCTCCGAGCACAAAGTACATTCTTCCCGATTCAGCAACTCGATATCATGACATTCCTGCAGCTTCTCGGTACATTCATAACACTGTAACCCCTCATTGGTCCGCCGGGACCGCCGGCATTCAGCATTAGGGATTTCGGCACAGAGAGAACATTCTTCCTCTGTGATAAGCCCGATCTCACTGCATAACTGCGGGATTTGCTCGATCGTGATAGGGATCACTTCATCAGGGGCATAAAACGTGGCGCCCTTTTTTTTATGTGGAAAGGGCAGAGAAAGGGCTTCCCTTTTCTTCTGTATTTCCTGCCAAAATTGCTTGAGATCAAAAGCCTGGGCCACCCCAAAGCCATCACAGGAAAACAAGAAAAAACAGGCCGCCCCTAACACACATATCATCATGCGAAACGCATGGTTACGCCTTTGTATCATTTCTTATCCGTGATATCCACCCCCGCCGGAACCATCTTGACGGGAATACTCATCGTTATCTGCAATTGCCCATTCTCAACAGATTTTTCCGCCTCAACTTTCAAAGCGGCATCCACTTCTTCGGCGCTCACATTAAGTTTCTCCGCCAGCTCCTTTTTCGTCTGCTCTATCGTGAGCTTGCGGGCCATCGCCTCCTTGATCTCCTCACTGGCATTCTGCATATTCAATGGTTTTGAAACACGAGTAAAATAAATCCTTTCTTCTTCCTGCGAAACAGTGGGATCAAAGGTAAACACTTTAACTTCGTCTACCTCATAATCAGACACATAAACTTTGCCTTCCGCGCACGTCACGGAAGACAACGACGGGAAATAGCTGCGCCCTTTACCGACGCTGCCAAATTGCATGACCAGTTGATTGGCGGAATCAAAAATCTTCACCGAATGATCTCCCCGGTCAGCCACGTATAAATAATCGCTGCCATCCAACGCTATATCAATCGGGTCCTGGAACTTAATTTTATCTTTCGCGCCGCCAATCTCTTTCAGGAAAAGTCCCTTATGGTCGAAGACCTGAATCCTTTTATTCTTGTAATCCAGGACATACAATTCCTGACGGGAATTAAAGGCCAAATCTTTCGGTTCAGAAAACGTCCCGGGCTGCGGTCCATAAGCGTAAATTTCCCCGCTTTCTTTGCCAAATGTTTCCAGATAAATCCCGTCATTGTTAAAAACCTGAATACGGTTATTTTTAGCATCAGCCACGAAAATATAGCCGGCCTCATCCATGGCGACCCCGCTCAAAGCGAGAAACTCACTGCGGTCTTTCCCTTTTTTCCCGAATTGATAGTCAAACGTCCCATCCGGGCGCATAAACTGCAGGCGATAATGCCCCGTGTCCGCAATAAGCATTCTCCCCTCACGGTTGACATACAGCGCCTGCGGATCTTTAAGTTTGTAGGCTTCCTCTTCCGTCTTCCCAAACACAAGTTTAGTGTCGCCGACAAACAATATTTGAGCGTAATAATCGGACAAGGCGTATAAGCCTCTTCCGGGGACAGCGTTCAAATCCACGATCATTTTTCCGCTATAAATGGATGTGTCGTAATCCAAAACCGGAAGAATAAAGGGGATGGATTTCATGGCCTGTTTCGTGCTGCCCGTGATCTTAAAAAACTGCACCCGGCCGTTCAGTGTGTCGGCCACAAAAACATTGCCGTCCATATCACAGGAGATGCTCTGCGGCATATTAAACTGCCCTTTGCCAACCCCCTGCGAACCGAATGAAAACAGCACCTGTTCCATCTGGTCTATTTTCACAATACTGTTATTTTTCCATTCAATAAGATAAATATCCCCACGGAAATCAACGGCAATCCCTGCGGTGTCTGTTAAATAATTGATCAGAGAATTCTTGAGGGATAATTCTTCGGGTTTCCCTTTTTTAGGCGGATATTTTACGATTTTGCCTTCCCGGCGGGATAACACATAAAAATTTTGCAGTTTATCGAACGCCAAATCGTCCGGGCTGTAGTTCAGGTCCATTGTTTCCAAAAAAACGCCTTTAGGCGTGTATCGAGTGATCGATCTGTTTTTTCCGTCCGCCACATAAATATATCCCAGCGGGTCAACGGCGACAGACGTGATCTGCCGGTACTCCCCATGGGCCTTTCCCCCGCTCCCCATGTCATACAGAAAATCCCCTTTCGGGCTAAACACCTGGAGCCGGTTGTTTCCGGTATCGGCGATGATGACATCCCCCTCCAAAGTCAGGGCGAGTGCGCCTGGAACATGAAACTGTTTTAACTGCGTCCCGTGTTCGCCGAAACTGCGTTTCATTTTCCCGTCCTGGCTGAAAACCAGGACTTTCGCTAATTTTCTGTCCAGGATGAAAACATCTCCTGATGAATTGACGACCGAATCCACCGGATCGACGATTTCGGCCCTGATCTCACCCAAGAATTCCACCTCCTCTCCCGCAAAAACCCCAGGAATCTGAAGCAGGCTCCCGCAAAACAAAAACGCGAACGGAAGTAGGATACGGCATAGTCTTCGTTCCATTTTTCCTTTTTTCATTATTTTTTCCTTCCTTTCCCTAAATTTGCATCCGTGCTCTCCACGGCCTTTCCTTGAAAACAAAAAAACCTATCCTAAAGAAAGGATAGGCGCATGACTGTGTTTCCCGGTAACCAGGCTATCCTTATCCAGGACCCTATAGCTTTGCGTCCCCACCTTACGATGGGTTTGCCTTTATCGTTTTTCAAATAACAAAACCTATCCTCAAGCAGAAGATAGGCCTTTTTCCAATATAAGCTCGCATTGATTCGGAAACTGGCTATCCCTGTTAAAGGACCCTGTAGCTTTGCGTCCCCACCTTGCGATGGGTTTGCCTTTATCGTCAACTCATTTTTACAGTCCAAGTATAATATATCCCTTATGGAAAAGCAACTTCCCAGAACAGGAATCAATGCCCTCGGGTGATGATGAACTGACATGTGTTCTTTCCTTTTGCTAAGAAACCCCTCCCTCAGCCTACGAACCGCTTGAGCATAGAAGGACTCCGGGAGAATAAAATCCGCAATATACGCCAGCCATTCGTAATGCGTGTCCACCCACAACTCCTTCCCGGATAACGGAGGCTCGCAGTCTATGTAAGAATACGGGCTATAAAAAATTTTCCCGTGTTCTAACGGCTCCGCCGCCACGATGCTCCTTAACCGCCGACTGTGCATCGGGGAGGCAATCAACGTCACGTGGTTCCAGCCGTGCTCCCGCGCCAGGTTCTGGACAACCTGCCAATTCGTCCTGGAATCATAAGACTCCTTATCCACCGCAACCTTCTTATCAGGAATGCCCCGGGAAACCAGGTAATCTTTTACGACCTGGGATCCGAACGCATCACGCCCTGGCCGGGCACCTCCGATGCAGGCTATCACGCCGATAGCGCCTTCCCGATATAAACGCAAGGCCTTGTTGGCGCGTCTTAATGTGTCCGGGCTTAAAAACCTCCCGCTCGCGTCAAACCCCCTGAAAAAAACCATACCGGCCGTATCAGGAGGGAATTCGGCCGAGGGGGCAGGATAATAATACGGAATATTCGTGATAAGGACGCCCGCCGTGTCAATCACGCACACCAGCAACAGGATAAAAATAAATTTACTGCACAACATCTTTGCCTTCATAAAGGATGGGAACCTCCCCCCTTACCCCAGCGCCACGTCTAAAATCATCATAATGGCGAAGCCCAGCATCACGCCCATCGTCGATATATCCGTGCTTTCTCCCTGCTGTGACTCCGGGATGACCTCCTCTACCACGACATAAATCATAGCCCCCGCCGCAAAAGCCAGGGCATACGGCAATACCGGGCGTATCCATAACACAACCGCCGCGCCCAAGATACTGGCAAAAAGCTCAACGATTCCGGATATTTGGCCATATAGAAAACTTTTCCGGACTGAGAGCCCTTCTCTCCGAAGCGGTGCCGAGATGGCTAATCCTTCCGGCATATTCTGGATTCCGATACCAAAAGCCAACGCCAAGGCGGCCGGCAGAGTCGCGGAAGGCAACCCCGCCGCCGCGGCTCCGATGGCCACCCCGACGGCGAGCCCTTCCGGAATATTGTGCAATGTCACCGCCAGAATAAGCAAAGTCGTACGCCGGAAAGATGTTTTTACCCCTTCCGCCTTATCGATCGGGAGCCCCAGGTGCAAATGCGGCATAAAATAATCAACACCTCTTAAAAATGCCCCCCCTAAAAGGAATCCCGAAGCAGCGGGAAACCACGGCCAGACGCCCATTTCCTGAGACATCTCAATAGCCGGAGACAGCAAAGACCAGTAACTCGCCGCAATCATGACCCCGGCCGCAAAACCCAACATCGTATCCAGAACAGTACGCTTAACTTCTTTTGTCAAAAAAACTGCTGCCGCTCCTAAGGCTGTCATCCCCCAGGTAAATAATCCGGCCAATAAAGCTTGAACCACAGGATGGAGTTGCGATAAGAATTCAATCATATCGGACACCCACTCTTAAAACGTCTTCCTATTCCAAAAGGTAAGGTCATTTTGGCCAAACAAAAAATTCCCCGGCCTTCTGTTAATGTGTGGAGGGACAACCACATCTTTTAAAAAATTAACGTTAAATCGGTTATTCGTCGGGCGTCTGAGCGATCGCGGGAACAAGAGAGGAGCCCTGATCATGCCATTATGAATTTTATTAATAATATTATAATTGAGGCACACGGATGATTTTAGATTATTTTACTTTTTTTGGCAGGCGCCCAATATCGGGCGGAATTCTAAGGCCAAAACACCTTACACTCGCCACCTTGTCTTTGATAAAATATTTGACATCACGCCCTACCTGGCAGACCTGACAGGCGATGTCATTGATCAAAGCGGCATACGATACGAACAAAAACTTTTTCTTTTCCAAACGCTGGGTTCCTCTGATAAAACGCCGTTAAACAATGCCCCTCCTCCGGGATCACTTACCGGTCTCCCAATGAGGTTCCGACCGAGCGGGCGGCCTGGATAAGAGGGTAATCGTACGGGACCAGGCGCGGGCCGACGGCCACCTCCTGAAGCGGGACACAGACAAGGTCTCCCCCCTGAATCCCGACCATGGTGCCGAATTTCTGTTCGCGGATCAAATCCACGGCCCGCGTGCCAAACTGCGTGGCCAGGACACGGTCACAGGAACTGGGCGAGCCGCCCCGCTGAAGGTGCCCCAGGACGACAGCCCTGGACTCCAGGCCGGTGATCTGCTCAATCTGATCCGCCAAAATAAAACTGACCCCTCCCAAACGGACAGGCTGAGAAGCGTCTTTCACCAGTCTCCTGATAACAACAGATCCGCCTTTAGGTTTAGCCCCTTCAGACACAACGAGGATACTGAAGCGCTTGCCTTTACGGCTTCTCTCTTTGACCCGCCGGGTGATGACATCAATGTCATACGGGATCTCCGGGAGCAAAATAATATCGCCCCCGCCGGCGATCCCGGCATGCAGCGCAATCCAACCCGCGGTCCGGCCCATCACTTCCAAAATCATGACCCGATGATGGGCCTGCGCGGTGGTATGCAACCGGTCAATCCCTTCCGTGGCGATCTCAACGGCCGTGTCAAAACCGAACGTAATATCCGTCCCCCGGATATCGTTATCAATCGTTTTAGGGACCCCGATAATCGGGATCCCGTCTTCAAACAAATGATGGGCGATCTTTAAAGTACCGTCGCCCCCGATGCACACCAGACAACAAATATCCAGGTCCTTAATCGTTCTAATAACCTTCCGCGAAACATCACGGGGTGTGGCTGTCTTGTCCTTAGGATCAATATACTCATAAGGACTGGCTTTATTGGACGTCCCCAGGATCGTCCCCCCCAGCGTCAAAATACCCGAAACATCCTGATAATCCAACTTGCGGAATTTCCCTTTTATAAGCCCCTCATACCCGTCTTCCACGCCAAGGACATTCAGGCCCAGCTCAAGAATCGCTTTTTTCGTGACCGCCCGGATAACTCCATTCAGGCCCGGGCAATCGCCTCCGCCGGTCAAGACCGCTATTCTCTTTTTTACAGGCATAAAAAACTTTTCCTTTCTCTTGAAGGCCTTCCTCTTTGGCCTTGTTTCCGGGGAACATTCCTGGGAATTACGTTTTTGTTCTTAAAAACAACCGCCGTTCAACAACAAAGCCATCATAATAGACTGGGAAAAAATCGTCAATCATGGCTTTCTAAAGAAATTTTTTGAACAACGCCCCAGGTTTACGGACGCGCGGGAGAGCGCCCGGCCTCATTCCCGCCCGACGGAAAACGGCGTTCCTTCTCAACGGCAATTTCCGCTGCCTTTTCAGCTTCTTCCCGCGCCCGGTAAACGGCGATCAACAAATCATAATCCGAAACCCGCGGGGCTCGAAGCAGCCGCATGTTTTCCTGTGCATACCACAAGGCCTGCCCCAGATTCCCTTGCGCCAACATGATCTCCCCCATTCCCTTATAGGGAAGATGAAACCGGGGATACTCCTTAATCGCTTCCCGGAAAAAGAACTCGGCTTTGTCCGGCTCTGCCGTCAAACAATACCCCAAAAAAGTAAAAACCCTCGGGTCACGCGCGCCCAAAAGCACACTCTGCCGCAAAGCCCGCACAGCCGTCGGGCAATCCCCCTGTTGATAAGCGATCATCCCTAACGATTGGTATCCGGCCCGGTGATGCGGATACGCTTTGATCAGGGCTTTTGCCAAAACCAGATCATTTTTCCACGCCGCATTCAGCCCCCCGAGTTTTAAAACACAGGCCAATAAAAGTCCGGCCTGAGCTGTCCTCCTCCAGGCGCCCCAGCGCGCCTCCGGCCCCCCGCTCTTCTTGCAGAACCCCTCTGCCCACAAGGCGAAGGCGGCCCAAATACCCATCGACGGCACGTATAAATACCGGTGAGCGACCGGGTTCACAAGAGGAATAAGATGCGAGACAGGAAGGTAAGCGGCAAGGAACCAGAAAACAAAAAAAACAGCCGCTGGCTTTGACCGGGAATTCCTGAAAAGCAAGCATAACAACAAAACTATTATCATCCCCCACGCCGCGTGAACCAGGCTGCCGGCGCTCCAGGGGAACCGGTATGCCCCGGGAATAATTTTGACAGACCACGGGCAAAAGAGCGATTGGACATGAAAATAAAAAATTTCCAAAACCTGCGCTAAATGCAGTCCCAGGTCCGGCTTTATTTTTAACTGCGCCAACGTCGTGTTGGGGAAGACAAAAAAATACACATATAAATAAAAAACCGTGACCAGCACGGTCCCGGTAAAATAATAAACAGGAACCGCGCGTAGTTTCTGCCGCCCCTCCTTTAACAGAAAAAAATACCCGGCCAGCAAAAACGGGAACGCCAGCGCCGATTCTTTTGTGAACAAAGCCAAAGTATACAGTCCCAAAGAAAAAGGCCAGAGACTGAAATGAATTTTGGAGTTTCCGTCTAAGGCATGCACAATGGATAGAAAAGCGCCTGCCATAAGCAACCCCGCCAGCAGGTCAGCGCGGTACCCGACCACCGCAACCGCTTCGGCTTGGGTCGGATGCAGGGCGAACAAGGCCGCTCCGAAGAAAGCCGCCTGCTGATCCCGTGATAATTTAAGGATCAGCATAAAAACCAGCAGCGCGTTCAAAACATGCAAAACCAGATTGTGAAGGTGATAACCGAAAGGCTGCCGCGACCACAGCCAACGGTCCATAAAAAATGTAGCCGATAATACTGGACGGTAAGAAACCGATCCGGAGCTGAAGTTGACGGTATTGCCGAACAGGACATCCTGCCCGCGGGTAAGGTATTTTTCGTCCCAAAGGTGGGGAATATGGGACGGGCTGTCATAAAAACGGTTATAAACAATAAAGGCCAGGTCGTCCCCCACAAAGCCGTGAAGCAAAATCGGGCTGAACACGGCCACGGTCATCATTGCAAGCAGTATCATGGGCCGGGTTTTACTGAAACTAACCGCCTTTTTAGTCGGAGATAGCATCTTCCTCCCGTTTGATTTTTTCCAGCTTCGGCGGCAAAATCACGATTTCGACCCTCCTGTTTTGCTGCTTCCCCTGAGAAAGATCATTGGACGCGACGGGTTTAAATTCGCCGTGCCCTACGGCGGAAAGACGCCCCGGGAGCACCCCGCATTGATCCACAAAGAAATGCACGACGGCCAGCGCCCGGGCGGCGGAGAGTTCCCAATTGGATTTCCAGCCCGACACTTTAATCGGATCATTATCGGTATGCCCTTCGACCGCAACCTGGGCGTCGGGAATATCCTGCTTGATGACCTGGCTGATATCCTTGAGAATGCGCTCGCCGTCTGTGCTGATCGTGTCTTTCCCCGGGCTGAAAAATATTTCCGACAGGAAGGTAACAACCAGCCCCCGTTCCGTCATTTCCAACTTCGCTTTATATTCATTGACTTCCTTGCTGAGTCGCCTTTCCAAATCATATTTTGCCCTTTCCAGAGACGACATTTCCTGCGACTTGTTTTCTTCGACCCGGCGCACCTCGCTCTGACAGCCGGAGCGTATCGCAGCTATCTCATCATCTTTTTCATTAACAAGCCTCCGGATTTCCAAATCTTTATCCCGGCGTAATTCTTCAAGCGTGCGCTCGTTCTCCCGGGCCATCTTGTCCATGCTCTTTTTCATCATAGCTATCTCAAACCGCAGTTCATCCGTCCTCTGGGCTTTTTCTAGAACCGCGCAGCCGGAAAACAGTGCGGTCAAAAAACCGAGTTCCCAAAAAATCATTATCCTCTTCATAAAACCTCCTCTTCCCTATTCAGCAGGGACCGAATTTCTTTAAATACGCTTCCTAACGGCCGGCCGTAACGCCGGTTTCCCCCGGCATTATCCGCATGCCCCGGACGAGGCATATTTGCCCCGTCCGAAAAATTCTACGAGCTTTTCGGCATAAAACTTGACGAAGGCCTTTTCATCAAATTTTATCGGATCAACGATCTTGACCCCAATGCGGTACAGCGCCGGATAATCTGACGGCTGCCCCTCTTCCCGGGCGACCCGGACGACTTTAGCATGAATCTCTATTTTTGTGCGCCCCGGTAGCAACAGGTATATCAGTAGTTCCTGCCGGACCTTTAACTCTTCCGTTGTAATAAAAGCGACCCCCGTTCCGCTGATATCCAAGGTTGAAGTATCAATAAACTTCCGTTTCGGAGGCACTCTAAAATTCATAGGAACTTCCAGCTTCATGCGGTGATAACGTCTTTTATCTTGCATCAAGAACCTCCTCTTCCCCTTCCCGGGCCTGATGGGCTGTTTAAATTTTATCCTCTTCGAACGGCTGGCGGGACGGCCGTCTGCCGGCTCTGCACCATAACCCCAACGGCCGTTAATAACGCAAATAAAAATAACTGCCATCCCGGCACAACATCAATGGCTTCTATGATAAAGACTGCGCCGACAAGCGAGGTCATGACAATCAAAACCTGCTCGAACAGCTGATAGCTGATAACCGCGCCCAGCACACCGCCGATGAAATACAAAAGAGGAATCGGCAGCCTCCAGGGAAACCCCAGCATAAACCAGATACTGTTCAACAGATAACCGCCGGCGAGAAATCCCGTGTAGACAAAAGCCGCCTGCTGCACAAAAATCATGACAACGACCCCCAGCGCGCCGGCGCCTGCCCCCATCAAAAGCCGCGTCCACGCCGGCTGCTCCAAAAAGAAAATCGTTCCGAGCTGAAACCCGGCAAAAAACCCCACCCCGCCAACGAACAGCCAGAAAACTCGCCGGCCCATGAGAAGAAGCAGAGACCCGATCGCGAGCTGCACAAACCCCAGATAAAAGAAATAATCCACGCCTTGCATTGTTTACTCCTCTTGTATCTGATTATACCGGAAACACGTCACCAAATGATCGTTGACCATCCCGACGGCCTGCATAAAAGCATAACAGATCGTAGCCCCGACAAATTTGAAACCTCTTTTTTTCAATTCCCGGCTCATCAAAGCAGATTCGGCGGTCTGAGAAGGCACGTCCCTCATGGATCGATAAGAATTCTTTTTTGTTTTATGCTGGGTGAACTGCCAGATATAACGGTCAAAACTCCCGAATTCTTTCTGGACAGCCAAAAACGCCCGGGCGTTGGCGATCGCGGCCTCAATCTTTAACCGGTTACGGATAATTCCGGACTCTTTTAACAGCTGCCCGACCTTCCCGTCACGATACCGGGCGATCACCTCCGCATGAAAGCCGTCAAAGACCTTTCGGAAGCAGTCTCTTTTTTTTAAAATGGTTATCCAGCTTAACCCGGCCTGCATCCCTTCCAGGATCAGAAATTCAAACAACAGCCGGTCATCGTGAACAGGAACACCCCATTCCTGATCATGATACCGGATATACTCCGGATCCTGCCCGGGCCAGGGGCAACGTTGCAAGGGGGCTTCGGGAACTGGCATCAATGGTTACTCTTTAAAAGCCCTGCCGGGAACGAGTGACGAACCATTAGCGATTCCGGCCGAACTATGTTATCCTTATAGAAAAATTTATCTTACTTTATTCAATAAGCATTTAATTTACATGACCCAAGGGAGTGTAAACTAAAAATGCAAATTGATCCTTCAGTGCGAGTGAGCCAAACGAACGAATCGAAGGATATTGGTTTAATCCCCCGCAGCTTGCTGCGGTTCCTTGAGTCCAGAGCTTGCATAAGGGGTTTATACCTTTTATTATATTTCTAATTATGAAAAAATCGATTATTTTATTCCTCTTGTTATGGATCGCTGTCTGCCCAGCCCACGGGGAAGAGATATTGTTTAAAAACGGTAACATAAAAATCTGCACGCTCCTGGACCGGACCGGGCAAACGGTGGCCCTGGACTGCGGGGATGCCGCGGTAGAGCGCCATCCCCTGCAGGATATTCAGAGCATCAATGGTAAAACTCCGTTCCTGATCGACGACCAATTGCTGACATGGATTCGGTCCCGCCAGAGTGTCCAGACCTCCATGCCTCTGAGCTTTGATATCCGGGATGAGGAAAAAGCATCTTCCTATGAACGCATGGGCAAGCAAGATTCTGTTACCGGGATTATTGAACGGCTGATTGTCGAGGAAGGGATTTCCATCTATGACGCCGCCGTCCGGCAAATCGTGCTGACCATGGTCGGCGGGGTCCAGAATATAAAGGCCGCCTATGTCCCTATCCAGATTTACTGGGACGGACGGCTGCGCCAACTGATCAACATCCGCGCGGGCTATCCCGCCCAGCCGTTCATTTACGATCCCCAGGACCCTGAAGCCGTGGGTTCCAACCTGCAACAAACAGGGAAACGGGGCTTTATATTCCGGATCATCAACGCCCACGGACTTTATGATTCCAAAGATCCTTTAGACGGGAAAGAACGGTTTATCGGCTTCCCGAACTGGCCCACGGTTCACTGGGAAGACTGGAAACCGATATCGGGAGAAAACGCGTGGGTCGTAATCGCTGCCATGCATCTTTATCATAAACGCTATCCCCCTACCAGCGGCACCGGCCCCTCCCCGGAGTCGACTGAACTATGTCTGGCTAAGGAAATCGCCCGGGCCGCGCAATTCTTGCAGGCCGCCAACGGCGGCATCCGCATGGCGCCGATCGGGACCTACTCGCCCATCGTTTCCATCGACCACACGGCCAGCCTAGAGGATATCGCCCAGACTCTTGACGCGATGGCCAGCTACCAACCGTCCGAATCGGAACCTCCTGTGAGCCAAGACGGCACCAAGATCAAAAACCCGGGACTGCCGGAAGAACTCACCTGGTATTATAATGAGATTTCCACAGAGAACAACCTTTCCTGGTACAGCGCCTTCCGCATGTTATTCCAGACCACCGGCGACCCGGCCTACCGTGAAGCCATGAAAGGGATCGAACGTTATTTAAAAACCGTTTGGGACCCTGCCGGACACTATTTTTATCAAGGCATGCATTTTCAATCAAACGGCTGGGTCCCCAACACCGAGCATTTCGCGACCGATGTCCAGGACTGGGCCCTCGCCGCTATAGGCCCCGAAACCATTGACTCCTGGTTCGGGGAAGGGGCTTCTTACCAATTATGGAAAAAGACAAAACAAACGGCGGGAGTTTTTGAAAACACCCATATCCTTCATGGTGTCGGCTTCACAGCGGAGAACGACCGGCTCTCGGTCGAATGGACCGTCGGAGCGATTTTCGCGGCCCGGGCCCTGGCCAGCTACTATAAAGAAACTCACCCGGACTGGGCCGAAGAAGCCGCCCGGGACGCCCAAACCATGCGGCAAGGCATTGAATCTTTCCGGATAAAAATCTCCGAGCAAGAAGCCGCGTATTCTTATTCTTCCCGGCGGGGATGGATTCCCTTCGGCTGGTTTTCTCACGCGCCAAACATCCTCAGCCTGGTCTCAACCTGCTGGGTCATTCTCGCTGACGCGAATTTCAACCCGTTTTTTCTTCCGGAGAACCCTTCTCCTTTTATTTTATCGGCCGGCTTCCCGGAGACCAAAACAAAATAGCGAAGGCATCATTCCTGAACTTTATCCATAATCTTTATCCTGGCCTCGGAACTGTTCGCCCGGATTTCCGGGACATACATCGCGTGGACTTGGTTCGGCATCCCGTGAAAATCGCCCGGGACTTCCGCCCGCAACTCATACTGAATTTTATGTCGCCCTTGAGGAAGGCGGGTTATAAAAAAGGCGGCTTTCTGGTCACGGAATTCCTGATAGAGCCAGACCCGCCCCCCCTGCTCCCGCCCTTCTTCATCCAAAGTCATCGCCGACCCGCTGCCGCTTTTCAATTCGGTGGCTTCGCACCCGGCCGGCTTGTAATCTTCAACGACAAGATACTCATAATAATTCCTGGCGTCCAACGTTATCTCAACTTTGATCCGGTCCCCGCTGGTGATCGCGGCCCCCGGTTCCAGGGGCTGCCATTCATCCTTGTAGCCTTTCAGAAGCGTTTCCTTCTGGGACTGCCGGTAATATTTCCGTTCCACAAAAACTTCATTCCCTTCGGGGGTGATGCCCTCCTCAAGCGTGAAGTACTGCAAATATCCGGCCAGGTATAAAGCGCCGGCACCGTTCATCGCCACCTGCACCGTGTTCACGCCATCCCTGATCTTATCGTCCGGGACAAAAATGCTGCGGTTAAAGGTAAACATGTTGGCCCGGTCGACGTGCCCTTTAATCAAGGAGTCCCCGTTGATACGGATTTCATAATCATAATCCGGGGTCAATTCAGAGGTTGTTTTCAGATAATCCGCCAGCCCTAAAACAGCGATAGCCGTGTCCCGTGTGTTTTTCCAGCGCGCACCCCGCCGGTTCAATGCCAGCCATCTGACAGCCGGCTGTAAATACGGGCTCTGCGGATCGATCGTAGCCAAAGCCTTTATCACAAAAGCGGTCGCCTCAACCCCTCCCTCGCTCCAACGGTAATGGATGCCGGATTCACCCCAGTGCGCCGTACCGTTTTCCTGCTCCTCCTTCATGCCGTTAGCCAGGTTGCGGGCCAGGATCTGGGCGTTGCTTGTCTGCCCCCTCTTATATTCGGAAAGGGCAAACAGCGCCCGGGTGTACGGGTTCAGCTGATCCCTCATATCCCAAAGGCGCTGGCTTTGTTTCAGTTCATAAGCGCTGGACGATTTCGCCTCCGCCAGCGCGTGCAGCATCCACGCGAGCATATCCGGATTATTTTCCTCCTCAACCAACTCCTTCTGGAGAAAATCAACCGCCCGGGACAGCACGCCCCCTTCCACCTTGACGCCGGCCTGCTGCGCCAGCGACAATCCCCAGACCACATAAGCGCTCATAAAACGGTCGCTTTTGTCTTCCTTCCACCAGCCCCAACCGCCGTCCTCATGCTGAAATTCATACAGCCGCTTTAAGGCCGTTTGAGTTATATCCTTCAGTTGATCCAGGGAAGAATGTTTTTCCATGTGCGGATACTGCGGATCCCCGCGCGCGCCCATAACATCAGAGAGATAAGCGTCCACGTCCTGGCGGGAAAGCCCCAGCTCGCTTAATGTCTTCGCCACGATGATCGAAGGAAGGAAACGGCTCATTGTCTGCTCGACACAGCCGTACGGATACTGCACCAAATAAGGCAAGGCGTCCAGCATGGCCGCGGCCATGGACGGGGAAAGCAGCAGCTGAAGCGATGTCGATTCCCGGATGCGTTCCGCCGGGACCTCCATCGTTATTTCCCCCTTCTGGGTGTTTTCCCCGGCCTTTTGCAGACTCAGGGCCCGGGCGACAAACTTCTCGATGCCGTGCGGGATAACCGTGTATGTTTTCTTCATCGCGTCCGCGTCGTCCGCGGCCTGGGCCATAACTGTGATCTCCGCCTGACCGGGATGCGAGGCGAGGCAGGACCAATCCACCCGCTGTTCGCCCTGCGACGGCACTGTCACCCATGTTTCCGTACCGTCCAAAACATCAAGACCGGCCGCGTTGATGCTGACTTTAATCTTTTGTTCCGTGTCCGTATAATTATGCACGTTGGCGGAAAGCGTGACCGCGTCGCGTTCCGTGAAGAAACGAGGCGCCTGCAGCCGGACGATAATATTCTTTTTCGTTTTAACATCAAGAGAAATGTTCCCTACCTGCGTCCCCGGAGTAATGGCCCGCGCGGTCGATTGCCAGGTCGTCAAAGAATCCGGAAACCGGGTTGACACAACCGCCCGGCCATTTTCGTCGGTTTCAATGGCCGGCTGCCAGAACACCGTCGAGCGGAAATCCGTCCGCACCTCCGGACTGGCCAGGGTCCCGCTGCTGTCCGTCCCGGCGCCCTTATCCATCTCCTGGGACTTCTGTTCCATCGGAGCCATCGCCGGCATAGTCGCCCGCATCGTCCCCAAAAGCATCTGGCCGCCCCGGCCGCTCCCTTCCATTTCAAAACTGACATCGGCCAACGCGTTCTTTTCCGTGAACACGGCCTCACCGCTTGCCGCGAGTTCATCTGTCACATAAGTTCCCGTTTCTTCTTTTCTAATTTCATCCCCTTTCATCAACCCCCGGCGAGCATGCTCCTCCTCGGTGATAATCCGTCCATCGTGATCCCTTAACAATTTTTGGTAACGCCGCTGATTAAAACTGGTCTGCGTCTGCACGGTCAGCGGTCTTTTTTCCCCGTAAAAAAATTTCCGGATGTCGCCCGCATAATCGTTCTGGATATAAAACACGCTTTTGTCCACCAGCCCCAGGGCAACTTCCGCCATAACCGGCCGGCCTTGCGCGTCTGTCACTTCAACGGCAAACGTCCCCTCTTCCCTCGGGGCATAGGTTTCCTTGTCAGCCGTAATCTGGACATTCAAAAACTTCTTTTCCGGCGGCACCACCACCTCCAAAGACGCCATTTTCACCTGATACTGGTCCCCGGAAACAGCGTTAAAGAAAATATTTGGCGTGAAATAATCCTCCACCGGGATTTCCACCAGTTGAACCGGCCCGGTCAGATGCAGCATATGATGCTGATGAATTTCTTCCGTTTCCCCCGTCAGCAGGACCCAGGTGTCCGGGCGTTCCGAAACAATCATGAGCCTCGCCGTTTCCCCGGCGGCATAGGTGTCTTTTTCCGAAATGATCTGCAACCCGCCGTAGCGGTATCCGATATCCCGGCTCTCTTTTCCGCACACAAACACATTCGTCCAGGATTTCACTTCACTGCCGTCACGGTCATAGCCGGTAAACTCAAGCGTATAATACCCGTCCTCCTGCGGCTCGAAATCCACCACCGCCTCCCCCTTCTCATCCGTCTTCACGAAACGGGTAAACAATTCGTTCTTGCTGTAATCGCCGCCCCGGACGGTCTGCCCTTTCTCCAACACGGGTTCCTGCCACCAGTTTTTTAAAACCGCCACCTTCCCGTCGATAACCAAAGGTTCGTCATTAGCGGTCAACACTTTAATCTTCACCTCGGCCTTATCCCCGGGCCGGTAAATATTATTCCCGGGCGTCAGATACGCGAAGAAAGAGTTTCGCGTCACCTTAATATCGGCTGTCGAGGAAACTTCCCGGCGGCTCTGGTCAACGACCCGGACGTCCACCCGGTACTTCAGGTCATACGGGGAATCTTTCGGGGACTGAAACACAACGGACGCCCTTCCCTGTTCGTCCGTTGAAACCGTTTCTTTCTTAACCAAAGTTCCCGGCCCGTAATCCTGATAATATGACCGCGTATCACCGTAATACCAGGGATACGGCCGCGGACACTGATAAAAATGATAATAAGGAGAAGCATAAATCAGGTATTCAACCTCTGCCTGCGGCACCGGGCCGCCGAAATAATACTGGGCCTCTATCTCCACCTCCACCTCGTCGCCCAAACGGTAGGCCACAGGCCCGGATTTGTCTTCTTTCGGTTTCGGCCTGACCGAAACGACAAATTCCGGCAGTTTATATTCTTCCAGGCGGAATAACGCGGTCTGCGCCAGGGTCTGGTCATTATTCGGGGTCATGACCTGCAGGTAATATTCCCCCAAGACGGCGTTGTCATTCAGGACCAGCGTATCGGCGAAGGACCCGTAGGCGTTTAACCGGTATGCCCCCTCTTTGACGGTATTCCCCCGGGCGTCATAAAGCCGGACATTGACTGGCATCCCGTCGGGATTAGTAAATTCCGCCCCGTCATACCTCCGCAACGTGCCTTTCCATGAAATTTCCTCTCCCGGGCGGTAAGCCGGGCGGTCGCTGTAGGCGTACAGCCACCAGTCGCCCCGGCCGCGGGACTGGGCGTAAAAATACCCCTGGGCGAACGCCTGCATCTGTCCATCAGAAACACAAGCAAACAGGTTATGCTGATTTCCGTAATTACGCATGGCCGACGTTTTCAGCGGAACACGCAGCAGACCCTGCCCGTCGGTTGTTCCAGCCCCTTCTTCCCAGAGCCACTGGCCCTGATCATTATAATAACGGTAATGATACGTGACGCTAACATTCCCGCGCGGCACGCCGGTATGGCTGTCGAACGTGTAAAACAAAGCGGATTGCCCGGCGACTTTCGTGACCAGCCCCATGTCCGTCACGAGAATGAGGTCATACGCGGACGCCTGCCCCGCGGAAACAAACAGCAAATACGCCCCCGGCGCCAGGATTCCGGACGCGGGGTCGATATTTTTCGCGTCATCCGGCTGCAGCCATTCCGCCAAGCCCTTCGACTCGCTATACCACAGGTGCTTGCCTTCGTCCTTCATCGGCCTTCGCCAGGCCCGTTCTTTCGGCAGCAAAACATACTGCTTGCTCGTCACCAGTCTGCGGATCATCTCCGCGTAATTATCGACGCCCCGGCTGCCATCCGTCAGGGCCCGGGCCGGGTCCAACTGCAAAAGACGGGGCAGATCAAGTTTATACAGGGTAAAAATCGCCTCGTTCACGTTGCGCCAGCCCAGATTAAACTGAACCTGAGAATCGGGCAGGAACGTATAGCTGATCCCCAGGTTCATCCGGGGTTCCGTGATGTCCTTCACCCGCCGCTGGGCGTCATCCACCCAGGGAGAATCACCCCGCCGGAAACGTGTCAACAGGCCGCGGTAAGCGTCGATCGCCTGGTTAAAATCATTCGCCCGTTCATAAAACTGGCCGAGGTTATAATACGCGTCATCCGCCCATTCGGAATTAGGGAATTCCTCGATGATCTTTTCAAAGCTTTCCCGGACCTTTGTTTTCTCTTCCTCACCGTAGCCCCGGTTCAGATAACTCATGGCCAGCGAATAATGCGCCTTGGCTTTATCCGCGTCCGTCTCCGCGACCTTGAGCACCTCCTCATATAAAACGTTCAGCCCCAGCTCTCCCGGTGCCGCGGGCGGCTCGGCCTCACCGCTCAAGCGGGTCCGCCGGATGCCCGTGTAATACCAGCCCCAGTTCTGGGAGATAAAATCACCCAGGGTAAAGCTGGCCTGAATAAACCGCGGTCGGGCCAGTTTAATGTCTGTTTCCCCGGCCCAGAATTCCCGGGCGTTCACCAGTGTTTCTTTGATTTCCTCAGCGTGGGACCAACGGTCTTTCTGCAGATAATAACCGGCCAGGGATTCGTTGGCTTCGGCCCACCAGCGGTCATGCTCTTCGACAATAACCTGTTCTTTCAACATTTTTTCCGATTGCTTCGCCCTGGCCTCGCCGCCGGCCCGCCACAAGCAGTCCGCCAGTTTAAACCGGATTTCCCTCGCGGTCTTTTCCGGGACATCGTTGCTTTTAAGCGCCACCTCGTATAAGGGGATCGCCATCTGATAGGATTTCTCCACCCAATGCCGGTCGGCCTGCTGCTTCACGGATTCCTCATAAGCCGCGGATAAGGACAGCCCGCCCATAAGGCACATCACCAGGGCCGCCGCCGTAAGCAAAAACCATTTTCTCATGACACCCCCCTTTTTCCAAAACGGTTCCAAAAGACATTCGCCCAAAAGACATAATACTCCGTCCTTAATTTAACGCCTTTGCGAAAAAAAAGTTACAGTTTTTAAAAAAATTTCAAAAAGAAAGAGAAGAAATGAAAAGGAAGCCTATCAATATAACGTTTTATAATCATACGACAGAATATTGCCCCGATGAAACTCGTGCGCGACAATCGTCAAATCACCATTGTTGTTCTCATCCCGCACGAGCTTATACGTTCCGTTCACCTTGCCGGCCGAAGGGCAACAGTTGGCGTCGTCCTGGTTCCAGATATAAAATTCGAAATAAAGCCCTTCTTTACTGAAACGGCTACGCACCCCTGTCCGGATATCCTCACCCTCTTTAAGCTGGGGCCTGTATGTGTCCGCGGGAGAGATGACTTTCACTTCTTTTAAAGGAGGGTCTTGCGGGAGACAAAGTTCGTAAACATGTTCCGTGGTATAAGCCGCGTTCCCGTCCGACTGTTCGCTCACATGCAAAAACTGAACGGGCCGGGATTCCCCGGAAGGGGTAAATGAAAAAAACCCGGGCTTTTCCATGGCCGAATAAGGGGCGCGGAAGCTTTCTAACAGGCGCAGCTGCTGAAGGTCCAGAAGATAAATCCTCACGATGCTGATCACCCCGCTGTGAACGGTTACCAGAATCGGACATTCCGAGGAGGCGTCCGCGGCAACCTGATACTGAAGCTCGGAAACAACGACATTTTTCTCGACTGGATCATAGACCGCCACCGGGCTTAACGCTTCCTCAAGGGTCCAGATTTCATAAGCAAAACTGTTCATCGGCGATTGGGAAATAATAGATAAAATGATAAAAATAAAGAATACTTTACGGCTCCGGCCATACAAACAGGAATGGATTAATGCTTTTTCCATAAACACGCATTCATCAGTTAAGCCAGCTGATATTTTCTTCCCGTCCGGTGTACACTTTCTCACGGATATCCGCCGGGGCCTGCGGGGAGTCCGTTGAGGCAGCCCCCTCAGCAGGACTCTCCTGCGCCATCCCAAGCAAGAGAGGGATATTAACAGGAGCAATATTAATGATGACCGGCAGAAAGCCGTCTATTTTCATGTTGCCCACCGGCTGCTGCGGCAAAGGCAGCGCCACGCCGGCTTCTTGAGCCCATCCCGTGG
>CAZAXH010000021.1:0-21971 GCA_964489065.1 uncultured Planctomycetales bacterium | reverse complement strand
CCCCTTGCCCGCTCCCTGTTCCTTGTCCGCCGCCGAGGCCCTGCCCACTTCCGGCGCCGGATCCCCGGCCACCCTGCCCGGAGCCACTTTGCTCTGACTGGCTTTCCCCTCCGGTTCCTATTCCCGCCCCTCCCTGTCCCTTTCCGCCGCCATCCCCTTCGCCCTGTGCACGGCCGCCTTTCCCGCCCCCGCCTCCACCCGTCCCAGCCCCCTGCCCCTGAGAATCCGCAGACCCGGTTCCTGCTCCTTGTCCCTGTCCCTCTTGCGCGCCTCCGGACATGGAATCATCCCCTTCGGTTTCCTGCTGAAGGCCAGAGGAATCCTCCTGACTCGCAGGTGTTTCAACATTATCCTGCCCCTTGACCTCCCCCCCGGCTTCGCCTGTCTTCTTCTCCTGGTCTTCTTCCCCGGAACCGTTCTCTTCCCCGGTCGCGGACTCGTGTGAGCTTTTTCCCTGTCCGGCAGAATCCCCCTGGCCTATATCCTGTCCAGCCCCGGGCTCCTCCTTACCAGAACCCTCGGCAGCCCCGGGATCTTCCCCATCCCCGGACTCCTGGCCGGCCTCTGGCGTTTGCCCTCCGGCGCGTTCCTCCTCTTCCAAAGACGCCTCCGCGTCTTCACCCATGTCCTCCCCGGCTGAAAAATCAATATCATCTTCAGAGAACTCCGTGCCTCCAATCGTCTTGGGGTCCAAAACAAGTTTCGCGATCTTGAACGCGGCGTTCACGCCGGTCGCCGACGCTTTCTGTCCCGTCAAATTCATCTTAATAACTTTTAATAAATTCGTCGTTGTGTCAATCTTATACATAAAATCAACCACGTTCCCCAGATCTCCGGCGCACTCCATGTTCACGTAATATTCCACATATCCTTTTTTCTGGGTCATATCAGAAGGGTTCACCTTGATAAGACTAATACCCGCCTCCGAGGCCAAATTTTCAATCGTCTCCAGAAACCCCGCGATAATCTTCTGTTCATCCTCCGGCTCCTGCTGAAGGTAGGGGCTATACAGCTGTTCTTCCTGCAAAATTTTGTCCTGATAAGACAAAAAGCGGGCACTGTTTTTAATGCCGACCACCTTTTCCCGGATTTCAATATCAATGGCGTGCTTCTTTGTGGTATACGGACGGAATACCAGCGCGTCAAACAGCGCCAGAACCGCCGCACCCACGGCGATATAAAAAATCTTCCGTTCCTGCTCTGATAACTTGCTGTAAAAATTATTAAGCAACGATTCCTCTCCTCTTTAACCCGGCTATCCAGGCATCCCTTGTGACCATTACTGTTCCGGAGGGGTTTCTTCTTCCGTGGCCGCTTCCTCCGGAGGGGCCTCGGCCTCCTCAGCAGCCCATTTGAGCTGAAAGGCGATATTAAACGCGGCCACGTCCTTCCCCCGCTCCTTCTTGGCCGAAGTCGAACGCGTCTTCACATTCTTAAATAAATCCGACTCCTGCAAAGCCGTGACAAAATTAAATACCCGGGACATGGTCTCGGACACCCCGATGATTTCCACGCTGCCGTTTTCATCCAGGCTGATCGATTCCAGGTAAATCTCATCAGGAATAAGTTTATATAAAGTCGTCACCACCTCCAGCCCAACCATCCGGCTCTTCAGATATCCTTTCACAATCCGGGTCTTCTGCGCCTTCCGGTCGAAGGCGACCACCTTCTTTCTTTTCTCTTTATAATCCGCTCTCAGGCGCTCAAGGTACACATTGTTAAAATGTTCCTTACTGACAAAAATAAAAGCAAACAGGATAAATATGGCCACAGCATAAATACCGGTTTTTATGATCTGCCGTCCTTTGTCCTCGATAGCGCGCTGGGTCTTGATCTCGTCCGGGGTCATATCCACAGCGGCCTGGGCCAGGCTCCAGCCGCTGCTGATAATGCTGAAGAAAGAATCATCATTATACTCGGAAACGAGTTTTACCATCTCCGGTTGCCCGGCTTGAATCATATCCAGATAAGGCATAATTTTAATATTGGCCTTCAGCTGTTCCTGCATCTGGGGCTGAAAGGCCTTCAGGGTCGCGTCGTCGCTCGTGAGAATATATGTTTCCGGGAGGCGGTTGATGTCCTCATTCTGATAAGCCTCCACCGATTGGGCTAACTCCGTCAGCAGCCGCTGGCGCGCCACATCGCCTTCCTTCAGCAGGTGCGTTAACCCCACCGGGATATTTCGGGACATCGCCACGGTCTTATTAAACTCAATCAGGAATGTTGTCTGCTGGAAAGAGACGTCAATAATCCCCAGAGGAATATCATCGTCTTTGATATTCAGGGCCTGCGCATAAAAATGCGCCATCCCTTCCGGAGCAAAAAGGACTTTATCGACTTTTATACCGGCTTGATCCAATATTTCCAGCTGTTTCTTAACCACATTCCGGTTGATCAGGATCAAAAGAATCTTGGTGTAATTGCGCTGAAAAACACCTATCTTAATGTAACCGACCAGAATCTCTTCTCTGGAAAAAGGCGTGTGCCGTCCGGCCTGCAGGTCAATAATGGACCGGATTTCCTCCGCATCCAGAGACGGGATCTCGATATTCTTCGTAATAACCTGACTGGGAGGGAGGGTACAAATAGCGGGCGTCTTCTTAAGACGGATACCGGCCAGGGCGGCGTGTATCACCTGCGGCAACTCTTCTTCCGGAACATCCCGGAGATCGCCTTTTGACACGTGCAACAACCGTTTTTCCGTCCCAACTTCCCGGAAGTGGGCTATCTTAATGACCGCTTCATCAAGACTCACAATCACGTTTTCTTTATTTTGATGAAACATAAAAACTCTTTTCCTTTTATGATTCCCTCCAGGACAGAATTTCCCGGTTAGGGGCAAAAAATATACAGGAAACCTTTTTCTTTCCCCCGGAGGGAACCAGGCGGGCATAACTATCGATACGGTAATAATACGATTGCGTCCCCAGCCGCCCCCGCGCGCTCAAATCATTAATGAGCTGGATATCCTCCTGCGTCAGCGGCGAAAAAGACGTCAGGGTCACCACCATCTCCGGTAAAGTTTCAAAAAGGACATCATCTCCGGTCCAGTCCCGGCCGTCCGGCCCACGGCGGACCGACAATAATGCACGGATAAAATCCTCCGGCAACCCCAGGGCCGCCAACACCGGGGCCGGAGCGGTGTTCACGTTAACTTGCCCGCTCCCGTAAATGGTTAAATACGGGTCCAAACGCCGGCAAACCTCCGGCGTCCAGCCCCGCAATAAATTCAGTTCAGCCATATTTTCGAAATCACTTTTCTTTTCCGGATAAGGGAATTCCAGGTTGTCGTAATATTCATCACTGATAAACCCCACGATCTCGCTGTCTCCATAAACCCGCCAGTCCACCACCGCCTGGGCGAGCGCCCGGGCTTCCTCGGGGTCGACAGCCAGGACCGACTCGATCAGCCTGGTGAGGATGCCGGTATCGGCCCGGTTAATATTGATCTTTCTTTCTTCATCAATAAACCCGTAAAGGGTCTGGGCCCCTTCCTCTCCGTCATAAAAATATTCGTACTTCACTTCAAAAAAACCCTTACCCATCCGCACCGGACGAAAAGCGCCGGGATTATTCAGCCAGCGCAGACGCCGCCAGGAAGCCGGCAAAGGCCCGTCTTCATGAAAGCGGTGGGCTTGCATAAACACAAACACGCTTTTCTCCACCCCGGACTTGGCCAGCCAGTATAATTCTTCCCGGCTCTCCAGGCGGAAAACAACGTCCATTTTCTGCCTGAGATGAGCGCCGATGCCGACGATAAAGATACTCAATAGTCCGAGCGCCCACAACGCCAGGATCAAAACAGTTCCCTGGGAATGGCGTGCCCTCATATTCATTCTATGTCCCGGAAAGCGGGATATCCAGCAACCGGGCCAACGCTCTGTCATCTCCATTGTACTCCTTAAATTTCACTTCCACCCGGACCGCCACCGGTAAACGCCCCCGCCCTTCGTCCTCCCAAAGCCATTCCTCACCCGTCGCATACAGATATGAAAACTTCAGCCCTTCCACAGAGGAAGCAAGCACACGCTCCGCGCCGAATTTGGCTTGCAGCGCCTGGCTGTAATTCGCCTGCCGACGGATAATCGTCCCGCGGGCTTTATCAAAAACATATTCAACCCGTCCGATCTGTTCACAATAATCGTCCTGCTGGCCGGCCGTCATGCGGTCCTTCCGGGTCCGGACCACCGTCGGGAATACCAGATTAGCTTCGGCGCCGTCAAAAGCGATCACAGAAAAATGGAAAGCATTCCGCAGGTCCAGCCCCAGCCGGTCCAGGAAAATAAAAATATCCTCCTCAACGCTCAAATGCCGGGTGAATCCCCACAACTTCACGCCATTGACCACGGCCTGATTGACCGCCAGCCCGATCATGGCGACAAGAGAAACCACCAGGGTCATTTCAGCAACCGTAAATGACTGGCGGGAACAGTACAAACTTTTTAATACCCTTCGACGCATTAACAAAAACACCTTTCAGTCTGTCAGGAGCGCGGAACGCTGAATCCTGGCCGTCCGCTCCCGCTCCGGCCAAGTCAATGCCATATCCAACTGATAAAGACCGAGATCTTTATCTATTTGTCTAAAATCCACGGCGAGACGAAAAGGGATCACCCGTTTGTTGAGCCTGGCTTGCATGACCAATCCGTTCATGGGAAGCGGGGATTCTCCGTTCCTTTTAAACTGGGTTTGCGCACGCAAAAAATAATCATCCAGCACCTGAAAGGCGTACAGCCTGTTAGTTAAATGCTGTCGGATATCAATCGCATGCAGCATCGCCTTTTGAATCGTCACGATCCCCAGGGAAAAAACCACGAGGGTCACCATCACTTCAAAAAAGGAAAAACCACGCCATCCTGAAAGACGGACTGTCCCGATCGGACTATTCCCAATTGATGATGTCGTCCTCATCCGTCCCCTCGTCCTTTCCCTGGGAATACAAATCATAATCGATCCGGTGTTCCCCGGGAGACTTATAAATATACTCCCGCCCCCAGGGGTCAACGGGTTTCTTCTCTATATAAGGGCCGTTCCAGTTTTCCGGCACCGGGCTGCTGCTGGGCTTTCTCATTAACGCCTCCAACCCCTGACTCGTCGGAGGGAAATGGCCGTTATCCAGTTCATACAATTTCAAAGCCGTGGCGAGGTTTGTCTCGATATCCGCCTTGGCGACCGCCTTTTTGGCCTGTTCGGAACGTCCGGTCAAACGGGGAACCACCATGGCCGCCAACGCGCCAATAATAACCACAACCATGATAATTTCAACCAGCGTAAAACCCGAATGGGCCGGCTGGGATATAAATATTGTCTTCCACTTTTTCATCGGATCACCGCTCCTTCTTATGCGTAAAATATTTCAGAAAACCTGGGCCTAGCGCCCCTGCATAAAAGAAACCCATTTCTTTTCCAGTTCCGACAAAGTCGGAACCGTATTCGGATACACCCTTTTCAGGGCCTCCTCAAAGGACCTCCCATCCCTGATATTCCGGCATAAGCGGCCCAAAGCGTCGCTGCCGTACTGTTTGATCAAAAAATCTACAATACTCAGACTCTGCGCGTAAAAAATGGTCACCTGAAGGGGATCCCGCTGTTGCTGCTTGTCCCACGGCATCAAATCCCGGAAACGGATAAATTGTCCCCGGGAAACGAAAGCCCTCATAACCCTGAGCGCCTGTTCCGATTTCCCGGCTTCACACAACTGGGCAACGCCCTCATCAAACCACGCCGGGACCCGGGCCTCCTTAAGAAACTCATGCAAGATCAGATGCCCTATTTCATGCGGCAGCAGTCCGTCAAAAAAATTTTCTTCCTGCCGGTAAGTCACGATCATCCGTCCGATAATAGCATAAGCGTCTTTATTGACGACTCCCGTGGACCATTCCGGCTGCCCCGTTTCCGTCAGGAAAGATTCTTTATCGGGAAAAAGGAATATCTTCGCCCTGTTATCCCACGTCCAAAAATCACTGTAACGGGTAAAACCGATCATTGCCCCGATCCGCTGATAATACTTTTCTGCCTCCCGCAGCATCTTCCGCGCGACCGGGCTGTCCTGCTCCTCCTGAAAATAAACGATAAAATGCGTGTCCTTCAGTTGACGCCAGGGAAGATGTCCAAAAACATCCACCGCGCCCCCCTCCATCGGGAGCAGAAAAGACGCCAGGATCACCGCCAACGCCCCAAAACACGTCATGCGCCAACTCCTGATATATGCGTCCACTCTTTCCTCCCTGCTGCCTCTACCCGGCAAACACATCCAGCTGAAAAATCGGCAACAACATGGCGATGACGATAAACCCCAGGACGGCTCCGACCCCGACGATTAAAATGGGTTCCAGCATAGTGGTCATAATTTTAACAGCCTCATCGGTGTCTTGCTCATAATTATCAGCAATATCCTCGAGCGTTTCGATCAAAGAACCTGACTCTTCCCCAACGCTAATCAAATGCCCGACCATCTCCGGAATCAGCGGAGATTGCCGCAAGGTTTCTCCAAAAGAGCGGCCAGCGATCAGCTCCTCCTGACATTTCTTAAGCTGTGTCCATATCAATATATTATTCACAACCGGGATTGAAAACTGAAACGCCCTCACTACGGATATCCCGCTATGCAATAATAACCGCAGCGCCCTGGCAAAACGCGCGATCTCCACTTTCAGGGTGAATCCTCCCCAGAAAGGAGCCGCCAGGCTGGCCCGGCTCAGCCAGAGCTTCCCGGCGTCCGTTGTAAACCAATGCTTGGTCAAAAAAGCCAAAACCAATACACCGGCAACCAGCGCAGTCCCGTACTTCAACAAAAAAGCGCTTATATTCATGACCAGGAGCGTCGGGAGGGGCAAAGACTGATTAAAGCTGTCATAAAGGATCGTGATTTTCGGCAGGACATACGTAAGCGTAAAAATAATAGAAGCGACCCCGAAAAAAAGCATAAACAAAGGATAAGCCAGGGCGGCGCGGATTTTCGAGGCAACCGCTTCCTGCTGTTTTTGGTAACCCGTAATGCTTGTTAAGGCCTCCTTAAGCTGCCCGCTCTCTTCTCCCGCCTTAATAAGGCTCACATAAAGCGGGGAAAAAATCCGGGGGTATTCCGTAAAGCTCTCCGAAAGGGACATCCCGCCCCGGACAGAAGCGTGAACAGATTCGATAACCCCCCTGAAATAAGCCTGTCTGGTTTGCTGGCTCACCACCTCAAGCGCCCGGAGAATCGGGACCCCGGCCTTAATCAAACTGGCCAGTTGCTTGCTGAAAAGATAGCGCTCTCTGGAGCTGACATACCCGAAATGTTTCGGTCTCCGGCCTTTGTCGGCCGGGAGAGAAACCTCATCAACGGTAACCGGGACAAGACCGAGCCGATGGACTTTTTCGATCGCCGCCTCCCGGTTCTCCGCGGAAATGCGGCCGACGACCGTTTCCGCATTCTTTTGCTTGGCTTTATAATGATATTGAGGCATGGCGTTTCATGGCGGGTCCTTTCATAACCCGGGGCTTTCCTTTTTTTTCCTGCGCTGTTCCTGCACAAAATGATCAATACGGACACGATCGGCGCTGGGGATATCCAGATAATACACCACAATATTAAACATCGCGGAGAGACTGTCATCCTCCACCCGGCAGACCCGGGCCAGACAATCAATGCTCTTGTCCGCGCCGGACAGCTGAATACGGATATCAATAATCGTTCCCACCGGCAACGTGTAGCCGGAAACAAACCTCAGTCCGCCGGCGCTGATATCACGTGTCACCGTAGCGTGTTCTACCTGGTCGGAAAAAAGTTTTAACGGATTTTGGGCGTCCTGGCGCACGATGGAATACCGGACACCGACTTTTTCTTCCAAACGTTCATAGGCGCGGGAATTATAATCATCCTTAACCGAAAGGATATCCTGATCGACCAGACGGACGTTCTTGGCCCCTGCCGGCAAGGCCGCGGCTAACATGCCCGGCATAGTCCCGGCAGGAGAACTTTCCCCTCCGGCCCCGTCGTCATCCCTGATGGTTACGTTCATCACTTCCGCGGGCGTCGTGATCCCGGCCAGGACCTTCTGCCAGCCATTTTGCCGCAGGGTGGTCATCCCTCTTTTGACGGCCAGCCGTTTGATTTGATCAGCGCGCTGCCTTTCCAGGATGGCCACCCGGATATCCTCGTCCACGACAAGGATTTCATAAATGGCTGTCCGGCCGTAAAATCCCGTTTGATTACAAAAGTCACAACCCCGCCCCCGGAACATCTTCACCTGTCGGAGATCATTCATCCCCAGCGCCGCGGCCAGCTCTTCTTTAATTTCCGCAGGCTGCGTCACATCCTCTTCTTTACAATGGGGGCAAATGATGCGGACAAGCCGCTGAGCGACAAACGCCTCGATGCTGGACGAAACAAGAAAAGGCTCCAGGCCCATTTCAATCAAACGGGTGATTCCACTGGCGGCATCGTTCGTGTGGAGCGTTGAGAAGACCAGATGGCCGGTTAAAGCGGTCCGAATGGCGATTTCAGCCGTTTCCAGGTCCCGGATTTCTCCCACCATAATAATATCCGGATCATGCCGCAAAACGCTCCTCAAGCCGACCGCAAAATTCAAATCCACCCGGGGGTTCACCTGAATCTGGGTGATGCCTTCCATCTCATACTCCAGCGGGTCCTCCAGAGTTATAATCTTCCTGTCCTCCGAATTAATCTCGTGCAGACAAGCGTACAGGGTGGTGGTTTTCCCGCTGCCCGTAGGCCCGGTCACCAGAATGATCCCGTGCGGCCGCTGGACCAGGCGGCGAAAAACTTCAAGGTTCTTCTGGTCCAGCCCCAGCTTCTCAAGACTTAACAGCATAACATGGGTCGGAAGGATCCGGATGACCATACTTTCTCCATGCAAGGTAGGGATCGTGGATATACGCAAATCCAAAGTCTGCTCCTGGGTCTTAACGACCGCACTTCCGTCCTGGGGCAATCTTTTTTCGACAATGCTCAAGTTGGAAATAATCTTGATCCGGGAAATGATGGATGGGAGGAAATCCCTCACCGCCGGAGGAATATTGGCGTCAATCAGACTCCCGTCAATCCTATAACGGACACGAACATTATGGCGGTACGGTTCAATATGAATATCCGTGGCTCGTTTTTTATAGGCCTCCAGCAATATCTGGTTCACCAGACGGGTCACCGTGGCCTCCTCGGCCCCCTCATCCAGGTTTTCGACCGCCGCCCCCGCCGGAATATCCTGCCCGGGCTTAGCGACGGCCTCTTTCGACATCCGCTCAAGGGTGTCAGCCGCAAGCCCATAGTATTTATTCAAAGCATCCAAGACATCCTGTTCTTTGGCCAACACGATCTGCGGCTCCAAAGCCAGGTGCACCCGGATTTCATCCTGGACCTTCAGGTCCAGAGGATTGGCGCAGGCGACCAGCATCGTCTTGCCGGTTATCCTGACCGGCATAAATTTATAATACCAGGCGAAGCGGACCGGAACGTGTTCCACGACGGACGGGTCAACCGGGTAATTCCGTAAATTGATCACCTCAAGGTTATACAGGCCGGAAAGAATCTGCAGGAGGTCGTGTTCCGGCAGCAGGCCCTTTTCAACAAGGATATTCTTTAAAGAAACCGCTGTATTCTCAATCAGCTTAAGCTGTTCTTCTATCACCGCTCCCGGCAGGGCTCCCTTCCGGAGGATTTCTTTGGCTAATATTTTATCGGACGGTTTCATAATCCCCTCAACCCCATCCCCTTGCCGTTATGACAGCTGCGGGGCTTTCCCGATCATATAAAAATCGGAAGGTTTTGTCTTATCGTAAACGCCTTCAAAAACCGCTTCAACCCCATCGAGAAGTTCCGGGATATGGACGTAAGCCCCTTTCTTTCCGGTGAAGACCTCACTCACGTGAAACGGCTGGGTCATAAAGTTCAATAAACGCTGGGCGCGGCCGTAAACCAGCCGGTCTTCCTTGTTCAACTCCTCCACGCCGATAACCGCGACAATCCTTTTGAGACCATTATATTTGTTAAAATGCTGAATACATTTCTGGGCGATCTCAAAATGCCGTTCCCCGATGACAAACGGATCCAGGTTCCCACAAGAACTCTGCAAAGGATCAATAGCCGGATACATGCCGCGCTGGACCAGTTCCCGGGACAGAACGATGGAACCGTCCAGATAACTAAAAATCGCCACGACCGCCGGGTCAGTCATGTCGTCGGCCGGAACGTAAACCGCCTGCAAAGCCGTGACAGATCCGCCACCCGGGACCGAACGGATTCTTTCCTGAACTCCGCTGACTTCAGAAGCCAGTGTCGGCTGATACCCCGTTTCCGCCGGAACCCGTCCCAGCAGCGTGGAAATCTCTTGGCCTCCCTGTATAAAGCGGTATAAATTATCCATAAACAAAAGCACGTCTTTATTTTTGGACTGCAGGTATTCGGCCAATGCGATCCCGGTATTAACAACTTCCGCCCTGGCGCCGGGCGGCTGATCCATCTGCCCGTAGGCCAGCATGACATTATTCAACAGGCCGCTATCCTTCAATTCATAAAAAAGCTCATTCCCCTCCCTGATGCGTTCTCCAATCCCGGCGAACACACAGGCCCCGCCGTGTTCTTTAACGATATTATTGATCAATTCCAGAATGACGACCGTCTTCCCGCAACCAGCCCCCCCGATAATACCTGTCTTGCTTCCTTTGACAAGCGGATACAAGAGATCTATATATTTAATGCCAGTTTCCAAAACCTGGGGTTTAGCCGCCTCCTTCTGTTTCAGATCAAATCCCATTGCCTGCTTTAAAACCCGGACCGGGGCGAGCGGGGCGTCAATAGGCCCTTTCTTATCAATGGGATTCCCGACGGCATCCATGATCCGCCCGAAACAGGCGTCTCCGATGGGAACGGTAATCGGCTTAAAGGTGTTATAACAAGGCTGATTCAACTGCAGGTCCAGCGTATCCATCAAAGAAACCGTCCGGACCAGCTTTTTGCCAAGATGTTCAGCGGTCTGCAAGACAATCCGTCTCTTTTGAAAATTCCACACTTCAATCACGTCATATAACGCCGGGATATCTTCCGGATTTTCGAAAGACACGTCCACCACCGGGCCCTGAACCGCCACAACGCGCCCCATGCCTTTACGGATCTCCCGGCCGTGATACGCCGGGGCAGCCGATGCCTGCTCGGCCGCCGCACCTTCCCCTGCAGGATTTCCATCCCCGTGAGCCGGGGGAAGAGCAGGTGCCGGACTTTGTTCCGGAGCCGAATTCTGGTCAGGCACTTCGCCTCTCCTCGTTAAAGATGTTAAATGTTAACGTTTCGTCATCATGCGGGCGGTAAAAATTTCCCGCATACCTTTATCAATATCCCCTTTTCGGGCTTTGGTGAAAGCCGCCGCAATCCCCTTCTTGTCCTTTTTCATCTTCTGCACACTGGCCTCCAACTGCTGCGATTGAGCGGCGGCCTCGGAAATCGACGAATCATGAAGAATCTCATAAATACGGCAGACCAGCCACATATCAGCCAGATAACCGATGATATCCGCAGGGTCCGATTCCAGGAGAACCGATTCAATCGCGTCCACAAACTCCGCCTGCTTAATAAGCAACTCATCGCAAGGAAGGAGTTTAACGGTCCGGGGCTTCTGCAGATTAAATGTCTTGGACCAAGGATAAACCACCACCACTTTCCCCAGCCGGTCTTCCATGACCTCCTGCACCAAATAATCTTTAATACGGATCGCGATTTCATACAACCCGACTTCTTCCAGGTTGACAAAAGTCTTCATGTTGGGCTGCACTTTCGCAAGTTTCTCGGCGCCTTTTCGGCCAACGATAATAAGCACGCCCTGAGGGTACCGCTCTTTTTCCGCGACAATCGCGCGAATGGTCTTCGCGTTCAAATCCCCCATGAACCCCGCTTCCGACGTAACGCCGAGGATCCCTATGTTAGGATTATCGTTGGAGACCAAAGGATGGCGCACGGTCGAAAGGCTGATCATGCGGAAAAATTCCACAAATGATTCGCCGAATCTGGCGAAGCGGTCTTTCCGGGTCGCCAACTCATGGAATTTCGTGTCCGCCACATCCTTTAAAACCTGGATAATTTCAACCAACTCCGTAATATCTTCCAGATCGCTTTTAATCTTGTTCGCTTTACCCATGCGTCTCCTTACATCAGGCCCTTTTCCAACTTTTCTTTCACGTCTTCCGCGGTGTTTTTCAACAAGCTCTTCAGAGACCCATCCAAAGATAACGTCCCGAACTTCAAAAGAATCCCCCCGATCATCTCCTGTTGAACCGATTTGTTCACCTGAAATTTTCTCTCAAGTTTCTTATATAAAAGCTCGTTCAACTGCTGTTCAAAACTTTCCGACAACGGCCGTGCCGTCACGATGTCAATGGACTGGACTTCCGGTCCGATCATGTCCATATCAACGCTTTCCATATCCGTTAAGAATCCCGAAATCAAAGAGGCATCCAGCGCCTCAAAAGAACGGCTCGTAAAAAATTGTTCCATCAGCAAAATGCAATAGTCAATAGCCTGCAGTTTCATTTCCTTCTCCAGTTCTTTACGAACCTGGTCTTTGGTGTGATGCGCTTTATTGATAATCTCTTCCGCGTCTTGCCTGGCCTTCTGAATAATTTTTTCCCGTTCCTGAGCGGCCTTCTCTTCCGCCTCCTCCTTCATTTTAGTAACCAAGGCATCGGCCTCCTTGCGCCTCGTGACAAGTTCTTCATTGGCCTCTTTAATCTTCGCATTGAGTTCGACCTGCTTATGCCGGACATCCTCGGTCTCCCGGTTCAGCCTACTCACCGCTGTTTCCGTATGTTTGGACATATAACGGATAAAAAAGAACCCTAAGACCCCCGTAAAAATCATACCGAAAATCAATGCTTTAACCAATAACAGCGTTGCTTCGCCCATAATACGCCACTCCTTTTATTATTCAGATACCAGTGCCTTAAAAAATGTGAGAATAAGCGCGAACGAGACCGTCTCGACAACCACCAGTTTGAGCAGAATACTCATCTGAATAGCCGGTGTCTTGCTGGGCGCCCGGCCCAAACGATTGATAAGCTGAACCCCCACCCATGCGGCGCCAATACAAGGGATAATGATGAGAATCCAGAAAATAATAATAAAAACAAATGCCACACTGGCCATAAAAGCCGCCTTACGGTAAGAAAAATCCCGCTATTTACCAAACAGCTGAAAGATGACGAGGATAGCGATAATAGAAATCGCCTCCACGAAAATCAGCATGATAACCATCCCCATAAAAATTTTGGACGCAGCCGATGGGTTGCGGCTCAAGGCCTTGATAACGGCATACCCCAAGACCGAAATAACAATCGACGGCCCCAGGACAGCGATCAACATAATCGACACAATCAATAAAGTTTCAGCCCATTGCACAACAGAACTCCTTTATATCGTCCTCCCTCTCTATCAGGGCAAACTCACATATGGTGAACAGCGTCATCCGACTCCGTCAGGATCGCCTCTTCCTTTTTGCCTTTCTTCGGACGAAAACGCTCAATTTCTTCCACCAAAACGATACAGTCATTGGCAAAAAATTTTAAAATTCCGAACTTAATCGGCACCGCTTCCCGCCAATTGATGATGATATTACTCTGATTTAGGATCCCCAGCACAGGATAATGATACGGCAGCAGCTCATATTCACCCGTATCGCCAGAAAAGAATACGCTCTCGACCTCGCCCTGGTATAACAGCGCTTCAGGGGTCATGATCGAAATTTTAAATGTCGGCCGATATTGTTCTCCCATCCCCCCAAGCCCCTGTTGGCACGGCTAACTCTTCTTGGAGGTAGCCCGGTCTAACACATCCACCCCCACATTGTCCTCGCCTTCAGAATCAAAAGACTCCTTCGGACGTTTCGCGACAAGTTCTTCCAAATATTCCGATAAATACCCGTCCAGAGTCTTTTTCATGGAGTCATCCAGATCGCGTTTCGCCCGAAGCGTCTTGAGAAATTCCAGATCCTTGCGGGTCATATAATCAAAAATGTCATTTTGGAACGCAATAACTTCCTCAATTGTCATCTCATGCAAGACACGCTTATTATAAGCATACAGGATGATGGTCAAAGCCTCCATAGGAACTGGTCTCCCCGGACCTTGTTTTAACAGTTCCGTTAAAATACTTCCCGTCTTCAACTGCTGTTCCGCTTCTTCGGACTGTCCGGACGTCTTTAATTTTGAAACCCGGAGAACCTCCCGATACTGCAGATATTCCAAACGCAAAGGGCCGCTCAGTTTCTTAATAATCGGCCACTGGACCTTGCTCCCCACCCTCGAAACCGAAAGCCCAAGGTCGACCGCTGGCTTCTGACCTTCACCAAAGAGTGGGGCGCTGACCATGATCTGCCCGTCGGTCATAGAAACCAGATTGGACTGAACATATCCAGTCAGGTCCCCTTCCAACGTTTCCACAATCGGGAAATGCGTCATGGATCCTCCCCCCCCCTCCTTGGACAGATAGGCGGCACGCTCCACCAGCTTAGAGTGCAGGTAAAAAATATCTCCGGGATATGAGTCCCGGCCCGGAGCGCGTTCCAGCAGCAGGGATATTTCCCGGTAAGCCCAGGCATGTTTCGTAAAATCATCGAAGACGACAAAAACATCCTGCCCCCGCTGCATAAAGAATTCACCGACAGCGCAGGCGACATAAGGGGCCAAATAAAGCTGCCCGGGAGGGGCGGCCGCGGTCGCAGAAATAATACACGTGTATTTAAAACACCCCTTGTCTAAAAACAACTGCACGACTTTCCCGAGGGCCGATTGAGCCTTTCCAATACAACAATAAATACAGATAACGCCCGTATGCCGTTGATTGATGATCGCATCCGTCGCAATGGTCGTTTTCCCAGTCATTTTATCGCCCAGGATTAATTCCCGCTGTCCAAACCCTACCGGGATCATCGAATCAATAACCTTAATGCCCGTTTCCAGCGTCTTGGCCAGAATCGCCCGCTCCAAAATGGTGGGGGCATCCACAAAGATCGGCGCATTCCTGTCCGGCTTCAGGGGGCCGAGGCCATCCATGGCCTCTCCCAGTGGATTGATGATCCTTCCGATAAAATTTTCCCCAACCGGCGTCGTAAAAGCTTCCAGGGTCGCCTTGGCTTTATCCCCGGTTTTCAACTGGGAATACTGCCGGATGATAAGGACCTGCGCTTCGTTTTCATTGAAACCGATAATAACCCCTAACGTCCCATACCCGAAACGGATCACCTGGCCGTTAATACAGTTCCGAAAGCCCTCGACGATAACGATACAACCCCGAATGACCCGGATCGTCCCTTCTTCTGTATACCTCAATTCTCCCATAAGACACCGGACTCCCTGCGGATTTTTCCCGACTTTTGAAAATTATATCAAATGTGGGTTTCAAACGAAAAACAAATTCATAATTTTTCCGTCGAAATCAACTGTTTTATCAAGCCGGCTCTTCCTCTCCGGGCCGGGGCACAGCCCGGATCTCCTCCCCGGTCTTGAGCCCGAGCTCTTCTCCCATCTTCCCGGAGCGCCTGGCCCACAGCACAAAATGAATCGTTGTAAATACGGCTACAAAAATAATCGTTCCGAACACTATTTTCCAGGTCATCGTTACCGAAATGCCCCGTTTAAAAATAGCCTCTGACAGGGCCGCCAACCCACGCAAGGCTTTCAAACGCTGCAACACATTCTGGACTTTCCCGACTTCCATTTCCCGGAGCTTCTTCGCCCGCACAATGCTCATCATTTTTTCAAGACGCTCGACGTCTTTCTTGGTTTCCTCGTACCTTTTTTCGTTCAGACGAAACGTCCCGATATGCTGCTCAATCGGTTGTTCTAAAAGTTTAGACGCCTTGATTTCATCAAGCTTACTCTGAATAATTTTAAAAAGGTACTCGGCGCTTTGCTCATAAATCGTGTCCTTCAACTCCCGAACGGCAAGTTCCGCTCGGGCCTGCAACGACTCCGCCTTATTAATTGGGAAATCCCAAATATCCTTAATTAATATTTCATATTTTTTCTTTTCCCCGGGGTTAAATTCCTCTTCTTTGGTCAAAAACGATTTTTTCTTTTTTTCATCAAAGCGCACTTCAAAGTCTTTCTTCTCGACGACATCATCCGCGCGGACTTCTTCAGGCAAATAATGCTTATGCTGAATTGTCTTCTTTTCTTCCTGCGGATTTTCAACCTCAATGATAAATTTGATCAGTTTCCTGGACTCCATCTCATCGATGGCCTTAGACTCGTGTTCCAGGTAGTCCAAATCATACGCGTTATTCCGGACTGTTTCCAGCGCCGCCTTAAACGCACGGTATTCTTCTATACGCCGGTCGATATTATCACTGTAATTTTCTTGCTGGTTGTAAATATAATCGATCTCCTGGTGCAAATGTTCCCGCGCCTTAACCGCATATTGATAATTTTCGCTCCCCTCCAGAAGCTTGAGATTCTCATCGACCTGATTTTTCAGAATATTGATTTCCTCTTCCTCAATATGCCAGACATCCTTGACCAGGACCTTGAACGTTCTGGATTCTTTACTATTAAACTTCATTTTTTTATATACAAAATACATCCCTTTATCTACGTCATAATCCAAATTCAACTCCCCCGTATTCAGGATGTCGTCCGGTTGCAGCTCTTCCGGCAGATAATATTTAACGTCAATTTCCTTGGGTTCTGTTTCTGAAGCATTGACGGCGATAAAATGAATAGCCACCTGGGCGAACACACATGACGCCAAAGGGCCCCAAGAAAGCAGCAACATGACCATCAAAACAAAATATTTTTGTCTTAAAAGTTTCATCGTTTATTTTTATTCCGCGGACTCAAACCAAGTCTTGACAACAACATCATCCGTTTCGATCGCTTCCTTCAAAGCGTTCAACTTGGCATTGATCTCATCTAATTTAGCGAAAACCTTTTCCTCATCTCCGGCTTCCTCTTCGGTCAGGTCCTCAACGGTCATGTCAGAATCTCCCAATCCTAAAGCGTCCGTAGCCTCATTGACAAAATTCGTTAAAGTCGACAAAATTTGCGAAGCAACACCTTCCGCAGACACCTGGGCTTCGGCGATAGAGGCAATCGAGGTTTTCAAGTCAGACAAGGCGGCATCCAATTCCTTAATCCGGTTATAGGTGTTCGGAGTCTGCCCGCTCGCCCCCAGTTCATCACGGATATTCTGGGCCTCGGTTAAAGCGGCCCCTGCGTTACTTTTAGCGGTATTAACGTTCTCGCGCAGCTCTTCTAATTTGCTAAGTTCCCCGAAAACAGTCTGCGAAGATTCCGTATCTGCATAAGCTCCAAGACTGTCCTCTATGCCGGCCAACCCGCCAAACACAGTTTCTGAGGCCGAGGTATCGGAAACCGTCCCCACTAAAAGTTCCAAGGTATCGACATAATTGATAATCTCCTGCAGATTCCCAAAGACCGTATTGGAGGCCGACGTATCGGTGGTGGCGCCGAGCAGGGCCGTCAGACTGTTAATACTGCCCATTAAATCCGTGACATCAAGGCCTTCCAGAGATTCAATAGCCTCTGTCAACGCCGTCACATCCAGCCCGTTGAGAACCCCGAAGAGAGTACCGTCAGCCGCGGTATCGCTGGGATCTCCTATATTGTTATTAAGGGTCGTAACGACGCTCAAAATAGAAGCGACATTCGTAACGAGTTCTTGAGAGTGCTCCGCGAGATAGGCAATATCACCCCAATTAATATTGGCTGAAGTCATCGCCGCTAAATCTGACCAATTGATCCCGGATGTCGAAGTGATTCCCATA
Organism: uncultured Planctomycetales bacterium; assembly: GCA_964489065.1. Classification (GTDB taxonomy): domain Bacteria; phylum Omnitrophota; class Gorgyraeia; order Zapsychrales; family JANLHA01; genus JAGOJP01. The sequence continues at coordinate 4,203 of CAZAXH010000021.1, read as the reverse complement.
TCGACCCAATTCACTCCAGCGCCGGTCATCTCGGTCAGGTCAAGCCAGTTCACGGCGACATTGGTCATAAGACTCATATCTGTCCAGTTCATATCAACAGAACTCATAACCGCCAAATCCTTCCAGTTAATCCCCGCATCGCTCATCACATCAATATCCAGCCAATTCACCCCCGCGCTGGTCATGACGCCGATATTACCCCAGTTCACTCCGGCTGTGGCCATGACTCCGATATCCTGCCAGTTAATTCCAGCGGAACTCAGTCGTGTCATATCATCCCAATTGATACCCGCACGCGTTAACTCGTTAATTGAATTCCAATTGACGCCGCTGGAACTGAGTGCCTGTATATCCGCCCAATTAATACCGGCCTCGGTCAACGTGCTCATATCGTGCCAATTAATTCCCGAAGCCGATAATTCTCCCAAATTGTCCCAATTGACTCCAGAAACGCTCATAAGGTTAATATTATCCCAATTGATCCCGGCGCCTGATAAAGACCCTATGCTGGTCCAATTAATCCCGGCACTGCTCATCAAATTCATACTCACCCAATTCACGCCTTTACTCGTCATTACCTCCATATCTATCCAGTTAATCCCGGCATCAGACATCACATTAATGTCCAACCAGTTGACCCCCGCGCCACTGAGGTTATAAATACTGGCCCAATTAATACCGGACCCCGTCAGCACATCGACATCCGCCCAATTGATCCCAGCATCCGAAAGCACATCGATATCCTTCCAATTAATACCGGCGTCGCTTAATACAGCAATATCATCCCAGTTCACACCCGAATCCGACATGTTGCTGATACTCGTCCAATTAATACCGGCGTCGGTCAGCTCGCCGATATTTGTCCAATTAATGCCGGTCGCCGACAATTCACCAATATTAGCCCAGTTGACCCCCTGTTGAGCCATCGAACGAATATCGTCCCAGTTGATTCCGCTGGTTGACATATCAGCAATATTAATCCAATTAATATGCATCCCGGACATCTCGTTGATGTTTAACCAGTTAACTCCCGAATCAGACATATCGGCAATACTGGTCCAATTAATCTGCTGGGAAGTCAGCATGTCGAGGTCCTTCCAGTTGATCCCCGCTTCAGTCATATCATTAATACTGATCCAATTTATACCAGACTCACTCATCCGCGTTATATCATCCCAGTTGATCCCGCTGCTGCTTAACTGCTGAATACTGTTCCAATTGATCCCCGCATCACTCATCACATTAATTTCAGTCCAATTAATACCGCTATCACTTAAAATATCAATGCTCTGCCAATTCACGCCGACATCACTCAACCGGTCAATATCCAGCCAATTGATTCCCGCCGTGCTCATAAAGCTGATATTTTCCCAATTAATCCCTGCTTCACTTAAGACATTAATATCAAGCCAATTAACTCCCGAGGAAGACATTTCATAGATATTTTGCCAATTGACCCCAACATCTGACAAAACATCGATATCCTTCCAATTCACCCCCGCATCCGCCAAAGCGTCAATACCACCCCAGTTGATGCCCGCCTGTGTCAACACACCGAAGTCCGCCCAGTTAATGCCAGACGTTGTCAGCTCGCTAACGTTCATCCAGTTAATGCCTCTTATGCTCAATTCATTAATATCCTTCCAGTTAATTCCCACGGAACTCATCTCCCCGATATTCACCCAGTTCACTCCGCTCGATGACATCTCACCCACGTTCGCCCAGTTCAACCCACTCGTCGTCATCTCACTAATGTTCTGCCAGTTTACCCCGCTCGAGGACAGCTCTCCGATATTCGCCCAGTTTATCCCGGTGGCGCTCATATCACCGACATTCACCCAGTTAATTCCCGTGCCGCTCATCACATCAATATCCAGCCAATTAATTCCGGAAGAAGACATTTCGTAGATGTTCTGCCAGTTAATCCCCGCATCCGATAAAACGTCGATATCTTTCCAATTGATCCCCGCATCCGACAAGACGTCAACATCCTTCCAGTTGATCCCCGCATCCGTTAATTCGCCGATACTCAGCCAGTTGATCCCCTGTGTCGTCAATTCACTTATATTGATCCAGTTGATCCCTGTCGAAGATAATTCACCGATATTACCCCAGTTAACACCCGCCGAACTCATTTCTCCGATATTCATCCAGTTCACCCCGCTCGATGACAACTCCCCGATATTCGCCCAGTTGATCCCCGTAGAACTCATATCACTGATACTCACCCAGTTCACACCGCTTGATGAGAGCTCCCCGATATTCGCCCAGTTGATCCCCGTAGAACTCATATCACTGATATTCTGCCAGTTGATACCTCGAGCGCCCATTTCTCCGAAACTTTCCCAATTGATACCCGCATCACTCATGTCACCGATATTAAGCCAATTCACTCCCGCATTCGATAATACATTGATATCTTTCCAATTAATGCCGGTTGCCGTTAAGTCCTCCAGGTCATTCCAATTAATCCCTGCATCGGAAAGGACATCGATGTCCAACCAATTCACCCCGGCTTGCGTCATGACACTCAAGCTCATCCAGTTGATGGATTGAGACGTCATAGCATCAAGGTCACTCCAATTGATGCCCGCTTCACTTAATTCATTAACGTTCCCCCAGTTGATCCCGGCATCAGATAAAATATCGATATCTTTCCAATTGATTCCCGAGCGGCTCATCACGTTGATATCGGCCCAGTTAATGCCCGCATCGCTTAATTCCCCGACATTCAGCCAGTTAATCCCGGAGGATGTCATCACGCTCATGCTGACCCAATTAATTCCGGAAGCTGACAATTCACCCAGATTGTTCCAATTAATCCCTGTTGACGACATCTCCCCAATATTAATCCAATTCACCCCACTGGACGACATTTCCCCGATATTCGCCCAGTTGACACCCCGGGTTGTCATTTCCCCCATATTCATCCAATTCACCCCGCTCGAGGACAGCTCGCTGATATTTTCCCAGTTGATCCCGCTGTCGCTCATCGCCCCGATATTCACCCAGTTGACTCCGCTGCTCGTCATATCTCCTATACTGGTCCAGTTGACTCCGCTCGAAGTTAATTCTCCGAGGTTCACCCAGTTGACTCCGCTCGAGGACATCTCTCCGACATTCGCCCAGTTAATGCCTGTGCTCGTCATCACATCGATATCCGCCCAGTTGATCCCGCTGTCGCTCATCGCCCCAATACTCAGCCAGTTCACCCCCGCATCGCTCATCTCCCCGATATTCATCCAGTTGATCCCCTGCGTCGTCATCACATCGATATCCACCCAGTTGATCCCGCTGTCGCTCATCTCCCCGATGCTCACCCAGTTCACCCCCGCGTCACTCATCTCCCCGATGCTCACCCAATTGATCCCCTGCGTCGACATCTCACCCATATTCGCCCAATTCACTCCACTGCGCGACATCTCACCCATATTCGCCCAATTAATCCCGGTCGAACTCATCTCCCCAACATTCACCCAATTGACCCCGCTACTTGTCATATCTCCTATGCTGGTCCAATTGACTCCGCTCGAAGTTAATTCTCCGAGGTTCACCCAGTTGACTCCGCTCGATGACATTTCTCCGACATTCGCCCAGTTAATCCCTGTGCTCGTCATCATATCGATATCCGTCCAGTTGATCCCGCTGTCGCTCAACTCCCCGATATTCATCCAATTGATACCCGCATCGCTCATCTCCGCCATGCTCAGCCAATTTATGCCCGTGCTCGTCATCACATCAATATCCAACCAGTTGATCCCGCTGTCGCTCATCTCCCCGATACTCAGCCAGTTCACTCCCGCATCGCTCATCTCCCCGATATTCAGCCAGTTGATCCCCTGCGTCGTCATCTCTCCCACATTCACCCAGTTCACTCCGCTCGTTGTCAGTTCACTCATATTCGCCCAGTTGATCCCCGTCGCGCTCATCTCCCCGATATTCACCCAGTTCACTCCGCTCGATGACATCTCACCCACGTTCGCCCAGTTCAGACCGCTCGTCGTCATCTCACTGATGTTCAGCCAGTTCACCCCGCTCGAGGACAACTCCCCGATATTCGCCCAGTTGATCCCCGTATCACTCATATCCCCGATATTCATCCAGTTGATCCCTCTTTCACTCAACACCTCTATATCCAGCCAGTTGACCCCCGCATCGCTTAAATCATTCACACTCACCCAGTTAATCCCCGCATCACTTAAC
>CAZAXH010000020.1:0-26369 GCA_964489065.1 uncultured Planctomycetales bacterium | reverse complement strand
CAGCCGTCGCCATTAAACTCTCACAACTTTTGGCACAACTAATGGGGGCAGGTCAGAATGATAGGTTTTAAAATGAGTGACGGCAAAGTTGTTTTTGATATAAATGCCACTTTGGCGCGGGGAAATGGGTTAACGGTCAGTTCTCAACTTCTTAAATTTGCAAACGAGATAAAATAAATTGCAAATATTTCGTGACTTATCTGTAAAATATATTATTGCCCTTGTGATTACAGTCACATGTGTTTTCGTGTTATTTCTTGCCTGCTTGAGCTATATTGTGATTGATATTACAAATTTTCACAGGGAATTACCAAAAAACATCCAAACTCTTGCGCAAGTTTTAGGTGAAAATGCGGTTTCAGCTATTTTGTTTAATGACGTGTCTACCGCAGAAGAGGTTTTATCGGCCCTGCACACCAATCCGCATATTATTTCCGCATGTCTTTATACCGAGGGAACAACTCCTTTTGCCACTTATGTACGCGATAAAAATGCTTCGCTGAAGTTTCCTGTTACAATTAAGGAAAACAGTTATGAATTCACATCACAGTCTCTGAATTTATTCCAAAATCTTATGTCAGAGGGGGAAAAGATCGGGACAATCTTTATTCAATCAGATTTGCTTCAAATGAATTCCCAACTCATAAAATTCATTGTTATTTCTTTAATAATTATGCTGTTTTTAATCGGAGTTTCTGTATTGATAGGAATATGTATCGGCAATAAGATATCCACTTCCATTGAATGGCTCAAGCGGCTCTTTATGGATATTGGCAATGGGGATCTTACTCAAAGGATATCTTTTGAGTCAAAAAATGAAATGGGTGATCTGGCAAGATATTTCAACTTATTTATCAACAATATTGAATCGACTGTCTCTCAGGTGAAAGAATGTACTCGTAACATAAAAGAATCATCGAATGTTTTCGGCGATATTGCCCGGACCATTCTATCAGGGGCGCAGCAACAATCGGCAAGTTTTGAAAATTTTTCGAGTTCTATCCAGGAAGCCGCCGCGGATGCCAATCGCGTTAATGATATTTCGAAAGAAACAGCGAAAAATACTTTGGACATGAAAAATAGCATGACGAAAACTATTGATGCGATGAATTCCATTAAAAAAAGCTCTACCCAAATTAAGAATGCCGTTGGCATTATAACGGATATTGCAAAAGAGATTAATCTTCTGGCTCTTAATGCTGCGATAGAAGCCGCTCGGGCGGGAGAATACGGGAAAGGGTTTTCCGTAGTGGCCGATGAAGTGCGGAAACTCGCAGAGGACAGCGCTGTTTCAGCGAATGAAATTAACAGCCTGATGGCCGAAAGTTCAAAAATGGTTTCAACGGGTTCAATGTTAGCGAATCAGTTAAGTGAGGAACTTAATCAAATAGTTGACAATATGATAGAAGTTACAAAGCATATTGACAAAATATCTTCAAAAGTGGAAGGCCAAGCGGCTTCCATGGAGGAAAACTCATCGGTCACAGCAACGAATACCCAAAGCGCAGAAAAACTTTATAATACGGTCGTCATGATGAACGAGTTATTCGAAAAATTAAATATCTTAGTTAATAAATTTATAATAAAAGCATTATAAACCTGTCCCGGGAAACCAGATCACTGGAGGGTTTCTTTTTGTTGCCGGGGGATTGCTCCGGCGATAAATCTTAAAATTTATATCCCACAGAAACCTCTACGGCCCGCCCCGGCCTGGCAAGAGGCCGATTCACCGCCCCTCCCACCTCATAATATTTATCAAAAAGATTGCTCAATTTAAGTTGAAAATCAAAATCTTTTAATGTGTAATTCATCGTCATATCCATCGTGGCCCAGGATTTAATCCTGTTTTCGTTCGTAATCGCATCCGAGGTCCGCACCTGGGAATAAGCTCTTCCCCAGAGATAAATTTGCAGCCGATTCAATGGGACACATCTTAACCCCAACCGGTAGATGCTGGTCGGTATATTTTTAATGGAACCGAAAAGCAGCGAAGCATCAGAGGTGTTTCCCTCATCGACGACATAACTATAACTTCCTTCAAAACCAAGCTTCTTTATAGGACTGTATTTCCCTGTCAGCTCGAACCCCTGATATGTGTTTTCCCCCGAATTCACATACGCGTAGGCAGAACCAGTCGTTATCAAATTTTCCAGGTGATTGCGGAAGAAATCAAGGTTAAAAGAGGTTTTCTCCAGGTTCAGGTCAAAAATCAGATCCCAGCTGTTAAATGTTTCCGGTTTTAAATTAGGGTTTGCACTAAAAGCACCGGCCGTAAGCGGGTTAAGATGGGCCCACTGGGGAGAAAGAAAGGATTCCCCGTACAGCAATTTTGCCGTCAATTTTTCTGAAACCGTATAGACCGCGCCGAATCGTTTGGAAAAATCCGGGTCGGCGAAATGTTCGAAAGTATCCACCCGGCCCGAAAAAGTGAGTTCCAAAGGCTTGATCGGCAACCATACCAATTGTCCGAATCCACCCGCCAAAAGCCACGATCCGCTGGGACTCGCTGTCTTTGCCCAGGGGGCGGTGCCGGTGCTGCCGGTGACGGCATTCATATCACGGAAATCCGCAAAAAGCGAATCAATCCCGGCAATCAAATTCACATTGCTTCTAAGCTGATTTTCGTAAGTCGCCTTAAACTGATATTGTTCATATCGAGTGCTCTGCCCGGAAACCGTCCCGTACGGAGGCAGATAATTGGGGCCGTAACTGCTAATCCACGAAAGCTCATCAAGTTCGTACCATGTAACGCCGGGATTCAGAGTGAATTTTGAAGTTTCGCTAAGAGGGATAGCATATTTAAAATCAAGATAGGTAATATCCTCCTGATACTCATTCTTTAGCGGTTCGTCATTATACACATAAAAGCTCAAATTGGGGGCGCGGGGAGTGGCCCGCGTGTAATGTTCCCGGCGAATATCAAGACTCATCTGATCGTAAGTCAACGAACCAAACATGGAATAATTTCTGGGATATTTATTGTAATAAACGACCCCGCCCTGCTGCGTCTGGCCAACAGGCACTTTTTCCAGGGAAGCAGACTGTTTGATTTCATCGCCTTTAGCATCCAGAAAGGTAAAATTGAAAAGAGATTCCAATTTGTCATTTTTATTCCCCCACGTAACGCTCGATTCGTAATCCATGTTGCCGTTGTAGAACCTCATCTTGTTGTCCACATAGGTGCCGTCAACATCACTGCCTTTTTTGGTAATGATATTAATGACGCCTATCAGCGCACCGTTACCGTACAAAACCGAACCGGGCCCCTTGATAAACTCTACGCGTTCAATAATGTCAACCCCCAAAAATTGATCCAGGTTATAACGCCCCAGGTTCAAATCGTTCATCCTGTGGCCGTTGATCATAACCAGGACTTTATTCGTCGTGCTGGCATACATACCCCTGACGGCAGCGATAATTTCATTGGCATCAGAAACATCCGCCCATCCGGGGATGTCTTCCAACATGTCCTTTATAGTACGGTATCCGCGTCTTTTAATTTCATCACCCGAAAGCACATTGATAGCGGCGGGGGCGCTGGTACCGCTCTGTTCTCTCAGTGTTGCAGTAGAAACAACGGGGATTTCCAACAACTCTCCGATATCCATCGATAACAATTCTTCCATCGTCATCGCTTCTTCCGAATTCGTCGCAGAGGCTATTCCTCCCAGGATGGTTGAAAAACACGCCAGCAGGAAAATTACTATTATTTTTTTCATTCCCCCCCCCGCTTTAGGATTAATTCTAAAAAAGATTATTTTAAATAATATTATTTTTTTTACTCCGTTAATTCAATACAATTCCAAAATTTTTCTATCTTCCAATTGGGATTGAGCTAAAACCTTTTTCTACCAAAATTTTAAAAGGACCAGCCTTCATCGAAACGCCCAGGGAACAATATTTTGACATATTTGGAATTCTCCTAAACGGTTTAAAAATAAAATCGCGGCGTTATCACGCAGGGATCGGCATTGGAACGATCATTCATCTCATTTCATTTGATGACATGCAAATCAATCCCCTTCAGGGGACTGAACAATATCCCCCACGACATTCCCTGCATCACACTCAAGGCAACAACTCCCAGGAGATAACAAATTCTCCCAAAGGATGCGCACCAAATCTCAACTCAGTTTTCCCATCATTCCAGGTTACCCTATCAGGAGCTTCTTCCACCGGGCTCCCGTACAAATCACTCAAAAAACCCAAATGATTTAAAAACACGTTCCCGGAATCTTGTTCCTCAGGTTTTACGGACACATAAATCACGATATTATCCAGCCGGTCCTGATTAAACTCAAAAAAAGCCTCTGCGGGATGCAAATTGACCGTTAGGGAGCTTTTAAAGATTTCGGTCGTGGCCAGCATGTCCCCTTCCCGGGGTAATTTCTCCGCTCTAAAATGCTTATACTGCGCCAGAAACTGCTCCTGAGTCATGCCTAATGTAACCCCCTCAAGAGATGATATTTTGCCCGGCGCAAGGTCCTTTATGATAACAGACTCCCGTAACCATCGAAGGCCGGCTAAGACAGAATAATGACCATTTTGTTCCCCCACGACGACAACACCGGTGTCATTGAACCCATCCCTCCACTGGACCGCCCCCATCTCGCTGTCAACAGCACGGGGATCCCCGTAAAGATCCTTTAAACGCTCCACAAGACGGGAATATTCTTCCGGCGTAATATCAAATTGTAACGCCAGGGCTTCAAGCCCCCGGTCTGTGACAACACAGACGGCGTTCATCTTCAACTGGCCTGCCAAAAACGACGCCTGATACTTATCCGGCCCAATAGACGTGACCGGCTCATCCGACACCTTCTCTATCTCCGCAACGCTCATCCCCCAGCGAAAAAGCCCGCCGACACCCGGGTATTGATCAAGATGACTTTTCCCTCCCTCCCCTTCCGCCTTTGCCGGAGCAACACAAACGCTAAGAAATCCCGCGACTATGATCAGAAACATCAAATTTCTTTTCATCACATTCTCCTTCTTTCCCCGAACCGCATATCGGGCATTGTTGAAGCCGCAACGGCTTTTCAAGATTACTCTGGTATAACACGTTTTCATCACACAATATCTCCTGCATCGGGCCGTCCGCGATAATCCGGCCCTGATGAAGAACAAGCACGCGTTCACAAAGATCCGCGGCCATGTCCAAATCATGCGTGGCAATAATCTTAGTGTGACGAAAACTTTTTAATAACTCTATCAGGCGTCTGCGTGAGGCAGGATCCAGGCTGGATGTCGGCTCGTCTAGGACCAGGATATCCGGAGACATCGCCAAAACAGTCGCGATAGCCACCGCCCTTTTTTCCCCCTGAGAAAGCCGATAAGGCGGACGTCCCCTCAAGTGAGCCGCCCCCACGGTTTCAAGAGCCTGCATGACCTGGCTCTCCACCTCATGCCCGTCAAGCCCCAAATTCAAAGGGCCAAAAGCCACATCGTCGAACACCGTCGGCATAAATAACTGATCATCAGGATTCTGAAAAACCATTCCAACCGAACGCCGGACAACGCCCAGCGTCTTTAATGAGACAGGATAACCCCCGATGCGTATCTCTCCCCGGGTTGGCATTAAACATCCGTTGAGATGCAGCAACAACGTTGATTTGCCCGCCCCGTTTTCACCCACCAAGGCCACGGACTCTCCGTGCGTGATGTGAAAAAAGACCCCGTTTAACCCTTCCGTACCATCCGGATAAACATAATGCACGTCTCTGGCTTCAACGATATGATGGCTCATCTGACCGCCCCCCGAAGCCATTCTCCCAGCGTCAGGGGAATATTATAAAGACGGAAGGCAAAAAACAAAAACGCCCATCCCGCCATAAAACCGAGGTCCCGGACGCTCATCCGGCCCGGCTGAAGCATACGAACCTGGCCGTCAAACCCCCGGCAATTCATGGCCCGGTAAATGCGTTCGGCACGCTCAAATGTACGTAACAGCAAATGCCCGGTCATCGAAGAAAAAGTCTTAGTGCGCACCCTCCCGGCAGGAGAGGACCTGAGCGCCCGGGCGCGCTCTATCCGGTGCGCTTCGTCGGCCAAGACAAAAAGATACCGGTAAGAAAACATCAGTTGGACGACAAAAGGCTTCGGAACGCCGAGCTTGGTTAAAGCCCCGCACACCGCATTAAACCCGGTCAAAGCTATCAGCAACAACGCCGAACTGGCTGTCAATAAAAAGCGTACCAGGATGGATAGAAAAGACACCCAACCACCGGAGATTCCTATGGCCCCGACACGAGCAACGATCGTTCTGTCTATTAGAGGATTAAAGATCCCCATCAGAAGGGCGAACGGCAGGACCGTCAAAATTTTTTTCATAAAATATCCCACTGGCAACCCGCCGGCAGAAACCAGGAAGACCGGATACATCAAAAAAGGAATAAGCGCCAACAGCGTGTATTTCCCGAAGGAAACCACGGTTATGATAAACAATAAAGTCGTGATCAGTTTGGCGCGAGGGTCTAACCGGTGTAATGGACTGCGGCCCCGGGCCAGAATATCCATATATCCAAGGTCAAAATAATTTCTTCCAATATTATTCATGCGAAAACCCTATGAACGGAATTAAAAACAGGCGCTTAAACCGCAGACACACTCCCCCATCCCTTGAGAGTCAAATCTATGCCGCGGTCCTTTCCCGCCGCCGGAGTCCCCATCCTATACAAACAGTCATCAGGAGGGTCAAGCCTCCCCCCATCAACCCCGACACGGAAGTCCCGGCATCAACCGCAGGCCACGACGGGCCGGACAACGGTTCCGGAGTAACGTTCACCCCGGCCTTTTTAAATCCATAATCAGGCAAAAACGCTGTTTTCTCCTGCAAAGACTCCAAAGAAGCGTGAAGCCCTAAAGGGCTTGCCCACTCTTCTTTCCCGGATGTTTGAAGCATGGCCCATTCCAGGCCGTCAGGATGGCTGGAGGCAAACCAACTCAACGCTCCCCCGGAAATAAGTGTTGCCGCCAGCAATCCAGCAAGAACTGTCCTCATATTCACCGCGCCGATCGGTTCAACGCGGGTTACCGCATAAAGAATCTCCGGCCTTGCTTTAAAGACAAAAAGAACCACGGCCGCTGTCACAAGGCCTTCAACAATGCCAATGGCCAAATGAATCGGCTGCATCAACAGGACAAACGTGACAAACGGCAGTTCCGTGACCCCGGAAAAAAGTGTCTCCAAGACGACGCCGAACGCTCCCATTTGCAGCCCGATAACGGCCGCCGCCAGGGAACCAGCCACAATTTTCCCCTGCGTTAGATTATTTCTGACGATTTTACGGTAAACAAACGGATAGGCCACGAAACAGGGGAAAAAACCGAGATTGAAAATATTGCACCCCAACGCCAGAAGGCCGCCGTCCCCAAAAAAGAGCGCCTGCACCACGAGCACAGATGCGACGGCCAAAAAGGCCGAGAACGGCCCAAGAAGGATCGCCAGGATCATGCCCCCGCCCAAATGCCCGCTTGAACCTGTAGCCGGGATGCTAAAATTAATCATCTGGGCCGCAAAAATAAACGCGGCCAACACACCCATGAGGGGAACCTTGCGGTCATCCGCCTCTTCCTCGAATTTCCTGGAACTGTACCCGATTAACCCCGCTGAAGCCGCCCACAGCGTGGCGCCAACAGCCGGAGAGATTAAAGCATCCGCCATGTGCATATGCTTTCTCCTTTAAACACAAATCATGACTCTTGGAAAATCATAGGGAATACCGATGATTTTATTCAAAAGAGCTCCCCGGACGGAATCCGGGAAGAGTCCCGTCTATTCCTTCATCAACTTATATTCATACTCTCCGTCCGTCGACAGAGAATCCAGCAACATCCGGAGCTGCGGGTCCCCGGGATGTTGCTTCAAAAGTTCCTCGAAATATTTTTTAGCCTCATCCGGCTGCCCCATCTGCAAATACGTCAAACCGATCATATTCAAAGCGATCTCCTGCCCGCCCTCCGCGGCTATCTGAAGGTGCTTCAGGGCGGCTTCAAAGTCCCCCCGCCCGGAAAGATGCTGGCCGTAATACAGATGCCCTTCGGCATCATCGGGCTCCAGCCGGAATAATTGTCCAAAATATTCGTCTGTTTTTTGGCGGCTTCCGGAGATGTCCAGATTATAGGCGAACGCACTCGCTTTCCCAAGCCGGAATAAAACCTCCCGGTCAGGGCCGTTGTTTTTCAGCATCCGCTCCAACTGATCCAGGGCATCCCGAAGAAGCCCCTCGACGTCATCCCTTTGCGCTTCCGAAATAAAATCCGGGGGATAATTACGCGCGTGCTCAAAAACGATAGCAAGGACATGATCAATATCCGAAAACTTCTCCTGGGCCTGCACTATCCCCCCGAGAAGGAATAAACAGAACGCCAGCAGGACAAACACGCATTCAACCGCCCCCTTCTTGTGACCCGTAAAACAAAACATATCCCCCTCCTCTCAATAATAAACCGTCAAGTTTTCTGAACATAAAGCGTCCGCGTGGGATAGGCGAAATTAATCCCTTTTTTCTCAAATTCGGCCTTAATCGCGAAATTAATATCCTGCTGAATATCCATATATTTATTATAATCAGGACCGGCCACGTAATAAACGACTTCAAATATCAGGCTAAAATCCCCATAGCTGAAAAAATGCGCGCGGTCGAAAACGGTGTCTTTCGTATCCTTAATGATCGCCTCAATGATTTGGGGGATTTCCTTCAGCAGGCTCAGAGACGTTTCATACGTGACGCCAAAACGGAATAAAACACGCCTTTTCTCCATAAGTTTATAATTACGCACCCGCGAGTCCGTCAAATCCGTATTGGAAAAAATAAGCTGCTCTCCTCCCAGACTGCGGAGGCGGGTGGTTTTTATGCCGATGTATTCGACCGTGCCCATATAATCACCGATGATAATAAAATCCCCCAGTTTAAAAGGCCGGTCAAACACAATGGAAAAATAACTGAAAAAATCCTTCAGGAGCGTCTGGGCGGCAATGGCAACAGCGATACCGCCGATCCCCAAGCCGGCGATCATGGTGGAAACTTTAAAGCCGATATTATCCAGGAATACGACAAACGCCAGCGCCCATATCAAAAGTTTGAGCACATTAAAAATGCCGTCGAAACTTCTGACCAGGCCTGGGTCGTCCTCGCGCCGGGCCAGATACACCTTCAGGCCGTAGGCCAGCAGCAGAATGGCGGTGCGGGACACGAAAAACAAAATAACGGCAAGCTGCAAGGCGTTGAGAATTCCGTCCAGTCCGGTAGAAAACTTCAAAACTTTTAAACCAAGATAAAGACAGGTCAAATACAGGCACGGCAGGGCGACCTTCTCCAGAATTTTGGCAATAAAATCATCAAATTCTGTTTTAGTCTTCTGCGCGAATCTTTTAAAATGGTGGATAACGGCGCGGATGACAATCCTGACAACCAATAAGCTGATGAAGGATGTTAACACGGCAGCGAGGAAATCCGAAATACGGTTTCCCAAAAAGGCGTAGTCCAAAATCTTCATGTCCACGGCTCAACTCCTTTCCAGGATGCGGATAGACTCTCCAAAGAATACAAAACGAAACCGGCGGATGGAAAGTATTATATCCCCATCCATGGGGTCTCTTCAACCCCTTTAGCCTATTTTGAAACCGCATCCCGGAAGCGCCTCGTGGGAAAGGGAACGCTGGGAAGGAACTCTTTTCCGCTTGAGCCCTAAGAACACCTCCCGGCATTATGCCGGTACTTAATCACCCGCACCTTTTCAAGCGTCATTAATCCCTCCGTAACAACCTCATCGAGAAAAGGGATAATCGTGTTAAGCTTCTCTTCCGTGTCAACAATCTCAATAATAACCGGAAGATCTTCAGACAAGCGTAGTATCTTTGCGCTATGCATTCTGCTGTCTGCGCCAAATCCCATAATGCCCCGGATTACGGTCGCCCCGGCAAGATTAAGCTCCCTGGCCTTCATCACGATCTGTTCATACAAAGCTTTGCCTTGATACTGGTCTGTTTCTCCGATGAAAATCCTTAATAGCGTCCCTTCCTCCGGCAACTTCATGGCCCGCCTCCTCTATTTGAATGCATTCATAAGAACCCTGGAAAGCATATACCCCAACAAAACAGCGCCGACCCCTATCACGGCGGAAAGCACAACATTCATGACCGCAATTCGATATTCTCCCTCCCGGATCAAATTGAATGTCTCCAGGCTGAACGTGGAAAAGGTCGTATAGCCGCCCAGAATACCGACAAGAATAAACTGCCGGATATTCGGCGGAACCGCGAAACGCTCCACAAAACTCCAAACGCAACCGATCATAAATGATCCGGTCACATTCACCACTAAAGTGCCGACCGGAAAAACCCCCATAGAAATACGGTAGTCCAGCCCACTGATCACATAGCGCACAAGGCTTCCGATGGCCCCGCCCAAGGCTATAATAAAAAACCTCAACATAAACAGATCCCCCCTTTGTATGAAAGTAGGGGTTATCAGCCCTGTTGAGGCGGTTTATCCGGCGAACCCCATCGCCATCCCGTTAATTTTAAAAAATTATATCATTCCCGCCTATAAAATTCACTCTATTTACCAGCATTTTCTCCGGACATATTTTCTCCCCCGCGGGATAGTTCAAAAAGCAGGTATAATTTTCTCCATCCAGTGAAGTCAAGGAGACGAAACCTGGTCTTTTTGACGCAGCGCGTTCTCCACCGCCTTCTTTAAATTATCGCTGCTGACCGTTGCCCCGGTCACCCCGTCAACGTCTGTGGACTGTTTCTCGATGATCTTCACTTTTAAAGGCTCTATCATTTTTTCATACTCTTCGCCGCCGCCCCCATGCTCTAATATTTTAATATCTTCGATCTTCCCGTCCTTGACACGAACGCGCACGCGGACAAACGAGTGTTCCCCTTCAAACAAGCCGTCTGCATACGGCTTGTCTCCGGCGGAAGCGCACCGGCCGCCCGTCATTAAAACGGCCGCGAACACAATGATTAAATATGTGGCGGCTCTCCCCCGGCCTAAAGGCCGGGGCTCCCTGAGCCCTCCCCGAAGCTCCTTCGCATTCATCCCTGGCCTAAAGGCCAGGGATGAATGCGAAGGAGGATTAAACGCTGTCATAGTATCCCCTCCTTCCATAAATTTAGCCTTCCCCTGAAGTGGCTGCATTTCTTCTAAGCTCCTCATCATACCAAAAAACCATTAAAAAAAAGGTTAAAAACCGAAACCGGGACCAAGCCCGCGGCAGCGGAGGGACCCCGGGAATACCCCGGCCCATGGTCGCCCGCGCGGACTATATCCGATTGATGGCGCTCAAAACCGACCTAATGGAAGCTAGGCTTATATTGGCATCAATCCCGACACCGAATACAATCCTGCCATTTAGGATTCTTATCCCGATGTAAGCGACCGCCTCCGCGTCCGCCCCTTTCGCGAGGGCGTGCTCCGAATAACACACCACATCCAAGGGGACATTCAAACGCTCCCTCATTCCCCACACAAAGGCGTCGACAGGCCCGTTGCCTCGGGCACGGATTTCTATGTCCTGCCCCCCATCCTGCATCAGAGCATAGACAACGGTGTCCCGGCAGTCTTCATTGTCAGAATGAATCGCACAGGATTGCAACCGAAACCGCCCCGGCCGGCTTATGTATTCCTGGTCAAAACAGTTCCTGATCTCCCGGGATAACAGTTCCTTCCCGGCGCTTTCCGTTCTTTCTTGTATAACCCGTGAGAACTCAGGCTGCATCTCCCTGGGGATATGGAAGCCCCAATCATTTTCCATGACATAAGCCACGCCGCCTTTCCCGGACTGGCTGTTGATGCGGATAATGGCCTCATAGGCCCGACCGATGTCCGCCGGGTCAATCGGGAGATACGGGACATCCCAACAATCACCTTCTTTTTCCTTTTGAGCTTTCAGCCCTTTATTGATCGCGTCCTGGTGCGACCCGGAGAAAGCGGTATACACCAGTTCTCCGGCGTATGGATGCCGCGGAGGGATGGCCATCTGGGTGCATGTTCTGTAGACATCCGCGATTTTATTCATATCCGAGAAATCAAGCTCTGGGTCCACGCCCTGGCTGAAAAGATTCAAAGCCATTGTCACGATATCCATATTACCGCTTCGCTCCCCATTTCCGAACAAAGCCCCTTCGACGCGCTGGGCACCTGCCATGACGGCTAATTCAGCGGCAGCCACGGCGGTCCCCCTGTCATTGTGCGTGTGCACGCTGATAATAACGGATTCTTTGTGGGGGATATGCCGGCAGAACCACTCAATGCGGTCCGCATAAACGTTGGGCGTGGACAGTTCAACGGTCGCGGGCAAATTGATAATTATTTTGTCATCAGAAGCAGGACCCCACGCCTTCATGACCGAAGAACATATATCAAGCGCGTAATCCAATTCCGTGGCGGAAAAACTTTCCGGGGAATATTCCAGACGTATCCCGGCATTCCCGGCCGCGTCTTTTAACGACCGGATTAATTTCGTTCCCTTGACGGCGATGTCTTTTATCTCGGATTTATTCTTTCCAAAAACGACCTCCCGCTGCACTCTTGAGGTCGAATTGTACACATGGATAATGGCTTTACCGGCATCCCGAACGGAATCAAAAGTTTTCCTGATCAGATGCTCCCGGGCCTGTGTCAGCACCTGAATGGTAACATCATCAGGAATCCGGCGCTCTTCAATCAGCTTTCTGACAAATTGATACTCGACAGTGGAGGCCGACGGGAATCCCACTTCAATCTCCTTGAAGCCGATCGCCACCAGGAGCTCAAACATCATAATCTTTTCTTCGACACGCATCGGGACACTCAAGGCCTGATTGCCATCCCTCAGGTCAACGCTGCACCAAGCAGGCGCTTTTGTCATGACCCTTTCAGGCCATTGGCGGTCCGGGAGAGTCACACTAGGATAAGGACGATAATGTTTGAACGGCATTTTAACTTTTCTCATAATACCCCGCCTTTCTTTTACGCCAGCGGCTCCTTCAAGACGAGGCCGGGTGTCCTTCCCCCCAAAAAAAACGCCACCGGCCTCGTTAAGAAGCGGTGGCTCAAATTTTTTAATCATTTTCTATTCAATGAATAAACACACCCCTTCTCACGGCCTATCTCAATAGAGATAGGAGCAAACCGAGAAAAAGGCTGTTTAAATTCATCGAATAAGCACGCATAACGCAACAAGTGTATCACAGTCCTTTTAAACCGTCAAGATGCCCCCTGGGATCCTTAAACAGCACCTAATTCACAAGGACTAATGTGTTTTCAATTCGGCATGTCCGGGGGACATACCCCCCCGGGCATGCCGAATGATTACAGGAAAACCCTGACAGGGAACTGTATCCCCGACCAACTATATAAAATGGATCTAACTATATGATTTCCCCATAAACTTTTGGAAAAGATCCTCGATAGTCTTGGCTTCAATAATTCCAGACACACTCTCCCGGGCTTCCTGCATATCTATACTTCTGATCGCTGTTTGTGTTTTAGGAATGGCTACCGGGTTCAGGCTTAATTTTCTTATCCCTATCCCCAACAGATATCTCAAATATTTTTCCTCATGGACCATATCCCCGCAGATAGATATATCTTTATCATGGGTTTTAGCCGCCTCCACGATTTTCTTTAACGACCTTAAAACCGCGGGATGATGCGCCAGATAAAGATCCGCCACCTTTTCATTCGTCCTGTCAACAGCAAGCATATACTGTATAAAATCATTTGTGCCGATGCTGAAAAAATCTGCTTCAACAGCCAACTCATTGATAATTTCCAAAACAGCCGGCAGTTCGACCATCATGCCTATTTTGGGGTTCTCCTGGAGAGGGATTCTTTCTTTTTTTAAAGACGCGATACACTCCCACACGATGCCTCTGGCTTCCAGGAACTCATCCAGGGATGAGATCATGGGGAACATAATCCTGATATCATGCCCCGCCCGCAAGATGGACCTGATCTGCTGAGAGAAAATATCCTGATGTTTTAAAGAAAAGCGTATCGACCGCATCCCCAAAAACGGGTTGGCTTCCTTGGCGTGATCTTCAAAATAAGACAATATTTTATCCCCGCCGATATCAAGCGTGCGGAACGTTATTTCTTTGCCCGGCATACCGCGAACAAGTTTTTGATAAAGAAAAGCCAGCTCTTCCTCCCCGGGGAAATCATTCCTGATAATATATGGGAACTCCGTCCGGTAAAGTCCTATGCCTTCCGCTTGAAAATCTTTCGCGAGCCTCAAATCCCCCAGAAGATTAATATTCGCCATTAAGAGAATCCTCCTGCCGTCACGGGTATATGTCTCGGGAGACATCTTATTTTTTAGCCGGAGCGTGGCCCGAGAGGCATCTTCCCTGCTTTTAAAGGTTGTGATGATTTCCTGAGACGGCCTGATATAAATATTACCTTGCTCCGCATCCATAAGTATGTTTGTTTTTTGCGGCAGGCAAAGAAGTCTGGAATCCTCCGCGATAATCAACGGAATCTGCAAAGACCGTGCCAATATGGAAAGATGCGAAGTCACACCGCCACTGAGGAGAATAATCCCCTGCACGCCTTCTAGGGACAACTTAAGAATATCAGAAGCAAAAAGTTCGCTAGCAATCACGATCCGCCCCTGGCTGCCCTGAATTTCGTGCCCTTTTCCCATCAGGTTACCCAACAGCCTTTTCCAAGCGTCCAAAACATCCTGCTTCCGTTCTTTTAAGTAACCATTGGAAATACTGTCGAATCTCTGCAGGCATCCATCCACAACCTGGACAACGGCCCGGACAGGATTCAGACCTCCGCTGATCAGTCGCGTGATAGAGTCTATCAGACTTTTATCCTTCAGCATGAGGATTTGGGCTGAAAATATCAAAGCGGCGACATCGGAAAGTTTCTCTTCACCCTGCTTCTCCAAATTTTTAAGCTGCTCTTCTGTTGTTCGAAGGGCCGACTGGAAGTCCTCCAACGTATATTGTTCCAACGGCTCCTGGCAGTAGGGGGCCATCCCCGCCGCCTCTGTAATAATAAAAGCGTCCGCCAGCGCAAAACCGGGTGACCCGACCTTTCCCTTGATGAATTTTAGGTCATTGCCCACTACGGACCTTTTGCTGGGCTCAACTTTTTCTCCCAAGGACAGAAAAAGCTTGGTCATCTCGATCGTGTTGGCGAGCTGTGAAGTGATGGCCCGCAAAACCTTCACATCTTCCTCGGAGAAATAATCTGAGGCCGTGTTTTGGACAACCATAACACCAATCCTGGTGGTCCCCCGGGTCATAGGAATCGCCAGGAACGATTCGTATTGCTCCTCCCCAAGACCTGGGAAATATCTGAAATTTGAGTTCTTACTGGCATTACATTCGCAGATGGGACGGAGCTCTTTCATCGCCAGGCCCGTCAAACCTTCATGAAGCTTCAGCTTAACATTCCCGATGAAATTCGGATTCAATCCTGTGGTGGCGCGGAGAACCAGGTCCTCACTATCTTCATAAAAAAGGTAGATGGAGCAAACATGGGAATCCATATGGCGGGCAACCATCTTAACAGTTTCCTGCAGAAAGGCCTCAAGGCTCATCGAATCTTTAAAAAGCCCGCTGAGTTCTCCAATATCACAAATCAACTGCGCGTGATCTTTTTTATCAGGTCTCATGATCATTTATATTATTAACGTTCCCAATTAACCCACCGCGGGGCGCGTGTTCACAATAAATATCACAACCGGCTCTTTCAACCGCACGCCTAAAACATCCTTAACCCCGACATTGGCCTGCCTAATGATTCCTAAAATATTTTTATCTCCCCAAAAATTTTCTTCCTTTTGTTCCGCAGAAAAAATCATGGGTGCTGTCTCAAACCGATCAGTGCAGGACGAAAAAAAACATCTCCCGTCCTGCACCCGGTTGATTTGAGAACTTTGCCGCCCCCGCGTCGCCTTCAACAGATTGACTTCGTGAATAACGTCACGGCAAGGTTCGCTTCTTTAAGCGCCGCCAACTCCTTTCCCCTTTCACGCCTCTATTGTTTTACGGTTGGAAGACGGTTAAAAAGAAAACGCCAGTGACACCCCTCCATAAAGTTGTTCATTCTGGTCATTTCCGCCGCCCGAATTCAGATCGCCAAAAGGCGCGCTGAAGCCAACCTTCGGGATCATGGTAAGCTGGTCGGTCAATGGAAAGTTAACGCCTGCCGTTGTCAGGATATAACTTCCCGTCCCATCAATAAAGGCGTTATCGTTATAACCGTATTCCAGGCCAAGATCCACGCTCACGCCGTAATCCTCAAGGAGATCAAAACCATGGCCGATCCCCACTACAATATAATTACCATCAGCACCACCCTGCTCTTCATCCTCATAATCGTTATACCACTTTAAATACGGGGACAGAAACGTATCCAGAGATACCCCGAAATAAAACTCCTTGGAATAAAGATCGGCTTCGGGGAAATTATACCAGGTATGCCCGATGGAAAGGCCAACTTTACTCCAAGTCTCTCCAAGAGAACCACAATCAAAGCTGTAGCCGATCCACCCGTCTACCTCGTCGGAGGACAGCGTGTCTTTGGACTGCAGATCCCAGCTTCCCCAAAAACCGCCTTCAAACCCATTCGAGGAAATCGTCACCCCCGGCTGAAGCACGAAATCATCATCCAGAAGAAACCCCCGCCAAACATATTTGTTAAAAAAATCCATAGTACCGGAAACTTCTACCTCAACATCGTTGTCTTTCAGGAAATCCCCTAGAATTGTTTCGGCGACAGCCGTAGGTGGAAAAGATAAGCCTCCCCCAAAAGTCAAAAAGCCAACAACTATTACTGATAGTCCTGTTTTCATCTCATTCCCTTTCTTTGTTAGACACCGGTTCCCTCTCATCTGCTTTCTCCCCTGCCGTCTTTGGCAATTTAAACGACCGACGCTTGACCTTATAACGCCCGATGTATAATAAGGAATAAAAAAGCCCCCTTATCCCGGCCTTGCCGTCGTCAGGAGGACTGCATCGTCCTGTTTTAGCCGCATCGATGGGGCTAAAACATTTAATGGCCTTACGGCCCGCACAGATTCTTTATTTCGCTTTTGTTCCGTCCTTTAAATCGTTCACCAACAAAATAGATTCCGCAATATCTTTCATGGAACGCCGCGAATCCATGCTTTTTTTATGAATCAGGTTATAAGCAGTCTCATCATCCAAATTATTGGCGCGCATTAAGACACTTTTGGCTCTTTCAATTATTTTTCTGGTCTCCAAAGCTTCTTTGGCCTTAAGCACCTCTTCTATCAATTTTGTATTTTCAACGGTCACAGCGGCCTGGTTGGCGATCATCTGCAACACGTTGATTTCCTCATCCGTGAAGAAATGAGGTTCTTTTGTATAAACATTAATAAGACCAACAGCCTTGTCCTTGATGACCATGGGGACGCACAGCATAGACGTAAGGTTCTCTTTAACAGCCATATCCCGGAACCGGTATCTCCTTTCTTTACGCACGTCGTATATCGCAGCCGGCTTTTTGCTTTTTATGACATCCCCGCTTAAACTATCATCGACTTTAAGGTTCGGCTTCGAAACATACTCCTTGCTAAGACTCTGTGTCGCCTTCATCACCAATTCCCGCCCGCTGGCATCCAGAAGCATAACAGAACATATGCTGGAATTCAGCATCTCGGCGGTCACCACAACAATAAGGTTTAAAATCTCATCAAGATACTGTCGGGAAACGATAGAGTGACTAACCTTAACCAGGCTATCAAACTGAATCGCCTTCTTTTTGGTTTCCTCGTAGAGGCATGCATGCTCTATCAGGCCTCCTATCTGTTTTGCGATCAGAGAAATCAACTTGACTGTTTTATCGCCATATTCATGCGGCTTCTTATGCTGTACGTTAATAACCCCGACACACTCCTTTTTGTTAACGATCGGGACAGAGAGAAACGCCTCATATTTATCCTCAGGCAAAACATCAAAACCTTTAAAGCGCTTGTCCTGGTAGGCTTTAGCGGATATGGCGACAGGGGTTGACGTGCTGGCGACCCATCCTGTAATCCCTTCTCCGATCTTCAGGTTCACTTCTCCGACCTCTTGCGCATGCTTTATTTTTGAGGCCATCAGGACGAGGCGCTGTTTCCCCTCATCAAGCAAATAAACAAAGACAGAATCTCCCCCGGTGGTATCGCCGACGATCTTAACGACTTCAGCGAGTATCCGGTCCCGGGCTATTTCAGAATTTGTGATCTCGACGATTTTTTTCAACACCCGGTTTTCATGGACTAAACTGATCGCAGCTCCCCTTTTTTTCATCTGAATCAACCCCGCGCTCCTAACGCGGCACAACAAAAAAGCCCTTCCCAAACGGAATCGTTTGAAAAGGGCATCATTGCCTCATGAGTATAACCTATGACAAAACCGACTTTGTATACTTATACTTTTCGGTCTTCAATGTCCTGCTCTGAAAATCCTCAGCGTTTTCCAGAACATCACTACAATGCTCAAATATAAAACGAAAATTCCCTACTGTCAAGGGAATTTTGTGCCCCCCAGCCATCACCCCGCAATTCCCGCTGTTCACCGCCCCCGGGCATACACAAGTGGCCCACCTCTTCAGGGGCTTTTGTTTATATAAAAAAGGGCGGCGCAAAGCCGGGCCAGCCTTTTTTATATTTCAATTATACGAAACTGCTTCCAGGTTCAATTTCTTTTTCAAATCATCAAATTCTTTTTTACTAACATACTTTACATCCTGAACCTCTCCTGACTTATCCATTCTGGTAACAACATAATTCGACGCTATTTCTCCCGATGCTAAAGCCGGGTCAATAAGCGGTGTCCCCTCGACGACATAACTGCTTTTCCCAAAAATATAGGGGATATACCAGGATTTCTGCGTCAGGACGCCGTCAACCAAGGCCACGGCCCCGGGGACACTTTCAATGGCCCGGTCAATGGCTTCTTTCATATTCGGCACGCCCGTCGGGATAAAAATAATTATCGAAACGGTATCTATTCCTTCGACCCGGGATTTCCCTCGCCTAAAATTTGCCCCCCGAGTTAAGTCAATATTCTTTGTCGAAATCATTGTAAAATCCACAAGCCGGGTGGCACACCCGGAAACGCCCGCCACAAGAAAACTAAGAATCAAGATACCTACAACCGGTGATTTTCGCATTATTGCTCCTTTCATAGTGAGTTTTCACGAAATGTCATCCCTACCCGGGGTTTCTTTCTTATATAAATTAAAAATACTGAGTAGAGGAAATTATAATGACAAACCAACCCCAAAACAAGTAAAATTAAATTTAAAACACGAGCTTTGGACAATGCCCCCGGCAGATTTTTAGGTTTTAAGGTTATTTATTTTCCCGCGCCGGCAACGGTCATCCCTGGGAAGTCGGTCTTCGTCGTGATGGATTGTCTTGCCCCACAAACTCAAACGGAACAACCGGGCACAAAAAACGAAAAGTCCGTGGTCTGACAACAACGAGCTGAAGCCTTTAGTTTCCTGACTCAATTTTACCCTTCAAACCCGACAATATTTCCAGATGCTTATTCTCTTCGCTTATGATCGCCGACAAAACATCATGAATTTTTTCAATCACAGAGTCAAAAATTTCAGTATAAATACGAATCGCTTCCGTTTCAATCCTAATGGCTACGTCTATGGCTTCCTGAATATTCGCAGGCGCCTTCGGCAAAGACCGATAACTAAAGGCTAGCTCTTTTAATTCCATGATATGATTTTTCATGTCTGCCGCGAGGTCAATGGAATATTCGTCGACATCGTCCCGGTAAACATCCGCTATACGGCGGAAAACCTCCCGGTGCTGAATCTCTGCTTCTGATAAAACGGTAAAAACGTCTTTCAGTTTCTGGCCGTGCGCCGAATGCGCCAACGAAGCATAAAATTCAGCCCCGGCTACTTCAATCTCCATGGCCAGCCCGGCTATTTGACAAGATGAAAATTGATACACAACCATCTCCTCCGCAGATTTTTTTTATTATAACGCAGTTTACGGGTGGGAAAAAGCCCTGATTTGCCGGATTTCTTTTTCCGGCAAGCCGATGGATTCCAGAAAATCCTGGTGCGCTTCGGGAGAAGATGCTTCAAAGGCTTTATGCCACTTATGCAGGCCATCGTCATCAAGCCCGGCTTTGCGCAACAAATCAACCCACCGCTCTTTTGTCATTATACGTGTCCTGCCCCAGGCAGCCCCATCCTCCTGCAGCATATCCACAATAATCTGCTGTTGCTTACGCAAAGCGGCGATTTCCTGATTAATCGCGTGAAGGCGCTCCTGCAAGGCCACAACTTTTTTAGAAGTTCCGGCATCAATAATGGCTTTAATCTTTTTCAGGTCGAGCCCGGCCTCACGCAATTCGCAAATACGTTCTAATTTCCGAACGCTTTGGTCCGAATATAAACGATAGCCGGATGCCGTGCGCTTATCCGGACACAGTAACCCGATGGCATCGTAATAAAGGATGGCGGTGCGGGACAGTCGGAACTTATGGGCTAATTGAGTGATTTTATACATAGCCGTCTTGCTATAAAACTCCACGCCCTCACGACGTGGTTTTTAAATCAGCGGGGAAGGGCGAGCAGCCCTTCCCCTTTCCCACCCATATTCCTATAAATCACGGACCTTTTTAATTCTTTCCTCGGACAACCCCAGCCATTGCAGAAAACTTAAATGGCCCTCTGGATTGCGCGCTTCAAACACCTGATGCCATTTCTTCATATCTTCATCTGTCAGGCCGACCTCCCGAAAAAGATCGATCCACTCTTCCACAGTCACTGTCCCCATCTCTTCCCCTTCCGTAACCTGTTTACAATTTCATGACCATGCAACAATACTATAAACTATGAAGTTATAGACAGGTCAACGAAAGAATAAAAACGGATCAGCGATCAAAATCTATCAACAAACCACTGAATTAATTCACTGGAAAGAGAGCGGCTGTTCGGGACCTTGGGAAGTGCGCCGGCCTTGAACCATCCGGCTTCGGCAATCTCACTTTCATCAATCTTAATATCTCCGCTTTGATAATCCGCGGTAAAGCCAATCATCAGGCTGTCCGGGAAAGGCCAAAACTGACTTTTAAAATACCGTACATTTGTTACCTCAATACCGACCTCTTCAAAAACCTCCCGGTTCAGGCAGGATTCCAAAGACTCTCCCGGCTCTACAAAACCTGCCAGGACACTGAACATCTGCTTATCCGGGAAATCAACGCCCCGGGCCAACAAAATCTGTTTATCTTTTATAACGGCAACAATAACCGCGGGCGAAATTCGCGGATAATGGATCAGATTGCACTGTTCGCAGACCCTGGTGTGCTCATTCTCAAGCACAAGCGTTTCTGAAGCACAGCGTCCACAAAAACGAAAGTTTCTGTTCCAGTTGACAATCTGCTTCGCATACCCGGCGATATCAGCAAGTTCTTTTTCATATTCCAAATATAAGCCCCTTAAACTGATCCACTGATATTTATCAGAAGCATCCTTAGCCGACACAGCCGCAGCGTAACATGGCCTGTTATTGAACAAACCGATAAAACGCTCATCCTGTTGTAGCCCAAGCTCTTTCGCTTTTTCGGCCGTTAAAAGAGGGATCATGTCCCTCTCGTGGCTTTTATTGACAAGGATATCGTCATTGAAAAAACAAAAATAATAGGCCTGAGCCGCGCCCCTACGCGGGTTAACCGCTGATTTAATGAACGGCATGACGGCCTCCTCCCCAAAAGTACCGTACGTGATTATTTCTCGACGCCAGATTTTGCCCCAATGCGTGGCTGCGGCACGATTAAATAAAAATATCACCCCGCAGTGTTCCATATTTCGTGAAGCACACCCGCGCGGTCATTAAAATCGTGAGCAAAACGCTTATGATGGTACTCACGACAATGCTGATCATAATCATAATCTGATATTTAATAGCGACCTCCGGGCTGGCGCCGCCCAAAATGACACCCGTCATCATGCCGGGAAGCGCCACGATCCCTATGGTCGCCATCGAAGCGACCGTCGGTTTAAGCGCGAGGCGAATGCTTTCTTTCATGTAAGGCCGCACGGCTTCATGATGAGAGGCGCCCAATGAAAGCACATACAAATATTTTTTCACATCTTTCCTGATCCCCTTATAGAAAGCGTCTATCCCGACGATATTGCCTCTCAGGGAATTCCCCAGAAGCATCCCTCCAAGAACGACAAGATACCTGGCGTCAAAGACATAATCAAGCCGAAGGACAAACATATTGATGTAAAAAATGACCGTGAACGTCGCCAGGGCGAACGCTATAAACACCGGGGCGAGGATCTTCCCTGGCTTCATGGAGGAACCGCGGATAGCCGAAAAAACCGCGACCATAATCATCACGATAAGCCATAGAAGGTTCATAACGGCGTTGTTCCACAAAAATAAATATTTCAAAAACACGCCGATAAGGACAAGCTGAACAGCCATCCTTCCCGCGGAACCCAAAAGCGACCTTATAAGGCCAAGCCCGTAAATCCGGCTTAAAATAACCGGTACGGCCAACAGTAAAAATACCAACAACAATGAGGAGATGGGGATATCTATCGTTTCCAAGCGTTTTTCTCCAGGTCAAAAACTTTCACATGCGGGTCCTCTAACCAGACAGCGTCATGTGATATCGCGACAACGGTCCAGTCCTTGTGGCCCATAAAAAAATCAGCGGTTTTTTGCTTAAGATTTCTATCCAAAGCCGATGTCACCTCATCCAAAAGGAACACATCCCGCTTTAACAAAACAGAAACGATGATGGCGGCCCTCTGCCTCTCCCCCCCGGAGAGATCAGAAATGTCTTCGTTGAGTAAACCTCGGCTTAACTCGAAGAAATCCATTAATTCTCTCACTTTTTCCTCCCCGAAGTCCGCGGAATGGTTCGTTTTCATCCCCGCGACAAAAGCGAACCATTCCGACATTTTATAATCGCCGATACTGACATCCTGATCGATAAAGGAAACCCTTCGTCGCACGTGCCAGACGCTGCGCTCATCCACAAGGGTTCCGTCAAAAAATACCCCCCCACTCTGAGGCTGCACAAACCCGAGGAGAAGGCCGAAAAGCGAAGATTTGCCGAGTCCGGATTTCCCCAAAAGGGCGACCTTTTGCCCCCGGATTATTTCCAGGGAGAAATCACTAAAAACCGGTTTAAGGCCGAAATTTAAATCTATTTCTTCATATCTGATCATAACAAATAGCCGTGCCGTGATTATTTTTTCATAATTATTTTTAAACGCTCCGTTGCTGCCATACGGATATCACGCCCTGAATTATTTTGCTCAATTTGGCGCAACACACTCTCGGCATCCCGCTTCTTCACAGCCGCAACGCGCACGTTTTTATCCGGATCTTTTTCGCAGTATTTACAAGGATATCTTTATCGTCTATCCGACCCCCGACAGCCAAACGGGCTTCCGGGTGCGGAGAAGATAAAACTTTGACCAACCCTTCGGGGTCAAGCGGCCCGAAGAGTTCAGGATATATCTTCAAAGTATCAATCAAGGCCTGTCCGCTTCCGGAAAATTCTTTTTGGCAGATAATATTTTAAAATATTAACGTTAGAAGATCAATCCCCGACAGGACATAATACTTTTGGGTTATTTCCCTTTGATTTTTTCGATATCCTCGTTCTTCCCCGCCATAACCATTGCTGTATCAGGCTCAAATTCATAGTCGGCATGGGGTACTATAACCAGCTCGTCGCCCAAAACATTTTTTATCGCAATGACCTCAACGTTATACTTATTGCGCAGTTTCAACTCCGCCAATGTCTTGCCAACAAATTCATCAGGTACGGCCACCTCGATAATACCATAGTCTTCCGCCATAGGGATATAATCAATAAAATTCGGTTTCACGAGCCGCAAGGCGAGTTTTAGAGCCACCTCCTGCTCAGGAAAAACAACCTCGCTGGCTCCGATGGCATGCAGAACAGTACTTTGATCATCGTTGGAAGCCTTTGTTATTATCCTCTCCACCTCCATTTCTTTCAAGAAAACCGTAGCAAGAACGCTCGCTTCCAGGTTATCCCCCAGAGAAACGATGGCAACATCTATCTTGTTCGATAAAATAATATCGAAAATGGCTTTCTTATCGCGAACATCAGCGGTAACTGCCTTTCGCACCTTATCGCCGATTTCCTCGACCCTTCTACTGTTTGCATCAACGGCAATAACCAGCTTCCCCGCTTTGGCTAAAGCGCAAGCGACATGATAACCGAAATTCCCCAGGCCGATGACCATGTATTGTTCCATTGTAACCCTCCTCTTAACCAACCAGTATTTGTGCTTTTGAATACAAATAATTTACCGGCCGCGGTTTACCTATCAACGAATATCCGATCGCGATCGGCCCGACGCGTCCCAAAAACATCGTAATAATAATGACAATTTTACCGGCTGTGCTTAGCGATGAAGTCATCCCGGCAGACAGCCCTACCGTTCCGACAGCCGAGGTGATCTCAAACAATATGGATTGAAATGACAACCCCCTCTCAGTCACGAGCATAATCCCGAGCGCCACACCTCCCCAACTCAAAACAATGACCAAAATCGCATACGACCGCATGATGATATCCGGGGACACCCGTCTGTAAAATACATTCACATTTTCTCTGCCTCTCAAAAGAGAATAAACCGACAATCCGACCAGCCCGAAGGTTGTTGTCTTAATCCCTCCGGCCGTACCACCCGGACAGGCACCGATAAACATCAGAACAACGATCAGCCACAATGTCTCACTATTCAGTTTCCCGATATCAATGGTATTAAACCCGGTCGTCGTAGATGCCGATACCACCTGGAAGGCCGAATATACCAGCCGTTCCTTAAACGTCGCCCCAACGGCTGGCCCTCCCTCAAAATAAATAATGATAATCCCCGCCACGATAAAAAACGTCATAACCGAGACGGCCAGTTTTGTATGCGCCGAGAATTCACGCAGATATTGTTTAAGAATAAGATGTTTCCCAAAATGGTACAGATCATTTAAGACAAAAAATCCTACACTCCCCGCCAGACAAATGATCATCACAGAACAATTAAAAAATATACTATCACGGTATGCCGTGAGACTGTCGGGATACAAACCGAATCCCGCGGTACAGAAGGCAGACACCGAGTGAAACAAACCTGTATAAAGGGCTTCAGACAGAGGAAAATATCGCCTCCAATAAAACGTGAACAGCAGCACTCCCAATGCCTCAAAAAAGACGGTAAAAACAATTATCTTCCTCGAAAATTTCATCAGGTCTTCCGAAGTGGGCCTACCGATCGACTCATGCAACAGCTCCACATGGCCCCAAGAAAGGCGCTTTTTCAGCCCGGCCAGGAGCAGCCCGATGAATATCATGTACCCCAGCCCACCGACTTGAAATAATATAAGAACGATAGTCTGCCCGAACCTCGAATAAAAGCTTCCTGTATCGACGACAACCAGACCGGTCGTTGAAACCGCGGATGTCGCAGTAAAAAGCGCATCGACAAAGGAAATGCTTCTTCCGCCGGATATCGAGATCGGAAGCATAAGCAACAGCGTTCCGGCCAGGATCAGAATCGCAAAACCCAGCGTCAGAGCCTGCATCGATGTTAAAGCGGAATTTTTCTTAAAGCTCATCCCCATTATTGAAGATCCTTTTGTTCAATTATTTTCACTTCTCTGATTTCCGTCATGCTATCGGCCAACGCCTCTCCTTTTTCTTTCCCCAATACAAAGATTGTGGTGCTCATCGCGTCGGCTGCCGTTGCAGTATCCGCAATGACGGTCACAGAAATGTTCACGTTATCAACCGGATAGCCCGTCCTGGGGTCGATGATATGACTGTAACGTTTCCCTTCGAGAATAAAAAACTGTTCATAATCACCTGACGTCGCCACAGCCTGATTCTCAAGCTCTAAAGGGTATAATATCTGTGAAAAATCCCGCGGATTCCGGACAGCTATCCGCCATTTCCTGTTTCCTTTTTTCCCTAAACAATAAATATTCCCGCCCAAGTTTACAAAAGCTGATGTTATCCCCGAATTCTTAAGACATTCAACAGCTTTATCAACCGTGTATCCTTTAGCGATTCCTCCCAAATCTATGGCCATGCCCGGCTGCTTAAATTCGACCATGGACGTCTTTGCATCAACGGAAATTTTATCCGAGCCGACAAGTTCTAATTTCATATCGATTTCTGATGAAGACGGCAGGGATACGGGAACTTTTCCGGCCTGCACCGCTTTGATTTCATTTTTCCATATATTAACGACAGGACTGATTGTAATATCAAACGCGCCGTCACTAAGCCTGTAATATTTGAGCGAATCCACCACCAACGCCATCATATTGATCTTCCCCCGAAAAAGTGGACACAACGAAGAGTTGGTTTTAGTATGATA
>CAZAXH010000019.1:0-30879 GCA_964489065.1 uncultured Planctomycetales bacterium | reverse complement strand
TTTTGGTACAATTATTCTATCACAAAAGGTGGCTCAACTTTTCGGGGGTGGGTCATATCCAGAAACCCGGATTCATCCCCCACAGTAAGAACATGCTTGTTTTTAAGGTTTGCCAGAATTCCATCAGCAGATACACCGGACCTAATGTAGACGATATGACAACTATCAGCTTCTTCCGGATTAGACAGTTTTTTTGTTTTAATTGTTTTCCCTTGTGCGCTTTTCCCGCTAATTGATGACAAAACATCATCCTCATCCCCGTAGCCGCAAACCATGAGAGTGTCACCTTGGGCAGACGCAGGCCAGTCAATATACTTAGAAAAATTATAAATAAAAGCTACTTTAATCTGATCTGCTTCTATCGCATAGGAACAGAGGACTAAAACAGAGAGAATCCAAATTGAAATCAACAACACTGCTGCCGCACGAAAATGCATAATACCCTCCGCCGAAGGTCAACATTCAAGAAATTGCCTTAATTTTCCTGGAAGATTATTTGTAATATGTGCCGTAAGCTTTGGTTATCACGTCAACATTGTCTGAATCTGGATATAAAATGCAAGACACCCAAGATGAAAACAAATTTTATTATAAGGGAGAATGTGTTTTGCTACAATATTTTATAAAATTATTTATCTTAAAATGAAGTGAGCAAACTGTTGATTTAATGAAGAAATGATTATAGTCCCGATATTTATTATTTTACCGTCACGTTTTTTCTTGGCAAAAATCATCTTTAAGTTTTAGATTTTACTTTTTAGGGAATAGAAACAGGCGCTGAATCGATAAGCAGTTCTATGTAAGTCGAGATTTTTGTTTGGGGAAGATTGAAGACTATTTGAAAGTGCATCGACACAAAAAATTGACTGACTCCCCGTAATTCTGCTCTTGTTTTTATGCCCGCGTGTGTCTTTTGCCTCTGATAGAAAAATATTTTTATTGACTAGTAGTAATAATTACTATATAGTATTTTCGTCATGAACGATCAGATGAAGAAAAGCCGATTTTTTCAGGATGCTTGCACCCGGTGCGGGTTAAAAATTACTCCGCAAAGGATGGTTATTTTTGAAGAATTATCCAAAGCCAAAGATCATCCTTCCGCTGATGAGTTGTATAAACGGGTCAGAAAAATATTGCCTCATATTTCATTCGATACCGTTTACCGGACGCTTCTGTCTTTTTCCGAGACAGGGATGGCACGCTTGGTGGAAGGGTATGGGGAAGTTAGGCGTTTTGATCCGGATTTAGAGGATCATCACCATTTGCATTGTCTGCGCTGCCAGAAGATTATTGATTTTTGCGACAAATCTTATGCGGCCCTCAAGATTCCTTCGGCACTGGAACAGGAGTTTGAGGTGATACATAAAAGGGTCGTCTTTGAAGGCCTGTGCCGGGACTGTAGGAATAAGAAATGAATCGTTTTTGCCTTAAATGCCATAAAGTTTTTTTCTGATTCGGTAAGTTGGTGATATAATCTCTATGCCGTTTAAATTGCGAAAATACAAGAGAGAACAAACCATAAGAATAAGAGGAGGAGCTATGGGAACAAAAGGAAGAGAAATTGTGGGAGTAGACATTAAAGGGCTGGTGAAACAACTTAACAAGGCGTTGGCGGATGAATGGTTGGCCTACTATCAATATTGGGCTGGTTCCAAAGTCGCGGTGGGGAGAATGCGCGGGATTGTTTCCGAAGAACTGGCAGAGCATGCCAATGAAGAACTGGAGCACGCCAATAAGCTGACGGACCGCATTATCCAGCTTGGCGGGACCCCGCTTCTTAACCCGAAACAATGGGTCCAGGAATGCAACTGTGGCTATGATGAACCCAGCAACCCTGCGACGAAAAAATTACTGGAGCAGAATATCAAGGGCGAGCAATGTGCGATTGAGGTTTATCAGAAGTTGCTGAAGATGGTGGAGGGGAAGGACCCCATTACGGCCCATCTTGTTTTGGAAATCCTGGAGGATGAGGTCGAGCATGAGGAAGACTTGGAAGCTATTTTGGCGGATATGAAGACTAAAACTGCTTGAAATGATTGCTTTGATGCTACCCATGTCTTTCTGGCACGGGTTCTGAATTTATAAAACCGGCGGGTAGGGATAACCCGCCGGTTTTATAATTAGCAAAGATTCCTCCATTCCCAAAATATTATAAGTTATTTAAGTAAAAGAGGAACCCAGGGCAGAGTGAATTAGCGCCTTTCGTTTTTTAAAAGAATAGAGGCGCTTGAACGACGGCACCCCTTGAGCCTTTTTCTCCCGTCCGACCTCGGACAATTTAAGTCAGGTCTTCCAGCGGTAATAGAAAGGCCTTAACACCTTCTTTTCCTAACGTCTTACGGAGTTCCCTGATCGCGTCGAATATTTTCCGGGCGTTCTCCTCTTGGCAGGCGACGTAAAAAATCGTATTCCGGCCTGGCCAGATATCATTTCCTTCGTGTCCGCCTGACGTCGTCCCCCGGCCGTATGTTTCTGGTATTTTTGTGTAGTTCTTCACGCCGCATTGCTCCAGGACTTCCAGTATTTCCAGCTCTACGGCTTCATTAAACACAAGCATAACCATTTTAAGCATGCCTCGCCCCCTAGTTTTTTAATATCTTCCGATGAAGAACGGTATAAAGAGTCGGCACAAAGATGAGGGTTATTAATGTCGAAACCAGAAGCCCTCCGAACATGGTCTTTCCCAAAGGCTGCCAGGTTTCACTCCCTACGCCCTGAGAAACGGCTAGCGGAAGGAATCCGGCCAACGTGGTAATCGTCGTCATTAAGATCGGCCGCAAGCGGTCCCGCCCGGCATGGGTGACCGCATCATGCATGTTCAGGCCGCGGGCCCTCAGCAAGATGATGTAACTGATCAGAACGATGGCATTATTAACCACGATCCCTAAAAGCATGATGATCCCCAAGTAACTGACAATACTTAAGGTTGTTCCTGTTATATAAAATGTCCAGATGACGCCTATGAAGATGAAAGGGATGGCAAACATGACGATAAACGGGTCCAGCAATGATTCGAATTGAGCGGCCATGATCATATATACCAGGCAGACGCCGAGGAGCAAAAGCAGTCCTAAATCCTGGAAGGCCTTTTTTTGCTCCTCGGCCTCACCGCCGATGTTGACCATGACATTGGCGGGTAAGGTCATTTTTCCTAATTCTATTTTAATGTCTTCCACAATTTTTCCTGAAGAGCGTTGGTAGGCGTTGCATTCGACCCTGACCACGCGTTCCCGGTTTTGTCTTTCAATTTCCACGGGACTGAACCCTTCAAGGACACGGGCGATATTCGCTAATTTAATAGGCGTTTGCGTTATAGGAGAAACGATGGACAGGTTCTCCAAGTCTTCTATTTTCTGCCGGGAAGACTCTTCCAGTCGTACAAAAATATCGTACGTTTCGCCCTCCTCACGGTATTTTGTCGCCGTTGACCCGGCAATGGATGTGTTTAAGCTGTTGGCGATCGTGTTCATGGTTAGGCCCAGGCTCGCGGCTTTGATACGGTCAATCCGAATTTCTAACTGGGGCCTGTTGAGTTCCCGGGAGATGGAAACGTCCACTGCGCCGGGCACTTTTTCCAGCATGGACTTTACCCGGTGGGCAACATCATTGGTTGCGTCGAAAGAATTGCCGATAATTTCGATTTGAACCGCTTTGCCTCCCATCCCCGTCAGCATACGTCCGATCGGGTTGCCTATGGTCATGTCGATCTTTTGCACTCCCGGGATTTGTTTGATTTCTTGCCTTAGGGCTTGGGCGATCTCCTTGTCGGACCGTGTGCGCTCGGTCTTGGGGACTAATTTTGTGCCGCAGGTGATTACGTGGGAGCCCCCTGTTTGCCCCGACGCCCGTGCGCCTCCTGGCGGCTCTCCCATACGGGCAAAAATAAGTTCCGCTTCGGGAATATCAGCCTTCATGATGGTTTCGATCCGGCGCGCCACTTTATCCGATTCTTCGAGCCGTGTCCCCAGGGGAAGGCTGACGGTCAGGCGGATATCTCCAGTATCTTCTTCCGGGGCGAATTCGTTCCCGATGAAAGGCGTCAGGAAGAGCGTGCCGAAGAAAGCCGCTGAAAAGCCGAGCAGGACAAGTTTTTTGTGCCGTAAGGCCCAGTCCAAAAGGGCCGCATAGTGTTCATCGGCCCGGGTGAATATTTTTTCAGAAAACATATAAAACCGGGTGAACAGGCCGTGCCCGTTTTTGTTCTGGAATAATCCTTTCATCCAGAGAGAGCATAACATGGGCGTGAAGGTGGAGGCCGTAAAGAGGGAAGCCAGGAGCGTTACGGTGATGATGACCGCCATCTCTCCGAACATGATACCGATAACGCCCGGCAGGAAAAGCATGGGGAGGAAAACGACAACAGTCGTGAAGGTCGATGCGGATATCGCCAGGAACATTTCCCTGGCGCCGAAAATTGCCGCCTCTTTGGGGCGGTTGCCCCGTTCCAGCTTGCGATAAATATTGTCCACAACGACGATGGCGTTATCAACGACCAGCCCCGCGGCGATGGCCAGAGAGGACAAGCTGATGACGTTGACCGTGCGCCCGCTTAAGAAAAGATAAATAAAGGCAATTAAAAGAGAGAAGGGGATGGTCAGGGCGATAATGATGCTGGGGATAATGCGCCTTAAGAAAAACCAGACAACGAACAGAACCAGGGTGATCCCAACCCAGACCGAAGATTTGAGATTGTCCAGGGAATCCGTGATGTCTTGGGATGTGTCAAAAATGATATGCATCTGGATATCGCCCGGGAGCGTTTTGAGCAGTTCGTTTAATCTTTTTTTTATGCGTGTGGCGACCTTGACGGTGTTGGTGTCGGTTTGTTTTTGAATAAACAGAAGCAATCCCGGATGTTCGTTGACCCGGACTTTGAGGGTGACTTCTTTAAAGCTGTCTTCGATTTTGGCAATGTCTTTTAAATAAATTAAATTGCCATTATGCTTGCCTAAAATAACCGAATTGATTTCTTCCGGGCTGGTGAACTCGCCGGGCAGCCGGATCAGGTAGTCTGTTAATCCGGTCTTTAATTTGCCCAGGGGCTGGGCTATATTTTCGGATTTCAGGGTTTCCTGAATATCCAGAATGGATAACCCGTATCCTTCCAGCCGTTGCCGGTCAATCAGCACGTTAATTTGCCGTTCCAGGCCGCCGAGCAGTTGTACGGTCCCAACGCCGGGCAGTTGCCGGATGGCATCCGCCACACGTTTATCGATAATGTCATAAAGCTGCGTGTAGGATTGTGTCGCGGTCACGCTTATAAATAAAACAGGCATATTCGCCGTGTTAAATTTGAAGATGATGGGGTTTTCCATCTCGTCCGGGATATCCGGTAAAAATTGTTTAGCCAGATCAATCCTGTCCCGGATATCGTTGGAGGCCGCGTCCAGGTCCGTTGCCCAGTCGAACTTCAGGGATATGACGGACAGGCCGTCTGAAGATTTCGAGGTGATTTTTTCCAACCCCGGCGTGGTTGCCAATTGGTTCTCCAGCGGCTCCGTTACTTTGGCTTCAACGTCTTCCGGGCTGGCCCCTGGGTAAGAGGAGATAACGCTAATGACCGGAGGTTCAATCTTGGGCATGTTATCGATCCCCAGGCGGGTTAGACTATAAAGGGCCAGGACAATAATAGCCGAGAAGATCATCAGATTCGTGACGGGCCTTTTGACTCCAAATTCCGGAAGGTTCATCGGCCGTCTCCTTCGGCTTCATCGATTTCCACGCGTACGGGCGCGTCATCATATAACCGCTGCTGCCCCATCACCACGACCAGATCACCCGCTTTGACCCCGGTTGTCACTTCAACGTTTTCGGCTTCCCGTATCCCCAGCGTAACCCTCCTTGAGAACGCTTTCCCGTTTTCAATCACATAAACATAAGCTTCGGGTTCTTGCCCGGTCACCGCTTCTTTGATCAGAATAGGAACCCGTTCGTGTTTTTCGAGAGGGAGGATGACCCGGGCGAACATCCCTGATTTAAGCCGGTGATCTTTGTTATCGATTCGGATTTCAACCGGGGCGGCCCGGTTCAGGAGGTTTAAAACAGGGCTGATTCTTTCTACCGTGCCCGTAAATCTTTCCCCCGGATAGGCGTCAAAAGTGACGTTGGCTTGCTGGCCCAAGGAAACCTTGGGCAGATAGATTTCGGGTATATCCAGATCTATTATCATTGTGTCCATGTCGATCACCATGGCGACGGCTGTCTGGGATGTACCGGCGACCGGGGTGGTAACATGCGACCCGATATCTACAAAAACACGGCCGATCACGCCTTTAATTGGGCTTTCCACCGGGGCCTTTTCGAATTTCAGCCCGATTTCGTCGCGGTCGATGTAGGCGATAACATCTCCCGGATTGACCGCCGCGCCTTCTTCTTTAACCTTCTCGATGATTTTTCCGCTGACTTTAGGATAAATCATCACTTCCGCCTGCGCCTTCACGTTGCCCACGTATTCCAGTGTTTTCTGAATATCCCTCAAGTGAACCTTCTTGACCCGGACAGGGATGTTGGGGTCCTGCGACCCCCCGGAGGGTTCGGGTTTCTGTAGCAGGGCTTTCCCTATCGGGAAAATCAGGGCGACGGCCAGTATGATCACGGGGTATTTCAAACGGGAACTCATTGTTCTCCTCCTGTGGCTTTTTTAAATTTGCTGTCGGCAATGATGAAGTTGTAAATCGCCTGGCTTCTGTTGAACGCTGCGACTTGCCGGCCCACCCGGGCGTCGTCAAGATCTAGGGCGCTGACTAACCCTTTGGTGTATTTTTCTTCCGCGGTGGCCAGATAATTTTCGTAGTAGGCCATGTTGGCCTGGGCTGTTTTTATTTGGTTAATGGCGTTTTTTAGTTCCAAATAGGTCCCCTTGAGTTCAACGGCCATGTCTTTTAGGAAATTTTCCCGGGATAATTGTGTTTGTTTCAAATCGATAATCGCTTCCTCAACCTTTGCTTTCGTCGCCCAGCCGTCAAAAACCGGCCAGGTCATTGTCACGCCGATCACGCTGTAGTCGTTCCAGTTTTTGGAGGTTGTGCCGGACATATGCGAACGCGCATAGTAATCCCACGAGGCGTACAGTGTCGGCCGGTTGCCCGCCTTGGAAATTTCAATGGCCTGTTCGTCGGATTCTTCCAAAGCTTCAAACTCCCGGATCTCTGGCCGCTGTTCCAAGGCTCGAAGGGCCCCGTCCTCATAGGCCAGGATTTGGGGGTCATAAACGAATGCACCATTGGGCTTGATGCGGGTTTCTTCATCGATAAATAGCAGGCTGCGTAACAGGGACTGCAGTTCTTCGGTTTGGTGGATGGATTCCTGATAAGCCTCTTCGACCGAACTGAACGCTTCCTGGATTTTTAATAAGGCGAGTTCATCTGTCCGACCGTTTTGATAAAGCACACCCGAGTAATTCAGATGTTCCTGTGTGTTGTCCAGGATCATCTTGTTGAGCTGCACAAATTCGTTAGCCAAAAGCAGGGCATAGAAGGCTTTCTTGACTTCGAGGATGATGTCGGCTTTGGTTTTTTCAAGGGACGCCTCGGCTGCCTGAAATTCAGCCTGATTTTTCTGATAGGTATTTAAGGTTTGCCCCCCGGTATATAAATACTGTTTGACGCCCGCTTGGGCCGCTGTTTGAGTCGCATTTTTGTCGAAATATCCCCTGGTCTGCGATTCTGTGGCCGAAGCCGTAATGGAAGGGAAGAAGCCGCCATGGGCTTCCCTGATTTTTTCTTTCGTTTTTTTGATTTCCTGCGCTTTTAGCAGAATGCTCCGGTTTTCCCGAAGGGCCAGATCAAGGGACTCTTGTAAAGTTAAGAAAATTTCTTCCGCCAGGACCGGAAGCGGGAAAATCAAGACGAAAACAGCCCCTAAAAATAATTTACGCATATTTTGTTTTTTTCCTGTTTTTTAATGCCTGATGGATGTTGTTGAGGATCCGTAAATATTCCCGGCGGTCCGGGGGAGAAATTTTATCGAAGATATCCGTGATGACTTCACGCCGGGCTTTTTGAACTTTTTTTGTG
Organism: uncultured Planctomycetales bacterium; assembly: GCA_964489065.1. Lineage (GTDB taxonomy): Bacteria > Omnitrophota > Gorgyraeia > Zapsychrales > JANLHA01 > JAGOJP01. The sequence goes on along the minus strand of CAZAXH010000019.1, from coordinate 22,864 downwards.
AGCTGGAGCCCCTTGGGCGTCAAAGCGACTTTGACAATCCGCCTGTCGCTGGGATCCAGGAGACGTTGGGCACACCCATCACGGACAAGCCGGTCGATAATCCCTGTCATAGTGGCCATGGTGACATTCATGAAAGTCGCAAGATCTTTCATGCGGGAATCCCCATGATGGATAAGATACTCCATGATCAGGAACTGGGGGACGGTCAGCACCCCTTTGGATATTTCCTGGATTTGGTGCCGCAGGAATTCCCGCGTAATGTCCGGAATGATTTTTAACAGTTGGTCCGCGAATTCGGCGGCCGATGAATTAGTCATCTTGCCCTTTCCCATTGTATAGTTTACTAAACTTATTATTAGTTCAACAAACTATATTCCGCGTTTTGGATTCTGTCAAGCATCTTAATCGTAAATATGCTGGCTTTCTTATAGGGGAGGATCATATCTGTTGATTTTGACGGCGGATGCTATACAATACGGGTTGGAGGGGCCTGGAAACATCCTGGATTCCGTTATAGCCGAGACCCGCAGGACTTCGGGGTGGGGAAGATATAATTGGCTTGAACGTATCGAGAATAGGAGTAAAGGGCTATGAAAGCTTTTGCCGTCGGCCTGATTTTCCTGGTTGCTGTGAGTGTTTTGGCTGGGGTCGGGATATTGCTTTATCCTTTGATTATGGTTTTTGGTTTTTTTCTTAAGATAATCCTCGCTTTCCTTTTTATAATATCAGGCATTTGGCTCTTAGGGAAATTTATCATTTTTGTCTGGGAGAGGTTTTTAAACTCGCGGTGAAAACACTGCAGCTGGCCAGAGGATTTTTTTATTCATGCTATGGGGGGAGAATCAGGGAAGTTGTTTTAATGAGAGGAGTGGTGAATGAAAAGAGTGATAAAAATTGTTGCTGTTACTCTGCTTGCGATAGGGCTGCTGTCCCCGGCTGTTTATGCGGGAAATTCGGCACGGGAAAAACAAAAGAAAGAATTGAGAGTCAAGGCGGGGAAAGCTCATCAATGGAGGGAGAGGCGGCATGAGGCCGCTCAGGCAAATTGGAATCAGACAAAAGAGAACGCGAAAACGGAAATGGCGACCGTGAGAGAAGCTTATAAGACGCATAAACAGGCCGCTATGGAAAAATTTAAGGAAGCCGTCACCGCCGCCAAGAAATTGCACGGTGAAGAGCGGGCTGCAGCGATGCGAACGGCTACGGAAGAAAAAAATGCCGCCCTGAAAGCGGCGAAGGAAGCCAGAAAGGCTGCGAAGCAGCAGATTGAATTGGAAAAATAGATTATAATCCTTCTATAATCCGCGAAAGTAAAGGACAAAAATTTAGAAGTAGTCTCAAAGAAAAAGTTTATAAGGCCCGGAGACCCTTTGTAAAGGTTTTTAATGAAATGCTTTACAAAGGGTTTTTATTTTGATAATCCAGATGAGTCCTAATTCTTTTTATGACGTAAAGTCATATCTATATGATATCTGTTGACAAATAGACGCCCATGTCCTATTATGACGCTTTAATCGAAATAGTTTGGCTTTCAAAATAATTTAAAAATTGTGGAGAGAAAATGCAGCTGAGTGTTAAGGATTTATCGCAACTGTTGAACGTGACGGAAAGGACCATTTACCGTTGGATTAAACAACAAACCATTCCTTTTTACCGGATTCACGATCAGTATCGGTTTAACCGAATCGAGATATTGGATTGGGCCACCGCTCATAAAATCAGTGTTTCACAGGCCATCCTTCACCAGGCGGATGAGAAGGATGTTAAGCCGCTGTCATTAATGGAAGCCGTTAAAAAAGGCGGGATTTACTATCGTATTGAAGGACATGACAAAAAGACTTTGCTGAAGGCTGTTTTGGAGCTTTTAAATTTACCGGAAGATGTAAAAAAAGAAAGCCTTTTGGAAGCCATGCTTGTCCGGGAGGAATTAGGCTCCACCGGCCTCGGTAATGGAATCGCCATCCCGCATGCACGTTATCCTGTTGTCACGCACATCTCTCACGCGATCGTTGCCGTTTGTTTCCTGGAAGAGCCGGTTGATTATGGCGCTATAGACGGGAAACAGGTGAATTGCCTGGTGACCTTAATCAGCCCAACGGTCAGGAGCCACCTTAAAATGCTTTCGCGTATCGCCTATGTTTTAAAAGACGTGAAGGTCCTGGACACGATTGTGCATCAAAAGTCCAGGGAAGTTATCCTGAAAGAAATTGCACGGGCCGAAGAGTCCTTAAAGGAATAAGCGCAAAATTTATTCAATGAGCATTTAGTTTACACGACCGAAGGGAGTGTAAACTAGCGATGCGAATTGATCCTTCAGGGGAGTGAGCCCAAGCGAACGAGCCGAAGGATATAGGTTTAATTTAAAGAGAAAAAAGTGATGAATATCATATTATTTTCCCTAGGTCTGTTGATGATAAGCGGAGTTGTTTCCCTCGGCTTAAGTCGGTCAGCCAAATTAGCCAATACCATCGGCGCGGGGGGAGCGGTTATCTCCTGCCTTATGGGGCTGGGCACTTTTTGTTTTCTTCACAATAATCCCGGCGCTGCTGTGTTCCTCATCCCATGGGCGGTGCCTTATGGTTCTCTTTCCCTTGAAGTTGATGCTTTGGGTACGGTCTTTTTATTCCCCATCTTTTTTTTGTCCGCATTAGCCGCCTTGTATGGATCGGAATATTTAAGGCATTACTATGGCCAGAAAAATATCGGGGCCGCGTGGTTTTTTTATAATATCCTCGTTGCCAGCATGGTTCTCGTTGTAACGGCCCGCAATGCTGTCCTTTTTTTGACGGCCTGGGAAATGATGTCTGTCAGTTCTTTCTTCCTGGTGTTATTTGAAGGGGAAAAGAAGGGGGTGCCCCAGGCCGGGCTGGTGTATCTGATCGCGACGCATATCGGGACACTTTTTTTGTTGGCGATGTTTATTTTTTTGGGGAAGGATAGCGGTTCGTTTGATTTTAGCCGATGGCCGGGCGCCGTATCCGGAACCGCGCCTTCTATCATTTTTCTTTGTGCCTTGATCGGATTTGGGACAAAATCCGGTTTTATGCCCATGCACATTTGGTTGCCCGAAGCCCACCCGGCCGCGCCGAACCATGTGTCCGCGCTTATGTCCGGGGTTATGATCAAAACAGGGCTTTACGGCCTTTTGCGGATTTTAACTTTTTTAGGGGCGCCCTGCGCTTGGTGGGGCTACCTGTTGATCGCTCTCGGAAGTATTTCCGGGATTCTGGGGGTTTTGTTTGCTCTGGCGCAGCACGATATTAAGCGGCTTCTCGCTTATTCAAGCATCGAAAATGTCGGCATTATAACGATGGGCATCGGATTGGGGGTTCTAGGGCTGAGCCTTAATAATTTTCTTTTGATGGTTCTGGGGTTTACGGGGGCTTTATTGCATGTCATCAATCACGCCTTTTTTAAAGGGCTTCTTTTCTTGGGGGCAGGCGCTGTTTATCAGGAAACCGCCACGCGGGACATGGATGTCCTGGGAGGTTTGCTGAAGAAGATGCCTCTCACCGGTTTTTGTTTTCTTGCCGGCGCGGCTGCGATCTGTGGCCTGCCACCTTTGAATGGTTTTATAAGCGAGTTTTTAATTTATTTCGTCTCTTTTAAAAATGTATTCGGATCCACACTGCTGGTTTTTATCGCCTTAGGGACTATGATATCGTTGGCTTTAATCGGAGGCCTGGCGGTTGCCTGTTTTACGAAAGCCTTCGGGATTATTTTTCTTGGCGAACCCAGAAGCGCATATGCCCAGCACGCCGGTGAACCCGGGGTTTTAATGCGGACGTCCATGGCGGTCCTGGCCGTGGTTTGTCTTGTTATGGGGTTAAGTGCTCCTTGGTACCTAGGGATGTTTGCCCGGATTATCGCAGATATGACGGGTACGCCGCTTGGTTCAATACAACAATCCCTTGGGGTTGCGCTCCCGCCATTAATCTCTATTCTCGTCATGGCCTTATTTCTTTTTATCATCTTTTTTTTAAGCGTGCTGCTGCGTCACGGACTTTTAAGAAAACGCGTGACAGCGCGCTCTTTGACCTGGGATTGCGGGTACGCCTGTCCTGCCCCCCGTATGCAATATACGGCCTCATCGTTTGCCCAGCCGATTGTAGATTTTTTTAAAGGCATTTTGAGAACACAGAAACATGCCGTTAAAATAACCGCATATTTCCCGGACCATTCCTCTTTTAAAACGGAAACGGCTGACCTGTTCAGCGAAACGCTTTTCCGCCCTATGCTGAGATTGATTCATCGTTTGACGGAGAGATTAACCTGGGTGCAACACGGGAAATTGCAGATTTACATTTTATATATTTTATTCACTCTTGTGGCGCTTTTTGTCTGGAAATTATAGAAATGCCGGTAAAAATAATTCAATTGACCGTCGTCCTGGCGCTTTCGCCATTCCTCTTCGGGGTGATTAACCGGACAAAAGCTTTTTTCGCCGGGCGTCACGGAAGCCCGCTTCTGCAGCCGTATTATGATATTTTTAAATTGCTGCAAAAGGGGGCTGTTTATAGCAGGACAACAACAGGGGTGTTCATTGCGGGGCCTATGGTCAGTCTCAGCGCTCTGATAGCGGCTACATGCCTGGTTCCTTTTGCCGGGCACCCATCGTTGATTCAATTTGACGGCGATATCATTTTGTTTATTTATTTGTTAGGGCTTGCGCGTTTTTTTACTGTTCTCGCGGCCCTGGATACAGGCTCGAGTTTTGAAGGGATGGGCGCCAGCCGGGAGATCCAGTTTGCCCTGTTTGCGGAGCCGGCGTTGTTTTTAAGCCTTGCGGCCTTAGCGCGTGTTACGGGGCGGTTATCTTTTTCCGGCATATTTTCCCCCGAGGTTATGAATTCCTGGTCTGTGTACGGGCCGGTGGTTTTTTTAGTCCTGGGAGCGCTCTTTATTATTTTTTTGGCGGAAAATTGCCGGATCCCGGTTGACGATCCTAACACGCATTTGGAGTTGACCATGATTCACGAGGTTATGGTTCTGGATCATGGCGGGGTTGATTTGGCGTATATTCTTTACGCGGCCGCTATAAAGTTTTGGCTTTTGGGAACATTGCTGGCCGGGATGTTTTTGGGGACTTTTTCCCGCGGGTGGATGATAGACAGCGTTCTTTTTGTCCTGGCGATGGTCTTCCTCGCGGTTATTGTCGGGGTTGTAGAATCAACCCTGGCGCGGTTGCGGTTGCTAAAAGTGCCGCATTTTTTAATCATTGCCTTGGCATTATCCGCCGTGGCTTTAATCCTGACCGTGAGGGTTTAGATGAACACATGGGTTGATTTTATGATTGTCGCGGTTCTGCTGATGAACCTGATGATGCTTTCGTCAAGCCGTATCCGAAGCTGCATACAGATCGCCGCTGTTCAGGGAGTCTTGGTGGGCGTTTTGCCGGTTGTGATTGAGCTTCCTCCCGCAGCGTCCGGCCCCATGATTGCGTCTTTTTTCAGCGTTATTCTAAAAGGGATCGTGTTCCCCTGGCTGCTGTTCCGCGCGTTGCGGGAAGCCGGTATCCGGAAAGAGGTTGAACCGATCGGCGGATATCCTTTTTCGTTGTTGATGGGCGTTGTTATGTTCGCGATGGGCTTTTGGCTCAGCCGGCGGTTGCTGCATACCGGCCCGCTTGTGTCCACGCTGGCCGCGCCGGTGTCTTTCGCCACGTTTTTTACCGGGGTCTTTTTAATTATTAGCCGGATGAAAGCGATTAGTCAGGTGATCGGGTACCTGATCCTGGAAAACGGCATCTATCTTTTCGGTGCCGTTTTTTTGGAGGGGCAATCTTTGCTGGTCGAGTTGGCCATCCTGCTGGATATTTTTGTAGCCGTGTTTGTTATGGGGATTACGATTTTCCATATCAGCCGGGAATTCGACCATATTGATACGCAAAAATTTACGGAACTAAAAGATATTGTCATTTCAAAATAGGCATGCTGACTATGATAACCTTGTTGCTGATCACCGTTCCTTTATGTTTAGGGCTGATTTCTTTCTTAATCCGGCATGATTTTCTACGCCGGGTTCTGATCCTCCTTTGTTCCAGTCTTCACTTGGTCTTGACGTGTGCGGCGTGGGGAACAAGGGGCGAGCCGCGGGGGGAGGGATGGTTTGTTTTTGACAGCACGGGGCTGGTGTTTTTGCTCATAACCAGCCTGTTGTTTTTTGGCGCGGCTCTCTATGGAATCCAGTATTTAGCCGCGGAAAGCCGGTCCTCCGGGGAAGAGAAGGGAAGACGCCGTTTTTTTTCTCATGAAGCGGTTTTTAGCGGATGTTTTTTATTATTCCTTTCGACAATGACCGTTGTTATCGCCAGCCAGCATATGGCGGTTTTATGGGTCGGGATTGAGGCGACGACGCTGGCCAGCGCCCCGCTGATATATTTTCACCGGACCAAGCGGTCCTTGGAGGCGACCTGGAAATATCTTTTAATCTGCTCCGTCGGAATAGCCGTGGCTCTGCTGGGTGTTTTCTTCCTGGCCGTGGCCTACAACCACCAGGGGGAAATGATTTTGAGGCTGATGATTGCAAACGCCGGGGCTATTCATATCTCGTGGTTGAAAGCAGCGTTTCTTCTCCTGTTTGTCGGCTACGGGACAAAAATGGGGTTAGCGCCTTTTCACACGTGGCTGCCTGACGCGCATAGTGAAGCGCCTTCGGTCATTTCCGCGCTCCTTTCCGGTGCTCTCCTGAATTGCGCGTTTTTAGGCATCCTGCGCGGATATCAGGTGTGTGTGGCGGCGGGGATCCAGTCTTATTGTCAGGATATCTTTGTTGTTTTTGGGCTTGTGTCTCTTGTTTTTGCGGCTGTTTTTATTTTGGGACAAAAGGATTATAAGAGGATGCTGGCTTATTCGAGCGTGGAACATATGGGGATCATAACGCTAGGGGTGGGCCTGGGGCACAATGCTGTTTTTGGCGCGCTGGTTAATATGTTGGGCCACTCTTTGACGAAGGCGGGGTTATTTTTTGTCGCCGGAAATATATTATCGTATTTTGGAACAAAGAAGATATCTGAAATCCAGGGGATCTTGTCCGGAAAAACGCGTTGGTCAGGGGTCCTGTGGATGGCCGGTTTTCTGTTAATAACAGGGACGCCGCCATCCGGGATCTTTTTAGGTAAATTTATTATTTTAAAAGAAATTTTATCGCAGGGCCGGTACGGGGTTGCCAGCATCTTCCTGGCTATGCTCGCGATTATTTTTATCGGCATGGCCCGGATATTCATGATGATGACCTTGGGCGTTTCCGGGAAAAAAGGCAGCCGGGATGACGGCGGCCATCGAGCCCTTGGGGGGAGGACAGGCGTCCCGGCGTTATTTTTTATTCTAGTGATGGTGTTGGGTGTTTATTTCCCGTCTTGGCTGCGGCTCGTCTTGGAAGGGGTAGCCCGGGAATTGGGAGGATTCTGATGCCGGATTATTTTTTGAAAATATATAACGGCCGGGCTCAGACCGTGACGGATGTCCCCGTGTTGCCGTTTGAGGATTTCCGCCGTTGTGTGATTGAGGAAATTCAGAATGGCGCGAGAGTCGTTTCGTTTTTCGGGTACCCGCAAGACAGCAGAACAATCACTCTTGTCATGATATTGGCGTATGATAAGGACGGATATTTAAAACCGTTTATCACGTCTGTTAAAGATTCTTATGCCTCGTTGACGGTTCCCATCCCGCAGGTCCATTGGTTTGAGCGGGAGCTTTTTGAGCAGTGGGGGCTCCGGCCTGAAGGACATCCGTGGCTTAAGCCAATCCGGTTTCATGCGACGTGGAAGCAGGGGGAGGGAGGACGGTACGAAACGGCGGAGCGTGTGCCTTCAGAGATGGATTTTTTGAAAATTCACGGAGAGGAAATTCATGAAGTCGCTGTGGGGCCCGTGCACGCGGGGATCATTGAGCCGGGGCATTTCCGGTTTCAATGCCACGGGGAGCAGGTGTTTCATTTGGAGATTTCCCTGGGGTATCAGCATCGCGGCATTGAGAAAGCCTTGATCGGCGGGCCTGATCAACGGACCATCCATTATATGGAAACAGCGGCCGGAGACACTACGGTGGGACATGCTCTGGCGTACTGCCAGGCCATCGAAGGGCTTTCGGGATGCGAAGTGCCTTTAAGGGCCGCCATGATTCGGGCCGTCATGCTTGAACTGGAGCGGTTGGCGAATCATACGGGCGACTTGGGCGCTATGGCGGGTGATGTTGGATATTTACCGACATCTTCCTACTGCGGCCGGCTCCGGGGGGATTTTTTGAACATGACCGCCTTGATTTGCGGAAACCGTTTTGGCCGCAATATGATCCGGCCCGGCGGGGTCAGCTACGATATGGACGACGCTATAATCACGGAATTGAAGAGGCGTTTGACAAAGGTCTTCGCCGACGTGCAGAATGCGATTTCTTTGATATGGAATTCATCTTTGGTTATAGACAGATTTGACGAAACCGGCGTGGTCGCGCCCCGGACGGCTTTGGATCTGGGCCTGGTCGGTGTCGCGGCCCGGGCCTGCGGCATTGAGCGGGATGTCCGTTTTGATTTCCCGGCAGGGGCTTCCCAGTTTTTTCAGATTCCTGTGTCCACATGCGCTTCCGGGGATGTGTTCGCCCGTGCCTTTGTGAGGTGGCTTGAGATGCAACGGTCCGTGGAATTTATCCTGGATCAGTTAAATAATTTGCCGGTCGGGAAGATTTCCGTGCGCGTGCCGCCCCTGCAGCATGATGGTATGGTTGTTTCGCTGGTTGAAGGCTGGCGGGGGGAGATTTGCCATACCGTTCTGACCGGGCAGGACGGGAGAATCCGGCGGTATAAGATCGTGGATCCATCATTTCATAACTGGATGGGATTGGCGATGGCTCTGCGGGGGGGGGAAATTTCTGATTTTCCGCTATGTAACAAAAGCTTTAATTTATCGTACTGCGGCCATGATTTATAAGGAGGGCAGGAATTGCCATGCTTAAGACATTATGCGCAAGGTTCAAGCAGGGGTACCGGACTATGCCGTTTCCGGTTAAAGAAGAGTCGTTGCCGCAAAGGTTTTTAGGCCGCCCGAATATTGCCCCGCAGGTTGTTGCAGAAGATTATGCGGAATGCCAGGCGGTCTGCCCGGTGGGCGCGATCGCGGGGTCGGCGGCTGCCCCCAGCCTTGATTTGGGAAAATGCCTTTTTTGCGGAGAATGCCAGCGTGCCTGTCCGGGCCGGGTGGTGACATTTACCCGTAACTACCGTTTGGCAGAGCGGAAAAGGGAATCTCTTGTTTTGCCTTTTTCGTCAAGCCAGCCTGAAAAGGCCGTTCTTTTAAGGATAAAAAATATTTTTGGCCGGTCGCTTAAACTGCGCCAGGTCAGCGCGGGCGGGTGCAACGCCTGCGAGGCTGACACGAATGTTTTATCCACCTTAAGTTTTGATTTGGCCAGGTTTGGCATTCAGTTCGTCGCTTCGCCTCGCCACGCGGACGGGATTCTTGTCACCGGGCCGGTCACGGACAACATGCGTCTGGCGTTGGAGAAAACCTATCAGGCCGTGCCGCCGCCCAAGCTTGTTATTGCCGTTGGCGCGTGTGCGATTTCCGGGGGGCCTTTCTTAGGACACGAGGAGGTCAAGAACGGCGTGGATTCGGTGATCCCGGTTGACCTCTATGTCCCGGGATGTCCGCCGCACCCGTTGACAATATTGGATGGCCTTTTAAAAATTATGGGCCAGGAACGTTTTGACGGGAAACAGGGAATGTAATGGAACAACGGGCATAAATAAGAGATAGGATTCCGATAAAAAAGCACTCCTCAGAGTGCTTTTTTTGTGTTTGTTGATAAAAGAGAACATGGACTTTAAGGTTGGTTCCGGGGGAGATGGCCGGAATCGTGGATTATCAATCCGGGCCCGGTGGCCGGGGATGGTAGAGGAGGGGGCGGATCTTTAAAGAAATTGCCTTGTGAATATAAGAGTAAAATAATACAATAATACTTTATATAAATTCTGAAAGTCTGGATTTATAGATTTGTAGCAACGATAAGGGAAAAACAACGAAAAAAGGAGACTTCATGGTCGGCACGGCCCCCCAATCGGGTTTCTCTAAAATGGCAGAGCTTTTTTTGATCAGTTTCATCAGTTTATTCTTTGAAATTTTGCTTATCCGCTGGATCCCTTCCAGTATTCAGATTATCGCGTATTTCACGAATATTGTTCTCATTTCGGCCTTCTTAGGTCTAGGGATCGGCTGTATGCTTTCCGAGTATAAATCCGACCTTATGAATTTCTTCCCCTTGGGCATGCTAGCCTATGTCGGGTTGGCCTTCCTGTTTCATAATGTTGAGGTCAACGCCGCTTTCCTGCAGACAGAGCATTTGCTGGGATTTTACGAAGGGAAAGTGAATTTCCTGCTTGTTGTCCTTATTGTTTTTGTTTTTAATACGCTGCTTTTTGTCCCACCGGGGCAGCAGCTGGGCCGGTGCCTCAAGGACTTTAAACCGCTTGTCGCTTATTCGATCAATATTTTTGGCAGTATTCTAGGGACCGCGGCTTTTTCCTTTTTGTCTTACCGGATGATGGACCCGGTGTATTGGTTTTTATTGGGGTTATCTCTCACTCTGTGGTTTTACCGGTCTTCGGTAAAACGGCTGGCTTTGCAGGTGTTGATTGTTGCCGCGATCCTTTTTGTTGTCCCTCCTTTGGGAAAGGGGGCCTATTGGTCGCCGTACTATAAAATTGATATGCAGCCTATTATGTCACAGCGCCTGCAGAAAGTCATCGGGTACGAGATTGCCGCCAATAACATGTTTCATCAAAACGCGTTTGATTTGTCGGACGAATCCCTGAAACAATCCCCGGGCCTTAGCCGGTATAAAGAAATTTATGAATTTCCTTATAAGCTATTTCATCCGCGGAAGGTTTTAATCTTGGGAGCCGGTTCTGGGAATGACGCTTCAGCCGCCCTGCGTATGGACAGCCAGGCGGTCGCTGCGGTCGAGATTGATCCTTTTATAGCCGGATTGGGGACGCGGCTGCATCCGGAGAAGCCGTACCGGTCTGAACGCGTCCGCGTGGTCGTCGATGACGCGCGGTCTTTTATCAAAAAGACGGATGAAAAGTTTGATTTAATCACCTTCGGTTATCTGGACGCGCATAAGGTGTTGTCCCAGTTTTCGAGCGTCCGGCTGGATAATTTTGTTTACACCCAGGAAAGTTTCCGGGACATTCAAAGCCGCCTCGCCCCGGACGGTGTTTTATCCCTGACATACTATGTGTTTAAGGAATGGGTTGCGGCCAAATTATATGTGGCGCTCAAGGAAGTGTTTAAGGACGACCTTAAGGTCGTCCGAGCGTCGACTTATGTTGATAACGACACGGCGATATTTCTGGCCGGGCCGGGCGTGCGGGGCCTGGGCCCGATGGATGTGCCTGGTTTTAAAGAATACGACGGGTTTGACAAAACCGCGCACGCTATCCGGGATGACTGGCCATATTTATATTTGATGAAGAGAGGCATCCCTTTTCATTATATTGTCATTATCCTCTTTGTGCTTGTTTTGTCGGCCTTGAGCGTGGTCTGTTTTAAATCGGTGTCGGTCAAAAATTTCAACAACCATTTCTTTTTCCTTGGTTCGGGATTTATGCTGCTGGAGACGACCAGCATTACCCGGTTCGCCCTTTTGTTCGGCTCGACCTGGATCGTCAATTCTGCCGTTATTATATCGATATTAATTATGATTTTGGGCGCGACTTTTTATGTCGAGAGGGCCAAAAGCGTCAATGCCCGTCTCATGTATGCTTGGCTTATGTTTTCACTTTTTTTGAATTGGCTGCTCAAGCCTGAGGTTTTCCTGGGGCTGGACCGCCACCTCGCTATTATCATCTCTTCTGGCCTTTTGTCTTTGCCCATTTTCTTCGCCGGAATCATATTTGCCGGTTCGTTCCGGAATTCCAAGAATGTTTCGAGCGATTTTGCCAGCAATTTATTGGGGGCCATCATGGGGGGGTGCTGCGAGTATTTTTCCATGTTGACGGGATTCCGTTTTTTGTTTATCCTGGCGATGGCGATGTATGCCCTATCCTATCGGGGCCTTGAACAAAAAAGGGCGTGAGTCGCCAAGTCGTTTTTGGTTGGGGCGAGGGGGATGGGCGGAGAATGATTATAAAATCTTGCCGGCGCAGTTCGGCGGGGAGATGCGGAAATGATGCCCAGGAAGTCCAGGTTTTGTCTTGTCGTTTTATCTGTCCTTTATCTCATCGTCAATGTGGCAACCCTCCAGGACGGGCATACCTGGTGCGCGGATTTCGGCCAGTATCTTGGCCATGCCCGGAATATCATTGAACATAAGGATTATACCCACACGTATTATATAGGCAGAAGTGTCGTCACGCCTCCTGGGTTCCCTCTGATTTTGACCCCTTTGCTGAAATATTGCGGCCTGAATTTCCGGATCCTGAAATTGCCGAATATCATTTTCTTCCTCGGATTTATTTGGGTGTTGTACGCGATCATGCGAAAGCGACTGGGGGAAGACGATGCTTTTTTGGCCGCCGTCCTTTTTCTGACGTCGCCTGACTTCTTTATTTTTAAACAGGACATTATGTCTGATCCGGCTTTTTTGTTTTTCATCACCGCCTCTATTTTTTTATGGCTTCGTTATGAGGACGCCAGACAACATAACAGAGCCCGCGCGGCTTTTCTTTGCCTGGTCGGGGGCACGTTTCTGATGTGCGTTGCTTTTTTTGTCCGCTGGGCAGGCCTTGCTTTGTTTATTGCCCTGCTGATTTATTTTTCCCAGAGAAAACCGGAAAGGCGGGCTGTGATTTTTATCCTGGCGGGGCTGATCCTGTCTTGGGTCATCCAGCAGGGCTTCGGGACGGACGGCCTGAATTACTATCACGAAGTCGCGCGCCCTTTTCAAAAATGGCTGATGATGAGCGGTCAGGCCATGCCGCAGGTCATAAAAACGCTCGCTATTTTCTTTTTCCCCTGCAAAACAGCGTTCGCCTTATGGTTTTTTCGTTTGTTGAATGTGACTATAAATATTGTTACGCCGATTTTTTTCGGAGGGATGGCCCTGGGGATCCTGTATAAACTCAAGAAACGGACTTTGACGTTGATTGAAATCTTTATCGCCGTCTATCTTCTGGGGAATCTTGTCTGGTATTTCAGCGGCGGGACACGGTATTTCTACCCTGTCATCGGGTTTTTGATCCTTTCCGCCCTGGAAGGGGTGAGGGCGGTCAGCCGTTCTGCGGCCCTGAAAGCCTGGCATTTACCCCGGATCGCGAGATTGATTATTGTTCTTTTTGTTTTACATAACATCATCAGTGTCCTCACGGTTTTTGACTACGATAATGATCAGATTTATAAGAAAGACGCCAGAAGTATGGTCTCCTGGATACAAAAGAATACTCACCCGGAAGACAGGTTTGTTTTCGGGAAGCCGCGGGAACTGGGTTTCTTAACCCGGCGGTATATGACGTCGTATCTTTATCTGCGGGAAAAGAATGATGTGTGCGGAAGAATCCGGCGCCTGAACGTCCGGTATTTTATTTTTGAAGATTATAAAGAGAAATATATCCTGCCTGAATTGAACCTGCCTGATGTGCCTCTCGCGGCCCTAGGCCGGAACGATGTCCTCATTCCGTTTAATATTGATACCCAGGAAATGACCCTGGAAGATATCCGGCAATGTCAGGTGAGTGTCGCGCTGGTATGGGGCCAGGAGAAAGAGTACAAAATTTATGAGGTCTTGGAGAATTGACGGTTTTTTGAAGAAAGGGAAGGTCTTTATGGGGTGGACTTTCGTTCCCAGATGCGCACCCCATGATCCCAGGCCCACCCGCCGGGACGTGTCCATTCGCCCATCTGGGCGACCAGTTCAAAATTCGCTTTAATATAGTCAGCGATCATCCTGCAGTGCGTTTCACCGAAGGTGCCCATGCCGAACTCTTTCGAACGGCTCCGGTTGGATTCCACTACCCAGTTGACATGCTGGTGCTCAAGATCGGCTATGATGGCGCGTTCCTGCTCTTCGGGGATGCCGGTATGTGCGAAAAGGGCGAGCTGGCGTGTGGCGTTGTCCCGTTCGGAAAGAAAATTGTAGAGGGAGTCATGGGGAAACGTGAAAATTTTTTCACCCGGAGGGACGTTGGTTCGAAGGTATTGTGACGCCTGGTTGACGGTCTGAATCCATTCCGCAGACTGGACCGTGTAGAGCCGGGTGCGCCCGGCCTGGACCGGCTGCCCGAGTGATTTTATTTTTTTGATGTTATGATGAGTATCAAGGACCTTTGCCGAGACACCAATGGCTAATATGAAAAAGAGTCCGTAACGGAAGGTGTTCTTTAAGTCGGGTAACGGGTTGAGTTCGATAAGAAAATGGAGGAGAAAAAACAATAGCAGTAGGAGAACCGGGAAGGCCCAGTTGAACCGGAACCAGACCCCGCTGCCGATAAATTCGTGCAGGCTGAAAATGAAGAATAACAATAGCACGGGAAGGACTAGGGTCAATTGGGTTTTTGACGGTGCAGGCAGCTTTCTCCGGATATGGAGAACCATGATCTGAATAAGAGACAGAATGGTCCCGACCCCGAAAATAAAACGGGATACCGGGGTGGGAATTTTCTCCAGGAGCATTATGTAAAACGTAACCATGGTTTCCAGAGGGCCTATTTTTTCCGCGGCCAGTTGATTGTGGGTATAAGGAAAGGTCTGGTCGATAGCATAATGAGGTAGCGGATGGATAAGGATCCAGTAAACGATAGTCGCGATGATTAAAGCTGCCATCGACAACAGGGCGTAGAGGATAGTTTTCTTTTTGCGCTGGATGTCCTTGTTAACGTGATCGATCATCAGGAGTGAAGAAACATACGCCAGCCCTATGGCCAGCCCCATATTCAGGCGTATCAGCAGCAGAACCGTAAGGCTCAAAAAACCGTAAAATACATTCTTAAGCGTCGCAGTCTTGATGTAACGGAATGTCAAATAGAGCATGAACAGGATGGCGGTCACGCCGCCGATATTATGGTAGGAATAAAAGAACTCGGTCCCCCGGAAAGCCCAGTACCAGAGAGCGCAGGCCATGGAGAGAGACGGGGCCATAAAAAGGGAAGCGGTGAGGTATACCAGGAGCCCCACGCTTAATATGAGCAGATTTTGGCCCCATAAGATACTCTGCACGCTTAACCCGAACAGTTGATAGCACAAAGCGTAATAATACAACAAAAACGGCCCGTAAAGCCAGGAATAGTCCCGGTAGGGAAGAGCTCCGTCTAGGGCTTTCTTGAAGGAATACAGTTCCCGTCCGTGATCTCCGGTGGAGAGCTGGTACTGGAAGTCATGGAAAGGAAATAATATGTAGAGGCCCGCCATCAGGGTCAGCAGGAAAAACAGCCGGCGTTTGTGATGGATCATGCGGATAAGAATATTTTGAGATGGTTTTGGATTCATGGTTTAAAGGGAACAGGATTTTCCGAGGATTTTTAGCAACTCCGCCGGAGAATACCGGACAGACGTGGGGATAAAACAGCCGTGCGTGCAGTCGCAGGCATGACGGGCGATGTCTTCCCTCACATTTTTGAACCGCCTGTGCTGCAGAGCCTCGGGGATGTTGTAATTGAAATCTTTAATATTCAGGGTTTCTTTCCTTAATTCGCAAGCGGCCAGTTTGCCGTCCGGATAGAGCACGGCCATTCTTGTCCCGGCGCAGCAGGGAACAGGCCACGGTGTGTTGTGCAATAAATTGTTATAAGCGATATCAAAATTATTCAGGCTGAAAGCGGTGATCATTTTGTTGAACAGGGCGCTGTTATAAATACTGGAGGCCGCGCCTTTGGATTTTTTCAGATAGTAAGCCAGGTTGTCCCGCAGAAAAGCGATGTCGTCCCGGGAGAGACGGAGCTGTTTCTGATAATCCGGGATGTCCCGCACGGGTTCAAACCAATGGTAATCCGGGGTGATGTTTTTTCTGACGTATCCCGCGAGATCCCGGTAGACGGTTAATGTTTCCGGGGTCAGGACGGAAACAACCAGAATCCGGAGGCGCATGCCTTTGTCCCGGAAATTTTTCAGGGTGGCAATGGTTTCTTCCGCCCTCTGGAAACAATGTTTGAGTCCGCGCATGGCGTCATGCTGGGCGCCGAGGGCGTCCAGGGAGACCTGGATCGACAGATTCAGATGGGGGTGTTTTTGGGTGATCTCCCGCACTTGGGAAACAATCCGGTCGGTCAGGAACCCGTTGGTGGGGATTTGAACAACCTCGACCCGGCAATGGGACACGAAGGCCGAGATGATTTCAGCCATGTCCTCGCGCAGGAAAGGTTCCCCTCCGCCGATCAAAAGGCCTTTGAGCGCGGGGATGTTTCTGGAAATTTGGGTGATTTCTCCGATGCTTAAATCGTTTCCGGCGTTTAAATTTTCTTTATAAAAACAAAAAGAGCAGCGGGCGTTACAGCGGCTGGTTACGTACAAAATCAGGGAGTCTAACCGGGGCCGTCCGAACAGCTTTTTAAATTCGTGTGAGAAGAACGTGATTTCTTTCATGGTTGACAAGGCGGCATGGCACGCGCTCACAAATGATCAAAAATCCAGAGCGCCGTTTTATAAAAAATATTGGGTAAAAAGGAGAGGGCCCGCAGGCCCAGCATCCGTAATTTTCGTGACAGAGGTCTTGCCCGGGGATGAAAAAGAAAGAGACGCGCCTCTTTATTTAATCCGGCGTTCAACCGCTGTATGCCGGCCCGTTCATAAACGGCGGCAATGGCAGTCTCCATATCCCCGGCCCGGGCGGGAAGCAAATTTTGCCTTTGGTACATCTCTTCCAGGATCTGGGTGTTCACCTTGACGTAATCATCCCGATTGACAAAATGCCTCCCGGCGTTGTTGACGCGATAATACATCAGGGGAGTATCGATGGCATGGACCGGATGTTTTTCCGCCACCCGGACGAATAAATCCCAATCTTCCGAAACCCGGAGTGTCTCGTTAAACAGGCCCACTTCGAACAGGGCGTCTTTTTTAAACATGTTGGACGAAAATGTCATGTAATTATAGCCCCGCAGATGATACTGGTTTACGCCGAAGCCCTGAGGGAATCCTTTACGGAACCCATGATAATAAGAGTTCGGGTGCCGCATGATTCTCCCGTCAATCAGGTAATACCCGTTGGTGTACACCCAAACGGCCGACGGATCTGACAGGAATATCCGGACTTGTTTATCCAGGATGTCAGGGAACCACAGGTCATCCGCGTCGAGGAAGGCGATCAACTCGCCTTTCGCGTGCCGGATTCCCATATTCCTGGCGCACCCGGACCCGCGGTTTTCCGGGTTGCGCAGGATGGTGATGCGGGCATCGGCACGCAGGGTCTCGGCCTTTAAAGGGGAATATGAGCCATCATCAACTATAATGATTTCAAAATGCTGATAGGTGTTATCCAGACACGATTGTATGGCCTCATGGATATACTTTAAATCATTATAATATGGAATGATGACTGATACCAGGGGGCAATCTGAGCTGTTTATTGTGTTTTTGATGGCCGTGAATGAACGGTGATTCAGGTTGTTATTTATCTTTTTGCCGGCTGTGGGCCAGTAAAATCCTTTTAGCAAAAAGTTCATTTATCCGCCTTCGCAGAAGGCCACGGGCACGCCCATGGATGAATGCGAGAGGTGCATAACGTCTTCTGCTTCGGAGATGTTCGCACGGAAGTGAGGGAGTCAGGCCGTCCCACGAAGCAAATTATTAGCAGGGACTACGCTCATGGGCATGGTCCCATTATCGGGTTTATTTAATCATAAAAATATAAAGACATCAAGCGGAGATATTTTTTCTTATCCCCCTGTGTTTAATAGATTTCAATCTCATCAAAACCCAGAACGTTATTTTGGGATTTTATTCGGATATAGCGAGCGGAACAAGGGGGAGCTACGGTTATAATAACGGGTGCCCCGGGCTGTTTTGGTTGTGTGATGGTCGCGATGGTCTGCCATGCCTGGCCGTCTTCTGAAATGTCGACAACAAGTGGCCGTATATTGACATATTTTGAAATTTGGTCAATGAACTGGCCTAAAAGGACAACATTGGCGATCGTGGACGGCCGGTTCCCGGATTCAAACAGAATAATTTGCTCGATGGATGTCGGCTCCTGAAGATCAAGATGCAATGTTGGTTCTTTTTTGTGGAATTTGGAAACAAACCCGGAATTCAGCCGACTGTCCCCATCCACCATGGACATGGGATGGAATTCTGCCAGAGACGCGCTCACGGTAACGGGTTTTCCATAAGCCTTGTTGCGACGTTCGGAAGGGGGCGTGTAGAACCAATCGTAGGCCGTCCTGATGTTTTTTCCGGTATATAAACTCGTTTGCCAGGTTTTAAAGGCGCTCAAGCTTAGCATCGCTACGCATATAACGGCCGTGATACGCCGCAGACCCGCCAGCGAGGAAACGCAAAAGAACGTTCCTATGAGAAACAGCCCCTGGCAGGAAAACACCATCCCCCAGAAGGCCGGCGGGGAAAAATACCGGAAATCAATTTGACTGAGGCCGGGCGGCAGCGCCAGGCCAAGGTACAAGCCATTGATGCGGTATGTTTCCGCTTTTTTGCCGTTGACGCGCGCTTCCCAATAATCTGAATAAGGATACGCGAGGCCGAATAAGGCCGGGGAGGGCGTTTGCACGGTAAATCGTAGACGGTTATAGGAACTGTAATCCAGGTGTATACGACCGCCTTCCTCCTGCGCATTGTTGACAACAAAAGGCGCGACTGTGAGGCGCGAGGGCTTTTCAGCATAGACGGTTTGCGGGGACATTTTTTCTTTCATCTTTTCATAAGCCTGCTCGCGGCCGGCGACCCAGGTGACGTCTTTGTAAATTTTGGCCAGATAGGGTTCGCTAAAAGATTGTTGTAGATGAGTGGCAACCTGTGAGGAAGCCAAGCCGAACCCGGGATAATAAAAATAAGATAATCGAACACGATTTTGCTGCAAGGCCTGCGTAAAGGTGAGGGTCGGGCGTTTCGCCCAGTAATAAGTTCCATGACTGAGCACGAGCACGGTTTGGGCTATCGTCAATAAACATATCAGGACATTGATTTGTCGGGCGTGGGGCGAATCCTCCTGGGGGAGGAGGAATAAAAAAAGAAGAAGCACTCCTGTCCATGTCGTCGCCAGATAAGCCAAGAAGATATCACTATGAGCGAGGAAAGGATCTTTCAGCCCAAAAACATATAAAGAACTTGAAAAGATTTGAGGAATATTATCTAAGGGAACTTTTAATTGCGGGATAATGAATGCGTTCAAACCGACAGTTGTTAATATGGTTGCCGTCGCCAGTATCTTGACTGGCGGGTAGGGGGTTTTTGCAGGGACTCGTTTATGGGCGTTGATGACCCAGGCGAGCAGGAGCAGGATGAGCATGGGCATAAAGAAAGAGATCCGCCCTGGAATCCGGAAACTGTTCGCGAACGGGAGAATTTTCCAGAGTAACGGGTAAAAAGGCGTACGCCCGCCCTGCGTGCATAAGAATACGCTGATCAAAAGTCCCCAGATGATCCAAATCGTCCTGGGGACACGGACCCGGAATAGTGGCAAGGCGGGGATGAAGAGTGTCAGGCCGATGAGGGAAGAAGCCCCAAAGGCGCTGGCCATGGTGGAGAGCAAGGGGCTGAAGAAATTCCCCCAGGCCCCCAGCCAGGTGTCCAGATAAGAATCGGCCCAGGAGAAGTCCCGGCCGACGCGCGTGGAATTCGTTAAAATAAAGTCGTAATAAAATGGAAAAATGTAAGCGCTGGCCAACAGGCTGCCGGAGCCGAGTAACAGCCCGGCCTTTCCCCAGAAGCCGGCTATTTTTTTGAAACCCGCCTGTTGGCCGGGCAGCATAACCGTAGCGTAAAAGGGAAAGATAAATATGAACAAAATTGTGGCTAGAAGCGCGAAATACATCATTTGAGGATGGCCGCTCACCATGAGCATATAGGTAAACAGGATGACTAAAAACGTGTGGTGTTTTTGCCCCCTGGGCTGCAGATACCAAAGCCCGAGCGAGGAAATCAGCATAAGATGCGCTGTGTAGGCCTCCAGTGACGCTCCATATCGGAAAAGGTCCAACATTCTTAAATTGTAGACGGTGATAAAGGAAAGGAGAAAGGCCAGGTTCTGCCTAAGATGCAGATGGGTTAAAAATACACAGAGCAGGGCTTGGCTGACTCCCAGAGAGAGAAGACGCAATAAGGTATTCCATTCCAGGGCCTGCCCCTGCCAATATCCCGGAAGCATAGATGCAAGATAGGTGAAGGGATGGAAAATTTGTCCCAAGGTCAGAGCCGTAAAGGAATGCCCGATAAAGAATCCGGGAATGAAGAGCGGGAAAGATTCCATCCTGAGGGAAAACAGCATGTACATCTGGTTTTGGACGGGGTAGAAGCAGTAATCGTTGCCCAGGGTGTAGTTAGAAACAAAGGGGGCGATCCAGTAGAACATAAAAAACGGGAGCAGGAGGACCGTCATAAAGAAACACCATGTTTTGGGGGTCGGGTGATTTGGCGTCATAAAATTATTTATTTTTTAGAGTGAAGGATTAAGGTTATTAAGATTGTGGACAGAGGGAAAAAATGCAGGACAACCCGTGTTAGGGCGTCATAGGCTTTGTCCCCCCCTAACCAGATAAAATTTGGCGTCAGCCAGGCGATTATGAAATAAAGTAAAAAATACAACCCCAGGGTGATCAAGAGCATCCTGGTTTCCGGCGGATTCTTTTTCTTTTTTAACTGGAAGAGACAGAAGACTAGTAAGAGCCATATGAGGTTCCAATTTCCTGTCAGGAACAGGTTCCAGGCGAATTTTCCTAAAATAGCGGGGATGCGGTCTAAATGTTCCCAGGGAAAGCCAAATTGCATGCGTTCCGAAACCGGAACGTGCGCCAGGGTTTTGTAGGTCAGGAATAAAAAAGGGATGCTCCCGCTGACCAACAGGAATTTTGTTCCCGTGATGAGCTTTTCCCGGGGAGGGGTGCTTATGTCACGAAGCAGAAGCAGGCCTAGCAATGTCGTATGGATGCACAGATATCCGGTCCCTTCGAGTTTGGTGAATGTGGTTATGCCGGAAAAAAATGCTGCTAGAAAGAGATAAACGGCATTTTTATCCCGCTGCCAGAGTAAGAGAAGAAGCACGGCGCTGCAGTTGAAATAAAGCAGGAAGAAGTCCCGGTAAGAAACCGTCGCGAAGAAAACAAACACATTGGAAGACACAAGAAGGGCCGTGCCGAATAAGGCCCAGAATTTGTCGGTTAAAGTTTTTAAGAAATGATAGTGCACGCTCAAATAAGCGATAAACGTAAAAGGGAAAAAAAATTTTATGAGCTGGTCATCCCATTGCGAAAGATTTAAAGCGATCCAGGTTTCTACCAGAGGCGTCAGGAGAGGGTAAGAGGGGTGAGGAAGGGTGTGAAGTGGAACTATCCCCTGGTGATAAAAGAATATTTTTGCTTTATAGGCGATCGTGGCGACTCCGTCCCAGACAAAGACTGGAATGTGAAGGGATCGCCAGAAAACGAAGATGACGTAATAAAGGATGTAGAGCCAGAATATCCAGGAAAGGATTTTTTGCGGGCCGGTTATGGCCTCGTGAGCCGGGGAGTCCGTTTCTTTCTTGAATTCAGGCCCGGGGTGGAATGGCTTAAACGCCCGCGCGAGCAGGAAGCGGACGATAACAATAAGCAGCGGCAGGCTAAGAATCAGCGGGCGGAACGGCACTTGATATATCCCGGCTGTAAACAGCCATAAGGTCAGGGCCCCGATTCCGAGCCCATAGGCCAGGCTGTATTTAAGCCCTTCGGGAATTTGGGCGGATTCTTTTTTCCTGGACGATATAACGGCGACCCCGAACATCCATGGCAGCAGTAAGGCATAAAGCAGTTTGGCCGTCAGGAGGATCATTCCAGGTCCTCTTTTACGGCTAAGAAATGCTGGTTATCCATCATGCCTTTGATTTTAAAACCTGGCGGGATATTTTGGAGGCCGTTTTTTTCTTCGTAAAAGACCAGGCAATCATAGGGTTGGGCCCTATAAGCGTTGCGGATATCGATATCCGGGAAGAGGAAATAAACGAGTTTCCTGTGCTGGGTGGCAAAAGGTTCGTTGTGCGGGTCCAGGTCTGTCCGCAAGAATCCTTTGTGCCGCCCGGGGTATTGCTGGCGACAGAATTGAGCGAATTCATAAGGCTGTTTGTGGATAAAACGCTGTTTTTCGGACACGGTTTTCCCGGAAAAAAGGCGGCGTTCATTCGCAAAGATTTTGACGTGATTTATTGTTTGCAGGGTGAGCAAAAATGTTAACAACGCAAGGCCTGCCACCGGGAGTATTTCCAAGGGGGAGGCAGGGGCAGCCGGAAACGGAGGGATAAGGCGGTGCCAGGAATTATACAATATAAAAAATATAACTATAAATAGAATCAGATGAAGATGGATGTTTATTCCCAATAAATTCCCGACAGTGCAGGAGTTGGTATACGGGAAATGATACCCGGCCAAAAGTTGCTGGATTATGGCCGGGATCGGTGTCTTGCAAATTAAGGCTAAACCTATAAAATAAACGGCTAATGAAATCTCGACGAGAATGAAAATTTTAAGGAAAAAAAAGGATTTTAAAGATGTTGGCTTCATTGAGAAAAAAGGCATTATGGTTCCATCCCTGTCCTAGAGTTCTTATTAAATTAACATAAAATTTTTTTTATTAAAATTATTATTTATTTTCTTCAATGAGCATTTAGTTTACACGACCCAAGGGAGTGTAAACTAGAAATGCGAATTGATCCTTCAGCGAGCTAAAGCGAGCGAGTTGAAGGATGCGGGTTTTAATACACGACCCAAGGGAGTGTAAACTAGAAATGCGAATTGGTCCTTC
>CAZAXH010000018.1:0-32487 GCA_964489065.1 uncultured Planctomycetales bacterium | reverse complement strand
ACATCACGGACAAGACCCAGCAGTCCAACCTGCTTTCGGTCGCGCAGGTTGTGCTCGACGCCTTCCCGGAATTTCCGGCCTCCAGCCCGGTTCAGACGGAACTCCCGCGGCAACAGGTTGTCCCTGTGGTTTATCCGCAGCCGCTGACTATCCCGGCTCCGTTTATGTTGCCGTGGTTATGGCTGGGCCGGGCCGGGACATCTATTGACCGGCCGTCCGGAAATAATCCATCCGGGCCGGCTCCGGCCTTGCCGCAGGGCATGCCCGTCGGGTTGGCCGTCAGTCTGCAAGGGGGTATTTACGCGGTGCAGGGGAGGAACCTGCTGATAGCCGTGCTCCGCCATTCCTGGGATGCGGTCAAACAATTTATGTTGTTGTTTATTCTTGGGCATCAGGCTCACCGGATTAAAGAAGCGTTACGGTATGATGTGGTGGCCCGCGGCCCGCAGGCGCAAGACCGTAAAGACATTGTGCCAGGGCGCGTTGATGATTATTCTCAGTATTCACCGGTGTCGAGCCCGGTCGTCTGGGCGCGGTTTAATCGAGGTGGGGATTGGACGCCGTTCTTGGGACACATGGACACCCAGATGCTGACGGGCGTTTTGAAACATCTCAGGAAGAAAGGCTTCCGGGATATTGAATACTTTAACGCGTTATTGCCCTCTTTCCGTGGGCGTGTTTTAAGATTCCGGGTGGTCAATGACATGCCTCTGATGCAGGAGTTTATCGGCGGAAGAATTGGTAAGGACGGCGCGCTGGAGGTTTATTTCTCTTCTGAAGATTTGGTGGCCCGTTTTAACTGGGAATTCTCTCGGCCGGAAGAAAGGATCTCGGCTTTGCAGTCCCTTGCCGTTTATGAATCTTTATTGAGTTTAGGAAATCTCAAAGAGGAAAACGTTCATATTCACGCGCGGGTCGCTCAATTGGTTCTGGATGAAACGGCGCGGGAAAAAGAAGAGATCCGGAAGGCGTTTCTCCCGCTCGGATATGAAATGTTTGAAAAAATTTCAGTGGGCGGCAACGCGCGCGTTTACAAAGCCCGGAAAGATGACGGCCGTTATGTGGCGATAAAACTGGAGAAGGCCCGGGCCCGGAAAAAATATGACGCCCGCGTTCTGCAGGAATTAATTAACCGGATCGGCCGTTTCCGTTACGTGATGGCGATTGAGGGGTACGCGTCTGCTGTTCTTTGGGGAGAGCTTCGCCAGTTTGTTGTTTTGGAATACGTGGGAGGGGATGACCTGAAACATATCATCGAAAGCGGCGAGATTGACCGCTGGTGCTTCGGGAAAGTTTTGAACACCCTGTTCATGCTGGCCCAGGCTCTGGCATATTTCCATGCCCGGGGCCTAAGCCATACGGATGTGGCGCTGCACAACGTGATGATTACGCCCTCGGGTGATGTAAAACTGATTGATTACGACCGTCCCTATTCTGTGAAATTCAAGTATAAAGACGTTTATTGTTTGCAACGGGTGATGACCCAGATTCTCATGAAGTCTGTTCAGAAGCGCATTAAGCTGAACGCCCAACAGCTTCTGTCTCTGTGGTTCCGGTCTCCCGTTGCCGCTGATTTGGAAGGGTTAGGCGGGCAAACGGCTAAAATCGTAAAAGAAGCTTTTCGCTATCCTTGGCGTTACACGCCGGCTTCGCGTCTGGCGGAACGCTTGGGGCATGTGCTAGGAGAATACCGGAAATTCGATGTCGCAGAGGCGGCCTTTTTTGAACAACCACGGGAAGATGACCAGAGCGGCTCTCCGGTTTCTTCCTCCAGCCCGGCATTACAGAACAAAAATCCGGAGGTCGAACAGAAAAACAGTGTGGTTCAGCGCCTCAAGAACGGCGGGACGATTTACAATTATATAAAGCACGCAGCAACGGGCATCGTCCAACGCTTCCGAAAGGAAGCGCCGGCACAGTCGGTACTAAAAGAGGTTGGCGCAGACGATGGTCTCCGGCAGGAAGAAAATTCTTCTCTCCCCACCCAATCGCCGGATATCATGCAGCGTAAGGCTAAGGATATTTTAAAGCACGCCGCTTTCCCGGCTTTATCGATAGAGGTTTTATTGGAGAAGAGCCGGCTCGCCGAAGAGATGCACACTCGGGCCCTTTACGGTCTTGCTATCAGCCCGAGCTCGGCGGATTTGGTCGAGTTCCTTCGTTCGGACTTTGCCGATCCGGATTCCTTTTCCACGGAAGTTGATGTTTCCGCTTTAGGACTCGTGGAATGTCAGGTTTATGAGATTGTCCGGGAACAAGGGTTTAGGACATTGTGGTCCGACAATTTGATCCTGATCATGGGGGAAGGAATTTATCATAAGGACGGACGCCTGTTTGATGATAATGAATTGGAGAAGGCGGGGTTACGTCCGGTGCGGAATCCTGTAGACGGTCGGCCGCTGACCGTCAAAGCCCTTGTTAATTCCGAGCGGACGGTTTCTTTGCCTGGGCCGTGGGTCGTGCCTTTTGTCCGGACTCCGGAAGGAGGGGAAAGGATTATTGTTGATAACAAGATGCTGGCCGAAGTCACGGGCGAGGATGTCGGTGGAACCAATTTAAATGAGGTCCTGCTTCGCCAGACAGAGCAAGAGAAGATCGGGTTAAAGCTGGCCGCAGCCTTGGAGTTTAAAGGAAGCGGACGGTATCATTTCCGGGCGAAACATAATAAAGAAAGCTGGCTGCAAGGAATGTCCGGTAAAAATATTTATGTCCCCGGCCTGGCCAACAGTCAGCATGGCGCGGAAAACTGGCCGACTTTTTCCGCAATCGGTGCGTTAAGAGAATCTACGGAGAGTCACATTACGTTGCAGAATGATCTACTGTCCCGCGGGGCGGTGTTCTCCGGACTGGAGATCTTTGGTTATAAACTTTTTGACCGGGACATGCTTCCGGAAATAGATGAAGGATTGGATTACAGGGAAGTGTGGATGACCCAGCGTCTTAGTTTTACAACATGCCGCGCATCCATGTATTTATATGAGTGGGCTTCTGATTCCGGTGCCAGCGCGCACCTGGAGGTGCTGTTGCCTTGGTTGAGAAAATATTATGGTCCGGTGAACGACGACGAATTGAAACATAGATTTTTAAAACAATTATATACAGTCTGGGGCCGGAATCTTAAAGCGGCCCTTCCTTTGAGGGTGTACCGCACCAGCACCACCCGGTTGCCGGGTAATTGGGGCCCGCATATGGAATTGGTTGATCTCGGCGGATTAGAGGTTGCACAAGAGTCCTATCAGATGAAAGACGGGTGGGACTGGATCGTTCTTTACATAGAAACGATCGCGCGTACATTATTATACCGGGAAGGCCGGTCATATGAAGAAAGCGCGCTGCTTTTGTTTAGTGACGCCTATTTTTACGACACCCTGCTCCCGCAGATTTTTACGGGAGATGATTTACAGATGGCGACGGAATATTTTAGAGAGAAGGAAAAAGGCGACCGTTGGAACCGACTTGACGCGGGTGATCTGATGCGGTATCTGCCCCAGCTTGTTTCCAGGTCAGCCGCTGACCGGAGCCGTTCCCCGGGTTCTTCTTCCAGCCCGGTCAACACGCTTACGGCGCGGTCTATGCAGCTGGCAAAACAGCGTTACAGCCACAGCCGGTACGGGGAAGAACCGTATATCGCGCAAGGGTTCGCCATGCTGGAGAATATATTTCTGCGGATCGCGGCGTATGAGTATTTACAAGAATCCGGAAAAATCCACGGTCCGCCGGAAAATGTCCGCGAACAGATCGAATCATGGATTGCAGGTTTTCCTGAAGTCATCCCCGCATTGTATCAAAAGGTTATCTCCCGCGGCGACCAGTGGAACCGTTCCCGCCGGATCACCTTAAGAAATATTCTTAAAAAACTGCAATATCCTTCTTATCAAATTGCCTGGGTCATAGCGCACGTAAATCTGAACCAGAAGGCCGATGGTTTTGGGGAAGCCGCTTCAAGGCAGTTCCGGCGTTTCCGGGTGGAATACCGGGCGGCTTTAAATGATTTTATTTTGTCAGCCGCGGACTGGAATTTCCGGGTTTACATCCTTTCCGCAAAACGCGTGGCGGCTCAGGATCAGTCGCCGTATCGTGACGAGTTATCCTGTGTGGCCGCTGAAATACGTCAAAAGGCTGTTTTCTTCAAAGAGGCCCGGCTGGGAGATGACTTGCTGGGGCGGTTTGGCCGGGTGGATGATCTTCTGGCGGGACGGAATGAACCGGCGGTCAACATGATACTTACCTCCGCCCTGATCGCGGCCCGGCATACGAAGCTGAATATCCTTCGGCGGAGATTGCGGCAGGAGCGGCATACGCCGCCTCAACGGCTCCGCCGTGATGAAGACGGATTAATCCGCTTGAGGGGACAGCGGTATGAACGGGCGGGTTCCTGGAATATGTCTGCGGTTAAGGAATACGGCGACATTACCTACCGCAGTCTGTGGGATGCGTTGAGAGCCGTGGACCACATGGTGGACAGCGAACTGGATGACATTCGCTGGATTTATAATCTGACGCGTCTGCTGAACCGTTTAAGCACGATGAATGAAAATCCGGCGGACATAAGGACGCAGGTTGTAGGGCAGCTGCAGGGATTAGCGCATGTCATGGTGGAAGAAAAAATCCTGGCCCGTATTATCTTGGAGCACAGTCTGGAACTGTTGGATGTAAGTCCTCCCGCTTTGGTCAAAATCAGCGGGTTGTTCGCCGTTGTCAACCAGTTCCTCTCTCTGCGTGTTATGGAAAGCCGCGCGATTGTCCTGGGATTAAACAAGGCCCGCGTTTTCCGTCTGCAGCAGGAGATCAAACAGAGTCAGAACGCACAGAAAGAACGCGCTTTTAAAGCCCTGAAACAGCTTAGCTACGGTTATCTTCGCCTGCCGCGCATGATTCTGGAACAGGACCTGCTGAATCCGGAGCACCCGGCTTATCTTGATCCGAGGGAGCCGCAGACTGCGGACCTCGCTCATCTGTTCCGGGATTGTGTCCGGCCGCTGCTTTCTAAGACATGGCTGTCGGGAGCGGAACTCAATCAGGTGAGGGAAGCCTTCACGTTTTTAAAGAATAAAGTGATCGTGGCTATTACACTGAACCGGTTCATGGAAGCGTACCGGAACCGTTTTGTGGAAAGCTATCTTGAAGGGGAAGGAATCAGCCGCAAAAGCGCCTTTGTTCAGACATTTGAGGAGTTCCTCGGGAACGCCCGTTATCACGTTGTTCAGAAACATCCGGCCTTATATTGGGCGATTTTCTATCAGGCCGCGTTTGTCAGCCGTTATGCCCGTCCGGAAACAGGAGAGGAAGAGGCTGTCGAAAGCGACTTGTTCCGCTGCCTTTCTGACCATATCCTGCAAACACAACTGCGGTTGAGTCAGGCGAAATATCTGCCGGGCTGGTTCTCCGCTCAGACTGGTGTGTTGTCGGGCGAGGACCGGGAAATTTTTGACGCGGTCGTCAGCGGTGACCGGGACAGGAGTTTTTCAACGGAGGCATTCTCTTCCCCGGTCACGGGTGAGCGTAATCCGGTTGTGGTGTTTCTCGGATTACCGTGTTCCGGGAAAACCACCCTAGGACGGTCCGTCGCAGAGAGGCGGGGAGCGCCTTTTGTTTCGATGGGAGAAATACTCCGCCGGACGGCAAAGTCCCGCCGCGAATCCGGGAAGACCGATTCAGAACAGAAAGCGGAAGAAGCGGATATTTATCGTGTTGTCTTGTCCGGGGAACTGCGGGCGATGGATTTATCCAGGGGGTTGGTCTGTGATACTTCCCCGAAGAGGAAGTCTTCTTTCCGTTCCATGGAAGAGATGTTGCGTCATTGGGGCTTAGAAGTGGCGGTGATTATCGTTATGGGAATATCTCTGAGGATAGCCCGTGAACGCTGGATGCAACGGCAGCGCTATCCAGGAATCAGAGAGAATATTTTTAACCGGCGGGTCCGGGAATACCGGAAAGTCATATGCCCGCTTATTGAAGAACTCCGCGGGAAAATCCCGGTTATTTTTATCGACGCGAACGGCAAAACACAGGCGGTTTTGGTGAGCGAGATTATGAGGAAAATGAATAAAGTTTTTTCCCCGGGCAAGGGTAAAGGGAAAGCAGCGGCCACGAGGCTGTTGGTTTCCAGCCCGGTGGCGATGGCAGAGGGTTACGGAACCATCCCCTTTGGGCCGTCTCAGCCATTGGCGGCAGAAAACGCGGAAGGCCGTGAAACAATTAGCATCAGGCCGACTAAGCCGTTACAGACCAAAATGGACGCAGAAAAAGTTGATAATACTGTATTGGCAAAGAGCCAGTGGGAATATACCGATATGTCAAAACCCATGATGGCTCCTCCGGAAGTCGTCCTTTACGTCGGGGTCCCCGTTTGGAGATACACAACAGCTTCTGAAAAGTTGCCCCCGATCCTATTGTCATGGCCTCAGCTTCGGATAGTTCATCCTTTCCCGCGGGTTGAGGCATTTTTTGTTCAATATTATAGGGCCCGTCTTCCCGTCAGAGAGAGGACGGTTTCTCTCCGTTATAAATATCATAGTAAAGAGATAATCGCCCCGATAAAAAGTCTTATTTTTAGACAATTAAAATTGTTTAACCCCCCATTTTTGTATCCGTATTTTTATAAAGAACTTTTTGGAAATTGGGTTCTCTGGATGTCTCAAATATTATTTAAACTGGCTCCTTTTAGCCCATTTTTAATCGCTGCGTGGATTTGGCCGGAGTATGTTTATCCTGTCCCGGCGCCGCATGTGCCGGATCCGCTCCCGGAAATTTTGTATGTCAAGGGGCCGCCGTTGAAAGACCTTATGAATATGGAACGTCTTCGCAACGCATTGATTAAGAATGCTAATCATCGTCGCCAGGGACAGGCCCGTTTGTTTTGGAGCTTTTGGAGCGAGCGGCAGACGATTCGTCTTCGGGGTTTTGTTTTTAGGATGATGCCAATTACAGCCAGGGATTTTCTCCCGGGGAGAAGCGTTCGATTTTTTGGGGGGTTCCGATCTGTAAGATCACTGTTAGGGCCGGAACGGGAGGGGGTCCCTTTTAAATTTATCCTTCGTGCCAATATCCCCGGGGAAATGACAAATCTGTTGGTAGGGCCTTGGGAAGAGGTTGGCTTGGAGAGAAGATACTGGCCGGAGACGATATACGGCGGGGCGAAGGCCTGGCGGGAAGAGCCGGCGCGTCCGGTCGCGGGAGTGATTGGTTTTGGCATCCGGGAAAAGGGTTTGGTCGAGGCGGGAGTCCGGCCGGGTACGCGGACATGGGTGCCGGCGGGATTGCGGAGCCAGGCGCGGGCAGCGGTGGTGCTGGCCATGGTGGATATGACCCGAGGTGCGGTGGGCCGCACGTTAGAGGTGATGAGGCGGCTGTCGGTTGTGTGGCGGGATTTATGGAATCTGCGCAATATTAAAATGGATTGGAAATTTTTGGAGGTTTGGCGACGGCAGGAGATATTCCGGCGGGCAATGTTTTCCCGGGATATTATCAGAGAAGTGGGGAGGAAAACAGAACAGCCGGGAACATGGCTGAGCTTGGAGAGAAGATACTGGCCGGAGACGATATACGGCGGGGCGAAGGCCTGGCGGGAAGAGCCGGCGCGTCCGGTCGCGGGAGTGATTGGTTTTGGCATCCGGGAAAAGGGTTTGGTCGAGGCGGGAGTCCGGCCGGGTACGCGGACATGGGTGCCGGCGGGATTGCGGAGCCAGGCGCGGGCAGCGGTGGTGCTGGCCATGGTGGATATGACCCGAGGTGCGGTGGGCCGCACGTTAGAGGTGATGAGGCGGCTGTCGGTTGTGTGGCGGGATTTATGGAATCTGCGCAATATTAAAATGGATTGGAAATTTTTGGAGGTTTGGCGACGGCAGGAGATATTCCGGCGGGCAATGTTTTCCCGGGATATTATCAGAGAAGTGGGGAGGAAAACAGAACAGCCGGGAACATGGCTGAGCTTGGAGAGAAGATACTGGCCGGAGACGATATACGGCGGGGCGAAGGCCTGGCGGGAAGAGCCGGCGCGTCCGGTCGCGGGAGTGATTGGTTTTGGCATCCGGGAAAAGGGTTTGGTCGAGGCGGGAGTCCGGCCGGGTACGCGGACATGGGTGCCGGCGGGATTGCGGAGCCAGGCGCGGGCAGCGGTGGTGCTGGCCATGGTGGATATGACCCGAGGTGCGGTGGGCCGCACGTTAGAGGTGATGAGGCGGCTGTCGGTTGTGTGGCGGGATTTATGGAATCTGCGCAATATTAAAATGGATTGGAAATTTTGGCGGGAATGGGAAAAGCAGCAGGCGTTGAAAGATTTTCAGGAAAAGAAACTCCCGTTATTTTTGTTTAGGCTATGTCATTTGTGGGGCAAACTTAGAAAACGTAACGTGATTGTCTTGTGGATTTTTTATGTCCGCAAGAACTGTTTATCCAGAAATTCTTCTTTAATTTCAATGATGGTCGGGCGGCCGTGAGGGCAGGTAAAGGGGTCCCGGCAAGCTAGGAGTTGTTTTCGCAAAAATTCGCATTGTTCTTGGTTAAGTTTGTCTCCCGTCATGATGGAGGCCCGGCAGGCCCGCCTGGCCACGCTTTCATGGTCGGCCCGGGCGAAATCCCCTCCGGACAAAATATCCCGCACCGCTTTCTCGGGGTCTTTGATGAGGACCGGATAAGACTGGATCGCGATTGTTTCCGGGTCGAACTGGGTTGAAGCGAATCCGATGTTTTCAAGATCCCCGCGGGTTTCCTCCCAGGTGAGCATCTCTTGAATGGAAAGATTCAGGAGGTATGGGCTTAAGAGGTGTTGCACTTCGATTTGTCCTTTTTCCATTTGCAGGAGAAGTTGTTCAAACGTAATCCTTTCCTGGGCGGCGTGTTGGTCTATGACCAGCAATTTTTGGTTCACTTCAAAAAATAGGTATTTGTAAATGAATGTCCCGATGAAACGAGCTTGGGTTAGCTTATCCTTGAGGCTGTCCTGTCGTTTGAACAGGACTGTTTCTCCTTGGGGAGACAGCAGGGGTTTCGCTGGGAAAGAATACTGTTCGGTGGACGTGATGCGAAAGTGCTGCTCGGATTTTTCTTCTCCCTGTTCGGCCAAAGACATTCTTGTCCTTTTGGGGTTATAGGCCGTTGCGGATAACGCCTGCTGAACTTCTGCGCTTGTCGCCTGCGGCCCTGGCTGCGCGGCCTGTTTGGGAACCCCGCCCGTCATCAGCGCGTGTTCGATCATATGTTTTATGAGCGTCACTACGCTCTGTTCATCCTGGATTTTCACCTCGCGTTTTGTGGGGTGGATGTTTACATCCACCTCTTCCGGGGGCATGGTTATAAAAAGGGCGAAAAAGGGGGCAGAGTCTTCCGGCATAATCAGCCGGTAGACATGGTTGCAATGGAAGCCCAGGGCTTTGCTTTGCACGGGCCGGTTGTTGATAAAAATGAATTGCATGTCCCGGCGGGAGCGCTGGATGTTGATATCCCCGAGCACGGCTTGAGCCGAAAGCGAACCCTGGTTCCATTCCTGTTGCGCCAGAATGAGGTGGTCCGGACTGAGATGCAGGGCTGCTGCCGCGCGTGTGATAAAATCATCGCAGGCGGGTAAATCCACAAGGACTTTTCCGGCATGGCTCAGCTTAAAGCGGATCCGGGGGTACATCAGGGTGTAGGGGATAAAGATGCTTAAGATATGGTTAAGTTCCGTTGTGTTGGTTTTCAGAAATTTTCTCCGTGCCGGTGTGTTGAAAAATAACTCCTGGACCTCGATTTCGGTCCCGACAGGCATGGAGGTGGGTTTGAAATCGAGCTTTTCCCCCCCGCGCAGATGGATGACCCACCCCATGTCCTGTTCCTGTGTGCGGCTGCGCAGGGTGATATCCGAAACTGCGGCAATGCTGTAAAGGGCTTCTCCCCGGAACCCGAGGGAATGAATGCGAAAGAGGTCTTCCGGGGAAGAAATTTTGCTCGTGGCGTGCCTTTGAAAAATATGCTCCATATCATCCACGGCAATCCCTGTCCCCGAGTCTTTGATCGAAAGGCCGATTTTCCCGGCCTGCTCCAGATGCACTTCTATGGAGCGCGTTTCCGCGTCCAGGGCGTTTTCCAGTAGTTCTTTAAGCACCGAAGCCGGCCGGTCCACCACTTCTCCGGCGGCGATTTTGGCGATAATGTCAGGTGACAGGACACGGACACGGCTCATGGGCAATACCCCTCTTTCGAATAATTCCTGTGGTTTTCCGGGACCGCATAAGAATTCTGTGCCGCGCCGTCGGTTCCGGATCCCGGGCGGCACACTTTTGGGGACGTCATCTTTCCATGATGTTTTTGATGTCCTGAAGTTTATTTAAGGCCTCCAGAGGGGTCAGAGAATTAATATCCATCGCCCGGAGGATGTCTAGAATCTGTTCCGTTGTTGGGTCAACGTCGTCCTGCTGGAAAAACGTGAGTTGATGATCTTGGCCGGAGGAAGCCGCCAGCTTTTCCTTGATGTCCGACTGTAATTCCAGACGGGAAAGGATTTTCTGGGCCCGGGCCAGGATGGGTTTGGGAACCCCGGCCAGTTTAGCGACGTAGATCCCGTAGGAGTCATCTGTGCCGCCGGGCACGATTTTATGGAGAAAAATGATGTCCCCTTTCCATTCTTTGACGGCCACATTGTAATTTTTGATTCCCGGGTATTCGTTGGCCAGGGCCGTCAGTTCATGAAAATGGGTGGCGAACAGCGTCCGCGCTTTCGATTGCTGCAGATGTTCCGCCAGGGCCCAGGCCAGGCTTAATCCGTCGTAGGTGCTGGTCCCCCGCCCGATTTCGTCAAGGATCACGAGGCTCCGGTCGGAGAGATTATTCAGGATGTCGGCCGCCTCGGTCATTTCTACCATAAATGTGCTTTGGCCTTTGCTGATATCATCGTGGGCCCCGATCCGTGTGTAGATTTTGTCCACAATCCCGACGCGGGCTTCCGCGGCTGGGATATAGCTGCCCATCTGGGCCATAATGACCAAAAGCGCGATTTGCCGGATGTAAGTTGATTTTCCGGCCATGTTGGGGCCGGTTAAAATAATCAAATGATTGTCATCGCAGTCAAGATAGGTGTCGTTGGGAATGAAATTTTCCCCTAGCTTGTTTTCAACGACCGGATGGCGGCCCTCTTTGATATCGATAACGGAGTCTTCCGTAATGGCCGGGGCGATATAATGCGGCTCCCGGGCCAGGGCGGAGAGGGAAAAGATAGCATCGAGCTCGGCAGTAAGACGGGCGAAATGGTGCAGGGCAACGGACCCGTTCAGTATTTCGGCCGTGAGCCGTTTGATGATCTCGTCCTCTATTTTCAGGATTTTATCCTGGGCAGTTAAAATTTTTTCTTCATATTCTTTCAGTTCCGGGGTGATGAACCGTTCCCCGTTGACAAGCGTTTGCTTGCGGATGTAATCAGCCGGGACGGATTTCAGATTGCTTTTTGTCACTTCGATGTAGTAACCGAAAATTTTGTTATATCCTACTTTGAGGGAATTGATCCTGGAGCGCGCCGCTTCTTTTTGCTGGTAGTTTTTCAGCCATTGCCGGCCGGATTCCTGGAGGCCCCGCAGGGAATCCAGTTCCTCATGAAACCCCGTCCGGATGATTTTCCCTTCGGCATTTGTGAGGGGCATATCCGGGTTGATGGCCTTCTCCAGGCTTTGCCGGAGTGCGGGGATGTCTTCGAGCGCGAAAAACCGGTTCCGGGGCGCCAGCGGCGCGCAGGCCTGTTGCAGGGCCGGCAGAGAACACAGGGCATTGCGCAGCGCCAGGAGATCCTTGGGCTGCGTTAATCCGCAGGAGAGTTTTGAAAGGCATTTTTCTATGTCGGGAAACCCGCTCAAGAGTTCTTTCAATTCTTTTTGGATACCGGCATCATTCTTAAGCAGGGTGACGGCGGCCTGGCGTTCCAGGATCGCCGCCGGGCTTTTGAGCGGATGGAATAACCAGTATCGGAGTTGCCGGCGTCCCAGCGCGCACAGGGTCCGGTCCATGGTCCGGCAGAGGTTGTCCAGTTCCAGCCCGAATGTGGCAGCGGGAGAGATATGCACGTAGTTCTGGTCGGCGTACAGGGCGATCCGGTCGACGTGCTTGAGCGGCTGCTTGTTCATGCTTCGAAGATATTCCAGCAGGGCTCCGGCCGCGGATATGGCTTCCGGAATATCGTCAATGCCGAACCCTGCAAGATTTTTGACCGAGAAATGGTCCTGTAATGTTTTTCGGGCCAGCTCGGGATTGAAGATCCAGTCTTCATAAGGGCTGAGGACGATGGTGTTGGTTTTCATCAGGGGGTGGTGGAGGAGGTTTTGAATAATATCCGCCCGGCTTTCCGGATAAAGGCATTCGGTGACCGGCAGGCGGGCCAGGACTTCCAGGGCCTGGCGGGTCGAAGGGTAAGCGTTGGTCAGCATGGCGCCGGCGGCCGGGTCGATGAAAGCAATCCCGAGGGGGTCTTTATTTTTATTGCCGGGACTGACACACATCAGGTAACGGGCATCGGGCGAGGCGTCATCCAGGAAAGTCCCGGAAGAGATGGTCCGGATGACATCCCGCTGAACAATCCCTTTAGCGAGGGCGGGGTCTTCCATCTGTTCACAGATCGCCACTTTTTTCCCGGCTTTAATAAGCCGGGAAATATATCCTTCCGCCGCGTGATAAGGGATTCCGCACATAGGCACATGACTGGCCGTACCTTTGCCGCGGGAGGTGAGAACCAAATCCAAAATGCGGGAGGCTTCCTGGGCGTCCTCAAAAAACATCTCATAAAAATCCCCGAGGCGGAAAAACAGAATGCAGTCCCGGTGTTGGGCTTTTATTCTGTGGTACTGCTTGAGCATGGGGGTTGCGGTTTCCATGGGGAAAAGGGGTCTTGTGCGCAGAATTCTTTTAATGCGTTGTTTCTGGCTTCATGAATGTCTTTTTGTTGTTATCCCCGCCACGAGAGGGATGTTTCCGGGATATAAATCCCCATAGTTATAACATAAATCTTCCTTTTGGTGAATAAAAGATTGCGTGCTCTCTTTAAGGAAGACAAAATTAATTTCAGGAGATGCGCGAGCCGCCGGGTTCATAGCTCTGCGGGCAATGACGGTTTGTTTTGTGCCAAGCCGGAGATTGCTTCGCGGCATGATAATTTTCATAATTTGTTGTTAATAAACAATTTAAATCTTTAAGAATATGCTTCTTTTTATAAAAGTTCATGATAATATACTTGTAATGTGAGAATATTGCGAAATTTTTGCATAAATGTTATACTTATAACACTAATAGTATTCTTACGCCTTACATAATCCACAAAAAAGAGGGGCTATAATGATAAGTCGAAAAACAGGGCTTAGTTTACTAGTCTTTGTAATGATGTTTCTTTTTGTACTGAATCCGCTTGCCAGTGCCTATGAAAGCAGCCTGATCGCTGATCATTTGGTCATGGAGGGGAAAGGTTATTACGCCTCCGGGGATTACGCCCGCGCCCTTCATGAGTTCAGCAAAGCCTTGTTGATAGACCCTTATAATGCCGAAGCCCAGTATTATTTGAACCAAATGGGAGCGGCGGCCGGAGTGTTTTTAGGCCGCGGCAGTTCTTCCATGAGCCAAATGGCTCATATGTCCAGAAATTTGGAATGGTATAAATCTGAATTGGCTAAAATGGAAAGAGACAATATTGAAAAAGTGCAATTGGCGCAAGTGTTGGAATCTGAAAGGGAAAAACTGAATCAAAGACTTACCCGCAGAGAAAAGGAAAATAAGATTTTGCAGCAGAAGATTAGCGACGTGCAGGCGCATTTTCGTAAGAAAGCCAGCCAGGACAGGGCCATGATCAATGATCTGGAGAAAATGACTGCTCAAAAGGATAAAGAAATCGCCTGTTTGAATGATGAGCTTTGCACGCTGGAGGAAACACTGTTGACCAAAGTGGAGTTGGTCGAAGAGCAGGACAAAGAGATCAAGGACCTGGCGAAGAATGTGCAGGAAGTCAAAAAAATATCCCAGCAGCGCGCGGCGGAAGATCAGGTGCTGATTAAAAGCATTGAAGCCGCTTCGGAACTTAAAAGTAAAGAGATCGTCAAGTTAAGCACGGATTTGACAGAAACGAAAGACAAGCTGGCCAACAGCAAACAGGCGCTCACGGAGCAAGACAAGAAGATGAAAGAACTCGTTGAAGAAATCAGTTCCATGGAAAAAGAGCTTAACACAACAGAGAAGCGCTGGGAAAGCACAAAAGGGGATTATGAAAAGACGATCCAGGGCCTTGAAGCGGAGATCGCGCAAAATAAAACACAGTTATCCGAAACAGATGAGCAGTACAGCCAGAAGATAAAGAATTTACAGGGCGCCTTGCGGGAGAAACGGACGGAGCTTAAAGCCAACGAAGACCGTTTGATCGCGGCTAATTATAAACTGGAGCTGACGAAACAGGCGTTGGAAGCGAAGAACCACGTTATCGGGCAGTTGCGTAAATCCCTGCTGGCCTTGGAGCAGGAACTGGTGCATGTGCAGGCCCGTAATAAGAATGAGGTCCTGGCCAAAGAATCCGGGAAGACTGTTTCTAAAGGCGACCAGGAACGGATTGATTTCCTCCGTAAACAGGATCAGTCGATCCTGGATTTAAAGCAAAAACTCGCGGACGCCCGTCAGGAAATCAGGAAGATGGAAAAAAGCACCGGAGAAAGCGACGTCAAGAAATTGCTTGATTTGAAAGAACAGTTAACAATCGTGAAACTACAGCTTCAAGACCAGGGCGCTCAAGCGTCTTCCAACAGGGAACAGTATGACCTTTTGAAAAGCCGGCTGGTGGACACGGAAAAACGGCTGGAGGTTTTGGTTCAGATTTCCCAGGATAAAGATATTCAGGTGAAGGAAATTGAAAGGCAGTTATCGGAGGTCCTGACGCAGGGGCGGGTTAATTATTGATAAATGGTGTCAGGGAGTTTTTTATGAAGGTGTCCTGAGAGAGAAGATGTTTTTAAAAGCAATCCGAAAGGGTTGCTTTTTCCGTCCCGGGGGCATGCGCGACTATTGGCATGTATCCATACGTCTGATAATGAATGGAATGTTCATTTGAAAATAAAGCATCTGTGATACAATAACCTATCCGTCCTGAAGAACTTGTGGAAAAGAATTATGCTGAACCGCAAAATTATTTTTGATCAAATTACGGCTTTGCTTGATAAGAAAGTGACCGCCGAAGCGATGTATGGGTGGGCTCTCGGGACAGTTGTCACGGAAGAATACGAGAAGATCAGTCAGGAGGATCCTCTTATCCATACGGTGCTTGAGGACCTGATGAATGTCGCCCAGGAGTCCGAAAAGCGCCGCCCTTCCGAGGAACTGTTGGATTATTACCGGCGATGTCTTTCCGGGCAGGATGATTATGACGCCAAGTCGGCGTCAGCATTGTCAAATAAAGCCTATGCGCGTTTAAAAGGGGCAGAACCCGAGCAATCCTCGTTCGCCGGCTTGAACCGGGGGATCAAGAAATCCTATAAGAAATCCAAGCGGGGGTTCCTGCTTTTTTTGAGAGCGTATGTCTATTTTTTTGCCATTTGCATTATCGCCATTCATTTCGCATCCATGTTATCTCCGGAGATTGTGGATTATGATGGCACCGGCAACACGAACCGGTATATTATGACGGAAGCCATCCCTCATGTAACGTACGCGTTTATTCTTTTGGTGCCGTTTCACTGGCTTGTCAGAAACCAGTGGCTTTTCTTTTCTTTGCCCGCCATGATCTTCGGGACTTTTTATTATTGGCGGGTTTCCATTGAATTGATTGTCAAATTGTCGCTTCATCAGTTTTTTATTTTGGTCATCTTGCCTTTCGGAGCCATCCCGGCCACGGTCGCTTTGGTGTTGCTGTTAATCGAGTGGAAGCGTACCCGACGAAGAGCGTAGGCGTGTTTATTCCGAAAGAACGGTTTTTTTCCTGATGCCCAATCTCCTTGGCACGGAAAGGGGGCTTTGGGCGCTGGTTTGTATCAGGAATTTTTGATGCAGAACAACAGCGGAACGATATGGGTTGGGGTTGTGGCCGTCAAAACAAAGGATGCGGTTTTTGCCGTTATGAATTACCTCGAAGAAAATTCCCAGAATGGCAGCCCACGGGGCATTTACGCGATCGGGTTGTGGCTTTTGATATCGACCGCCCCCGGTTTTTATTGGTCTTATCAGATGAGAGAGAAGTTAATCTTTTCTCAATTAACGCCTGTCATATGGGCATATATTATAGTAGCGTTGATCTGCGGCCTGGGTTTATTTTTTAAGAGGGAGTGGGCCAGAAAGGGTGCGGTCTGGCTGTTGTCTGTTTTGTTTATTTGGGCTTTGGTGGTTATTTATTGGTTGCTCGGCCCGTCGATTAAACCCTTGGCGTTCTGGCTGACCGGTTATGTAACGCTTGAGCAGAGCACGATCCAGAAAATTTTGTTCGCGTTATTTATCGCTTATGTCCTCTGGCCGGTTATAGCGGTTTTTTATTTAACATATCCCGGAGTTAAAACACAATTCCGGAGAAAGCTGTCTTCCAAGCGCACCAAGAAAAAAGCGAAATAGAAAGGGAGAGCTCCGGACAATGATCACACAAAGGGAGGCGTTATGAGCAAGAAGATTTTGGTAACTGATGATAATAAGAGGATCACTGATTTGTTGGGAAAAATGCTTTCCATGAAAGGATATGAAGTCATGACGGCGGAGTCCGGGCAGGACGCCATTATGAAGGCCCGGAGCTTTGCCCCGGATCTGGTGATCATGGACCTCATGCTTCCTGACATGCAGGGATCTGAGGTGGTTCGTGAGTTAAAAAGCCAGCCCGCGTTTACAGCCACTCCGGTTATCTTCTTATCTGGAATTGCAGAAGATTCCGATTCCGGCAGCTGCTCCACATTGCAGGTTGATGGCGTTATTTATAAATCTTTTGCCAAGCCTTTTGATATGGAAAAGTTCTCCCGGGAGATCGAGAAGGCCCTTTCCTGAAGCCCCACTTTTAAAGGATGTGCCCGTTAATGTCTTGAGCTGTTTCTGTCTTCTTCTGTTTTTCCGTCCCTGCTAATTTTTTATAAGCTGCGATATTTTTTTATTCTCCTTTTGGGGTAGAGGGACGTGTCGGTTTCATACCCCGCAGCTTGCTGCGGTTCATTGAGTCTGGGGCGTTTATACCTTTGATTATTGGACCAAGACAGGGCTTTTTAGAGGAGTTTCATAGGTTTTTGACAGTCCAGAGGTCTTCTCCCGTCCGGGTGTCTGGACCGCCTGGGCGTGCTTGACCGGCGCCAGCGGATCATTATCAGGATCAATGACGATGGGTCCCGTGGTCATCTCAGTTGGATCTGTCATGCGCTGTGTTTCCGCCGGAGCGGCTGTTAGGGCCGGGGCCTCCGGTTGCATGGACTGGAGGAGATGATAATTATACAAACCCGCCGCCACGATTCCCCCGAAGATAACGAGTATCCCGAAGCCGAGCATCATTTTCGTTAATGGGCGATCGGTCATTCTCCCTCCTGCCAGACCATGCGGTCAGTGATGTCATTCGTGAAAGCAATGAAGGTGTTAAGCGTCGGGAAATACGGGGGGGCTGTCCCGACCAGCATCCTTTGGTCATAGATGAAATTCCGTCCGTATCCGGATATTTGCTGCCCCGTGGACCCGTTGAATAATCCAAACGCGCCGTAATTATCCGTGACGACCCCGCCTAAAAGGGTGGCCGTCCCCCGGGGGCCGACGCCAGAGTCATCGTAGCTGTCGACTTGGAAGATTCCGTTTTGAGCCAGGACTGTGCCGTGTATCTGAATGTTATCGGGAGCTGCGGTCCCGATCCTGATGTCCCCTTCCCAGGTGACCAGCCCGAGCAGGTTATTTGTCCCCGCCGCTGACGGCGGGATATAGCCGGCGTCTCCCGGGTTCCCGACCGCGGGGGTGTAATCCGAATAAACCAGATTGTCCGTGATTTTAATGTCATTTTTCCCTGATAGCGTGACCGTGCTGTTTGATTCCACGGTGCCGCTGAGGCTGGTGATATTGCCGTCGACATGAAT
Source organism: uncultured Planctomycetales bacterium (assembly GCA_964489065.1). Lineage (GTDB taxonomy): Bacteria > Omnitrophota > Gorgyraeia > Zapsychrales > JANLHA01 > JAGOJP01. Next base: position 14,485 of record CAZAXH010000018.1, on the reverse strand, counting down.
AATGGTCCCGGAATCATCCAACCCGTCCGGAAGGCCTGTGTATGTCTGGCTGGTCCCGGCGCCCACATCTTCCACCGTGGTCTGGTTGTTGGCCGCGTCGGTTGTGACGCGGATGGTTGTGGACCCCTGCGTCAGGGTATAGACCTGGTTGTTCCCGCTGACCGAGAGGAGGACCGATGAGGCGTTTCCTTTAACATAAATCCCCCCGCTGAGGTTGGTGCCGTCATTGGGGACGTAAATTCCGTCGGTGCTGAATGTCTGCCCGCCCAGGGCCTGGTCCACCACGTCCTGCTGTTGGGTGGACAGATTCAGAGAAATGGTTCCGGCGTTACGGTTAAACCCGTTATGAAAAGCCGGGACATCATACGAGCCGTTGGAATCAGCGTTCAGAAGGACCGGAGAGCCCATGTTGTAAAAGCGGGCTTTCTGTTCATTCTGGGACGCTATGTCCTCAAAGGTCCCGCTGGGGTTTAACGCGAAATTAAAGCGGTCATTTGTGTGCACCGGGCCGGCAAAATTTGTTTTGTTCGTAAACCAGACCTCGCTGCCCGTGGGGGTGCTTTGCGTGTTGGTAAAGAGCGCGAATTTCGCGAAATTGTCTTTCTGGACCCTGACCGTGAAATCGCCGCTTAACATAATGCTATTGGCCGCCCCTCCGGAGGTTCCGGTGGTTTGTACCCGGTAGCTGTAGGGGAAGTCCCAGGCGTCGCTCCCGGCAGCCACGGGATCGGTTTTCTCTGTCATAATAATCATGTATTGATAATTGCCTTGGCCCATTGAGCCGTTGGCGCTGTATTCCGCCTGCTCGCCGTTCTGGGACAGGACAGGGTTGTTGTTGTGCCGTACGGTGTTTAAAAGCCAGCCGATTCCGTCCCCGGAGGAAACTTTATTGGAGGCGAAATTGATGACCCCGCTCGGATTCGCACTCGCGATCGTGTTGCGGAGGTAATCATTAATAAGAACATCCAGTTGCTGAAGGGCTTTCTGGTTCCCCCCCTGGGCGGCTAAAGACGCTTCCGCCATGTCCCGCTCCGCCCGGGCTTCTTTGTTTTCCTGCGCGGAACGGAGCACGAATATCCCGCTCGTTCCCACCAGGATGACCATAAACATCAGGGTGATCGCCATGGCAATGCCGTTGTTGTTACGGATATTCGTCATTAATTTTTATTCCTCAATAAGACGTCCAGGCTTCCTTCCAGCGACAGTGGCCCGAAAGGCGGGGCGTCCCGTTCAAACTCGACGGTTATGGTTACAATCGTTTGCGCGCCGTTTAAGCTAACCTGAAAATCGGAGATATTCTGGGCGAAGATATCCGAATGAATAGCGGCGTTGGAGCCGTCCAGAACCTGCCGTAATAATTGTCCGCTGGCGTTGATGGAATATTGGATGGTCCGGTTGTTATAGGCAGAGGTATCGCAGGCGGAGCAGTCTCCTAGGCGGTCGCCGTGCGCTAAATGCGCTTTGACGGCGTTGATCGAAACCTCGATGGTCTGCTCGTTGCTCGGATTGCCGGGGGGGAGGTGGCATATCGTGACTTTATTATTCGCGTTTAAAGGATAATTGGAGCCGCAGCCGGTCTTAAGCCAAGTCATCGGCGCCCCCCAGAACCGGATGATTCCGTTTTCGTCCAGGGCCTGCGCCCCGCAGACGCAGATCGGGATGGCGAAGCGCAAAATATCCGACCCGTCGACGCCAGACCCATCCAGAATGGACACTTTCAGATTATTGCTGCTGTCTTCCCCGGATTGTTGCAGTTCGCTGGCGATCCGTTGTAAAGCTCTCCGCATGTTTTGTTGCATCTGGATTTTGGCGTCGGTCACTGACCAGGCGTTGTTCCCGGCGACAAACAAGAGGAAGCCCGCCAGGGTGATCATCGAGAAGATGCCCACCGCGACCAGCATTTCAACCATAGAGAACCCTTTTTCTGATTTCATGAGTCACCCTTTTATAAATTCACCCTCACCCAGGCCATCTGTACAATGGAATCCAGTTTCCCGTTGCTGTTGGCGTCTTCCCCGGCATCGATTTGCCCGTCCATATCCCGGTCTTCCCCGAGCACCCGCCCGGTCCGCTCCCGCCAGGAAAAAGACGCACTGATCTCCAGCGCGTCCGGGTTGGAATTATTAACGTACACAACGCCTATTCCGTTTAAGTCAGGGGTTGTAAACGTGGTGTTGTTAAAATTTCCGTACACCTGCGCGAAGGCGGTGTTTTCTATTTCCGCCATTTTATTTTTGCACGCCAGAACCGCCATCGATGAATGGCGGGCCATTTCACTGAGTTCCATGCATTTAATAAAGGAAAAAATTGTACCGACAAATAAAGGAAGCAGGATAATGGTGGCAACCAATAGTTCAGGAAGGGTGAGGCCCTTAGGAGTATTTAATTTGGTTCTTCGGCTACGCATCGTTTCGTCCTTGTTAATGATGCTTCAAACCATCACTCATCTTTGGCCCCAGTCAACTAAAGTATAAAATATTCGCCCTATGAAAGCAAAACAATTTTGCTTTTTATCGGGAATATGGGGAAGGATGGAATTCACGGTTTTGTCGACGGGGGGATATTCATGGGGCATCCGGGGTGCCGGGCGCCCGGATCGACAACCCCGCTTTTTCAAAGCGGGGGGGCTTGGGAAGGGGGCAAAAAAGATGGTGAATGGCTTGCCCGTCCATATTTTTGATAATAAAATAATACCAATATGAAAATTAGAAGTCATAGAAGAAACACTCCGGCTTAACCTGTGAGGGACGGGATGCCAGATGACTTGATTAACTTGTGCGGAAAGATTTGTCCGTTTCCGATCTTTATTATTTTAGAGAAGGTTGACACGATGAGGCCGGGGGATTCCCTGTCTTTTTTGGTTGACGATCCTCTGGTGTTAAAATCCGTGCCCGAAGAACTGGAAGATTATCCCGGAATGACACACAGCGTTAACCCGGTCCGGGAGGGGTGGGTTATTTCTATTCAGTATGGCTCTGAAAGCGGAGGAGACACATGAAAGGGTGGACTTATAACCGGCCTTTGATGGTCGCCGGTTTTGCGGGGTTAAACGTGCTGATGTACTGGACGATTAAAAAATTCTGGATTGGGGGGAGCAGCTTTTTGCCGATGATTGGCCAGATGGGGCCTGATAAAAAATTTTTGTTTTCTTTTGTCGTGAATTTTGGCGTTATCGCCGGCGCCTTTCTGGGCGCGGTCAGCCATGGAGAATTCCGTTTGCGTTGGCCGCAAAATTTTACCCGGGCTGTCGCAAGCGGGGTCTTGATCGGCATAGGCGTTACCCTGGCGCCGGGAACCTGCACGACCGCGTTTGTCACCGGGCTTCCGATGCTGTCCATAGCGTCGTTTTTGTCCGCCGCGGGGATACTCCTCGGTTCTTTTATGATGTACAGTGTTATCTGGAGGAGGTGATTTATGCTTCTGATAGGATTTTTATTCGGCATAGGCTTGGGATTTTTTGTGCAGAGGGCCGGCCTTTGTTTGGCCCATGGGTTGGGAGAAATTTTTATGGGGAAAGGCAAACGTATCTTTTTTTATTTTCTGCTGATTTTTGTCATCACCGGATCCGGATTTTTATTGTCCGGCGTTTTAGACCCGTCTTTAGGATTAAAGCCGGTCGGGGAGATCCGGGGGTATGGTTTTTATAATATTCTTTCTGGAATAATTTTCGGCGCGGGAATCGCCCTTAACGGAGGATGCGTGCTGGGAACGCTTCGCCAAATAGGGGAAGGGAACCTGATGTTTCTGGTTGTCCTGATATCGTTTATCCCCGGGATGGCTCTGGTGGTTTTTGTTTTGAATCCATTATTGGAGAGCGGCTATCAGACTCAAACAACTCTTTTGCCGGAGCTCCTCGGGGCCCCTGCCGTTATCGTTATGGGGGTATTTGTGCTGGCGGCTCTGGCCGGGTTGAAATATATCCGTTCTTTGAAGAAAGGATAAAAATAGGCTGTGGTTACGAATAAAAATGAAATAAAACAAGTTTCACAACACGCTCTTGAAGTTTTTGAAGAGAGGAACCGTGCCTTTCGCGTATTGTATGATACGGTCATTGAATTGGAAACATACAAAAATGTTTCCCCGTATCTTATTTTAGCCCGGAATTTAAAGAAGATATGCCAGGCTGAACTGGTGGCGATCGGCCGCGTGCAAGACGTCCCCTCCGGCATTCCCCTGGATGCGGTGGTGTCTGAATTAAGAGGAGAGGAGGAGCGCCGAAGCCCGGCCCCCCCATTGATTTTGACCCTGCCGGAACCCGTGTTTCATTTATTAAGGAAGTCTTCCATAGAAAATGTTGTGCGTCCTGAAGAGTGCTTGTCCCTGGGCTTTTTTAAAGCCGTGTTTGATGGCCGTTACGCGCGGGAGGATTTATCTTTTTTTTGTTTTTCCTGCAAAAGCCATGAGCGCCTGATCGCCGCGGGAATCATCGCGGTTGACAAGGTACGTAAAATCAAACCCCGGGATATCATTGAAATTTACCTTAACTTCGCCGGCATGGTTATTGAGCGTTTTCAGTCGATCGAGACGATTAAGGAGAGTGAACGGACCCTGAAATTGATTCTTGATTCTATCCCGACAGGGATCATGATGATTGACAGGGAGAAGAAATGCGTTGTTAATGCCAATATGGCGGCCCGGGACCTCATTGGCTGCCAGGGAAGGAATTTGTCCGGAGTTCCCTGCCAGGACTTATTTTGTTTGAGCCCAGGGGCCGGATGCCCGAGCACGGATAAAGACGGGAATATGAAAATAGATTTTTTTGAAAAACAATTGCGAAAGGACAACGGCGAGATCCTGCCTGTCTTAAAAAGCGTTGTCCCGCTTCATTTGAACGGGCGGGATGTCTTTATTGAAAGTTTTATCGATATTTCTGAACGTAAACGCCAGGAGGCCATGATCGCGGAAGAAAAAGAAAGGCTGGCTGTGACGTTGCGGTCTATCGGGGACGGTGTTGTAGCTGTCAACCGGGATAAGGAAATTTTGTTTATGAATAAGGTCGCGGAAAGCCTTTTGGGGGTCCGTCAGGTTGAGGTGGAGGGAAAAAGTTTTGATGAAACAGTCTGCATCCTTGACCCCAGGACAAAAGATCCTATCCCACGGCTCTTGAACCGGGTGGTGGAGAAAGGGGATATTGTCGAATTGCGCGAGGGCCTTTTGGTGTCCCGGGATGGAATTCGCCGGTTGATCAGCGACAGTATTGCGCCGATCCGGAACGTTGACAGCGAGATTATCGGGGCTGTTTTGGTGTTCCGGGATATCAGCGAGAAGCGCCGGATGGAAGAGGATATTATCAAAAAGCAAAAACTGGATTCGCTGGGGCTTTTGGCCGGGGGCATCGCGCACGATTTTAATAATATTTTGGCGGTGATCGTGACCCAGGTGGCCATCGCGAAAATGACCGAGCCGCTTGACGCACCGCTTAAAGCGATCCTGGACGACATCGAGGCGGAGGCCCTGCGCGCGAGGACCCTGACCCAGCAGTTGATGACATTTTCCAAGGGCGGGGCCCCGGTGAAGAAACTGGCGTCTTTAAAAGAGGTTATCGTGGAATCAAGCCGGTTTGTCCTGCACGGGTCGAATGTTTTATGCGCGTTTTCTATCCCGGATGACCTTTGGGCGGTGGAGATTGACGAGGGACAGATCAATCAGGTGATTCAGAATATGGTTTTGAACGCCCAGCAAGCCATGCCCCAAGGCGGGAAGGTTGACATCACCGCGAATAATATTTTTCTAAAAAGTCCGTTTCAGAATTTGCCCGCCGGCGCGTATGTCCGCCTGGATATTGCGGATTCTGGAGAGGGGATTTCGCCCGACATTCAGGACAAAATTTTTGACCCGTATTTCACGACGAGATCGAAGGGAAACGGCCTCGGGCTGGCCATTGTTTTTTCCATCGTCAAGCACCACGGAGGCATGGTGTTGGTCGAGTCAAGCCCGGGCCATGGCGCGTTGTTTTCCGTGTATTTGCCGGCGCGCCAGGATGTCGTTATGAGCCCGGTGGCAGACAAGAAGGACGTTTTGGTTTCGTCGGGGTATAAAAAAATTTTGTTAATGGACGATGAGGACGCCTTGCGTAATTCCATGGCCAGTTTGCTGAGCAATTATGGGTTTGATGTCCATGCGGTGGCGCATGGAGAAGACGCGATCCAGAAGTTTCAAAAAGAAAAGATCGCCCAACAACCTTTTGATCTGGTTATCCTGGATTTGACGATTAAAGGCGGATGGGGGGGGAAAGAAACGGTGAGCAAGCTGCGGGATATCTCCCGGGATGTTAAAATCATCGCGGCCAGTGGGTACTCGCAGGATCCGATCCTGGCCCATTACCGGGAATACGGTTTTAACGGCATTGTCGTTAAGCCCTTTACTGTCGCCGAACTGATGCACGCGATGAGTGCATTGTCATAGTTTTTTGAAAGCCGCCTTCTCCGCGGTACGTCCCTGCCCCGGAATATGGTATAATCATGCGATATGATACACCGTAAGGACAAGAAAATCCCCGGCGTAAAATTATTTCTCGCCTATCTGCATAAAGGTTTATTTTCCGTCAACCTGCGGATGCTTAAGAATTTTGTCCTTTCGCGTCTCCGGCACACGCAGCTGGAACGGATTTTTATCTGCCCGTCGCACGTCTGCAACGCCCGGTGCGTCCATTGTTATGAGAACTTCGCCGGTCATCCAGAAACCGTTTCCCTCACGACGGAAGACATCCGGAAAATCATCGACCAGTTTCACGCTCTGGGTGGATATCAGGTGTATTTTTGCAGCGGCGAATTTTTGCTGCGCGGGGACGCCCTGGAGCTCATCCGTTATGTGTCGTCCAAGCATATGGTGAGCAGCATCACGACCAATGGGTTGCTTTTAAGCGGCCCGATGCTGGACAATTTGAAGGCCGCGGGCCTGACCGAGCTGATCGTTTCGATTGACAGCGCCGTTCCCGAGCGGCACGATCAGCGGCGCGGCGTGCCGGGGTGCTTTGAAAAAGCGACGGCCGGGCTGAAATGGGCGCGGGAAAAAGGGATCATCACGTATATTTGGACATATGTTTCGCGGTCCAACGCTGACGAGCTGGACGGAATCGTCGCGCTCGGGCGGCGCTTGCAGGTTGAGCTGGTTTACGTGTTTTTCCCGCTTTTGTCCGGGAAGTTTTTTGACCGTTTTGACGAAAACTTGTCATTTGAAGAAAGGGAGGACTACCGGCGGCGTTATAACGACCGGGAGGGCGTTCTGCTTGAGTTCCCCTCCGAAGGCACGCCGTGCACCGGAGGCGGGCTTGACCATGTGTGCGTTATGCCGACGGGAGATGTGACGTTCTGCCCGCCCGTTCCGTATTCTTACGGGAACGTCCATACGGAGCCGCTGAAGCAGTGCCTTTTGGCCGTGCGCGCGGACTACCGGCGGTTTCCGCAATGCACCCGGGGGCAGTGCCCGGTCAATTTCCCGGAATACAGGGAAAATTGCCGCGCCCGGTTTATTCACCGGGATCAGGCGTGATTTCCCGGGAAGGAGCAGAATTCCGTTTTAAAAGAGGCGCGGCGGTGCGGACGGGTTTTATCACCCGGGGTTTCTGAATTTAAATTGTATAAATAATGAAAGTTTTTCGCCGTTGAAGTATACTAAGGACGAACGTAACGGTTTTTGAAAGGGGTTATGCCATGTCATCCGACCGGAAAGACCCGGTTTGTGCCCGGCACATACATTTTTCCCCGGAGCAGGAAGCGGGGTTGGCAGAAGAGTCTTTTGGAGAGAAATTAAAGGTGGTGATCGACAGCTTACCGCCGGAAGGGGTGACCCTTTCGGACATCCGCGACCTTTTTGGGCGGGACGGGTTGATGCTTTTGACCGCTTTTCTGACGATCCCTTTTATGGTCCCGGTGTCGATCCCGGGGGTGAGCACGGTGTTCGGGGCCGCTATTTTGCTGATCGGCATCAGCCGTTTTTGGGGCCGGCATTTGTGGCTGCCCAAGCGCCTGGAAGAGCGGGTCCTGTCGGCGGACAAGCTCCGCGCCGCCCTCCATCAGGGCCTTAAGCTTTTTCATCAGCTGGAACGCCTGACCCGCCCGCGCCGTTTAAAGACATTGACTTCCGATGGGATAACCGAAAGACTGAACAACGGCGCGCTTATCCTGGGGGCGCTTCTTCTCATGGCCCCGTTCGGGTTTGTGCCTTTCAGCAATACCCTGCCGGGCCTGGCGTTGCTGCTTTTTGCCATCGGGTTGCTGCAGCGCGACGGAGTTTTTATCCTGTGCGGGCACCTGGTCAATTTTGTCACTATTATTTATTTCACGTTTCTCGTTGCCGGCGGAACCGCGCTGATTCACAAGATCATAGAGCATTTCAGAGGATAGGGATGAACCATAAATGGATCATGGTATTTTTCGCCGTTTTTTTAGCCGGCTGCGCTACGGCCCGTGACCCGTACGCCGGTGTGCGGGCGCTTTCGAACACGGACCCGGCGAAGAATAAGTTTGTCCTTGATCATATCCGTTTCCTGGAGGAGGCCGACGGCCGGGGGGATTGCGCGCTTGAGGTGATCCGGGTCGAAGACCGGGGCATGGAGCTGATGGCTTATGTGGAATATTGGGTTGTGCAGAGCTGCGGGGTTAAGACTGTTTATAAAGTCCGCAAGGCGCCGGTTGGCCCCGGGCAGTATAAATATACCGTGACCTATCCTTCCGCGGCGGATTTGATGACCGTGAAATAAAGGAGGAACCATGATTTTGGACGTTCTGAAGAACGCACGCCGTTATACCGTCCTGGGCAGGGGGTTTTCAGCGGCTTTTGAGTTTCTTTTGAGGCCGGATCTGAGAGAGCTGCCGGAAGGGAAACATGAGATCGAGGGGCAACGCGTTTACGCGACGGTGTCTAAGGGGCCAGGCCGCCGGAAAGAGGACGCCCTGCTCGAAGTGCACGAGAAATATATCGATATTCAACTTGTTTTGGCCGGCACCGACCCCATGGGCTGGAAGTCAAAGTCGCTTTGTAAACAGCCGGCCGGAGCCTACGATCAAAAATTAGATGTACGGTTTTTCCGGGATGAGCCTGACGCCTGGATTTCCACCGCGAGCGGGGCGTTCGTGGTTTTTTTCCCGGAAGACGCGCACATGCCGCAAATGGCTCCAGGCATGCTGCATAAGGTTGTGGTGAAAGTGGCTGCCGACCCGACTCTGGCGGTGTGAACGATGCCTCGCGTTTCAAATACGGCTTATCCTTAGAGGGCAACAGCTAATCCGGAAAAATAAGGAGAACACCGAATGGTAGACATCATTCTTGAGATTTTACGGACGATTATAATTGGGGTGATCCTAGGAGTGCTGTTCCGCCAGGGGAATCATAGGGAGCTTATTAAAATCGAAGGGTGGCGGCAGCTGACGATAGGGTTTATGCTTGTTTTTTTCGGGACGATGATTGACATTACCGATAATTTTGAGCGCTTAAATCAATTTATCGTCATCGGCGACACTCCCGCGCAGGCATTTTTGGAAAAAGTCGTCGGCTATCTTTTCGGCTTTATGTTTTTAGCGATAGGGATATCACGATGGCTGCCGAAGATCATGGAACACAATGAGTCTGTTCGGAAAGAACTTCAGCGGGCGGAAAGCAAGGTGAAAGTTTTAAGCGGTTTTCTGCCGATCTGCTCCGCCTGTAAAAAGATCCGCAATGATGCCGGGTATTGGACTCAGCTTGAGGCGTACATCCGGGACCACTCGGAAGCCGAGTTTTCGCACAGCCTGTGCCCGGAGTGCATGAAGAAACTTTTTCCCGAGTTCCTCCGACAAGAAAACGAGTCCGCCCAACAACCGCGGCAATCTTAGAAAGGGGTTCTTCCCGGATGGTTTCGCGAAAGAGGCGGGGAGGCGGTTTTATGAAAAGAACGCATCAGGTTATCGTTTGTATGCTGCCGGTTTTCCTCCTGGGTGAAGTTTGCGCGGCAGAATCAGAATGTGAGAAGGCGAAAGGGAAAATTATACGCCTGGAAGAGTGCGACGGTTCCCTGAGCGACTGGTGTATTCTTTCCGAGAAAGAGCAATGTTACGCGGATCAGGTTAAAGAGGGGCGGTGCACGGCTGGAGAATATTCCGAGGAACTCCAAGGGATTGTCGGCATTACCCCCAAGGTGCTTTGCGACACGTCTGACGGGCAATAACAGGGAGTATCGGGGATTGACATGCCATGCGGCTCCGGAGCGCCTAGGGGATAATGTTTAGAAGAGGAATATGAAAGTCATGCCCATGTTAGGATTCACGCTTTTTATATCGATATTTTTTGCGATGGGGTTCGGAATTTTTGGCTACGGGATCTACAGCCTGGTCATGTCGAGTCAAGCCAAGACTTGGCCGACAACGGACGGACACGTCGAAGCCTGCGATTTGACTGAATCGAGCGATTCGGACGGAGGGACCACCTACCGGGTGGAAGTCAAGTATCGATATGCCGTGGAGGGCGTTTCGTATGACGGAGACCGTATCTCTTTCGGGTATTCCGGCAGCAGTGGCCATGGCGCGCATCGGGAGATATTAGACCGGCTGTCGTCAGCGAAAACCGTGCTGGTGCGTTATGATCCCGCCAACCCATCCCGGGCCGTTCTGTCATACGGGTTGAACCGTTCCACTGTTTTACTTTTGCTGTTCGGCGGAACGTGGCTGTTGTTTGTGATTGGGTTCACGCTATTGTGGATTACGAGTTCGATGAGCGACACCGGCATTCTGTCAACGTTGGTAACGACGAATTGAACTGGCAGCCACTACCCGTTGGTTAAAAATATTATCAGAGAAAAATTCACAGAAATTCAGGAGGCCAGGCCGGGTGGCCTGTGTCCGTTATTTATGCGGCTCAATGATCACTTTCAGCGAGTCCTGCGCCTCCGCCACCAGTTTGAATCCTACCCCGGTTTCTTTAAGTGGTAAACGATGCGTGATCAAGGGATTGATGTCGACGCGCTTGGAGCGCAGAAGCTCGATCGCCACCACCGTGTCGTGCGGCGCGTTGCCGTATGAGGGCGCGAGTTTGATTTCGTTGCGCCAGAAATCATTGAGCGGCACCGGCAGTTCCACACCCGGCAGGGTGCAGGCGAAGGCCAAAACCATGCCGCCCCGCTCCACCGACCGCAGGGCCTGCTGAAACGCGCTTAAGGCGCCGGTGCAGACAACCGCCAGGTCGGCCAGCCAGCCGCCGTTCATTTCTTTGACCAGCTCCGGCACGTCTTCCCGGGCGTCGATCACCGCGTCCGCGCCTAATTGTTTTGCTGCCTTTAACCGGTATGCATTGATGTCCACGGCGATGATCCTTCCTGCGCCAACGGCTTTGGCGGCCAGGATATGTAGCAGCCCGGAAATGCCGCTGCCGATGACCAGAACCGTCTGCCCGGGCTTTAGATTGGCGATGCGCTGGCCGCGGATGACGCAGGCCAGGGGCTCGACGAACGCGCCCTCGTCATAAGAGACTTCCGGCGGCAAAACAAACACGCCGCGGTCCACGTTCAGAGCCGGCACGCGGATGTATTCGGCAAACCCTCCGGGAAAATAATTCGTGGTGTGCAGGGTTTCGCAGGCGGTGTGGTATCCGGCCAGGCAGTACCGGCATGTGTTGCAGGGGATGTGGTGCGAGACAAAAACCCGCTGTCCCGGCTGGTATTTCCTCACGCCTTCGCCGGTTTCCGTGATGTCTCCGGCGATCTCATGGCCCAGCACCAGCGGCGCTTTTTTGATGCGGTACCACTCCAAAACGTCGCTGCCGCAAATGCCGCTGGCGATGACTTTGACCACCATCTCGCCCGGCCCGGCGTGGGGCATGGGCATCTCTTCGAGCCGCACGTCTTTGTTGTTGTAATACATGGCCACGTTCATGAGCGTTTACCGGCCTTTCATTTCATCGAATATTGCTTTCGCTTTCTTGACGTTGGCGCCTTCATGGATAACGGCTTGCAGGGCCCGCGCCATGGCCGCGGGGTGGGGGCTCTGCCAGACATTGCGCCCGAGGTTTACGCCGATGGCTCCGTCCTGCAGCCCGGAATATACGAATTCGAAAACCTCGGTTTCGGTTTCGCATTTGGGCCCGCCGGCGATCACCACCGGCACCGGGCAGCCGGCCACCACTTTTGAGAAATCCTTGTCGCAGAAATAGGTTTTGACCACCCGTGCACCCAGCTCGGCGCAGATGCGGCAGCACAGGGCCAGGTAGCGCGCCTCGCGCTTGTCCATTTCCTTGCCCACGGCCGTCACGGCCATGACCGGCACGCCGTAGGGCTCGCATAGGTTCACCATCTGGGCCAGGTTGGACAGTGTCTGTTTTTCATAATCGCTGCCGATGAACACCGACACGCCCACGGCGCTGGCGTTCAGCCGGAGGATGTCGTCGATCGAAGTGGTCAGGACTTCGTTCGCCAGGTCTTTGCCCACCATGCTGGTGCCGCCGGACACGCGCAGGATGACCGGCTTGGAGGTCTGTGCGTCGATGCACGCGCGTAAAGTGCCGCGCGTCACAAACAGCGCATCGCAATATCCGATGACCGGCTTGATGGTTTCGCCGGGTTTTTCCAGGCCGGACGTCGGCCCCTGAAAATAGCCGTGGTCGATCGGCATGAAGAAACATTTTCCGTCCGGTTTAATAAGCTGGCTTAAGCGGTTTTTCATTCCCCAGTCCATGGCGCCTCCTTGGTGTCTCTGGCCCGATATTTTCTTTATGAGTTACTATGAGCTACTTTATCCATTCCCCGCCGAAAAATCAAGGCAAATTTTACACGAAAAATGCTATAATTTAACCTTAACCCCCCCCGGCCCCGGGCCGGGAAAAATCATCCGGGAGGGAGAGGACGAGGCGGTTATGAAAACACTCGCTTATCAGAAAAATTACCGTTTTTTCGCGCAGATCGCGGACGGCTTGGAAGAATTGGGCACGCAAGAACTCTCTTCCCTCGGGGCTGCCGACGTTAAGCCCGCTTACCGGGGGATTTATTTTTCGGCCGACCCGGCCGTTTTGTACCGCATCAATTACAGCGCCCGGCTGATCAGCCGGGTGCTGGCCCCGTTATTGACTTTTGACTGCCACAGCGACCGGTATTTATACAAAACCGCGCGGTCCCTGCCCTGGACCGACCTCTTGACGCTTGAAACCACGTTCGCGGTCTTCACCAACGTGGCCAACAGCAATATCCGCCATTCGCAATATGCCTCGCAGAAGCTGAAAGACGCAATCGTGGACCAATTCAGAGAAGCCTGCGGCGGCCGGCCGCAGGTGGAAACGACACACCCTGATGTCTGGATTAATCTTTATATTCATAATAATAAAGCGACGATCAGTCTGGAAACGTCCGGCGGGTCTTTGCACCGCCGCGGATACCGGCAGGAAGCCGTGGATGCGCCGATGCAGGAAACCGTGGCCGCGGCCATCATTCAATTGAGCGGCTGGAACGGCGAACGGCCGCTGTATGACCCCATGTGCGGCTCCGGCACCCTGCTGACCGAGGCGCTCATGCATGTTTGTCGCATCCCGTCCGGCTATCTGCGGGCGCGTTTCGGGTTTGAGCGGCTGCCGGATTTTGACCCCGCGGCCTGGGCCGGGGTGAAACAGGAGTGCGACCAGCAGATCCGTCCTCCGGCGGAGGGGCTTATCGGCGGGAGCGACGCTTCCGCGGCGGCGGTGGAGATGGCTTTAAAAAACTGCCGGATGTTGCCCGGAGGGAGACAGATCAAAATCAGCACCCGGTGTTTTCAGGACATCAAGGCCCTTAACGACACGGTGATTATTTGTAATCCGCCTTACGGCGTGCGCATGAACACCGCCCGGCAGGCCTCGGGCCTGCTGAAGGAGTTCGGCGGCTTTTTAAAAGAGCGCTGCCGGAACACCCGCGCCTATGTGTATCTGGGCAAGCCGGGCCTGCTGGCGCAGATCGCGCTTAAGCCGGCCTGGAAAAAGCCGCTTAAAAACGGCGGGCTGGAGGGCTGTCTGGCGAAGTACGAGATCATGGACAAAAGCGGGGCCGGAAAGACGTAAATCCCAACGAAACGGCGCTGTTTATCTGTTTTTTGCCTTTGTGTTAAAGGGGAAACCCTGCTTATCCGACGTTCCGGATAAGTGATATTACAGGGCAAATGGATACCATTATATAAAAAACAGGGCTATAATAATGAAAAATCAGGGCAAAAATCAAATGATTCAGGCGGCAAAAAACAACGCCAGCCAATGGATAAGTCGTTAAAGAATGGTTCGGTGTAATCCATGAGTGATAAAAATAAAATCCAAAAACATCAGGACATCATTAAAAGGCGCGATATAAAAGACGGCCTTTTATCTATATTGGAACAAACAGTAGACCAAAGAGTAGAACGATATTTAGAGATCGATCATCAGGGAATAGTTGGAAATCATTATTTCGCAAAAGCATCATCTGAATGCATTGACCTGTATCGTGATGGTTATTACATCAGCGCTGTAATGATCTTCCCCCGAAAAAGTGGACACAACGAAGAGTTGGTTTTAGTATGATAAC
>CAZAXH010000017.1:0-35246 GCA_964489065.1 uncultured Planctomycetales bacterium | reverse complement strand
TTAAAACGGTACGCGAGCTGGGTTTAGAACGTCGTGAGACAGTTCGGTCTCTATCTGATGTGGGCGTACGATACTTGAAGAGGAGCTCTTCTTAGTACGAGAGGACCGGAAGAGACGAACCTCTGGTGTTCCAGTTATCCTGCCAAGGGTAATGGCTGGGTAGCCATGTTCGGAAAGGATAAGCGCTGAAAGCATCTAAGTGCGAAGCCTCCCTCAAGATTAGGTATCGATTCCCTTCGGGGATGAAGGCTCCTTGTAGACTACAAGGTTGATAGGCTGCATGTGTAAGGATTGAAAAATCTTAAGCTAAGCAGTACTAATAAGCCAAACGTTTGACCTTTTTTTGGCCATAATTTGGGAAATTTTATTATTCTATATTACATAACTGACTTATATTTTGGATTTCCGGCAACTTTGCTGGAGGGGCCACACCCGTTCCCATTCCGAACACGGCCGTTAAGCCCTCCAAGGTCGATGGTACTTTAGTCGCAAGGCTATGGGAGAGTAGAACGTTGCCGGGTTAATTTTAGCCCCGTAAAAACATTTACGGGGCTTTTTTTATGCTTCTTTGTGGAGATTTAAATTACATGTTTTTGTCCTTATGTAATTTAATGAGTATTGTTCTTCCATTTTTTATTCGAATCCAGTATACTTATTTATTAGTATGATATAATTAAAACCTTAATAAAAATAAATAGTTATGAAAAGAATTTTAAGGGTTATTATCTTTTTGTTTTTTGCTTCTGTTTCCACGGGTTATGCCCAGATACAAGAAGCCGTTAATAGCACGAAGCCGGCAGAAGATGTTTCTAAGATGCCGGCGTATGAAGTTGTAGATAAAGAAGCGGAGCGGCCTCTTCAAATGTCTCCCCGTAAGAAGGCTGTTGAGGAGCAATCCTCTGATTTGGACATTAAAACAGAAACATATGAGAACGGTAAAGTTAAAAGGCAAATCATAACCAACACTAAAACAGGGGAGGTTGTTTTAAAGAAATATTTCCGGGAAGGCGCGCTGCAGACGCATGCTGTTTACGTGAACGGGAAGTTGGACGGCCCCTACTATGAGTATTACGAACATGGACAGTTGGCGCTCAGTATTAATTTTGTCGCCGGGAAGGAACATGGACAATATGTCCGGTATTATCCCACGGGATTTTTGAAAGAAAAGGGGGAATTTTATCTCGGCAATGGCCAGGGGCTGTTTATCTATTTTTATGAAGACGGGCAATTGTCCAAAGAGGTTACATATAAGGATGGCCGGGCGGAAGGTCTTGCCAGGACGTATTACCCGAATGGGCAGATTGCGACGGAAAATCAATATAAGCTGGGGCAGCCTTTTGGATTGAATCGGTCATATTTTGATAACGGGCAGCTTAAAGATACTGTCATTTATCAGAATGGCCTGCGTAATGGGGAATTTACCGTTTTTGACCGGGACGGGCATATTGAAATGTACGGCCATTTTGTGGACGATGTTCTGGCCGGGACAGTGGTTTCTTTTTATAAAAATGGTATTATGAAAACCGCCATTGATTATAGGGGAGGGAAGATCCACGGGTATTCGAGGGAGTATTATACAAACGGGCTGCTGAAAAATTTGGATACATACAATAACGGGTTCATCAGTAATCAAATTAAATATGACAAAGACGGGAAAATGCTGAAGGACAAGGTGTTCGTCAAGGGGGATTTCGCTCTCCCGAACCTGGACGAATGGCATTTTAGATTCGCCGGACTCGCGTTTGTCTGCGGGATTCTGCTTCCGATTCTGATTTACCGTATATTCGGGCAAAGACTCCAGAAGGCGGCTCAGGCCGCCCCGGCGGTCCTCCGGGTGTTGAACCAGACGGAGATTAAATCAAGCCGGAAGAACAAAGAGTTCAACCTGTTGCATTCTGAATCCGAGAGAATGTACCGCCGTATGGTTGAGACGGTTAGCAACGGCCTTTTTCTGGCGGACGCAAAAGGGGTTCTCAGCTACGTTAATTTCGCTTTTGCTCAAATTATGGGGTTTTGCAGTAAGACCGATATGATTGGGTCCAACATCAAAGATTTTTTTCAGGATGAGAAGGAGGAATTCTGGAAGATTTTGCATGAAAAGAGTGTCATTAAAGATTGCATTTTAAAAGCTCCCGTTCAGGAGGGGAAGACGCTGATTCTTTCTGTCTCGGCGAATTTGCTTTGGGATGAGCGGGGGACGGTAAACGGCATTGAAGGAGTTGTGAACGATATTACTCTAAAACAGAAACTGGAAGATGAAATTCATGTTGAGAAACGCAAAATGGAGCTTATCATCGGGTTTTACGAGAAAATCGACACGGTGAGGGATATGCAGGTTTTGGCGAATTTTACGGTGGAAGAGGTTTCTAATATCCTGGAAGCGAAACGATGCTCTCTTATGCTGGAAGACCCGGCGGCCGGGTGCCTGACGATTTTGGGCGCCCAGGGTATCCCGGAGGATGTGATTGCAAAGACACAGGTTAAAATAGGGGAACAGATTTGCGGCCAGGCGGCTTTAAAGGGCGAGCCGATTTTGGTAAAAAATATAGAATACGATGACAGATTCTCGAGAGGGAAATTGCCGTATTATCTCGGCCGGTCTTTTATGACTATGCCATTCCGGATCAATGATAAACTGGCCGGGGTCATAAATGTGGCTGATAAAAGCACGCCGATGAATCCGGACGAACCTTTTAGTGATATGGATTTTAAAATCCTGCGCATTATGGCGAAGCGGATATCGACCGCCATAGAAAATGTGACTTTATTCAAAGAACTCAATTTGCAGACGGTCACCGACCCTATTACCCAGATATATAATTACCGTTTGTTTTCCGAATCATTGGATCAGGAAATCAGGCGCTTGAAGAGAAATAAAACGGACCTCTGTGTCAGCATGATTGATATGGATCATTTTAAATCCTACAATGACACCTTCGGCCATGTGGCAGGAGACGACCTTTTGCGTACTTTTGGGGAGATGCTGAAGTCAAACCTGAGAGATACGGATATTGTCTGCCGTTATGCCGGAGACGAGTTCTGTGTGGTGTTTCCTAACACGAATATTCAGGGTGCCTATCTGGCGGCAGAAAAGGTTCGGAAAGTTATTGAGGAGTATCCTTTCAGGCAGCAGATCACGCTGAGTATCGGCATTGCCCAATATCGGGAAGGGATGAGCAAAAAGGACCTTATTCTTAAAGCGGACGAAGCCCTTTATAAGGCTAAAAAAAGCGGACGGAATCAAGTTGTCCTGGCTGAAGATAATTCGGGCCCGGATGCGGGCGGTTCCGTTAAAAACGTATGAACGGCTTCCCCGGGAAATCCCCCCCGAGGGTTTATAGAAAATCTTTAGCCCGCCTTTGGCCGGACATTTTGTTGCCCTTTCCAACAGTCACTTAAGATGTATTTTATGAGGGCGATATAGGATGGGAGTACCAGCATAACCACCAGGAGTGTTATGTCCTTCCCAAGTCCGATATCTTGGTAGAATAAAGATTTAAGGGTTTTTATTTCATAAATCCGTCCGGTCATGTCGCTGAGGAAACGAAACCCCAGGAATCCCCGCCAAAAGCTGTTCGTCAACCATCGAGTTTGGCGCAGGAATAAGTAAAAGGATATAACAGCCAAGGCATTCAGGATGACGGATAACGCGTTCCTGAGATAATGGATGATATAGCTCAGATTGTAGGCAATAAGGATGTGATAGTAGGTGCTGATCTTGGAGTTGCTGTCAGAAAATTGCTCAATCTGATATGCGGTGACCCCGCAATAAATTATAAAATAAATGTACCAGATCCAACTGGGTTTTTTTGACATGGGGTTATTATGACAAATTTTGTCTTTTAAAGCACCACGTATTTATATTTTCTTTAATATTATAGGGGTTCAGGAAATAAAGAGACAAGCAAGAAAATTTTGGTAACGTTTTTTGAATAATTTTTTGATAGGGGTAGATTATTTTGCTACAATAATGACATGAAACAAGAATTGGATGATATCCTGTTTGAAATTTGCGAGAGGGATCCCCGTTATAAAGATGACGCCTACGAATTCGTCCTGGAGGCGTTGTCTTTTACGCAAAAGAGACTGCAGCGCTCCCGTCATGTGAGCGGGAAGGAATTGTTGGAGGGGATCAAGGACCTGTTGCTTGAGAAATTCGGGCCGTTGACGCTCACGGTTTTGCAGTATTGGGGGATTACCACGACCGAAGATTTTGGGCATATTGTTTTTAACATGGTCGAGAAGAAAATCCTCAGCAAAACCGAAGAGGATAATATTGAAAGTTTCAGAGACGTCTATGATTTTGAAGTTGTTTTTAAAGAACGCTACCGGGACCGGCTGGCGAAGCAGATCAGCCGTTTAAGGTGAATCTGCGCAATGGCTTCCCCGGGGGGATTAATCAAAGGACGGCGGGGCGAGGCTCGCGGCAGGCAGGGTTACAGAAAAACCTTGCCTTTTTTGTCGAATGGGCTTAAGAGGCCTGTTTCCCTGAATGCGGCGTATGCCCGGTGTGGGAGTTCTGACTTGAAAAAGGGGGCTTGGGGATGCCCTTCCCGGATGTTTGTCGTCGAGGTTAATATTATGGGGAGTTATGCAACCGCTTAAGGAGATTTCTGTCCAGTTTATCAAAGGTGTCGGCCCGGCCAAAAAAAAATTGTTTGAAAAATTAGGGGTTGAGACCGTTGAAGACCTGCTTTATTTGTTCCCGCGACGGTATGAAGACCGTACCCGGATGACCCCTCTGTCTCAGGTGAAGCCGGGGGAAACCCTGACGGTATCCGGCCAGGTGCTGGCCCAAGGCGCGCGGCAGAGTTGGTACACCCGAAAGCATGTTTATGAAATGGCCATTGGGGACGGGCACGGGCGGTTATGTGTGGTCTGGTTTAATCAGCCCTATCTGAATAAATATTTTTCGGTGGGGACGCCGGTTGTTCTTTATGGACGGGTTGAGCTTTATAAAGACCGTTTACAGATGGTCTCTCCCGAGTATGAAATCATTGATAAGGACGACGACCTGAAGCTGAACATGGGGCGGATCGTCCCGGTGTATCCGTTAACCAGGGGCTTTTCCCAGCGCACCTTAAGAAAAGTGATGTATCGCTGCCTGGACAATTATTTGCCGGACCTCCCGGATATTCTTCCGGTCTGGGTGCGCAATAAATACCGCCTGCCGAACATCCGGCGCAGCCTGGCGCAGATTCATTTCCCCGAAAGCACGGAGTTGCAGGAGAACGCTCACCGGCGCGTTTCTTTTGAAGAGTTTTTCCTTTTCCAGATTTCCGTCATTAAGCGCCGGATGACGATTGTTCGTCAGGAGGGATATGCGCACCGCATCGGGCTTGATTTTATCTCGCAATTTGTCCGCATGTTTCCGTTTCCTCTCACGGGCGCCCAACAGCGGGTTATCCGGGAGATTGCCGGAGACATGCAGCAGCCTTCCCCCATGATGCGGCTTTTGCATGGGGATGTCGGTTCCGGGAAAACGGTCGTTGCTTTGTTCGGTTGCCTGGCGGCCGTCGTTAACGGAGCCCAGGCCGCGCTGATGGCCCCGACTGAAATTCTGGCCCGCCAGCATTATGAGTCGATCGTCAAGTTTCTTGCCGGGGGGCCGTTTGCCGATGTGCCGGTTGAATTGCTTGTGAGCGGCCTTCCGAAGAAGCCGAGGGAGGAGGTTGTCCGCCGGCTCCAGAGCGGGGAGTCTAAAATCGTGGTCGGCACGCACGCGCTGTTAAGCGAGGATATCCGTTTCCGGAAATTGAGTTATGTGGTGATTGATGAACAGCATAAATTTGGGGTCAGACAGCGGGCCCTTTTATCGTCGAAAGGGACCAGCCCCGACGTGCTGGTGATGACGGCGACCCCGATTCCCCGGACGTTAAGCCTGACGCTTTTTGGCGATCTCGATGTTTCCGTCTTGGATGAAATGCCGAAAAACCGGGGGGGCATTGTCACGGAAGTTTTTTCCTCCGAAAACGCGGAAGAGGTGTATCGGAGGGTAAAGGAGAAAGTCCTGCAGGGTGAGCAGGCGTATATTATTTATCCTATCATTGAGGCCTCGGAGAAACTGAATTTAAAAGCGGCCCGGGCTATGTTTGAGCGTTTTCAGACGCGTGATTTTAAAGATCTGAACCTCGGCCTAGTTCACGGGCAAATGAAGCGGGCCCGGAGTGACGAGGTGCTGGTCCGCTTTAAGAATAAAGAACTTCACATTCTTGTGGCGACGACCGTGCTGGAGGTCGGGATTGATGTCCCCCATGCGAACATTATGGTGATTGAGCACGCGGAGTATTTTGGCCTGGCCCAGCTTCACCAGCTTAGGGGCCGGGTCGGACGGGGGCAGAAGAACGGTTTTTGTTATTTGATCGCGGACCCCTCTACGGACGAAGGCAGGGCCAGGCTGGAGGCGATTCGGGCAACGACGGATGGCTTTAAAATCGCCGAACAGGATCTCCTGATCCGGGGGCCAGGACAGTATTTCGGCCGGCATCAGCATGGATTGAACGAGTTAAGGTTTGCCAACCCGGCCACGCAGATTGACATCCTCGAATTGGCGAGAAAGGAAGCCCAGGAAGTAACGCACCGGGACCCGGACTTGGTGGATCCGCGGCATATTCCTCTTGGAAACGCCATGAAGGAGCGGTATCCGACATATTTAAGTCATATTCAGGCGGGATGATTCGGAGGACCTGGGTGTGTATGGGGGCGGGCCAGGGAAACAGGGGAATAAATAAAAAGAATATGATATAATGGACGGAAATTATGAAAATACTGACTGGAAGCTATCGGGGGCGTAATTTTTACATGCCGGCAGACATCCGGCCGACTCAAAATGTGGCCCGGAAAGCTGTTTTTGATCTTATTGGCCATGATCTGAGCGGCCTGACGGTTTTAGACCTGTACGCCGGCAGCGGGGCGGTGGGGTTGGAGTCCTTGTCCCTGGGCGCCAGTAAAGTCACTTTTGTGGAGAAAGCACCCAAATGTGTGGACGTGATTGCCGAAAATTTAACCCTTTTGGGTTTAAAGAACGGTAATTATTTTGATAACCGTTGCGAGCTTTTGCAGGCGGACGCTTTGGCGGCGATCAAGGCCTTTGCCGCGAAAAAGAGGGCTTTTCATATCGTTTTTCTCGATCCCCCGTATGACCGCGGACTGGTAAAAAAAACCTTGAAAACCCTAGGTGCCTATGATATAGTACACCCCGTTTCTTTTATAATTGTACAATATGGCAAGTCCGAGTATCTCCCAGAAACGCAGGAGGGCTTTTCCCTCATCAAGCGCCAGCGGTATGGAAAATCTTTCCTTGCTATTTTTCAAAAGAAATAATAATATTATTAAATATATTTTAGAAGATTATGGCCAAATCCGCGATATATCCTGGGACATTTGATCCTGTTACCTTTGGGCACCTTGACCTTATTGGCCGCGCGACCGAAATCTTTGATAATCTAATTGTTGCGGTTGCCCGAAACGGATATAAGAACCCCCTGTTTACCCTTGAAGAGCGGGTTGCCATGCTCAAAGAGGCGACCCGGGACATAGACAACTTGACGGTCGTCGCGTTTGACGGGCTGGTGGTTGAGTTCGCGCGGCAGCAAAAAGTCAATGTCCTGATCCGGGGGTTACGGATGTTTTCGGATTTTGAATATGAGTTTCAAATGGCGTTGACAAACAGGCGCTTGGCCGCGGATATTCAAACCGTTTTTCTTATGCCCTCGGAAAGTTATTCTTTCTTGTCATCAACATTGATCAAGGAAACGGCAACGCTGGGGGCGGATATTTCCAGTTTTGTCCCTGATTTTGTGGCGCGGAAGTTAAAGGGAAAACGGCGCCCATGAAAATTCATTTGCGGACCATCCCCCCCGAGGGGCTGGTTATTGAAAAGAGCATTCAGGCCGAAGACGCCGGATTGGCGGGAAGCGATTTCCATGTCCTTTCCCCGATCCATTTGAACATCAAAGTCGTTAAGGCCGGTGATGAGTTGTGCGTATCGGTGAAGGCCGGAACGCTTTGCGGGTATGCTTGCGCCCGTTGCCTGGCGGAAGTCAGGAAGGAACGGGTCGACGCATTTGATATATATTGTGATATTAACCCGAAGACGGAATTTGTCGATATCTCGGAAGATATCCGGCAGGAGTTGATGCTGGCGATGACTTCGGATATCGTTTTATGCGGGCCGGATTGTAAGGGGATATGCCCTAATTGCGGGACGAATCTGAACGAGGATGCCTGCCGTTGTCCCCAAGGTTTAAAGAATCCGGTCGTGATGCGCAGGGACGATGACCCCGAAGATAAACCAAGACGCCTGCCTTTGTGAGGCCATATTCGGAAATCAGTAAGGAGCCATTACTATGCCAAATCCTAAAAGACAACATTCCAAGCAACGGGGACGCAAAAGACGGACTCACTGGAAGATCAGCGCCCCGAGTCTTGGAGAGTGTCCCAATTGCAAGAAGCCGATTATCTCGCACCGTGTGTGTCCTTTCTGCGGTTTTTATAAGGGCAGAACTGTCGTTGAGATTCAAGTGAAAGAAAAAAAATCTAAATAATTTGGTCACAGGTTTTCCCGGCCGATCATTCCTTCGTCATCCCGCCTTGCCTAAAAAGGGCCGGTTGTGGGGAATAATATGTTTCAGTTAAGATAAAACTCACTTGACCCGGGGGAGAATACTTGAAAATCGTCGTTGATGCTATGGGGGGGGATTACGCGCCGGCCGCGGTTGTGGAAGGCGTGGTGGAAGCTATCAAGGAATTAGATGTTAATATCGTTCTTATCGGCCTTCAGGATCAGGTTGAGGCCCAACTCCAAAAATATTCCTATCCGTCTGAACGCCTAACCGTTATGCATGCGCCGGAAGTGATCAGCATGCATGAAGCCGCGACCATTAGTGTCCGGAAAAAACGGCAGTCATCTATTACTTTAGGGATCAAGCTTTTAAAGGAGCCGGGATTTGACGCTTTTGTCAGCGCCGGGAATACTGGGGCTGTTGTCGCCGCGTCAACGGTTCACCTGGGCATGCTACCCGGCGTGGAGCGGCCGGGCATCGGGTTGCTTATCCCGCAACTGAACGGGTTCTCTTTTATTATCGATGTGGGCGCGAATTCTGAGGCGAAAGCCAAGCACCTTCTGCAATCGTCCCTGATGGCGGTTGTTTACGTCCGGGAAGTTCTGGGCGTGCAGAGTCCCAGAGTGGGGATCCTCAACATAGGGGAAGAGGAATCAAAGGGCAATGATTTTGTGAAAGAAACGCACCGGATGATGGCGTCCCGGCTGGCAAATTTTGTCGGGAATATAGAAGCGAATGATATTTTTTCCGGCCGCTGTGACTGTATCATTTGTGACGGGTTTACCGGTAATATCGTGATCAAGGTTTCGGAGCACCTTATGGAATCTGCCGGCACGCTGATCAAACGGGAGATTAAAAAAAGTAAAATCGCTCAATTCGGGGCTTTTCTCATGCGGAACCAGTTGAAGCAGGTGCTGCGGCACGCGGATTATTCCGAATATGGAGGGGCTCCATTATTAGGCGTGAACGGCTTGGTGATGATCAGCCACGGGCGATCCAATCCCAAAGCGATCAAGAACGCGATCCGGGCCACGTTGCGGGAAAAGGAGCATAACATTATTTCGGCGATGATAAAGGAGATCAGTTCCAAATGAGCAATATCGGGATTGTGGCCACCGGGTCTTTCGTTCCGGGGAAAATATTAACTAACGCCGAGCTGGAACGCATGGTGGACACGTCGGATGAATGGATTGTAACCCGCACGGGAATTAAAGAACGCCGTATTGCCGAGAAGCATGAACGCACCAGTTTCCTGGCCAGTCAGTCGGCGAAAGATGCGTTGTCGCGGTCGCCGGTCAAGGCGGAAGATGTCGAATTGATTGTCGTGGCGACGACCAGCCCTGACAGCCCGTTTCCGTCGGTCGCCTGTCTGGTGCAGAAGGAAATCGGGGCTCAAAAAGCCGCGGCCTTTGATGTGAGCGCGGCGTGTTCTGGGTTCCTGTTTGCCCTGACAACGGCCAAACAATATATACAAACCGGCCTTTATAACAATGCCCTTGTCATCGCCGCGGATAAGTTTACGTCTTTTTTGGATTGGAACGACCGCAACACCTGTGTCCTGTTTGGAGACGGGGCCGGGGCGTGCTTGCTTGCGCCAGTCGAAGAGGGGAAGGGGATTCTGTCGGACTGTCTTTTTTCCCTGGGGGACCAGGCGGAGCTGATGTCGGTTATTGTTCAGGACCGCGAACCTTTGGATCAGCAGAACACGATGATGCGCATCCCCTATGTGGAAATGCGGGGCCAGGAGCTTTTTAAAATGGCCGTGACCTCCATGGCGGAAATCGGGACGAGGGCTGTCCAGAAGGCGGGGGTAGCGATTGAAGATATTGATTGTGTTGTCCCGCATCAGGCCAATGACCGGATCATCTCTGCTGTCGCCAAGAAGATGGGGATCCCGAAGGAAAAATTTTATATTAACATCCATCGTTACGGGAATATGTCGGCCGCGTCGCTGGCCGTGGCCCTGCATGAAGCGATCGAAGAGAAAGTCATTAAAGAAGGCAGTATCGCGCTCCTCGCCGCGTTCGGCGCCGGGTTGGTTTCTGCGGCGAATGTCGTCCAGTTTTGATTTTTATGAGAATAACCTTGCCGGTAATGTGTCTTTGATTTCTCTGTGTCCCTGATAGGGACGCAGAGATTTTTGTTGAAAGGAACCGCCATGAGCAAAGTCGCTTTTATTTTCCCTGGGCAGGGCGCCCAGTATGTGGGAATGGGGAAGTCTTTATATGACCATTGTGCGGACGCCAAAGCCGTGTTTGATCAGGCGGATGACATCCTGGGGAAGGACCTGAAAAACGTTATATTTGAGGGGCCGCTTGAGATCCTGACTTCCACGGCTTACAGCCAGCCGGCTATCCTGACAACCAGTTTCGCCGCCTATAAAGCTTTGTTTCCCAAAGGAATTCAGCCGGCTTTTGTGGCCGGCCTCAGCTTGGGAGAATTGACGGCCGTGGCTGTCAGCGGCGCCTTGAGCTTTGAGGAAACCCTGAAACTTGTTGAGCGGCGGGCCGCTTTTATGGAAGAGGCGACCAAGCTTAATGAGGGCAAGATGGCCGCGGTTATAGGCCTGGATAAGGACAAGATCGTCCAGGTGTGCCAAAAAGCGGGGGCAGAAGTGGCGAACTACAATTCTCCGCAGCAAATTGTCATTACAGGACATTCGGACAAGGTGGAGGAGGCGTGCCGGCTGCTTAAAGAGGCCGGAGCCAAGAATGTGGTGCCCCTGGAGGTGTCAGGGGCTTTTCATTCCAGCCTTATGCGGACAGCGGAAGAAAAATTCAGGCAGGAACTGGCGCGGTATTCGTTTAAAGACGCGAAGGTCCCCGTTGTGTCGAACGTTGACGCGAAACCATCAATACAGGCGGAAGGGATTCGCGGGAATCTCGCGAAACAGATTACCTCAAGTGTCCGGTGGTGGGACTCCGTTAATTTTATGGAAGCGGAGGGAGTGACAAATTTTATGGAAATAGGCCCGGGGAAGGTCTTGAAGGGCCTGCTTCGCAAGATCAATTCCCAGCTTAAAGTCGTGAATGTTGAAAAAATTGAAGATATTGAAACAGCCGTTTTTTAGGGCCGGCCGCCCATAATCCTTATTTTTTCCGCATAAATCTTCTGTATCTCTATATAGAAGGACTTCGCAGCGCCAGTGGTTTTTGTATCCCGCTCATCAAAAAGAGTTTTTCCCCGCTTTTTAAGTAATTCATTTTATTTATTTTATCCTAAAGATAGAAAAATTTTGTTATAATTATTATGCTAATGATGTAAAATAAATGTAAGTAGTATTATTTATAATATTTTACTACTAACGTGATCGCATGCAGACATTTATGGACAGCCATGGCTTGCGGGAACTTCTTCCATACGTATATCCTTTTTTGATCATTGATTACATTGAAAATTATACAGCCGGGAAGACCATCACGGCTGTGAAGAATATTACAGCGAATGAATGGCCGTTTACAGATGCTGCTTGTCAGTTAACCTTTTACCCGGAAACGCTTTTAATCGAAGCGGCCGCCCAGGCGGCCCTGGCTTTATATTATCTGACGTTTGCGGCTGACCAGCCGCGTTTCTCTCCTGTTATCGGACGGGTTTATTCAAGTTTTTCCGCGCAAGTCATTGCCGGGAATCAGCTTAAACTTAAGGTGGCCGCGGGGAAATTTATGCGCCGGACCGGATACGCGACCGCCGATATTTTCTCCGGTGACAATAAGTGCGCGGAAATCAAAATTTTGTACGGCACGAGAGGCGGCAGCGGATCGCAATGGTAAATCAAAATCAAGTCAATAAAAGACGGGTTGTCGTCACAGGGCTGGGCGTTGTTTCTTCTGTCGGGATCGGATGGCAGGACTTCTGGAAAAACCTTCTCGCCGGCAAGAGCGGGATCAGCGAAGTGACGGCGTTTGATACCTCAAAGCATGAGAACCATCTTGCCGGTGAAGTTAATGGATTTCGTCCGGACGAGTTTATCGCCCATAATAAGCTGCAGGGGCTGCCTTTGGCCTCCAGGTTTGCTGTTGCCGCGTCCCAGCTGGCGTTAAAAGACGCTCGTTTGAGTGATGATGATTTAAGGAAAAGATGTGCTGGTGTTATGTTGGGGACGACTATGGGAGAGATTCAAGTCGTCGAACAAATGGTCAAGCATTTTTATATCACCCAAAAAGGCTTCCGGGCTGTCCGCGCCTTAATGTACCCCTCTAATTTAATCCCCAGCAATGTCGCGCATTATTTTAGGATAACGGGACAGAACAGGATTTTGGCGAACGCATGCGCGGCCGGTAACTTTGCCATCGGATATAGTTTTGATTTGATCAGAGAGGGGATGGCAGATTGTATGCTCACCGGAGGGGTGGATGCCCTTTCCCGGATCGCTTTTTCGGGGTTCGGCCGTTTGTATGCCATGTCAAAAGATAAATGCCGGCCTTTTGACAAGAACCGGAAAGGCATGATGCTGGGAGAGGGGGCGGGCGTCCTTATCTTGGAATCTCTGGAGACCGCTCTGGCGCGCGGGGCCAAGATTTACGCGGAAGTGCTGGGCTATGGTGTGTCTTGCGATGCCAACCATATGACGCATCCTTTAGTGCGGGGAGTGGAACAGGCTGTCCGGAAATCATTGCGGGATTCTCACGTGGATATCTCTGAAGTCGATTATATCAGCGCGCACGGAACCGGGACCCCGGAAAATGATAAGGCGGAGTGCCAGACCTTTCAAGATGTGTTCGGAGAACGATTGAAACGTATCCCTGTCAGTTCAATCAAGTCCATGCTGGGACATTCAATGGGGGCGGCTTCGGCCCTGGAAGCCATTGCGTGCTGTTTAACTATTGATCAGTCGAAAATTCCGCCCACGATCAATTATGAGGAAAAAGACCCCGAATGTGATATCGATTGTGTGCCTAACATAAGCAGAGAATATTCTGTTAAAATAGCCCTTAATAATTCCCAGGCTTTTGGGGGGAATAATTGTTGTTTGATAGTAGGAGGCGCTGGACGTGAATAAATTTGCTTTTATAGGCCATCCAATTAACATGCAACATCTCTTAAACTTATCTGGTTGTTTCAGGCCCTTATAATATGAGTGAGAGAATGAGAAGATGAAAGAGCGCTCGTTTGATGTCATTATTATAGGTGCTGGTATCGGTGGTTTAGTGACTGGATGTTATTTAACTCAAGCGGGATTGAAAGTCCTTTTGATTGAGCAGAGGAAAGAAGTTGGGGGTTATTGTCGGTCGTTTATTTTAAAGAATGATTTAAGGTTTGATGCTTGTGTACATTCTTTAGCTAGTTGTAGAGTAGGAGGTACCCTCGGTAAAATTATTAATGATTTAAATTTAAAGAATTCTTTAATAATTATTGAAACAGCCATCCCCAATATTATTATTTTTGGAGAAAAAAAAATTAGGTTTTACCGGAGCTTGGGGAAGACAATCGAAGAATTTATTCGTTCCTTTCCAAACGAAGAGGCAAACATAGTATCTTTCTTTCGATTTGTTTCCAATTCTGACCCTTTGCTTTTTGTTCGATTAAGGAATAAAACATTTTGTGAATTTTTAGATGGTTTGTTTAAAGATAAGTCACTTAAAAGAATAATCGAGAGGATAATTCTAATTAGTACCGGAGTTCTACCGAAAGATCTGTCTGCTTTTATTGGGTGTTCAACATTTAAGGAGTATGTGTTAGATTCCGGATATTATCCTGTAGGAGGGATGCAATCTTTTTCTGATGCTTTGGCTAAAATTGTTGTGTCAACTGGCGGGTTAATTAAGCGTGGGGATAAGGTTGAAGAAATTGTCTTGAAAGAAGGGAGAGTTGCTGGAGTATTATTGAAGAAAGGGGTGTTTTTAGAAAGTCCTTGTGTCGTATCAAGTAGTGATGTATATCAAACTTTTGTTAACTTAATTCGTGACTGTAAGGTAAATAAATATTGGGAATCCAAAATTAATTACATGATCCCATCTATGTCTGCAGTATGTCTATATTTAAGTGTGGAAAGAGATATTGAAAAAGATATAGATTTTCAATCAACTTTATATTTTCTTAATAATTCACTTAGTAAGGATAGTGAAGAATCAATTCGGGATTATAAGAGAATATCTTTCCTTGTAAGTTGCCCGAGTCTGCTTGATAAAACAATATCTAATGGTTCAAGGGTCCCTGTACTTGCATTAACTAATGCATTTTTTAAATCTCGTGACTTTTGGTCTCTCAATAAAAAATTTTTTGTAACTGAAATAATAAATAAATTAAAAAGTGAATATCCCGAGTTTTTTAAAACTGTTAGCTGTCGTGGTGTTGCAACTCCGCAGACTTTATATAATTGGACATCGAATTATAGAGGGGCGGCTTACGGTTGGGCGGGTATCCCTAGTCAACTTGGAGATATAGATTTAAAAATTAAGAACGATATTAAAGGTTTATATCTATCTGGACACTGGATTACCAAAGCACATGGCGTAATATCTGCAGCTTATTCTGGGAAAAGAACGGCAAAGCAAATTTTAAAGGATTGTTACTCCTGAACTATATGGAACATAATGATAAAATTGCTTTTATGGTTCACCCGGTGAATGTTGAGGGGTTGTATTTTATACTTGGACGTTATCTTCCATTTGTTCAAAGAATGCCGTTGCTTTATTTAAAAAATTTGATTCGAAAATTGCCCCCATTTGAATTTTTAAATATTAAAGGGATTAAATCAATCACGGGGAAGACAGTTGATGTGGTTATTGTTGTTTGTCCATTATTACCGGAACATTTTGTCGCGATGCCGCAAGAGGTTGTGATAAATAAGATTTTACGGGGGGCGCAAATCTCTCAGGAATTGGGCGCTAAGATTCTTTCGTTAGGGGGATTTACTTCGATTTTTTCTAATCAGGGGTTGGATATTTGTAATAGATTAGATATGGCTATTACAACCGGTAACTCTTATACAGCTAGCTTGGTGATTGAGGCGATTCTAAAGGCTTCTAATTTTATGAATATTGATTTGTCGAAATCCTCTTTGACAATTTTAGGGGGAACGGGGGATATTGGGAAAGCCTGCGCTCAAGTATTAGGTAGAAAGGTAAATTTGATGAATTTGATAGCCAGAGATCAAGATGCATTGGCGGATGTAAGGAGAGAGCTCGAGAAAGTTTGTTCTGCAAGAATAAATATTGGGAGATTGGAAGATAAATATCTGGAAAACGCTGATATAATTATTTGTTCAACAAGTTCCATCACGACGCTTATTGATTCACAAGAGTTGAAAAGAGGCGCTTTGCTTTGTGATGTCTCTCTTCCACCCAATGTTGCCAGAAACATAAAGGAAAAGAGAAAAGACGTCTTTGCCTTTGAAGGGGGGTATGCAAGATTGCCGTTTTATAATGAAATTGATAATGTGGTATTTAAAAAATATTTTATTCATGAGAATATTTTTGGATGTTTAGCAGAAGCTGTGATTTTGGCTTTAGAGGGAGATTTTGTTAATTATTCTTTAGGGAGAGGTAATATTACGATAGAGAAAATGAACCATATTAATTTGTTAGGGAAAAAACATGGTATCCAATTAGCTCCATTCTTTTGTTCTCATCAAATTTTCCAAGATGATGACTTGCGTGCTTTTTTGCAAGCGATAAATTAATGATATGAATATTTTTTGTCTATTCCCTCTTTTTACTGCACTGCTTGTTTTCTTCGTTGGGGTTATTGCGTATACGAAAAGTCATTTTAATCAAATAAGTAAGAATTTTTTTATTTTTTGCCTTACGATATTCCTGTGGCAATTTTCTTACGGTATAGCGTTCTATTTAAACAGTAAGCCTATTAGTTCCTTGTGGCTCAAGATTGGTTACACAGGCGTTATTTTTACATCTGCTGCTCTTTGTCCATTTGCATTAGAACTATTAAATAATCCTTACAAGTATAAATTAAGTTTTGTTTCTTATTTCATGTCATTTCTTTTCTCTGGGGCCCTTTGGTTCACCAATTATTTTATTTCTGCTGAATATTATGAATACTTTTGGGGGGTATATCCTAAAGCATCGACAATGCATCCTTTTTTCGTTTTATATATGAATTTAGTTTTTTCTGGGATTATTTTCCTCTTGTTCTTTGAGTCATTTCGCGAGAAGAGTAAACAATTGCATACACAGAGATTTAAATATGTTGGAGGTGCATTAAGTATTGGCGCTTTTGCTTCAATAGATTTTATTGCAAACTATGGATATAAAATATACCCTTGTGGGTGGATATTTGTAATTTTGTATATTTTAATTATTGCATATACAATAATTAAGTATCGATTGATGGATATAAATTTAATTTTAACCAGAACAAGTATTTTTATCGCTGTTTATTCCCTCGTTCTTGGTATCCCCTTCGCCATAGCTTTCGGTTGCAAGGAACGGCTTATCTATGCTATCGGTGATAACTGGTGGCTGGCTCCCCTGATAAGTTCAACTGTCTTGGCCACAGCAGGTCCTTTTATTTATCTGTACATTCAGAAACGAGCCGAGGATCGTTTATTTCAGGAACAAAAACGGTATCAATCCACCTTGCGGCAGGCGTCCGCAGGTATGGGGCGGATTAAAGACATCACCCGTCTTGTGAACCTGATTGTCCATATCGTCAGTCGCACTGTCCGGCTTGAGCACGCGTTAGTATATTTGTTTGATTCCGAAAGTCATTTGTATCAGCTGCGTGCTGCTCGGGCCAAGCTGGCTAGGTTCAAGACACAGCAGGCGATTGAGAATAATTCCGCGATTATAAAGCACCTGATCCGCACCCGGAATCCGATCGTGTATGAGGAGATTAAGCAGCAAACTCAGGATTATGGGGACATGAATTTGGCCAGGCTGGAATCTGACTTGGTCGAGGTGAATGCCGAACTGGTGGTCCCGTGTTTTATTGATGACAGGCTGTTGGCGGTGATTGTCCTGGGGAAGAAAGTATCAAACGATTTATATTCCGAAAGTGATTTGGCTGTCTTCTCAATTCTCGCCAACCAGGCCGCCCTGGCTATGGAGAACGCCATGTTTTATGAGGAAATGAAGAATACCCACGCGCAGTTAATGAAGGCAGAGAAAATGGCAACAATCGGGACCATGGCGGACGGCCTTTCTCACCAGATTAATAACCGGCTTCACGCTCTGGGCTTTATCGCCGGCGACGCTTTAGATACGATCAAACTGAAAAAAGACATTTTTGTATCTCCGGAGGCGAAAGAGGTTATGGTCGACCTGGAGCACGCGTTGCACAGGATAGAAGATAATGTCACCCAGGGTGGGGAAATTGTCCGCGGGCTGTTAAAATACACCCGAAAAGGGGAAGAAGGGTTTTCCGACCTCGATTTTGACCAGCTGGTGAACGCGGCCATTGAGATGACGCAGTTTAAGATCAAGCCCGGTGAGATGCAGATTGTCAAAGAGTACGGGAAAGACATGCCGAAAATTAACGGGAATTTTACCCAGTTGCAGGAAGTTTTTTTTAATTTGATCGATAATGCTTATGACGCGATGATGCAGCGAAAGAGTGAATTAAAAGAAAAGGGGTATGCCCCTGTTATAAAAATTTCCGCCGGTGGAGACAATAACGGGAATATAAATATCCGTTTTGAGGACAATGGGATCGGGATTAAGGAGGAGGATAAGGCAAGGCTTTTTACTCCATTTTTTACGACAAAACTGTCAAGCAAAAAAGGCACAGGTTTGGGGCTTTATGTTATTCAAAAATTAATAGAAGAGAATCATGGGGGGAAAGTGGTTTATAACTCGGTTTATAAACAGGGCACAAATGTTTTAATTTCGCTTCATGCCCCCCGGTGATATGTGCTATCATAACGTCATGTAATTTTTTACAATGGGAAAGGATCGCAGGATGCCGAAACTTTTGATTGTTGATGATGAAATAGATATTAGAGAATTCGCGCGGAATTTTTTTAAGAAAAGAGGAATCGAAGTATTCACGGCCAGCGGCGGCAGCGACGCGCAGGAGATTATTGAACATGAAACCCCTGATTTGGTGCTTTTGGACGTGCGGATGGAAGAAATTACCGGCGTGGAATTGCTGCGGAATGTCCGGGAACAGGGGAACAACGTTAAGGTCATCATGGTGAGCGGGGTTGAAGATGAAACGGTGATCGGGGAAGCTCACAATCTCGGGATTTTAGGCTTTATCCATAAGCCGCTTGTTTTAGATGAGTTGGAAAAGATTGTCTTGAAAGAACTCCACCCCGCATAGTTTGTCTGCAGTACCCTTGAAGTCTTTACGTTTAAATCGTCATGTGTTAATTAATTTTAAACTATTTATTCGTATGGTGACGGCACAGCACAAAAAGATTGATTATAAGCGGGAGCTGGAAACAGCCAGCAAGGGCATGATCATGATTCATGACCCGAAGCTGTTGATCAAGCTGATTGTGCGCATGATTGTCAGCAAGGTCATGATCAGGCACGCGGGCATGATCCTTTATGAGCCGGATAAAGATGCCTATGTCCTGAGCATTTCCCGGGGGGAAACCGGGTTTAAGATCCCGGCGGGCTTCGCGCGTTTCAGCAAGAATCATTCTATTATTAAATTGTTCACCGAAAAAGAATACCGCGCTTTAACCATCAATAAGAACGCCATCCTTGTCCAGGACTTGAACAGGCTTATCTGGCAGGAGAGCATTCTGAATAATAAGAATGGCAATCAACAATTGCTGCATGATGTCGGCGAGCAGATGCAGATGTTCAATGCCGTCGCCGGTGTTCCGGCTTATTATCAGGATAAATTGCTGG
The DNA here is from genome assembly GCA_964489065.1 of uncultured Planctomycetales bacterium. GTDB lineage: Bacteria > Omnitrophota > Gorgyraeia > Zapsychrales > JANLHA01 > JAGOJP01. The sequence continues at coordinate 15,925 of CAZAXH010000017.1, read as the reverse complement.
CTGTTTTGCTTTTGGGGCAGAAGCTCGACGGCCTTGGCTTTGACCAGCAGGAGCTCGATTTCTTTGCCGCGCTGGCGTCTGACGTGGCCATGGCCATACGGAATGCCCAGCTTTTCATGGATTTAAAGAGAGAAGCGGACAAAAACCATGACCTGTTTATCCGCACGATGGTTGTCTTAAGCCAGGCCATCGAAGTGAAGGATCAATATACGCATGGGCACACCAAGAGGGTGACCGATATCGCGGTTTTGATCGCCAGGCAGATGGCTTTAAACGAGTCGGCGGAGTTTGAAGAGGAGTTTTATGAGAATTTATATATCGCCGGGATGCTGCATGATATCGGGAAAATTGGGGTCCCGGAAGAAATTTTGAATAAAAACGGCACGCTGACCAAAGAAGAATACCAGATCGTCCAGTTGCATCCGCGTCATGGGGTGGAAATATTGTCCCCGTTGTCCGAGCTGAAGCAGAGCCTGGATGGGGTGAAGTATCACCATGAACGGTATGACGGGAAGGGGTATCCGGAAGGGTTAAGCGGGGAGGATATCCCTATGATCGCGGCGATCATCTCCGTGGCCGACGCTTTCGACGCGATGATCACCGACCGGTCGTATAGGCCCGGGATGACAAAAGCCCAAGCCGTTGAAGAAGCCAAGCGGAATGCCGGCACCCAATTCCATCCGGTTCCGGTTAAGGCCTTACTTGAGTTGTATGAGAAAGGCAGGCTGTGATTTCCCTTGGTGAGAAAAGGGATGCCTTGAAAAAGTCAGGCGTAGTTTAGGGGCATTTCGATTGTGAATTTTGTCCCCACTCCGGATTGTGTTTCCACGTTGATTTTCCCCCCGTGTTCCTGAATAATCCCCTGTGTGATGGCTAACCCCAGGCCCGTTCCCGAATCTTTCTTGGAGAAGAAGGGGTCGAATATGTGCTTTATGTCTTCCGGGGCGATTCCGTGTCCGGTATCTTGGATTGAGATGCACAGGATATCCGGGGAGGAAGGGCTACCGGTTATTCCGATGGTTAATTCTCCCCCATCCGGCATGGCCTCTATCGCATTAAGAAATAAATTCAGCAGGGCTTGTTTAAATTGATTGTGGTCAATTTTCAATAAATGTTGATCAGTAGAACTGAATTGTTTGACGATGGAGATGTTATGTTTAATAAAGTCATTGTTTAAGAACATGAGCGTGTCTTCAATTAAATGTTCCACATCTGTGTTTTTAAGATTTAAAGGAGCCGGTTTAGCAAAATCCAGTAATTGATTAACCAGGTTGTCTATCCGCCCGACTTCATTGCTCACGATGCGGGCGAATTTGTCCAGAAACTGGGGGTCATTTTTCTTGGAAGGCAGATATTCGGTGAAAGTTTTAACGGCGGTCAGGGGGTTTTTTATTTCATGGGCCATTCCGCTTGCAAGAGTGGCCACGGCTCTAAGCCGTTCTTTGTCCGCGATCTCTTTGCGAAGGAAAATGTTCTCCTGGGCAATCTCTTGGGGTGATCCTCTATAAAATGCTTTATCGATGATGTGTTGGATTTTATTTTTAATAGGGATAAAGAAAACAGCAATTATAGTTGCATAGATTAGGCTTATGATAATTGATTGATATCCGAAAAAGTTTTGAAAGAGCTTCTCGATCGTCATGATTAAAGCTAAATAAGAAATGGTCAAGGTCGCAATTAAAAGGGAATAGATTAAGCCTTTTCGTATAACAATGTTAACATCAAGTAACCGATGTTTAAGAATTGCGTAGCTAATAATAATGCTCCAAAACAAGAAAAATAACGCCCCAAATGGATATATCTCTATTTGATATTTCGGTAAAAAGTCAATACTGGCAAGAAAGGAGATAGAAAAAGCTAAAAGTATATATTTAATTTGAATTAATTGATTCGGAGGAAGGGAGTCCTTTTTTATTGTCGTCAAAAGTTGGAATAAACTTCGAGATATAATGGTCATAAAAATGGCAATAACGTAAATATATAAAGGTCCGGCTTTTATATAATAGCCAAAATAGTATTTGTAAAAGCCCCCATGGAAATATTTTGTGAAGAAAGCAACAGGTATATATAGTAAAAGTACATAATATAAAAATATAGCAATTTTTTTTTCGTGCTTCTTTTTACAGAGGACGGAAGTAAAGTGATAATAAGTTGGGCTGATAAAAAGCACTGCGGCACATCCAATGTTTAATAAAATTGTTGCTAGGTTTTCGTTGTCAGTAGAATAACAGGTTGCATAGCAAGATAGCCATATGAAAACTGCTAATGATGATAAAAAGAATGTTCTGTTAATTTCGGACTTAATATTATTAAAGAGTACTAGTAGGCCTAAAGAAATGGACACTAGGCTTGTTGTTAGAGGGAGGATGGAATAAGTTGTAATATGCATTTAGAGCATAACCTTTTATATGATAATTATTTCATCTTTTTCTTCACCACATCAAGGATCTCCTCGGCCTTGAAGGGCTTGATGATATAGCCCGAGGCGCCCAGCCGCACCGCTTCTGTTGCCGTTTCCACGGACTTGTAGCCGGTAACGATAATAACGGGTAATCCGGGAGATATATTTTTAATTTTTTGCAGCACATCCAGCCCGTTGTACCCTGGCATCTTAATGTCGAGCAACACCACCCCGATATCGTTGTCATTTGCAATACAATCGAGGCCTTGCCCCGCGTCTTCTGTTATGATGAGGTTATAATAGTCACTTAAAATAAGCCTGAGGGATTCTCTTACGCCTTCCACATCGTCGATAATTAACACCTTCTTTGACATTGCTTCCTCCGTCTGTAAGAGTTGTTGTTCCTGGGGAAATTGGTTTAATACCCCGCAGCTTGCTGCGGTTCATTGAGTCCAGAGCTTGCTCTGGGGTTTATACCTTTGATTTAGAGTTCAACGGGAGTGATCACGGATATCAGCTTGGCTACTCCGGCCCCGGTGTTCTCTATATAATGTTTTTGCGCGGCGTTAAAATATAAAGTGTCGTTGGCTTTTAAGGCGTGGGTCCGCTCTCCAATATGCACATTAACAACGCCCTCCAGCACAAAAATAAATTTTTCTGATCCGGGTTGGTTTTGCTCTATGGATGTTTTGCCGTCAATATCGATGCGCAAGACAACCGGCAGCATTTTTTTGTTTGAAATATTCCCGGTTAATATTTCAGAAGAGGCCTTTTCATTGTAAGAGAACGTTTCCGGCGCGTCCCCCAAATCAGCTTTTTCCGAAAAGTTTCTTACGGTCTGGACATCCTTGTAGAGGTCTATAAGTTCAATATCAAGGGCCTGGGCGATCCGTATATGGGATTCCAGCGTGCCTGTCATTTTCATGTGTTCAATACGGCTTAGAGTAGCAATCTGTATCCCGCTTTTTTCCGCAAGGTCTGTTAGGCTCATATTTTTAGCTTTTCTCAAGTCCCGGATTCTTTTCCCTAATTCCATATGGCACTCCTTGTCCTGAATTTAAAAGAAAATAAGAGCTTACCATTAGTTTAACATGGTTTGATTAAATGTCAAATATTTATTCAATATTTAATTATATAATGACATTTATTGATAATTATTGGTTATTGTTGGCAAATTGTGAAATTATTTTGAATAATTTGCAAAATATATTTGACAAAAAATCAAAATTATGCTATTCTGTTTCAGTCAGAAGTTGATAAATAAAGAAAAGAGGAACTCATCATGAATAACGAAAGCCCCCGTAAACCATATAATATCCCACCCGTATTGCCTTTATTAAAACAGGAAAATATCGTCGCGATTTATGTAGTTCTTTTAGTTTTAAAAAAGATGCGGAAAGAATTAGGCCTGGAACCTATGCATGAATATATGGATGCCTATATAAAAATTATCGGGCGCCATAATCTTCACTTGAAACGGGTAGTGGAGCAACTGTTGGCCGTGTTGAACGTGGACAGAATTTATCAGGACTGTATAAATAATGAGAAGAAATAATATTTTGGCGGTCATCGTAATTTGTTCTTTGATGTTTTCCAGCGCTTCCGCGGAGCAAGGGACATGGAAAAAAGAGGCCGGTTATTTCAATGAAAAGGTAACCCAGCTTTTTATCGCCCCGGAGGAGGAGAGCCCGTTGTTTATAGGCACGGAAAATACCATATATATTTTAGATTTTTCTGGGAAAAAGTTGATGCCTTCATTGATTGCCGGTGGCAGTAAGCTTAACGTTTATGCATTTGAATTTATCCCGGGTTCTCCGGGGCAGGTATTGGCCGCGACGGATAAAGGATTGTTTTCAAGTCGGGACAAAGGCCGGACTTGGCAGAAACAGAATTTCCGCCTGGATGCTCAATCGCAGCCATGTTTTTCTCTCCTTTATGATCATAAAAATCAGCGGTTATATGTGGGAACGGCGAAGGGGTTATATAGTGGAAATCCGGGAGGGGCTGATTTTGAAAGGGAGGCTGGGATCGCTTCTAACCGGCCTGTTTATAAAATAGCGCAGGATCAAGATTTCTTTTATGCCGTGACATCTCAAGAAGTGGTCCGGTTTAGAATATCTGCACTTGGTCGTGGCGAGATAATTTATAAACTATTAAACAAGGAAGAGATTGACGAGGATTCTTTAGCCGGCGGGCCGGGGATAACAGAGATGGTGGTTTCTCCTGATAAATCCGCTCTGTTTATGGTTCTGCCCGTTTCGGGGATTTTAAAAAGCGATGATCACGGCGGGCAATGGCAGGAATTTCCTTCTGGGGGAATCCTTGGGAAAGACATCAATAAGATCATTTTTTGCCCGGCGGCTCAACAAAAAGGAACGCCGCCTTTCCCCGCATCAGAACCCGTTTGTCTCGCCGCCCGAGAGGGGGCGTACATTTTTCAGAATAAAGATTGGGTTAGATTGGACCGGGGGATAGCTGCGCAAGAAATAACAACGTTAACGGTTAGTCCCCAAGGGGTTATTTATGCGGCGACAGATGCGGGGATATATTCCATGGCCGGGATTCCGTCATTAAGAAAACAGGATGCTTTTTCGGGCACCCAAGAGGCGTTTGGCGGGGAATTTTATTTAGAAGGCGCCCTGGTAACAAAAAGCCCCTCTTCGAGGGATTTAAAACCGGTTTATGACGATGATATCAGGGGAGAGCCGACGATTCAGGAAGTTCATCAAATGGTTATTGATTATGCGGATGTGAGCCCCGGTAAAATTAAAGATTGGAAGGAGCGGGCCAGAATGAAAGCGCTTCTCCCAAGCTTTTCGGTTGGGCTTGACAGAGAGGGAGGGAATCTTTTTCACTGGAATACGGCGGTTAACCCGGACGAGTTGCAGAAAGGCCGGGACTATGTAGGCTGGGACGTTTCGTTATCCTGGGATTTCTCTGATTTTATTTGGAGTTCTGAACAGACATCGATTGATTCCCGGGCCAAATTGATGGTGGAATTGCGTGAAGACCTTTTGTCCCAGGTGACGAGAATATACTTTGAGCGCCGACGGATACAGATGGAAATCTTGAATGAGGATCCGGGGGCGACGGGAGCTGATGCTTCTTTTGAGCGCCAATTGAGGATCGCGGAGCTGACAGCCATCATAGATGCGATGACAGGAGGAAGGTTTAGCCGGAAGATCGGGGCATGCGCGAGATGAGGGGGAACGGCCGGGAATGAAGCTGTCAGCTTAATATTAAAAAGGTTTTTATCCGACTCAGAGTGTTAGATGCTCCTGCGCATTTGAGTCAGACTTCGAGATGCAGGCCGATAGTATAGTGTCAAGAAATTTAAGGGCAGCAACGCTGCGGAATTAACGCTAACGGGTAGCTTGATAGGAAAGGAGAAGTTTTATGTTGAAAAAGATTGTTTTGATTGGGATGTGTGTCGCTGTTCTTTCTGCCGCAACCGTTTCTTTTGCGGAGGATGTTTATGTGACGCCCAAGGGGAAAAAATATCATAAGGCAACATGCCGTCTGTTAAAGGACAGTGAAACAGAGGTGATGGATGAGGCCGCGGCCATTGAAAAAGGATATGAGCCTTGCTCTATCTGCATGAAAGACGAAAAACCCCAGTCGTCCAAGAAGCTTCAGAACAAAAAGAATACAGCTAAAAAGAACGATAATTCTTCAGAATAAATTCAATAACCTGGTCAGGATTCCGTTAGCTTAATAAAAATGCCGGGAGCGCTTATGTGCGCAGATCTCTTATGCTGCTGGGGTACAGCTAAGAGACGTTAAGGGGAAAAGGGGAAAGAGCAAAGCGCTTCCGGCATAGATTTTGAAAGGGACAAACATGCATGACATTTTGACATTTCTAGACGGCGGGGATTGTTTCCTGGTTAAATCCCGCTCCGTAGGGCATCAAACTTTTTTTAAGAGCGACGATGACTATAAGTACTATTTATACTTATTAAAAAAGTATAAAGCGCGTTATCAAATAAGGCTTTTCGCGTTTTGTCTGACTCCCAAGACAGTTTCTATGATCGCCCAGCCTTATGAAGAAGAAGGCCTTAATATTTTTCTCCAGCACTTGAGTGAATCTTACCTCAATTATTATAATGAAAATTATGATAAATTTGAACCTTTAAAAGCAGGGAGATATCAAAGATTGCGGTTAAATGATACCCAGACGTTAATTTCCTGTATTAAAGAGATGGAGTTCCTCCCGGTGAAACAACAGCTGTCGGATTCTCCCTTGAGTTACCCCTACAGCAGTTATTGCGCACGTATCGGCTCGCGTCAGAATGGAGTTCTTGATAGATACGCTTTTGTCAAAAACAACTAATCCCTTACCCTGTTTTCCCTTTAACCCCTTGTTTGTCGACGTTAATACCCTGACTGATTTCCCCCGGTGAATGATACGAAGGATGCGCTCATAAATACCCTTTTAAAGAGAATTCGTGCCCGTTAATTTTAAAAGGAGGAAATATGTTATATCGAGCTTTCATCTTTATCCTGACCACGATCGTGTCCTTGTTTTGTCTTCCTGTGGCCCATGCCAGCCAGGACACTGAATATAATAATATGCCGATGAATGAGCTCTTTACCGCGGGAGAGAGTGTTGGAGAAACCTCTGGTTTGAATTATGAAGCCGCTGATTTTAAGCGAGGGCAAAGTTTATCGAATTCCGCCGTGTCAGTTAATGAGTTGTTGGGATTTGATCTTGAGGCGGAAAAACAGAACATGGTAAAGATTAAAGCCGCGGGGCAGGGGGAGTCCGCCGTTTCCGTCAATGGCGCTGATGCCGACAGCTTGACTATGACAACGATGTCCGTTGCCTCGGACGGCGGCGCGTTGCCTTTGCCGGAGAAGATGATTAAGAATTTCCAGTTCGATCCGTACAGCGGTTCAGGAAATGTGTCGATTCCGATTTACACGCCCGCCGGCCGGGCAGGGGTTCAACCCAATGTCGCGTTAACGTATTCTCACCGGGGCAGTAATGATGTGCTGGGGGTGGGCTGGAGCATAAATTTCGGGGTGATCGAGCGGTCAACCAAAAACGGGGTGCCGGAATATAACGGCACGGACACATTTATTTGTACCTTGGGGGGAGGCAGTTTTGAGTTAGTGAATATCGGCGGGAATGAATACCGGGCCAGAGTGGAAGGCACGTTTATGAAATTCATTTTTGCGGAGCCTTATTGGGAGGCAAAAGACAAACAGGGGAATACGTATTATTTCGGCCTCGATACATTGCTGGAAGATGATTCCCGGGTAGAAGACAATAATAAAGTGTTCCGCTGGTATTTAAGTGAGGTAAAAGATATCCATGGAAACTATTACTTTGTGAGGAATTTCGAGGACGGCGGTTTTGAGATATTGTATACCGGGGAGCCGGGAAGCGATAGGGACGCCTTGAGCGCCGGGACGCAGAATTTCGCGCATAAAATTACGGGCGCGGTGGAGAATACAGACCGGGACGATATCGGGATGAGCAGTAAATCCGGAATTGCAATTTGGCAGCGGCGTCGGTTGGCATCCATAGAGGTGCGGTCCAACGATATATTACAGAGGAAGTATGTGTTTGGCTACGGTTACAGCCAAAGGACGGGGCGGTCTCTTTTGAAAAGCATCACCGAATACGGTTCGGACGGGGTGACGGCCATGCCGGCCTTGACGTTTGAATATCAGGAGGACAGTTACCCGGTTTATGACATACAAACAGCGTTCGGGGATATTGAGACCGGGGACAATCTATTTAATATCAGGTTTAATGAAGCTTACGAGATTGGCAGCGAGAACATTTATACATTATACCCGATTTACAATGGAGACCCTGATTACGGTATTTTCGATAGCGGGCATATCATTCCCTGGGGAGCCAAGCATACGGATCATGTTTATGATTCCGGCGGGATTTATTGGTATCAGGACATTCCCTATGGGAATTTGGATTTCAGCGGCCCGGTTGACAGCGCGATGAAAGCCTGGACGTATTTGTTCCTGCGGGATCAGGAGGGGCCAGTATATTTTAATTTTGACCAATCGGATCGGGGTTTTTTGTACATCAATGGGACATATAATAATGTTCTGGGTTCCGGCACGTACACCCTTAACCAGGGATATAATCTGATTGAATTTACGGCCTATAACCAGAACAGCCTTGCCCGGCTCAAGCTGATGTCGCACATATCGACCCAGGTTGATGTGATGAATTCGACGCAGTTGGTTTTGCCGCAGCTGTCCGGGGATTTTAACGGCGACGGCCTGGCTGACCTGGCCACATTTTCGTCGGTAGACGGGAAGGTGCTGGTCGCCCTTTCCCAAGGGGAAACATTTTTGCCGAAAACGGAATGGATAGACAATTTCGGGGTCGACAGCCAGCTATTCCTGGGGGACTTCAACGGGGACGGAAAAGTCGACCTGGGGGCGTATAATCCTGACACCGATAATGTTCATGTCGCTTTGTCGACCGGCAGCGCATTCTCTGACGCGGGGATCTGGCAGAATATAGTTTCTTATTATCCTGTTGTAAGCGCGGGCGATGTTAATGGGGATGGATTAAGCGATTTAGTGATGTTTTTCTATAATAATGTGAACTACTGTTATTATCAGGTTTATTACAGCAATGGGACATCTTTTTATACCTGGAACTATAACGACCAGTATGCCGGGGCGCTGAATGACAATTTTTTTACGGGCGATTTTAACGGCGACGGGTTAAGTGATTTCGCGCGGTTCACCAGATCCACTGGGACCTGGGAAATACGGTACAATTTAACGGATTCTTCAGGCATCCCGCAGACGCTTCTTACGACCGTTTCAGGGTTCGGGCAAAACCGCAACTTCACAGTCTCTGATTTCAATGACGATGGCCTGCTTGATATTGGTTATTATGAACACACAAACGGTGAAGTCGTGTACCGCGCTTCCAAAGGCATGAGCTTTGAAGAGACAAGTTCCAGCCTGCCGTTTGTTTTTACTATTTACGATGAAACCGCGCAGGTGCAGAGCTCTGATTATAACGGTGACGGTTTGACGGATTTTATTCTTTATACGGAACTGGCCAATGAACAATACGCCTACAGCACGCTAGGGAAACACGCGGACCTGCTGGCTAAAAGCAAAAATGGTCTTGGGGGAGAGACATCGTTTGGATATGGCTCATCTGTTTATTACGACAATTCCTATTTGCCGTTTAACTTTCCGGTGATAACGTCGGTGAGCGTTTCCAACTGTCTGGGGGATGAATATACAACTGCGTATTCCTATGGCCAGGGATTGTGGGAGGCGGGGGACCGGGAATTTTACGGATTCGGATACACGAAGGTCACGGACGAGGAAGGGAACTACGCCGAATCCTATTTCCGGCAGGACAATGTGTATATGCGTGGCCGGCCGGACCGGCAGGAACAGTATGACGCGGCGGGGAACCTTTATTCAAAGAGCACGAACACCTGGGAAACGGAGGATATTTATCCGTCCACGACCCCGCCGGTCAAATTTGTGAAGTTAAGCCGGAGTGACAATTATGTGTATGATGGGGATTCTGAGGGAAAACGGACGGCGCAGGAATTTTATTATGAAGAGTCACCCCAGCTCGGGAACCTGACCAAAACCGTGCAATTAGGGGAAGTGGACATTGATACCGGCGCGGATACTGGCGCTGACAGCCGTGCTGTAGAAACATTTTACCTTAATAATACCAATGGGACGAACTGGCTGATCGGGCTGCCGTATGACATTACTATTAAAAACCATGATAACGAAATCGTCCGGCGCAGCTGGATGTATTACGACTATCACTCGGGGCTGACGGATGTGCCGGTCAAGGGGCTATTAACCAAAGAGGAGAAATGGGGCGGGACGAGCGGGAATCCGGAGACGGAATTCACTTATGACGCGTACGGCAATTTGCTGACCACAACCGACCCGATGGATAACATAACTGAAATCACGTATGATCCCGATTATCATGTTTTCCCATTACGCACGGAAAACGCGCTCGGGCATCAGGTGGTGAATGAATATTATGGTATCAATGGCGTGGCGTTAGATAACGGGACATACAGCGGGTTATGGGGGCAGTTAAAATCGACGACTGACCCTAACGGCCAGACCGGGTACCGGGATTATGATGTCTTTGGCCGTCTGGCGGCATCTGTCGGGCCGTTAGACAGCATCACATATCCCAGCGTGGCGCAGGAATACACTCTTGGCAATCCGTATAGCTTCGTTAAAACCAGCCAAAGGATAAATCACGGCCAGGCCGGGACTTTGGATGTTGTGGAAGCTTATGACGGGCTGGGCCGGTTTGTTCAGACAAAAAAGGCGGCTGCCGCGGCCGGGCAGTATATCGTCAGCGGACAGACGGAATATAACAGCCGGGGGTTGCCGGAAAAACAGTATATCCCGAAGTTTACGACGCTGGGGTTTAATGAGGTTGACTCAATCGACACCCAAACACCGCATACGACAAGTGAATATGACGCGATGGGGCGGTTGGTGACAAGCACAAATCCGGACGTAACTTACGCGAGTGTTGCGTATGACGATTGGACGGTCATCGGTACGGATGAAAACGGGCATATGCAAAAATCCTATTTTGACGCGTACGGCCGGTTAGTTAAAAAAGAAGAATATCTGGGGGCGGACGGCCGCAGCCCGGATTATCCGCAAGCCGGTTATACGCTTTACGCGACAACACAATACGTATATGATTCCGAAGGGAACCTTATTGAAACGCGGGATCATTTTAATAACACGACAACAATAGAATATGATGAGCTGGGCCGTAAAGTATCCATGGCTGACCCTGATATGGGGTATTGGCAGTATGGGTATGACTTAAATGGAAATCTTCAATGGCAGACCGATGCCAAGGGGCAGACAATTCATTTTGACTATGATGATTTGAACCGGTTAACGAATAAGAACGACAGTTTATCGCTGAACGTGAGTTACATGTATGATGACCCGTTAAACGTAAACAGTGTGGGCCGGTTATATAAATCATTTTATGATTTCGACGCGCAGACCCGGTTTTTCTATGACGCGTTGGGCCGGGAGACGCAGTCGCGTAAAGTCATCGACGGTCAGGAATACGCGGTGGCCAGGGATTACGACGCGTTAAGTCGATTAACATCCGTAACCTACCCGGAGGGCATGGAGGTTTTTTATACTTATGACGCGGCCGGGCAAATCAAGACGGTATCGGTGAATACATCCGGCAACGAAATCCCTGACCCGCCCCAGGTCCCGGAGGCCCCGGTTTTGACCGAGGCGATATCCGGGAACACGCAGGTCGCTTTAACCTGGAGTAGCGTTAGCGGCGCGGATGGATATAAAGTTAAATATGGGACAAACAGCGGCAGTTATGACACAACCGTGGACGCCGGGGATGTGACATCTTATGTAATCCAGAACCTCACCAACGGCGTTACTTATTATTTTGCGGTCGCGGCCTACAATGTCAACGGAGACAGCGGGCTGTCTAACGAAATGGATGCTGTCCCGTCACTTCCTCCGGCAGAAATCTCGTTTGACGCCGCCAGCAGCGCCCAGGCGGATGATGTGTCCAGCCTCACGTTTAGCCACACGGTTACGAGTGAAGACAACCGGGTTTTGATCGTGGCATTTTCTTTGCGTAATTATGGGTCCTCTGATCCCACGCCGGGAGTCTCTTCGGTGACGTATGGCGGACAAGCCCTGACCCGGATTGCCCAAAAAAGCCACACAACCAGTGTTTATAAAATGACATCGGAGCTGTGGTATGTTCTGTCTCCAGAGAGCGGGACAAACACAATTCAGGTGAATTTCGGGAGGATCGTTGAAGGAATTGCGGCTGGAGCGGTTTCGCTGTATGGCGTCAAGCAGCAGGCGCCGGAAGCCATTGCCTCCGCGTCAAATTATAGTAATTATGCCAGCACGTCTTTGACGACGTTAACGGATGGGGCGTGGGTGATTGATTCTCTGGCGGAACATTATTCGAGCAGTACGGTCACGGCCGACGGCGGGCAAACTGAATTTTACCGGCGGGCCAATTCCGGGGACAACTTCGGGGCGGGCAGTTATAAAGAGATCCCGGGCGCGGCAACGACATCTATGGGATGGACGTTCAATGCGAGCCGTTACTGGACGCAGGTTTCCGCGGCGTTCGCGCCGGCAGATGGGCCGACGGCCTGGCTTAATGATCCGGGGGAAGAGAAGTCGCTGGAGGTGGCTGCTCAGGGTGGCGCAGACATAAAATCATTGTTGAGCCAAGCGAAGACGGCTGTTCAGGAACTGGGGCGGATGGTTTTAGAATTCTTCCTGGGTGCGCCGGCTTACGCGGATACCGTTCCGCAGGCGTTTGATATGACCGCTTTTACGGAAAATGACCCCACAAGTCAGGTCACCATAACATCGGATTGCGCGTCTTACGCCAATATAGAAACCCGCAGCACAAACGCGTACGTGTATGTCGAGCATGCTACATCCGGAGACTTTGAATATGAATTTGACGGCATTATGACAGCGGGAGACTCTTTTGCGGGGGAAGTGCTGTTGTGGGGGTTGAGTAATGACGGCGGGGAAACCTACGATGACTGGGGTGATGGGTTGTATCTCGGTCTGTATAAGAGCGGGAGTACCCTTTATGCCCGGTTGTTTAAGGGGACGACATATGATTCCTATTCTGGACTAAGTATGAATCAGCGGTATTATTTTAGGGTGACAAGAAGCGGCAGGACTGTCAGCGCGAAGATTTACGCAGACAGCGCCCGCACGCAGTTGCTGGATACTTTAACCAGAACAGACAGTAATGATTATGAGTATCTTTACGCTTTCAGTACGGAGAGCGGGACATCCACCACGAAAAAGGCCACCGGGGACATGTGCCATATGGTGCAGATGGTGGAGCAGCAGGGCGGAGGGCTTACCGCGCCGACCTTGAATTCCGCAACGCCGGGAAACGGGCAGGTGTCTTTGGCGTGGAGCCAGGTTACGGAAGCGGACGGCTATAAGATCAAATACGGCACATCGTCCGGAACATACACCGTAACCCTGGATGTGGGAGATGTGACCAGCTATCAGGTCAGCGGGTTGCAGAATGGAGAGACGTATTATTTTGTGGTTGTGGCGTATGCCGGGAGCGAAGAAAGCGACCCTTCCAATGAATTGTCGGCCGCGCCTGCTTTGCCGCAGACGATTGAAATGATCACAGACATTCAATATAACGCCATGGGGCAGGTAACGCAGATCACGTATGGTAACGGGACGGTTAAGGAGTATGAGTACGACGCGGTCATGTCCCGGTTGATGAATATGAAGGTCACCAACGGCTACAGCGTGGTGATCCAGGACTTGAGCTACACCTATGACAGCGTTGGGAATATCAAATCCATAACCGATAACGTTCACAGCGCGAACCAGACGTTTGAGTATGACGCTCTAAACCGTCTGGTGGAAGCTGTGGGGGAAACCTACGGAACCAAAACATACGCGTATAATGAGATCGGCAATATTATGCAGAAGGACGGGATTTATTACGCGTATGGCGAGAATGGGGCGGGCCCGCACGCGGTGACATCATTAAGCGACGGTTCGACGTTTACTTATGATGAGAACGGCAACATGGTGGGCCGGGTGGAGAGCGGGATCACGACCGAGTATATTTATGACACCGAAAACCGGCTGATTGAGGTGAACAAAAATGGTGCAAACGTCGCGGATTATGAGTATGATGGAGATGGCGGCCGGACAAAGAAGATCGTCTACGGCACGCTGACCTCAACGACGCGGTTTGTGGGGTCGCTCTTTGAAAACAAGGATGGGGAAGACCGGTCGTATATTTACCTGGGAGACCAGCGGATTGCCGGTATTTTGGGCGGGACGTTGGCGTATTATTTTAATGACCATCTGGGCGGGATCAATGTTGTTGCTGACGCGGATGGGGTGAAGCAGGAGTTGGCGGAGTATAACCCGTTCGGCACGTTTGCCCGGCAGGAGCAGTTCGGGGCGATGACTGACACGACCGAGCGTTATTATACCGGCCAGCATTTGGATGATGAAACGGGCCTGTATTACTACAACGCCCGGTATTACGATCCGAAGCTGGGGAGATTCACCCAAGCGGATACGATTGTGCAAGCGCCTAACAATCCTCAGACGCTGAACCGTTATACGTATTGCAACAATAATCCGGTGAATCTCGTTGATCCGAGTGGGCATGGGTGGTTTAAAAAGTTTATAGGTAAAATTGTTGGCGGATTTTCTGCTGCGGTAGTTTTTTTGACTACAGGAAGCCCTGGCGCTGCTGCTATGGCATACAATGCGGCGGAATCCTTTATTACTCCGGCTGCGAATAATAACTGGGGCATCGCTATACAAAATGGCCTAAATTCATTGGCCATGGGATCTGGTAATCCGTTCTTTATGGTAGCTGGATTTACAGGAATGCTGTCATATCGGGCGGGTGAACAAGGTTATAATGATTTATCACGAACTTTGGGATGTGTTTCTCAAGGGTTTGCAGCTGTTGGAACAGGAATTGAAATTAAAAATTCTTGGGATGCCTGGAACACAAGACAAAATGTTATAAGAGGATATGAAAAGGAATTGGCAGCATATAGGGCTGAAGCAATAAAAAACGGTGTTGAAGATACTGTAGACTTATATAGCAGAGAGCTTCCTTGGACCGGAAATGTCGCTAAACATGACGCACTTTTGTCAGAAATTTTTGAGAATGGCAGGTGGGAAATGGGGCCAGACTTAGATGGGATAATAAAGACTTCCGACTCATTTTCAGAGAAACATATATTAAGATGGGGTACTCATCAGGAAACATCTAAGGCAATTACGAACGGATTAAAACCATTAACAGTTAAGGTCAACAATGAGTTTATGGTAAAGTCAGCTAGATTATTTAATGATACTTTTGCAGGAAAGCAAAGATATGCTTGGTTTAGTAATAATAGCAATTATGCTGTTAATAGTGTTTTATATGGATCAGGAGCGAATATTTCATCACCCTTGGGCTATGGAGGATTTAGGGCTCCGGGATTTCCTACGATAAGCCCATATATGTATAAAAACAGATAATATGTGAGGTCATATGAAAATTAATCTTGCAGTAGTACTTGTTATAATGTTTATGTTTTCTGCAGAGGGGTGTGCTATGGATTTAAATTTAAATAAGGAAAATAACTATAATTCAGAAGAAAACGATTTTATTAGTGAAGAGAAAGCTTTGCTTATTGCAAGGCGATATATTGTTGATGAAGGAATTGATCTATATGATATTAACAAATTGAGGCTTATTGATGAAAAAGATTACCATTATGATGCTATCCCAAAAGAATTATTTGAGACTGATTGGATAATAATAATTCCTACGAAATTAAAAGTACAAATATCACAAGGTTTAAAGTGGGGGATAGTTTATGTAAATAAGAAAACAGGTGAGGTAACCTCAGGAGGTATGGGGCCTTCTTAAGGCAGACCAGGTGATCTTCCCCCGAAAAAGTGGACACAACGAAGAGTTGGTTTTAGTATGATAAC
>CAZAXH010000016.1:0-40366 GCA_964489065.1 uncultured Planctomycetales bacterium | reverse complement strand
ATGGCGGAGAGGCAGGGATTCGAACCCTGGGTACCTTGCGGCACAACGGTTTTCGAGACCGCCCGATTCAACCGCTCTCGCACCTCTCCGATAAATGGCAGGACTATATTACGGCTCACCCAAGCAGCGCGCAAACGTATTCCAGAATGTGCCCGCTTCCTCCAGCAACTTCCCAGACCAGCGGGGGCCGTGACCCGACGATAGCAGTAAATTTTACCACAAAACAAAAAATTTGTACAAAAAGATATTCCTTATTCCCCGCGGCCCGGTTCTTGCCGGCCGGAGCGATCTCCCCTCTTGACCCCGGCGGCCTCCAAAAACTCTATCAGGTCATGGCCCCCGAAGACATCCGCGATATCCAGGGCGGTTTGACCATCGGAATTACGGGCTTGGATATCCGCCCCTGATTCAATCAAAAACTGCAGCCCCGGCAGATACCCGTTGTAAGCATACCACAAAAAAGGCGTGTTCCCTTTACGACTGCGGGCATTAATATCCGCGCCAGCCCTGACCAGTATCTCCGCAACCGGGCTTTCCTGGAAAAAAAGCGGAGTCATCCCGAATTCCCGTTCCCGGAGGTTCACATCCGCGCCGTTCTCAACCAGAAAACGCGCGACTTGAGGATCACGGACAACATGCAGGGCTGATTCACCGAATTCATTCTGGACGTTCACATCCACTCCGGACTTAAGCCCCTCCCGCACGGTTTGAAAATCTCCGCTTCGAGCCGACGCAAGAAACCGAAGGGCGCCCGCGGACAGGGCGGCTGGACGGTGCTCGGCGTGCTCCAGGCGCGAAGGCCGCGGGGGCGGCAGAAGCCCGAAAATGATCATGCCTAACGCCGCCAACAAAACACTTAAACCAAAAACCGTGTTCCGTGACGCGGCGCTCCGGCCTCTTAACAGATAGTATTTCTTTTTACTAAAATTCCAGATCATACACGGAGCCCCACGCCCATGGGCCTGGGGCCAATTGACAATCCGCCTTTCGGAATAATCTGCCGGCTTAACATCCATGCGCACATCCCCGGGACAAAAAACCTTGTTAACCTCCTGCGTTCCTCCACGGGCATATCCGGGGGATTCTGCGAAGGCGGATAAAATTTCTGTTTAAAAATTCTTCTGCTGCAGGGTTACCTTTTTCGTGATGATGCGACCGTTCCGCTGGATCACCAGAGAAACCTTCCCCCCCGAAGCGTTAAGGATACGGATAAATTGGATCGTGTCTTCCACCCGATTATCATTAATGCCGCTGATCACGTCCCCGACCTGAATCCCACTCTGCTCCGCGGCCGTTTGCGGGAAAACGGAAATGACTCTGACCCCGAGCGGATGAGTCGCACGAGCCTGCCCCTCAATACTATCATTGTTCATAATCTCGACACCCAGCACGTATTTCCCGGGTGCGGGAAGAACGCTAGCCGACCCCGGCTTCGTTTCCGGGTTGAAAAACGGGCTTTCCCCCAGCAATGTCGGCTCCTGCTGCGGAGAGGCCTGCTGTCCTTTAAAAAAAGTGTCAAAATCAAGGGTGTTTGCCTGCCCGGGAGCCGAAGACGCATACGCCGGCCCTGATTCTGTCGTCCCCGCGGACGGAGAAACCTCCGCCGCGGGCATTCCCTCGTTGGGCCCCAGGACTTCCACAACAGGCTCTTTCTCCGGCGCGGCTTTCTCGTTCCCCGCAAGAGGCGGACGGGTCTCTTCTTTTTTTATGCGGATATTGGCATCCAAAAAACGCGGGTCACGCTCGACTGGATCCATAGCCCCGGAATCCGGGACAACGATCCCGGCGGAAGGCTGAACGCCGGTGACCTTAACATTCATGTCTTTAATGGGCGGCATGGAAAGCGAAATCTCTTTCGCAAAGACAACCGAGCCCTGCGCCTGGATGACTTCATACCGGCCGATCAGCATCTCCATGGGGCCGGCGATATAAGTTATATCCATCTGGTCTCCGGCATGAAAGGCTTCTTCGACCGCAAGCTGCAGGGTCACTTTACCGTTAAAAACATCCATCACCCGCCCGTCCATCATACCGGCGGCCAGCACCGGGACGGCAGCGATCAGCCACAAAAAAAGCAAGAAACCCGGCATATTATGAGTCACGGTTATTTTCATTCTCTGGCCTCCCTGTTTCATTCTTAAAATAATATTACGGCTTCGGCCCCATCGAACGCAGACTAGCCGTGCCGGAACACATTGCCTTCCCCTGGCTGTCATAAGCGATAAATTCCAATGAAAACGCCGCGTTCCCGCTGAAATAAAGGGTCCTTTGCCATGTGGTGGCGTTCACCCGGCTGGCGTCGCAATTATGGCAAGCCGGGTTATTGGTTGTCACCCGCGCCACATACTGGTTGGCCGGCGGCGGGATGTTGATCGTAATCGAAAACGGAACGCCGATATACCCCGACGCCGGGTTCACCGTGATCGTGCCCTGGCATCCCGACATCGCCGTTGTTACCGGGCCGGACGATTCGTTGGATGACGGGGAGGTCTGCCCCGAAGTGTTCCATGAGTTGTTATTATTTACGTTATTCATGGCATCCATGAGGTTCCCGAACATATCCATCATCGCCTGCTGCTGTTGCTGCTGCCGGACCGCTTCTTCCTGCCGCCGCCGTTCCTCTTCCTGCGCCCATTGCTCCTGCCTCCGGAGGTCTTCCTCCTGCTGCCGCTGAACCGCCTGGGTGGCCGCTTGATAAGCGGAATCGCTTAACAAACATCCTAAAGCCGCGGCGCGGTCCATCAAGGCGGTAACCTGATTCATGGAAACGGAAAAAGGCACCTGGCTGGACAAGGCCATAATCTGGCCTTCCAGCTGGCGGCATTCCTGCTGCCGGTTGATTTCATCAATCTGCGCCTGCAGGCCCGGGGCCCAGGGACAGTTGCGGGCCTCCTGAAGAATCATCTGCGCCCGATTCAAATCCTGCATGGCAAAAGCCGACTGGCATTCCTGATAATAAGGGCTGCAGTCAATACAGGCGGTCTGACTTCCGTTCCAGACAAAATTCATAAGGCAAAAGCACAGCACCTTCTGGTCCGGCTCACTCCAGCGCGGTTCTGTATTAGGAAATCCAGAACAATCTGTCGTAGCGACCGCGTGCTCGATTTTATTGACACAGCGGTTTTGTTCGGCCACCCAAACGTCGGCGGCCGCGCAAACGCAACGGACTTTGTTTTGCGATGCGTCCCATTCCGGATGGGTTCCGGCAAAGGCCGAGCAATCCGCCTGAGCGACCTGAGCTTCCGGCGACGTCTTCTGCGCGAACAGGTCTTCCGCCAAAGCCAGGCACGTATCCGCCTGCTGCACCGTCTGCTCCACGGAATCCGTAAACAGGTCCGCGGCGTCAAACGAAGCCCGGATCTCCTCGACCTTCGTGTCAATACCCGCGAGAACCATGGAAGGCAGCCAGACCGCGGATTGCTGTTCGTATCTTCCCTGCAGGGCCGCTAAAGCGCTCTCATACTCGGACAAAGGCGAGGCAACAGCCGAAAGCTTGTCCCGGGCGTCTCCGGTCAAACCGTTGACACGGTCGGCATTCTTTAAAATTTTATGGTAGGCCTTGCTGATTTTGCCTAAAACTTTTTTGCTTTCTTTATCCGGATTCAGGTCATAAATATCCTGTGCCTGGGCCATCACCGTGTCCGCGTCAGCCCGCAACTCCTGAATGGCGCCGGCACGGGTTTCCATGTCCAAAATCTGGCCCTCCAACCTCGAGACATCGCTTCGGATCACGTCCAAGGTATTCTTCCTCTTCAAGAATTCATTCTTTAGGTTCTCTACTTCCCTCACAAAATTATTCACTCGCGTCTGCTGCTGACGGGCCTCATCGTAACCCTCCCGGGCCCGACCCAACTGTTCGTCAAACTG
This sequence comes from uncultured Planctomycetales bacterium, assembly GCA_964489065.1. Classification (GTDB taxonomy): domain Bacteria; phylum Omnitrophota; class Gorgyraeia; order Zapsychrales; family JANLHA01; genus JAGOJP01. The sequence continues at coordinate 36,499 of CAZAXH010000016.1, read as the reverse complement.
CCGTTCATGACTGCGGACCTGGGCATCCGCGTCGCGGGCCTTCTGAATAAGACTCTCCAACTGCCGGATGACGGCGGTATTCTGAATCGCCTGAGCGGTTTCGCACAGTGTCAGAGTGTTGTCCTGGACCGCACCGCGTTCCTGGGCGCAGGCTTCCGCCGCCCCGTACGCCGAGAAAGCCGTCTGCGTCAGGGCCTCCAGCACCCGGGCCGTGTCAACCCCGGAGGACAGCAGGCCATCAAACGAGGACTGAAGCGCGTTGAGCTCCGATTTCTCCCCTTTAATCAGACGGAGAACATCTCGGCTTTCCTCTCCGACCGTGTTAAGGCTGGATTTATTCTCATTGAAGAGAGCTTCTGCTTTGCCCAACAGCGCCTCCATCCGCACCAGGAGGTCCTCCAGCGATCCCCCTTGAGCCGCGTCCTCATCCGCTTCAGGGTTGACGTCTTTGGAATAATCAAACACCGCCGATTGCGGTCTGGGCTGCGCGTCCTGAAGAACCAGCGCCGGGATCTCCGCCGCCGCCTCAAAAATATACGTGCCTTCCGCCGATGTTTCTCCTTCCAGGATAATTCTGATCAGCGCGGGCTCCTGCTCGCTGATCGACAGGCGGATCGTCGATTCCGGGTCCAGGTTCGGCGCCGGCCCGCCGGAAGGGGGCGACACCGAGAACGTGCCCGGGGCAGAATAGTCTGCGGCATAATCCGGGACCTTAAGAGACACCTCCGCCCGGGGAATTTCATTGCGGTAAACAAACCGCGGCACTTTGACCCGGACCATCGCCGGCACGATAGACAGCGTTGCCGGGTTGCCGGCGAACGCCGCCCGGTCTTTGCTAAATAAAGACGCGTAATCGATCGGGCTCACCAGAGCCTGATACCCGACCTCCTGCATGGGGTCACTCCACGAGCCGAACGCCAGGACCGGAATCATTTCATACCCGCCCGGCTGGGAAAACTCTTCTTCCAGAAGGGTCCGTTCCACTTTAATATAAGTTTTGGGTTCCGGCTCCTCCATCACCCACAGCCCCTCATTACGCGGGTCGAAATTCCGGCTGTTCAGCCCCGCGCTGCCGATCAACCGCAGCTGCCCGCTCTTCTGGCTGTACAGATAATAATAAACCGTCCACGGCTGGGCGGCCCGCTGGGGGCGAACCCGGGCCGATATCCCTGCCCGGAACACATCGCCGAACAGGACTTCGGCTGTCTGCGCGGGGGCGCGTTCCCCGCCGTAAAAATACACCGTCAGGTCCAAAGACTGCATTTCCTCATACAGGGAGACGCCCAGGGCGACCTCCGAAATAAATTCCCGGAAGCCTTCGATGATCTGCTGCATTTCCTGGCGGACAGTCAACTCGTCCTTATCTTCACCAGTATAATCTGTCAGATAAGCGATCCGTTCCCGGTAGCCCTCCTGCAATTTTTCCATCCCCCAGGGGCTGTCTTTAATCTCCTGCGGGGCATTTTCGAAGTCCCGTTTTAAGACCGCCATGGTTTCGGCGATAATCGCGCTCGGGTCAAAATCCTCTTCGAGTTCGCCTTTCAGCTCGTTGTAGCGGCGCTCGATCCGGTCGATGAAGCTTTCCAGCACTTCGGTGTAAATGCGAGCCCGGACCGCCAGGTTGTCCAAAATAATCCTGGCCGCCACCCTTTCCACCGGAGACGCGGCCCCGGACGGAGGCATGCCTTTTTCCCAAACCCGGTTCTTAATCTGCTCAAGGTCAAACTGTTTGGCGTAACGGACGCGCAGAAGATAAAAATCGATTTCTTCCAGATACTGCAAGGTATGTAAAGCGGCGTTATTGTTTTTCACCTCGCTGTCACGGCTCATGCGCGCCTCAACTTCCGGCTCCACCATGGAGGCGAGTTTAGCCACCCGGCCCATGCCCGGGGCCACGTCTTCCAAAAATTCCAGATACTCCGCCCGGTTCTTTAACCGGTAATAACCGATTTCGGTTTTCTCGAAATCATCGTCATTAAGGTCACGCAGGGCCTCCCGCACCAGCCCTTCCCACACCGTTTCTTTCCATGAGTCCTTAGCCGTTTCCCCGGTGTAATTAAGAACCATAAACGCGACGTTTGCCAGCGCCAGCGGCGGCAGGGCATCCATGCAAAATTCCTTAAACGACTCCTTAAACTCCCCTTCCGAAAAGCGCAGGGCGGACGCGACAAAAGGGATCATTTCAAACATCGCCATGCCCATCTTTTTCAGCCCTTCTTCATTGCTGTTGGCCGCGTTAAACGCGCGGGTGGCCGCGAGGATCAGCAGGCTCCAGGTCATGATTTTCTCTCCGCGGGTCGACTCGCCGAGCATCACGTCCAGGTTCAGGGCTTGGGCGGTTTTGGAACGTAAGAACTCCTTAAACCGGCTCCCGCCGGGGCGGGAAGAAATGGCGTCGACCAGCCGCGTCACCTTCGCGTTCTTGGAAATGACAAAATCCACCACCGCCACATTATCCCCGTCAATCTTAAGCATTTTGGCCAGGTCCTCGCTGGGCAGGTCCATAAGCCGGGCGTACCGTTTGATCTGGTGAGAATCATCCACAACCGCGCGCCGCAGAAACGCTTTATCCGCGTCATCCACATCCATTTTCTCCAGGTCCGCGGCGATCCTATTCAATTGCCCGTCGTTGAGGGCCGCGCAGGTCAGCGCCAGCTGCTTGCGCAGCAGAAGCCGCTTGGCGGAGTTGACCGGCTCGCCTTTAATCCACTCCAGCATTTTATACGCTTCGTTGCGCATGACCGCCCCGGTCAGCTCCGGCATCGCCTGGGTCAGCTGCCGCTGCTGGTGCAATTGCATCGCCTCTGTCAGCTTCTTTAAATCCACGACACCGCTGGCATCGATAATTTTGATCTTATACTCATTCTGCAGAATCTGGGCCACGCCGGCCATGGTCGTCTGCTTGCGGATGTTTTCGGAGGTCGCAAGAAAACCCTCATACTGCCGGGCCAGTTCCGGATTATCATCCAGCGCCACGGCGCTGAAATCCCCGGCGACCCGCTCGGTGTACTTCTGGTTGCGGATAAACTGGGCGATCTGTTCTTCCGAAGCCAGCCCCTGGAACTTGACCTGATGAATGTCGGCCATGCGCATGTAATCCGACATGGACCCGCTGCCTTTTTCCAGGTTGATCCCGGGGATATCCAAAGGACGCTCCACCGAAAGCCCGGCGATGGCTTTCTTGGCCTCATCCCCGCTCAAGCGCACCAGGCGGCCCTCATCATCAAACGTCAACACCTTCACCTTGTCCCCGGCAGAAGAAAGTTTGCTCTGGTTCGCGAACCCCGACTGCGGGTTAATATATTTTTCCTTATGCCAAAAATTATCCAGAGCGCCTTCCTGGGTCATGTCCCAGGACAGGCCGTTGACATCCACCCGGGCCCGGTCCGCCGCGGTCATCGGCCGCTGGGCGCGTTCCCGGATGACATCATCCAGGGCATCCACGTACAGGCCTTCCATCATCTGGCCGACTTTACCGGAACCGGTCACGACATCATCGTCGGACAGGATATTGTTATAGGAAAAAGGGATGATCGGGGCTTTCAGATTCTCCCCGGTACGGTTGCGGTAAAGGATGTTCATGCGTTGGGCCACCTCTTCCTGCAGCTCTTCCTTGGCCTTGAGAAACGCCTGCACCGCTTCGTCGTTGGCCGGAAACTCCCCGCGGATCACCGCTTTCCGGTAAATATCCTGGTGCACAAAAATAACCGCGGTCATCCGTTTGCGTTCAAGTTCGCTGAAGCTCGAGCTGGCCAGGTTCCCCATCATCTCATGCAAATCGTTGGCGGTCGGCTGACGGTACATCGGCGGCTGGGACGAGGCGTGCGCCATGCTTCCGCAGAGGAAAATTTGCGTGAATAAAAAGTTAAGAATAAAAATCCAATAAACGGCGGGGAAACGAACACACCATGATTTTAGTCTCATGAAGGGGTCCTTGATGGGAAGCAGGCCTGTTCCCGGTTATAGGTTAACAAAAAACAACTCCAACCTGTTTTTATCGGCGCCGGGCTTAATTCTTGTTATCTGATAAAATAACCTGACACCCGCCACGCGCCATCCTGGTCCAGCATCGGGGTAACCGTTTCGACGGCGGACTTCTTGTTCCCGAAAGAAGACTTATATTGTATGACCACATATTCGCCGTCCGGGGCTCCGGGCAGTGTGGTCGTATAAACCGCGCTTGTAACGTCCCGGGATATAAGCTGCCCCAAAGGAGGCCTGATCGCCTTCAGGGATTGAGCCCACTGCTCCTGGCCTATCGCGTTTCTGAAGTATTCCGCCGCATCCGTCCAGCTTTGTTCATACTGACCAGAATCCACTAAAGAAAGCCACGCTTCCGCGGCCGTTACAGCGGCCTTTTCCTGTTCGGAATTCTGCGCTACAGAAAGACCCGTCCACAAAAACAAACACAGCACGAGTAAACAAAAAGTCAAACGCTTCACACGGCCTCCTCCTTCTGATATGAACCAACTTTTAGCGCACCCATCGGACGATTCCGGGGGGTATTGCATTATTTGCAGTCAATGTCAGAATACACCCCCCGACATCAGAGGTCAAGTGTGTGAATCCTGAGTTGCCCTACTTCGTTCACTCATCACGCGCTTGTTCACTTTTCTGGATATCCACCACAACCCCAAGATAAAAACAGGAGACGTGATGGGTGTAACCGGACATTTCTCCCGGGCGAGTAACGGCACCAGGACCAAAAAAAGGGTCATCGCGCCGTTGATCAAAGCGATCCTGTGACGGTCGTCCCAAGCCTGGCCATCACCGTTCCAGCGCAGGACGAGCCCAAGAACACATAAATCAAACAGGACGATCAGAATCATCGTCACGCCAAAGACAGGAACCGCGTTTTCAGATGTTTTATAAATTATAAATATCTGAATAAAGGTGGCCAGAAAACCGGTCCACCAAAAGCAGCCTGGAGAAGGGACTTTGACACGGCGCGGCGCTTTAGCCGTCGCCGGAACCCGCCGAGCCGCGACCGTCAGGCCGATAACAGCCAGCCAAGAGAGCCCTAACCAGACGTCAGGCGTGTTATAAGGGCTCAAAAACGCCCCGAGGGGCAAGGTCGCGGAAAAGGCGAGAATATTCCCCGCCAGCCCCCGTTCCCCCACCCAACATTCCCGCCGTTTTTGATAATAAAGTATTTCAACAAAAACAATGCTCGCGCCAATACTGATCAGGGCGTGATAAACCGACAGATGTTCAGCCCAAACCCAGCTCACACCGGCCACACGGCCATAAGAACCAAGTTTGCCCAAGTCGACCCAGTTAGGATCAAAGAAAGAACGGACCACCAGCCCTTCCTCATAAATTCCATAAGCCAGGCCAAGGAGAAACAAGCTGGCCCACCCTTTTTGCCAGCGGATTAATAATTCGCGGACCAGAATGGCCCCGCTTCCGTAGAGCATGCCAAAAATAAGGATACGGAACGGGGAAAGATATTCGTTCAGCGGCGTTGCGCTGGAGAGCAACTCACCGAATACCGGCGCCAAAAGCCAAAGGGCTAAAGCAGAAGACACTTTTATCTTCATCGCTGGCTCAATCCCGAAGATATTCCGGCAGGTCCCGGGTCCTCGCGTTTTCGATCCGCTCGATGGCTTTCCAGGAAGACACCTCCCCGCGGCTGTCCGGCAGCAGGTCAACGTCCCGGGTATTTTCCTTTAATATCCCCTGTTCCGTTATCCCGTATTCAACCCGCGGCGACAGCAACCCCATCGGAGAAGCGGAAATCACGTACCGGGCTTCCTCTTCAAACCGCATGTCATACACATACCCGCATCGACGGAACGCGTTCCTTTTTAAATCAGCCGAGCGTACCCGCAGGCTGTCCGCCGGGGAAATGATGTCAAAGTCCGGGATATCGTCCCAGGAAAAAATCTTCCGGTCCGTAACGCGCTCCCAGGCGCTGATATACCGTTGCAGGACATCCACCGTGAACCGGGCGCCACGGGACTGATTATACTGAATAACATAAACCGAAAGAACAAACCCCGCCGCCGCGATGAGAAAAACCCAAACCCGTGTTTTCATGCCGCTTTGCCTTCCTTATCCTGTCTTGATCCGGTCAAACTGCTCAAGTTTGTACGGCTGTGTCGTGTAATCATCAAGATAAAAAATAAAATTGGGCTTGATCCGCTTCAGACATTCGTCTTCCAGACATTCGGGATTTTGGTTAAATATCTGAAAATCGATGAGCTCGTAAGGCCCGTCTTCGCCCAACTCCCGGATATAATCCGAATCGAGCCTTATTTGCAGCAGGTTGTCCCCGAGGTCTAACGCCCCCTCAAAAGTCAGCGGGTAAGCCGCTCCCCGAACAATCATCTGTATGAAAACATCCCCTTCATATTCCGAATCCAGCGGGATGGTGATGATAACCGCATCATACTTTCCGTTCCCGTCTTCATCAATAACAAAATCCGAAAGGCTGCCGGCCATCTTGACCTGAAGTTTCTGGAATTTCAACGGCATGATATAAAACGAATCGACGTTTTCCCGGTAATCCAAATCCAGGACGGCGTTCTGAACGGCAGAGTCCTCCCCGTTCCAGTTTGTAAAACGGATAAACGGAGACCAGCGGGACAGGGCCAGCAGCCAATGTCCCGACTCATCAACGCCAACGACACGCTGCAGCCCGAAGTTCAGGTCGAAATGCCCGCTTTCATAATAGGATTCAAACAACTGCGGATTCGCCGCGAACTGGATGATGAAAGGTTTTTGCTGCGTCGGAAAAATCTGAAAGGGAAAGCGCCCGATGATACTGTCCGAAAATTCTTTCCCCCGCTGGGTGACTTTGGCGTAAACGACATACTGCCCCGGAGGGAACTCCGCCGCGTCCAGCTTGGCTCTAAACTCAACCCGGTCGATCAGGCCGTCTTTCGTGGTGTCCAGCATGCGATGCTGCACACCGTACAAAGAGTAATGGGCCAACCGCAGTTTAAAGGTTTCGTTCCTCAACCGTTCAAAATAAGCCACGCGGCAGGAATAGACGAACACGCTGTAGGCACCATGAATAACCAGGATAAGCACCAACAGGTCCCGGAATTTCGCCCAAAATGGGCGGAACAGGGCCCCGTACATCACCGCCAATAAAATCGGCAAAACATAATACGTGAATTTAATGACATCCAGCAAACTGACCGGGACGTCTTCACGTTTAACCTGCAGCGGTTGGCCGGATTGAATAGCCAAGACGACCAGGGACACCAAAACCAGATAATAAACGATAATAATCCGCCCGGCTAAAGGAATCCTGGATTTCTTGATTTTGGGATAATCGCTTTTCTTCTTGCCCATGATAATTTGAAATAACGCCAGCAGGAATTAAAGGGCGGGAGGAGCTACAGGACGGTTCCCTGTTCTTTCTGGGCCGGCCCCGGATTAACGCACAACCCTTTCCAGCGTCTCAACCACTTTAAGATCCACCTGATCCTTCATGGATTTCAACGTGTCAATCGCCTGCTGCGACGTAAAAGGGTCCCGGTAAGGACGATTCGATGTCAAGGCGTCATAAATATCCGCGACCTGCAGGATCCGGACCAACGGATGGATATCATCCCCCTTCAACCCGTCCGGATAGCCCGTGCCGTCCAGTTTTTCGTGATGATGACGGATAAGATCACACAATTTTTTTAACGACCGGATCGGTTTAATAATGCCTTCCCCTATCTCCGGATGTTTCTTCATCATTTCCATTTCCTGGGGCGTGAGCGGGCCAGGCTTTTTAAGGACTTTGTCAACGACTCCGATTTTCCCGAGATCATGGAGCTTTGCGGCGTCCCGCAGCATAATAACGTCTTCCTGTGACATCCCCATGTCCTGGGCTACGACGACGGCATAATTCGCTACCCGTTCGGAATGACCGCGGGAATAGGGATCTTTGGCTTCAACCGCCATCGCCAGCGCGGATATCGTTTCAAAATACGTCTTCTCGGCATCCTCGTTCAACCTCGAATTTTCAACGGCGACAGCGGTCTGCAAGGCGAGATTATGCAGGAGATTCCTTTCTTCCTCGTCAAACGGCTCATCGGTCATCCGGTCAGAGATAATAATGATTCCCAGAACCTGGTCGTGCAAAAGCAACGGAGCGCAAAGAAGTGGGGCCCGCAAAAGGGACTGCAGGGGCCCGTTCCGGGGGACATCCTGAATAACAACCGGCTGCCGGGACCCTATAATCTCTTTAAATATCTCATCCTGCAAATCAACCCGGATCTGCTTGCTCTTATCATAGGATTTTCCGTAAACAGATTTCACATAAAGGTCATCCCGTTTCTCGTCCCTCAGAAGCAACACGCCTTTTCTGCCGGACAACGCCTCGGTGACAGTTTCCAGGATTAAACTCAAGAAACTGTCGATATTATCCATGGACGATATCCCCTCCCCCACTTTAGCCAGGACGGAATGCAAAGTCCTTTTGGCGAGTTCAAGGTTGCGGATATTCTCTTCAAGCCGGTTTGTGATCTCGTTAAAAGATTTTGCCAGGATGGCAATTTCATTACTGCTGTCCTCTGACAACGCCTGGATTTTTTCCGGCCCCAGCAGTTCTTTTAACGCGTCCCGGTTTTCCCGGGTGATATCGATAATGCTCATGATAATAGACCGCATGACCACATACCCAACGGCGACGCCAACGACGACCAGGAAGAAAATCGAGCTGAAACGCTCTTCATTGATAATGATTCTGCCGTAGTCAACGAGCTGAAGATACAAGAAATAAAGAAACGCGATCGGGATAATGGACATGAGAAAGTACAGGATAGACAGCTTGCGCAAAAGCGAAGCGTTTTCGAAGGACGTCAATTTGATTTTATAAGACATCTTTTCACTCCTGGATGCTATTTTAATGCCGCAAAGCGATTCTAATAGATAAAGATATCATATAAATATATATTTTTCGATAATATTGGCGATTTTTTTAGGAAGCCGGCACACCCGTTATTTCAATATAAAAAGGGAACTGTGCTATTGCTCTAGAGAGGAAAAAACATCTTTCAGTTTTTGAGCGGCATCGCGTGCCTGGGAGCTCCATTCCAGCCGGAAGGCCTGGTCATACGTCGCTTTATAACTAAGCCCGGCCATGGTCGTCTGAAATTCTTTCAAAAAGAACTTCCAAAAAATAACAATGATGTCCGGATGAGACTCCGCGGTCATCTCGTCCGGCAGAGACAAGGTGTTGATTAAAACCGCCATGTCCTCGACCGAGGACTGCATCTCCCGCACCAGGTTAAGATGTTTTTCCCGGCCCCGGTGAGCGTCCAGCAGGGCATAGGTCTCCTCGGTAAAATTCTTCAAGTCGTCCGCAGACAACGCCTTGAAATAAAAAGCGTACTCGGGTTCCTGCCCCATGTGCCAGACCATCCGCTCAAGGTCTGATTTGTGGAAGGCATCCGGAAGACGGTAATGCACAACAGCGGAACGGGACCTATACCGGGCAATGATCGGACGGCATATCATGACCGTGAGCAGAATGGGGACAAGCAGGATACCTACGATAACAAGCAGTTTAACAGACAATCGCGTGTCTTTCCTGAATGGATTCATGGCCTCTCCTTAAAGAACGGTTAGAAACACTTCTCTTGTCACGCGAAGGCGACAGGCAGGGATTTTCAAGCCGCTTTCCTTTAATTCATATAGATTGAAGAATTTATTATAGTAAGAAGAATTGATATTATCCAGAGTTAAAAATAATTTGTCAAATATAAGAGAAAAATCAAAAAAAGCGGCTCATATCAATGAGCCGCTTTTTCAGAACCCAGTAAAAAAATTATATAATTATGAACGTTTTCTTCTTAAGAAAACTCCGGCAATCCCCGTGCCGAGTAAAAACACTGTGGCCGGTTCCGGGACAGGATTGGTCGGTTCGTCCGAAAAAGTCCCGGCCTGGATAAAAACCGCAGAATCCAAAACCCAATCTCCGGCATCGGCAATAGCCAACTTAATGTGGTGTGTACCGGCGGAAAGGCCGAGTAACTGCGCCATGAAAACATCAGTAAAACCGTCGTATTCCAAATCATAATAAGCGCCGCCGTCCTGCAAATCATTATTATTGTAATATTCAGAATACGAAGAATTAGTCCCGTAAGGGTTCCCGCCATTAACATTGTTGATAGAAACAGGGATGTTGGTTCCCGGGATCAAAGCGATATTCACGCCATCCACAAAGAAACCAAACACGTCGTTATATTGACTGTTTGTGAATTCATTATATTCGTCGGAAGCGAAGACATAATTAAAAAACAGGTCTCCGCCAGCTGATTCAAAATCGAATTCCAAAAGGGTCGCGTCATGCGTACTGTATCCCGGAACAAGCCCGTTTAAATCACTGTCGCCGGATAACCCATTATCGCCGGTTATACCATCATTATCATTAGGACCGACAGCGTAAGAAGCGTCCCCGCTGGTTAAAATGATGCCGGATTCCATTCCAATTCCCGAGCTGACACCACCGGTGAAAGTCCCGGAAGCCACACTGGCTCCGGAATAAGACACGTTACTCATTGTGATCCCAGAACCCAAAATTTCCTGGGCAAGGGCATTTCCATCATTACTCAAATTTACCGAGAGAGCGCTGGCCGGGGAAACCATCAGGGCTGCCGTAAGGACCCCGCCCATGATTCCTATAATGCGTTTCATAACTACTTTCTCCTTTTTAAAATGGGGTTAAACAAAATTGGCTAAATTAAAATCTCTTTATATTTTGATATGGAGCAAATAATATGCCAAAGTAATAGTTATTTCTTGCCAATTATTACCCAATTTTGCTTCAAAATATCCAAAATTATCAAAAAAACAAATATTTCTTCCGCCTTTCCAGGATTCTCAAACAAATTTTTCCATATACTGCTGAGAAATATAAAACACGTTTATTTTTTTAAACATCCAAAAGCTACTCTTGCCGCAAAAAAAGGATTCAGAATAATGAAGGAATCAGCCTGCCAAACTAGAAGGCCCCCTCTTCAAAACAAGAAAGTTCCACCCAGCCTTGTGTCGTGCCTCGATTCCTCCATCCTCTATTTTCCATTATAGCGGCCCAGAAGTGGTCCCGGTTAAACATGAATACCGGCACGTATTCCGGGTGAAGGGCCGCCAGCGGATACCTCCGGCGAGAAGATTTATCCGTGGCCTCCAAAAGATATTCTCTCCCGTCCTTCAAAAGCTGCACCCACGCATGCAGGCCGCCCTGGAACACACCGACCACCACGCGGGCATCATACCCGAGCTCTACCATCCAATCCGCCAAAAGAATGGCGTGGTCCTCACAATCCCCCGCCATTCTGACATAGGTTTCCGGGGCCGTCTGCCAGGTATCATCCTCAACGATAATATTATCATCCCGCATATACCGCACCCGCAAACTCACGGCCAGCAATGGCAACCAATAATGACGCGTGCGAAACGGGCGGAATCCCACAAAAAACGCGTTGGAAGGATACCTCTGCCCATCCGTGCTTTTGGCAAACCAATTAATTTTTCTCGCGTCAAAAGAGGAAACAGCCGGATTTTTCCCGAAACCATCCCGGTTTAAAAATGCAGCGGGATCCAGCATGTAAGCCCCCCGTTCTCCGACCGGAACAACCCGTCCCTGGCGGGGGGAGGCATTATCCGGGACAGGATGGTCGCCCCGGACGTTATGTAATTCAGGATACAACACAAACGGGAGGCAATTATCCAAAACCCAGTAAACAGACACCAGGATGACAAGAAGGGCCAAGAGGGATTTCTCAAACGGGCCGACGAATGAATTCATTGCCAAATTTATCCTTTCAAGCCCGCGGAAACAACAATGGCGATAAAAACCAGCATCGCGGCGATCAAGACAGCCGCGGCCAGGTTGCCTTTTTTAATCTCTTCCTGAAAATCGATTTTCGTAAAAACCTTTTCATCAATCAGCCGGACGGCGAAAACGGCGAGTCCCAGTGCCAGAATAGTATAAATTAAATTAACCAGCATCATCATAATCATTGGGATGGTCATGCCCATACGCGCTCCTTATGGTTATTATATGGATATTGCTTTACCAAGACCCGCCTCCCCCCCCGCCGAAACCTCCTCCCGAGAACCCGCCCCCGGAGGAAAATCCCCCGCCCGAGGACACGACCTGCGGGGACGAATAGAATCCGGCCCCCATGCTGTTCAAAGAGCCGTTAAGGTCGTGAATAAACCGGTCATACAGGAACACCCGGCCGTAATCCCCCGAAAACCATTGTGGGGGCTCCGTGTATAAGCCGTCGAATTTTTTGGCCCATTTCGTGCTGATTCCCAGGCAGACCGCATAAGGCAACATCTTCTCGAAAATATCCTGTTGTTCGGCCCTCTGGATCTGGTCTTTTTCCGTACGTTGCAAAAATTCTTTAAACCCCAAAATTTTCGACAGGATTTCCACCCGTTCCAGCGTCTGTTTAGGCATAATAAGCCCGAACAGCAGAATAATCAGCCCCGACAACACAAGCGCAATCATCAGCCAGAGACTGATGACCGCTGTCATCAACCCCATAAAAAAGACAGCCCCTCCCAGGAGAGAATAAAGCATGACGATCCCCGTAGAATTCCCACCAAGATATTTTTTAGATTTAAGGTTCGCTTTAATCCCCTCTTCTATGCCCGGCAAACTCTTATAAAATTTGTTTTCAATATCCGACAACTTCACCGCCGACATCCTTAAGCCGTTTCCGAAGATGCCCTTTAAAATTTTCTTCTCATAAGACTTCAAATCCTCGTCGTCTTCAAACGTCTTCAGCATAATCAAATTATAATCCTTTCCCCCGAACAACCCCTTGCGCTGGACGATCTTGATGTAACCCCGGACGGCCAGATCAATGATCGTGGATGTGATATCACGGGGGTCCACCCTGGAATCAATCACCGCGCCCATTTCCGCAGGCGTCAGCCCCTCCGGCGCCTTGTATTCCACGACAATGCTTTTATCCGACCTAGGATCCCTGCCGAAATGGCTCCAGAGTTTCAGCATAATCACAAACGTCAGAACCGGCAAAACAAGCGGCCAAGGGTGATCCATATTCTGATAATCCTGATAGGGAGGCGACTGCTGGTAGGGCATGGGCGACGCGGGAGAAGAAGCCTGTTGGTAAGACACCGGCGACGGAGTCAAAATCCCTTTAGGTAGCCCGACGACAATGGTAAAGCCTTCATAAGGGGCATAATTGTCCCCCTCAAATGTAATTAACTTTTCATGAACGACCGAACTTCTGGCACTGCTGAGCCGGGAGCCGCCCACCCCGGTATACGCAGCAAGCCTGATCTCCTCTTTCGGGACGGCTTCCGGCAAAAACACGGAAACAAAGACATGCCGGATATTAACGTCCCACCGGGAACCGACGGCGTTCCAATAAAGCTCGTCATGGTCATCCAGAAAAAGGACCGCCCCGCGTACCTGGTAAGCGATGACATACATCTGCTGTCCGGAAAGAGTCCGGTAAGGGCTCCCAATCTTTATCCGCTTGAAATTTGCGCCGTTTTCTTCCGTATATTCCCATGGGTTCCGGTTTTCACCTTCGACGCTCAAAACATCAAACCGCGTGTCATAAGAACGGCCGTTTTCATCCTTATAAACCGTTGGGATATCCCGGTAAATACCATGTTTGGATTCATAACCGAAATCAACGGCAATCTTCTCCCGCACGATAAAAGTGCTGTCTTTCTGCAGGGTTATTTCAATATTATAGTCTTCGATAACCCAGGCCTGAGCCGGGCCGCAGGCCGCACAAAAACAAAAAATCACCAATAGCCATCCCCGCTTCAACATACCCGGGCCCTCATTGATTTTTCAGGTCAAGCTTGACCTGCGGCACCTGCCGCTCCGTTTCCGGCGCGTCCAGCTGGAAAAACTCCCTTACCTTAAAATTAAAAATGCTGGCGACGATGGAGGCGGGGAATATCTGGATCATCGTATTGAAGTCCCGGACAACGGCGTTATAATAACGCCGGGCCGCCTGGATGGTCTCCTCAATCTCGATCAGGGTCGTGTGCAACTTCAGGAAGCTGTCGTTCGCTTTTAAATCAGGATATTTCTCGACAACGGCGAACAAAGACCTTAACGTGTCCGTCAGAGAATTCTCGCTCTGCCCCTTCCGCGCGATTCCGGCTGCACTCATCGCTTGCGCCCGGGCCTCAATGACAGACTGAAGCGTCGCCTTTTCATGGTGCGCATACCCTTCAACAGTCTCGACGATATTCGGGATCACATCATACCGGCGTTTCAACTGGACGTCGATGTCCGACCAGGCGTTGTCGCCCCGCACCTTCAACTGAACCAGGCCGTTATAAACGCTGACCGCCCAAGACACCAAAACGATCACAAGCCCTGCCCCTACGATTCCTAGCGCCATCCTCTCCCCTTTCTTATGGATAAATCTTTGCCCCGGAATCCCGGGAACTCCTGATTTTTAAATGTCCGTGAACTTCAACCGGACAGACCCTTGGAAAGCGACTGCAGAAGCATAATCTTCTGCCATATATTCCGCGACAGCCCGTGCGTCAGGGACTCGATGTCATTGACGACATCGACAATTTCCGTGTCAGGGAAATGATGAACATATAACGCGGCAATTTTGCTGATCATGGCCAGCATCTCGCTGCAATAATTAAGGTAACGCTGCAGCTCGAATTCTGTCATCGTCCGCTGGGGCGACGATTTTGTTTTTTGGTGAGTCCGAAGAAGAGACTCAGGGTCTTTGGTCAGCTGATGCATGTCGATCACGTGCGCCAGGACCCGCAGTTCATGAAGCAGGGACAGAATTCTTCTTCTCTTTATTCGCGTCTCGAGCGTTACGAGAAAAAAAATGCCGATCCCGAGGAAAATCACATCATTAATACCCGACTCCAAAACCTGGATAAATTCCCCCAACGTTAAAGGATGGTTGATCAGTTTCAGCGTCCCGGCGACCGGGACAAAACTCGCCACGATCAGCACCAGCAACGCGCCGATCAGGATGCGGAAATGCCACAAGGGCCTGGCCACCCAGAGGCTTCGCTCCTGGGCTTCCTGTCCTGTCTTATACAGTTCTTCGACGACTTTTGTGAGTCCTGCTTGGGGGAATCTTTCCCGGACTCTTCGGGAGAGGAGGTCTAACGCGACAACGATCTTTTCAGAATCCAAGTGGCGGTACATATCCATTCCAAATTAGGGTTGGATAAAATTTCACCATATTTACATCCCGTTGTCAATTATTAAGTTGGGGGGCACCTTAAGCCGAAACCTGACCCGCCCCCAAAAAGTTGAGCCACTTTTTGTGAAAAACTGATGTTTTATGCCGAACATTCATCAAAAAAAGAGTACTGGTATATATTCAGGGATGGGAACGCGGCATTATAGAAACCAGGAGAAATTTTTGGGACCAATAGCCACGTAAATTATCAGGCGTGCCTCTTCGTTATGCCCGCGAGTTAGGCCTCCCTATTTCCCCGCCACATTCATGCCGATCACATCGGCTGGTTGCTCCTCGGTAACCCCTAACAAAAGCTGAATACTAATCGGCTCAATGTTAATTATGACCGGCAAGAAGCCTTCGATTTTCATGTTCTGAATCGGCTGCTGTGGTAACGGAAGAGGAATGCCATTCCCGTCACGCTTGATCTGTAAATTCAATAACTCGGCGTTTAAGTTGATACCACCGAATTCGTTTCTTCCCTGACCAGCCACCGGGGATGAAACCACGGGCCCGCCTTCACTCTGTTTGCTATCAATACGGGGGACATTGTCACTCGCCGCAAGAGAGATTGGCTTATTCTCCAAAATACTGTCCTTATTCCCTAACCTTTTCTCAATTTCTCTAACGGCCTCCCCCAAATAATTTCCATATGGACTTTGTTCTGTTGTCGTACTCTGGGAATGACTGCCACTCTCAACCGTACCACTATGCTCACCTTGATATATAACATGAGAAGTACGAGTTTCTGTTACCTGAACAAGTCTATCTTTATGATGACTGATTTGTCTTAACTCTGTCAGGAGATCGGTCCTGTCTTTTAAAATATGCCCCGCTAAGAAATCCACTGCCGCAAAGACTTGATCCTTTTCATCCTCCCAAGAAGAAACCCTCCCGATTATACTCGTTGTTATCTCATCAGCAGCATAATCTCTTACCTCCGTATGCGTAACGATCTCATAATCTCCTCCGGGGTCATAAGAACGCAAAAAGTTCAGTTTCTCAGTTATAAGCTTTTCTGTTTTGTCCGCCTCAGCAAAAACCAGGACATCCGTCACTTCAAGCCCGCGTAAGACAGATTCAATTCTAGAATCTCCTGTCTGAGCCAATGCAACAAGAAATCGCCGGATCGACTTTTCTCTGGAATTAGGCTGCCCCTGTATAAATTTCACCAACACGGCTGTCCCCATTTCCACCAATCTTTCTACCGCGTCCTTTCGCGCTTCTCCAAAATCACTGTCAAACGCAGCAAAGTAGCCTTTCACCAGCTGTTCTTGTGTTACCCCTAATTGCTCCAGCGCCTTTCTGGCAGCATCGCGGACAGGAGATTCCTTATCCCCCAGCCGAACCAGCAACAAGTCAATCGCTTTTTTATCACCCAGATTTCCTAACGCCTCACTTACAGCTACACGGACCGAACTATTTTGAATGTCCAATTTCTCCAGCAACAGCGGTACAGCTTTTACAACTTTCTTCTCCACAAGAAATTTAATGGCGTTCAGCGTTGTATTTATATTTTTATCCTTTGTTATATTTCGTACTGTCCACATATTTCCGCTCACAGTATATTTCGACCAAAAATAATATAGTACCGCAATGCCACCCGCCACCAATGCCCCGGTTACCGTATGCTCATTTATGATCCCTGCCTCATTAAGTGGAGAAACAAAAGAAACATCCTGAATCCCGCCATGATAAATAGAAAGGGTCTCCTCCTGCACCGCACCCGCAATCTTCACCAAAGCCACCCCCGAACCGATCTGAGCTAAGTCCGAGATCGGAGAGCTTATTTCCCCAGCGACCGGGGAGGAAGGTTTTTGTCCCTTGGGAATACGCGTGATATTAAGGATTCTTTTTTGTACTTCAACCGTAGGCGAATAATTTGGGATCATTACTCCACTGTGAGGAGGGAAAGAATCATCGGGCACACTACCTAAATATTCCCCCCCAGTAGTAATCCCGGGCTGGTAAAACACTGTAAAGTCATCCCCGGATAAAACAATAGCAAGCATCTCAGGGAATAATTTATCGACTTCATATTCGGATAACCCTGCTGCTTTCAATTTCGCATCTACTTGTTGAGAAATAAACAAACGATTATCCTTCGACCCAAGCTGTTTTAGCGCCTCTCTCACGACAGCGCGGACACCGCCAACTCGATGATAGACTTGTGCCAACAAGGGTTCAACCGCCTGCGGATTGCCGATGACACCTAATTCGATGGCTGCTTTCTTCTGAGCGTCTGCTGATTTACTGTTTAAGGCGGCAATGTATCCGGTTACCATGAGGGCTTGTGTTTCCTTTGATCCTTTTAATATGACAGTCACGACCTCTCGTATGTTTTCATCCTCATCTCCCAATTTAGCTAGCAATAATTCAACCACTCGAGGATTGTGCAATAATTTGCCCAACTTAAACACCACCTCCTCTTTTATTCTAGCAATTTCCCTTCTAAAGTAATTCTCATTCGTGTCGCAATTAAGAGTCGCGATATAAGCCGTCACCAGCTGGTCTTCCGTTGCGTTAAGTTTCTGAAGGGCGACAGTCACATAAGGCCAAATCTCTCGGGGCCAAGCATTCAATTTTTTCATTAATGGTTCAATAGCTCGTTGATCCCCCAGAACGGCTATAGCATCAATAAAACGGAGATAATAAGAAATATAAGAGGCATAAGAGTCAGGGCCAGAGATACGCAACGTTCCTGGCTCTTGCAACAAACCAATAAGCAATGCGTCAAGGGCCCTTTTATCCCCAAGCTCAGACAACAGACTTACTGCATATTCCCGGCTCACATAAAATTCATCAGGATCGCTAACGATTTTTGTCAACAGTTCAAAAACATCTTCCTCTCTCTTAATGACACCCACTCCCATTTTATCTAATATACCCACAACATGCCATCGCATGACCCAGCCTTCCTGAGAAAATTTTAGCAGTGCAGGAAGCGCACTCTTGCCAAATCTAACCAAATTCTCTTCAGCCTCTGCTATCTTTTTATCACTTCCGCTTACACTTCCTCCTAGATTAACATACTTCCGTAACCGGTGGATATTCCACCAAATCGAATTGACAAGGACCGGCGAGGAACTCGCAGCCAACGCTTCGCTCACCACAACTGATGCAGGCACGAATTCAGGATTTTCCGCCGCCGTCTGAAGGATCTGTTCTCGATAGGAAAGGATTCCTATCTCTTCATTCACTGCGCCGGCAATCTTAGCCAACACTCCGGTATCAATGTTAGCCAAGGCCTGCATCGGTATAATAACTGTCTCTGTATCCTCGCTTTCCTGCCCATTCCTCGCCGCTTCTTCCCTGTTCTGCTGCTCTAAACGCAATTGGTCAAAATAAACCTTTGCGAATTCTTCCTTGCCTGTCTCAGCGTTCTCTAACAATCTTGTCGTGACCTTCCGGTCTTTCCCGTTCTTTGACTCCGGCTTCATCACCGCTGAAGAAACGGATCGGGGCAGCTGGGCTAGATTCCCGTGTATAGTCTGGAGCTTCTCCTCTGTCACGACCCCCACTCCCAGTCCACCCGAAAAATACTTCCTGGGAGTTGTCTGGCCAGTTGTGACATCATAATCCTGGCGGATATAGTTATAGACGCCCTTTTTAAATGCAATCAGATACTGTTCGTAGAGCTTTTCCTTCGCTGTCCGGTCGTCAATATCAACGCCCTTGGTCTTATTTTTATCCATATAGACCTGACCCAGGAGGCTGGCCTTTAACGTCTTCTTATACCACGTCGCCAGAATCATCGCATTATAGATCTGGCGCAACTCGGCAAAATTCTTCCCCTCATTGATTTCTTTCTCGATCGCAGGAAGTACAATCTCCTTGACCACTTTGGCGGAAAGGTCATTGACTTGATTGGCCGTCTCATTAGATTGGTTGACCAGCCCGAGGTTCTTATTGCCCAGGTTCTTTTCCAGAGCCAAATAGTCGTTCTCGAGCATGACCTTCAGATGCCGCTCAACGACAAAGACACTTCCCTCCTTCTCATAAACAGCCGCCTTATCCGGGACGATCCAAATCTTGTTAAACGTATTAATCGCGATATTATCCGTACCATACATCTCTCTGGCCTTAGCACGCACCATCTGCCAAAAACGGGCACCCAGGTTATCCTCCGGATATGAAAGGGACGAGAAAAGCTGTTTCAAAATATAATCCTGGGCAAGCATCTCCATGCCAAGCTCGGTTGTACCCAAACCTTCAGGGATGATGCGGTCTTTTTCGTAAGGCGAAAGGTTGACCCAAAGTTCATTCTCAGGAACGGTCAAGGCCGCCAAAAAATATTTAATGATCTTTTGCGACTCCGCCTCAAATGCGGCACCAGCTAAATCGTCGTCGCCGGTATCCATGATAAAATCAAACTGAAGCGGATTGTCAGGATAAATCGTAAGCCCTCGAATATTTGCTGGGGAATACTTTTCCGTCAGGCCGATGCGAGTCCCGACTGGCGGCAAGGTCTGTAATACTTTTGGCGTTGGGGTCGCTTTTACAGTAGCTGGATAGGAAGGGGCTTTCTGGGCGACGGCCGAAGGCGTGAGAGTCGTTGCAAGAAATATGACCGCCATAAAAGCGGCAACTATGCGTCGGATTTGTTGAGATATGGATTGCGGCATGAACGTTATTTACCTATCAGCACGATGGTACATAGCCTTTCAATAAAGCAAATCACCCTCTCCCCATGCGTCAGGAGGGAACAATATCACTTCCCCAAAAGGGTAAAATCAAAAAACAACCCGGTTTACGAAAACACCGGGGGACACAATTGGATTCCAAGATGCTCAAGCTCAAATAGCTTCTTAAGGAAACATCTAATTTATACCACACATATTCACGGGAAACAATCCTTTTTAATTCCCTTAGGCCGGGAACACGGGCCGCGCCCGTGCTGTTTTTGCACCGCGATCGGGACACGCCATCCCCGGGAGAGTCCTGAATAAAAGCGCCTCTTTAAAATACCGGTTGACTTAACCTGGGAACGATTTTAAAATAACTCCCAACGGTTCCAGCCAACGGAACACCAAAAAATATTTTTCTGTCCATGCCACTCAATTACATCCTCATTTTTTTTATTTCTCTCTTCACAATCAGCCTGGAATTGTTTTTAACTCAAATTCTCAATTTGAAAACATGGAATCACGTGGTCTACATCATCATATCGTTCTCTCTTCTCGGCTACGGGATCGGAGCCAACGCCTATTTGCTGCAAAAAGAAAAGGTGACTCGATGCGATAAAAAGCGATTCCTGGGAATTAGCCTGCTGGCCTTATCCGGCTTAAGCATCACCTCGACCTTGGTCCTATCTTATTTCCCGGTCCAGGTGGAATACATCATTTTTGTCATGAGTCAATTTAACGCGCTTTTCATGCTCCTTCTTTCGTACTGCGTCGTTTTAATCCCGTTTGTTATTATCGGGTTCATCATCGTTTTCCTATTCTCCTCCTCCCCGGCGCGTAGCTACAAATTGTATTTTTTCGATTTAATCGGTGCGGCGACCGGGGCCTACCTGTTTTTTCCACTCATCAACACCTTGGCGGTTTTCCGTTCCATACTTTTATTGTCTCTGATCATATTCTGCCTTGCCTTACCGCTTCTGTTCCCCCGCAGGAAAACTTTCTCCCTGCTCTGCGGGGTCTTGTTTTCAGGTTTGATTTTAAACGCGGCCCCGCAAGATATCCGTTACACCATTGATCCATCCAAGATGGGAGAAGGCCGCCCGGCTTTTGTTCAGGAGCAGGACATTCAATACCTCCATTCCGTCTGGCACCCGCTGGGGCAAACAAACGTCCACGTCATCCTTGACGAGAAGGCCCGGCTGAAAGTTTATGACTCGGGGAAAGGCCCCCTGGAAATCAACGTGGCTCCCCTGCCAGAATACGCGTATATATCGACAAATTATTTAGGCGGGGCGCCGATCTATAAACTAAACCAGGACGGACTTGCCGAGCACCGCTCTCAAGTCAATCTCTTCAGCCAGGGTTTTGAGGTTCCATACCTGCTTTATAAAGAACCAGCGGTTTGCATCATCGGCACCGGGGGAGGCCGGGATATTTTCATGGCCCAAACTCACCAGGCGAAAGAAATCGTCGGGGCCGAAATCAATACCGCCATATATCAAATGCTCACTCCGGGAGGCAAATTCCATCATTATTCCGGCGGGGTTTACTCGGGGACGAACACCCGCATCTTTAATCTCGACGGGCGGCACCTGGTCAAGACATTGCCCGCCTCCGGGTTTGACCTGGTGATTTTAAACGGGGTGGACACTTTTTCCGGGCTCCTCCAACGGCGCCTACGCCTACGCCGAGAGCTACCTGTATACCAAAAACGCCGTTCTGGATTACCTCAGGATACTCAATGACCAGGGCGTCATAAATTTCAACCGTTGGCTTTTCCGCCAAAAGCCCAGGGAAAGCCTGAGGCTGATGGGAATTTGCATGGACGCCTTAAGAGCTATGGGCGCGGACAGAGCCTGGGAACACATCATCATCGGAGAACACGAACGCTGGGCGTTAATATTGGTCAAAAAGACTCCCTTTTCCTCTGCCCAGCGGGCCGAAGTCGAAGAATACTTCCGCACACACAACACAACCCTGATTTACCCTTCTGACAGGATGGTGACATCAAACCAACCCGCCAACTCCTTTGACCATTACGCCTATGCGTTCAGCCGTCATGAAGAGAAAGATTTTATAAAGAACTACCCCTACGATATTTCCGTGGTAACAGACAACAATCCTTTCTTTTTTAAATATTACAAGCTGAAAGATTTCAACCCCTTCCTCGTGCAGGCCATTCATCATACCGGCACTATTATTTTCATGACGCAATTCATGATATTGATGCAGGCCCTGCTTTTCATTGCGCTCTTTATCTTCTTGCCTTTATCGGTCCAAAAGAGAACCGGCATCACCAACCTGCCTTTACCAGCCATCTTCCCTTTTATTGTTTATTTCAGTTGCCTTGGCCTTGGGTTCATGTTTATTGAGATTTCATTGATGCAAAAATTCACACTATTATTAGGAAGCCCTATCCATTCGATTTCCGTGACACTGGCAATCCTGCTTCTGTCTTCAGGCATCGGCAGTTCTCTGGTCCCGGGATTCCTAAAATTCATCCGCGACACCGACCTCCTGCTGATCATGAACGGAGTGATCCTCTCCGGCTTGTTGCTTTCCTTAAATTGGACGCTGGGCGGGATAGGGGATGCCCTGATAAAATTTTCGTTTATCCACCGGATATTTTTTGTCGCCCTGTTCTTATTCCCTATCGGGGTCTGCCTAGGCTGCTTCTTCCCTTCCGGGCTCGCTCTCGTGGGGAAAGACTACAATGAGTCTGTTGCGTGGGCATGGGGATTAAACAGCGGGTTTAGCGTGCTGGGCTCCATTTTATCCATTATCTTGGCGCAATTCTATGGCTTCAATTTTATTATCATGCTCGCCTTATGCGTCTACTGGACGGCCATTATATCTTTTAAGCGAATAAAACAGTCCCTCGGTTAATAACACTGTAAAAAACAGCGCAGGAAAAGCCGCCTGATGAGATCAAAAAATTCTGTCTCTTATGATAAAGGAATTGTTTAAAATGGCGGAGAGGCAGAGATTCGAACTCTGGGTGCTTTTGGCACAACGGTTTTCAAGACCGCCGCTTTCAACCGCTCAGCCACCTCTCCGACTAAAGGCAGGGCATCGCTACAACAAACTTTATAATACAAAAAACGGTATTCCAGAATGTGCCCGCTTCCTTAAAGACATTATCCAGACCGGCGGGCCAGAAGAATTTTAAATATACCTTTAATTTCTCACCCTGTCAAGCTGCGAAGAATCAGGTGTTCCCCAGGGGGCTCTCGCCCGCCCCTAAAATATACGGCAAATTATAAACAGGTGTGATATTCAAAATAAACGGGGTCAGCCCGGGGATATCCATCGTGTCCAGAACCCCGGGATCAGACACGAACGGAATATCAATGCCTTTTCCCGCCGTTCGGATATTCAAATACGCGGGGTGAAAGTCGATCCCGCCGACCTCCTCCGGATCCAGGCGTCCGGCTTCCAGCGGACTGCTTAAAATGATCTGGCGCAAATAGGCAAAGCGTTCCTGCACCCCCTGCCGCGGCATGCGCAGTTCAAATACCGCGCCGTCTTTATCCCCGATGTGTTCCTTGCGGTCAAACAGGCTCACCGTGGACTTCCAATGAAAGGCGGCCCCCCCAGCGATAGCCATCCCCTGGCCCATGCCTCCCAAACGGGTGACCGGCTTCCCCGCGCCGGATTTCCTGAATTCAAACTCTTCCAAAGACAATCCGTTTGTCACCAGATGAAAAATGAGCGCCCCGTCTTCCTCCCGCATAAAAACACCGATCGACAATTCATCCGGAAAAACATCCTCCCCCGTCGTCTTCTGCATATAAAACGAATCGATCGCGTTTTCAATGGCCATCCCCAAAACAGTCGCGACATCGGCCCGCAAAGAAGCCCTGATCCCTTTCGGCACATCATCCTGCCGGGCATAACGGATAATTTCATCAACCATAACGTTGGTGAACTCGGAAAAACTTTCGATAACCGCCTCAACAACCCGGTTCTTCACCGTACGGACATTTTCCATGCTCCCTAATTGCCACGCCTCCCTGACCAGCGATATCACCCGGATGATGTCAGCGTAAGAATACCGGACACCGCCTAAACTTTCAAACCCTTCCAGCCGGATATTCTCGGACTCGGTCCGGGTGTTATCGCCGTTGTCCGGCCCGGTCTTACCGGACACAGGAGACGAAACCGTCCCGGGCAGGACAATGGCTTCAGCGGGCGCTTTATCACCGGACGAAGCAAGCGCGAGCGAAACATCTTCTTCCTCTGTGGGGAAGAGGGCCAAAGCCCCGGGGAACGTTCCCTCGCCCGTCCGGGCCGGAAGGCCCACCGCGCTGGAAACCCGGATAAGGCCGGCGGACGGGACATCCTCCAGTTGCCGCCGGTCATTCGTCTGCCGAACCGCGACTTTCAGGGAGGATCCCCCCAAAAAATATTTCCGGGGGACGAACTGCTGTTCATTCGGATCATAGTCCTCTTTGATCAGGTTATAAACCCCTTTCCGGAAAGCCGTGAGGTAATACTGATATATTTTCTCTTTAATCTCTTTATCCTCGACATCCACGCCGTCAATCTTGCGCCGGTCCGTGTATTTTCTGTTCAAGAGGCTCTCTTTCAGGTTCTGTTTATACCACTTCGCCAGGATCACGGCCTGAAAAATCTGGCGCAGCTTGGCAAAATTTTTCCCCTCATTGACCTCTTTCTCAATAGCCGGGACAAGGAGATCGCGGACAATGCCCGCGGTATTATCGCGCAGCTCCCGGGTCAGCGCGTCCGGCACGTCCTGAATTTTAAGGGCCTGCCCTATGGAGGAATCGACCGCATCCCTATTGGCCAGGTAATCTTCTTCCAGAAGCACTTTCAAATGGCTTTTTAAAATGAAAACCGCGTCGCCCTCGGCATAAACAAGCGCCTCATCAGGGACAATCCATATCTTGTTAAACGTATTAACCGGAATGCTCGTCGTGCCGTAAATTTCAAACGCCTTCTGATACACCCGGCCCCAGAATTCCCGACCCAGGGTTTCCTCCGGGCTCATCAAAGACGCGGTCAGCTGTTTTAATAAATAATCCTGAGCCAGCAAATCCCGGCCCATTTCCGTTTCGCCGAACGCCTCAGGGATAATGCGCTCTTTCTCAAAAGGAGACAGATTCACCCAAAGCTCATCCTCGGGAATCGTCAAGGCGGACAAGAAATATTTAATAAGCGTAGACGATTCCTCTCTCAACGCCTCCTCCCCCGCCTTAAAATGACCTGTATCCATAATAAAATCAAATTGAAACGGGTTATCAGAATAAAGCTTGAGCCCTTTTAAAAGCATCGGAGCATAACCGGGTGTCACGGAGACAAAAGTCCCGGGAGCGGGGAGATCCAGAAGAGATTGCGCCGCGGCCGGGACAACCGGGCCGGGAGCGCTAAGGCCGAAAAACACAGTGACCCAAGTCACCCATAAGCCCCGGGCCAGATATTGAAAAAAGCTATATTTCTTCATATTCACTCTTCAGGGATAAAAACGATATTGTCAATTATATTATATATTTTCCCCAAAAACCAGACTGTTATATAAAACAGCTATTCTCCGCACCTCTGCCGGTCCGGCACACAGGCTCCCGGGAAGAGATAAAATTATTAATAGTGAATGCCGGATGAGAACAACACGCAGATAATCAAAAGAGAAATGAAGGAAGGACAATAAAACCTGTTAACGGCTATTTTGATAAACAACGGCTTATAAGCGGCACGGCCAGGCCCCTTCTCGCGGGAAGCATTCAGCGTTGTGAATCCCGCGTCAAACGGGCCAGTTTCTCAACAACAGCCTGGGTAAGCCCGTCTTTTGAAAGGCGCCAGCGCCAATTCCCGTGCGTTGTGCCGGGGGTGTTCATCCGCGCGTCCTGACCTAATCCCAGAATATCCTGCACCGGAATGATAGCAAGCTCCGCGACGGATGTCATCGCCAAACGGTTCATCTCCCACACCGCCTCCTCCACCCCGATCCTCCGGCCTATATATTGAAAAAAACGCTCCTTGGCATCATGGGACGCTTCATGCTCAAACCATCCCCTCACCGTGTTATTATCATGCGTCCCCGTATAAACAACACAATCTTCGCTGTAATTTTTCGGGATATACGGGTGCGTCGCCGTCTCGCCGTCAAAGGCAAAAAGCAGAATCTTCATCCCGGGAAACCCGAACTTTTTCATAGCGGATGTAACCTCCGGAGTGATGATCCCGAGGTCTTCCGCGATGATCGGCAAGGAGCCGAACTGCTTTTTCATAACCGTCAGGAAATCATCCCAGGGGACACCGACCCATTGGCCGTTCATAGCGGTCTGCTCGTGGGCGGGGATCTGCCAGAACGAAACCATCCCCCGGAAATGATCGATCCGGATCAAATCGAAAAGCTGAAAATTGTGCTGAACCCGCTCCTGCCACCAGCGGTATCCGGCCTGCCGCAATGTTTCCCAGCAGTACACCGGGTTGCCCCAACGCTGGCCCGTGGCGCTGAAATAATCCGGGGGGATCCCCGCGACAAATTCCGGCTTAAGATCAGGGTTAAGTTTGAAAAATTCCGGATGCATCCAGACATCCGCGCTATCGTCATTGACATAGATAGGAATATCCCCGATGATCTTCACGCCGCTCTGCCGGCAATAGCCCCGGAGATCCTCCCACTGTTTACGGAAAATGAACTGCTCGAATTTGACCCGTTGAATAAGCCCCTCATTCCTTCGGGCTAAATCCTGAAGCGCCGCCGGCTGCCGTTTCTTCACGTCTTCGGGCCATTGGCTCCATGAGGCATTCTGAAAATATTTTTTAAAGGCCACAAACTGAGAATATCCGGACAGCCAGAAATCATTCTGGCGGCAGAACGCCTCAAAATCCTCCCGTTGGACGCCCGTGCCCAGAAAGCGCTGAAAAGCCAAATCCAGAACAGCGTTTTTCAGCGCTCCGGCTTCCTGATAATCCACATAAGTCCCCGCGTCATATGCCGACGGACCGGGGAGGTCCTTCTTCTCCAGCCAGCCGTCTTTCACCAAAAGGTCCGGGCTGATAAATAACGGGTTGGCGGCAAACGCCGAATCGCTGCTGTACGGCGAATGTCCGAACATGCCGTTGGTCGGATTCAGGGGCAGGATCTGCCAATACTTTTGTCCCGTTTTCTTCAGGAAATCAACAAACTGGTAAGCTCCCGGCCCGACATCGCCTATGCCGTAAGCGGAAGGCAAGGAAGAAATGTGCAATAAAAGGCCGCCGCCTCTTCTCTTTTGATTGGCCGCCATAGCGCCCCCTTCGTGTTAAAAATATTTCAGAAAATCCCGACGATTTCTTACGGGCAAAAAAATTCCGCCTAACGGATTAAAGGCCGAGGCTCTCCATCCCCCGGCGGCAAATCTCCTTGGCATACTCCGTCCAAATGCCTTGCCCCCAATAGCGGAAGCAGCTCGTCTGCGACAACAGAAGATAAAGCAGGGCCTTTTGATAAGAGGCATCCTGTTTTGTTGGGCCTTTATATTTTTTATGAAACGCAACACTCAATTGGTTAATCGGGTCCAGGATATTTTCGTAGCCTTTGACCCAATTGCGGTCACTCGTCCACGAACCGCGGTCCAGATTAAATCCCTGGTCCGCTTCATGGACTTTTTTAATGGCCTCGTCGCAGGCGCCCGGGCCGAAGGCTTTGACCTGTTGCCAAATCCGGTGCTGGGAAACCGGCTGAACCGGCGTCAGCTTTTTATCGTCCATCCCGCGCGTCCGCATAAGGCCCAAATACTCGGAGCCATTCATGGCCACCACCCCCTCCGTTCCGATCTGGTCAAAGGCGATACGGTAAGCCGGGACGAATTCATTCATCATCACCCCGCCGTTCTCTCCGTCCCCGATCTGGCACACGAAAGGAGGAAGGACCGATTCCGCATACTCTTGGGGCGATACCCCCTTCGCTTCATAAAACGGCTGCATCTGGGCGACCAGCTTGGTGTCCGACCCCTGGGTCTTGATAAGGACGGTTATCTCAACGGTCTCGCCTAAAGAATTTTTGGCGACGAGCCGGTGCGGGAAATGCGGGCGCCGGATACCGGTGCCGTCCAGGTTCTGAATCGTGTGTTCCTGCACCATCAGCCATTCATAACCGCACTCCTTGAGGGCCTTGATATATTCATAACAGACATCCGGATGAATCGGAAGGTGCATTTCAGGCGGGGAAAACCCCTTAACGCGCTCTAAAGCCTTCATACCAAAAATCGCGGCGAAATGAGATCGCCAGGCCATGATGTGCAATCTCAGGTCCGGCACCGGCGTCGAAGAGGCCACCGCATGCGACCACATTGTCCCGAGCCACTCCACATACGGATAATATTGTGGGTCACAGGCAATACGTTTGAGGTTCTCCAAAACCCTCCCGCCTTCCATCTGCCGGAGCCCCCAGAATAAATTCCCGGAATAATCCAGCATCACGCGGGGATTCTTCCCTTGGGCCACCATTTCCGGGATGATATCCGCCATCCGGGAATAACATTGCATAAAAACCGGAGCATTATGGTTATCATGGATATACTGATGCTCCATCATATACTGTAAATTGGAGATTAAGGCCGCGGAGCGGATATCATCCGTCGAGGCCGGGATAGTTGGTTGATGCATGTGCAAAGCGATCCCGAAAGCGGACTGGCAACAGTCCAGGCGGATATTTGAATGACGGGCATATGGGTCGGGATGCTTTTTTTGCAGACTTTTTTTGATTTCTTCTTCATATCCGCAAAGATTGGGGAACCCATTCATGATATCTGACACAGTTCACTCCTTCG
Organism: uncultured Planctomycetales bacterium; assembly: GCA_964489065.1. Classification (GTDB taxonomy): domain Bacteria; phylum Omnitrophota; class Gorgyraeia; order Zapsychrales; family JANLHA01; genus JAGOJP01. Next base: position 7,927 of record CAZAXH010000016.1, on the reverse strand, counting down.
CTGATCGGTTAAACCAAAACCAACTTTTTATCTTTTATCTTGGGCGCTGCGGGGGAAGATGCCTTCGGCTTGGAGGCACGCCGGGACTTAGGTTTCGCGCGGCAAGATTCTTTCTTCCGGGGATTCCGGGCCGGGCCAGCCACCACGGGCCCGCGGGAACGGGTCGACACCCGGTATTTCTCCTCCGAGTAGTACGCCGCGCAATCTATGTCATGGAAAATATTGTCGCGCCGCTCAAGCTCCTCCAGCCATGGCCTGTCCACGGCATTCGCGAGCAAATCTTCATACAGGCGGGTAAACTGCGCGATATGCTGCGTGACCCTTTTCTTGGCGTAAGGGACCATCGTCCCCGTTTTCATAATAAACGGCCAATCACTAGCTTCGGCTAACAGCAGCTCCCGGGCGGCCTGATTGAGGGCCCGGCGGATCAGCCCCTTCTTCCGGGGATTCGCCAAATGAGAGGAAAAACTTTTCGCCAATTCGACCATCCGCCTGCCCGCCATGTGCACGTGACGATAGACCCAGTCATTAGACCCGTCCAGCCAATGTTCCGCATAGCCCTTATACCCCCAGCTAGAGACCGACGGCACGGTCATCTGGTTCACCGGATATTCTTTTAAATATTCCGCCGGCGTTGTCATCCGCACGGTCTTTTGGTCATAGCATATTTTCCTGGCCAGGAACTCTATCCATTGGGGCCCCTCATACCACCAGTGCCCAAAAAGCTCGGCGTCATAGGGGGCGACAACTATCGGCTTGCGGTCCATATGATGGCCCAGGTGCTCGATTTGTTTCTCCCGGTTAAACATAAAATTTCCCGCATGACTGGCCGCTTTTTCGCGGGCCCAGTCCGGGTGATACACGTCCTTGTATTCGGTGTCCCCCGTGATCCGCCAATACTTGATCCCCGTGTTAATCCGGAAACCCATAGGATGAATATACGGCTTTATATAATCGTACTCTAACGCAAAGCCAATATCACGGTAATATTCCCGGTAATCATAGTCCCCCGGATAACCTTCCTTGGCGCTCCAGACCTGCTTAGATGATTCCCAGTCACGGCCGAAAGCCGCAACCCCCGATGGGCAAAAACAAGGCGCGTAGATGCCGTATTGAGGGATCGGGTCCGAGTGCAAAAGGCCATGCGAATCGATGATAAAATACCGGATGCCGGCGTCAGCCAGAATTTTATCTATGCCCTGGGAATACCCGCATTCGGGCAGCCATATCCCCCAGGGCGGACGGCCGAAAGTCTTTTTGTAATGTTCCACCCCGATAAAAATCTGCGCCCGCACGACTTCCGGGTTCACGTTTAGGATCGGCAGAAAGCCGTGGGTCGCGGCGCACGTCATGATTTCCAGGCATCCCATCTCCTGAAAATTCCGGAACAAGGAAACAAGATCACCGCGGCACTTTTCGACGAAAATTTCGCGGGCCGCGCAAAAATTCTGATGATACATCAGGGCCAACCCGTGATAATGCGGGGAATATTCGGTGCGGGCCAGCTCTTTTTCAGCGAGTTCGATCAGCCTGTTGATGTGCCGGATATACCGGCCTTGTAAAAGCGGGTCCTGCAGCATAGAAACGAGCGTCGGGGTAAGCGACATCGTCAAACGGAAGTCGACGTCATCCCGGACCAGCCGCTCCATCACCTTAATAAGCGGGATGTAGGTCTCCGTAATGGCTTCATAAAGCCAGTTCTCCTCGAGGAAATAGTCTTCCTCGGGATGCCGCACAAACGGGAGATGCGCGTGAAGGATTAATGAGAGGTAACCTTGATGCATGGGAACACACTCGCGTTAAAATTTATTCAGGCCACATCGCCTGTTTTTTCGAGAAACTTTTCTCAGGAGGCAAATCAGCCAGGCGGTCTTAAACCGATTCTAAGGATGATATTTCGTTTTGATCCGGATACCCGCGGTCACGATACTGCGCTTTTCGACTTTATCCGCAGACTCGGCTGTGAAATCCAAAGGAATGGTCGTCGCGTCAGGCAGGGCCATGCGCAGGGAGAACGTCCCGTCTTCGCGCAGCTTGATATTCTTATTCCCCCAGAAGACCTGGGCATCCGGTTCCGTGCGGCCGTATACAATCAGCTCTGTCCCCAATTCAAAAAAGAACTTGCGCGGGTTCGGCGCGGACTGTCCGCTGGCGCCCCCCGCTGTTACACCTAAAGAGCCTTCGCTGGCGCCGGGAGACAACAACTCGGCCGATGACCCCGCCCGAAAGTGCGCCAGGAATTCTTTTTGAAAATACCGTCCCGGATGTTTTTCCCCCGCCCACCCGTATTTTCTGTCATAACCAAAAATATCCTGCGCCGGGGATTCCAAAGATACGGGGTCACTCGTCCGGGGGGCGATCACCACAGACTTTTTCTTCCGGCGGGATTTTCTCAGCAACGGGGAAAGCCTCATGTAATACGCGCGAATATCGTCTTCCGTCAGGAAACGCCGGCTCCATCTCCCTTTTTTCTGCGCCGGCGGCACCACATCTTTCCGCGCCGCCGTGGCGGGATCACCGGGCGCCAACGGGTCCTGACGGAACGGCTTGGAGACGTTATCGTCTTTCCTTTCCATCCATATGACGTCCTCCCGGCCCGAAAAAGAAGCACGCGGAGTTGTAACCGTATTCGACCGCGCCAGGGCATAAAAATGCCCGTTCGGCTGCATCAGCCCGACTTCCGCGCAATAACTCACATTATCACACCACAGGTTCACGTACCAGCTCGTCGCCTCCCGGCCCACTTCAATGTCAAAGCTCTGGTTGGCGTTTCTGCCGTTAAAATCAACCGCGGTCACGTCGTACATTCTTAAAACAAAAGTGGATTTATCAAAGCCTCTTCCTAATTTCTGCCGGGCTTCGGCCAGCGAGGCGGAAGAAACGTCCCAGTAGGCGAAAATCCAATAAGGATCCCGGACAATCAATGTCGCCTGGGTGATGTCATAGCCGGACGGGAGGACAACATTTCCCACGTCGGGAGCCGCTCTCCTCCGCCGTTGTTTTACCGAACGGCCGGCACTGGTCATTTTGACTGACATCCTTCGCTCTCCCTCATCTTCTCTGAATTTATATAACCGGCCCGGCTTGTTCTGCCGGGTTAAAAAGGCGCCGGTCAATCATAATACGTTTCCAGGACTTCCTCGGCTATGGTGTCCCACGAGAAAACAGTTTCAACAGCGACACGGCCGTTCCGTCCCATCCAGCGGGCGTGGTCAAAATCGGAAAACATGGTTCCGAGCCCCCAGGCCACGGACTCCGGATTATCATAGATCTTCAACCCGTTCACTTCATGCCAGATAATTTCCGACGGCCCGCCGTTGGACGTGGCCACCACCGGTTTCCCGGCCGCCCAGGCTTCCAGCACGACAATACCAAACGGCTCGTTGCGGCTCGGGACGCAGACGCAGTCACTCGCCTTAAAAAGGTCTTTCAAAAGCCAGCCGTTTTTATATCCCAGAAACCGCGTCGCGTGCATGATCCCCATACAGCGGGCCTCGCTTTCGACTTCAGCCCGCATTTCTCCGTCGCCGACAAAAACGAATTTGGCGTTCGGGAAATAATTGAGGACATAAGGAATGGCCCTGGCCAGGATATCCGGCCCTTTCTGGTAAACCATGCGCCCGACGAACAGGACCATCGGGTCCAGAGGCCCCACCTGGAACATCCCCTTGACATGCGCCGGATCGATCCAGCCGTCGTAATTATGGTATGTAATGCCGTTATACACGACATCGATTTTGTAATCCGGGACGCTGTATATCCACTTGACTTCGTTTTTCAGAGCCTGCGAAACAGCGAGGACATGATCGGCGCAATACGTCCCGTACCATTCGATATGCCGCACCCGTTCCGAATTCCCATCCCAGTGTTTGTTGCCGCAGCGGCCGTATTCCGTTGAATGAATCGTCATAACCGCCTTGCGGCCGAAGCCGTCTTTAATCCACCCCAGGGCATTGGCTGTCAGCCAGTCGTGGGCATGCACGACGTCAAAAGGCCCGATATGCCGCTCCGTGTCCATGAACGCTTTGACAAAAGCGCGGCACATATTATTGACTTCCTCGATGAAATCAGGATGATAGCCGTAGGGGCAGCGGTGATAATGGACACCGTGAATACATTCATACACAGGATGATCCGGACGGCCCAGGCGGGTAAAAACATGGACATCATGGCCTTTTCTCTCAAGGGCTGAAGCCAACTCCGAAACATGAAAGGCAATGCCTCCGACATGAACAGAATGGATAGACTCCCAAGACAAAAGCGCGATGCGCATAGCACAGCCCCTTTTTATTAATACCTGAAATTGATAGATTTATATAATGACATAGCGCCTTTCTTTGTTCAAGCTTTTTATTCAGGAACTTTGCGGCCCCTTGACATCGGCACTCCGTTTTGTTGACGGAAGTCAACTGCATTGGCTATCGGCTGAAGGACTCTGGCGGCAGAAGGCGGTTAAAGCACAAATTTATGCAGCAGGTATTGATAAAAACTCACCGTGTAATCAGCGGAGTGCTTCCAAAAGCTCAAAAAAGAGAACTTTTCAAAATTCATGTCCAGCAATAAAGCGACAACCAGCACGTTACCGATAAAGGTTAAACAGACAGCGAAGAAATAATGCGACTTCAAAAACAGAGCATCCTCCTGATACAATTCAGCGGCGGTCAGGATAACATGCAGGGCCAACAAAAATCCCGTCAGGAAATAAACAACCGGCTCCGCCCCTTTGAGGCGGAACAGATGGGTCACGATAAAATAAACCAGCAGAAGAAACGTCGGCCCCCACGGGATAACCCGGGGGATGGCCGCCTGGGCCAAGGCTGAAAACCGGAAAATGTCGGCAAAAATTTTCTGTAAGAATTCAAAAAGACGGGCAAAGCTGAACACAAAAAGATGCCAGAAGGCGTACGCGAGGACACCCCACAGAAAAACGTCCCGCATAGCGCCATGACCGGAGAGCTCCCCCCCGAAGCCCTTGATGACAGCCGCCACCACCGGCAGCAGAAGAACGGCCACTATAAATTTAACGACTCCCACCATAAATAATATCGAGTCCTAGAATTTATCGCTTGGTTAATTTTTCTTTGCCGTGCATATACGGGCGGAGCACTTCCGGAATAATTACGTCCCCCTGCTCCGTCTGGTAATTTTCCAGGATTGCAATAACAGTGCGGGCCAGGGCGACCCCCGACCCGTTAAGGGTATGAACAAACGCGGTTTTCTTGGTTTCCTTGCTCCGGAAACGGATATTGGCCCGGCGGGCCTGAAAATCTTCAAAATTAGAACAGCTCGAAACTTCCAGCCATTTATCCATCCCCGGAACATAAGCTTCCAAATCATAACATTTGGCCGCCGCGAAACTCAAATCACCGCTGGCCAGCGTCAGCACCCGGTACGGAAGGCCGAGCAGCTGCAAGACCTTTTCAGCGTTCCCCACCAGTTTTTCCAACTCATCATAAGACGTTTCCGGCTTAACAAATTTTACCATCTCCACTTTATCAAACTGGTGTACCCTGACCAGCCCCCGGGTATCTTTCCCGTAGGACCCGGCTTCCCGGCGGAAACAGGGCGTATAGGCCGTGTAATAAACCGGCAAATCTTCTTCAGGAAGGATATCATCCCGGAGGATGTTCGTGACCGGGACTTCCGCGGTGGGGATAAGATAAAGGTCATCCAACTCAAGATAATACATATCCTCCTTCATCTTGGGCAGCTGACCGGTCCCGGTCATGGACGCGGTGTTGACCAGGATAGGAGGAAACATCTCCTGATAACCGTGCTCGCGGGTATGCAAATCAAGCATAAAGTTAATGAGCGCCCTCTCCAGCAGGGCGCCGTCATTCTTGTACAAGATAAAATGCGAGCCGCTCAACTTGGAGCCGCGTTTAAAATCGATGATATCCAGGGCTTCTGCCAGCGCGATATGATCTTTGGGATCAAAATCCGGCTTCCGCGGGTCCCCCCAAGTGCGACCGACGGTATTTTTGTCCTGGCCGCCCACGGGAACACTTTCATGCGGGATATTGGGGATAGCCAAAAGGGTGTTGTATATCTCCGATTCCAGTTGTTTGACCTGCGGCTCCAACTGGTCGATCTGAACGGCAATATCTTTCATCGCCGCGATCTTTTCCTGGGGGTTCCCCTTTTCCTTAATGCACCGGCTGATTTCGTCATTCGCCTCGTTCTTCTTGGCGCGCAGTCCGTCAACGCGGGTTAACAGCTCCCTGCGCTGTTCATCCAGACGCAAAAGACCCGAAAGGTCCACGCGCGCATTCTTGGCAACAAGGCCTTTCTCGACAAACGAAACGTTATCTCTAATAAATTTAATGTCTAACATAAGGAATCAATTATATCACGCCGGCTCAACTTCAGACTGAAGTTCGCTAAAAATGGCTTCAACCTGCTTGGTCAGCTGATTAGCGCTTATGGGTTTTGTCAGGAAATACTCGGCTCCCACTTCATAACAGTCAATAATATCTTTAGGCGAAGCGCTGCCGGTAAGAAAAATCACCGGGATATCCTTGCTTTGAGGATCGGCTTTTAAAGCGGAACAAATAGCCTTGCCGTTCATTTTCGGCATGTAAAAATCCAAGATGATCAGGTCCATCGGTTGTTTTTTGATGACATCCAAGGCGACAAAACCGTCTTCAACAGCAATAACATTAAAACCCAACTTCTCCAGAGCGTGAGAGATAAACTTCCTTTCCACCTCCCCGTCATCCACAACCAAAATATTCTTGCTGGCAAAATCTGTCCGGGCACGCTTCCCGGCGGAGAAAATTTTCTTAATTAGAGCTTGAAACATGGCTAGAAATTATTATCCTTCCTGTTGGATGTCAATTATTGCATAAAAAAGACAAAGAACGACTCTAACAGACACACTCGCTTTCTATAGATGCTATTGCCAGCCCTTAACATCAAACAACGTTCTCAAGCACCACTAGAAAGCGAATGTAGTTTAACAGAAAAGATATAATCCGTCATTAATATTTTCTGATTTTTAAATGCTCAGGAAAAATACTTCGCGAAAAAACCATGCTTAGACGCCAAAGCGACCACGAATCCCCAACCCAGCCCCAGGATGGAAAGCGGCTCAGGAACACTGGGGCCGGATGCCGGAGAGAAAAACAGGACTCCGGGAGAAAACGGCATGGAACCCGCCCCGGGAAGGCTTGTGTGCTGGACAAATTCGGCGTCCGGGGAGCCCTCCGGAAAGCGGACCAGAGACTGATCGGCGTTGGCTTCCTGCGCGTATACCACAAAATCAACCACCACTCCGGCCGCATCAGCCAATATTATGGAATCCCCCGTGTTGTTCAACCCAAGCCCTCCGCTGGAAGCGATCTGCCAGACAAAATCACTGAAGGCGGGATCTCCGCCTCCAAAGACGACAAGAACACTGTTGGGCAAGATAACGGTCCCGGAAGAAAAAACATGCCTGATCTTGGTATTGTCCGCCAAAGTCCACCCGGACAAATCAACCGCGGCCTCTCCCCCGTTAAATAATTCAACAAATTCATCCTGTGACGAGGACCCGGTTTGGTCGCCGTTGGCATCGCCGGCCAGGCCCGCAGGAGGATCGGCCAGAAACTCGTTAATGACAACAAACGCGCCGGCCGGCGACGCGAAATTCAGCACGGCCAAAAACACAAAAAGACATAATAGCTTCCCCTTAAACATACCCCCTCCTTCTTGTTAAAAATTAATTTAATTTTCCGGGAGTAACACGCGTTAAGGGGGGAAAATAAAAAAAGGGAAAGAACCCATATTAAAAACTACGAAGCGGGCATAAAATCTTCGGAACCGGTTTTCTTGCGGCCCCTGTTAAAAGTCGTTTACCTCATATCTATCTCCCTGTCCCGATTTTGTGCCTGGTTGAACTTCCCCACTTCAGTGGACGGTTTGTTTAGTTAGGACGGCCCGCCTTTCA
>CAZAXH010000015.1:0-41396 GCA_964489065.1 uncultured Planctomycetales bacterium | reverse complement strand
CTCACCCCATACTCGCCCTCCCATTCCTTCGGCCCTCTCTCCGATCCCGAAATCGCCGAGGAAACCGGTTCTTCCTGGTTCCCCGTTCGGGACCCGTTAAATATGCCTTGCCCATTGTTCATTTCCTTGTCCTCACAGGAAAGCTTCTTATCCCACATATCCCGCCGCTCAACCTGCAGCCTGAATCCGTATGGGACATCGAGTACGGCTATCCCGGGTTGAAAACCCTTACGGCCCGTCTGATAACGCAAGAGAAATCCATTCTGGCTTAGAATTCCAAATTCACGCTTTAAATCAGACAAAGACGGCATATATTCCATGACAGACTTCATTTCTTCTCTCTGGTGCTTCCGGAGAAAAGGAACGGCCAGAAGGGTGTCCATGAAGTCATCTTTCAGGAAATACTGCCAGATCGAAGAATGATACAATGCCGGATTTTCGTGGATTTCATGAATCAATTCAGCCCAAGGGACAAAACGCATGCCACCTATTTCGCTGGTTTCAATCCCTTCATTCAGGAGCGCCTCTTCAGCCGGATGAATGACATACAGAAACAGGAAAGAAATTTCCCGGTTAATTCCCCGGGCGACCCGATAGAAAAAGACCGGTCCCTGGTATCCGGGTTGCCCCTCGAAATCCTCCCGTCCGACTTTTTCAAAAGCGTTATTGACCCGGTACAACCGCTTCCGGGACAACGGAAGGACGGCGATCTCTTCCGCTATTTCCCTCCTGACGGATTGAAGTCCTTTTTCCCCGACGCGTGAATGCCCTGTTACGAAAAGCCCCTGACGGTTCCGGTGATAGTTCTCTTTACGCAATTGTATAGCCACCCTCCGGCCGTCCGCCGAAACACCCAGAAGATGGTCCGTCCGGTGAAGAGCCCCCGCTTGATGAACGGCCTCCAGCGTCTGCGCCCGGCCCGAAGGCCTGTGGCTGGATTCATCCAACACGTCGACAACTTCGCCAATGACCGGAGCCAGGCTGTTAATCATTGTTCTTAAATCCGCCATGCTTAATTCCAACCGCCTGGCCAAATCTTTTAAAACAATGGTGCGGGACGACTTAAATTCCCTGACCACCATGTTCTGCATCCATACAAAGCCGCTAGGATCAACCGGACTGGAAACAAAGAACCGGCACAAACCGGGAACAGATTCCCTCCCCGCCCCTTCATCAACGAAAAGACGGTCTCCCTCACCCTTTCCAGAATCACCCGTCCCAAGGTGCTTCCGTATCTTATGAAGACTGTCTTCGGGAGAGAACCTGCCCCCAGTTTTGTGTCGAATCGTTTCCGTCCGGCCGAGCGGAGAACTGGACTCCATATCAACAACCGCTAAATGCCCGGCCTTGAACTCCGTAAAAACAAAAGCCTCGTCCGTGAAATACGCGTTCACATCACCCCAGGAAATAACAATATCCGCTCTGTGGTTTCCGTCTTTAACCATCAATCCGTATCCCTCCCGGGTGCCGATAACCGCGGCCGCATCCCCCCGGCGGATAAACAAAAATTTTGTGCCGGTGCCTTGCGCCGCTTCTCCCAAGAATTCCTTCAAATACAGCATCGGCAGCTCCACATCCTCCCGGTAAGCGATGACAAAAACAGCCACCCCCCGGCCAGCCAAAACCCGCAACGCCTCAAAAAATTCCCGCCGAACCCGGCTGATATACTCTGCGGGGTCAAAATGGAAAATCCCGCTGCTGGCCCAAACCGGCTTGTGCCATTGATGGATTACATATCCCTGTTCTGCCGATCCGTCGCGAAGCCGGGCGCCGATCACCCCCACACAGTTGTCACACCCTAAAGTGCCCCAGATCAATTTTGCGTCGATATCCGGAACAAAAAGCACGTTCTTTTCATCTTGGGTCACGCTTGCCGCGTTGATAATCCGATGCCCCTGAATCAGGATCTCCTCGCGGCTATCACTATTTTCGGCCCCGAAGCCCGTCCCGATCAAATACAGCCGTTGCTTGCCTTTCAAAACGTCGAAAACGGAAGACGATTTCAGCCAGCGCTCCGCCTGCCTCCCGATTCGGCGGGAACGCGATGAAACCGGAGACGAAAATGTCTGTGCCGAATCCTGCCCACGAAGCTCCTCCAGCCCCTGCATAGCATCCCTGTTATCCCGGTCCATACGCAGAACGTTGTAATAAAATTCCCGGGCTTGCTGATCCCTCCCCTGCCGATGATAAACACGAGCCAGGCCGTTCAGGGCTTCCGTATTTCGCGCGTCGATATCCATAACCCGCAGGTAAACGCGTTCCGCCTGAGAGAACAAGCCCTTTTCCGAGAACAAATGCGCGATCTGGTTCATCGCGCCGGTATGCCGGTGGTCCTGCTGAAGCGTGTCGAGGGCGTCCATCCCCTTCGCAAGCATCGCCGTCTGCCGGGCATCCAGAGACAGCCGCCCCTGGGTTTGTCCCGATTTAATGTCCCTCAATATCTCTTCCAGCAATTCATAAACATACTCCGGACGGGAACGCATCTCCCTAGCGTGGGCAGCGACAATGCCCTCTATTCCGTCTAAATGATCAAGGACTTCCCCGGCTTTCTGCGGGACATGCCCTGCGATACGTAAAATATTCAACAACTGCCGGAAGGCCTTCTCGTGATCGCCAGCCCGGGCATTAGCTAAGGCGAGCGACGCTAACGGCCGGCTGTCCACAATCTCTTTCAGCAACGGAATAAACTGGTCAACCATCAAATCTTGCCAGGTGTACGTGTGAAGGATGCGTTCCTGCAGGCCTTTGCGGCCCGTAAAACTATCGCTCCGCATATAATTTATAACCTCATCGGCGATATCCGGCGGGGTACGGTGCAAATCAAACAGCATCGCCTCGGACCGCATGGTTTCCTGATGCGGTGGCAGGTCGGACGCGAGAACTCCGGTCCGTACGGAAGCGGCCTCCAGAAGCGGCATCCCGAACGTCTCCATCCAGGATGGGAAAATAAGAAAGTCCGCCAAGGCAATCAAATCCATAATCAGCTGCCGATGCAGCAGCGGCTCCTGAACATGGGCGGTATCGACAAACACGACGTGTTTTTCTGCGATAGGCCGCAACAACTGGTTAAAGACCTTTTTCTTTTCTTCACTCTCTTCTCGGAGCGGCTCGAACAACTTGGCCATAAAATCATCGAACGACCCGACCTGCGGCGCGGCCAAGACCAGTTTTGTCCTGACCCCCTTCTCGTTGAGAGCGCCGACAATTTCAATAGCCTTGGTCACATCCTTGTTCCAATCAACGCGCGTCGGGAACACTAAAACAAGATCCTGGTCGCACAGTCTGTTATCTATAAAAATTTCCCTGGCTTTCATAGATAAGGACAGCGCGGAATACGAATGAATTCCCGGATTAACGACCGTGATGTCCTCCTGGCTCATGCCATATTGCCGGACCAGAATGTTACGGTAATAGTCACTGACCGTCACATATGTGACATTGAACGGTTTGGCCTTCGACAGGTTGACCAAGCTCAATGGATATTGCCCGTGGACAGCATCCTCCACGTTATGGACATAAACCACAAAATGCTTTAAAGGATTTTCCTTGATCAAACGGTGCAGAGCGGCCGTAAAGGGCAAATTCAGACGAACGGTCATGACGTTATGGATGATAATGATATCCTGATCGGAGAGCTGCGTTTTCAAATCATTATAAATACGCTCTTCCCGCAGTCGGAATTCAGGAATCACATCAAGCTGATGAGCGCGTTCAGCGATAGGGTCTTCCCTGGGCAGGGCTTCCAATCCTTCAATATAGGTATACCGCAGGTATGGGGGTTCCTGATATCCTCCCGGAATGCCGGCGATAACCTTGACAGACACGCTTCCTTCACCCAGTTCCCGCCCGAGTGAGGCCAGCCAACGGGCCTGTTCCGCCATCACGATGTTTACACCACCCATCACCGGCGGGAACGAGAACGCCACGAGAGCGATTTTTAATTCCTTCGGCGGGGCACGGGCACCGATCGCTTTATAAAAACTTTCCAACGGATTCTGCGCCGGCCCGCTCAAAAAGACCCGCCCCTTGACCGGCCGGCCCCACTCCAGGTTAGCCAATTTTATGATAAGCCTCACGCATTCCGCCGGAGGATGCTTCCCGTCCGCCAAGCGCTCAAGAATAAGCTTCCGGAACTGCCGGGCGGCCGGGATCACGGGCTCATGGAACAAACGCATTCCTTCCAGGGTATTAAATCTTCCCAATAACATCAATATCGTGAGCGCTGCCGACCAGCTGAAGTCCTGGGCCGCCGGGATGATGGCGTCTTTCGGCCCTTCTCCCCGGCACCCGGTCCGCGAGTCATAGTATTCATAAATATGCGGGTGCGCGTTGACCATGCGCAGAATCCGCTGCACGGCCTCATCCGCCTCCACGATAAACCCGTATTTATAAAGCGTGTCGATCATAAAATACGCTAAATTAAGCCAGACCGGCCCGCGCCAGTAAAAGCCCGGTTCGTAACTAGGTTCTCCATAAGCCACCGATGGGAAAGGATAATTCCCGAAGAAATAATCCGGGTTGAGCAGGTAGCACCGGATCATGTCCTGCACCACCGGCCTCATGTCTCCCGCGCCCTTCTGCTCCGGCCGATACCGCGCCGGCACGCCTTCCTCCCCGAAAATCTTCCTGATGGTCGCCTCGTCCAAACTCAACGGCACACCGGCCCAAAGCGGGAGAAAACTCGCCGGCGTCAAAATCTGCTGTGTCCGTTGATGATTCTCCATGTCGACGTCAAAAAATAAATTCTTGTCTTTATCATAAAAAACCTCCCAAATTTTCCGGCCGAGAGCCTCCACCCTCTCCTGCCAGTGACCCGCCTCTTCCTCCCGGCCCAGGATACGCGCCATGAAAGCCAGCATTTTCATATCCAGAAGCAAGAAGGAATTCAAATCAACGGCCTCCAGGTGGCCTGTCCCTTGGTCCCACCGGGGAGAATTATCCCAGCCGCTCTCCAGGGCGTCTTTCCACGCGCAAAGGCCGTTCTGATTCCGATCGTGGGTCCTAAACCACCAAGCGTTCCAGCTCTTCAGCCGCGGATAAATTTCCTCCAGGAATGTTTTGTCACAATCCTGTTGATAAATGCCCATAACGGCCCAGGACAAAAGCGGGGGCTGGGCGCTAGGCACCGCGGCGTCGGGAGTCAGGAACACCAGCGCGCCGTCGTCGCCCTGATTGGCGAGGACAAGGCGGATATTCTCTTTAGCCAGCCCCAGATCCCATTCTTTCAGGCCTAAGGAGGCAAAAGCCGCGTCCCAAATCCAAAACGCCTCATAAAAACCCCGGGCAGGAAATGTCCCGCGGTTGCCGCGCATCAACCGGCCGTAATTGACCACCGGTTGCGGCGCAAGGGTGTTGCGTATCAGGACCACCTGGGAATGACGGAATTTAGTCAGGAATTCTTCTTCCACGTCCGGAGACGGGATCAACAGGCCCTGCCAGCGGCGCCGGGAACCAGCCACAACCGCATTAATGTCCCAGGGGACTCTTAAAATTCTCTGACTGACGATTCTCTGCATCCTCTTCAGAGGCGCGGGCGCCTGGGGCATATGGTCCTGGCTCACCGAAGAAATGACAAAATTCAAAGCGTGGGTTCGGCCTCCTTCCAGCGTGAATACCCGGCTTGTCCCGGTATACCCCCGCACCTTTTCTGCGTCTTCATTCTTAAGAACTTGGAATTCCTGGACAGGGAATAAAGGTCTGACAGCCGTCAGGATGTAAAACATCGGCTCGTCCCGCAACTTGAACTGCAAAGGTTCCGTCGGAGAGACCAGTTGCTGCAAAAAGATTATATTCTTGCGCGCATGGAACTGAACCGCCGTTTGCTGATCTTCTTGCGCGAACTCGCTTAAAAACCGCAGGGCCAATAGCCGGGCGCGCTGATCCAAATTCTCTAATTCCACCTTTACGGCAAGAACATCTGTCGTCGCATACGTGACTGTCACCCGTACCCGGATCGGCCCCTCTTGGGATTCTTCCACAAAACCCCACGCATACCACCGTATTTGCCGCCGGGCTCTCTCCTCCCCGCAAAACCATTCTTCCCCGGTTTCCGTGTCTAAAATGCCGAGCTTTAGCAACGGGGACATAAACGAAAATCTTCCGGTTCTCTGGCTGGCCAGGGCCGCGTGATCGATCGCGGCTCCACATCCATCGCTATCCTGCCAGACCCCGAGGCGCGAAGCCAAGTCGACAAATTGGGACTGCGGATTAATATTCGGATAGGTCTGCTGATCCCGAGAACGGGACGCTTGTCCTTCCGAAGCCTGATTCAATAAGCTACGCAGAATCAGGGCAAAGGAATCATCGACCTCAACACCAAAAACCGCCTGATTTTCCGGCGCGACCACCCTTACCGTCGCCTCCCGGATTCCAGGATTTTCTTCCAGATAATACCGGCTCTCAGAACGGGCTTCCGTTTCTTTATAGCCCAAGAAATGGTCGCGTTCGTGCCCTTCATTCACCCCCTGAAGGAAAGCCTGATAATCCTTCAGGTCCCGCGGGCTTCCTTCCTGTTCCAACTGGGCCAACTTGCCCAGGACGCCCCAGTAAACATACAGGGTCCTTTTATCCGCCGAAACCATTTCAATGTGCCCTTGAAGCAGCCGCAAATCCGCGGTAACAATAACCCGCTCCGGTGGAGCGTTCGCGAAATAATCCCGGAACGACAAAAGCAGCTGTTTCTGAATATCGGTGGCCTCAAAAACGGCCCCGCCCTGGGGAACCAAACGCCCCTCGTTCAGGTCTGCCCAGGCAAAAATCAAAGACGGGTAACGGGAAGGCGTGTATCTCACTCTCTCCGCCTGGGCCGGCCGGTAAGGGGCCCCCTGCCCCGGACTATCGTGCGCCGACGCGGACACAGGGCTGGACACCGGTCTGCCGGAAGGAGCGGTGTCCGGCCGGGTGAGGGATTTCCAATCATCATGGGTGCGCGTGAGAATAAAGACAAACCGGGGATCCTCCTGCACACGGTGGGATTTCATAAAAGAAAACACCCGGCCCAGATATTTATGAACTTTAACCGCCGGGCTCCATTGAAACGTCCTCAATGCCATGCGAATAGCTAACGCGGGATCGTAACCCTTACGTTCCAGCCAACCTTTTTTCCGGACAATATCCCGGTTGGCCTGCCGCAGGAAATCCATCCGGGCATCCAACTGGTCAGAAACAAATAAAACCGCGGCGCTCAAGGTCCGGCCCGCCCCGCCCCGGTGCCGTTCACTGTCCCATAAAAGAGACACAATATTTTCCGGAAGTTTCACTTGCTCCTCCTCCAGCAACTTCAAAGAAGCCCGTGTATAACTCCTCATTTCCTGCCACTGCGGTTGAGACAAAACCCTCAACGGCTGATTGTGCAGTTCCACCGTAATCCGGGACTCCAGCTTCTGCAAATCATGCACCAGGCCAACCAGACGCAACCGTTCCACCAAAGTCTTGTTCAAGCCAAGCCCCCGGGCCAGGGCCTCCGCCAACAGCGCGACCGCGACGGCGTGCTCGAAAATAGGCAATGTTTTTTCCAAAGAAACCGGGAGTTGGATCATCCTCTTCACATAAACCCGGATGATGTTCCTCTCCAGCGGCCCGGCATTTTCCCAAAACGCCAGCACCCCTTGCCGGAAAAACCGGCCACGCAACGTCGAAAGATCCAGGACATCCGTGTTAAAACTGTTCACTTTATTACGGGTCAGGTTAAACAATTTCTGGCCATCGCGGCTCTCTCTGAAGGAACGGACGCCCAGAACCCGGATCAAGTATTCCATCAGCTCCGCGTTGGCCGCAACACGATAGCCTTTTTTGTGTGACAGCTCAAGTTGCCGGCGCACATCCTTGCCGCTCAACCGGCCATAACCGCGTTCAACCCCCAGCCATGTTAACAAAGCCTGCCAGAAAACCCTCAAACGCATCGTCAAAGAAATCGCCCTCGCTTCAAAAAGCGGAAGCGCCTCCAGCACATAGGGGAAAGACTCCATGCGCTCCACCGCTCTCATAAAATATTTCTCTCTCGCCGAAAAGCTCCTCTCTCCGGTTAATAACAACACTTTCTTGACCTTAAAATAATTATACCGGGCCAGCATCTGCCCCAGCACGAATTCGATGGAATGCGGGACATAATCCGGATTCACATTAACGGGATAAATGTAATCCGTTCTCAGCCTGTCCCGGGCCAGGTCCATCAGCCGGACTGTTTCCCCCTGAACCCGCTGATCCGCGCCTTTATGCAAAATCAGGACCTTCGTGTCCGGATTCAGCCCGGTCGCCATCAGGCGACGGGCCGCCATGATCATTTCATTCTGGGTTACTTCCGCCAACTGAAGAGCCTCGCGGGCCGTCAATTCCATTTCTTGAGCGGATTTGCCGGACGCCCGTACCCTGGCATACCCCGCGGAAAGGCCGTGCTGCGCCAAAAACCGGAATGGGTCGCGCGTGTCGTGGCCTTGAATGGCGATCTCATATGTGCCGTCCGGATTTTTCTGGATAAATCCGCGCAAGGTGAAACGGATGATTCTGGTGTTAAGTTCCGAATCCGGCGTGTCGATCGCGAACATGGATTTCCCGCCGGGCACATATTTAAAAATAAATACGCCGATATCATGATCGCGGAAATAATCATCAAACATCTTCTTAATATCTCCGGTTCTTACAAACGAAAAAATCTCTTCCTTCCCTTCCAAAAGAACATTATCAAACTGGCCTTCCTCGCCGGCTAAAAGGTCTTTCACCCGTTTCGCCGGATCCCGGCTGCCCATCAGGCCCAGCGTCTGTTCCAGGGCCTCCCACGCCGATGGGTCCGTCCGGACGACGCGGGCCGCTTCCTGCACAACCGCCGGCACTTCCGCGAGCATATTATGGAATTGATGCAACTGGCGGCCCAACGCTTCCCGCGCCAAAATTTCAACAGGATTGTTCGCGACAACCGTCATACGGCCGGAACGGGCGTAATAAAACGGGTCCAGCGAATCAGGATACTCGCGATTAAACTCCTCTTGATTCACAATCTTGACGGAAAAATCATTTTTAAACTGAACGGCCAGGAAGTATTTCTCAAATTCTTCTTTCAGGCGCCGGTAATAGGCCGTATCCTCCGGCTTGACCTTCCGGACCATCGCCGCCAAAGTTTCGTCGTCCATTGGATACCCCGTGACCTCAGCCACCGCGGCGTGGGCGGCGATTTCCAGGACAAGGCTGTCGCCCAGAACAGGCCGCCCTTTCAGAACCATCATCCGGCGCCTGATGCCATCTTCTCTCATGTTTTTATCATCGGAAAGGGCGTCCGCGCCCCACAGGGCGACGACCTTGGCCAACACCCACGCCAATCGAGGCCGGTCGGTTTCCCGGACGATGGAGCGGTCAAACACGAATCCCTGGAAAAATTTATCGGCGATCTGGGAGCGGGTGCTTTCTTTTTTCTTGGCCAAAGCGTCCTCGTCCCTGACCTGCTGGCGGCGGATCAGGCTATAAAAAGCAGCGAAGCGCAACGCACTGATGGTTTCAGCCCGTTCTTGATCCTCCAGATAACGCTCGACATTGATGCCCAGGATGTCTCCTTTCATAAAAATCATGGAGTAAACCAGGCGCGGCGCGCTGATGAAAGCGATTTTGTCCGTGTAGAGCTTTTCTAACCCGACCTTGGCCAGATCGGGACGGATCTGTTCACGGAGTGCTTTTTGCACGTTAGCGGCCAAATCCAGAATCAGGACCATATCGGACACAAAACGTTCATTCCAATCCTCCTGTCCCGCTATTCGCAGATACCGGGCATGGAACTGTTTCAGGAAAAGATTCTGATATGTCGTGTCCAGCCAGGCCGATGCCGGATGTTGCCGCATGAAGTCGCTCACCCGGGCCTTAAAGTGATCCAACTCCAGGAACCGGGAAGAAAGACCTGCCGGAGCCAAATCCTGCTCAAAAAACTGTTCAATGTCTTTGCGGTATCTGGCCCGAGCCTTGATGTCCTGGCCGACATGTTGCCAGTCCGCAGCGCGATGGGAAGGCCCTGAAGGCTCCTGAGACGTAATAGCGGAAGACACCTCCTGCCTCTTGCCGATCGGTGAAGATACCGGCACGTTCCGCTGATAAATATGATGCATCCGCTTTTCAACCTCATCCGCAGTATTCACGCTCCGGAAACGGGAAATGTCCCGTTTGGAAATCATCCCGAAGTCAGCCAAATGGTGACGGAACATTTGCTCCCACGGCTTCCAGAAAGTTCTCCCGACGGGGATAACCGGAAGGTTTTTCACTTTTCCGGTCTGCGCCAACGTGAGGGCTTCCATCAACGTGTCCAGGGTCGAAAGGCCGCCCGGGAACCCGAGAATGATATCGCTGTAACTGGTGATAAACGTCTTGCGAATAAATTGCTGGGTCAGGCCCAAATCCATCTCCGCTCCGATGTAGGCCTCTCGGTCGTACCCCTGCATAGGAATAAATTTGGCCATGAAATACACGCCGCGGTAATCCGCTCTTGCCTGCTGATATCCCTCATGGACCGCTTCCCCGATTCCGTTCATAGAGGGAACAATCAGGGAGACGCCTTGGGACGCCAGGCGCCGGGATATTTCCCGGGCGGTGTCGCGGAGCGCCGGCTCCAGCACGCGGTGTGATCCCACGACAGACACAACCGGCCCGCGCACCTGATTCAACGCCCTCATCACCCGGTACATTTCCCGCCGGATAAGATTAATGTCTATTTCAAAATTGATATGGCCGTTGTTGTTCCGGTAATGTTCTTCAATAATATTCAAAATTCTGTCCACATCGGATTCCAGCCGGACCAGGTTCTCGGTAGGCGTTGTCAGATAATCACGCATATAAGCCTGATCCAAAAGATGAAGAACCGGTTCCCAGAAAGGCAAAAGAATATGGGGCGTGTTCCGGTTCAGGATGCCCCGCTGCTTTAACGCCAGCATGGTCATCAACTCATTTAAAGTGCCAAATCCGCCGTATTCAAAAATACCGGCTTGAGAGAGCTTAACAAACGTGACCAGCCGGCTGAAGAAATATTGAAATTGCAGTCCTTTGTTAACATAAGGATTCCAGGCCTCCTCAAAGGGGAGCGTGATGGCCAACCCGACGGAAACGCCACCGGCCAACGCGGCTCCGCGGTTGGCGGACTCCATGACTCCAGGGCCGCCTCCGGTGATGATGGAATGCCCCATCTGGGCCAGCATCCGGGCCAAGGTCTCCGCGGCATCAGAATTCTTTCTCGCCGATCCAAAAATCGCGACCCCTCCCCGGATACGGTCCTCTTTCTTGTCTTGCTTGAGCTCCCTGACGCTGCGGCTGATAAAGTTGTACGAAAAGTCTTTCCGCCAGAACCCGCCGTTAGCATGCTTCCCTTTATTTTTTTGACTGACAGGAGAAGAGAGGGCCGCCGCGACACCGGCATCCCCTCCGAACCGTTCATGAAGCCTTGCCAAGACCGCGGTGTCTTGGTCCACGGGTTCCTGCTGGAATACCGGCCCCGTTTCTAAAAACAGCGGCATCCAGAACGGGATAGCAGGCTGCAGCAAGGGGACCGCGGGCTCTCCATAAGCAGGAACAATCAAAGATGAATCACTGACAGCAGGACCCCATGACGCCCCCTCATCCCTATATTGCCGATATTCTTCAAAACTCACCGGCGAGGACGACATCACTGTCAAGGCCCCGACCGTCTCTTCCATGGCTGCCTGCCCCCGCACATACGCCGCGTATTCTTCCGCAGACACCGGTGAGGACGACATTACCGTCGAGGCACCGACCCTCTCTTCCCTGGCCGCCTGCCCCTGCATATATGCCGCGTATTCTTCCGCAGACACCGGCGAAGACGACATCACCGTCGATGCCCCGACCGGAGAACGGCCATATGTCACGCCTAAGGATGTCGGTTCGATTAATCTTAAAGACGTGTCCTGAAAACGGGCACCATAAACCGGGCTATAAACAGATGCGCGTTCGACCAAACGGCCTATGGACAGCCATGCCCTCTTCAAAAGCTGTGTTATAAAAGACAAGAGGAACCGGAGGAACAGCACGGCTTTATTCAAAAGTTGCATCATGCTGACAAAAATGACCACTATCTTTTCCTGTTCCTCCTTAATAGTCGGGAAAATCAACGTCACAGGGATTAATTCTTTATCCGATAACGTCCGGGACGGCACAACCAGCCAGTCCTTCCCGGCGGCCTTGTGCCCTTCGGAACCAATCCGGGAAGAAGTGGAGGCCTGCTGCGTGTCCGGCACGCTCCTTATGGTGGCAAGGCGAATAAATCCGGACAGCTGTTTCTGGCTTCCATTTTCCTTCACCGGGCTAGAGACAGCCGGAGACGTTTCTTTTTGCTTTTGCTCAATAATCCCGGCTAGCGCGGCAGCGACCATGCGGCTGGACCGCCCTTGCAAAACGGCGTTCATCTTCCCAGCCGTATAGAGAGAGACAAAATTATCCACCTGTCGCGGAGCAAACTGAATACCGCGGACTTCCTGCAGATGCGCCACAACGCTGTCAATCTCCTTTGTCTTCTTGCGGTATGAACGGTCGCTCGTTATGGCGTCAAACGCATCGGCAAGCGAAATTATCGCGGCGGGCACCGGGATGTCCTCTCCCTTCAACCCATAGGGATACCCTGTCCCGTCCCAACGTTCCTGATGATATCGAACTCCGTCGAACAGGGCCCTGTATTTTTTCGCGTCAAAATGCTTCTTTAAGATCGCCGCGCCTTTGGAAACATGCGTGCGTATCATAACGGCTTCCCGTTCCTGGAGCCGGTCATTGCCGTTGATAATCTTGCATGAAATCCGCGTCTTGCCGATATCATGCAGGAGAGCCGCCAGGTAAACTTCCAGCAGGAACTGCGCGGCGGCAGAAGCGTCGAGCCCGTCTTGCTTCACCCATTCCTGGGCCATAAGCAGCGCGTATTGCGCGACACGTTCGCCATGGGCGCGCGTGTCCTGATACCGGCGGTTATATTTCTTCAGGAGCCCCTGCACGGTGTCACGTAAAACGGCTTGCCCGGAAGAAACGCGCCCCAGGTGCCTTAGGAAGTCTTCCGGCGTCTCCAACGCGTATATCGGAGAACTGACAGGGCCGTCTTGTTCCATGCCGGAATCCTGCCGATGGAAAACAATAACGCCCCCTTTTATAAAGGTGTCTTCCGCTTTAACCCGGCCGGCCGTGGCTTGTTCGATGCTCCTGCCCAAAAGCCTCAATGTCTCCGGCGTGAATTCCTGCTCGTGCGTTGAATTGGAATCAGCGTGATCCTCTTCAAACGGGATGGAGACAACCAGTGTTTTCCCGACAGCCTGGAGCCAGTCGAGGATATATTCTTCCGGTGTTTTGCCCGCCAGATGCTCCAAAACATGATTGACCACAACCAGGTCAACCGGCTGTCCGTTATTAACGGCTTTGAGCCTCTCAGCGAAACCCGGCGCGTTTACGTCATTCTCCTGCCACCGGACACTCAGGCCTCGATAACGGCGGGCTTCCTGCATGGCAAATGCCATGTCGGTCAACTTATAATCCAGGCCTATAAATTTCAGCCGGCGTAAAGAGGCTTCTGCCATTGACCAGGCTCCCGTGAAAATAAAATGCCCGAACCCGGTTCCAATGTCCGCCACGCTCACCGCCCGGCCAAGGGCCGCCAGAATATTCTGGAGCACCCCGATCTCAACCGCGTATATCCAGCTGAAATGGCGGATGTGGCTGTACGCGCTGTCCTCGAGGCGGTAATGCCGAAAGTCATAGGTATCCTGACCGGACAAGAACGATTCTGTTGTGCGTTCAAACTGCTGTTGAGAATTGCGGAAGAATTCCTGCAGGACATCCTGCGCCGTCGCTTCCGGACCTAACTTAATCCGGTTGAGGAACGTGACCAGCCTTAAAATCAGCCCCGAAAGATCAGACGGAATCCGCCGCGCCTCCTCTTCCCTCAGGAGAACCGCGTCCTGCCGAATCAAATCATGAACCGCGTTCCTCTGGCCCCACACGCTATCCCGGTCTATCTTCGCGGCCGAGGCCTCTCCGGGGTTAGTCAGATAATACGTTTTGCGCACCCAACGCTTCTCTCCGAACTCGACAATATTTTCGGACTCCAGCAGGTCGATCGTCTGCCCGGCCACATGCCGTCTGACCGGCCGTGCCTGAAACGTTTTTTGAAATTCTTCGGGAGAAATCACGGAAATCCGCGCGTCCGGGAAACTCAACGTCAACAACTCGTCCATAATAAACGTCAGGGCCGATCCGGTCCGTCCAACAATTTTAACGATGGGAGATTCATCGTCTTCAACGGCAGCCTTAAACAAGACCCTGGCTTTCACAAAATCATCATCCGTGCTCGCGGTGTTCAGGATCCCCAATCCTTGCTCAATGCCCTTATAATTCACCGGAGGGAATAGACCGGTGTACATTCCAACGAACAGGCCTGCGCCGACCAGTCCGGAGACGGCCGCGATGATCACCTGGCCGGACAGGAGCCCGAAAAAGCCTCCTAGGATAACGCCGGAAAAGGCGAACAGAGTTTTCATCAAGGTTCGGGAACTGTTATAACTCTTCTCAAGGTGCAGGAGGCTGCCCGGTCCTTCGACCTGCGACTTAAACGGCTCCGGAAGCGAGCCCGGACGGTCCCCGGCTTTGCAGCCGCGGCCTAGAATCGGGGAGCTGAACGCCCGGTCACTGTCTGGAGCCAAAGGATTATTGCGGCCATGCCCCTCCTCGGCGCGGTTGGCTTTCTCCATCTGGATGACAACATCTTCCATCACCCGCATCAACTGTTCCCCGGTGTCGGTCACACGGAAAATCCGATCAGACCCGGGCAACGCATAAGGCTTAATTGTTTCCATAAAAATATCTTTATAGGGCTGCC
The DNA here is from genome assembly GCA_964489065.1 of uncultured Planctomycetales bacterium. Lineage (GTDB taxonomy): Bacteria > Omnitrophota > Gorgyraeia > Zapsychrales > JANLHA01 > JAGOJP01. Next base: position 26,563 of record CAZAXH010000015.1, on the reverse strand, counting down.
AGAAGGCCGCACCGACCAGCGCCAGAGGCTTAGGATAAAGCTGTCCGCTCTGCAGATACTGCACATGATGGAACACGGCGATTTCAGAAAGGACGTCAAACGTGCCCAAACGGCCCGGGAGAATCAGATGCCCAAGCACCTTTTCCGTTAACAGCAGCTTCAGGACATATGGATCACCGGTCTCAATCACGTTCGCCGGGTTGAATTTCCGAGCAACAGCCCGCCGGTTCATCCTCCGATGGCCCGTGTAGAAAATTCCCTGCAGGCGCGTTTTTAAATATTCTTCACGCCGGGCGGGATCTTCCGTCTTCATAATTTCATCTACAACGGCCTTTGCCAGCGGGCCGGTCCCGACAACCCGGACAGGGATATTCTGATCCACCGCATACCGGACCGCGGCGCGGGCCATGTCCAAATCGTTTTTTTGCCGCGGATTGTCTTCGTGCAGGCGGCGGCTGCCGATGATCACGACGGCCCGCGGCCAGGCGTTCAGGACCGGCAGAGTGCGGATAATCTCGGCCTTGGTTTCATGCAACGCATCGACGGTGTACGGGATCTCGCCGTTACCCTGCGCGCCTTCCTGAAGCACTTCACGCATATGGCGGACAACGGAGCGGGCCACCTGCAAAAGATATTGATTAATAATTTCTTTTGCTTTCTCATTGTTTTGATCCTCATAAACCGCGCGCAAATACTCCCGCTGGACCAGGCGTGGCAGCTTGTCCGGACTGGGATAATAACGGATCTCCGGCATGTGGCTTTCCCGCCAACCGTAAAATCCCCAGCGTTCACGCATGCTGTCAATGACCGGCTGCCACAACTCGTTAGCAAAAACCGGCACCCCGGCCCGCAGGCTTTCATCAAACTCATCCTTGGTGCCGAACCCGCCGACCCCCACATTAACGACCAGAGCGTTCCTTAAAAGAGACATCTTTCGCGGGACGAAATGCGTGTAATACCGGTGAACCTCAACGGCATCATTTAACGGCTGACCCTTGATATAAAGTTTGAAGCCCTGCGTTTTCTGGGTAAATATCTTTCTTGTCATCTCCGGCGGCATGTCTTTCATCCTGTCCAAAGCGAGCCGGAGGAAAAACGTTTCTTCCTGGGTTAACGGCCCGCGTGCCTGCCGGTAGCCGCTCAAGATCGCGTGCATCAGACCGGGGCCGCCGCCGGTGCACGGCGTTAACCCGGCTTCAAAAAGGGCCTGTCCGAAAAAGACCCCCAGGGTATACTCAAGCGTCCCGGGCTTCACCTCGTTGCCGCCGTACGATGTCACGGAACGGGGCAATTTTTCTTTCAGAAGAATCACATCGTTGATTTCCCGCACAAGCTGATCCCTTAAAACCAACAGGTCTTTCTGCTCTTTCAGCTGCCTGACCGGAGAGCTGGTGTTTTTCTCTCTCTCTGAAGGATTGCCTGAAAGGGAGTTCTCCTTTTCGCTGGATACAACGATATTCTCCGATTCCGCATCAAGCCGCCCGCCCCGTGTGTCCACCAAGAATTGCTTCACGGCAACCACACAATCTCTTATGCTGTGCCGGTGCCGGGTGTCCATGCCCTCGGGGAAGGTGAGCCATGGATGCAGTTGGGCATCAAGCGCCACAAGCCCGTCCTGGGCATCAACAACGCAGCCGCTCCCGTTTTCGTGAACTTCGCCCACCACGGTGATGGACCGCACTCCCAAATCTTCACCGAAGAAATTCCGCAGACCGTACCAACGGTCACCATCGCTGTTCCTTTTCCATGAATCAACAGGCAGGGGCGTCGGATCCGCGTTAGCGGTTTTAACATAAATGCCTGACAGCCGGTGGCGCTCAAAAAGCCGTTCCACCTGCGGCACCAGGCTCACGCCGACCAAAACAAAAACCGGCCCGTTATACGCTTTAACAAAGGCGAGCAATTGCTTCATGAACCGTTTGTGTTTCTTAAGGACCGGCCCTTTAACCAATTCAATGGCCCGGGCGTGAAGCCAATAAGGACGAACAAACCGCTGCGGATTATTTAAGAATTCCTCCGTGAACAAAGGATGGACCCAAAGAAGGATCTGCCCCTGATGAGCCGCCACCTCCTTCCGTAAGGCGTGTACGCGTTGAAAATGATCTTCCACCGACGAGAAATATGTAACAGGAGAACTTGCCGGATCGGTCCGCGGAGCAAGCGAAATGATCCGGGCGTCTCTATTTTGATAATACGGAACGATAAAAGCCCCGAGATTTTGTAACTGGTTCGTGTTCGTCCATTCTTGCATCGAGGTAAAGGACACCGTTTGGACCGGAGTCAAAATGTATCCTGGCACAGAGACATCCTCTCCCAAGTTAGACAGCAGGGCGCCAAGGCTCTTATGATGACCGTCAATAAGGTAATCCGCCTGTCCGACATTATCCCGCAACACGATCGGCGGCTCATACTGAAGCATCTCTTTCCAATAAGGTTTATACCTGTTGACTATCTTCCGCACAAGCGCCCTATTGGTCGGGATAATCTGCCCTAAGTAAATTCTTTCCATGGCAACCCTTATCTCAACACCAAAAAGTTTGGCATAAAAGCCGACGTAAGAAGCCACCCCGTCCTGTTCTTTGGATACCGGGGAAGACGTCCGGCCTTGATTCCGGATCAATCCCTCAATCAGGCTGTCCTGCCAAACGCTCACTTCGGCCGCACTCCCTTCATGGAAATAGCCCGTGATCGCGGTGCCCCTCACGTGCGCATTAGCCCCCGACCACTCTATGCGGGAACCGGTTATATAATTCTTCCCGGGTTCATGGCTGAATGAACGAATCAGGGCGGTCTCTCCCGGCACTTCGATCAGGGTGACATTCGCCTGATAAACCGAACGACGCAATGATATCCCTAATTCTCCCTTTTCTTTCGGGAACGTTCCGAGGATCGCGTTCTGGATCGAAATTCTCCGGCCTTCTTTATCAACAAAGCCGCCCCCGTTATCAATGACCGAAAGCTCCGAATAAATTTCTCCTTGGGGGATCCGTCGTTCCGTCCTAATGACCGCAGCCACCGCTTCCGGAACATGCTGTTCGATGTTCTGCAGCATCGAAAGCAGAAACGCGGACTCTTGCCCCTTTGTGAGCCCCAGGCACGCCGACCAGGTATCAAAATCAAACGGAACGCCTATCTCCTCTTTATTGACCAGGCGGCCCGCGATAACCCGGACCACGCTCTTCCCGCCCCGTGGCAGCGCGTCCGCTAGCCGCGCGATGTCTGCGTTGATGTTATTTTGCCGGACGTCGAGGAAGGCCTTCTTAATCGCGCTCATAGCGGGACGAACGTCAAATTCCTCAGGAGCCTGTTGCACCGGCGAAGAGGCTTTCTCGTTCTCGAGGAGACTTAAAAATAACCGGTCCTGCCGGTCGGCCTCATCGACAGGATTGCTCGCGCACCAGGCCTTCAATTCGACATATCCTTCCCTGGGATCAAAAACATTGTACCGCGTGATTTTGGCTAATAATTTCTCCGCTAACGCGAACACCTTCCGGGATTTTTCCGATAAATTCTGGGTGTCAACCTGTGAAAGCGGCGTATGATCGCCAATTTCCAGGAGGAATTGATTTAAGTCCACGGTGTTGAGATAAACCGGCTTAATGGCCCCATGAATCTCTTCATACGAAACAAGGATTTTTCTCCTGACATCCCGTTTCTTCACATCGCCGTGGAGAAATATCGCCGTATCCAGTGGTTTCCTGCCCAAAGCAGGGAAATCCGACCAATAACTGATTTCCCGCCGCAAAGGCCAAGAACGAGGATAAAGAAGGGGATAAAATATTTGTTCGATCGCGGGGTTGAAACTATTAATGACCGTTTGAAGCTTATTTGTCGTTTTTCCGTCGGAAACAAAGTCGTCGAAAATAGCGATGGGGCCTTTTCCCGCAAACAGGCCGCGTTGACTAAAATAAGTAAGGAGAGTATCATTTGCGGTATTGTCGATGACGGTTCTGGGCAGATCCAGATAGATAATATTCTCCTCGTCAATACCGTACTGTCTGCCCAGAACCTGCGCCGCCTGATAGGCACGTAGGCAGCTTCCGCCAATGAACACCAGCTTATTGCCGCCGAAACGCGCCTGATAGTTGCCTAAGATATATTTGACCCACTCGATGACCGTTTGATAACAATCCTCTTCGTTTTCAACAGTGGGTTCGGTCACTTCGATATGTTTCTTGACAAACCGGACAACCGCTTCCCGGAGGCGGGCGGCAAAGCCGTCGGGGCTTTCTTCTCTTTCCGGCGAGCTGACAGGAGAAGACGCGGCGGCGGACACCAGAATGTCTGCCATAAAATCAATGAACTGGTCGCTCAAATACCGGTCCCCGGAAGCGTGAACGTCGGCCAGGGCGATAACGGACAACATCCCGAGTATCGCCGGGACACGGATACGGCCCTTCAGCTCTCCGGATAAGCGCCGGGCTTCCTTCATCAAGGCTGCGGTGTTTTTATAACCGCCCGACCATTCCCGGCCGTATTCCCGGGCGGCATACAGACCCCAAAGAGCATCATGGCGGCGAATCAAGAATTGGATCACTTTTATTGAATCTTCGTCACTCCAGCCCAAAACCTTTAAAAGATCGGCCGCCAGGATCATGCCGGAGTCGCGATGCTGTAAATAGCCTTCCGAGGGCATCAGGTTGCCTTGAGTATCCAGCGTCATGCCTTTGCCCTCGAGCAGGCGACCGTAATCATGCAGCGCGGCCGCTAACCGCAACATCAAAAGAGGCTTGGCTGTCAGGATGTTATCCGCAGAGAAGAAGGTTCGGAATTGCTCGAGGGTGCCGGCACTCAACCGCTTCCCTCCGTCCGCCGGGTAATAAACCATGGGCTGGGCGCGGTCATCCTCCCTGCCCACTATTGTTTTATAGGACCCCGCATACAGTCTCGTGAAACGGCCGGCGAGAAAATCATCCGCAGCTAGGACCATCTGCTCAATATGCGTGAGCCGGTCTATCGTTTCGGCTAACCCGAATTCCGGGTGCTGCGCCAGCATTGTCCACCAGGCCCCGTCACCCCGAGCCCCCTTGGTCGCAAAATGCCACTGTTTGCCGCGTCCAATAACGGCAAGCAACGTAAGCGGCTTTAAAAACCGGAAAATACCGCAAGAAGAATATTCTTCCGGCCTTTTCTGAACGATGGCGGCGAAAGCGGTCTTCAGTTCGACATACCCCGCCAAAGCCGCATGATTCGCGTCTATCGCTTCCTTCAGGGCCGCCATCGTTTCAAAATCCGCTACTTCCGTATCAACAAGAGCACCGATTGCGAAGATGGTCTTAACGACATCCCGCGAAGCTTGCGGCAGTTTATCTTTGGATGCAACCGGGGAGCTGACGCCATTGTTCCATTGCACGCGCGCGTTAAAAATTCTGACGACCGGATGCCGTAAGATCATCCGTAAAGCGGCTTCGGCCCGCGGGCTCGCCTGCCCGAGGGTCGGCCAAACGCCCTCGTTCCGCAAACGTTCGCGCCACAAATAAATTTCATAAGCCCGCAAAATTTCTATCGTGTCTCTCGAGGACTCTTCATTCCAGTCCAAGTTGTCGCTCAAATCCCGGCACCACATCAGATACTCTTCCGGTGTAGCAGCCGCCTTCCCCCTGTTCATGAAATATTCCTGCGCGAGCGGGAAGAAAACCTCCGGCATCTCGTAAAAAGAATGCCGGGCCTTGGCCGTATCATAAGGCTCGGCAAGGATCCTGCGTTCATACGCGGCGTTGTACTGGCTTTCCGAACCGCTGATCCAAAGCGTGTACGCTTCCCCGACTTTACGCAAGGCCAGCCAGTAATGCGTGCCTCCGCTAAAGGGGCTAACGGCATGAACCCCGCAGACGATTTCCAGGTAAAACCCACCGTCGGCTGCCAGCCTCGGGATAGACAAACTCCGGCACAAAACCTGGCCCAAAACCCAGGAGGTGATCGTGCAATACTGCTTCCGGTATTGCGGCGCCAACAGCCCCTGCCGGGTTAGGGCGTTGAAAAAGACTTTCATGAAAGCCGCGGACGTCACAAAACGCTGAACCGATTCCAAAAACACCGCTCCGTTTACCGGCCGGCTGTTCCCCAATGAAGAGGCGGAGCCTGCCACGACAGGGCTGCTAGATGAGGCCGCTTGAGTCTTTTCATATTCGCTAATAGCCCGGCGGGCTTTAAGGTACGCCTGGCGGGCATTCATCCTCACGAAACTCCCGTCGGGCAGCTTCTTCCCGGTCATAATGACAATCATTCCGGGGATACCGGGATATAACTCAGGCCCAAAATCCTCCATCCCCGTCGCCTGGTCCACCGCTGTGATCCAGGCGACAGGCAACCGGGCGTTTTCAGCGCGAACCTCCTGCGGCGCCGTAAACATAAAATTCACGACTCTCTGCCGGTCTTCCGCCGCCAGCGGTTCCGTCCTAAAGATCACCACGGTCGCATACCGCTGTGTTGCGCCTATCTGGCCGATCTTGTCCCACAGGTCTTCTTCGACCTGATCCTTGACCTGGCGGTATCCTGTAAGCCTGTAAAACTCTTCGCGTGTCTGCCGGTCGGCCTCAACGGCCAGCTTGATTTCATCCCGGAGGGTGCGGCCACTTTTCTCAATAAATGTCGCCGCTGTTTCTTTAATCCTGATAGGTTCGACAGTCACGTCGATATCTTTCAATGCTTCCCTGATTTTGACCGCAACCGCCTCCGGATTCATCCGGACCAGGTCAGGCCGCTGGGCCAACAGGTCCAGCGCCACGGCCCGGAGCCAGAATCCCGGATTCAAATAACGGCCGCCGTAATAAGCCGCCAGGGCGACAGCGACCGGCTTGTGCAACGCGCCCCGCAGCCCGCTCAAAACAATCGGCGGCAGAATCTTTTTATTCTTATAGGAATCAACCAGGGCCGGCAGCGTGAACGTGAATTGCGTCCCCCGGCCTACGGCGCTTCTCACCCCCATCGCGCCACAGACAGACGCGATTTGTTCTTTGACCGCAAGCCCCAACCCCGTTCCGACCTTTTTGTCATCGGCCTCGGTTAAACCGGACGTGAATATCAAATTGACGATCTGTTGGTCGCGGAGCGTTTCCCCTTCCTTGACCAAGCCTTTTTCCCGGGCCTTTTGCAGGATTCTTTCCCTATTGATTCCCTTGCCGTGGTCTCTGACCCCCACCTTAATTTCGCCGGCCCGATACGAGACATCGATATCGATAATCGTCGTGCCGCTGTACTTGATCGCGTTAAAAACCAATTCTCGCAAAGCGACCCGCAACAGTTCGGAATATGTATGAACCTCACCGCGCAGGGACCCGGCGATATGGACATTAAACTGTATGTGAGGATTCTGTTCTTTATAAGACCCAACGATCTCTTCGACAATTTTAAAAATATCAGAAGGCCACAACGAGTAATCAATCCAGTATAAAAGCCTGGCCATGATACCAAAAGCCACATAACTGGACGGGATAAAGAATTTCTGGACATATTCTCTGACCCATTCCGGCAAGCCCGCGAAAACAGCGGTTTCCTGGATGGCTTCAAGATTTTTCATGCTTTCATAAAATCCGTCGGCATGTTCTTTGATAACAGCCTTTACGATCTCCTTGGAGAGCCGTTTGACCCTGTCCTCCTCAATCATATCCATAAAGAAACGAATCTGGATCAAGTACTCTTTAAGTTCTTTAATCTCCCCGGCCTGCGGGAATTTCCGCAACATACGGTTCGCAAAGCCCCCGATCGTGACGAAAGGATTCCGCAAATCATGCATCTGATGCCGGAATTCCTCGCCCTCCATCTCGGGCGCGGACGGCGACGCCGTACCGGGATTCGGCTGCGACGGCCCTTCCACCGGCGAAGAGACGAAATCCTCTGCCGCGCCCTGCAGGCCACGCAGAGGAGACAAATCATCCATAATTCTTGCGACTTCTTTCTCGAACGCAACCGTTTGAGGAGCGAAGTCCTTGACCGGCGAGCTGACCTTCTTTTGGAACACTCTCAAAGGCATTTCGCCGGCGATCAAATCCGTCTTCCTGCCAAAATAGTCGTCGGAAAAGATACCGGGACGCCCCATGGTTTCCTGAAGATCCGCGAAAGCCGGCCCGGGCACCACATCGGCGAAGCCAGACACTGCAACGAGAGATTTCTCCAGCCATAAATCGTCGGGATGGGCTAGGATGACAAAGCCATCATCGCGCAGCAACTGGCTGACCGCCGTCCGTAACAACGCCTCGATATTACGCTCCACGCGGCCTTCTTTCATCCCATCAAGGCGCGGGGTGTCCTCGACGCGCATGCGGCTGTAGGCCGTCATCCCTTTGACAAGAATTACGTCAACGCCTCCCTGGGCCTGGATATCGGAGAAATAAGCGGGCGTGTCATACTGGTTACCGTCATAAATTTTGATGCGTTTCTCCCGGCCGCGATAAGATACCGGCAGGCCTTCCGCAATGGCCTTGTTTTCCAGCTCATCCAGCAACTTGCCTATTTCAGTTTCCCCTCTTAAAGCATGGTTATAATTGGTGCCGAAGGTCGTGGCGAAATAGGACGGGAAATAATCGTTGCCCAGCATGAAATAAAGCAGGTTCCCTTTAAGAATCCCCAGATGATGCAATAATTCCAACCTTAAAACCCAACTATAAATCCTGTATCTTCCCAGATAGTCATGATAATCCCTGAACTTGGCGCCTGCTTCAGACAAATGGGCGGGGGACTTTAAGCGATTAATCTCCTGTAATACTCTCATGGCTTCCGGAGATAACGCCGTGCGCGACTCACGAATAATGGCGGCTTTTAAAACCTCATCGGAAGAAGAATCAGACGAGGCCTTGGCCCACGGCCAGCCCGCCAAGGCTTTCAGGAACTGGCTTAAAGCCGAGATTGTAGACCATCCTTTCTTATTCGCCAGGGCCTCAGGAGCGCCTTCATCCAGCAACTCTTTGACAGAAATCCATTCCCATTCACTGATTTCAGAGGAAGGACGGAATTCGCCCCCGCGCACATACACCACAAAAGGACTGATGATATAATCGCCTTCGGGAGCCAACACATCGCTTAATCGGCCTAAGAGTTCAACATCCAGCCCTGTCTCTTCCTGGGTTTCTCTAATGACAGCCTCTTCGTCTGTTTCGGCCTCTTGGATTCCTCCGCCCACATAGGCCCAGACATTTCTATAAAAAGGCATCTCCGGGCTTCTTTTAATAAAAAACAACTTTAGCTCATCCTGATCCTTCCGCAGGATAAAGGCCCATACCGCTTTCCTGATCATCTTCCCTTCCGTAACGGGCTTCATCCTTTCAGGAACAATGGCCTGCAGGGCGGCTGAAATAAACTCCGCATCCAAAACTAAAGGCGAACTGACCTCCCTGCCTCGAGACATCCGGCCATTTAAGACAGGGGAGGAACCCGCCCCCTCTTGCGGACGTTTGGGAACAACGCTGCCACTCTTGCGCCCCTGAACCTCATCGCGCAATTCCGCCGGGACTTCGTTTAATAATGCCGGGTTAAGCTCCACGGCCTTCCTGAAATGCTTAACCGCCTCCTGCCGCTGGCCCAATTTTTTATAAACACCCCCTAAAGTAAAATAATACTTTGGTTCATCAGGCTGCCGCTGGATGAGCTCTTTATAAATAGAAATCACTTCTTCATATTGACCAAGAGCATAGTGGGCCCGGCTCAATTCGACATAAGCGTCGACGTCATTGGGATTCCTCTTGAGCAGCTCCTTATTGTTCTGAATCTGCCGGGTGCGCTTTTCCACATCGGCCAAGACTCGTTCAAGGGCGTTGCGGGCGTCAGCATAACGAGGATCAATCCTGTTCGCTTCCCGGAAGGCGGCGATGGCTTGCTGATATTTCTTGACCCGGGAGTACACAACGCCAAGGTTGTAATGGAAATTCACATCGTTCGGATTCAGCCGGATGGCTGTTTGATACGCAAGAATGGCTTCGGCACTTTGGTTTAAGGCAAGATAAGCGTTCCCAAGGTTGTTATAGGCGCTGGCAAAACCGGAATCGAGCCGGATAGCTGTTTCAAAAACCTTGATGGCGTCTGAATATTGACCTGTTGTATTATAGGTGATGCCCAGACTGTTGTAGGATAAGGAGAAACCAGGGTTCAATTGAATGGTCGTTTTATAGGCCTTGATGGCTTCGGGATATTGGCTCACCGCGAAATAGGAACGGCCGAGGTTGAAATAAGCTTCGGCCATATTATGGTCAAGTCTGACGGCAGACTGATACGCCTTGATGGCTTCGGCATATTGGCCGCAGGCGGCATAGGCGAGGCCGAGGTTATTATAGGCCTCCGCAAAGTTCGGGTTCAGTCCGACAGCCGCTTGATAGGCTTTAATAGCCTCGGCGTGCCGGCGCAAGTCACCATAGGCATTGCCAAGGTTGTAATGGGCTTCGGCAAAATCCGGATTCAGTTTGATGGCGGCCTGGAAGGCCTTAAGAGCGGCTTCGGGTTGTCCCAATATGGTCCCGTAGGTGGTTCCAAGATTGTCAATAATACCCGCGGTTATCAATGTCCCGTCTTGATTCCTTGCCAGTAAAGCATAATTAGCAATAAAGTTGAGCCATTCCTTATCCGACAAAACATCAAAATCAGGAAGGGCCGAAATCACGTCTTTGAGCCGCCTTAAATCGAGGCGCTGATCAGGCGTCAGAATCAAATACCGGCCTTCCTGCTGGAAGTAACTGAAGAAATCCATCTCCCGGACGGTTTTATTAACAAAATCCACCCAGATAAACTTCGTCTTGTTAACAGGAACAAGCAAGAAAACATGTCCCTCGTTTCTGATAAGCGAAATTGAAAAGACCGCCCTAGTTTCCACGCCCGCTATTTTTAAAAGAATATCGGCTAACTGGGAAAGCGTCGTACAGGAAACAAGGTGGCGCTTCTGGGCCTCTTGGGTTTCCGGAGCAAGGCGGGACTCTTCTAATATTTTAAAAATGTCCTCGTTCTTCAAATTGAGCGCCTTGACCAGAAATTTCAGCAGGGGCTTGGGTTGTTTCGTGTTCAGATATCCTTTTTCATCAACGGCTGATATCAAATGAGCTAACGCCGAATTTAATTTCTGGGAATCTTTATTTTGTAATTCCCTCTTCAGGCTGCTGAAATTGATCTCCTGGAACAGTTCTTCAAATAACCGGATCAATTCAGGGATTTGGGCCTCGGGATAACCTCTGCTCTTAAGGAGGGTGGCTAATTCTACTTGCTGCACAGAAGCATACACGGAACCGAATGGAGGCGGTTCCGTGATCGACTTGAGCTGCTGACCGGCGGTCATATCAGGCAGGAGCATGAACAAGGCCGCCAGGAGAGCGAAGATCGACCTCTTGACGGGGCTGCCGCGGATGCCGTTGATCTTGAGTTGAGCGCTTTGTTGCCGTTTCCCGGCGAGTTCACTGGAAATAAACGGCTCGCTCGTCGCTTTTTTCTTTAAGCCTGGCGCCATGGAAACCGGTGAAGAACCAGCTTCAGGCGTATGCCCCGGTCTTGCCTCCCGGCTGGATTCCGGAACCGCCGGCGGCACGGCATGACGCCGCCCCCGGGTCATTATCAACCGGGCCGCCCTCTGCAAGTCCTCCCGGGCAGAATCATTGGCCAAGGCCTCCAGCGTGCGCAGGGCCGCCTCCCGGATATAAGCATCTTCATCCGCCAACAGCGTCTGCAACGTCTGAACGTCCTGAACCGTGCGGACCCCGGCAAAAATTCCCGGCTTGTTATCGCCGATACCGGAGACGACTATCGCATACTGCGACCCTAACGGGGCGAACATCTTGCCGTTGAATAACGGATGATACAGTGTCAGCCACCAGTCGTTCCGGCCCAGATCAGCTTGGGCGGGAAGCAGAGAGAAAAATTCCTTCGAGTAAGAGAATATGAAAAACTGACCCGAAGTCGCCGACTGGTTAAAGTCCCTTATCGTTTCATTAATATGACGCTGATCCGTGGTGCGCAGAAATTCAACTTCATCGATAACCGCCCGGATAAGCGCGGTCCAGGCCTCCGCGGCATACTGCGGATCCAGCAGCAACATATTGATTTCACGGTCGGACAAATCGGCCGCGTCGACCCCAAGACGGCTAAAAAGATTGTAACGCCGGACTTCGTAAGCGCGCATCTGGAAAGCCCCCATGCTGTTTTGCCCGCCGCCAAAAATAATCCCGCCCAAGGCGTCATTTATATGCCGCGGCAAGGCAACGCCGTCGGGGGCATCCTTCATGTTCACCGGATTCCCGTGGTTGAATTTACGGATAAGATAATATTTAATCCCTTCCTTTAAAGAATACCGGACATCATCGGAATTAATAAGATGGCTGGCCGCCACCTCGAATGGAATCTGAAACGCGTCGGCCGCTGATTTCAACTGTTCAATCAACTCCGGCGGCGCCTGCCGCAATTCGCGGACCGGCCGAAGCAGGCCCAACGGCATGGCGTGCACGGAATCTTCCCGGGCCGCCGCGATCAACCCGGTCCAGAGGCCGCGCGTGGCAAAATTTTCATACAGGACCGTATTTTCGTAATACAAGCCCTCGACCAGGTCCCGCGACATAAAATCAGGGAAGTCTTCGTCCGTGAAATATTTTTCCTCATTCCCTGCCAGCAATCTTTGCGCGGCGACGTCGAGCCGGCTGCGCAAAAGTCTGGTCAGCATTTCCGCCTCACTGACCCGCAGCAGGAACGAGGTGTCCGGACGCGAAACCTTCTCCCGGTAGTTCCGGGCCAGGTGCTTTAATTGTTGCGCGGCGTCCAGCCGGTACTCCGCAAAAACGGCGGGAGCGTTGATCAACAACCGCACTTTCGCGCGATACACGGCTTCCCGCGCCGCGAAAGACGGCGCCTTCACGACTTCCTCGTCAGCGATAAAATCCAGCAACAGCGCGGCATCCTCTGCTGAACGCGCTCCCGCGCTGTCCACGCAGAGAGCGGCCAGCTCCCGCAGGGACAAGGCCTGCTCCAAGGCTTCATCCAGGGACAACGAATCGTTGCTCAAGATCACACGCGCCTTCTTCAATTCGCTCTGCCACGTCGAATTCTTAAGCAGTTGAACAATGCGAAGCGCCCGCGCCTTCTCTCCGGAGTGAATCACTTGATACGAGTAACTCCTCACGAACGCCCTGGTGTCATCGTCCATCCGGTAATACCGCAAAGCGTTATCGGCAATCTTTGCGCTGATCAAAGCTCCGGCCAGGCCAACCGCCAAGACCACTCGACGGCGCCACTCCGGAGAAACGATCAAGGAAAGCCCGTAAAGCGACAGGTTAACCCCCGCCAGGACCGCCAGAGACAACGGATGGATCATCGTCCAGCCCATGGCTACGCTGACGGACGCGGCCATGCCGGCAAAAATTGTATTTAAAAGCGGCACGCGGTTGCTTCGGGAGCGGAAAACATTAAACGCAAAATCCACCATATGCCCGGCGACAAATATAGCCCAGGCCGTAAATAAGCCGCCGCCCAGGATAAGGGATAGCCCGTAGGCCAGCGCGCCTTGAGCCCACCAGGCGATCAGGGCGGGATAAGCCCTGCGGTACGCCTGCTCGTCTTTGAACAGTCCGGACAATACTTCCCGGCCCAAAAACCATAACAGATCCCGCAACCAGAACATGGACACCGAGACCTGTCTGGATAGGCACGGCGGGGCCGGCCGGCCGGCCGCCGTACGCAAAGACCGTTTCCCGAAAATCCGGAGGACATGTTCCGCCCCGGAAACCGGCGAACTTATTGACGGTTCTCCGGCATGTTCCTCTCCACCCAGAGGCAGCTTCTGAATCAGGATTAAATGGCCGTTGTCCGCCAAGACTTTAACTTGCTGGTAACGCCGGGCATCGTAAAAATTAGCCAGAGCCGCCGTCTCGGGAAGCACGCCGCCGTCAACAGGGGGTTTCTGGAAAATAATAATCCAGCCGTCCGGCTTCACAACGCGGACGGCGTGCTTCATGACCGCATCAACAATGTCATAAACATCCTCCGTCGGCCGGGACCGGATAATATGGTTGAGGCTGCGATGGAATATCACGGCGTCAATGCTCTCCGACGGGAAAGGCAGCCCTTGAGCAGCGTCGGACGCGAGCACTTCAAGATTTTCAATATCCGGATGACGCTGAAATACATCGACTCCGAAGGCTCTTTCCGCGCCGGCGGCCAGCATCCCCTGCAAAGGCAGCCAGTTCGAACTGCACCCGACATCCGCCACCGCCCCCTTCACTTCAAGAAACTCTCCGATCCACCTGTAAAGCCCTTGGATGTCTCCTCGGTCAATGCTCTCCTTGAGGACGGCCGCGGGAATCTCGACGCCCCTTTCCTGCAAGCCCGTGTTCTCCAACGGCGAACTGGCCGATTCTGGGGACATCACGCGTTTCATAAAATCCTCAACGGCCCTGTTCTGCTTTTCATTCAGTACCGGCACCGTAATCAGGATATTCTCGCTAAAATATCCGTCTTCGTTCAGCCGAATAAACCGCGGCTCTAAATCAGGCATGACCCGGAATATACGGATCGCGTCCGGCTGCGCGCTTAAAATCGCGCATGTCCGGCCCTGCCAGTCCTGCCGGTGTGTCAGGATGCCCCAGACCAAGGTCCGCCCCAAAGCCGCCTTCCGCGGGAGATTCGGGAATAATGACTTTATTTCCAATGTATACGGATGTCCGTCAATGGTTTCAGCCTTCGACAGTTCCCTGACCGTGATGTGCCCCTGACCCCTCAGGCCACTTTCGTTTTCATACGTTATCTGATACTCATATTTCGTCGTTGAATAATTTTTAACCGCGGTCTCGGAAACACGCGTGCCCAGGGCCAGCAATCCTTCCTGATTTAAATATCCCGGTAGCGGGGATTCCGTTGCCTTAATCGGCGAGCTGACGGAATCGTCCTCCACCTGTTTCAGGGCCTGCCGAAGGACATCCTGGACCAAAATATCGTCTTTGAAATTATCCGCCGCAAGCGCCACGGCCTCGCGTCTCCAAGCAGGCGTCAACTGCATAAGGTTGCTGGCCACCCTCGCAATAACATGATCCAGGCGGTCCCGGCGGTCATGGACAAACAGCCCGATGGTTGAATCAAAGAAAGACAGCTTATCGGCATTGACAAGCGCTTCAAGGGACACCCTCAGCCTATGATGCGCCAAAACCGGCCTCACAAGCGTTTGACCGGCGAAGCTGACCCCTTTATTCAATTCCATGTCATGACGGGTAATGAGCCAGACAATGTCATGGATCTCCCGGGATGTGGCGATATTCAAACGCGTCAATATCTCACGGGCGAACCTGGCGCTGTGCAAAGGATGCACATACTGCTTGCGGACCCATTCATCATAGGCGCCGCTGATTTTCGGAACGGGGTTCAGCGCCACCCGGTCGCTGTCGTGCAGCAACCCGGACACATACTCCACAAAATTCGGCTGCCGGCCTAAGACCGTTCCGAGCAGATTGACAACATGAACCGGATGCACGCGGTCTGTCCTGGCGCCGTATGTTTCCTGTCCCCTGAAATATTCGGTGTTATACGCCATAAAAACGTCCGTAACAATCCGAATCCTTTCCTCATCGCTCCATTCATAAGGGAACGTGAACCCTTTTATCCTCTTCGCCAAGACGGCGTTCTTTTCCTCAATAATTTTTTCCAAAGAAGCCGGCAATACAAGAGCCTGCGTCCGATATTGCCTGATCAGGGCCTCCGCTTCTCTAACATCGTGATCGGCCGGGGTTGTCGCGTCCGGTGTTTCCCGGCTCATCAGTAAACTTATCTCCGGATGGCCTTTATTATCATTAAAAAGCGGCCTCCCCTCTTTCAGCAATTCTTTTGTATACAACTCCCGGATAATAGAAGCAAATTCACGCTTTACAAAATCCGGGACTTCATCAACCCAGGAGACAAAGTCAGTCGTCTGCCGCACGTATTCAAGAATGTTCTCTTCGCTCTTTGAGAAGCGCGGCGGCCTGACGTTATCAAGCCGGTCATAAATTTTGATAAGTTGGGCGACAAGATACGGCAGGCTGGACCGGCTAAGAATGCGGGCCAGGAACTCAGGATCATCTTCGTTAGCCCGGTGCGTCAGAATCAGGACAATCCGGGCGACCAGGCGCACGGTTGGGCGGTCAGATAAAGGCAGCAGGCGGTTGCGGACGTCAATCAAGAGACGCACAACGTCCCGGCCCGCGTCTGCATATTCTTCGATCATGTCGTGCAAAAATGCGGCCGCCAGCACCACATCCGCCGGGATACCCTTTTTCAGCAGATAATTAAATAATTTATGATTTCGGGACATCGCCAAGGCGACGCGCAACGGATGGGTAAAGTATGGCTCTCCGCGTTCCCGCTTAATCCCGTAATGAATCAGATAGGCATGCGCAAACACCGCGTCCAGGAAGCGCTCATTAAACGGAATGCCGTTCCGGGAAAGGTTGGCTTTAATGCGCAAATACATATCCTCAAACCACGCCTGGCTGTAATCCGCAGAGGAATACTGATAAACGTAAATATCGACGGAAGAAATCCCCTGTTCCCGGAATGGTGTTGTCCCGCGCGCGATCCGCTTCATTTCAAGGAAAAAGCGGAACCATTTCCCGGCGGTGGTTAACAACAGCGCGCCTTCATTCATCCAGTTCAGCATATTGTTGGCGATGATCGCGGTCTGAATGGGTTTGGAGGCCTCTTGTTTGGCTTCAATAAGATATTCATAATAATTATAGAGAATAAGGTCAAAAGCCCCGCCGGCCGGTTTATAATTCAGGTAATTTTCCACCGGGACAATCCTCACCATCTGGCGGATATCGTCCCGCAGCTGGAACGTGGATCCCTTCACGCGGAAAAAGTATTTCCGGACGAGGTTCAAACTGGCCTTGGTCACGCGACGCGGCGTATTGAGAGACCGGAAGGCGTCCAGGTCATATAACCCTTCCTGCGCCTTCCGCAACGCGTCGGCATCATCATTCACGACAAAAATCTCCAAATCTTCCGGAGCCAAAGTCATGCCCCGGACCGCGGCTTCCTCCAGAAAGGCGATGGCGATGCGGTGGGCCTCGGCGAGCATCGGCCGCCCGCCCCATCTACGGATACCGCCAAAACTCAAAACCCGGATTTTGCTTCCCATCTCCCCTTTCGCAAAGCGCTCCAGGATGACCGGAACAACTTTGGCTTCCAGCATCCCATAAACCGCGCGGCCTTCACCCATGCCGTTAAACAGGTAATACGGATACCGCTTCTGCCCGCCGGCCGGCAGCTCGACCGGCGAGGAAACATCCGGCTCATCATCACGGCTTTCCGGCGGTTCAATGAATAACCGGAACTGTTCACCGGCCGCGGTTTCATACGCGCTTAAACGCCGGCTCGTTCCGCGAACGAATCTTTTCGCGTTGTCATAAGACAAAGCCATATACAGGTTCCTTTCCTGTTCTTCCTTGTCCAGACCTTCAAACCAGATGAAATGAACAGGATAGAACCCTTTCTTCCGGTAAAAATCCACCGCGCGGTGTCCTTCCGGCCTTTCTTCCGCGTCTTCCGCCGGATGCACCACAAAGATATCCTCGGTAAGCTTGACACGTCTGCTCATCCCTCTTAACACAGTCTCCAAGGTCTTAGCGAGCAGAATGCTTCCCAAACCCTGATGACGGAAATCGCGGGCCACCTCCATGTAATGCCCCTCGTATATAAACCGGTCACTGTCCTCAAACGGGAACAACTGCAATCCGGATAAAGACACCCCGAGAACCTCTCCCCCCACGGTTCGGAGGGCCACCAGGATCACCGGGGTCTTCTCGGTTATCGCCCTCTCCAGCGGGCTTTGCCAATAAGAGGGCGGCAATGTCCCTTTCCTGTCGCCGGCCGCCCAGGTGTTCAATATCCGCCTCATCGCGTTATAATCCCGGACTTCCTCGACGACAAACTGAATGCCGTTGACCGTGTATGGCCCTCGGATCGGCTGCCGCCGGGATTCCTCAACCGGAGAAGACGAGGCGCGCTCCGGCGTCCGGCCCGATGCCCACACCGGCTGATCATTATATCTTTTCACCAGCGTGTGCGTGAGCTGCGCCAAGCGGAAATACGGAGACTGGGCGCTGAAGACCGCGGCAAGCTTGGGCAACTCGGAGCCGGTATAACTGAAGTATTTCTTGTTCTCCGGCTTCATGCTCATGCCGGTTCCGGCCCACATGACCCGAAGGTCCGGCCGGGACGCCCGTAAAAGCTCCTCAACAACGGTGATGATGACCACCGCGTTCATCAAATTATGAATGCCCTGGAAAGCCGGATCACGGTCCGGGGATAACGCATACCAAGTCATGAGGAGGACTTCCATGGCCTTATTGATCACGTTTTCAGATTCTTCACTCAAAACAGTCCGGATAAGGAACGGCAGGGCGGAAAGTCTATACGGCTTTAATTCCGTATCATATCTTAAACGCAGGATCTTTCCGGCGCGGGCCGCAGATTCCAAGGCCCTTATATCCTCAAAGTAACGGCGCATGACAGCGACTTGTTCCTGCCATGATGGGGCATCCAGGTTTTCCAACCTGTCGACGGCTTTTAGGACGTCTTCCCGGGCGGCCTTAAGGGCGGCCTCAACCCCGGCTTTCAAGGCCTTGGCGGCCGTCAATTCCACGCTCTCCGCAGCCCTTTCTTCGCCGGCCCCCGCAACCGCTTCCACAGACTCGAATAACGGTTCTTCAATCATGTCCGCAGGGACACTTTCATTTTCCACCGGCACAACAGGTTTCTCAGCGGCGATCAGGGCTCCGGGGAGCTTCAGCCGGACCGCATTCTCCTGGGCCGTTCTATCATGAACCGTCCGATAGTTACCTTGGCGGCGCCGGGCCTCATACCCGGCGGCGTTTAACCCGCTCACTATCAATTCGGCGAGCAAGGCATCCGGATTGAAAAAGAACGTTTGTCTCAAGGCCTCCCTGGCCTCACGGCGGGTGCGGGCAATCTCTTCTTTAACTTCCGGCATGATGGTTCGGGTATGCCGGTATTGCTCAAACGCCGCTTTCTGCTTCTCTTCCATAAACGCCAAAGCGTCCATGACCGTGTCAAACTTCTCATTAAACATTTCCTCCAGCACCTGGAGTCTGGGAACGAAACGTGCCAAACCGCGGCTGGCCGTGAGGAAATCCTGAATCTTCCGGAAACGGACAAATAGACCGGCGTGGTGGAAAACCTTGATTGTTCTGGCAGAATGTTTATGAATATAAAATGTCGGCTTCACAAGACTCCCGTTGGCGGAACGATACCGTTCGATTTCCACGTTCATGGTCAAGTCCCGCGCGGCAAGCTGTTCGGTTTCAACCTGCATCCGTAAAATAAACGCGCCGGAATGGGCCAGAAGCACAGAGCCCTGCTTCGTCAACGGCAGCACCCGGGCGGCCAGGCACTCCGCTGTCATGCCTTCATCCGTATCCAAATTGAAAACAACGATATTCGTTTGTCCCAAAAGCCCCGCCTCTTCCTGCGCCGCGCTCAAGGTCTCAAAAGAAAGAACGCGGACCTTCTTCCAAAGCATCTTTTCAAGCTGCAGGGTAACCTTTCGGGCATAACCGATCATTACAACAACGGCAAGAGCGGCCTCTTCCCGGGAAACCAGGGACCGGACATAACGGTTCAGGAACTCGTCATTAAAATCAACAAAGGCGGAATACTGGTACCGGGCCGCGGCGGAAATCTTATCCCGCTCGCTGCCGGCCTTGAGCTCACGGACCAAGAGGCGGGTGAAATTACAGGCGGCGTTATCCATGACCGCAGATTCCACATAAAGGACATTTGCGGCAGGGTCATAATAAACGCCGAAAGTGACGCAGGCAGAATCCATCAGCACAACCACCGGCGGGCCACGAGTGACTAGAAGCCCGTTTTCCTCCTCCAGGAACAGGAACGCTTCTTCAACATGCAGCGCGATGTAACCCGCTTCAGACGCTTCGGCCATTCGGACAAGGCCAGCGGCTTGCGCCTGCTGAATATGCCGGATCTTCTCCGACATCGTGTATCCATCGCTTTCCTCTATCGGAGAAGACACGTCTTTAACCTCTCTCCGGCCCACGGGGCTCGAAACAAACCCCTGCCGCTGGAACAGCTCAATGCGCTCCCGCTTGACCTGCTCCATTTCGTTCTGCAGGGAGGCCGCATAGCGAATCGCGGCGAGTAAGCCTTCATAGTCACCTTCAAGCACGGCTTTATATCCGGTCAGGGTTTCGCCGTATTCTTTCTGCAGCAACGCGAACATGTTATCAAAAACCCCTTTATCCTCCACGCGCATGGCGTTGCGATTGGTCAACCGCTCTGCCGTGACCCGGCGCATAAAGGCCCGTTGCTTGGCCGCCTCCATCACCGCCGGGACAGGATACACGGTCGCGCCGTAACGCAGCGCCAGCGCCGTTGCGTACAAAGCCATGTGCAGGGAACTGCCCCACTCGCCGCTGATCAAAACCGGCTTCTGGTGCAGCCGCGCCACCTGCACAACCAGCCATACCGCTTCCTGCAGCCTCGGCTGGACGGTGGTGTAAAAAGCCCTGTACCGGTTGTCATTCCGGTCGATCTGGGGATAATCTGTCCGGAACAGGGACGTTGTCATATCGTTTGTCCCGATATTCAGATAATCGGCCTGCTCGGCGAATTCATCCAGATGGGCCAACGCTTCCACGGTTTCCACATAATACCCGATCTTGACCCCCTGCAAAACTCTGCTGACCTCTTCCTGAAGTTTTGCGGCGTTACGGATAAAAATGTTCATCTCCTCCTGGGCCTCAAGGTGAGCGTTCACCGCCGCGACGACCGCCGCCTCCAGCTCCCCGTTCTTGGCCTCGTCCCGGTTGTCGCGGAAAGCGTGTTCGGCATTCTGAACCGCCTGATAAGCCGCTTCCACGGCCTTAGTTTTTTCTTTTCTAAAAATGTCCATCCGCTGCGCCGCCACCTGGGATTTAGCCTGCTGAATCATCTGCCGGATCTCGGCCAGAGAAACCACCTCGTCGTTACGGATATTCGGCAGAGAAATGCCCAGCCTCTTGTTGTCGGATTCCAAATACGCCTTGAACAGGGCGCGCAACTGTTTCAACCCAAATTCATAAAACGGCCGTTCTCCTGTTTCCGTTTTATAAAAATAAAACGCGATGCCGGAATAATTCCGCAGGATATCCTGCTCAACCTCCCGGCGGACTCTGAGACCGCGTTCCCCTTCCACCTGTTTAAGGAATTGAATCAAGACATTCGGCTGTTTATCTTTCTGCACGTCATACAGCCTGGCGAGCCAGCGATTCAGGACAGCGGTTTCCACATTGTCTTTGCCGCCGAAGACTTCGGCATTCAAAATAGACGTAAAGGTGATGGCCATCCGGTCCTCATCTTTCTGGATCAAGTCCCGCTCCTCTTCCGAGAAAATCAGCTCCAGCCGGTGCAGGCCCACGCCCTTCGCTCCGGCGTTGATCAGGCCTCCGTGCAGCACGTCACGGTCCGAATCATGCACGTCCGCCGGGTTCTCAAACGTGACGTTACCGACCACGACCTCCGCCTGCGCGGTCTTGCGGTAATAACTTTCCATAATAAACATTTCATCACGGGTTTCATAGGCCTGGACGCGGCCATAAACATTGGGCTTGATCATGGCGCGGGCAAGACCCTTTTTCCCGTAAATGACGATCTCGTCGCCCTGTTCAATGCGGACCCCCTCCATCTGGGCGCCGGTCATGGCCACCCCGCCCTGGGCGTCCACGTCTCTCGGGACATGCGCGGAAGGCGTGCTGCCGCGTTCAATATATCCGACGATATTGCGATAAACGCCTTTCAGCTCCCGGAATTCATTGAGCGTCAACAGATGAACCGATTCGTCCAGCACAATGACCGTCGGATAATCCACTTTCTGCTCTTGACCCCAGCGCAGCTCATCATACAGCAGCATGGCGGTTTCAAAGACCACCGTTTCAAAAGACTCGACCTTCGCGATCGCCGTGAAATCCAAGCTCTCTCTATACCGTTCCCTCAAATCCTGGTCCGTGACCCGGGCCAGAAAACCGCTGACCGTTTCCTCGGCATTCAAGCCCTGATCCTGGATACGCTGCTTCGCGTACGCCAGGAAAAATTCAAAAACGGTCTTCAGCCCTTCGTCCTGTTCATAAATATCCTGAATCACCTTTTGCGCTTCTTCAGGGGTGCCCGCTTCCAAATACCGGCGGTAATCCGGATGAACCGGCTGCTGGGCCGTGGAGGCTTTCCGGGCGCGGTTCAAAACGTAAACTGTCCGCACTTTATCGAGCGCTTTCTCAAAGCGGGATACCTGCTCCGCCTTCTTCACCCGGATGTCTTGCGGGATATCCGTTCCGCTGATCGCGTACCGGCGGGAATGCAGATGCTTACGGATGACCTGCACGGCTTCTATCTGTTCCTCCATCTTATTCACCATGTCCTGCAGGAACTCCGACGGGCCGGATTCCGCCATTTTGCCCTGGAACATATCCACCATCTGACGCAGCCTACCTTCCGCCCGGAAAAGCACATCATGCGGCGTCAGGTATCCTTCCCCGTTCTTGACCTTCGGCAGGGTATCCCGCAGGAGGTCATCCAGGATTACGGCTTTTTGCATGGAGGCAAACTGCTGTTCGGAGTTAATCTTTGTGTTCAGGCTGATCAAGGCTTTCACCGCGTCTTCTTTTTCCTGCCGGGCCAGGTTCATTTCCTTGATGTTTTCCAACGCCTCGGCCCGGGCAAACGCCTTTTCCGCAGAGAGATAAACGCGGGCGATCTTCTCAAAATCGTAGGCATGGGTCCCGAACGGATTCATGACAAGAATGGTCCAAACGCTCTTTAACAGCTCAAACCGTTCGTTCCCGGCCAGCTCTTCGGAAACCTCCCGGCCGGCAATAAGGGCCCGGATAAAGATATCCTTCATATCCTGACGTAATTGCCGTAAAGTTTCCGCCGAACACGGCTGTTTTTTCCGCCTAAGGATGCTGTTTAAAGCCGCGTCATCCATCTCCGCCATCTCTTCCATTAACCGGTAAGCGTAATGCTGTCTGCGATTGATCTGCCGGCGGATATAAACAGCGACTATCCGCAACAATCTAATGTACTCTCGGTCGCGGTCGGACAACCCGGCCAAACTCGCCGTAAAGACGCCTGTGAAATACCGGCGTTCAAGAGTGATTTTCTTCAGGCGGATATAAAAATCATCTTCCGGTCTTACGATCGGATATTCCAAATTTTCTTTCGCCCCGCTGTAAATCACGGCCTCTCCGATGACAACCCCGTCTTTTCCGCTGCTCCCTCTCACCTCCTGGCCGATGGGAACAAAGGTATACTTGTTTCCTTTGATCGGATACCCCCAGCCGTACAGGAGACGGTGCCGGATGATGGCCTCGGGAAGAGTGTTGGCCGATTTACGGCGGGCAAACTCCTGCGCCACTTCTTCCGTCAGAGGACCAAGGACGTCTTCCACCGCGTACGCGCGGGTTTGCTCTAAAAGCACCTGGTGACCATATGTGTCCCGGAGGACCTTGACAAAACTGCGGCTGACGATTTCTTGTTCTTCCTGGGTCCAGGCATGATTCCAGACATCAGCTTGCTCTTCAATGGGAGAGGATCTCGCCCCGGCTTCTCCCTCCGGAATAATAAAATACGCGTTGACGAACTCCGCAAACCGCACGGTCGGGCTGACCTTTAAAAGGTCTTGCGCCAGATCGGCATCGTTTCCGCTTAACGCCAAGGCAAACCGCTTCGCCCAAATATCTTCCCCGGTATCCAGATGATAGGTCGCCAGCCGGGCGTACTGCGGCCGCAACACCTCTTTCAAATCTTCAAATTCCGCCAATAGCTGCCAACCGGTTCTATGGAAGAACCGGTTGACCTGCCCCTGGGTATATCTCTCCGCCATTTTGTTGCGGTGGCTCAAAATGTTGCTGATGACGCGCCGTCCCTGCGCCACGCGCCTGTCTTTAAAAAAGTCTTCCACCGTCAAAGCCGGATGCGTGCCCCTCTTGGCCGGATCGCCCTTCCGGCGTTCATGACGCGTGGTGCCGTCCAGACCCTTTTCCTTCAGGCCTGTCAGGACCGCGAACTCGACCGCCCGCCACAGAATCTCCTGCGGAACAGCCGGCTTATTAGCATGGCGGACATCCGTGGCGCGGCTCATGACCGGCAGGTACCCTTCCGCGGAAGGCGCCCATCGCAGGAAACGGTTAATCGCGTAGCCCCACGGCGTGACGACAATCTTGCCCATGGCGACCGCCGCGTGCATCGAATAGGTGTCCGGAGTCACGACGACATCCGCGGAGTTAATAAGCTTGTTCAGCCCCTGAAGGTCGTGCTGATACGTTTCCATGATCACCAGCCGACCCGTCCCTTTATGAACCCGCTTGTGTTGACCGATCATCCTATTGATTTCTACCCAAGCCGAGCCGGCGATTTCCTGTTTGGCGGCGGTCTCCCCGCTGTCAAGCAAGACAGCCAGACGGTGTCCGTATTGGATGACAAGCTGAGCGACGATCCTGTTCATCTGGGCGTAATCGTAATCTTTTCTTTCCGTGGAACTGAAATAATTAAACAGAACAACAAGCCGTTCAGGATAGCTGAGCTTCAAGCCGGACGTCATGCGGGGCGCGGCATTCAGCGCAGGAGTTTTCAATCCCAGGATTTCCGCGTAATGGGCCTCCTGAGAATAAACGTTCAGCACATGAGGATGGCTGTCTTTCACGCGAAGGAGTTTCTGCCCGTCAAAATAAAGCAGGTGCTTGCCGAGCAGCGAGACTTCTTCATTGTCGATTGTTTCGATATCCTGACGCAATGCGTAAAGCACGGCCGGCTGTTTGGCCGCGGTGATCCCGCCCAAACATTCCTGGCACGCGCCTTCAATCATCAATTGGCCGAGCACCAAATCAAAACGATTCTTTTTGAGATAACGGGCCAGCTTTTGGTGATGATACGAGTAGAAAACCCGACCTTTCTCGCTGACCCCGACCGTGAAAAGATCCACCTGATCAAACCCGTAGACGCTCCCGGCCCAGCGGGGTTCCCGTCCCTGCCAGATACTCTTTTTGTTCGGATGCGTAATAACGGTGACGCTTTCGATGTGCGGATACGCCCCGAGAATGTTGAGGACACCGCTCTCGATAAGCTCCACCCCGAAATCCCTCTTCGTGGGGCTGAGGATCAAGACCCGTTTCACGGCCGGCATGATTGACTTCAGCGGCTTTTCCACGACCGGCAAGCGGGCCAACTCCACCGGGCTGGATACCGAGGAGGACTGGTCATAATCAACGCGCTCCGGCACAATGTCTTTACGGTCTTGCGCCGGCGGGCCGCGGGCCGCCACATCATACCGTAACGCTTCTTTAATCCGGTGAGCCTGATGCCCAAGAATAAACAACAACATAAATTGTTTGACCGCATCCCAGGAATGGCGGAGCACGGCTATCAGCAGGTTCCTCCCCTGCACCGCGTAAATACCCCCTTGCAGACTGACGGCCAACCCGACGGGCATGCCCTGCGGCAAGGCCGGAGCCGGCCCGGATGGATTATTTCCGGACGGCCGGTCAATAGATGTCCCGGCCCGGCCCAGCCATAACCACGGCAGCATAACTGGAGCAGACGTCGGCAGAGGCTCCGGATGAACCGCGGGAACAACCTGTGGTCGCAACATCTCCATCTGAACCGGGCTTGAGGCCGGCACCTCCAGCAAGGCAACCGTTTGGGCCCCTGTATAATCCATGGATTTATTTACCGTTTTAACGACCTGGATATTTCTCGCCCAAACCGGCAACGGCTTTGTCATCATAACCCGTTGGGCCTGGAACAGATCATAAATTCTCCCTAGCTCATCCGGACGCGCGTCAATAATATATCCCAAAGAAATGTGAAGGATATCCGGGACGAAACCCCGCACCCCTTGCGGTAAACGGCTTTGTTTCAAGATTTGTTCCGCAGCTTTACGGATACGCAGGACCTGCTCCGTTTGCGTGCGGACTTCCAAGACCACGCTGAAATTCGGCATTAAATGCGGACCATGAATCGTCATCGGGAAGGCAGTCATTCCGGCCAAGAGATCCCTGAATGGCTCATAAACGCCCAAGACAGACCCGTCGCTGATGTCCAGAGTCTGATCGCCGATCATATTATTCACCAGACTCGCGTGCAAGGCCGAAAGATCGTTCAGCCGGACCCTGACACGGCTTTCATCTACCAAAATTTCAAGAATTTTCTTTTGAACACCGCGTGCGTAAACGCGTAACGCCTTGTCTTGTCGCAGATCAACGCTCATAAATATACTGCGTTCCAGTTCCTGCTCCTGCGCCGGGGTAAATGCCAGACGATTCCCTTGCATGCGGACTCTTTGCTGCGCATAAGATAAATTCAAAGCGGCAGCCGTTTCCGCATCTTTCTTTTCATAATTACGGGTCATCCAAGCCTGATATTCCGCAGGCGTGACATTATAATTAACCGCAGAACTTGAAGACAGGTCTTTATCCTGATCTCCCTGCGCCCGCAGTTCATAAAAGTTCTTCGCCGTGATGCCCCACGCCGCCAGCCGCCTCTTCACGGTCCGCCGCGTCGCCCCTGTCTTCCCCAGCAGCTCCCTCACCGCATCCTCATACAGCTTCACCTCCCCACTCTTCACCGCCCG
>CAZAXH010000014.1:0-42565 GCA_964489065.1 uncultured Planctomycetales bacterium | reverse complement strand
GCCACCTTTTGTGATAGAATAATTGTACCAAAAGGGGGTCAAAAATGGGAAAAAGAGTCAAACCGGAAGAAATCATCATGAAGTTGCGGGAAGTAGAAATCCAGCAAGGAAAAGGATTGGATATCTCCGCGGCGTGTCGGCAGGTAGGAATAACGGATGCGACGTATTACCGTTGGCGAAAAGAATACGGCGGGATGAAAATAGATCAAGCCAAGAAGTATAAAGAGTTAGAACGAGAAAACGCCCGGTTGAAGAAACTAGTTGCCGATTTGTCATTAGATAACGCTATTTTAAAGGAAGTGGCCGAGGGAAACTTCTAAGCCCGGCCAAGAAACGCCGGGCGATTGTGTGGGTGAAGGATAAATTTCCGAAAGTATCGGGAAGGCGGTTGTGTAAAGTGCTTGGACAACCCAGATCAACGCAGCAATATGAATGTTCAGGCCGATATGATGAGGGGGCGTTGGTTGAGGCCATGATCAATATGGTTAAACAATATGGACGGTATGGATACCGCAAGATTGCTGAATTGTTGCGCGAATCCGGCTGGATGCCATTAAATGATAAACGCGTCGAGCGTTTATGGCGACGGGAAGGCCTAAAAGTGCCCATGAAACAACCCAAACGAAGACGGTTATGGCTGAATGACGGCTCCTGCATCCGATTGCGACCTGAACATCACAATCACGTTTGGAGTTATGATTTTGTCCATGACCGGACATCGAATGGCCGGCAAATGAGGATGTTAACAATCATCGATGAGTACAGCCGGGAATGTTTGGCTATAGAGGTTGGACGGAAACTTAATTCCAGGAATGTGATTGATGTATTATCCCGATTATTCATTGAGAAAGGAGTCCCGTTATATATTCGCTCAGATAACGGGCCGGAATTTATCGCTGAGCGTGTCCGTTGGTGGTTGAGGCGGATCGGAGTGGAAACGTTGTATATTGAACCGGGGAGCCCTTGGGAAAATGGATATATCGAATCCTTTAACGGACGACTACGGGATGAGTTGTTAAATGTTGAAATCTTTGATACATTGTATGAAGCTCAGGTGCTGGTGGAACGCTGGCGGTGGGAATATAACACAATCCGTCCGCATGGCTCATTGGGTTATAAGCCTCCGGCACCGGAAGCAATTCAACCAAGATGGCTTCAGCCGTCGCCATTAAACTCTCACAACTTTTGGCACAACTAATGGGGGCAGGTCACCTGAGCCTTCTTGTTCATCAAAAAATTACCCGCCGAATATTGCATGTAAAAAGTCCATTACTGTTGACTTTACAGCTGGAACGAATGTGGCAATTAATATAAAACCAACAACAACCAACAAAGCCATCGCCAATGGCGCAATATACCATCCTTTCTTGTCCATTTTTATTCTCCGCCGATACACGGCAACACATGGATAGTCCACTACTATTTAAGCTTTGTATCTACAACATCAATCCCTGAAAGAACTCACTGGGAACCTCTTATCAAGCATTTCTTCAAAAACTCCAGTAAGAGTCTTGCCTCGCACCAACTCTTCTCGTATTGCCTTGTAGTGAGCGGGCTTTATACGAAATGAGATGTTAATCTTTGCCATGATAATTTACCCCGGAATATTTTTCCCCCTGCTCTTTGACAGGATCAAGGAGCTGATAGCCGGTTATATGCCGGAAAAGCTCCTGCTTCTCCATTGGTAGATAGTGCAAATTAGCTCGGACATAATCCTCAATACTCCCAAACCCCCGTTCCTTCGCAATACTCAATAAATTCTCCTTATCCATACCCAGAAGTAGTAACGAACAACTTTTTATAATTTACACTGAAAGACCACTGCCACCGACAGCATATATTTATAGGAGCTTTACATCTAAGACATAAAAAAAGGCGACCATATGGGTGATATTGCAAAAAAGTTTATCCGCATATTTAAGAGTAAGGTTGAAAAACTTTATTCTGGAAACTTAAACTTAATTAGTGGACGTAAAACAGTAGACATACTTGGATATCATGAACACACCTACTTGATCAACATAGCAGTTTTTCTAACTATCAAAGAGATAAACAAAGAAAACCACATGAACTTATCTATTACCCCTGAGCCTGGGGGCCGATCTCCTTCAGATTTTGCAATAATAAAGGATGAAAAAAATGTTCAACTTAATATCGAACACGAAAATGCCATGCATAGGATAGCAAAAAACTTTAAGAAATTAATCAAAAGCAGAAAGGGCCACGAAAGACTGTTAATATGCTATGTCTACACAAAAAACCAAATAAAAGATACAATCGACCAATTAAAAAAATATAGGGACACGAAAAAACCAGTCCACATTCTAATCGCACAAAAATCAGACAAATCCTACTTCACCGGCTCAAAAGACTACAAACATTTCTTGATATAGGCACATCATCCCTTCTAAACCAAATACCACCCAAGTATTACCCACACGAAAGGTATAACTTGAGTATAAAATTTAAGAATAGGAAAAGCCCAACCTCGATAGGATGAGCGATATTAACCTCTATGGATGGGCACAAGGAAAACAACGAAAAGCAGTGATTATCGCATTAAGCCACCCCATGACCCCAACACAAACACAACAAAAAGCCAAAGAACTCAACCCAAAAATAAGCATAAACAACACAAGCGACATATTGAGAAGCCTGGTCGGTAAAGGACTGGCAGAATGTTTAAATTCAGAAGCAAAAACAGGAAGAATATACAAACTAACTCAGGAAGGAGAAGAAATAAGGCGAGATTTAATGAAGGGGTAAAATCATATTAGTCTTTTGAAGAGAGTATAAAACGTCGTATTTTCTCGATAGTTTTTCCGGGTCTCTTTTCTATCTCACATTCCCAAAGTCTAAGGATGTTCCAACCATGCCGACGCAATTCTTTTTTATGTTGAATATCTCTTGCCTTATTTCTCATGAGCTTCTCTCGCCAATAAGAAACCCTTGTTTTCGGGATTGTGCCATCTCTACAATGTGAATGTAAATGCCAAAAACAGCCATGAATAAAAATAATAGCATTATGTTTACGCAAGACGATATCCGGTTTTCCCGGCAGATTCCTAACATTCAACCTGTAATGGTAACCCATAGCCGTGAGCATTTTCCGAACTTTCTGCTCTGGCTTTGTATCCTTACTAAGAATCCTAGACATTACCTGACTACGCTTCTTTTTTGACCAAATATCCATTCTATTTAACCGTTCCTCCAGCTTTACCTACAAAGGCTTCGGTAATCTTCTCATACAACATCAAAGAATTCTCAGTCTCAGTCGTAATATTATGATAAAGAGATTCGGCAATAACCCGGATAGAATGCTTTTCGTTCGCGCTAAGTTTAGGATAAGCAAACTCTCCTCTCTCGATATGATTCAGAATTCTTGCCTTTCTGATTTCAAAATCTTGCACATCATTATTCTTAGAACAAACATCCCGCAGATGCGCCTCCCAAGATAAGTGCTTACCCGAATCATCTTTCCCCCGTTTATTACAATCACTACATACCGGAGCAACATTTCCTGGATGATGAAGACCATATTCTTCACGGTTGAACATAATTAAATGCTCTATCTGAAGATCAAGCGAAGGTTTGCCACAATAACAACACTTACCCTCAAAAACGCCATCCCTTATTTTTAACCACACACTTTTACCTGTACCAGAGCCCGTATTAAATGAACGCCCTAAATATTTTGCGCCAACCTTAGTAAGAAACGCTCTGACCGCGGTATTCGCTGCATCATAAGAGGTATTATGTATTGCCATGCTTATCCTCTAAGATATTTCCTTTATCAAAAAATTTGCGTAATTTCTTAGCAACCTCAAAAGCTAACGGAACAGGGACTCCATTTGACACAATAGAAAATTTTGAAGACAATGTAGCTTTCGAAGGCAATTCATACTCATCAGGTATACCTTGAATCCTCATTGCTTCCCTCACGCTCAATCGGCGAGGTTCCCACGGATGCAAATGCACCTCATTATGTCCATAACAAACTGTAGGACTATATCTGTGCCGATGTAGCCGTTTAAAAGACTTCCTTTTTGTATCCCCTTCCTTAATAATGTGAAATTT
Source organism: uncultured Planctomycetales bacterium (assembly GCA_964489065.1). Taxonomy (GTDB): domain Bacteria; phylum Omnitrophota; class Gorgyraeia; order Zapsychrales; family JANLHA01; genus JAGOJP01. Next base: position 38,488 of record CAZAXH010000014.1, on the reverse strand, counting down.
CTTTGACTTAGCCTTAAAAGCATCCAAAGCATTACTTGTTTCTTCTGACAAACTTCCATTATTTATCCAATAATCAACTGTTAGCTCCTTAGGAACATTCCGGGGCTTTCTAGGAGATGTTTTAGTCTCAACTATGCCTGGCCAAGAAAATTTCTCCTTTGCTTTACTATATTTTGTCTTCTTAGGCCAAGGGAACCATCCTCTTTTCTTAACATCTAACGTCTTGCCAAGACAGTCCTTCACAATAGAACTTTTGATACCAATCATTATCAAACGTTCCCTATCTTGAGGCACTCCCAACTCCAAAGCATTAAGAATTCTCATATCAAGACAATATCCTGCATTCTCAAGCCTATACTCAAGTTTTTCCAAAAACTCCCGATGAATCTTCGTCTTATAAAGACCAGAAACATTCTCAAACACGAAAAATGAAGGACTTATCTTACATATTCTATGAACGTATGTCTTAGATAACCTGCCATTAATACCCTTCCCTCCCTTATTCTTTCCACCAACACTGAAATCAGGGCAAGGAGGCCCGCCAATCACACCAAAAAAACCAGATTTCTGACTAGAGAAAGCTTCTTCAATAATTTCAGGCGCATAAATATTCTCTATGCTCTGTGTATTGCTAATCTTCACTTCCCCTGCTTCTGCACGCACTAATTGCTTCCATTTAGTCATGCCATAAGAGTATAACTCGGCATAAATAGGATTTGCCTCATTAGACCAAACCACCTTGAACCCTGCCTGTTCAAAACCTATGTCTAGGAATCCACCTCCTGTAAAGAATGACAATACTGGTATTTGCATTTGATCTTTCATTTTTATTATCTCATGTGCTGACGGTACCATCCTGGTCGCCTCAGCAAATTAAAAGTATCCATAAATCTTACGTTGCTCCCACCTGCTGCAGTTACTGCCTCCCTAAGAATACCTATCGGATTAGCTGTATCCCAAAGAGGATGAACAATCAAATACCTCTGTGTTCCCGCAATGAAACCCGGCAGTACCCCCCATGTCTGGGGAGTATATCCGAAGTATATTATGAAATCGTCCCGCAATTTCACAGCGTCATCGAGCCATCCCTGTAATTCAATCTGCGAAAAATTATTATCGAGCCCTGCCTGATATCCTGAATCCAGCAATATTTTTAGATATGAGAGACCCAGCCGCCAGTCTAGCAAGCCGTGGTAGGTCATATTCCTGTAGACCATAAGGCAATCATAGCAAGCATGGTCACACGCCCCGGCATGTTGAGGGGTCTGGATTATTCCTGCATAAGAGCCTGCCCGTGTTGGGTTGCATATCTCCCCTAATATGCCGACGATATTCTGATGTGTTTGATTGACGAAACCAGCTCCGTTTGGCAATCGGTCACTCAACACTATCTCTCCTACATTCCTGCCATTAGCTAGAGCCCGCACGGTGAGGTTCGCAACCTCGATCTCTTCCGGATCGATGTCAAAGTTATCACCAAGAACCCGCTGAAGCATAAATGCAGCAGAAATGACTGCTGCCCTCACCGCCCTGTTGGAATGCGCAGGATCAAGATTCAACCCAGTAGGAACGGCGGCTGGACGCAGCCTCAGAATTTCTGTAGTCTTGCCAGCTGCAAGCGCCAGGGATTCTGTGTCACCTTCGGGATCCTTGAACCGGATATCAATCCACTGGTTTGTCAGAGTTGGCACTCTGCCCGCATTCTGCCTGTCAGGAGGCGGCGGAGTAGTTGTAGATGCCCCCTCGAATAAATTTCCCGCATTATCGTTGATACGCCATACACGCCCGTCGTCGGATAATGATGAAATGATATTCGACCCCCCGGGCCTCGTGTCAGTCAGATGGGGAGATGTCTCGGCAAGTGCCGAAGGTATCCCGAAATAGACATTGAAATCGTCCTTCGCGTCCTCCCCTCTTGTCAGGTCTGTACGAAAAGCATCCGGTATCACTATCTGAAACTCATCGAATGTCTTTGTATCATCGCGGGCAACGTGGCAACCTGGGCACTGTTGCGGTGACTGCTCGGCTGCTTCAGTTTTTGTATAACCGCAAGCTTTGCATCGCTGCATCCATAACCTGTAGGGTAGAGGGTCGGAAGTTTCCCATTGCGGATGGCGGTAATACAACGGTGAGGTGAAACCGATCGCCGTATGTATGGCCTTATCTTTGGTCTTCTGGGAACCTGGAGCGAATTCTGTTATCGCCATCTCCAGATCACGGCTGATAGTGTATGCCTTCTCCCCTTTCAGCTTGTGATACAGCTCCCTTGTCCGCGACGGCATACCAAACATCGGCAAGACCGCACCTTCAGCAAGCTGCTCCCCAAGACCATCGCCCGTGACTTCAGGATTTTCTATCACATGGTCGATCCATAAAGGAAGAGCTGTCTCAAGCCATTCTAGAAGGTCATCCCTCTCTCTTCCCGTCAATGCTCTTATGACCTGTTTCTGCTCTTCCTTATGCGCCGTTAGCCAATCAACTATTAACGGTTTGTTCCTGTCCCAATCACTCACCACCCCGAACTCTGCGTGGCTGTCAGGAGGATTCTCCGGTCCATCCCACCAACGGACACCGATGTGTCTGAACGCCTGCCGTAAGCACTCTTTCGCAAGCAAGCGCTGCACAATCCTGTCCTGGTTCATGGTCAGGAACGGCACAGGAGGAGCCTCACCGGTTATGCGTTCAGGCATCGAGAAGTAATGCTCGTCATGGCTGCGGCCCCTGCACAATGTAAGGACGGCCGCAAACGCCTGGCCACGCCTTCCTGCCCGCCCTACCCTTTGCTGGTAGTTAAATCTCATCGGCGGCATATTTGCGAGCATGACCGCCTGAAGGTTACCGATATCGACACCAACTTCCATCGTCGTCGTCACGCTCAACACGTCAATCTCATCTACCCGATTCAAAAATTGCCTCTCTGAGCCAGGCAGGTTGATTATCATGTCCCTAAAATGCCGTTGTCTCTCCAACTGATCGTCTGTCTGTGCTGATAATTCCTCACAGTGAATTCTTATCGGTTCACGTCCTTGCGCGGCGGCATTGGCGAGATGGTTTGTCCTCCAGACATCTATGCAAGATTGCGTAGGAGTATCCGGCAAATCCGCCAAGCAGTTAGTACACGTGCCGACGGATTTATGTAGATGGCTTCTCCCGCAAACAGGACAATTCCAGACAGGATCATCTTCCAGAGCTACTTTAATATCAAGATGCCTGATTATAATGACAGCGTTCGCGTGTCCAGATTCCCTGAGTGCCTGAAAGATTGCATTACCTAAATCCATCTCGGGAACAGTTTTTCTATTTGCCACCTTCCTGACATAACCTTTGAGCGCAGCCACAGCATCAGCATAATTCGGATAGTCTGTCAGCGGATATTCCGAGGCTTCATGCCTGTATTTGTCTCCAAGAATCCGCAAATAGGAATCGCATGCTTCCCTGAAATCAGCCACTCCTAATCCGGATGCCGCGGCCAGCCGTTCCCACGCTTCCTGACTTAATGATACCTGCGGCCACCCCAATCCAGACGATTCAAAACTGAAATACAATCTACTAAAAAACAGATCAGCCAGGGTTCTTCTCAGATTCTCATGTATCCTTTGCCGCGCTATAATCACACCTTGCTGATCAGCAGGAAGGTCTTGCCTCCAGCTTAACCTCCCGAAATCAAAAAGGACAGTCCAATGATGCCACTGCCTGTCCCACCCATGTTCCTGCATCAAGATGTCACAGCCTGCAGGATTAACACCGATGTGAAGGAGCCTTCTGATGAGGGTTCCGCAATCATCGACGTTGTTCGGTGGTGTAAGTAATCTCGCTATAGGCACTACTCTTTCCTGTGCCCTACTTCGTATCTCTGCTAGTTTCTCCTTCGCTCTCTGAATATCCCTCCGGAATCGGTCTATCTGTCCCTCTTCCGGCTGCGATGCCATCTCAATCAAATCCCGCAATTCCGTAAAAAGCGCCTCTGTTATTCTTAAACGGTACCTCTGGGCTGCCGGACTGAATACGTTCCTGTTTATATCCTCTTCCAGTTCCGCTATCAGCTGCGGCTCTCCTGTCACGTCCATAAGCAGTTCGTCATACACGGTCTCGCGCACAAGGTCTGTGAAATGATTCCTCTCCACACCGTTTGAAATCTGGGCAGCATCTTCCCGGCTGTCAGAAAAAACCACGAGTTTCCGACTGGATTCTGGAAGCTGATAGAAAAGTTCTTTTGTAAATATCTGGCTAACTTTAGAGAAACCTGTCCTGAATCCCCTCACTGGAGAGCGGCGATGACGTCTCCTGTGGTCAGCGCAACAGGCCGGACAAAGAGATGGGAGCGCTCTGAATTCCTCCGCCCTGTCTCCCCCGCTGATGTCGATATCGAAGAGGAATCCTTTAACCCATTGCTCCGGTTCCTCATCGGCCAGTTCATGTTCGAGCCTGACATGCCCCGTGCGTATGTTGAGGCTCGCTGCTTTCCAGGAAGCAGTGGATGTACGGCTGCTTTGCCCAGCGAATTTGCTTTGGCTCCAATTCCCTGGATTCCCGTATTGCTGCTCAGCTTGCGGCCAGAAAACCGCATAGTCCTGGAAGTTTCTTCGTTCAACGAGACGTGCCGCCTGACGTTCGGGAATCCCCTCTATATCAGGAGTTGTAGCCAGAAGTTCCCATACGCCCGGCTGCTCGGTCAAACGGTTCCCCCCGAACATCAACGTGCCGCAGTTATCACAATATAACAATTCCAGAACCCGGTAACCGTCCCCTGATATGATCTTGGATGCAGGATAAAGCTCGCCCGCGGGGCAAAAGTCAGTTGCACCAGTATCAGGCCGGATTGACGCCCATAACCCGTCGATATTCCTAAAAAAGTAGTGAAGTCTAAAGGAAGGAAGGCCGTGCGGATGGCCGGGCTCATTCGCGAATTCATCGTAAAGGCTTCTCACCAAAAGCAATCCCCGGACGGCTTTGCGCGTCTGTTCATTGTTTTCCCCGAATATCCTCTCAGCAAATGTGTCCAGTGAAACGGCCCGGAGTTCGCTTCCAACCGTACATGCGTTAAGCATCCTCGAAGCTAAATTAAAACCTCTCAACTGGGTGAATAATTGCAGGTGATCTGTAACTGATCTGCCTGAAAGCAACCTGCACGCCTCTTTCAAAAGATCATTCTTCCGGCCTCTATCACTGAGCTCCCCGGAATGATCTACCAGATACATGAACGGCTCCACAGGTAAATCTTGTGCTGGTGGCAAAGGAGGGACAGGCTGCTGATATCCTCTGATGATCTCGAAATCAGAAGCCGTCCCGAAGAAATCTTTCAGGAACCTCATAGACCTGGGATCACCAGGCTCTAAAGAAGCGCTTGACGCGAGAATCCGCAGCTGCGGATGATCCGGATGAAGCCCTAATCTGAGAAGCAACAGCCTCATTAGATACGCCACCTCTGCGCCGGCAGTACCCCTGTACAAATGAAGTTCGTCAACTATAAGGTGGAAAATGCGGTTCGGCTTTTCGGCCTCGCGTTCTCCTTCTGGCACATCCAGACAAGCTAGCCAGTCACGGGTCTTATCGAATATCTTCTGATCGCATTCCCTCATCATCATGATGCTCAGCATAGAAAAATTCGTGATGAGTATGTCCGGCGGATTATCCTGCATATCCCACCTATTGTGCATCTCCGAACCGCCGATGCGAGGGAAAAAGAACCTGCTGTCCGCTTCTCCCGTACGCGCCACGTAATCACTCGCGGCATGGAAAGCATCATCGACATAGTCCATTTTTTCTACAAGGCGTTCGATACGTTTCCGGTCAAGGCGGGGATTTCCTCTCTTGTCAGGCTGCTTGAATTCGCTTCCCGGAACAGGTGTTTCCCCGTTGTACCTACCTAAATATACCCTGTTGCCGTTTGTGTGACGGCTATACCAGCTATCCGCCGCGTCAGAATCGAGAGCCTTCCTCAACCGGGTAAGCTGATCTTCAACAAGCGCATTCATAGGGTAGAGTATGAGTCCCCTCACTGCAGCTGGTCTGGTTTCGTGCTCCCTTTGGGATATACGGTAACTTCTCACCAGCCTGCTGCCATTCCTGCAACTCTCTTTCCATCCGTCATCTTTCCACCAGTCGAAGAGATGAGCTGGCTGAGTTCCTGGAGGAGTCCATCGGCCTGCTTCCTTAGCGATCTGAGCGAACAAAGGCATGAGGAATGATTCTGTCTTACCCGAACCTGTTCCTGCCGTGACAACACAATTCCTTCCCTGCAACGCCTTCGTGAGCATCTCCTTCTGGTGAGAATGCAGTTCATAATCACCTATCAAACCACATCGCACGAATGACTTGAATAAGCTGACACCCCCAGGACCCATACCGGGTAAATCTGTCTCCGTAAGTCCCGGTACCTTCGTTCCACTACTTAGATACCTTGGCAAGGGTTCTATCCAGGGAGGCTGCGTCAGTACCCTGTTCTGACGTAGCAGTGCTTCCCTACGGGTTTCAAAACTTCTGAACTTCGTCCCAAACGCAGTTTTTATATAGAGTATAAAATTTTCGCGTATTTCCTCAAATGCCCCTATTGGGTCGATCATCCATCACCTCGTGCTTTTCTAATCATTCCCTATTAAAAATCTTTTGTCCGGTCTTCACAGCGACAATTCTAGCTATCTCTGCAAGAACATCAGAATAAACCTGTAAATAGCATCCCTCCGGTAAGTCACCGATGGCTGGACTTTTCTGAACTACCGGAGCCAGACCGCTGCATAATGTAACAGCCCTCGCCAGTAGGCATGGTAAAGGCACCCATAAAGGCACCCGTAACTCCTGCGATTCCTCATCATAATTGAGTATCACTTTCCCTGCATGTTTCAGTGCAATATAACGTCCCCAATCCCGATGAACGTCACTAGCCGTATTTCCATCCCATATCCAATGCCTTCTTTGCTGGTTATCTGGATTGATATATTCGCTCAACCTATACCCCCCACCTGTTTGCTGTCCAGAAAACCCCAAACGCTGAACATCAAAATCTTTTCTCGCCCAGTTAATTTCTGTCCTGGGCTCAAAATGCAATTTACTTTCAATAAAATCTACAGAAACTGACTTGTTCGCTAAATCCCATGCAGCTGGACGTTCAGCACTAAGAGTGATGCCGTTTTCTAAAGCAATCTCGTTAAGCACGGTTGTATCAACCGCATCTATCACTGCTGCATCGGGCAGGTTCATTTTTGCATTTCTCTGTCTCCACTTACTAAAAACTGCCTTGTCCTTTCTGTCCTTAACAGAGTTCTTGATTCCCTCAACAAGTTTAGGCGTCCTAGCCCCGGTCATTAATACTCTGGGCAACCCAAAAGAAGGCAAAAGAACAAAAGCAGGAGGACACATAAATACACGCCGCTGGTCATAGTCAAATTCGCAATAACCAAGCGCTTCAAGATAGCGTACCCTCTGAAAGTGTACGTTATAATCATAATCCTCATCATCTTCAGGAGCATACAGTCGCTTAGCTATATCATTGAAGCGAGTAAGATTAGTCTCTCCTAATGTGCTCATCACATATATCAACTGTTCAGACATGTTGTGCACTCTCGACGTATTCCAACCATCTCTTCTTCACAAGAGGTATTAATGGCAATTTATACTTCTTCCGGTTAAACCAAACAAGTTCTTTCCATTTCTTCACCTGTCGCAGGTCTAAGTTACCGGAAGTATTGCTGGGTTCTTCAAGAGACTTCCGGCAATAGGTCACTATCCATTCTTTCCTGCCGATCTTTTCGAGAGCCCATTCAGGCATCCAAGAGGGCATCCGTTGAATGGGCCACTCACACATCTGCCCTGGGGCACCAACAAAGTAGATGCACCTGCGATTAGAAGGTCGAATGAATTCCAACCCTGATAAAGGAGCCGCTTGTTCAACATGAGCTACAGCACCACTGAAGGTTGTCCCATTATTACCTTGTTCATGAAGAATATTGCCAACAACATCCCGCTTGGGAGGATGATAATTCTCTGCGAGACTTGGTTCTTCCAAGCGCAAAACTTTAGACAATCTCCGGCCTTCCACTTCCGCTTCAACACGCAATATTACATTGACACCAGTATCCTCTGGAAGACTCCATAGATGCGCCTCATCACTAGCCCGCGTAAGGGGATTACCATTGACAATTGGAACCTCTGTTCCAGCAATATTCTCCAATGCTATCCACGGAGGAGCTATACGCAAATAGGTATTGCCACCCCCAACTTTAATGCCCCCTTTGAGAGCGAGTCTGACGCCTGACGGCAGAGTAAGCACATCGACATCCGGACAAGAAGCATTTGCATTAGCCCCTTCAAAAAGTTTCCAATCTTTAGGCAAACCACTCACTACCAATTCCCTGAAATCAACGCAATGAGTTTCTCCCCAGGATTTGACTTTCTCAATATCGGAACCGCAAACAGCAATCTTAATAGGAATGCCCCGTTCAAGGCGCTGACTCTCTACCCATCCAGAGAAACCTTCATTCTTCCCTGAAATAAATAACCGGGCAGAGGCCCCAAGCAACTTTGCCTTCCATTTGTTAGATGTATCTTCTAACTGGATGCCATGCAACCAATCTAGTTCTTCAGCTTTAAACTTTTTACCATCTTCTTTTCTGATAACTTTTGACCATCCCTGTCCAGGATCCTTGCAAACTAATTTTTCGCTTAAGCTCAATGAATTAAAAATCAATTCGTCACCAGAGAATTGCCGATTCGTCTTCAAGCGCACAGTAAAATCAACCTTATCGGCGACAGTATCAATCTCCATACACAACCGCAGGCCACTTTGCACGCTATAAGAAACTCTTGATGCCCGTTCATCCTGCTCTGGAACACTACCATCCCAACCCTCAAGTTCATCCATGATAATATCAAGAAGTTTTTCTTTAAGTATCGCGTTATCACCGCCTTGAGAATTGAGCACTCCTTTTGTCCTTCTTTGAAAAAGATGATCTCCATAATATATTAATTTCTTAAGGAGAACTTGTTGTGAAGGAGGGTCAGAGGGATCCAGATCAGCTTCAGCAAAGAATTCCATCAAACTCTTTCTCTCCTTAGCCGAAATAAGAGTCTGAAAACGAGGCAAACCAACCCAGATCATACTTCCCCAGATATCATATACAAACCTGCCAAATTCTTCATGCTTATCTTCCCTAGACCATTTCTCCAAATCATCCCATAGAACAGACACGCGGCTAAAAGAAGCAAACCTTGCATCATCTGGCAAACCAAGGAGCTTTCTAAGACGGGGATAATAAGCGCTCTCTTTCACTTTCATATCTGTCTCAGTTCCTCCCGCTAGGACAAAACAAGCAAGATAAGCTATATAAGGTGGATATTCCAGTCCCTTCGCACGCCAGTTTATGCAGGTTTGCAATGCCATCTGACAGAAACCTGAGCGGGTCGTCCATCCCGGCCCTGTCTTCACCGCATTAATAAAATCGGGAAGTCCACAGCCATAAGGTTGGCCAATTTCCTCAATGATATCCTGATTTACATAGAGAAGAACTTCTTTCCCTGCTTCTTCTGGATTGAAGAAATGTTTAGCAATCAGGTCATTCCATTGTAGATAATCCATACTACAACCCCCCGCCCTACATGTTCTCTCTTGATTTAATAAATCTTTCTAACTCGTCGGGTTTTATGCGCCATTGCCCTATCTTTACAGCCTTGAGTTCTTTGTTGTTTATTAGGTCGCGCACGGCCTCCTCGCTGATGTCGAGGCGTTTAGCTGCTTCTCGGACTATCAGGTATTTGCGTAAATCTTCCATAGATGGTTACCCCTTATGAGATAAGCGTTTGGTTTACAATATCAACCACAATACCAAAAAAGGCCATATTGCTCCAGATTAACCCTTATTATACCCTTCTCAGGGATAGAGTCAATCTGTTAATGTTTCAATGCTTCAATTATCTGATGTATAGTTCGGATTTTTGTTGTTTGACCCCCTTGTTGTTTATGGTATAATGTGTCTGTTTAATTCTAAAGGAAGGAGAGCCTATTATGGTTCGTTGTTTTGTTTATGCGCGTGTTTCTACTGATGAGCAGGCTGAGGGCAATTACAGCTCGATTGAGTCTCAGATCGATATTTGCAAGCACTACATCGAAATTCAAAAAGAAAAAGGGTGGGAATTTGTCGGCTCTTATACCGATCCGGGCTACTCAGGCAAAGACCTTGAGCGGCCAGGCATTCAACAAGCCCTTAGTGATGTTCGCTCCGGCAAGATTGATGTGTTGATGGTTTACAAGATTGAACGGCTTGCCCGGAGCATTAGCGATTTCTATGAGATTTGGGATATTTTGAAGGAAAATAAAGTGACTTTTGTTTCAGCTACGCAACAATTCGACACCTCATCCGCGACGGGGATGCTTATGCTAAATATCCTCCTCTCTTTTGCTCAGTATGAGCGCGAAAATGTTTCAGAAAAAACCAGAGACAAGATGAAGGCTCGTGCGCGGCTTGGCATGTGGCATGGTGGCTGGATGCCTTATGGCTACGATTACAACAAGGAAGATCAAAGGTTATTTATAAATAAGCAAGAGAGCAACGCTGTGAAGAAAATTTATAAACATTTTCTCATCGGGCAGAAGCCTTCTGAGATCGCGAATACTTTGAATGATTCTGGGCTACGAACAAAGTCAAGAGATGTTGTTCGTAAGGATGGTAAAAAGGTCACTGTCGGAGCGAACCGTTTTAATGAGGATATGATTAAGAAGGTTCTCTCTAATCCAATCTATAAAGGCTTTGTGCATTTGGGCGGCGAGGAATACAAGGGCAAGCATCAGGCGTTAGTCAGTGAGAAGGATTGGAAGGCGGTTCAGGATAAGCTTTATTCGAAGAAGCCTCGTCAGGAAGCTTACCAAAAGGATGACCATGTGCATTTGCTTAAGGGGATTTTGAAGTGTGGTGAGTGTGAGACGGCAATTACCCCCTACCCTTCTGGCAAGAAGGATAAGTCCGGGAGGCCGTATCTTTATTATGCTTGCGGCAGAGTTGTGGATTTTGGCAAAAATAGTCCGTGCAAGGTCAGGATGCTTCCTGCCAGAGAATTTGAAGGTGTAATCAAAAGCGCTCTTTCGGAGCTTGGGAAGAATAAGTCATTGATTGAGTCGGCTATCAAGAATACTGCCAAGCATAACACGCAGGCAATTAAGCCGCTTGAGGCAGAAAAAGAACAGATCGTCCACAAGACCATCAAGGCCACCGCAGAAATCAATCGGCTGATAAAAATAATGAAAGACAAAGATAACATAGGCAAAGAAATCAGTGACGAATACAAAAGGCTCCTAAGCGAAAAAACTGCCCTGGAGACAAGAAAAGAAAAATTGGATTTAGCAATTGAGCGCTGCAAGCAAGACACTCTTGATGCGGAAAGCGTGGCAAAAACCCTTCAAGAATTCGACAAGGTAATTAGCGTCCTTCCTATTGAGGATCAAAAAGACCTCTTCCAACTCCTATTCAGAGAAATTAGGGTGTGGGGTTTTGACCCTGAAAAAGAGAAAGCCCCACGCTTACCGCATGGGGCTTTCGCAACCAAAATCCGAACTAAATGGTACAAGATTCGTCTTGACCTCTACCAATTCCCCGAAATTGAAGCGTACTACAAGGCAATTTCCAAAAAACTGGCAAGTTCGGATATTACAAAGAAATGGCTCCCCGCACTGGCTCACGGAGAAAGTCTTTTCTATAACCTTCCAGTTCGAACCTAAGCCGACGCCTATCCCGAAGCCCCGGCCAACCTACCGTAACCCCATCTTCCGGGCCAAGGAATACGCCCGGATGATTGAATCCGGCCAAGCCAAGAACGAAAGCGACCTTGCACGCAAGATCGGCGTTTCCAGAGTCCGAGTGTGCCAGTATGTCCGGCTTTTGAGTCTGGACGGCACAGTCGTTAAGGCCCTTGAGCAATTAGGCGATCCACTGACAAAGCGGGTGATCACCGAACGCTTGCTAAGGCCATATTTACGTAAGCCGGTAAAAGACCAACGAAAACTCATTCAATTACTACCATCAAAATAACTAACTTAAAAAATCAGGGATAATATGTGGCTGTTGATTCATGATATATTGCACGATTTTTAGCTTAATTCCTTCTTCAGCGGCCAGTTTAACTTTTTCAAATTCAATAGGTATTCGGTAATCCCGTATAATGGCCTGCCAATCTATTTGCCCTTCAGGCCCTTGCTGAAATTCAAGCATTATCGATAGAATCTTGTGAGCCCATTGCATACTGTCATCTTGCATCAAAATCCAACTCTGATTGACGTAGTCACCATCAAAAACTTGCTTGTCTTCGATTGGAGAGGCTATAAAAAGTGCCCATAATCCTGCACCAAAACGGGTCATTCTTTGACCTTCTCCATTAGTAAAAAAGGCGTCTTCAATTCTCATTACCCACGTTTCTGTATGACCATCTGTGGATTGCTCTGTTTTTTCTTTTCTAATCTTCTTGAATCTAAAGTTTAATCCGACTCCTTTCCTTAGAAATACAAGAAAATCCCCAGCTAAAATCCCCATAAGGTTATTTTTTGCGGCTAACTCAAAATCGATTTGATAATTTTTTATCTTCTTGCTCAATAATCGTGAGTCAAATAAAAACCAGATGCCCATTTTCTTTAATTTCCATGCAATAAGTAACGGCACGCCTAATAACTTCGCATAATTCTGTTTACTCTTAAAGTAATCTTCTCTCCATGATAATTTATGTGTTTCAGTAGACTTTACTTCAATCAGAGCCTTTACCATTTTCCCAGAGTAATTAAATACGGCAAAAAGGTCAGGCACCTTATAAGAGGAAACTGACGACGGTGGCAATTGGAGCTGATCTATCTTGTGAACCATTTGGCATTTTCCAAGCCAGCTTAAAATCATCATAAATTCGTCTTCGGCGGGCAAACCCAATTCATGCTGTCGTATCTTTTTGATAATTACATCGGGATTAGCAGGAGAACCCAGCTTCTTGAGAATCTGGTATATAACTGAGGCGGGTGGATTAAATAAATTCATGGGGTGGATAAAATACACCTAAGACCATGAAGGTCGTTCGGAAACGCTTTAAATTACCTACATAAAAATAGACGTCTTTCTTAGCTGTATTGGAAATATCAAGCCAGCGTTGTTGAATCTTCTCTAACAAAACTTTTTCAGTGGTGTATTTAGCCTGCCAATCCCTGAAAGCCTGACCTATTTCCCAGTCAATAATTGATAATTTATGTCCCGGACAATCGGCGACTCCGGCGCACTTAAAGTTATAATAAAAACTATATGGTATTTCTTCGATGGCGTCTTTCTTCTTATCGAAGAAACTCAACTGAGCGTAACACGACTCTCTGGCTTCCTGATCGGAGAGGCTTTGTTTCGACCATTCAAACGTAACGCTTTCAGGCTTAATCAGCCCCAAAGACAGGTCTTTGTTTTTATCTTCTGCATCTTTATAGACCTGACACATAGATTTAACCGGAACCTTCAAAACAATTTCTTTGCGTTTTTGCCACGTGCCTTTTTCGGTATCAAGAAAAGGGCCAACTTTTATTGAACCAGAATTTACTCGAAAACTCTCCGGCCTTTTATCATCGTTCGGCGGGAAGCAATCGACATCGATTATAGTGTATTTCTTAAATTTCTGGTCATTATCAAGATCACGGAAGGGAACCGGATAGAGGCGGACTAATTGGGAAGTGCTTAGATCAACCCCAGCACAGCATACGGTCTCGCCGTATTTTTTGCTGGGATTCGGATAGGCTTTAACAGTGACAAGTATTCTTTTCTTTTCAATTTGTTTCAAGGTAATTATATGTGTTTGATTTTTAACCCGTTTCCGTCATATTCTTTTATCTTATCGGCAACCGCAGTGCGGTGACATTTCTCCGGGAAACGTTCAAAACACATTATGCAATTTACTCCATCGCTGATGAATTGATAAACTTCCTTTACGACTTCCATATTTTGAGATAAATATTTGCTATAAGCCTTAAAAAAATAATCGTAATCCCAGTCCGTTTTCAATTTATTGCGAATAGCGGAAGGACTTCCGAGAGCTTTCACGTGGACGTATTCAATATTTTCATCTTCGAGTCTTTCCCGGAGAGAAGTTTTTGAAAACCCGGGCTTGCGTGAAAGTGGAATTTCCCGGACATCAATCAAACGAGAGATATTAAACTGCTTTAAGCGATCAACAAACTCGTCTATCTCTCGGCCTTCATACCCTATCGTTAATAATTCGTAATCTCTCATAATGCCTCAATTATACCATATATTTTATAGACACAAACCGTAATCAAAGTCAATTTTACAGAATATTTTATTTCAATAAGGCAAACAAAATAAAATAACAATATTTGACCACTTCGTGATTCTCCTCTGATGGCTCAAGATCGCCGTGAAAAAGATGACAGCGTATTTGATATAAAATTTCAATCAGGCATGGGCAAAACTTCTGTTTATCGTTCACAATATAGATTTCATCCAGTTTAATCTTATCCGGCTGACGCCTCAATTTTATTAAGTTTAAATATCCAGTAGTCGCCTTTCTAAGGGAATAATCATACAGAGCGGTCTCGAATGAGATATTGTAATTATAATGACCTTGGGGATATTTAATGCCCGCTCGATTTAATGAATAGTGCAATGATTCTAAATCAGACTTAAATTTTAAGTTTTCTTTTATCGGATCTTCGGCAATTAAATTACAGAACCTGCCATAAATTTGATTCCTACCTGTAAAATCGGTCTTTAGCTTGTCTATGAATGCCCGATCTCTTTTGTCTATTTCTGAATAATGAGATCGATACCACGAGTTAAAGCCGAGCCACAAAGTCATAAACTGGGCAAAATGATCGATATGCGCTTTACTAAGCCATTCTTTCTTAAAATCGGGCATAATTTCCTTTACAACTTAACTCCCAGTTTTTTTAATTCTGCGTCAATCCAGTCTTGGGCGTCTTTTTCGCTTTTCTCAATCGCCATTTCCACGCCACGTTTAGCAATGTCGAGAAGGCGTTTTGATAACGCTTTTGCTTCATACATCTCCGTAATTTTCTTTTTAATATCGCTCTGAATGCCCGACGGTAAATCCGGCAGGACAATCCGCTTAAACTCATCGTCTCCGATAGCCGTTAAGATCGTGCCGGAGCATCCTTTTTTAAGCTGTAACTGCCCGACAGGCGACTTTAGCAAAACAAGCAATGTCTCGGAATTTATGTTCTCGGAATTGATAACAAAAAAACCCGTAGAGCATAGCGCATTATTTAAATCATCCTTAATCAATGCTATGCTCGAAAGTGAACCTTCTATCGTGGACACGATAACATCGCCAGCGTTGACCTTACGTCTTGCCCGGGTAGGTAGCTCTTTACCAAAAGCCTCGATAAATCCGTTGATAATGCCATTAGCGGAGATATTCGCAAGCTCGATGTAGCGGTATGTCACGTCATCTTTAGGCAAAGTATTCTTGTCCTTGACTGTTACGATCTCGTCCAGTGGCTTATAGCCCTTCTTGTATTGCTTAATTTTGTCCACAACCTCGTCATATTTCGGCTGGAAGTATTCGGCATCAATGCGCCCGGCGGTGTCCATGTCGGAGTATTTCTTGACGAAAGACAGGCGATGCTTAGGTTTCCAATTCAAGAGACCAAGCTCGGAGAGAAGGATTTGTTCGGCGTCTTGATAAATTCTGACAGACCGTTCCTTTAATAATTCTGCCTCTAAAACAATCTTGTGCGTTAGTTCTTTTATTTGTTCTTCCAGCGATACAACTCTGATATTCTTTACGTCTTCCAATTCGAGCTTACCCTGCCCAGAAAGCATAATGATCCGTTTTATTTGCCCATTACCATATTTTGAAAGCAGGTATGCCAATAAGAATCCCGGCTTAATTGCGTCCTTTTTAATTTTAACGCCGGTTACGTTCTGACTAAAATTATACCTTTCATATTTCGATGGAAGCATAGCCACGTCACCGATATACGCTCCGATTTTTGTAAAAACAATATCGCCTGACGTTAATTCCGTTTTCTTGTTAAGATTTTGTGTGTTTTCATCCAGAAAGACAGTCGAAGAAAAATCTATTTGCGGGTCTTTAATTTCAGACGTGCGAATTAACGGAATTCCTTTTTCTCTATAAAAATCCGGAGATAAATCAAAGATTCCTTTTTTAACAAAATAACTGTATGTTGAAAACTGTTCCGTTCGATGAGCGTTTAATGTCTTTTCCAAACGCAAGAAATTGGGAGAATAATATTCTGCATCTATCCTTAATATTCCTTGTAACTGTAATTTGTTAACGATTGAATATTGCATAGTCTATTTCCAGAAACTTAGTTTTTCCTTCTTTGCCCAGTCAATAAACGCCTCGGCTATGCCGTCCGGAAGCTCGCCTTTGTGATTATGCAGGTCGTGATCAACGATCAAGTGGCCGTATTTATCCAATTTGGGCTTGCCGTCGCCGTTTTTGACATAGGCATAATCGCCGGAATTGTCCTTGCCTGACTTCTCGGACACTCCGAAGAAGATAGGATAATCGTCTTTCTTCGGGCAGAGCTTGCCATCCCATTTTTGCAAGAATAAAACGCTGGTCTTTGTGCCGGTATGAGGCTTAAAGGTGTTGCCGTGCAGGCCCACGACCGCCAAGATGCGGGCTTTACCAGCGATAAATTCCCGGATGTCCTTATCCGATGTGTTGTTAAACCTGCCTTGAGGCAATACTATTGCCAAGCGTCCGCCGGGCTTTAAGAAATCAAGATTGCGCTCAATGAAAAGAATGTCCCGGCCCACCTTTGACTTGGGCTTTTTCTTTTCGTTAAAGCCAAGATCGTATTTATGGATAATATTTGACTCCTTGATGTCTCCGGCAAAGGGCGGATTGGCCATGAGAATATCAAAGAGAAATTCTTTGTTTGAATTGCGCTCCGCCTTTAACGCCTCAAGACGCCTGAAGCCTGCGCCGTAGGTATCCCGCCAGTCGGGATTATTAACCTTCTCATTCCAGCGGTCATAATCAAGAGTGTTAAGGTGAAGCACGTTTGTCTCGCCATCACCGGCAATGAGATTGAGGGTGCGGGCCACACGCACGACCTTTTCATCGAAGTCAATGCCAAAGACCTTTAGCACGTCGTCTTTTTCTTCGGCTGAAATCTCGGTATTCTCAAACAAGTGGCCAGTAAGCTGAAAGATCGTATGCACGGTAAATCCGCAGGAACCCGAGGCAGTGTCAATCATGTATTCGCCACGCTGAGGATTGAGCATCTTGACGCACATATCAATCACATGGCGGGGCGTGAAATACTGCCCCTTTTCACCTTTGGATGACTTGCTGACTAAGTATTCAAAAGCCTCGTCAATGACTTGGAGATTGGAATTAAAGAGCTTTACGTCTTGCAGACTGGAAACGCAGATTGACAGATGCGAAGGCGAGAGGTCAATCCGGCTTTCATCCGGGAATACGCCGGGCCATTTCCGCTTGGCCTCGTCAAAGAGGCGTTGAATCTTTTCCTTTAGCTGGGCGTCGGTCTGGCCGGTGTTGCGAAACTCCAAAATGCGAAAGTCACTGTCGTCAATGTCTTTCAAGACCGCTTTTAGTTTCTCAAAGTCCCCGACCTCATCCGCTTTTAACTTCTTTTTAACCGTCCGGTCAATGATAACCTTATCGTCTTTGCTTTTGGTTTCATCGTATAATTTCGTAAAGATGAGCTTGAATACTTCCTCGAAGACGTCAACGCCAGCATTGGCAAGGACTTCATCTTCCATGTCCTCAATCTTGGTCTTGAGGGTGATCCGGTCATTCAAGAGGGCGTCCTTGACAATCAAATCCCGCCATGTAAAACGCTCTTTGAGTATATCTTCGAGTGTCTGATCCGCTTTAGGGATGTCGGTAATATCCTCAAAGAAATTCGGGTCTTTGCGGTTATAGTGCGTGATCTGCCCGCCGTTTGACCAAACCCCAATAGGTGCGCCGGTGGCATTGCAATATGACTTTAACTGCTCCTTGCCATCCTTGAGCTTGGGTTTTTTGACCTCAACGATGATGTATTCAACCGTTGGCCTGTCTTTATCAAAGACCATGATGTCGGCTGATTTCGTCTCCCGGCCAAATTTAACCGGATGCTCAAAACGTATTCTTTTTTTAGGATAACCATAATCGTTGATGAGCTTAACAGCATAAAGCTGACGGACTACTTCTTCCGGTTTTAGCTGGACTTCTTTTTCACGGACGATGCAGTCAACGTAAGGCTTGTTTTTGACAATCTTGATCTTTGCCTCAAGCGCCTTGATGTCCTTCTCCGCAAAGAGCGAAAGGTTATAACTCGAATCTTTGAGAATCGAGCCGAGCGTTATTTTATCTTTACCGTTTGCCATGTTTAGTTTTCTCCTTCAAAAATTTCTCAATATGATATTGCTGAATTTTACTGGGCTTGGTCTTGTAATTAAACCATCGATTGACGGTCACAAAAGACACACCAAGCTGTTTTGCGAGGGCCTGTTGAGTAATCTTATTATCCAAGCGGTAGGAATCGAGTGCTTTAATCAAATCCATATTTAACATTTTATATCATCTTATAAATAAAGCAAGATATTTCACGGCCTTTGATGAAATGACGGATGACACGGCAGGAATTAACACATGGCGATCACGGGCCATGCTGAGGCGGGCGGGGATTTCTCCGGTAAAAAAGAATTATTTTTACAAAATTGACCATGACATGACATTTTGAAATTTTAAATCACTGACAGACTGCGCCTCGCCCGACCCGCACCCGACACCCCCTTGGAAGGACCCGCAAACTCAAACACACATTTTTACCAAAACAAAGCCGTTTTACCGCATGGATTGCATCCGTTTAAGCAAGGCAAGGTTTTGCAGGATAGAGCGCTGGACGGCTTTCTCATATTTGATGACCTTCTCATAAGTGTCACCGGCGGGCAGACTGCTGGTCTTAACAACCACTTCCTCGGCATACTTATTCTTGAGCTTTTCCTGCTCAAGTTCGGCGATCCGCTTCTGGTAGTCTTTATTTTGTTTCTTTAGAGAGCCAATTAGAGCCTCGGCTATGTCCGTATCAGCATAACCAGCCCTTTTTAATATTGCCCTTAACTGTTCAAATTCCAACCCTTTGTCTTCAAACTCCAGATATTCATCCTCACTCATTACCTTTTCACCGATGGATTCCATAATGAGGATTAAATCTTCTTCGATGTCACTTTCAAGACCATCGCCTGACCACTTGGGCTTATCAAAGGCGACAACGCCTTTCTTGAGGGCCTTAATATAACGATTATTCCAGTCAACAAAGCCCTTTTGCTCGACGATTTCCTCGTCAATCTTATCGTTTGTCTTATGCTCTTTTTTGCCTTCCCAATCGGCCTTGTTGTAATAGTCGCTTATGGCCATATCGAGAAACTTACGAATACTGCCGGACTCAAAACGTAATACCCGGCGCAGACGCCAGAAGTCCACCGCAATCTTTTCGACCAAGACACATTCCATCTGCCCTTTGGGATTAAGGCTCACGATAAGACCGTCTAAAAGCTCGGCATACTCCTGCTGATCTTCCTTGCCGTCGCCTGATGTAATGATCAAATCCCGGGCGAAGATGCCATGCTTAATGGCGTTCTGCGACACCAGAGCCTTACCCTCGGCTGTCACCGGCCCCGTTGAAACTAAAGCGTTCTGCTTGTTTGCCTCGACCTGCTTTTCCGTAGTCATCTTAAAACCCCCTTATTTGAATAATTCCTCTGCCATTTTGGGCGAAACGCCCATCTTTAGAAACATCCTGTCGAATTTATGGCTCTCCTTAGAGCTTTCATAGGTGAGGTTATAACAATGCCTGCACCCGAAATACTTACCATTGCCAAGATAAAGCACTCCGACCCGGCGATAACAGGCCCGGCCATTGACCACCAGCGGACAGATGAACCACCACCGGCGACCCCCGAAATGGCAGGGCGTGGATTCAATACGAGCCTTATAATCAAGCTCGGTCTTTTCGTTCGTGTTCCTGTCGGTCTGTGTGTATTGGAAGCGGACATATTCATCGCCCTCAAGCGTTGAAACCGTAAAGCCGATGCTTCCGGTCTGCTCACCGTTACGGCTCCAGTTACACCCGCCCCAGCGCACCCCGCCGTCAAAGTAATGGTGCTTATTGAGAAACCGAACCGAGAGCGACTTGCATTCGTTCGTTGTCCATCTGCTTGAATACGACCATCTGCCCATAAAGATAGTTATCTCCGGCCAAAATATCCTAAATCATTAAGGTTTTCATACAAGACTGACGACCTTCCCGTTGAAAATCTCCAAAGCATAACCGACTTGCTCGGGCAAAAGACCACGATCAAGGAGCCTTTTTACCAACTCCGAGCGCTTTTCTTCGGATAATTTAGCCCACTGTCTGTCAAAATCCAGCTTGCGGGCTTCATCTCCGGGCCCGATTGTCCCATACATCTTGACCATGCCGTCAATCTCGTCCTGCGCCTCTGCGGGCTTTGCCACCGACTGCCGGGCCAGCTTGAAACGCCTGATACCATCCAATAAATTATTCATACTCATCACCCCTTAAATAATTTGAGACTTTAAGCCACCTAAGCATAACCCGCTATGAAACAGGCACTTACGCTGTCTTAAAATCTGCCTTGAATTGAATTTAAGCCACTCCGATAATTTAAGGCGTCGTAATCCCTTAAAAACAAAGGGGAATACATCCATCCGCCTTAAAGCCTTAAAATATTTCGCCACTCCATAAAGATAAAATTTCACGCACACCATTGTCATATCTTGAACCTCTCGCACAGGTCGGAAAACTCCTTGACGTTCATCGTGTAAATCCGCTTCTTTTCACCGTCAATACGTCTCTGCTCCGAAGTCACCTTGACCCGTTTCAGCCTGCGGGTAAGGGCCTGCGTCTTTTCGATCCACTCGAAATCCTCAGTCTTCTTGAAATACTCAAGCACGGCCTGAGCGTCAAACACCCGGACATCGCCATCCTCGCTTAAAGGCACAGCCTCATCCAACATGGCTTTAAGCACGGTAAGGATTTTATAGGTCTCGTTCTGCGAAACGCTGTCCGACTGCTTTTCCTCAAGGGATTTCTTGCTCAATGCCTCCATCTTGCCGGTCAAATCCAAGCTATTAGCCAAAGAGTCAATCACATTGGCCAATAGAAACACCGGCTCCCATATATCAAGCTCACGATTATTGAGATGGCTTAGACCCTCGATGCCGTCCGGGCCCTCTTTGTGGTAAAACTCCGCCAAGTCCTTGGCATAGGTGAGGGCAAATACGTAAAGGTCGTCCCGGATGCTCCGCTGAAGCTCCAAGATTTCCGGAGTGCCTTTATACCGCTGGACGGTTTCGTCATCCTTCTTGCGTAAAAGCGGAATACGGACAGTGCGATCCTGCAAGACGTCATCAATCTCGCTGATCCCGGCAAACATCTTTGGTGAATAGGCGCTATATGCCTTGACCACAAATCCGCCTTGCCCGGTGGACTCCGAACGCTTAACCACGCCCGCTTTGTTAAAACCGGCATTGAGCAGGCTTATAAGCGAGCCATAGGTGTCTTTGTCCCGTTTGCGTAGCTGTTCAACCTCATCAATAAACATCGTGATCAAGTTATTGGAAATATCCCGGAAGATGACCGACTCCGTGGGATTGGTGATAAGCTCGCCATTGAAGGCGACCGCTGAAAGGACTTCCATCAAGAGCGTCTTGCCGGATGCCTTTTCAGCGTTCAGCCAGACATAGGGGTAATAGCGGAATAACTGAAAGACATACGTTCCCATCACCCACAAGCTAACATAGCTCAAATACGCCTCATCCGGAAAGTGGATAAACCGCTTAACGTAGCTGTAAATCTTCTCGTAGAGGGCCGGGATACTGATCTCATATTTACCATCAAGAAAGGCAGTAACGCCTTTTGCCGAAAAGCGAGCCGTGTCCACGGTATCATGCTTAATGACAAAACCTTCCTGCGGGGCCTCCGCAAGAGGAAATAGACGCTTGTCCGATGTAATAAGGCATGGCGTATCCTTAACCATGACCGTAAAGACCATCATGCCGTCCGAATAATCCTGCGCCGGATGCACCGTCACATTACCTTGCTCATCGTGCAATATCTCTATAAGCTCGGCCTTGCTTAAAGACTTCCGTGCCTCGTCCTTGGGCTCCTTGCGATAGCCTTTCAAGACCTTTTCATAGCTTTTTAGGTCGTCATTGGTAAACCCGAAATGCTCTTTGATCGTGTGCTTTAAGAGGGCGTCGCCCTGAGCGATGTTAAAACCGGCAATCTCTTTGAGAATAGGATCAAGCAGGGCGGGAATCTTGACTGGCGCTGTGTCCTGCGGGATTGCCTTTATTTTTGTCTCAAGGGCCGTGATTTTATCTTCGGAGAGGATCGTCTCGGTCTGTTTGGCCTTTACATCAAAGCCGTAAACATCCTTGGCGAGACGCAAGGTCTCGGTGAATTTATCTCCCCGAAGCCCGCCAGTTACCGCTTCAGCGCACTGGATCACGCCGTCCAAGACAGCTATCAATGACAAGGCCCCGCCACCGCTACCACAGCGGAAACAGTGCCAGACATTCTTGTCCGGATGAACCACGAAGTTATTGTTATTCGTTGAGCCATGCACCGGATGACCGCAGACAAGCTGACCGCCGATACGGTGAAGCTGGATGCCTTTTTTGTTGAGGACATCAAGGACGCTGATATTTTCAATCTCTGCCTCGGCGTCTTTCTGCGTAAGATCAAGCGGGATATACTCGACAAACTCGGAGAGGACTAACTCACGGCTTACCTCTGCAATTTCAAGGTCTTTAATGACCTGATACTCTGTGCCAGTGTCCGGGTGAATTGAGCCGGGCCCGACGACCTGCGAGCCCTTAGCGATCACCTCTCCGAAATGGTCGTCTTTCTTGACTACTGTGTCTTTCTTTAAAACGATCTTTTTATCAATGCCGTCGCAGAAGAAATAATAATGAAAGCCCTGCCGGGGCGTCTTGACAGTAAATGTCTCGGGGAGTTTGTTTGCCAGAATATCGGCAATCTCCGGCGTGTCGGCATCAATAATGACAAGCCTGCCATAACCACCTTGAACGCCATAATTACCGCCCTGATCAATCCACGTCTGAATTTCGGCGAATGAATAAGGCTTATTCTGCCAGTCTTGCTCAAATGGAATTTTGGTGCGGGCTTTCAGCCTCACGAAACCGAAGCCGTCTTTTTGTAGCTGTTGCGGAATTTTATTCTTTACAATCTCCATATCAATACGCTCCTTGTCATACGTTAAAGACCATCGTCTTTAAGTCTTGAATGGCGCTCTTAAACGCCGTAATGCTTACCATCCCGTCATTGAAAAACTCTTGAATCAAATTTTTACGATCTGGCCGGTCATCAAAGATAAAGACGAATTTGTTGCCGTCCCGGCGCTTATCGAGCAACCGCAATCCTTTAGCCTTTAAATAGGCCGACAAATAGAGGTCGCTTGTTTTATACGTGTTGTCCGACACATTCACCTTCCTGTAAGACCTCATCAGCCAAGGCCATGTTATGATCTGCCAGAAATTTCCGAGCGACGATCCTGCCGAGAATGCGAAGCCCTTCGTGGATGTCGTCTTTGTCTTCATTAGGGATTATTTCGACTTTATAACCGTTCTTCATCGTCCACCTTAATTCTTAATCGCAAACAAATCGTCAAAGCTGTAATCCGGAAGATTATTCATAATCTTTTCCCGCACCTTCGGAGAAGGACACCGGGAGCCGTCCATCAGCTGAGACATATATCCGGTGCTTACCTCTATTCTGTGGGCAAACCAGTTCTGTGACTTGTTCTTCCGAATCAAAATTTTTTGTAATGCCTTGTTTTTTAAGTATGTCCTCATCAATCACCTCTCTTACTTCATTCTGTTAGCGTGTTTACTAACACTTTGATAATATCATAGCGGATAACTCCTGTCAATGTTTTGTTAATAATTTCACTTGCATTTGTTTACAAGGTATGCTACTATCTTTATTAAAAGGAGGCGATCACCATGACCAAGAAAACAAAAGACGGATTTCCCTTCGGGGAGTTTCTCAAGGAATTACGGGACAGAAAGGGCGTGACGTTAAAGCAAGTCGAGGAAGGCACAGGAATGTCGAACGCCTACATCTCACAGCTTGAAACAGGAACACGCAGAAGGCTCCCTGCTCCGGACAAGTTAAAGGCATTGGCTGACTACTTCAATGTAACGATTAAGGAGTTACTTGAAAAAGCGGGATACGTTGAATCCGGCCCGATCGTAGAAACCCTTGAAGAAAAGATTGAAAAGGCGTTCGCTCACGTCATCAGTGATCCGGCATTTCAATACGGCACCCGGCTCAAGGGGAAATACGATCTCGATGCTAAGCGGTTTATCATCGAAATGTATGAAAAGCTGACAAAGAAGAAACTACTTGAATAATGGAACAGGCCACCATGTCAACAACAGACGCAAAGACGATTGAGAATTTCTATACGGATATGCTCTTTGAGTATGGCGATTTCGATAAAGACAAGGGACTTGCTTTCGATTATGGAAGGATTGATCCGCACAGCCTCGCCCGTCGTTTCAATAAGTATTTTGAGCTTCAATACCCTTTGACATTAGAGCAACTGCTTACCATCTGCCATGTGTCCGGCTTTACCGTTGAAATACTCCCCGACCATCATAAGGCCCGGGGCGCTAATTTCAGCTATAACGGCGAAGTAAAAATTTTATTTAAGGAAAAAGATTCACTGGCGGGACAGATTCATACCATCTTGCACGAATTATACGAAGTCATTGACAGCAATTTATATCGGTGTAGCGATAACGGCTATAAAAGGAAGAAAAGCGAAATTGAAGCAAAGGCTGACCAATTCGCCACCTATATCCATGTTACTGATGAGAGCGTTGTTAATTGGGTAAATTCAAACGGCCTTGATGTATTCGGCCTAAGAGATGCACTTGCCTGTTCTTACGCAACAGCACTCATCCGGCTAAATGAAGTTTTGTGCGGTGTCGTGCGTGCTTCCTCCGCAACCCCTATCCCGATGATTGCGATTCTGTATGACAGGCCATATTGGAATAAGACGCCAAGCGGACGGACACCACGGCTACAACTTCGGGCTTATACCAAGAGTAAAGGCTTCCCATTTAGAATGAGTCGGGCCGAAACCGAGAAATTGCTTTTTTTCCGAAAGGACATCGGGCAAATGACCGTTCATTCCTTGATCAAGGCATTCTCAAAAGATGACAAGAAATGCAATGTTCTCATACCCGACGTTGAAATGCTTTTTGACACCGCTTCGGTAACATCAGACATCCTCATCCGAACAGTAAAATGGCGTAAATATCGTTACACAGCAAAAGTGCTTTTACAAGTGGTGCCATCGGCGGAAAAGGATTTGATGAATTTAGCCAAAAGACTTGATTGCCATATTTATGACGCACGAAATTAAGAGGTGATTTTATGAACGTCGCTCTATACGCACGAGTATCATCCGAGAAGCAGGCCGAAAACGACCTGTCTATCTCGGCGCAATTAAAGGCCCTGCGGAATTACGCAGAGAAACATAACTGGACAATCTTTAAGGAATTTGTGGACGAGGCCGAGAGCGCAAGATCAGCCAACCGGCCCGCCTTCCAAGAGATGATTGCCTATGCCAAAAAGAAGGTAAAGCCCTTTGAGATCATCCTCATCTGGAAACATTCCCGCTTTGCCCGCAACCGTGAAGACGCCATTATTTATAAATCGCTTCTCCGTAAGCAAGGCGTTTCGGTCGTCTCCATGAATGAGCAAGTCGATGACACGCCCGCCGGAAAGCTCCTTGAGGGCATTATTGAAGTTATAGACGAATTTTACTCGCTGAACCTTGCGGAAGATACGATCCGGGGCCTGCGGGAAAACGCAAACCGAGGCTTTCAGAACGGAAGTATTCCGGCAGGATACAAAGCTAAAACCGTAATGGACGGCCATAACGAACGGACAAAGCTCGAACCTGACGAGGCATTCGCCCCGGTCATTCAAAGAATATTTGCGCTGGCCTTAAAGAATAAGGGCATTAAGGAAATCGCCAAGACATTAAACGGCGAAGGCGTAATGACAAAGGCCGGTAAGCCGTGGGCCAACTCAACAGTTAAATACGTCCTCAAGAATGAAGCCTACACCGGCACGCTGGTCTATGGCAAGGCAAGCAAACACAGAAACGGCCATAATGGCAACAACAGCCTTATTCGTATCGAGAATAATCATCCGTCCCTTGTTGATAAGCGGACATTTGACGCCGTTCAGAGGCTTATGACCAAGCGAAGCCCGGCAGTCATCCATCCGGTATGCGTAATAAGCGATTATCTTTTAAGCGGACTTGTTATCTGCGGGAAATGCGGGGCCAAGATGATAGGAGCATCTGCTAAAGGCGGAGAGCACCATTATTACGCCTGCTCAAGCTACCTGAAAAAGGGTAAACATATATGCGACATGAAGATGGTCAACCGCAAAGAGCTTGAGAGCCTTGTCGTTGACCGTATTAAGACCCGGGTCCTCACCGAAAAGAACCTGATGGAGATTTTCAATATCGCCCTCGATCAGATCAACAGCAACAAGAGAAATCACGCAAAGGAATTAAATAACATCAACGGCCAGCTGGAAGGATTACGGGAAAGGCTTGGCAAGCTCTACAACTCGCTTGAGACCGGCAAACTCGAAATTGAGCACATTGCGCCAAGGATCAAAGAGATTAAGACGCAGATTGACGCCTTAGAAGCCCAAAAAGGCGAAATAACAAACGAGATGCAGAACCCCACCACTCTGCCGTTTAACCTAAAGAGCCTTAACAACTACGCCCAAGACCTCGCCGAAATCCTGAAAGACGGCACCATCATGGAGCAAAAAGCCGTAATAAGGTCATTCGTCAAACGGATCGTCATTACCCGCCCCGATATAACCCTCGACTACACCATGCCCATCGTCGAAGAAGAACAAAAAGAAATAGGCAGAACCACTGAGACAGCAGTTCTGCCTATGTTACAAATTGGCTCCCCACTTCAGACGTTAAGCGCAACACGATTTGTTGCGAGTCCAACGTGAGACCCGCTTTGGACTCATATCCCAGACCTAAATACCAACAAAAATGGGTAAGATTGCTGGTTAAACTCAAACGTTGGCGTGGGCCGAGAGGAAAGAAAATGCTGAAAATCGGATAATACAGATGAAAAGCCGGATAGCAAAGAAAGGTTCAATTTGATCTGTCATTATTTGGTGTTCAATAGAAAATCAACGAGATTTTGGATTTCCTCTGCGGTATATTCTTGTTTTCCATATGTCACATATGAATTTAACTTTTCAACCCCAAGAACTTTAACATATTGAAACTCACAATGGGGGACACTATTCACAGAGACGACAATTTGTTTGGGAGAAATCTTTCTTTCCCCCCAATTATTAACTAGCCGCTTGATATATCCTGATTTAACGGCATCATTCAAAATCACGAAAAGCGCGAAACCAGAACGCTTGACTTGTTTAACTGGGGAAAACAACGCGTCGCTTGATATTGATTTATTGCTCCAATATTTTGTCTCAATAATGAATATGCCAGTAGGTCCCACTACAAGGTGATCTACTTGGATAGAAAATATTCGATCATTTTCGCCCCGATTATAAATTGGCCGATGAAAATCCATTCTTAGATCATTGATCACATGATACGTTTCCGGAAGTTTCTTTAGTTCATTTATGACATTCATTTCGCCTATTGCCCCATAAACAAGATATTTTTCCTTCTCGATCGAATTGTTAAGCTCATCCAGCCTGCGCAATTCAGTAGAAATATTATCTTTGGCCACTGTTTCAATATTATTTTCAGTATATTTTATTTCATTCTCCATACTTGCGATGCGCTTACCATAGCTATTTGTGACGCGGCGAAGAATTCTTTGCAGCTTACTCTTAAAACATTTAAGTTGCTGGCCCTGGTCCCATCTTTTTATCTTGTAATAGAAATATACAAAGAGATTATGTTTCTGACATGGGCGCACGAGCTCTATTTCAAGACAAGAAATTCTTTGATTCAGCTTTTCTGATTTACTCTTAATTGCCTCATCTCGCTCGAGCGTCAATCGGCTGACTTCGGCTATCATTCTTGGAATTTGAAGCTTAACTTGCTCGATGCTATCATTCACCTTTTTCTGGCGCTCAGCCGTATAATTTTTCCTAAACTGAATAATATCGTCTAAGGTATACATATCGGGGGCATCAATTTTCTCTAATAAATCTCTCAAAGCGCCAGATTGACCATGTATTTTTGCCGAATATGAATTTTTTTTATGGATATCGTTACTGTTCATAATTTATTCCACAAGCAAATCTTAAGGGACACATGCCTTCTAAACAAAAATACCTCGCCCAGAGATGTCTGGGCGAGGTATTAACAGGTGAATTAATTGTTAACATTAACATCTAACTGGTTTTTTGTTCTGACTAAATTCATGTCAAAAAAAACATGTGTCGGCGTTGGTTCATTAAACCCAATATATTTAGTCTGAACCTGTTGACCCGGAATAACCGGGCTTGCAACAATCGTTACAGAAATGGTATCCAAGCCCGAATCAAGGCGCGGAATATCAACCCTAATTGGTGTAGTACCGACATATTGACTATTTATCTCAATTCGAGCGCCGGGCGGGTCTGACTCAATTAGTGTTTTGCCGGATGGATTAGCTGTCGGCAAAGTTGCGCACCCAGACAATACCACACACATGCCTAAAAAAAGTAATAGGTGGATTTGTCTAACCATACAACCTCCGTTCTGTTTGCATTGCACAAGATTTTAGGGATATGTAAGTTCAATAAATGTAAAAACGCCTCGCCCAGACATCTCTAGGCGAGGCGTTAACCGGACGACGCCAGGTGCGTCTGTTCGTCCAAAATGGCTCCCCCGCGAGGACTCGAACCTCGGACCTATTGGTTAACAGCCAACCGCTCTACCAGCTGAGCTACAGGGGAATGAAATCAGAAATAAAACAAATTATAGCCGAAATTCCAGAAAAGTCAATATCAAGTTAGAAATACCCGCCCCTCGCGTTCAGTGAATTTCCCGCCGGGCGGTCAGGGACATCGTCAAAGTCGACATGTCCGCGTACTCGACGGAGCTCCCCACCGGGATCCCCAGCCCGATCCGGGTCACCTTTACGCCTGTCGGCCGCAGTTCGTTGGTGATATGGATCGCGGTCATCTCCCCTTCCGTGTCCGGGTCCGTGGCGATCACCACTTCCTGCACGCCCAAAGCCGCGATTTTGTCCTTCAGAGGCTTAAGGTTCAGGTCCTCCGGCCCGCGACCTTCCGACGGGGAGATCGCGCCCAACAACACGTGGTACAGCCCTTTAAACACGCCGGTGCGCTCGATCGAAAGCAGGTGCTTGTGGTCTTCCACGACACAGATCATCGAGCGGTCCCGCCGGGGGTCGGCGCAGACGGCGCAGGTGTCCGTCTCGCTTAAATTGTTGCAGTGCCGGCACAGGCGCAGCCCGTCCTTGAGCTTTAAAATGCTTTCCGATATCGCCGCAGACTCTTCCCGGGGATTGTTCAGCACCCAGAACACCATGCGCTCGGCGCTGCGGCGGCCCACACCGGGAAATTTGATGAACTGTTCAATAAGGTTTTCTACCAGCTTGGGGTAAGCCATCTGCACACTATCCTTTATTCGTTATGCCACTTGCTGACCACCTTGCCCTGAAACGTGTCCAGGGCGGTCTGGATCAGGGGCTCGTCCTCAACCATGCGCGCGTTTGTGTCCATCTGCTCGGTCATGACGTATTCCAGCACGATTTTCGCCCGCAGTTTCTCCGCGAAAATATTTTCCACAAGCTGTTTATTATCCTGCTGCTCCAGCGTCTCCTTGTGAAACGCGTATTCCGGGGCGAACCCGATCGTGAGCCGGTTGCCTTTCAGCTCAATCGGCGAGCCGTCCTGAAGAAACGTCGCCAGCGACATGCGTTTACGCGACACCCCGTAGGTCAACGCGTCCCACGAGCGCCGGATATTGTCCAGATCTAGGGGCACCGATTCCGTCCCGCCTGCCGGACTATCTTCCAAAGAAGCCGCCACAGGCGTGTCCGGCGTGTCATCCTCCGGCGTGTCCACGGCAATCAGCACTTCCCCTTTGTTGTTTTTTAGCCCGGGCCCGGGAGGGCTTTTGGGGGACGGCTCCGGCGCGGCAACCGCCGCCTTGGAAACCGCCTTCTTGACCGCTTTCGGCTGTCCCTCTTTACTCGCGAGAGGCGCAGGGCCGGCCGCCCCCGGGGGTTGCTCTCGATCCGCCGGCACCGGCTCCTGTTTCGCGGGGCAGCACAACCGGGCAAAAGCAATTTCCAGCGGCGTGCGCAGAGTTTCGGTGATCCGGGCCATGTCCTGGGCCCGGATAAAACTTTCAATAGCGTCGAGAATCTGGTGCAGACTGAACAGCTGGCTCTGCGCGAGATATTTTTCCTTCACCGCCACCGGATAATCCACCAGCCGGCCCAGGGATTTGCCGCCGATCTTAATGATCATAAGATTACGAAAATGCTCCAGCAGGTCTTTATATAACTGTTTAATATCTTTGCCTTTTTCAACGATACCGTCAAAAACCTTTAAGACCTCGACGCAGTTCTGCCCCGCCAGGGCGTCCGCCAGGTCAAAAAGCAAGTCCACCTCCACCAGCCCGAGCATGGTGTGCACGTCTTCGGACGTGATCCCCCGGCCGCTCAAGGCGCTGACCTGGTCCAGGATGCTCAACGCGTCCCGGAAGCTCCCCTGTGAGGCCTTGGCGATGGCGTAAAGCGCCGGCTGGTCAATCTGGAGCTTCTCCTTCTTGCCGATGGCGGACAGGGCCTCGGCCGTGTCTTTCAGGGAAATCCGTTTGAAATCATAACGCTGGCACCGGGAAATGATCGTGCCGGGCACTTTGTTGGGGTCGGTGGTGGCGAAAATAAACTTCACGTGCGCCGGGGGCTCCTCCAGGGTCTTCAGAAGCGCGTTGAACGCCTCGGAGGTGAGCATATGCACTTCATCCACGATATAAATTTTATACCGGCCGTAACTCGGCACGAACTTGACGTTTTCCCGCAGAGTGCGGATCTCATCAATACCCCGGTTGGACGCGCCGTCGATTTCCAGCACGTCGAAACTGCTGCCGGAAGTGATCTCCTTGCACGCCGGGCATGTGCCGCACGGGGTCAACGTCGGCCCGTTAACGCAGTTTAAGGATTTCGCCAGGATGCGCGCGCAGGACGTCTTGCCGATGCCGCGGGGCCCGCAAAACAAAAAAGCGTGCGCCAGGCGGCCGCTTGTGATCGCCTGCTTGATCAGGTCCGTGATGTGCTCCTGCCCGACGACTTCATCAAACGTGCCGGGACGGTATTTTCTGGCTAAAACAAGATAAGACATAATTGAAGGTGAAAAACGGCTCCTTCGCCGCCGAAATGGAATGCCTTATTTTATCACCAAAACATGGTTTTCCAAAATCATTTCCCGGTAAATCACGGGGCGGGAACACCTCCGCGGTCTTCGGGGGACGGACAAACAAGAAAGGATACCGGTCGGTCAGGCGGGGTTCGCCTTAGACCCGCCTTTTTGAGGCCCGGAGCTATTAGGTTTGGCTTTCTCTTTCGCCTTGTCTTTGGCCTTCTCCGATTTCTTCTTCGGCTGGCCGAAAAAGGCGTCGGGGTTGTTCTTCATGGTCAAGGCGATGCGCTTGCGCTCCAGGTCCACCTGCATCACGGTGACCTCGACGGTCTGGTGCACCTTCACAAAATCCCGCGGGTCCTTGATGAATTTATCCGATAACTGGCTCACGTGCACAAGCCCGTCTAAATGAACGCCGATGTCAACAAACACCCCGAAGCTGGTGATATTCGTCACCATGCCCGGCAGCTTCATCCCCGGGGTGAGATCTTCGGGCTTCTGCACGCCTTCCTTAAAACGGAACACCTCAAACTGCTGGCGCGGGTCGCGGCCGGGCTTGGCCAACTCTTCGTAGATATCCTCCAAAGTCGGCATCCCCACCGTGTCGCTCACGTATTTCGACAGCTGAATCCTTTTGCGGAGTTCCTCGCCGCGGATCAGCTCCTGCACGCGCACGCCCAGGTCGCGGGCCATAGCATCCACAACCGGATAACTCTCCGGGTGAACGGCGCTGGCGTCCAGGGGGTTAATCCCATCGCGGATCCTTAAAAACCCGGCGGCCTGCTCAATCGCTTTCGGGCCCAAACGGGGGACATCATAAAGCTGTTCACGGCTGCGGAACAGGCCGTTCTGCTCGCGGTATTCCACAATGGCCTGCGCGCGGACCGGACCCAGGCCGGACACGTACGTCAAAAGCTGTTTGCTGGCGCTGTTCAGTTCCACGCCCACCTGGTTGACACAGCTGATCACGACATCATCCAGGCTCTGCTTGAGCATGGCCTGATCCACATCGTGCTGATACTGCCCCACCCCGATGCTCTTGGGGTCGATCTTGACCAACTCCGCCAGAGGGTCCATGAGCCGGCGGCCGATCGAGATCGCGCCCCGGATGGTAACGTCCAAGTCCGGGAACTCCTCCCGGGCCACTTCCGACGCGGAATAAATGGACGCCCCGGCCTCGGACACGATAAGGACATGGATCTCCTGGGGAAGGCCGATGCTGCGGATAAAATCCTCTGTTTCCCGGCTGGCCGTGCCGTTTCCGATAGCGATAAACTCAATATGGTGCATGTCGCACAAGTCCCGGACCAGGCGCACCGCTTCCTCCCGCTGCAGGTCGGATCCCAGGGGAAAAATGGTTTCCTTGCGCACCATCTTGCCTTCATGGTTCAGGCAGGCAATTTTACACCCCGTGCGGTAAGCCGGATCAACCGCCATGACGTTACGGTACCCCAGCGGCGGGGCCATCAGAAGCTGGCGCAGATTATCGGCGAAAACCAGGATGGCGTCCTTATCCGCCGTCTCTTTGCTCGCCACCCGGACTTCAGTCTCCATGGATAAAGACAAAAGGCGTTTAAACCCGTCCTGGACCGCCAGCCGGACCTGCTCGGACGCCGGGCCACTGCCTTTCACAAACATCTTTTCCAGAATCTGGATCGCCTCGTCTTCCGGCACGACCACCCGCAGGGTCACAAACTGCTCCTTCTCGGCGCGCCGCACAGCCAGCACCCGGTGTGACGGGCAGGTTTTGACCGGTTCCTGCCAGTCGAAATAATCCTTATAATTCGCCCCTTCCACTTCCCGCTTCTTAATCACTTTAGCGCGGAACTCCCCTTTATCGAAATACAGCTCCCGCATCTTGGCGCGGGCGTCCCCGTCTTCGCTGACCCACTCCGCAATAATATCCCGCGCGCCGGACAGGGCGTCATCGACCGAGGCCACCTTCAATTCTTCATTGATGTATTTCGCGGCTTCCTGCTCCAGGTCCTTAAGCTCCTGTTTGAAAATAAGCTCGGCCAACGGCTCCAGGCCTTTCTCTTTGGCGACCGTGGCCCGGGTACGGCGCTTGGGCCGGTACGGCAGATAAATATCCTCCAGCACCGCCAGGGTCTCGGCGGCGAGGATCTTTTCCTTAAGCTCGTCCGTGAGCTTGCCGCGCTCTTCCAGGGACGACAAAATGGCCGCCCGCCTTTTATCTAGCTCGCGTAGCTGATGCAGGCGGTCGCGGATGTTGGTGATCGCCGATTCGTCCAGGCTGCCGGTCACTTCCTTGCGGTAACGGGCGATAAACGGCACCGTCGATCCTCCGTCAAGCAGTTCGATCGTCGCCTGGATTTTTCTAGGGACAATATTCAGTTCACCGGATATTTTATCAACGTATTGGTCGATCATAATAACCTTGTTTGTTAAATAAAATTATAGAAATAATATAGATGGACGGGCTGGGAATCCGTCTGGGGAAAAACAGGAAAGGTGAGGATGTCTGTCTCAACATAAACCTTTTAAAAGACTT
The DNA here is from genome assembly GCA_964489065.1 of uncultured Planctomycetales bacterium. Taxonomy (GTDB): domain Bacteria; phylum Omnitrophota; class Gorgyraeia; order Zapsychrales; family JANLHA01; genus JAGOJP01. The sequence continues at coordinate 4,550 of CAZAXH010000014.1, read as the reverse complement.
GTGTTACAACAAACCGTCCCAAAACTTACTATCCATTACAACGACGTTACAACTCAAACCAAACCGCTTTTGCTTTAGTAAAGCACCCCGGCTTTAAGGCCGTATTCCGTGATCTCATGGCCGGCCACCTGGTCAATGACGGCTTCATCGGTTCCGGTGTAATACCAGATGGCGCCCGTCCCGTCAGATCGGAACTGTTCAATATCAGACTCGTCAATCTTCCAGAAACGAATAAACGGTTCCACAAAAAAGTCCATCTCCGAGGCCGAATGAAGGAACTTAACAGATGCCCTCCAGCCGTATCCTTTATCATGGGTAAATTCCATGGCGTTGGGGACATGGGTATCCCCTCCGGTGTCAACCAACAGCTCCCCCAAGTCCTCATAATGCCGGGTGGACCGCCCCTGCAAAAGGAAATCAAATTCAGCGTTCAGCTGAACAGCCCAGCGATTGTGCAGCGGGCGGTGCAACTCAACTCCAAGCGGGATATAAATATATTTCAACTCTTCTTTCACGCCTCTGGTTCCGTTTGTGTAATAGTAGGAATTGCCGTACATTTCCTGGACAGCCTGCGTTTCGCCGGCGTCCTTATCCCTTAAATACCGGTACCCAATCCCGAGATACGGCGTGACCCGGGTGTTATTCCCGGAAATAAAATCGACTCCGGCCAACCCCCGGACATCGGCCATAAACGCGTCCACGTCCTGGGCCAGGTGCGTGTCCAGCTTAACCACGGTAATGCTGTCATATTTAGACAGATCTTCCTCCGGACCGAGATGATAGGTTAACGCCCCGAACAGCCCGAACAAACTTCCGACCCGGCTGTTGCCCCCCTCGGAATCAAAATCGTAATAAAAATTTTCCGACCCCAACTCAACAACCAGCTTTTTACGGTCTCTCTCAATCACGGACACAGGAACGCTTTCGTTGTCATTCCACGCGGACTTGTCCAGTTCCATGGCCGGGTCTTCTTCCATATCAAAATCTTCTGCCGTCAAAACACTGGATCCCTCCTCAGCTTGAGCTGGTTGCGCGACGGCTTTCTTCGGCGGGACTACCGCCTTCTGTACGCCTTTTTTCTCCAACGTCACCCCGCCCTCCGCGTCAAGAGTCACGCTCACGCTCTTGGGATTAGCGGAGGCCTCCGGTTCTTCTTCGAGGTAGCAGACGTCATTCCATGTGAACGCGCCCTGCCGACTCTTCACTTTTGAAATACAGGACAACTCTTTATCAACCAATTTAGCCCGCTCGTCCGCTGTTGTTTCCGCGAGAACCACGGAAGAGGCCGTCAGGCCAAAAGCTATAGCGCAACAGGAAATTAAAGCTGTTTTCTGATAATAGGGGATATTCCTCATGATAAATTTGATCCTTTAGCTAAAATTAAATGTCCGGCGTTTTACTTTATTTCTTGTGAGGGAAATAATACGTCAACCCGAGCATCGCGGCAAAAGATTCCCAGTTCGCGGTATTAAAGGGGCACTCCCCTGACGACCCGTCCGAATAATTTGTCCGGTCAATCCCATCCTCCGAATCCCAGTCCTGCAGGTCAAAAGTCAAATTAAATGATAAATTCTCGGTAAAGGCGTAATCCCCGCCAAATGACAGCACCCGGCCATACGCGTCGGCAAAATGCTCAAAGCTTTTCGGGTGGGCGAAGTCCGTTCTCAAATTCCAATTCCCGTAACCGTAATAATCAGCCCAATGGTACTCAAAACGGAGGAAAGCGGTAAAATCCTTGCGCATCGCCTTCAGATCCACGCCAAGCCACATGCTATCCCATTCTGTTTTATATGTGCTGTCCAAACCGGAAAATGAGCCGGTTGCCGGGATAACCTGATAGCCGTTGGTCATCTTGAAATTCTGTTCGTGATAAGAATAGCCGCCCAAGAAAGTCATTTGCATCTTCTTAAAGAAAAAGTCTTTCGGCGGAACATCAAAATAAAGGCGGTACCCGGCGCCCAGAGAAAAATCATTGACGTCGTCCCCCTTGGAGTCATTCCTTGACCGGGAAAATTCATAAGTGCGGAAATCCCCTAAATAATCGGAATCCTGGTTTGTCCCGTCATAAACATCGCCATAGGCATACATCCCGTCCAAAACAAAATGGTCATAAAACACCAAGTCCCCGCGGCCCTTGATCTGGACGCTCTCCACGTCATCCCAGGTCAATTCGGAAAGGATATTGGGCCCCCCGGGATAGCCGATATTCCAGACCAGGTCATCCTGCCTTAACCCGTAACCGACATTCAAACTGCCACCGGAAAACGGCTTTGAATTTTCATCCGGAAACAGGCCATACCGGCTGGCATAAGAATCCGGTTCTGCCGGCTTATTTTCAACCAGCCCGAACAAAGCGAATTCGCTCTCCCGTTTCGAAACTGTGGTGGACGAATACGGATCGTTTCTGCTGGGGACGGCTTCCTCATCATTATCATTCAAAGACAACTGATATTCAGCGGCACTGCCAGAATTATAAGGGGTATCGCCTGCTAAGCCGGAAAGGACCGCCCCGGAGGCGTTTCTGGCCTCTGACACGTAACAGACATCGTTCCATTCATACTCTTTATTCGCGGCTTTAGCTCTCGATATACAATCCAACTCTTTTTGGATGGCGGCATTTTTATCATCCAAAGACATGCTGCCCGCCTGACTCCCGGCTGGGCAGGCCCCAAGGATGACTGCTGAAAAAATAATAGAAAGAATTTTGCGGGTCAAAACAGAAGTACGCTGAAAAATCATGGATCTATACATCCCTTTCTTGTTACAATATGGATTAAGTATACAACACAACCTGATAAAAATGCAACATATTTTAAAATATTGCAGAAAAAAGCCGGAATATGCAGGTCATTTCGCTTGTCAACCTGGCCATGGACTTAAAGGGAAACAAGCGGGAATATAATCCATAAGTTATTATTTTGTAAAAATTTATAGCCAACGCCCCACCTTGGGGTTTTCTTTTTTAAAAAACATATTAAACAACCCGCGGTTCAGGGCGATTGGTAATACAAATATACAGAAAAAGACTATTCTTAAAATATAATATTTTTCTTAACTTTTAAATTATTTTTTGCAAATATTTCTTTCCCTAAGAACAGGGCTTTAGAAACAAACCTAATCGACGGGAACCAGTTTTGGGGGCCCAGGCGTTATTGTTCAAAAACAAGTTCACCCTTCTGATTATACCGCCTGATTTGCACAACCTTATCCTCCTGATACACCCGCTCCACGGATTTAGCGCCGTCAGGATAATATTCTATCTCTGGCCCTTCCTTTATATTATTTACATAGGTTGTTTCCCTCTTTATAACTCCATTTTCATAATATTCCCGGCTCAACCCATTTAAAATATCATCTTTAAATACGGTTTCCAGGCGGACCTGCCCTGTTTTCGGGAAAAACAGCTTCACATCGCCATCAATAAGATCATATTTATAATGGGCCTGCGCTGAAATGCTGCCATCCTCGGAATATGTCTCCACCCATTCATTACGCTGACCGTTGATATAAAACGCCTTCTTTTTTAAGATTCCATTGGGGTAATATTCTTTCAGCACACCTTCCAGTTGGCCTTTATTATACTTCATAGTGGTCTTCCAGGTTCCATCTGAATAAAACTCCCGACCCAGCCCTTCCTTTAAGCCGTTTTCATAGTGCCACAAAGCTATAACATGGCCTTTTTCGTCATATAATTTTTCAACCCCGTGCGGCTTACCCTCCTGATATCCTTTTAAAGCCTTGATAACGCCATTATCATAATACTCTTTGACAATACCGTCTAACTGGCCCTTCGTGTAAGGTTCCTGGCTTTTAATCTGGCCGTTTTCATAAAATTCCCGAACCATACCGTTAATGACATTCTTATTAAAAAGGACTTCTCTTTTGATCGTTCCGGAAGCATAGTATTCGCGGAACACACCATCCTTTTTGCCCCCGGCATACGTGCCGCTCCCGAGCAACTGCCCCTGATGATCATAATATTTATAATCACCGTTGGCCTCCCCGTTCTCATATGTCACCAGAGACTGCAATTTCTTATTGGCGTAATATTCCTTCAATTCCCCGTCAATCAGGTCATTTTTATAGTGCCCCTCCATCTTAAGCACCTGGTCTTTTTCGTAAAAAATCCTGAACGGCCCGTTTTTCATGCCGTATTGATATGTGACTTCCGATTCCACCGACCCGGAGGGATAAAATTTCTTGTTCAGTCCGTCTTTGATGTCTTTCCCGGGCACGGAATCCAAAGCAGGCTTATTCATGGGGAAATCCTGAATAAGCTGCGCCCACGACGGACGGGGCGTTTCAGAGAAATAATACGCCAGCCCGGCACCCACAATAATAATCAAAAATAATAAAACCAGGGTTTTCATAAAAAATCTAACTCCTCTCTTCATGCAAAAACAATTCCTTTCCCTGGGTTTTATCTATTATACTAATTTCTTTACTTTAAATATAAAAAGATATTATGTCAATACGACAGATATGCCCAAACCCTGACACAAATTCCGAATTAGAAACCGAAAAAAGGCGATTTCTCGTCGATTTTGGTT
>CAZAXH010000013.1:0-43160 GCA_964489065.1 uncultured Planctomycetales bacterium | reverse complement strand
CAGAATGAGCAGGTGAATATAGCGAAGGCGGTGCTGCCGAGTGTTAGCCCGGCGTTGGTGAGCCGCGCGATTGAGACTTCGGCGTTGCCGGAGGTCGAGAAGACGGCGATCACGCAGGAGTTCAGTTCAGCGGTGCAGCAGGCCCAGATGAGCGGTCAGCCGTTGAATTTAGCCAGCATTCCGAGATTAACGGCAGCCATTGAGCAACCGACAACTGGGATCGCCTCGGAAATCAGCCGGGTTGTTCCGACATCTAGCCCTGTGATGCAGTCCGAGCAGGTGAATATAGCGAAGGCGGTGCTGCCGAGTGTTAGCCCGGCGTTGGTGAGCCGCGCGATTGAGACTTCGGCGTTGCCGGAGGTCGAGAAGACGGCGATCACGCAGGAGTTCAGTTCAGCGGTGCAGCAGGCCCAGACGAGCGGCCAGCCGTTGAATATAACGAGCGTGCCGAAGTTAGTGGCGGCGATCGAACGGCCGGAAACCGGTATTTCATCCGGGATCAGCCGTAATATACCGACCTCGAGTCCGGTGATGCAGAGTGAGCAGGTGAATATAGCGAAGGCGGTGCTGCCGAGTGTTAGCCCGGCGTTGGTGAGCCGCGCGATTGAGACTTCGGCGTTGCCGGAGGTCGAGAAGCAGGAGATTAACAGAGAGTTTACAACGGCGGTCAGACAGGCGGAAACGAGCGGCCAGCCGTTGAATATAACGAGCGTGCCGAAGTTGGTGGCGGCGATCGAACGGCCGGAAACCGGTATTTCAGCCGGGATCAGCCGGGTTGTTCCGACTTCCAGCCCTATGGTTCAGACGGAGCGGATTAAGATGGCTAAAGAGTTGGTACCCAACGTGAGTCCGACGATTATTTCGCAGGCTATAGATCTTGCGGAGATCCCGGAATCGGCACGGGCCGAATTGCGTCAGGAGTTCGATACGGCGAGCCGCCAGGCCATTAATCAAGGTAAACCTATTGAATTAAAGAGTTTGCCTAAGTTAGCGGCGGCTATTGAAAATCCGAATACGAGGGTGGCTGATAGTATTGTGCGGACCGTTCCCACAACACCTTCTCTGGAAACTCAAACAATGCAAGTTGAATCCGTTAAATCTATCTTGCCTCAGCTTTCCGCGCAGATCGTGTCTTCGGCTATCAGTGAATCCAATCTTTCCGAGAGCCAGAAGGTTGACCTTATCGGGAAATTCACCGTGGCGAGCAATTTAGCGGAAAAATCTGGGAGGTTTGTGGATCTCAATGCGATGCCTGAACTCGTTCAAGCTATTGAGAAACCGGATACGGGTTTGGCTATGCAGTTAGCCAGAGCGGTTCCGACTAAATTGGAGTCAGCGGCCAATAAGCAGAACCTTAAAGTGTCCACCCTTTCTAACCTTGCAAGTCAAACGAAAGAGTTGGATGCTTTGTTTAGAAAAGATACAACCATTAGTAGCGCGGAAAGAGAAAAATTAGTTCAGGAAGTTCAACAACTTAGACAATCAGGCGGGTTGACAGATATCCGGCAGTTCCGTTCCCAAGCTTCTCCGGAATTGTTGGCCAGAGTGACAAAGCCACCCATCGGGCCTGAGCTCGAGAGAGTCGGTGGTATCAACTTGAATGCCAAGTTGTTCGATTTCCGTATCAATAAAGAAGGAAAAGGGGTGGAGATCCCGATCTCCCTTAAAGATGGCCAGGAGATTAACTTTGGCGGCTTGGAACCATTTGTTATTGAAGTCGTCCCGGCCACGCCAGACACGATTCCTTTTAATGAATCCAGTATAGATACGGCTGGGAAGAATGATCCGTTACGGATATCTAAGAATTAACCTGAGAGTAAAATAGATAAGCAAGAAAGCGGGAGATCAGAATAGTGATTTCCCGCTTTCTTTGTTATAATCACCATTTCTTTTTTCTCCGGGGGGTGGGGGGATCGGTTTATCCGCATCTTCGTGGAGGAATTGTGAGAGTTTAATAAGGTATTTCAGCTCCGGGGGATGTCTGTATGTGGTGTTGAGACGTGTCGGATCATCCCGCGGAACGGGTTATGAGCAGGTACCGCGCCCGCGGGCGTCGGGGTTACATAAATATTTGGAAATTCTAATAGCGAAGAAAGTTGTTTAATTCGTTGATTCCCTTCGTGAATGCCGATATAGTTACAAAATGATGCCTTTCTTTGTGCTGGGGTTAAGCATTGGTATATTTTCCCTTTTTATAGTGTTTTGCTTTTGTGCTTTTTTTGATCATGCGGTCTTATTTCGCCGGGCGACGCTTTATCGGGTTCCTAATCAGGATAAACGCATTGCGCTTACGTTTGACGACGGCCCGTCACCTCGTTGGACACCGCTTATTCTTGATGAGTTAAATAAGGCGCAGATCAAGGCAACCTTTTTTATGGTGGGGCATCATGTCGTCAAGTATCCGGATATAGCCCGGAGGGTGGCTGATGAGGGGCATTTGATCGGCAATCATGGTTACGCCCATAGTGTACTTTTATACTACACATTGGCCGAGATAGAGGAGGAGATAAAATACACCGAAGATGTTATTTTTAAAATAACAGGCCAGAGAACGCGGTTTTTCCGTCCCCCCAAAGCTTGGCTCCGGCCCGCTATAAAAGCAAAAATTCATTCCATGGGTTATCAGGTTGTCCTTTGGTCTCTCAATTCCAAAGATTGGGTGGCGTTTCATTGTGAATCCATGGCCCGATTTATGGAGAAGCGCGTTCGGGGAGGGGATATCCTTCTTTTTCATGACAGCGGAAATGTTTTTGGGATGGAGGGAGGCGATCGGACGCAAACAGTTGCTGCTATCCCCTTGCTTGTGAAAAATTTGCGAAGCAAAGGCTACACATTTCTGACTCTTGATAAGTTGTGAAAACCGGGAACATATGAATCATTTAAAAAATAATATTATACTGCTAGCTTTGGGTTATATTTTCCTTATGATGGGCAACGGCCTGGTTCCACTGACTCATCCGGATGAGGTGTTTTATGCACAGACAGCGAAAGAGATGCTGGCGCGTAACACTTGGTTGACTCCCATTCTTTTTGATCAGCCGCAGTTTGAGAAGCCGATCCTTTTTTACTGGCTGTTGACCTTTATGGCGAAATTTTTTGGCTTAACGGCGTTTACGGCGCGTTTTTACCCGGCTTTTTTCGGCATACTGGGAATACTTATCACCTACTGGATAGCCTGGTTATTATTCGGGAACAAACGGGTTTCCTTCCTAGCGGGGCTGATCCAGGGAACGTCTTTCATGTATATTGCGTTGTCCCGGGCGGTTTTGACCGATATGGTTTTTTCAATATGGGTTATTCTTTCCTTAGGGGTTTTTTATGGGACTTATCGGTATCAACGCCAAGGAGGGCCAACGTGGGGATTTCTTTTGTTCTTTGTTTTTACGGGTTTGGCTGTCTTGACCAAGGGGCTTTTGGGGCTTTTTTTCCCCGCGGGAACGGTTGTCTTGTTCTTGACTTTCCGGAACGGTTGGGGTGTTGTGCGAAACAGAGCAGTCCTCGGGGGCGTGTTTCTTTTTCTGCTCATCACTGGGCCGTGGCATGTATATATGATTTCGCGGTACGGGGACAGTTTTATAAATGAATATTTTTTAAATGTTCATGTCCGTCGTTTATTTGTGGCAGAACATCAAAAATGTAATACGTGGTATTTTTACATGCTTGCCTTGGGGATGGGTATCCTCCCGTGGACATTTTTTTGCGTTCCGGCGGCGGCCCGGATTCCCTGCCTTTATCAAAAGAGTCCTTCCTATAAAGAACCTTTTATTTTCCTGTTGTCCTGGTTTTTGGGTGTATTTATATTTGTGCAACCCGCCTCTTCCAAGCTTGCCAGTTATATTTTCCCCGCTTTCCCGGTGGTCACGATTTTGGCTGCGCTGTGTCTAGATGATTTTCTCCATGCTTATCAGGATATCGGTCAGCGGACTGTACGCCTCGTTCAATTTAGTGTGAGTTTTTTCGGCGGCGTCTTGCTGTTGGCGAGTTCCGGGGCGGTGATGGCCAGGGATTATTACCGGTCTTTCGCTCCTCACGCCTGGCCCGTTGTTGTCATGGCGCTCGCTTTTGGATTACTGGGGGTCTTTTTTATTTTTTTCTCCCGGAGAAAGAAATATCACATTGTCACCGGTTTGTTTGCGCTATTTCCTTTAATTTTGATTCTTTCATTCTTGCTGTTCCGTTCCATGGCCGTGTCCTGGGTTTCATGCCACGATATTGGGAATATTCTTAAGACATTGGATCGGTCAGAAACAACGGTCCTAGCCAGCAAATTTTACGTCCGTGGGGTTCGTTATTTCACGGATCGCGATATGGCGACCATTAATGTTTGGGGCCAGGATTTTTATAGCCCCCATCCGATCCCGCTTCTTGACACAGACAGGGAGGTGGCAGAATTCTTGAGGACACAGCCATTTACCTTTGCTGTTGTGAAGAAGGGAGACATGGAAGACCTGATGAGGATTTGCTTGCTGAACGATTTCGCCTTGAGGAACTTGGGGGGCTTAGGCGGGAAATATATCCTGAAAATACAACCTTAAAGTGTGAAAAAATAGTAAGAGCGCTGGAGATAAACCAACTGCTTATGAGGAGATTGACGCCGGGGAAAGGCCGGCGATAATTTATCATGGATCTAAAATCCCGTGTTGCCCAGAAGGTCATTGAGATAGCGCTGGAATTACCGCGTTCTTTTTCCGGTGGAGACGAGATTTTAAGGTCGGTATTATTGCAGGCAGGAGTCCCGGAGACAGAGATAGTCGAGCAGCAGACGCATGCGCATATTTTTGTGCTGCTGTATTTTCGAAACAAACGGGCGGCGGAAGCGCTGCTGTCCCGGGTCAGGCCGTTAAAACTCGCCGGGCTTAACGTGAAGGTAAAAGGGATATCTCCGAAAGACTGGCGGGATAATTGGAAAGAGGCGATCCGGCCTTTCCGTTTAACCGCGAAGTTTGACGTGGTCCCCCTGTGGAGGAAGGAGGAATATAAAACGACTTCCCGGAGGGTCCCCTTGATCATTGATACAACGCTTTCTTTCGGGACGGGTTTACATGAAACAACCCGTTTTGTCGCCCTCCTGGTCGAAAAATGTGAGGGCAAGTTTTCCTCTTTTCTGGACGTCGGGACCGGGACCGGGATTTTATCACTGGTGGCTTATCATTGCGGGGCTCGTTTTATTGATATGGTGGATGTCAACGAAGATTGCGTGGCGACTGCGGCAAAAAATATGGCCCGGAATCAAGCTGTATATCATAAAATATTTTGTTGTGATATCACGGGATTTAAATCACCAACTCGCTATGATATGATCGTAGCTAATTTGACTTCGCATGATTTAAAGCGTTTCGCGCCTTTGCTGTTGTCCCTTTGCCGGGCTGGCGGGTACCTGGCTGTGTCGGGCATCGCGTTAGAACATTTTGACGATGTAAAAGAGCACTTTAAAGGAGGTGCCTTGCGGTGTGTGAGAATACTGAAGGGGCAATCCTGGGGAGCGCTTTTATATAAAAAGGCGGGCTGAGGTTTTTTTGTATGATGAGAGGAATGTCACGAGAAGTTAGGAGGCAGGCGCTTTCGTTGCGCATGCGGGTTCTTGATGTTTTTGAGAAAGATTTGGAAGAACAATTTGTCCGTTCGTCCGGCCCCGGCGGGCAAAATGTTAATAAATTGGCGACGTGTGTGATTTTAACGCATCGCCCCTCCGGGATCAGAGTCAAGTGCCAGAAAGAGCGTTCGCAGGCGCTGAACAGGATTACGGCAAGAGAAATTTTGTGCGGGAAGATTGAGTCGGGACGAAAAAAGGTTCTGGCCCGGGCCCAACAGGAACGGGAGAGGCGCTTAAGGCAGAAGCGCAGGAAACCGGCCTCCCTTCAGGAAATGATTCTGGAAGAGAAAAGGCGCCAGGCGATTAAAAAGCGAAACCGGCAGCGGATTCATTTAAATAAAATTTCCCCGGAGGATTAAATGGAAATATTTTCTTGTTATTATGTGTTTTTTGGAGCTATTCTCCTTTTCAAATGGGCTGAGAAAGATTATGATAGCCCTTGTTGTCATTTATCGACCTTTGCAGAAAACCGCGGGCATGCCCGAGGATGAAAGCGGGAGGTTAACAGGGCTTCGGCCTCGGGGATGTTCGCAGGTATGGTAAGACGTTAGAGCCCTTCCGCGAAGCGAATTGTTAACAGGTGGCGTGGGACTCCGCGAGGAGGGTTGGGAAACCGGTTTAAGCAGGCTGTTCCTGGAGACGCGACATGAAAGACATGTTCCAAGATAAGAGGACGCAGACGGTATTGCTTGTCCTGTCCATGGTGTTTATATTTTTCGGCATTGTATTCCGTTTTTTCCGGATTACGGACGATGATTTCATATTTTATGATGAAGGGTATTATCTTAACTACAACCGCCAGGTTATGTCTATTATTGCTAATCATCACCCGCAGGACTTCCGGGATTTTTTTAACGCTTTTGGAGCTTACCTGCGGACATCGTTGGCGAGTGCAAAAGCACTCTGGTTTATGGTAGTTAACGCCCGTGTTTATTTTTCCGGGTTTTATGCCTGGTTTTTTCCCCGGGTTGTTTCGGCCTGCTCGGGGGGCGTCACCTTGCTTGTCCTGTTTTTTTTCGCTAGGCGTTTTTTTGAGAATCGCATCCTGGCCTGGCTGTCGGTGGTCCTTTTGTCGGTCTATCCAAGCCATGTCTTTTATTCCCGTTTGGGCCTGCAGGAATCGTTAAGCACATTGCTGGTTTTGTCCGGATTTTTTCTTTATGTTTTCCCGCCCCGTTTCGGAGGGCGGGCCGTTTTGTCCGCCGTGGCGTTTGCCGGCGCGTTTTTTACGAATTATCGGCTGATTATTTTGCCGGTCTTCTATCTTTTTGCAGAAGTCTGGCTGGCTTTTTGCGACCGCCGCGCTGTCAACATCCGGAAATTGGTCTGGGTCACTGTCGCGTTTTTTTCTCTCGTTTTCTTAATCGGAAGCCTGGATGGGGGCAAGAACACTTATATCACTTTCGGCTGGATGTTTCACCAGGCCAACCTGGCGAAACAGCAATTTCATCTGTTTAATTTCTTTTCTTTCCCGTATTATATTTTCCGCCTGGATAATTGGATCCTGGGAGCGGTTTTTCTGGGGAATATTTATTTGCTGTACCAGAAAAAATTCCGGGCTGTTTTTCCTTTCCTTTGTGTTTGCGTGCAGATGCTGATATTCTCCTTCGCCAGTGAGAAAGGGGCCCGGTATTTATGTGTGATGACCCCTTTTATTGCCATGGCGGTCGCGTATTTTTTGTATAGTGTGTTTTTAGAGCAGCCCTATAACCGGGTCGCTTGGGCGATGTGCGGGCTGGTTATGCTGAGTTTGATGTATTGGAAGTCCTGGTCTTTGGCCAAGAGCTCGTCTGATTACCGGGCTGCTACGGAATTTATCATGTCGCGCGGCGGAACCGAGGGATTTGTGTCGACCCAGAATTATGTCCAGAATTTATACGTACCGAATCCGGATAAAGTTCAGCCTTGCCCGGCCACCTTTGAGGAATTGTTTCTTCTGGCCTCACAAGGATATCGTTATCTGGTTTTATGCCCGCAGGCCTATGTGTCGCTCGCCGAAGATAATGAGCGCTTTAATCCCCGGTTAACCGGATTTTTGGAATTTGTCCGGACGCGTATTAAGCCGCTAAAAGTTTATCCCCATTTCAATGATGTCTTGTTGGAGCGTTTTGTTTTTGATCATAATGAACAGCTTCTTCGTTCGATTCGCTTTTTGAATCAGGCGCGCGTTCATGGGTATGCTGAATTGAGAATTTATGATTTATCACAAGTCATCAAGGAAGCTTTAACTCTTATGCGGAAAGCCCGGGGCCGACTATGAGAAAGGCCTTTCCTGGGAGACTCAGAAAAAGATTTTTGATGTTGAGTCTTATCCTTGGCTTTATCGGAGGGTGTGCCCGCCTTGGCCCTGTTCAGCCCCGGAGAGCCACGCAGACAAAAGTCTTAATGGGGACGTATGTCACCGTGGATGTTTGTTATGAGCGGGCGGAGGCCACGGCTCTTTTGAACGCGTATAATGACGTGTGGGCCCGGTTGGAGGAAGTGGAGGGGGGGATGAGTATTTATGATCCGCAGAGTGAAATTTCCAGGCTTAACCATTCCTATCCTGATGCCATTTCCGTAGGGCATGATCTTTATTACATTCTGGAATCTTCAATCCGGCTCTCGGAGTTAACCCGGGGGGCTTTTGATATTACGGTATCGCCTCTGGTGCATTTGTGGCGGGACGCGGCGAAGGAGAAACGTGTTCCTTCCAAGTCCCAGATTGCGCTGGCTAAGGATAGTGTGGGGGTGCCTTATATTGAGTTGCTGGAAGACCAGCGGGCCAGGCTTTTGAAGCCGAGGACGTCTTTGGATCTGGGGGGTATCGCGAAGGGATATGCCGTTGATGAAGCAGCCCGTGTCCTTCGTTCGAAAGGGTTTAAGGATTTCTTCATTGACGCAGGAGGAGATCTTTATGTCGGCGGCCGGAGTTGTAAAGGGACCCCGTGGCGTATTGGCATCAGGAATCCGTCACGGAAAGATCAAATTATTGATATTGTAGAAGTCCGAAACCAGGCGGTCACGACTTCGGGGAATTACGAGCAGTATTTTGAAATTAACGGGCAGTCTTATTCGCATATTATTGATCCTCGGACCGGCGTTCCTCAAAAGGGGGTTGTTAGCGCCACGGTGATTGCGCCTATCGCCTCTGAGGCGGACGCTTTGGCCACCGCTTTGTGTGTCCTAACGGAGAAAGAGGGACTTGAGCTTATTGAGGCGTTGGGTGAATCTTACGCCGCGCTTTTAATAGTCCCGGATTCCCGTGTTGATAATCTGAAACTTATGGCCAGCTTGAAATATCAGGCGTACCGTTTGCCGAAAGTGAAAGAGTTTTGAAAAGAGCCGGGACCCCCTTTGCGCGGGGAGGACAGATATTTTGAGTAAAAAAATGCCTTATTTGCGGAATTTTGGTATAATATTTACCTTCGGGGAGAAGTTGTCCTTAAGAGTCTAATTATTAAAGGAGGGGATATTGGCTTATTCAGGGGAAAAAATAAAATTCGAGCAGCTCAGCGCTTCTATAGAGAATTATGAGAATAATTATCAGGCGGATGTCCACAAAGAAAAATTTTTTGGGTTCCCGACTAAGGCGATCCTTGACATCGAGAATCGCCTTTTATCCCCCCAAGAAAAATCAGTGGCTTATTTTTCAATGGAATATGGAATCGCCCCGAGCATCTATAATACTTTTAATTTAAGCCGGCCGATGAATATCCAGAATCAGTATTTTACGCACGAGGTTTTTTCTAATTACTGGCTGTGTGACTATTTATTCAAAATTCATATCGATAAAATGCTGGATATCCCTATTTATGGCGGTGGGCTTGGAGTTCTGGCAGGTGATACAATTAAAAGCGCTGCCGATATGGGGTATGCGGTGGTGGCCATAGGGCTGTTGTGGAATAAAGGCTATTTCAAGCAAAATTTCTGGTATAAACACGGCCAGGTTCCGGAAGAGTTGAGTTGGGATCCTTATACGTATCCGGGACTGATTCCGTTGAAAAATATCGTCAGCATTAATACTAAAGAAGGCCTGTTGTATCTTCGGTTATGGAAATATTATGTGTATAGCTACAACCAAATTCACGCCTGCCCGATTGTTTTGCTGGACTCCAATGTCCAGGAGAATCCCCCTCATTTTCGGACGTTAACGGACCAGTTGTACCGGAGCGATGAGGTCTGGTGGAAAATTTACCAGCGGGCTATTTTGGGGATCGGAGGGATGAAGGCCCTGCAGAGCTTGGGATACCAGATCAGCCAGTTTCATCTCAACGAAGGGCACGCGGCATTCGCTTTGCTCGAGCAGTACGTGAATCTCGAAGATAAAAGCCGGATGGAAGCGTTAAAAGAAAATTTTTATTTTACCTGCCATACTCCTGTCGCCGCGGGGCATGACCGGTTTATGATCAAAGATATCGCAAAGGTTTTGCCGGACGAATATGTCCGGGCCGCGGAGCTTTACGGTAAGGAAAGTCCGAACAGCGAGCAGATCAACTTGACGTATATCTCGTTGAATAACTGCCGTAAAGTTAATGCCGTTGCCCAGAAGCATGGGGAAGTGATGCGTTGGCAGTTCCCCATGTATGCCTCGAAGATTGATGCGATCACGAACGGGATTCATACCCACACGTGGGTTTCCGACAGTTTTCAGAAACTTTTCGATAAGTACCCGGACACGTTCGGGGATTGGCGGAAGAACCCGGAGAACCTTGCCCAAGTCAATTCTCTTAAAAATAATGACGGCTTTCGCCGGGATCTGTTTTTGGCCCATCAGGCTAATAAGCAGAACCTGATGAGAATCATTAAGCATTGGCGGTGTAAAGAAAATATTTTTACACTGGGCTGGGCCCGGCGCATCGCCGGTTATAAGAGGCCGGCCTTGATGTTTTATTCAATGGATAAAATCCTGGAACTGGCCTATGAAATCGGCCCTATTCAGATTATCCTGGCCGGGAAAGCTCATCCCAACGATGATATCGGCGGAGCGCATATTGATGAAATCCTGGACCATATCGATCAGTTGAATGATCATAAAGAAGTCATCCGGGTTATGATCTTGGAGAACTACGATACTTTTTTTGGCAAACTGTTGACGAATTCTGTCGATGTCTGGCTGAATAACCCCTTGCCGCCGTTTGAGGCTTCCGGGACAAGCGGGATGAAGGCGATCCTTAACGGGGTCTTGCAGATGTCTACGGTGGACGGTTGGGTGGTTGAGGCGGAAAAAGATGATATTGGTTGGCTTTTTGGTTATCGGCATCAGAGCGGAGATATTGGCAAGGAAACGAACCTGCGCCTTGCGGAGGACAGCCTGGCGCTCAAGGATACTTTAAAAGAGGCTGTGACTCTTTATTATCAAACGAACCAGAATGGTCAGATCAATGTTCAAAGCCCCTGGATTGATAAAATGATCCACTGCATCGAAAAAAGCGCATTCTTCAATACCCAGCGCATGATACAGCAGTACAATGAAATGATGTGGCATTTGTGATCAGCCTGGGCCCGCGTCTTTAATTGTATTTTGAAAATCCGAACGCTCACAAAAGTGTTAGGTGTTTTTTAATGAGACAATATCTGGAATTGGTGCGGTATGTCCTTGATCACGGAGAAAGAAAGGAGGACAGGACCGGTACGGGAACATTATCTGTTTTTGGCTTTCAAAGCCGTTATAATCTGCAGGAGGGCTTTCCGATTGTGACGACTAAGAAAGTGCTGTTCCCCGCGGTCATCAGGGAATTGTTATGGTTTCTGCGGGGGGCGACCAATATCAACGACGGGCTGAAGGAGCACACGCCTATCTGGAATGCCTGGGCGGATGAAGATGGTGACCTGGGGCCTATTTACGGTTATCAGTGGAGGAAGTGGGAGAGGTTTTCCTGGGATGAAAAGATAAAGGGCTACAGGAAAGAATATATCGACCAGATTCAGGACGCTATTTTTATGATTAAGAATAACCCTCAGTCGCGTCGGATCATCGTGAGCGCCTGGAATGTGGCGGATCTGGACCGGATGGCCCTGCCGCCCTGCCACGCATTTTTTCAATTTAACGTGGTCCAGGGGCGTTTGGACTGCCAGCTTTATCAGCGCTCTGCCGATATCGCCTTGGGCGTGCCTTTCAATATTTCTAGTTATTCATTATTGTTGAGCATGGTGGCGCAGGAATGCCGTTTGTCCCCGGGATTTTTTATCCACACCCTAGGGGACGCTCATGTGTATCTGAATCATGTTGAAGGTCTTCAGAAACAGCTGCAGCGGAAATGTCGGCCTTTGCCCCGTCTTCAGCTTGCCGACCGGAATGTCCTGGATATGACGTTCGATGATATCCAGCTTTTGGGTTATGAACACGACGAATTCATAAAATTTCCTATCGCCGTATAATCATGAATAAAAATATGAGTTTAAGCCAATCGTCCTTGGTGCCGTTCGATATTGTCGTGGCCGTTGATGCTCAAAAGGGTATCGGGAAGAACGGGGACTTGCCTTGGCATATTGTCGCAGACCTTCAGCATTTTCGGCGGATAACGACTCTGGCCAAGGATTCCGGCTCTGTGAATATGGTCGTGATGGGGCGTAAGACGTGGGAATCCCTTCCCCGGAAATTCAAGCCTTTGCCGGCCCGCGTTAATTGCGTGGTTTCTCGTAATCCTCAGTTTATGTTGCCGGATCAGGTGTTGAAAGCCGCCAGCCTGGAAGAAGCTTTGACCCTCGCCGGACAACTCTCTGATAAAAAAATCGACCGCGTATTTGTGATCGGGGGAGCGCAGCTTTATCAGGCGGCTTTTGCTCATCCGTTATGCCGGAAGATATACTGGACGCAGATTTATCGTGACTTCCAATGTGACGCTTTTGTGGGTCTTGATCTTGCCGGGTTTGATAAAATTTCTGAAAGCCCGGTGCAAAGGGAGGGGGACATCGCTTTCTCCTTCATCGAATATCAATCCCGGTCCTACCTTAGCCGATCTTAAGAAAGCGCTTCCCGTGGAGCTTGGCGGGTTTAATTCATCGTTTTTTTTGATAAGCCGCTGCCTATTTATTAACTCATTGTATGACAGCAGGTTGTGGACGTGGACTTGCCGGCAGAACAGTTGTGCGCGGGCGGTCTGATCATTTATACTTTAATCAATGGGGATCGTGTATAACCGTTATAATTAATCTTTAGCTCTATGATAGATATTGCACATCCAAAGAAAAACATCCTGCTCGTTGATGATGAAAAGAACCTTACGCGTACTTTAAGCATGCTGCTTGAAACGAGAGGTTATCTTGTTCAGGTGGCGAACACCGCTGCTGAGGCGTTTGAAAAAGTTACCCCGCAGATTGATCTTATCATCCTAGATTTGCGTCTTCCCGATAGCCACGGCTTTGATGTGTGCCGCCGGTTAAGGGATGACGAAAAAACTAGCCATATCCCCATTATCATGTTGAGCGCTTATACTTTGAATGAAGACAAGGTCCAGGGGCTTTATCTTGGCGCGGATGATTTCCTGCCTAAGCCTTGCGAGCATGAGGAGCTGTTTGCCAGGATTGATGTGGTCATGCGCCGTAGCCAGGGGATACAGCGAAGGTTGTGTGAACAGAATCACGACAATATTGTGTGTGATCTGCGCTTGATCCTGGACCAGGGGCTGGTTCGGCCGCATTATCAGCCGATTTACATGCTGGAGCCTTTCGAGTTGTATGGTATGGAAGTTCTCACCCGGCCGACGATTAAAGGCCCATTGGCTGACCCTGAGAATTTTTTTAACGCTGCGCTTCAGTACGGGATGTATGCGGATATGGAAATTCTGTCCTGGTCAAAAGCCCTGGCTCAGCTTTCTTCTAAGATTGATCAAGAAAGAATTTTCCTGAATTGCAGCCCCTATTTTATTGAGTCGTCCCAGTTTCTGCGGGTGAAAGCGCTCGTGGAGAAGAGCCAGGTTTCTCCCGCGAATGTTGTCTTGGAAATCACGGAGCGTTCAGCGGTGACAAATTATAAATTATTTTACGAGCATTTATCCAGTTTCCGGGATTATGGTTTCCGTATCGCCGTGGACGATGTCGGCGGAGGGTATGCCAGCCTGCAGTCCATTGTGGAAACCCGTCCGGATGTGGTTAAGATTGACCGCCATTTTATCACCTCTTTGCAGCAAGACCCTTTTAAACGCAGCGTCGTTAAGTTTGTCGTGAGCCTGTGCCGGGAGAATGGTATCTTGTCCGTGGCCGAGGGTATTGAAACCCGGGATGATTTAGATATTGTCCGGGAACTTAATGTCGATGCCGGGCAAGGCTATTATTTTTGCCGTCCTACCCCGGAGATCGACCTTCCGCATTTTTCCTCTATAAATTTTTAACGTCCCTTTTTTTGAAGAAGTTTTGCCTGAAGCATTGCAAAGATATTTAAAGCGGATATAATATAAATACTTTGTAAAATAAATCTTGTTTTGTGAATGACGTATTGATCGTGACCCTATGCCTTTTCTGATCCTCCTTTTTATGAGTGTTTTGTTATTGTCTGCCTTGTGCTCCATGTCTGAGGCCGCTATTTTAAGCCTGCCGATGACACGGGCCCGCATTCTCGTTGAGCAGAGACACAAATCGGCGGAAGACGTCTTGTTCTTGAAAGAGAATATCCCGTCGATCATAGCTGTTATCGTCGTTTTGAATAACGCCATCAATATCATCGGGGCCATTTATCTGGGACAGCAGGTAACCCATATTTGGGGATCCCGGTGGCTGGGGCTGGCCTCGACAATCATCACGTTGACGATTATCATTGTTGCGGAAATTATTCCTAAAATGATCGGAGAAAGGTACCGGGTTAAGATATCCTTGTTATTTGCCAAGCCTTTGCGCGGTTTGATGTGGCTCTTTCGGCCGGTTGTTGGGGTGATGTCGGCGGTAGCACAGTCATTTTTAATGAGGGATTCCCCTCCGAAGGTGACGGAGGAGGAAATCAAGATGATGCTGAAACTGGGGCATGACGCCGGCACGGTGGAAATGGACGAGGCCGTACTCTGCACCCGGGTTTTTAAGTTGAACGACGTCCGGGCTTTTCAAATTATGCGTCCCATAGAAGATATTTTTGCTCTCCCGGCGGAAAAAATGCTGGGAGAGATTCGGGAGGACATTATCAACGCTCCGTACAGCCGGATCGCGGTCTTTGATAAAGATCCCCTTGATATCGTGGGGACCGTGCAGCACCGTGTTTTGCTCCGAGAGATTGCAAAAGATAATTATCAGGCGAAGGTCCGGGATTTTATGAAGAAGCCGCTATTCGTTAATTGGTTTACGAAGGCGGATGAACTTTTAGAAAAATTTCAAATTTACCATCAGCATCTTTTTATCGTTCAAGACACGCACGGGAAAGATGTGGGCATCGTCACCATGGAGGACGTCTTGGAGGAACTGTTCGGTGAAATCTATGATGAGAAAGATGTCAAACTGCCCCCGGAGAGGGGGAAATTGTCGTAATTTAATTAAATTCTTATAGTTATATTTATGATTTGTTGTATAATAAATCCGCAAAACTTTAAAACAACTATAAAAAGGGGAGGCCATGGCCAGAGTGACTCAAATGACATCCCATTCAGAATTTCATGTCCCGGAACGAGCCGTTTATTATGATACTAGTTTATTGACGGAAGAAGATATTTATCTTTTTAAGGAAGGAAATCATTTCCGCCTTTATGATAAGCTGGGCGCGCATACCATGTTACGCGGGGACATGCGGGGGACATTTTTCGCCGTGTGGGCTCCCAATGCAAAGGCTGTTTCCGTGATCGGGGATTTTAATGGGTGGGACCGTAACGCCCATCCATTGAGTCCGCGTTGGGATAGTTCGGGGATATGGGAAGGATTTATCCCCGGTGTGGGCCATGGGCAGATTTACAAATATCATATATCGGGTCAAGATGGGGTATACCAGATAGAGAAACAGGACCCTTATGGAACTTTTTCGGAAATTCCGCCTAAAACAGCTTCGGTTATTTGGGATATTGATTATCGGTGGCGTGATGAAGAGTGGATGCGGGTTCGGAGGCAGAAAAATTCTTTGGCCGCTCCGATTTCCATTTATGAAGTTCACCTGGGATCTTGGAGGAGGGTGGTGGAGGAAAACAACCGTTTCCTGACCTATCGTGAACTGGCGAACTACCTCGTGGATTATATTAAGCGCTTGGGGTTTACTCATGTGGAGCTGATGCCGGTTATGGCTCACCCGTTTTATGGCTCCTGGGGCTATCAGTCTCTCGGGTTCTTTTCCCCGACCAGCCGGTTTGGAACGCCGCAGGATTTGATGAGCATGATTGACTGTTTTCATCAGAACGGCATCGGCGTCTTGCTCGACTGGGTCCCGTCTCATTTCCCGACAGACGGACATGGGCTGTCTTATTTTGACGGAACGCATCTTTACGAACATCAAGACCCCCAGAAGGGGTTTCATCCGGATTGGAAAAGTTATATCTTCAATACGGGCCGCAATGAGGTCAAAGAGTTCCTCATTTCTTCAGCGCTCTTTTGGCTCGAAAAATATCATGTGGATGGATTGCGGGTGGATGCCGTGGCATCGATGCTGTATCTTGATTATTCCCGTCAGGAAGGAGAGTGGATCCCGAATATATACGGGGGGCGGGACAATATTGAAAATATCCATTTCATAAAACAGATGAACGAAACGATTTATAAAAATTTCCCCGATGTTCAGATGATCGCGGAGGAATCCACGGCTTGGGCCGGGGTTTCCCGCCCTATTTTTTGCGGGGGGCTGGGTTTTGGGATGAAGTGGAATATGGGGTGGATGCATGATACGTTGGAATACTTCCGTAAGGATGCCGTTTACCGCAAATATCATCACAATGAGTTGACCTTTAGTATGCTTTATGCTTTTACGGAAAATTTTATTCTTTCGCTTTCTCACGATGAAGTCGTGCACGGGAAGGGCTCGCTGTTGGGGAGGATGCCAGGCGATGACTGGCAGAAATTTGCCAATCTGCGGCTTTTATTTGCTTATATGTTTGGACACCCCGGGAAAAAACTTCTGTTTATGGGGTCCGAATTTGGCCAGTGGGATGAATGGTATCATGAGAAGAGCCTCGACTGGCATCTCCTGAAATATGATTCTCATAAAGGGGTCCAGTTGCTGGTGAAAGACCTGAATTGTGTTTATTGCCGGGAGAGGGCTTTGTATCAGCATGACTGCGACGGGCCCGGCTTTGAGTGGGTTGACGGATCGGACTGGGCCAGCAGCTTGATATTTTTCTTGCGCAGATGCCCGGAAACAAACGAGGTCATCCTGATCGCCTGCAATTTTACCCCTGTCCCGCGATTGGGGAAGCGGGTCGGAGTCCCTCATCTGGGGTACTGGCAGGAATTGATTAATAGCGATGGCAAGGAATATGGCGGGAGCGGGTTGGGGAACGCCGGCGGCGTCTGGGCGGAGGATGTTCCTGCGCACCGTCAGCCTTATTCTGTTCAGGTGGACCTGCCGCCTTTGGCGGTTGTTTATTTTAAAGTGCAAAATACTTAGAGAAATTTTTATAGACAATCTTTGTCCTTTGGAACATCTGGGGAGAGGGGAGGGATCATGAAAGATAAAGTTATTGAGACCGTTGGTAAAACATGGCGGGCTCTCGGAGAATTAGGTGAGGCCGGTGCCGGCGATATTGCGAAGAGAATTAAAGAGAAAGAGGCGGTGGTGAACCTCGCCGTCGGCTGGCTGGCCCGGGAGGACAAAATCCGTTTTTCATCTAAACGCAATAAAATTCTTTTTTCCCTGGTGGCTTCCGAACTGCAGGCGTTTAAAAATATGCATCCTAATATCTCCTCAGCCCCATCATCCTCTTCGACGAGGCGAAGGCGCCTGCGTCTCTTTTAAATTTTTTGCCGTTTCGTGCATGCTTCTTTAGGGTCTATTTTTATGTCGGGGAGGGTGTCTGAATCTGTGCCCCTTTGTTAAAGGATTGTATGGAAAAGAAGCCGGTCCAACGCTATATTTGTGTGCATGGCCATTTTTATCAGCCGCCCCGGGAGAACCCTTGGCTGGACGCCATTGAATTGCAGGATTCCGCTTTCCCTTATCAGAATTGGAATGAACGGATTACGGCGGAGTGTTATGCCCCTAACACCTCTTCCCGCATCATGGATGCCCAGAATTTTATTATCGACATCGTTAATAATTTTACGAAGATCAGTTTTAATTTCGGCCCGACGCTGTTGTCTTGGATGCAGTCGGCCCAGCCGGACGCCTATCAGGCGATCCTGGAGGCGGACCGTTTGAGCCAGGAGCATTTCTCCGGGCATGGGGCCGCGATCGCGCAGTGTTATAACCACATGATTATGCCTTTGGCCAACGAGAGGGACAAACGCACCCAGGTCCTTTGGGGGCTCCGGGATTTTGAGGCCCGCTTTAACCGTAAACCGGAAGGGATGTGGCTGCCGGAAACCGCCGTTGACACGGCAACCCTGGAAATCCTGGCGGAATGCGGGATTGAGTTTACGATCTTGGCTTCACATCAAATGAAAAGCCTCCGCAGGATCGGGGAGTCAACATGGAAGAAGGCGGCGGATTCTGCCCTAGATATTTTCCGGCCTTACTGTTGTCCTTTACCGTCGGGGAAATCCATTAATATCTTTTTTTATGAAGGCAACGTCGCTCATGATGTCGCTTTCGGAGGATTGTTGAATAACGGAGAGAATTTCGCGAGGCGGCTGGTGAGCGCTTTCCCTGAAAAGTCAGGCGGGCCGCTTTTGATGCACATCGCAACCGACGGAGAGACATACGGCCACCATCATCAGTTCGGGAATATGGCCCTTTCTTACTGCCTGCGTTCTATTGAGGCTTTACCATCCGTACAGCTGACGGTGTATGGAGAGTATCTGGATAAATGTCCCCCGGAATACGAGGTCGAAATCGTCGAAAACTCCTCCTGGAGCTGTGCCCACGGGGTCGAGCGCTGGAGGGCGGACTGCGGATGTAAAATCGGGGATCGTGCCGGGTGGCAGCAGAAATGGCGCGCTCCTTTACGGAAAGCCATGGATTTTCTCCGGGACCAACTGGCGGTTATTTATGAGAAGGAAATGGGGGGTTACGTCAAAGACCCCTGGCAGGCAAGGGATCAGTATATTCAGGTTCTCTTGTCCCGGTCTTCCGAAAATATTGATGCGTTCCTTAAACGGCAGGTTTACGTTGACTTCGGCGCGACCGACCGGGTGAAAATCCTTAAACTGCTGGAGATGCAAAAGTACGCGATGTATATGTACACCAGCTGCGGGTGGTTTTTTGATGACGTCGCCGGGCTGGAATCTTCCCAGATTATTCAATACGCCGGCCGCGCGATGCAATTAACCCGTGAAATCACCGGGCAGGACTTTGAGCCGCAGTTTATCTCCCTTTTGGAGAAGGCCTCCGGCAACACGCCGGAGCGGAAGAACGGGGCGGAGGTTTTTCAAAAAAATGTCAAGCCGTTAATGATCGACCTGATGGATGTCGGGGCGCATTACGCTATTTCATCCCTTTTTGAAGATTATCCCGACCCGGCCAAAATATATTCGTTTACCGTCCGTTCGCTTGGGATGTATCAGTATGCGACCGGCAAACAGCGGTTGCAGATCGGGCAGGCCTGTGTCCGTTCGGACGTTACTTTGGAGGAGCTGGAAGTCGATTTCTCCGCCCTTCATTTAGGGGATTATAACCTTTATTGCGGGGTAAAGGCCAAAGGGAAGGATAAAGACTTCGATCAGTTCCACGACTCTATCCGGAAAATATTCCTTCAGAATGATATCCCGGCCGTGATTCAGATAATGAATGAAGTTTTTGGAGACCGGAATTATTCCCTTTGGGATCTTTTTAAGAACGAACAAGGAAAAGTGTTGGGAGAGGTTTTTAATAACACTCTCGGGTCGATTGAATCCCATTTCCGGGAGATTTATGAGCACTATTATCCCTTGATGCAGATTAAACCGGAATTCCGGATCCCTTTGCCGAAGGCGTTGTCCATGACCGTGGAATTTATCCTTTCCCGGGAGATGGTGGAGACACTGGAGGACGACCCGCTGGATATGGAAAACCTCCAGAGAATTACGGCGGAAATTAAGCGCTGGTCTTTTATGCGGGACATGGAATCGGTCAGCTTGACGGCCAGCCGGAAGCTCGGGCGGCTTATGCAGGCGATCGCGGATGAGCCGCAGAACAATAAACATTTGAAGCTGTTGGTTGAGGTTTTGCTGGCCTTGCTTCCGCTCGGACTGCCGTTGGAACTTTGGAAGGCGCAGAATATTTATTTCCGTATGAACCGGGATATTTATAAAACCATGGTTTCCCGCTCCAAGCATGGCGATGCTCATGCTCTGGAGTGGGTGCAATTATTTGAACTTTTGGGTAAATATTTGAAAGTGAGAAATGGTTGATGAAGCCGGAGCAAGACCTGAAGGCGTCCTGGGGGGAAGAGCCGTTCCTATACGAAAGAGGGAGTGGGATTTTATTGCATATCTCTTCTCTCCCGTCCTCGTTTGGGATTGGGGATTTTGGGCCGGGGGCGGCCCAGTTCGTCGATTTCCTATCTGCGGCTGGGCAGAAATACTGGCAGATCCTACCATTAAGCCCGACGATGGCGGTCTATGGGAATTCACCTTACAGCAGTGATTCCGCATTTGCGATCAATCCGCTTTTTATCAGCCCGGATATTTTGTTCTCTGAGGGATGGATTGGCGCCGGAGAGGTTTCTTCGTTGCCATCCTGGCCGGCGGGGAGAGTGGATTTTGATAGGGTCGCGGCATTTAAAAGTGCGCTGCTGTTTAAGGCGTTTGATACCTTTTCGCGGGAAGGGCGGGATCGTGTCCTTTTTGACCGTTTTTGCATCCAGAACGCCGCTTGGCTTGACGCCTATGCGGAATATAAAGTCCTCAAAGAAGAGTTCGGAGGACAAATTTGGAGCCAGTGGCCGTCCGGATTGAAACATCGGCGGCCGCAGGCTTTGCAGGATGCGAGGGGGAAGTTTTCCGGGGCTATCCGAAGGATCAAGTTTTGGCAGTTTTTGGCCTGGAAGCAGTGGGTGGATTTAAAAAATTATTGTCGGCAGAAAAACGTCAAAATAATCGGGGATATCCCGATTTATGTGAATTATGACAGCTCGGATGTATGGTCGTTTCCTCATATTTTTCAACTGGACCAGGATGCCGCGCCTTTGTTTGTGGCCGGCGTGCCGCCGGATTATTTCAGTAAGACGGGCCAGAGATGGGGAAACCCGGTCTATGATTGGGACGCCTTGCGAAAAGAAAAATTTCAATGGTGGCTGGGGCGGATCGGGTACAAACTCCATTTTTATGATATCATCCGGATCGATCATTTCCGCGGCCTGGTTGCTTTCTGGAAAATCCCTGCCGGAGAAGAAACGGCCATTAAAGGGGAGTGGGCTCCTGTTCCTACCGATGATTTTTTCCGCGCTCTTTTAGAGGCGTTCCCCCGCCTCCCGATTATCGCCGAGGATTTGGGTATTATTACGGATGACGTGAAAGAGAAAATGGACGAACTGAATTTTCCCGGCATGAAGGTTCTTATTTTCGCTTTTGGAGAGGATATCAGAACGCACCCTTATATCCCGGAAAATTACACCCAGCGTTGCGTAGCTTACACAGGGACCCATGATAACAATACGGTGCAGGGCTGGTATGAGCATGATATCACGGAACGGGAGAGGAAGAACCTCTCGGAATATTTTGGGACGGTTTATCCTTCTCAATTGCACTGGCAAATGATGGAAGCCGTTTTGCGGTCATCGGCGGCTTTGGCTGTTTTCCCCCTGCAGGATATTTTGGGGTTGGGGCCGGAGGCCCGGATGAATATTCCCGGAACAGCATCCGGGAACTGGACGTGGCGCCTTGATCCGCAATCCCTGTCTGGGCCGCTGGCCGAACAGATCGCCCGGCGGGTCCGGGCTTCCCGCAGATAATCCCGAAGCAGATTTCCCCTCTAAAAACTCCTGGTAAAGCTTGTGGTTATATATTTGCTGTGTTAGAATTTTTTTAGTTATGGACCGAAAAATTTTTTGGGGTCTGTGTCTGACGCTCGCATTGAGCGGTTGTAGCCTGCTCCCCGGCAGGACGGGGAGCGGCCCGGAACAACTCCGCCCGCAGGTGGTCCCACGGACGGTCGTTATCTCCGAAGAACGCTTAAGAGAAGGCGGCAAAGTTTTTGTGAATCCCTTTGTGCCGGGTGAACAGGTGGCATTCGATGATGCGTTTGACCGGATTTCCCTGCATATCGTGAAGGGGTTTCTAACGGTCCTTCAGCAGGCGCCCGGGCTGTACACATTATTGGGGTCGGATCAGGCTGATCAAGCCGAGTTGTTGGTGGACGGGCGTGTTGTTGAAAAGAGAGTGCAACGTGTTTTTGAGAAGTTGTGGAAAAGAAAGACAGTTTATGTTTTAAAAGTAGAGGGGTCTATTGTGAACCGGGATAATGACCAGACCATTATGTATTTTACCCATGCATTGCGCTCGGATGACGTGGACGGGTTTGACGCTCTGGCCGAGGACGTGGGCCTGGATATCGGCCGTTCGGTGTTGGTGGTGTCACAATAGGTTTTTGATCGGCATATTTAGAGAAGGAGCCTTTTATGATTGTGCTGACCGGTGGCGCCGGATTTATCGGCAGTTGCATTCTTTCTAAACTGAATGAACGAGGGCGGATGGATATCCTTGTGGTTGACCATGTGGAAGCGGGGGATGGCAAGGGCCGTAATTTGGCGGGGAAAAAATATATTAAATTTTTGGACAAAAAGTTTTTTCTTCAAATGATTATGAACGACCAGTTGCACGATCCTGTTGATGCGGTGATCCATATGGGGGCCTGCAGTTCGACCACCTTGTCTGACCGGCAGTATTACCGGAAAAATAATTTTGAGTATTCCTGCCATGTCGCCCAATGGGCTTTGGCCCGGAAAGCGCGGTTGGTATACGCCAGCTCCGCAGCGACCTATGGCGGCGGGGAGTTGGGGTACAGTGATGAGGATGAGGTGACCCGGCGCCTGAAGCCATTAAATTATTATGGAGAATCAAAGCAGGATTTTGATATATGGATCCTTGATCAAGGCTAT
Source organism: uncultured Planctomycetales bacterium (assembly GCA_964489065.1). Taxonomy (GTDB): domain Bacteria; phylum Omnitrophota; class Gorgyraeia; order Zapsychrales; family JANLHA01; genus JAGOJP01. The sequence goes on along the minus strand of CAZAXH010000013.1, from coordinate 20,516 downwards.
TCCCGGCAATGTGTGGGCCTGAAGTTCTTTAACGTCTTTGGCCCCAACGAATATCACAAGGGGGATATGAAGAGTGTGATCGCGAAAACTTATCAGCGAGTCGTTCGGGAAGGGAAAATTAGCTTGTTTAAATCGTATAAGCCGGAATATGCGGATGGGGAGCAGAAACGGGATTTTATTTACGTTAAGGATGTTGTTGATGTCGTGCTTTTTTTTATGGATCATCCTGAACAGAACGGAATTTTAAACGTGGGCACGGGACTAGCGAGAAGCTGGAATGATTTAGCAAAGGCCATTTTCGCGGCCGTGGGAAAGAAACCCGTGATTGAATATATTGACATGCCGGAGCATTTAAGGTCCCGGTATCAATATTTTACCCAGGCAGAAATGGCTAAACTGCGTCAAGCAGGATATACCAACTCATTCACTTCTTTGGAAGAGGCCGTACGGGATTATGTAACGTATCTTGCAGGAGAAAATACGCTGTAATTTTGAGGTGTTTATGGAAATCCTTTTCATCCTGGCTGGACTTGTCCTTTTGCTTTTTGCCCTGGGGGTCGTTCTTGTCATTAAGGGAGGGGGCGCCTCTTCTCCCCCGAACAACGTCGCTTCTGGGGAGGATCTTGTCCGGGTTCAGAAAGAACTTGGGGCTGCCCGGGAAGAAGAGGGAATACTTAAGCAGCAGCTTGATGCGCTGGCTGTTGAGCTGCATGAGGCGCAGAATCATATTCAGGATGCCCAAAAGATGGAAGGCCTGCTGGATACTTTGAGCCGGCAGGAAGCGGATAGCCAGAAGATGGTCCAGCATCTGGAGCGTTCTCTTGCTTTTTTAAGACAAAAAGCGGACGAGCAGGCACGGGCTGCCAAAGATGTGATTGAGGCATTGCTCATGAAAAATGAAACGTTGTCCCGTGACGTGGCGAGCGCGAAGAGCCGTTTTGATGAAAAAGAGTTTTTGTCTGTTAAGGAGGACAACCAGCGCCTCCACGAAGATTTAAAGGCCCTGTTGGCCAAGGTGGAAGGTTTTCAGCTTCTGATAGCCCAGAAAGAAAAAGAGATGTCGGTCCGGGAGCACGAAACGAGCCTTGAATCTCAGCGATATCGGCAGGACATGGTCCGCTTGAAGCAGGGATTGTTGCAGATCATCCAGCGTGTCCGGGCCGCGGGGCAAGAGATGGCGGGGGTCAAGCAGGCTTATGATCTGCGGTCGAAGCAGCTGCTTAAAGACAAGGAAAATCAGCTTTTGTTGCATCAACAGAATATCCTCAATATGGAGCAACAGCTCGGCCGGTTTCAGGATCAGATGAAGGAGAAGAGTGAAGCCCTTCTGGAACTGGAGCAGACTCTTGCTGTCAGCCGGGATAAGATAGCCGCATCCGACAAACTCATCCGCGAGCTTCAGGAACAACTTCAGACGCAATCCGCCAAAGCTGTTTCTTCTCCTGGAAACTTCGCCGCCGAGCACTCTCTGCGGGAAGAGCGGGACCGGTTCCTGCAGGACAAGCATGCCCTGGAGATTAAAATTGCGGAATTGCGGGAAGCCCATGAGTTCCTTCAGCAAAAAGAAAAAATACTCCAGCGGGAATTAACAAAAAGTCGCACGGAAGCGATGGGGTTCCGAAAGATCTGTGAGGGGTATAAAACGCAGATTGAGCAAGGTTCCCGATAAAAAAGGGGGGATGTTATGATTTTGGCGAAGGATATAATGTCGGAAGACGTTGAAGTTATTTACGAAGACATGTTGATTCGGGAGGTAGCCCATCTCATGATGCGCGGCCGTGTGAGCGGCTTTCCGGTTGTGGGAAGAGCCAAGGACCTGGGGATGGTTGGTATTATCACCATGACGGATTTTTTCTCCATGCTTGCCCAGGCGTCCGAACAAACATGCGGCAGCGGGGCCCCGAGGACGATAGCTTCTTTAAAGAATTTACGGGTTTGCGAAGTGATGACCCGGGGAGTCGTATCCATCCCCCCGTCTATGACGTTAGACGAAATTATTAATTTAGTCGTGCATAAAAGTATACATTTTTTCCCGGTTATGGATGGGGAGCGTATGGTCGGCATTGTCAGCCGGCATGACATCCTCAATGCGGTCTTCAGTTATGATTAGATTTTTTTCGGCGGCTGGCGTATTTCTATGCGAACCGCTGCTGAATTTATGACAAACCCTGCGCAGGACGACAAAAACACATTCCGTTTAGCCCACGAAGCGCTTTTGATCCCGATGCAGAACATCCAGGCCAAAGCGAGGGTGTTCCCGGAAGCGCAAGAATATTTCCAGGCTTTCTCCGGCGCGTTCATTGTTTACTTGACACGGCAGAACGATGCTTTTTATTCCAGGTTGGAGACGCGCTGCGTTGCCGATAGGGGCGCTTTAGTAAAAATAGCTTTTTTTCGGGAGGATTTGAAAGAAATTAAAGTGGCCTTTTTTACGTTTCAGGAGAAATATATCATCGGGGTTCCGCGGCCGTTGGATATCCGGCGTTTCCCCCTGGAATCGGCGCAATTTTTTGACCTGGTCCGGGCCAGGATAAAAGCGGAGGAAGAATGCCTCTTGCCGCTGATGGATTTTTATGCCGGGTGATTCCGCCTTGAGGAGAGGACATGGATTCGGGGGCGGAGCTTCCCGGGGGGCTGATGCGGATTGAATAAAAGCAAGGTTTTGCTATAATGAGGAACTTATGAAAAATTGTGTTTGTGTCATTTTTATATTTGTTTTGTTATGCTTGGGGGGCTGTGCTTTTATTCAGGAAACCGGTAAGACGCTGTGGGGCTCATCGACCCGGGCGCTGGAAAACGCCCGGAAGGAGGCCCTCGTCAAAGAGTTCTTTTGCCCGTTGGAAACATGCTACAACATGGCTTTGGAGTTGACAAAGAGCCGGCCAACGGAGGAGGCCGAGGTTCTTGCTGAAAATTCTCCTGAAGATCTTTCCCTGGCCGAGGAGCAGGAAATATATGTGTTGTTTCTTGAAAATCGCCGGGAACATTTTTTTGTGGTTATGGGGGTGCCGGGGAGCGTTAACACGACTGAAGTCGGCGTATTTTTTTCTGTTGTTCGTGAAGACCGCGTCCGGGTGGAAATTTCATCATTAAGTTCTTATGCGAAAGCCCGGGTGGCTCATGTTGTGTTCTCATATTTAGCCAAGACGTTGAACCCTGAGCCAGGATATTCATCCGGAAACACGCATGAATCTGTTGGGACGGCCACTGGAAAACTATGATTGAACATGAGATGCTGTTCTTGGGTTTGCTCATGGGTGGGCCTAAGCATGGCTATGAGATCAAAAGGATTATTGAAGAAGAACTGTATCCATTCATCGGATTGGACATCAAGTCGATTTATTATCCTTTGAAAAAAATGGAAGAACTGGATCTGATAAAGAAAGACGTTGAGCGGGAAGGCCGCTGGCCCGAGAAATATGTTTATAAAATTACCCCTAAAGGCAAAAAGATATTCGATCACCTTATCACGGAAAGTTTCCTCCTTATTGAGCGGCCGTACTTTAATATTGATTTATCTCTTTATTTTATCCCTTATGTGAACCAGAAAATCGCCCGCCGGAAACTGAAAGCACGCATTTTTTTTCTGCATCGGATTAAAAAGGGGCTGGAGAAATTCCTGCATCGGAAGAATGCTTTGACGTCCCCGCATCTTAAAATTATCCTGGAACACGATTTGGACCTTGTCGAGGCGGAAATCAAATCTTTTAAAAGGTTGATCGAAACCCTCAATAGGGCTTGACAAAAATGCCGCTCGTATTAAAATCTAACTAATAAAATTTTACTAAATATGCCTGGCTCTTAAATGCCTTTCAATCATAGGGATATCTTTGATCCAGGTCGTCTGTATGCTTGATCTGGCGCTCGTTTCCCCTTGGGGAGATCGTAATTATGAATACACGGGATGTGTTGAATCAAAGAGTGGAGGAACAGGGTAATAAGCCCGCCCTGATTTTTAAAGACCGGATGATTTCTTTTGCCGATTTAAATAACCAGGTCATCCGCTTGGCTGTTGCTCTCCGGAAACTGGGTATAGGGCCTTCTGATAAAGTGGCGGTGTTTCTGCCGAATTGCCCGGAATATGTTTTCAGTTATCTGTCTGGTTTTTGTTTAGGGGCGGTCGTTGTTCCCCTGGACTATATGTTGAAAGAAGACGAACTGATTTCCTGCCTTTCCCACTCGGAAGCGAAATTACTTTTAGCCCTTCCTAAAACGGACGTTTCTTTGTCTGCCATAAAATCCGTTCTCCCGACCTTGGAAACCGTTGTCCTTCTGGCTGAAGATACGTTGGCGTTGGAAAGCGGGATCCTGTTCGGGGATATTATGGCCCGAGCGGAGGATCCCCTCCCGGACATCCGGGTGCCGGAGACGGCCCCGGCTTTGATTATGTATACGTCCGGAACCACCGGCCGGCCCAAAGGCATTCTTTTGAATTATAAGCACCTCGAGGGGTCTCCCAAGGCGATGGAGCATTTTGTGGATTTAAGTGCCCGGGATATTAAATTGGCGGCTTTGCCGTTCAGCCATAGTGCGGGGTTTATTTATATCCAGAATTGCCTTTTGTTCGGGATAACGCTTGTCATTATGGACCGGTTCAATCCTTATGAGTTTTTAAAAAACGTTGAGCGTTATAAGGTGACTTGTTTTCATATTGTGCCGGCTATGTACACCGCTTTGCTGACGTTAAAACAGCTGGATAAATTTGACCTGACTTCTTTGCGGTGGGTGGTTGTTTTCGGCGCCCCCAGCACGCCGGAAATTATGGCCCTTTTTCATAGACACTGCCCCAATGCCAAGCTTCTGAACGGGTGGGGGATGACGGAAACCTGTCCGCCCAACTCTGTGACGCCGTTAGGGAGCACAAATATCGCCAGTGTCGGGAAACCGTCTCCTTTATGCGAGATCAAACTGGTGGATGAGGCGGGCGAGGCCGTTTTTCCCGGGGCGGTCGGGGAAATTCTTATCCGGGGTTGGGTTGTTATGGATGAATATTACAAGGATCCTGAATTGACGGCCCAGATTAAAAAGAATGGCTGGCTTTATACCGGGGACCTCGGACGTTTTGATGAGGCGGGTTTTTTGTATATTGTCGGGCGGAAAAAAGAAATGATCAAAGTGGGCGGGCAGATCGTCTTTGCTCCGGAGGTGGAGGCCGCTTTTTATAAACATGAGGCGGTCGCGGAAGCGGCCGTCATCGGTGTGGCGGATCCTTTGCGGGGAGAAGCCGTGAAAGCTTTTATCGTTTTGAAAGACGGGATGGAGGTTGCGGAGGAGGATTTGCGCTATTTTGCCAGGCAGCACCTTGCCCATTTTAAAGTCCCGCAGGTGATTGAACTGCGGGATCATTTGCCTAAAAACCGGACGGGGAAAATCGATAAAGAGTCTCTGCGGGAGGGTTAAAAGGAGTTTTGATTCTTGCCGGGGAGACGGGAAATGACTCTTAAAACGGAATAACAGCAGAGAATCTGCTTTCAAGAAAGGGGCTAATATGCAAACTATGGTGAAAGACGTTCATATGACCGGAAAGGATTTGATGGGAATGGTGCAACTGCGGCCGGAAGACATCGGAAGATATGCGATTGTTCCGGGCCCCCGTGATCGCATGGAGGCCCTAGTCAAAAAATTGGACAATCCGGTCAAAAATTTTTCCTTTATGGAATATACGATGTATACCGGCTCTTATGATGGCAAGAAGGTGACGACGATCAACGGCGGCCGCTTTGCGGCGGATACGGCTATTACGACGGAAATCCTTTGTAATGCCCAGGCCAAGACCATGATCCGTATCGGGAGCTGCGGGGCCTTAAGCGAGGATATCAAGGTCGGGGATCTCGTGATCGCGGACAGTGCCTTGAGGGGAGAGGGTGTGACGCCGTATTATGTGGAAGACAGTTTCCAGCCGCAGTCTGACCCGCAGCTTACCGCGCAGATCAAAACCGCGGCGGGTCAGTCAGGGCTAAGCGTCCATGTCGGGAAAGTGTGGTCTACCGACGCGATCCTTAAGGAAACCCGCGCATATGTGGGCCGGGCCGTCGAACAGAACGCTGTGGCGGTCGATATGGTGACTTCGGTTTTCCTGACATTATGCCAGTTATACAAGATCCCGGCTGCCGTTATTTTGGCGGTCAGCGACAATGTCATCACCGGGGAGATGGGGTTTATGAATCCGGATTATTACATGGCCGAGGGGGCTATGATCGGGATCGCGCTTAATCTTGTCAAAAATTTTGGAAAATAACGCTATGGATACCCCGCTTTTTTGGCCGGCACAACTTAAAGGCCGGGTTCTTCATGTCCTGGATGAAACCCTTATCCCGCGGAGAGTGGTTTATATTCAAGTCAGGACCCCGGCGCAAGCCGTCCGGGTCATCAAGACCATGAAAACCCGGGCTTTTGGACAGTTTCTTGTGGTCCTGAATGCGTTTCTCCTGGACATCCAGTCCGCTGCTCAAGTTTCCGACGCGCGATTATTGCGCCGGCTTCACTCGACGGCGGAAGCCTTGAACGCCAGCCGGCCCACGTTTCCCTTTGCGGAGGTCACAGGCATCGTGGTGCGCTGGGCTGACGGAGCGTATGCTGCCGGAGAGAACATGAAGGACACCGTGCGGCGGAATATCTTGGAATATATGGAAGGTGTCAGGCGCCAGCGGTTGGACCGTGTGGCCCGCCTGTCGCGGTTGATGGCGGATGGAGACAGTGTTTTAACGCACTGTAACCTTTCCGGCGAGCTGGCCATGGCCGCGGCGATGTGCCGGAGGGGAAAAAAGAAAGTCCAGTTTTTTGTTACAGAAACCCGGCCGTATTTTCAGGGGGCCAAATTGACCTGCTGGGAGCTGAAACGGGTGGGCGCGGATGTTACCTTGGTGGCAGACAATGCCGTGGCATCCGTGATGGCGGACGCATTGGTCAATAAAGTTATCGTCGGGTCAGACCGGAATTGCGCCAACGGTGATTTTGCCAATAAGATCGGAACGTACCAGTTGGCTGTGTGCGCCCGCGAGTTTCATGTCCCGTTTTATGTCCTGACACAGCCGTCTCAGAGCGTCAAGACGGGAGCTGATATCCCGATTGAAATCCGGGATGACAAGGAACTCCTGGTCTTCGGCGGGAAACGGATTGTCTCTTGTGCCGTTCAAGGATTTTACCCGGGGTTTGATGTTGTCCCGCATCAGTATATAACGAAAGCGGTGCCGATTCATGTTAAGTAAGGGGAACAAGGAATATGTTTTTCTTCACGGGGTCCCGCAGCCGGAGCTTTGGGATAAATTCAAGGCGTGCAGGTTTAAGGCGTGCGTTATTCCGGAAGGCCGGCCGGATCTTCAATCCGCAGAAAAGAACAGCCGCGCGATATTAAAAAAGAACATCTCTCCGGTCCTGATCGCCGATAACATGGCCGGGTTTATGATTTCCCGGAATATGATCAAAGAAATCTGGCTTGCTTACCAGGTGGGGGATGCCCACGGCGCTTTGTGCGATATTGGCGCGTTGATTTACGCGATTTTGGGGAAAAAGCACGGGGTGCCGGTCTTCTGTTATCCTGCCGCGGAGAAAAGGCGGTTTATCGGCAAGCCCCGGGAAATTTTTTATTTTTGTGGGAAACGCGTCGCGCCCAGGGGGATCCAGGGGTATGTGCCTCTCCTGGAATGGGTCCCGGGGGCTTATATTAAGAGGGTGTATGAATAACGAATTTATCCAAACCGTAAAGAAGAATATTGTGGCGATCGGCCGTTTGCTGTGGGAAAAAGATTTGGCCACGGCTCTTAACGGGAACATCAGCGCCCGAGTGGATGATGAGCATTTTCTTTTAACCGCCAGCAAAACATGTCTGGGCCTTTTGAACGAAAGTGACGTCCTGTTGACGCGACTCGATGGGAAAGTCCTCGATCCCGGCACGATATCCACCGAGCGGCTGGTGCATACTGAAATTTATAAGGAGTTTCCTCATATTAAAGCTGTCCTGCACAGCCATACAACTTTTACCAATGCCTATTTTCTGGAGCAGGATTGTTTGCAGCCGAGGGTGCTGGAATCACGCATTTCCCTGGGGCAGGTGAAAGCGGTCGCTCAACAGACTCCTTCGGTCACAGACGCTCAGCCCATTGTTGCCGCTTTGAAAGACAACAACGTTGTCGTCTTAAAAAATCACGGTGTTGTTGCCATCGGGGAAGACCTGTTCGACTGTTTTCTGCTGATCCAGAGCCTGGAGGAGGCGATCAAAGTGGAATGTTTCAGCCGGTTATTCAGGACCGGCCCGGGCCAGAGGGCGTGCCCGGAACAGGACTGCCGCCGGGCAGGGCCGGGAGCGGGAACGCCGGACCGGTTGCAGAAGCGTTATATTATGTTTTCCCGGGAACATATCGATGAGATCGTTAAAGCGGTCAACGCCGATGATTTATTAAAGAGTCTGGGTGAGAAAACCGATATGACCATGGAGCTGGCCGTCCTGTTAAACGAGACCGGACAGGTTTACAGCTTTCAGTTTGAACGGGGCCGGATTACGGATGTCGGCCATAACAGGGATGCGGAGTTCCTGATTTCCGCTCCGGAAAAGGTCTGGTCGGCGGTTTTCTTAAGACAGATTGATCCCTTTGTCGCCACCACGCAAAAAAAGATGCATTTAAAAGGGGATTTCGCGCGTATATCCAAATGGTACGCCCCCTGCAACCGGATTTTTGAACTTTGGCAGCAGGTCCCTATTGAGGGGTAGGAAGGATTGATGGAAAAATTTAACCTATACATTAAGGGGGCTGTCCGGCCGGGGCGTGTAGAGCGTTATTTTGAGAGCATTAATCCAGCGACGGCGGAGCCGTTTGCCCTCGTCGCGGACGCTTCTGTGGAAGACATGAGGGAGGCGGTCACCGCCGCCCGGGAAAGCTATGAGGCCGATGTCTGGGCCGGGTTGCTGGCGAAAGAGCGGGGCCAGGCGCTGTTGCGGATCGCTCAGGCGGTCCGGGACAACGCGAAATGCTTGGCGGAACTGGAGAGTCGTGATACCGGCAAAACCATCAAGCAGACGACTTTTATCGACGTCCCGGCCTGTGCCGATACCTTCGAATATTTTTCCGGGGCAGGGGATATGCTGAAAGGCAGGTTAAATCCCGTCCCGGCTCCGGTGCGGAGTCTTACGGAACGGGAGCCTTTAGGGGTTGTGGCCTGTATTATCCCCTGGAATTACCCGCTCATTATGTTCGCCTGGAAAGTGGCTCCGGCACTCCTGTCTGGGAATTCGGTCGTTTTTAAACCTTCTCAACACGCCAGCGTGTCTGTGTTATACCTTGCCAGGATCATCCGCGATCTTGGGCTGCTGCCGGACGGGGTATTGAATATCGTCACGAGTTCCCGGCATGACGTGACCCAGGATTTGATTGAGAATTCCGACGTGCGGATGATCAGTTTTACCGGCGGAACGGAAACCGGGCGGGATGTTATGGCCCGGGCGGCCCAGACGACCAAAAAAGTGAGCCTGGAGCTGGGGGGGAAGTCTCCGAATATTGTTTTTGCTGATTGTGATATGGACGCGGCCGTCGGAGGAACCATGTCGGCTATTTTTATGAATCAGGGACAGATGTGCACGGCCGGCTCGCGTTTGTTGTTGGAAGATGCGATTTACGACGAGTTTTTAGAGAGGCTGGTGCAGAAAACGCGTGGCTTGAAGATCGGCAACAGCATAAATTATGATACGGATTTTGGGCCGTTGATCAGCCAAGGACACCGGGCCAAGGTTCTTTCTTATATTCAGCAGGGGCTTGAGGAAGGGGCCAGGGTGGTCTGCGGAGGGGGGATTCCGTCCGTCCTTCCGATGGATATTCAGAACGGATTTTATTTGGAGCCTACGATTTTTACCGGTGTCGACAACTCTATGACGCTCGCCCGGGAAGAAATTTTCGGCCCCGTGCTGGCGGTGATCAAGTTCTCCGGAATGGATCATGCCGTGAAACTAGCCAACGATTCCCCTTTCGGTTTGGCGTCGTGTGTGTGGACGAAAAGTATTGCGAAAGCGAACCAGGTGTCCCGGCAGCTGCAGTGCGGGATCGTCTGGGTGAACACCTACGGGGGATTTTATAACGAAGCTTCGTTCGGCGGCTATAAGCAGAGCGGCGTCGGACGGGAACTGGGAGAGGAGGGGCTTCTGGAATACACGCAGTCAAAGCATGTCTGCGTGGATGTTACTCCCGGCGGACGCTCTTTGGTGACGAGCTGGTTTTGACTGACAAACGCGAGGAGCGCGGCGATTTTTTTGGTCACGGGCGTGATCGTTTTTTTAAAAAGAACGGCTTTTCGTCGCAGGAAAATACGAGCCCCGGGGAACAGCGTCCGGCTAGGTTTTTTGAAGAAACAGAAGAACGGGTAACAGGGGGCTTGCTGCCCCTGAAATGGTGCCGTAAAATTTTTAAATTTTTAAAGCGTCCGCTGAAGCGGGAACGCATGTTTAATTTTGACCGGCGCGGCTTTTTAGCCGCTGTTATGACAGGGATGGTGATTTATGCCTGATGAACAGCCCCAGATGGCCTGGGACAAAAATGCATTAACAAAGTATGAAACTATGGTCCGGCGGCTCCCTTTATTTCATCGGGATATTGCCGATGAGGTAGTGCGGAAAAAAGCGCGGCAGAACGCCTTGTCCCGGGGAGGGACGATGATAGAGGAAAGCGATATCCTTCGGGCATTCTTTTCGGAGGTGCCAATGGCCTTTTACGGGCTTATGATCCGTCTTTTGGAAGAAGTTGGGTTTGATTACGCTCCGTATGATCCCGGGCACAAAAAATCCGGAAGCATTTTATGAAGCACGGAGGAGATAGGGATGTTATTTAACAAAAGCAAAACGTCAGCGCCTAAGAAAGAACTGAAACTTATTCAGCTTTTCACTTTTGTTGAGGTCCCGGTTTCCCGGATACCGGCGGGGGCCCTGCATTGGGGAGACCCGGAGTGGTGGCCCGCCGCTGGCCCTTTTAAGTTTTCTAAAATCACGAACGGGGATGAGGGCTTGGGTACGCAATATGATTTTAAATTGGCTGGGTTTTGGGCACCGGCCGGTATTTCCGAAGTCACGCAATATGAGCCCCGCCAGGTTATAGAGAGGACCTTCCGCCGGGGATTCTTTATCGGATATGAAGTCGTGCAGATCAGTGAACGGGCGAACGGGACCCGGGTTGATTATGAGATGCATTATCAACTGACGGGGTTCGTTCAACGCCTGCTTTGGGACGTGCTTTATAAGAAGAAATTCATCCTTGCTATGGAGTCCGTTTTGGAAGCTTTAAAACAGGATATCATAAGGCATTATGACAAGGATCAGGCCTAACGGAGAGCGATGATGAAGATTGCGGTTATCGGGGCAGGGGCTATCGGGTCGGTTGCCGCCGGGTTGCTGACAAAAGCCGGGGAGGACATCCTCCTCGTGGGCCGGCCGCAGCAGGTCGCGGCTGTCCGCGAGCGGGGGCTTGTCCTGAAGACCTCGGCCGGGCAGGAATCCGTGCCGGTTGATGTGGCGGAGCGCCTGGACAAGGTTTATGATCTGGTGATTTTTACCGTGAAAAGTCAGGACCTGGAACAGGCTTATCAGGATAATTCGGCTTTCTTGGAGCACGGCCGGATCCTGACGACCCAGAACGGCGTCCAGGGGGATAATCTTTTAAGCACGCACTTTGAGCCAGAAAATATTTACAGCAGTATTGTTATGTTCGGCGCCACATATACCAAGCCCGGGGAAGTTGTTTTAAATTTTAACGGCGACTGGGTTCTGGGCAAGCCCTATGCTCCTCTGGACAGCATGATTGAGGATATCGCCGGGGTCCTGAGGAAAGCGTTTCCGGTCACGGTGACCCCGTCTCTTGTAGGGATGAAATGGCTGAAGTTATTCATTAATTTTAATAACAGCATCACTGCATGCTTGGGTTTTTCCATGCAGGAAACATTCGCCGATGTTGATTTCTGCCGGTTGAGCGTCCTTCTTTTAAAGGAAGGGTTGCAGATCATCCGGGCCGCCGGTATCGAACTGGTGTCTCTCCCGAGTTTCCCGGTCGAAAGAGTTTTCGGGCTGGCCGACATGCCGATGGATACGGCCGCTGGCATTATCCGGCAGACTTTGACCGGGTTAAGTCAGGAGCCGGTATACGGGTCGATTTTACAAAGTATTAAACGCGGGAAATCCAGTGAAATAGATTTTATCAACGGGGAAGTGGATCTTTTGGCTTCCAGCCTTCAGATGAAAGCGCCTTTAAACAGAAAGATCGTGGCGCTTGTGCATCGGGTTGAAACCACCGGAAATTTTTTGTCCCCGGTGCAGCTTAAGGCAGAATTCGGGCTGTAAGCCGGTCTTTGTGTCATCTGGCTGTGCGAGGGGGCAGGGCTTCCGGGATATTGTTGCGATGATAACGGCCGGAGCATAATTATTATTAATGGTCAACGCCGGGGTCCCTGAGGCGTTGGCGAGGAAAGAGGAAAGATATGTCCAGACGGGTTGTTGTGACGGGGGTGGGGATCGTCGCCCCCAATGGTATCGGGAATGAAGAATGCTTTAACGCGATGGTCAACGGTGTTTCCGGCATTGAACGGGTCACGGAATTTGACGTGTCGCAGTTTAATACAAAGATTGCCGCGCAGGTCCGTCGGTTCGACCCCATCGCTTTGGGCTTAACCCGGCAGGAGGCGATCCGGATGGACCGGTATGTCCAGTTTGCGGTGGTCGCCGCGCGCATGGCCTGGGAGGATTCCGGTCTGGGAGCGGCGCGGATTGATAAAGAACGTATGGGCGTGTCCCTGGCCAACGCCATCTGTGGAACAAAGTATATGGAGGAAGAATTTGCCCTCGTGACGGACAGCGGAAAGAACCCAATTGACCCGTCGCTGGTTCGCCAGGACTTGTACGACGCTGCGATGTTTAATACGCCGTCCAGTGAAATTGCTGCCCGATACGGCCTGAAAGGCATTTGTAATACGATTTCGACCGGATGCACGGCGGGCACTGATTCGGTCGGTTTTTCTTATGAGGCGATTCAGTCGGGAGAAGCGGACATTATGTTCACGGGAGCCAGCGAGGCTCCGATTACGCCGATCACTTTTGGCGCGTTCGATTGCGTTAATGTGTTGTCTGCGAGCAATGATGATCCTCACAAGGCCTCCCGCCCATTCGACCTGAAACGCAACGGCTTCGTCATTTCCGAAGGGGCCGGGCTCTTGGTTGTCGAGGAGCTTGAGCATGCTTTAAGGCGCGGGGCGCGGATTTATTGCGAGATTATCGGTTATGGCACGACCAACAATGCGTTTCATATGACGGATCTTCCCCCGGAAGGCGATGCCATGGCCGACAGTATTGTGCTGGCGATGCAGAGTGCGGGCATCAAGCCGGATGATATTGATTATATCAACGCCCATGGCTCCTCGACCCGCCAGAATGACGTGTTTGAAACCAACGCGTACAAGATGGCTTTAGGGGACGCGGCTTACCGGATCCCGATCAGTTCTTTGAAGTCCATGATCGGCCACCCGCTGGCCGGCGCCAATGGCGTGGAGCTTGCGCTGGGGGCGATTATTTTTGAGCGGAATATCCTGCCTCCGACGATTAACCAGGAATTCCCCGACCCGGAATGCGACCTGGATTATATTCCCAATAAGGCGAGGGAGAAGAAAGTTGATATTATGCTGAAAACAAGTAGTGGCTTTTCCGGGATCCATTCGGCGATGGTCTTAAAAAGATTCCGTTGAGGATTTTCCGGAAAATTCCGTTGATCGTTCGGAATATTTGAGCATGAATCCGGGGAGGCGCTTGCGGGGCTGATCCGGATAGAAAATAACAATGAAGATTATTTTGAGAGAGAAGGATTTCATATGCAAAGAATTGCCGTAACTGGAATGGGGATCGTCAGCCCGAGCGGTCTTGATAAACGGAAGTTTTGGTCTAATGTCAAGAGCGGGCGCTCCGAGGTCAAGGTCATTGACCGGTTTGAGGCGTCAAAATATCCATCGCATGTCGCCGGACAGGTTCATGAATTGGACGCGTATAGCAAGATTTCCTCGAGGCTGTTAAAGAAGATTGACCTGTTTGCTCATATGGCCCTGGTGGCGTCCGAGATGGCAATCGAAGATGCCGGGATTGACATGAAAAGCGAAAACTTGAAACGCGCGGGGATTTTTATGGGCAACGCGATCGGAGGCTGGTTATACGCGGAAACGGAATTGCGGGATCTTTACCTCGAAGGCCGGGAAGGGGTCAGCCCGTTCATGGCCTCCGCGTGGTTCCCGGCCGCACCGCAGGGCCAGATTTCGATTCATTACGGGATTAAGGGCTACAGCAAGACGATCGTTGCCGACCGGGCCAGCTCGCTGATGGCCATTGCGTATGGCGCCAAGAATCTCACGCGTGGCCACAATGATTTTGTCCTCGCCGGAGGGATGGAGGCCCCGGTGACACCTTATGCGCTTCTCTGCTGCAATACATCGGGGGTCCTGACGAGAAATAACACCCAGGCGAAGAGCGCTTACCGGCCTTTTGACAGAAACCGGGACGGATTCGCTATCGCAGAGGGAGCCGGATGCCTGATTCTCGAACCGCCCGCCCGGGCGGAAAAACGCTATGCCCAAATTTTGGGCTATATTTCGGGTTTCGGAACCACAACGGATGGCGTTGACCGGATTCATCCGGCGCAGGATGGCGTGCAACTGGCCCGGGCGATTCGTCTGGCGTTGGATGATGCTGGGTGCGGACTGGAGGACATTGATTACATCTGCGCGGACGGAGCCGCCACGGAACTGGGAGACCGCACGGAAACCATGGCGATTAAGCAGGTGTTCGGGGCCCGGGCTTACCATATCCCCGTGACGGCTCCTAAGTCCGTCTTTGGAAATATGCTGGGTGCCTCGGGGGCCTTGGATGTTATCACGACGTTATTGGCGATGGAGCACGGCATCGTGCCGCCCACGGTTAATTATCAGACGCCGGATCCGGAATGCGATTTGGATTACTGCCCCAATGAGAGCCGGGCTCAAGAGATTAACAAGGCGCTGGTGATTAACCGTGGGCGGGGGGGAATTAACGCCGCGCTGGTTTTGGAAAAAGCTTTATAATGCAAGGAGGGCTGCCGTGGATGTGGAAGTAAAAATTAAAGAAATTTTTCAGCGTGTTTTGGACGTGGATCCGGATGAGATTGATCCGGACGAATCCCTTGCGGCATCTTTGGGCGTGGATTCCACGGAGCTGGTGGAAATTTCCGTCGGGATCAAAAAGGAGTTGAATGCCCTTTTGGCGAACGGAGAGCTGAAGAAATCCCATACGTTCAACGATATTGTGAAAATCGTTAAGTCTAAGCTTGCGTGAGAACCTCTGTGCCCGGGGTGTCGTTTTATCCGCCTCCGCAGAAGGCCGTGGGCATGCCCGTGGATGTCTGCAAGAGGTTAATGACGAAGGGGTTCCGTCATGGGCCGTTAAAAGGACGAGGTATGATTATTGACTTGAGTTTGCCTATTGATGACACGTTGCAGGAAACCCACGCCGCGAAAATTGAACGTATCAGTCACGCGGATGGGGTCGAGCATTTTAACTGGGTGGTGATGAAAAACCGTCCTGGAGGGGGAGCGGCGTTTGAAAAAGGGGAGAGGGTCGTTTCGGCCGGGGACGTCCCGGATGGGGAAATGTTGTCCCTGGAGATTGTGCATGCGTCCGTTCATATGGGGTCGCATGTGGACGCGCCGTTTCATTACGGGAGCCGCTGTCAAGGCCGGCCGGCCCGGATGATAGAAGATGTCCCTTTGGAGTGGTGCTTCGGGGACGGGGTGGTTTTGGATTTTACCCATTTGCGTTATCCTGATGTCATCCGGCAGGCTGACGTTGAGGATGCGTTGCGGAAAATTTCTTATACGCTGAAGCCTATGGATATTGTTTTGATTTTCACCGGAGGGGACGCATTGCTGGGAACGCCTGACTATGTGAATAAATATGTTGGCATGATGCCTGACGCTGTTGAATTTATTTTGGATCAGGGTGTCAAGATGCTGGGCATTGACACGATCGGCTTGGACCGCCCCTGTTTTGAGATGTTCCGGGAATTCCTGACTACGAAGGATAAGTCAAAAATCTGGCCGTCGCATTTCCTGGGCCGCCGTCGGGAATTTTGCCATATGGAACGGCTTGGCAACCTGGGGGCTGTCCCGCGTGCTGTCGGTTTTAAAGTGGCCTGTTTCCCGGTGCGGATTAAAAATGCCGGGGCCGGGTGGGCGAGGGTGGTGGCGATCCTGGATTAAAGCGGGGGTCGTGTTTAGAAAATGTTTAAGAACCCGGAGTGCCGGCAGGCCGGGGGGAAATAACTGAAGGAGGGAACATATGGGACATACACGGAATGCGGTTGTTATCAATGCGCCTTACGGACTGGTTTTCGATATTTCCAATGATATCGAAAGATGGACAGAGCTTTTTGGGGATGAGTATGTGAAGGCCGAGATACTGGAACGGAACGGGGATGAAATCACCTTCCGGCTCACGGATGATGAAAACAAGTCCTGGGTTTCCAAACGCTGGCTCCACAAAGAGCAGCATTACGCCTTTGCGTCCCGCCATGAACCCATGTTTCCTTTTAAATATATGAAAATTATATGGTTATATCATATCACTCCGGAAGGCACCCTGATGACCTGGATTCAGGATTTTGAACTTGACCCCAAATTCACTGCTTATACCGACGGGCAGATTGAGGGGTTTATTAATGAGCACTCCCGCCAGAATATGAAAATTTTTAAAGACGTCATTGAAAAAGAATCCAAAGAATTGGCCTCGCAGCGCCTATAACCAAAAAGAAGAAAAAAATCTTACGTTTTTTTAGGTTTTTTGATACTAATATTATTATGGTATAATAATATTAATATAAGATTTTCTTTATTAATTTAATGCGGGATTTATTGAGCAAGAAAGTCATCAGCGACGAAATAGTACTGTACTTTTTACTATGTTGCGGATGCTTTACAATATCGTTTAATGTCGCGGCGCTTGTAGCGGTTATCCCGGCTATCAGCGCGGAGTTAAGGATGTCTGATATCCTAGTCGCGGATATCATTCCTTATTATATGATTCCGTATGGTATGGGGGCCCTGTTATATGCGCCGTTGACACGGTATTGGTCCTATAAATATATTGCGGGCGTTTCTTTATTGGTTTACGCCTCGGCATGTTTTTATTGTGCGCTTGTTTCATCTTTACCGCAGTTGCTGATGGGGCGGCTCGTGATGGGTGTTGCCGGGGCGAGCGCAATTCCGTTAGGTTTGATCATCATCGGTCAGCTTTTTGACAAGGGTATCCGCGGCCGCCTGGTGGGGTTGTTTTTCAGTTGCAGCTTTTTGGCCTCAATAGCAGGGCTTGTTTTAAGCGGAACAGAGCATTGGCGTTGGCTCTTTTTTGTGCCGGCTTTGATGGGAACCGCGACAGCGATAGGTGTCTTACTTTTACCCTTGAAGCCTTTGGAATATGTCCGGGGAATCAGGGTGCAATATTGGAGTGCGCTCGGGTGGAAACCTGTTCAAAAAGTATTTCTTTTTATCGTGGTCATCAGTTTCTTGTACCACGGCGTGCACCCGTGGTTTGGAGTGTGTTTGGCGCATCGTTATAAATTAACGCAGTTGTCCATTAGTTTTTTGTTATTGTTCCCGCTGGTGACCGGAGCGGTGGGGCAGTTGGCTGGAGGATATCTATCGGATAAAAAAAACCGGGCTGTCGCCTGTTTGGTTGGATTGCTGATACTGGCCTGCTCTACGCTTTTGTTGTCTGGGCACTACCCCGTTTGGGGTATGGGGCTGGTGTTCGGGCTTGTCGCTTTTGGTTGGACCGTGGGGCATAACGGGATGTCAACGGTGATGACGGACTTCCCGGAAGAGTGCCGGTCGGAAATTGCGGGTTTAAATTCGTCATTGCGTTTTATCAGCGGCGGATTGGGCTTTAAGGTCAGCAAAATTTTTATCGAACGGGGGATGAGCTTTGAGATGAATTTTCTGATTATAGGGGTGTGCATGCTGGCCTCCGGGTTATTTTTAAGGACGCTTGTCCTGGACGAATACGGCGCCGGCCGGTTCCCGCCAAAGGGTGGGCGTGAAGTTTAATAGGGGTTTTGTCGGAAGCAATGTTTTACAGAAAGGGAACATGATGAATTTAAAAGGGAAAAATGCCATTATTACCGGTGCCAGTAAGGGGATAGGGAAAGCGATCACTTTGAAGCTTGCCGAAGAAGGGGTTAATGTGATGCTGGCGGCCAGGACACAGGAAACCTTGGACGAAGCCATTGCTGAAATCGGGGGAAAAACCAGGGTTAAGGTCCTGGGGGTGCCTACGGATGTCAGCCAACTGGCGGATTTGAAAAATCTGGTGGATCAGGCGTTACAGGAGTTTAAGACCATAGATATTCTTATTAACAACGCCGGCGTTTCCAGCCAGTACCCGTTTGACAAGCAGCCGCTGGAAGACATCGAACGATTGGCTCATACAAATTATCTTGGGTATGTGCGCCTGATCCGGCTGGTTATCCCCCATATGATTGAACGGAAGCAGGGAGCGATCATTAATATGGTGAGCGGATCGACACTGTGCGATCCGCTGCCGAAGAACTTTATAACCTATAGTTCTTTAAAAGTCGGCCTGCGGGCTTTTTTAAAGGGCCTTTTCTGGGAAATGAGAGATCACGGTATCAAGGTAACGTCTATTTTGCCGGGAGTGACGGACACGGACTTGACGGGGAAATTGCAGGATATTGCTGTTCAGCAGAAAGCTCGGCTCATGTCCGCCGAGACAGTTGTGGATATGGTGATGTTTGCGTTGTCGGTTCCTCAGAATGTATGTCCTTTGGAGTTGGCCGTGATCAATCAGCAGACGCCGTGGACGAAACCGGTGATTGATTATGTTCAGGAACAGGCCAAATAATGGCCTGGGGTTGACTAGCCCTGGAAAAAGGCGCCTCATGCAGGAAGATCATATAAGAGGGGGGAGGGGGTGACATGAGTGGATAAAACCGTTTTTACTTTTAAGAAGAACAAGTTTCAGGAAGTCAGGGTTGGGATCCGGGAGTATAAGGGCAATGATTTGGTTGACAT
The DNA here is from genome assembly GCA_964489065.1 of uncultured Planctomycetales bacterium. Taxonomy (GTDB): domain Bacteria; phylum Omnitrophota; class Gorgyraeia; order Zapsychrales; family JANLHA01; genus JAGOJP01. The sequence goes on along the minus strand of CAZAXH010000013.1, from coordinate 1,454 downwards.
CCGGACTTGGACGATGACCCAGGGGGCTGAAGAGATGGTCCCCACGGCTAAGGGGGTTTCTATTAATATTAATTTGCTCCCGGATCTGAAGAAAGCCCTCGAAGTCGTCGAGCAGGAATTAAAACAAAACGCCATGATGTGACCCTCCGCCGGAATTCGGCCGGGAGGAGCCTGAGCGCGATTGACGGGTGGTGCCAGCCCCAGACGGGATGGCGAAGGTCTTGTTTTATTTCCGGAAGTTTCTGCGCCTCTTAGAACGTCCCGGGAAAATTGATGGTATGAATTTTATTTTTGAAAGGTCTTTATTATGAGCCGGATTTTTGATGCCCATAGTCACTATATGCCGCCGCAAATCGCGTCTAAGACAACTTTTTACCGGTCCAGTTGGTCTGACCTCGAATGGCAGTTGGCTTCCATGAAGCAGTTTGGGATAGAGAAAGCGCTGTTGCTTTATCCAACCAGCGACGCACATCTGCAGATGGGGGGCTGGAAAAATGTTTGCGAAATTTATAATGATAAGATAGGGGAGGTGGTCCGAAAACATTCTTCCTCTTTTCTCGGCGGGGGCATCCTGCCTTTGGATGACCCGGAAAGCATGATCAAGGAATTGAACCGTTTCCGGAAAATGAACCTCTCGGTGATATCTCTGCCGTCGAGTTTTGAAGGAAAATATCTGGATGACCCGCTGTTTATCCCGGTGTTTGAATACGCGCAGAAACATAAAATGCCGATCCATGTCCATCCTCAAATCATGGCCCCGATCGGGGAGGATCGGGTGAAGGATCCCCTTTTGACACCTGTATTAGAGTATGTGATGGACGTGTCCATGACGATCGGCAAGATGATGATGAACGAAACTTTCCGCTATTTTTCCGACGTGAATTTTATTTTTGCCCATTATGGGGGCGTACTGCCGTTTCTTAAGGAACGCTTTGACAGCACGTACGCCATGTTGCGGACACGGGGTTTTGTGAAGGATATCTTAAAGCCGCCGAGTGAACATTTTAAGAATTTGTATTTTGACATGAGCGGCTCGAAATCCGCCGCCTGTTTTTTCTGTGCTTTGGAGGTGGCGGACCCGGCACACATTTTGTTCGGTTCCGATTTTCCGGCCAATCAGGCTTTGGCCGACACGATTAACGTGGTGAAGCATTCCCCGTTGAGCGGGGAGAATAAGGAAGATATTTATTCCCGGAATTTGCGAAGATTGCTGAATCTCTGAGCGGCTTTTGCCAGAGGGCGGCTTGGTAAAAAATATTAATAAAAATTTCTTGACAAAAGATTGCCGTTTTGATATTCTTCTAAAACCTTTCCAAGTGGGAAGGCTCAAATGTTCTTTGATATCTTATTGTCTTTCCTTTGATTACTTTTGAGCGATCAACAAGCCAAGTTGTTTTTCGGAGAGTTTGATCCTGGCTCAGAGTGAACGCTGGCGGCGTGGATTAGGCATGCAA
>CAZAXH010000012.1:0-46076 GCA_964489065.1 uncultured Planctomycetales bacterium | reverse complement strand
CCTATCGGTATTGTACCCGATTTTTGGTGTCCGTTAAAGTGGGGTTAGCTCAGCCTGTCCCCGGTCGGGGAAGCCGGTCGCTGGAGAGGACTTTGATCTTCTCAAGAAAACAGGACCCGGACTGACACAAAACCTAACCCCGGCCCTAAAGCTTTTCAGGATGATGTTTGACCACCCGGGCGGAACACATATAAATAATGTCTTCCGCGATATTCGTGGCATGGTCACAGATACGTTCAAGATGGCGGGCTACCAATAACAAAGGGACACTCCGTGTCACCGTGTCTGCATTTTTGGCCATATAATCATAAATCAGCTCTTGCTGAATAGCGTTGCGCAACTCATCGGCCTGCTGATCCATTAAAATGACCTTCCCCGCTAAATCAGCGTCTTTATTGATAAACGCGTTAATCGCATCGTTCATCATGCGCTGGGCCACCCCCGTTAACTTCGGGATATCAACCAGCGGCTTCAAAAGCGGGTGCCCCGCCAGTTCCAGGACGCGCTGCGCGATATCAACCGCAAGGTCCGCCATCCTTTCCAACTCATTGGTTATCTTCATGGTCATGGCGATGAACCGTAAGTCAACGGCCATAGGCTGCTGTAACGCCAGGAGATCCAAACTTTTTTCTTCAATTTTGAGTTCCAGTTCGTCAATGAACTTATCATCCACAATAAGTTGCCTTGCTTCGTCAATGTTCAAATTTTTAAGCGCTTCCATGGATTTAAAAATGGCTTCCTCAACCATGGCCCCCATCTTCAAGATGTCCTTTTTTAATACAGCCAACTCTTCGTCAAAATGTCTCTGCATGCCTTTCCCCCTCTCCTGGTTGCTTTTGAATATTATAAAATTTTTTGATCGCAGACCGGATGTCCATCCCTTCCGGCGATATTTTCGATTATCCGAACCGGCCCGTGATATAATCTTCCGTACGATTGTCCCGGGGAGCCTTAAATATTTTCTCCGTCTTATCAAACTCTATAAGCTCACCCAGAAGAAAAAATCCCGTATAATCGGACACCCGGGCCGCCTGCTGCATATTGTGGGTGACAATAGCGATCGTGTAGTCTTTTTTTAATTCCAGGATCAATTCTTCGACTTTCCGGGTGGAGATCGGGTCCAGGCTCGCGCAGGGCTCATCAAACAAAAGCACCTCCGGCTTCACCGCCAGGCACCTGGCGATGCAGAGCCGCTGCTGCTGGCCGCCTGACAGATGAAGCGCGCTGTCCAGCAACCGATCTTTGACCTCGTCCCATAAGGCCGCTTTCTTGAGCGATTCCACCACTCTTTCCTCGATAAACCGTTTGTTCCGGATATTGTTCACTTCAAGCCCGTAGCTGATGTTTTCAAAAATATTTTTAGGGAAAGGGTTGGGCTTTTGAAACACCATCCCCACCCGCCGGCGGATTTCAACGGGATCCACCCCCGCGCCCAAAATATCCTCGCTGTCCAGGGTAATTTTTCCCGTCAGGGTCGTGTGGGACACCAACTCGTTCATGCGGTTTAAAAGCCGGATAAACGTGGACTTCCCGCACCCGGAGGGACCAATGATCGCCGTAACCCTGTGAGATAAAATGTCCAAATTGATGTTTTTCAGGGCCTGCTGTCGACCATAAAAAAAGTTGACGTTCTCCGAACGCATTTTCATATTACCGTCCATAATCTCTCCTCTGTTGCTGTCGAAGGAATATCGCTACGCCTGAAATCGACAAAACCAAAACAAGTAAAATCAGGCTGCAGCCGTAAGCGATGGCCTTCTGTTTATCCGGATGAGCGCCTTCTGTCATCAACGCGTATATATGATACGGCAGGGCCATCACTTCGTCGAAAATACTGTGCGGGTACCCGCGTTTGTAAAAAGCCGCCGCGGTAAAAAGAATCGGCGCGGTCTCACCGGCGACCCTCCCTATGCTCAAGATAATTCCCGTCAATATTCCCGGGAAGGCCGTCGGCAGAACGACTTTTTTTATCGTCTGCCATCGTGTCGCCCCCAAAGAAAGCGAAGCCTCGCGGATGGAATGCGGCACGGCGAGAAGCGCTTCCTGGGAGGCTGAAATAATCAAAGGAAGGACGAGGATGCCGAGGGTGAGGCTTCCAGATAAGAGCGAGACCCCAAACCCGAAAAAATTAACGAACACCGTCAGGCCAAAAAGCCCGAAAACCACCGAAGGAACCCCGGCGAGGTTATTAATGCTGATCCGGATAATGTTCACGACAATGCTTTTCGGAGAATATTCGCACAGATATATGGCGCAGGCCAGCCCCAGGGGAACGGCAAAAATCATGGACCCCAGGGTAAGATAAAGTGTCCCCATGATAACAGGGGCCACCCCTCCCTCAGTCATAGCGTTGCGCGGAGGCAACGTCAGGAAATCCCAGGAAATGACCGGCAGGCCCTTGGAGACTATGAAATAAATAATCAACCCTAAAAACAAAAGGGTTATAAAAATGCAAAGAAACAAAGAAAAAAAACCGATTTTTTGAATCATGTCCCGGTTCATCGGCTGATCCCCAGTTTGATTCTGTATTTGCGGGAGATCACTTCAGCGACGATATTAAAGATAAAGGTAATGATAAAAAGCATGAACGCAATGGCGAAAAGAGCGTGATAATGCTCCCCGCCCATCGGAGCCTCTCCCATCTCTGCGGCAATAGCCGCTGTCATGGGGCGCACCGGTTCCAAAAATGTCTTCGGGATGACAGCCGCCCCGCCCGCCACCATCAGTACCGTCATGGTTTCGCCGATGGCGCGGCTCATGCCCAGGATAACGGCGGTTGAAATACCGGAGCCGGCGGCGGGAATCACCACTTTAATCAATGTCTGCCACCGGTCCGCGCCAACCGCAAAAGAAGCTTCCCGGAAAGAACGCGGCACATATCCCAGGGCATCTTCCGCGATGCTACACACCGTGGGGGTGGCCATAAGCCCCAGGATAATACTGGCGTTTAAAGCCGTCATCCCGGTTGGAAGGCCAAACACTTTCTGCAAAAACGGCGTGACAAAAACCACGCCAAAAAATCCGTAAACAACCGACGGGATGCTTGCCAGGATTTCGATCATCGGCTTTATGATCTGTCTTTGCCGGAACGTGGCGACTTCATTCAAATACAACGCGCTTCCCACGCCCAGGGGCACGCAGATGATCAAGGCCCCGAACGTGACCCAAACAGAAGCCAGTATTAAAGGCAATATACCAAACTCCGGGGGAGAATATGTGGGATACCAGAACCGGCCCAAGACAAAATCCCCCAAACGCACTTTTGAAAAGAGAGGAAAACTTTCCTTGCACAAAACCCAAACGATCCCGATCAAAAATACCAGCGACGAGAAAGCCAGAACAGTAAAAATCCACTTATATATATTTTCTTTCACTCGGGCCATACATTTTCCTGTGGAGCCCAACGGGTGAAACCCGTGGGTCTTTTATTAATCGAATTTTTACGGGCTTTGCCCAACGCTCTTCGAACGTTTTTATATTCATCCACGGCTAGAAGATGTGGAATTCTGCCCTTCGGTTTTATTAAAAGAAGACGTAAGGGACACTGTCGTTCAAGCACCCCTATTTTTCAAAAAAACAAAAGGGGCTAATTCACTCCAGCACCTCTTGCGTTCCCTTTTCTTTGGAAAACATCAAAATAATAAAAATACCCCAGAGCAAGCTCTGGACTAATTTACACTCCCTCTGGTCGTGTATTAAAAAACCCCATCCTTCAACTCGTTCGCTTTGGCTCTCTCGCCTGAAGGATCAATTCGCATTTCTAATTTACACTCCCTCTGGTCGTGTAAATTAAATGCTCATTGAATAAATAAACCAAAGGAAAGACTATTTCAATCCAACATAACCTTGTTCTTCCACCAAACGCTGTCCTTCCCGGCTCTTGACGAATTCCAGATAATCTTTGACCAAGCCCTCTGGTTTACCGTCCGAATACATAAAAAGCGGCCGGGAGACGGGGTATTCACCCGAAAGCACTGTTTCCTTGGAGGGCATCACCCCTTCAATTTCCAATGCCTTAATATCTCCAGACATAAAACCTAATCCCACGTAACCGATAGCCGAAGATGTCAACGCAACGGCCTGGGACACAGCCTGATTCGAAGCCTGCATCAAGGCGCTGGGCACGACTTTTTCTTTATTCATGACCAATTCTCCAAACGCTTCAAATGTGCCGCTCGAAGTGTCTCGGGAAACAACCACAATTTTCCCGGGATTCCCGCCCAACGCTGACCAATCTGTGATCTTCCCGGTGAAAATATCTTTTATCTGTTGCTTGGAAAGCTTGGATATCGGATTGGACTTATTGACCACAACCGCAATCCCGTCCATAGCCACGATATGAGCCACCGGGTCCCTTCCATTGGCCACAGCTTTTTGTATTTCAGTTTCTTTTATCGAGCGTGAAGCGTCCGCGATGTCACAGGTGCCGTCAATCAAAGCGGCGATCCCGACGCTTGAACCGCCGCCCCGCACCGAAATATCCGCGGAAGGGTTCTCATCCATAAAAACCTCGGCTGTCTTCTGGGCGATGGGCAGCACCGTGGTCGAACCGGCGATAACAAGCTTTTCCGCGAAGCACGCTGTGGCCGTCAGACCCAAAAAGAAGGCTCCAGCCAAAAGTAATGTAACGAATTGTTCAGTCCTTTTCATGAATAGTCCTCCTTGTTAAAATTTCATATTCCAATCAACCTGAACTAACGTTTCCGGAGCTCTGGTACTCACCGTCCGCCAGGAACGATAAATATCCACGCCAAAAGAGGTGTTCGCCCCTAACCCGAAGGTCAACTCCCCTTCGTGGCTTCTGATACTGGTTTGACCGCTATAGCGGTCGGAATCAGGCAACACATCCAAGACAGCGTCTTTCGCCAGCATAGCGTAAAGGTATTTAAATTGCCAATCACCCCATTTTTGAACTTTGTCGTGGCCAAATTTAAATCCAAGGCAAAACCCGCTTCCCTTGTCCGAAACATCAAGGTTGTTCACATATTCCCCAAGCAGCCTTAAGCTTTCGACATTCAATTCCATAGCTTTAAAAGGCTCTTTAATCTTCAGTTCCACGGCGGGACTAAGCATCTGATAATCATACTGGTATCTCGTTGTGCCCGCGGTCGTGTTCCCCGAGTTACTGGCGGCAGAATGGCTGCTGCTGACGTGTTGCTTAACATTATGAAAAGCCTGCAAAGAAACAGCGCCTTTCAAAGAAAAATTATCATTGTGGTTATATGTTATCCCAGGCTGAACAAGGTATGCCGCCGGGGCGTCCGCATCAGAAGACGTGTCAGCATCGACGACTAATACGCCGGCATTCATAAACGCCGTCGCGTCAGCCCCGAGCCCTTTATTAAACTGCACAACGCCGCCTTCCGGAGTTATATCCGAATCCCACACCAGGTCCGTCGGGCGCCACAGCACGTCATCCAGAAGCATCTTCCCGGCCACAAAGGTGAGTTCGCTCAAAGGGCTGTATTTCCCATAAGCGTAATCAAGAACCAAAGTCTTTTTCGTGTCATATCCGCCGAACGAAATATTGGTCGACCGGGGGTCTCCGCTTCCGGTGGCCACGCCAATCCCGGCAATCAGCTTGTCATTGACCCGCCCCTCCAAACCAAGGCGCATGCGGACACGGCCAATCTGAGTGTCCTTTGAATAATTATGAGCTGCTTTCTGGTGCTTATACTGATACCTTAAACGCAAATCGCCTTTAAGCCTGATATTTTGCGTCCAAGCCGGAACAGAGGCCGATTTCCCCGTGGCCAGGTCTTTCTTCACCTGCTCCAGCGTTTCGATCTTGACCTGCTGCGCTTCTCCCGCCGACAACACGTCTTTCTCGACCAATTTCTTAAGCAGGATGTCCACTTCTCCCGCAGAGGACAAGCCGGCATGCCAACAGACGCTCATAAAACTCATAAGGACAAATAACGACCAGATTTTCTTCATTTCACTTCCTCCTGTTAAGGGTTCTCACACAATTTTCTGATTGGACGGATATTCGCCTCAATCTCCTTGAGAGATTCGTACAAATAATCAAAGTCAAACTCGCCTTGATCTTCAATGGCCGCTAACACAGCGCTCAAACGGGTCATCTGTGAACGCAGATGGGTCGTTACAAAATCTTGACGGATGTTCGACATAAGCCTCATTTCTGGACGCACCTCCTTTTTAAGAATCTTAGTCTCCGGCCTCATCCGGCCCCTGCGGGCCACTCAACAATCCCTTATCCTTCGCCTCGAAAAACCTTGTAACAATTTCAAGCAGCTTGGCAACGCTGAAAGGCTTGGTGAAATAGCAATCCGCTCCCATCATAGTGCCGTAAAGCTTGTCCAGGGGTTCTGCCCGCGCGGTAAGCACCACAACAAATGTCGAGCGGGTTACGAGATCTGTTTTAATGGCTTCACAAAGACGGAAACCGTCTATGCCCGGGAGCATGATGTCTAAAATCACCACATCAAATTTTTCTTGAGCCAGCTTTTCCCTCGCGGACGTCCCGTCATAGACACTCTCGACTTTATATCCGCTCTTGGAGAGATTATACGCGATGAGCTTATTTAAATTCGCGTCGTCTTCAATCACCATGATTTTTTCCCGCCGCGCCGACCCCCATCCCATGGCCTAGCCCTCCTCAAACGTATTGCCGATAGAAAGCGTCCAGGGCTTCCAGTTCGTCATTCAAGATTTCTCTTAAATAATTCTTAATTCTTACCACTATGTTCTTGATCATCGCTTTCATGCTTTTCCGTTCTCGCCTTCATTAAAATGAGTTTAAAAAAATGATGTTACAGTTTCTTTAAAGAAATGTGAACTTTACGTGAATTTCAAAACTCCCGCCGGTCGCTTTCCCTTATAATATCTTTGGTATCTTGTGGGGCCGCCGGATCCCCTCCCACCCGGCTCTTCCCGGAAACTTCCCCTTTTGGGCTTCCCGTTAAAATCCTCTTAACACGGGCTACCAGCTCCCCGGGACTGAAAGGTTTCGTAACATAATCATCGGCACCGGCCTCGAAGCCTTTCAACTTGTCCTCAATTTCCGCACGGGCCGAAAGCATAGTGACCGCGATATTTTTTGTCGCGGCACCCCGCTTCAAACGTTCGCAAACCTGCCACCCATCAATTTCCGGGATCATCAGATCCAGTATAATTAGGTCTGGTTTTTCGCAAAGGGACAACTCTAAAGCCTTTTTCCCGTCGAGGGCCGTTATGACATCGAATCCAGCCATCTTCATGTGAAAAGAAACAAGGCCCGCTAATTGCACTTCATCATCGACGACTAAAATCTTTTGTTTACAGGAAAGATCTCGCATGGTCCGTTAAATTTCTTTTCTCCTTTCAAAGAAAGTTTAACGGCAGGGTGTAACAACATCTTTAAAAAAGCGTGAAGTTTCTGTGAAATCTTCTCTAGGAGAAAGGATGGGCCCCAGGGAGGGAATTAGGCCCGTGGGACAGTGAAACTAAAGGTGGAACCTTGGTCAATCATCGATTTCACCCAAACCTGACCGCCATGGGAAAGAATGATATGCTTCACAATCGACAGGCCCAGCCCGGTGCCACCGACCTCGCGGGAACGGGCCTTATCCACGCGATAAAAGCGCTCAAAAATCCGGGAGAGATCCTTTTCGGGAATCCCGATACCGGTGTCGGAGATATCCACTTGAACGAATTGATCATTAAAAGAGACATCCACTTTAACAACCCCCTGTTCCGGGGTGTATTTGACCGCATTGTCCAACAGGTTCAAGAAGACCTGGGTGAGCCGCTTATCGTCAGCTGTAACTTTAGGGAGCCCTTCCGGGATATTGATCGTGACCGCGAGATGTTTGTCCTTAATCAATTTCCCCAAGACGCCCAAACAACGGGTTAAAATCGGCTCGATACCCAGCGGGGTAAAAACCATATTCATCTTCCCGGACTCAATCTTGGCCAAATCCAGCAAATCATCAATCAAACTCGCCAGTCGGGTTGAATCCTGATAAATGATATTCAGGAAATCTTTCATATTGTCTTTATCGTCAATAGCGCCTTCCAGGAGCGTCTCCGCATAGCCTTTAATACTTGAAACAGGGGTGCGCAGTTCATGAGAAACATTGGCGACAAAGTCCTGCCTCACTCGTTCCAGTTTCCTCAATTCAGTAATGTTATGGAAAACCAAAACCGCCCCCTCTAAAACGCCGTCCCGCACGATCGGGGCGGCATTAATCTTCAGTGTTTTTTCCTCCGGTTGCGTCACCATAATTTCTTCGCTCATGAGTTCACGGCCCTCTTTTATGATCTTATCGACCATATTTTGAATCTGGGGATTCCGAAGGACCTCTACCGGCGATTTCTTTTCTGGTTCAAAATCCACAAAAAACAGTTTTCTTAAAGACGGATTCATCAAGAGGATGCCGCCATTTTCATCCACCACCATAACCCCCTCGAACATACTGGATAAAACAGCGTCCAGTTTAACGCCTTCCCGGCTAATCTTGTCGATTTTACTTTTTATCTCATCAGACATATACGAGAGCGCTCTCGCCAAGTCGCCGATCTCATCTCGGGAATACAGCAATGGTTTCCGGGAAAAATCGCCCTGAGCCATCGCCCGGGCAACGCTGGCCATATCGTCCAGCGGTTTTGAAACAACGGTCGAGATGACAAACGTGAACGCCAGGCTAAGCAAGAACACCAACCCCAAAGCGCCCAGGATCAATTGCTTAAATTTCCCTTCCAGCATCTCAAGATATGAAATAGGGATAGCATACCGTATGACCCCCGATAGCGCTTGCCCCTGGCCAAACGGCATGGCCATATAAAGCAGGTATTTCTTGATCGTATAACTGTATCTTTTACTGACACCCAATCCCTGTCGCAGGGCGTCTTGCACTTCCGGCCGGCCCAGATGGTTTTCGACGCGTACGACCTCCTGCGCGTTCAAGTCAGAGTCGCCGAGAACCGTGCCGTCCACCCCCATGAGCGTGACCCTCACGTCCTGTTGCGTGCCGATCCTATCGGCCAAAGGGTCGGCCATAGCTAGCATGGTTCGATCGGTAAGTCGACTCTGAACCAGATCCCGGCCGGAAAGGAGCCGATACCTTAAGGTGTTTTCAAGATTGCCCTCGACATACTTTTTCATATGAAATGTCAGGTAAAAATACCCGATAACCAAAGCGAATACTATAGCAGAACAAAACACAAACGTGAGTTTCCAGGGGAGTCTAATTTTCATCGTCTTCCTGCCTCAAGCGGTAACCCAGCCCCACAACCGTTTCTATAAATTTTCCGGCTGACCCCAGTTTTTCCCGAAGCCGCTTCACATGCGTATCAACCGTGCGCGTGTTCCCATCGGTGTGAATATCCCAAATTTCCGAAAGCAACCTGTCCCGGGTCTGGACTCTTCCCGTCCGTTGCAGGAAGGTCACCAGCAGTTTAAATTCCATGGGGGTGAGGTCAATATCTTTCCCGTCTACCGTGACTTTGTGACAGGAGACGTCCACAGAAATAACCCCGCGAATCAGGACGTCTTTCTTCCCCTTTCCCGGCGATCTTCTACGAAAAACCGCCTTGACTCTTAAAACAAACTCCCGGGGGCTAAACGGTTTCACCACATAATCATCCGCGCCAAGTTCAAGGCCAACGATACGGTTCCTTTCCTCTCCCTTGGCCGTTAACATAATAATCGGGATGTCCCGAAACTGATGATCATGCTTAAGGCAACGGCACACTTCAAAGCCGTCCATTTCAGGGAGCATAATATCCAGAATGATCATATCCACGTTCTCTTTCGCCAAAACTCTCCACGCATCATGCCCGGACCCCGCAAGGGAACAGGCGTAACCGGCTTTTTCCAAATTATACTTCAGCAATTTGGAAATATTTTTATCGTCTTCAATTATTAATATTTTTTCTTTAAACACTTTTCCTCCAACCCCTCATGGATTATCCTGCTGTCCTGCGCTCTAACGAGATTGTTTATTATACCACTTTATTCAATGAGCATTTAGTTTACACGACCCCAGGGAGTGTAAACTAAAAATGCGAATTGATCCTTCAGCGCAAGTGAGCCCAGGCGAACGAGTCGAAGGATGTTGTTTTAATACCCCGCCGCTTACTGCGGTTCATTGAGTCCAGAGCTTGCTTTAGGGGTTTATCCCTTTGATTTTTCCGCGGGGAACGCCCTGAGGCCCATCACGCTTAACAAGAGCCGTCCCCGGCTGATCTGCACGACCGGCCGCACCTCTTTGACAAGATGAGGCAGCGCAAGCCCCACGTATAGCCGGAGTGTGCCGGAGATCAAAAAAAGCGTAAAAATTTTATTGTAAAACAAGGGCGGCAGAAAACGGATCAGATGCCCGCCGATCATGGATCCGGCGGCCAGCCCGGCCCCCGCCATGAGGGTGAAATAGGCGACGCACCTCGTCCGTTTCTCCGGCTTCACCGCGTCCATAATAAAATTCGAAGTGCACAGATTGAATCCCGCCCACAAAAAGCCGGAAAACATTTCCACAAGAATTAAAAACACCGGATTCTGGTTGATGATCCAAAAAAATGGGCTGCAACAAAACAGCGGCGCGATCAATGTCATGACCTTGAGATTGCCCACGCGATCGGCATGGCACCCCCACCGGCGAACCGTGGCGTATAAAGTCAGAAGCAACAGCGTGTTGACCAGGGAAAATAAAAGATAATTAAATTTCAAATCCTGCAGCATCAGCACCGCGAAAAACGGGGCGGCCAGGTTCACGGCGAAATTGACACAGGTTACAAAAAGCGTGAAGCGCACAAAATTGCTGGTCCGGTATTGCCGGATAAATTCAAAAAAGGTAAAGTGATCATCATCCCGGAATTCCAGCGGCGGCTCCGTCACCTTTCTCATAAACAACCAGGACATGATCCCAAAAACCAGAGCGACGCCGAAAAGGATAAAGAACCCGGCTCTCTTTCCGGTTTCACCCATGGCATGGAGGATGAACCCGGCGATGACCGTTGAGATGACAGCGACAAACCCGAGATTACGGCTGCGCCAGCCAAAGTAGGCGCCACGACGCGTCGGGAGCACCAAATCCGAGAGCAGACTGGTCAACCCGGGATTGATAAAAGTGCCGAAAACATTGAAAAGCACGACCGCGACAATAAACGTTATCGGCTTAACCGCCGGATCAAGAGCCGTCAGGGCCATCGCCAGCAGGGCCAGCCCCTGCCACAGGATAAAAAACAGCGCCACCTTCTTCCGCGAACGCATTTGGACAACGGCTTCCGCGCTGGCGGTCTGAAAAACCGAAGAAAAAATATGACTGCAGGAGTTCATAATAGCGACGTGGCGGGCGGTCCCTCCCAGCAGAAGAAGGAAGGGCGTGAAATAATCCTGGGTGAACCCACCCATGCAACACCGGGAAAGCCCCATCCAATAGGAGAGTTTCAGACTGCGGTTTGTCTTATGATCTTCAATGCTCATGCTGGTTTAACACAGGGCCTTTCTGCCGGGAAAAAAGGCTTCAGAATTTATAGTGGATTCCCCGACAGCACATCTCCAATATTCCGCCGACTGCATATCCAACCCGGGTAACCTTTTTTATTGAGACAGCACCTCACCTGCTACTATTGATTAAATAATAAATAGCATTATGCTTCATTGTGAATATAATTGACAGATTTTTTTTGACAAGTCCAGGAAGGAATAATTTGTGGAGTTCCTGCAATTTTCTACTTAAAATTCCATATACGATGCCAACCTATTTCGCCAACCAGGGAGCCATTTTTCTTCCTTGCGATTCTCCGGTGCATTTTTGACCCGTTCAGCAAGTACTGTATCCGCAACCCGCACGAATTCTTCCAACGCTTTTTTCCCCATCTCTTCGCCATTCATTCCCGATAAAACCTGTAATAACCCCCAACCCTTTCCTTGGTATCGTTCTTCCCCGGCGGTCCCATATCCTTTAAAATTAACATAATCAATTATTGCGAAAATCCCTGCTGTTGAGCTTGCGACACGATAAAACTGATTTCTTATTCTTTCCCGCATCTCCGACGGCGTTCTATGCAACATGAGCGGCAAGGCCCGATCAAAACGTTGCACAATAAAATAGCCCTGCTCTGTTTTTGTGTTCAACAGCAATTGCCGGAGCTCCAGCGCTTCAGCGCTTTGGATCTCACGATGAAAGTCCTCCTTCGATTTCCAAGGGCATGGGGGCGGAGGATCAACCGCCAGCCATGCCGGAATATCCATAGTTCCGCTCTTTAAATATTGCAAAAATTCCGGAAAGCTTTCTTCAAAAGCCTTTGCGACACCTTCCGGATACCAAATAAAATGCCCCATGCCCAAAGATAAAAAATCCTCCCCATCGTTCCAGGCCATAAGGCATTCATCTTTCCCAGAGCATTCATTTTGAAAAACTTTCTCCGCGATCGTCCTCACGTCCTCCCGGGACATGACGATACCGGGTGGGCCAGCCCCGGCACACCGATCACAAAGAAAAAGAAAGAAAATAATATTAATCCAAAATTTCTTCTCCACCGGTCTACGTCCTGATCTTTCCCCCTCCTGGAACCCCACGCCCATGGGTGTGACACCTCTCAACAATTCACTTCGCGGAATGATCTGATATCTTAACATACGCGCTAACATCCCCCGAGGTAGAAAACCTAATTCCCCCCCCTTCCGCCTCCCTCCTTCTTGAGTTCCTCCCATGTTTTTTCATCCATAATCCCGCTTTCTTTAAGATTTTTCTTCTTTTGAAACTGTTTAATCGCCTTAACCGTCAGGGGGCCCACTTTTCCATCGATCTCCCCCCCATAAAATCCGGCACCTTTAAGAAAGGTCTGCATCATCTTGGCATCATAAAAGAATTCTCTCAACGGAAGCTCTTGTTTGCCCCCATACCCTTTGTCGTCTTTAATCCGTGCCACCGTTCGTTTTTTCAACATAATCAAAGTTCGAGGATCAATTTTCCCTGTAACCGTGATACCGCTTTCTTCCTGAAACGCCTGCAGGGCTTTCCTGGTTTGTGGCCCCAGTTTTCCGTCCACCGCCCCCGCGTAAATCTTCAAAGCCACAAGCATTTGTTGGATTTCTTTAACACGGGGATTAACACCCGCAACAGACCCCACAAGTTGCTGTTCTTTTTTTTCTAGTTCTCCGGGGAACAATCCGGGGAAACACTCATTGAGTGGGCTAATATAAGTTACGACCACTCCCGCGATCACAACTAAAAAAACAATAAGTTTCGTTCCTTCGCTCATAGCTTCCCGCAAACAGCCCGTTCGTTTAAAGTTTCTTCAATCGCTTCTTCCAGGGTCTTGGGGAGAAATGGCTTTCTCAAACTGTTTGTGATGCCCCAGGGCTCCAGATCCTCCGTTTTCAATGCACATCTGTAAGGGATCAACATAATAACCGGGATAGAAGGGAACGCCTGCCTCATCCTGCGAAAAATATTATAATCAAATTCTTTACGGGCATTATGTATGTTAAGAAGAATCAGGTCCACAATCCCTTTCCGGCATAATGTTGCAACAATAGAGAAATCCCAAAACGCCGCAATTTCATGCGTTCTGCCTAACTGCTTCTTCCATGCCAAGCCGCAATTCCATTGAGAGTCAAGAATCAGTATAGATCTTCTCTTCATAAAATCCCCCCGGCTTCTTAGATAGTCAATATTGAGGCTTTTATCCCCGAAGCCATTTCTTGTCTTGGGAGAACAAGGCCCCGGTCGATATCAGCCTCCCCCTAAAACATTTTTTACCTTCTCAACCAAGACATCAACGCCTTGGACCTTATCAAAATAATCATCAGCCCTGGGGACAAAGTGCTTTTGGTCATCAACAGAATAAACACTGAAAACAATAAACTTGAGGGGCAGTTCAAAACCATCGACAAAATCCCTAACATTGTTTCCTTGCATTCCAGGCATTTTGAGATCCAATAAAACCAAGTTGATGTCCCTATTCCAGAATATCTGAGAAATCCCATGTGCCGCATCCCGGGCTTCAAGGACTTCAAAGCCCTCTTCTGCCAAAACATCTCTGTACGTCCCCCTGATTTTCTCATCATCATCAATAATGAGAATTTTCTTCATGACGCCTCCAACATAGCGGTGGTTAAATTAAATAAATCTATGCTAACAGACCGAAATGAAAACAGGATGAAAGCAAAATGAAAATTTTTTCATTTTCACTTGAACTCGGCTTCAAGAAAGGGGCAGGGAAACGGTAAAAACCGATCCTTTGTGGAGACAACTTTGTACCTCGATGATACCTTGGTGAGCTTTGGCCACAGATTGGGCGATACTTAACCCCAATCCACTTCCTTTTTGGGAATCTTCTTCCCGATTGGGAATTTGAAAGAAACGGGTAAATAGCTGTGGGATATATTCTTCGGATATTCCCGGACCTTCATCGGCAATAGAAACTTTCAAACGGCTACGCTCCGCCTTCACCACCATCGACACTCTTCCGCCGGGCGGGGTAAACTTGATCGCGTTATATATAATATTCAAAAAAAGTCTTCTTAAATGCACCGGATCGCCGTTCAGGGTCACGGGCTCTTGTGGCATAATACACAAAATTTCTATATTCCTCTCTTCAGCCAAAAGCTTCGTCTTATCAATAATCGGGACAAAAAACTCCTTAAAATCAAACCTGTCAAATTTAAAAAATTGAGGACGATAATCCAGTTTCGCCAATAAGAGGAGGTCTTCAACTATCCTAATGATCTTCTCTATCTCATCCAAATTTTCTTTCAGCACAGCTTTATAATCAGCGGCGCTTTTGTTCGTTCGCAAAGCCACTTCCGTTTCCCCCCGCAAAATCGCAAGAGGCGTCTTTAACTCATGGGCTACCTGTGAGCTAAACTGTTCGATATGATTGAATGAGGACTCCAAACGGGCGATCATATCGTTCAAAGAATCAACCAACACCTCCATCTCTTCATCAATCTCTTTTTTCTCCAACCTTTTGGATAAGTCCCTGGACGTGATCTGCCGGGCTGTTAAGACAATGCTATGAACGGGCCGCAATATCCGGTTGGCTAAAAGGCGGCCCAAGAAAGCCGTCATGAGCAAAATAATGGGGATGCTGATCATAAAAAGTTTCTGCCTATGTCGCAGCAAGTCTAAAATGGGCTTCTCCGATGCCGCCACAAGGACAAACAGATGCCGGCCATTGGGCAAAACAATGGTTGCCTGAATCTGTCTGTACGGGACTTTATTTATGATGACTTTACTAAAAGTGTCTTCCTGCAGCGAGATATCCACCCCGGAGATAAACTTATTAAAATCATCGGCGGGGATACTGGTCGGGCGGAAAATCAATTGGCCATCCGGCTCAAAGAAAGCGACCAAGTCCTGACTTAAATCCAACCGATCGAACCTGACAAACCATTTTTCCTCATCGGACAAGGGTTTTCCGACACTCTTTTTTTTCTTAACCGCGATAACGCTGGATTTGGGAGGATACTGAAAAGAAAAAATCCGCTGAACAACTTTATCAACATCATCATATTTCGCAGCCGTCAACTCGTCGGCAATGATATTCTCCAGTTCATGCATTTTACCGGCCAGCTCTTGCTGCAGGTCATCAATCAGGTATTTCGAAAGGGTCAGTTGCAGAAACACACTATAAAGAGCCAGGATGACCCCGAGGATGATCGTGAACAAATTCCCAACCTTAAATTTAATAGAATTAAATTTCATAAAGGCGGCGTTTTGCTTAACATGTAACCTGTGCCTCTTATCGTATGGATTAACTGGCGCTTAAATGTTCGATCCATTTTATTCCGCAAATATCTCACATAAACGTCTATAACGTTCGTTAAGCTGTCAAAACTTTCATTCCAAACATGTTCAGAAATCATCGTGCGGGTGACGACCTGTTCGGATCGGAGCATAAGATATTCCAACAAAGCATATTCTTTGGTGGAGAGGCTGATGTCTCGGCCGGCACGCTTCACCTTGTGCGTCACCTGATCAAGGGATAAATCATCGTATTGAAGGCTGGTCGTCCGGCAATCGCCGTTTCTTCGTAAAAGAGCCCTCACCCTTGCTAAGAATTCTTCAAAAACAAAGGGTTTAGTTAAATAATCATCGGCTCCCAAATCAAGGCCGGCCACTTTGTCTTCGGTCGCGTCTCGGGCTGTGAGCATTAAAACAGGCATCCTTTTACCATTTTTCCTTAACTCTCTGCAGACAAAAAATCCATCCTTGCCTGGGAGCATCACATCCAGGATAATCAAATCATATTCGTTGATATCCGCGGCATATAAGGCCCTTTCCGCACTGGAGACGACGTCGACGGCATACTTTTCCTCTTTCAAGCCACGCTGGATAAAGTTCGCCATCTTTTTTTGGTCTTCGACAATTAAGATTCGCATACACTGAATAACCCGAATGAAAACGTGTTACTCGCCTGGCCTAACAAAAAATTATTCTCCCAATCCCCAAAGGAAGAAAGCCGCTGCGGCCAGTATCCTGTAAAACCCAAAAATGGTAAAATTATGCCGCTGAATAAAATGCAGGAAAAATTTAATGCTCATCATGGCCACCACAAAGGAGGATACAAAACCAACCGCCAGGGAAGACAGAGCGCCCTCCCCCAAAGAAAGATCACCGGCGCTTTTAAGCAGATCGAAGGCGCTGGCCGCCAACATCGTCGGAATGGCTAACAGGAAAGAAAACTCAACAATCGTCTTACGGTGCAGCCCCAGGAGCAGCCCTCCGATGATCGTGGCCGCCGACCGGGAAACGCCGGGGACCATGGCCAGCGATTGACAAAGCCCGATTAAAACCGCGTCACGGTAAGACAGCCGGCTTAAATCATCCTTGCCACCGGCTTCTTCACGGTAAAACTTTTCAAAAAGGACCAAAAAAAGCCCCCCGAGGAAAAGCGAAGCCACAACAACAGGGACATTTCCCAAAAGGAATTTCTTAATAAACTTATACAGCACCAGACCAACGACTCCTGTGGGTATGAATGCCGCTAGGAGCCGTTTCAAGACTTCAACCCGGACCAACAACGAACGGGCGTAGACGACAACCACCGCCAGAATCGCGCCCAGCTGAATCGTAATCTCAAAGCTTTTCAGGAACTCGGTTTGCGAAAGCCCCAGAAAACGGGCCGTGAGGATCAAATGCCCGGTGGAAGAAACCGGCAAAAATTCCGTCACCCCTTCAACGACCCCCAAGATCAGCGCAGATAATAAATCCATATCCTTTATTGAAAACTTTTTAACCCGTAAAGCTTCAGCAATTCATTAATATTGGTTGTTTTTAAATCAATGCCGCCGGCCTCTCCCAACGGCAGCAGGATGATCTTTTTGCCGGCCAACGCCTCCGCCAGCTTTATTTTCACCATCGTTTTCCCTCCGGAACTATTCAACGCCTCCACCATTTTCTCAATCCCTTTTGACTGGGCCAGCCCTTCGGCTTCGATAGCCTTGGCAATCATCGTCTGCTGCTCATAATAAGCATCCACGTTGATCTTCGCCCGGGCATACTCTCCGTCAACATCGGCAATCATTTTATTAACCTCACCGGCCGCCTGCTGTCGCTTCTGCAGATATTCTTCGATGGTCGCTTTCGTTTCCGATTTAAATCTTTCCACCATCTGATCAGCGATTTTCTTCTCCTCAATGGCCTTTTGATAAGCAGCGTTAAAGCGGTAATCCTTCGGCAGCACGCTTTCTACAATGACGCCGTATGGAGTTAGGATATTATTTAAAATTTTTTTGGCCTCTTCCGCTTTTTCCGTTCTTTTCGTGGCCACATAAAAATCTTCCGTTTTCAAAGCGCCGAATTGCTCGCGGGTGACGTTTCTGGTTATGGGCCGGACCAGCCGTTCCTCAAGCTCCCGGTTCGTCTGGGCGACATTCATGATAATGTCAGGGGCTTTTTGCGGATCAATGCGGTAAGCGATGATCACATCCAGAGCGATATCGTTCCCGTCAATGGTCTTAAAAACCAGATCGTCCTTGCCCGTGCGCGTCCCGCGGTTAGAAACGGTCATCTCTATATTCTGCAACTTGGTGTCAAAAACATACCAGGCGTTGATGACCGGCGGGAAAAAATACTTGGCCCCGGGGGCATAAACTTTTCTCATCACACCCTTTTTAACGAAAGGCGACCACTGGATGACCCTCACGCCCACTTCCGTGGACTTTGTTTGATGCTGGAACGAGGGAAAAAGGATCAGCGCCAACAGCATTCCCGGGATGACAATTTTTGTCAATGATTTAAGTTTCATGGCTGCTCCTTTCCTTGCTCAACGCCAAAAAGCCTTAAGGATCCTTCAAGATCGAGAGGATTCATCCCATATTGTCCACCCGATGGCAGCATGATCACGTCTATCCCCTTATAGACCTCCGCCATTTTAAGCCCCACCATTTTGTCCGCCCCGCTCTTTTGATAGGCCAAATTGATAAGCTCCGTCTTCCTCGCATCCGCCAGGTTCACCAGAAGGTCAGCCTCCGCAATCTTACTGCGCACGTAAAGGTCTTTTTCCGCATTCTTTTTCATCACATAGGCTTTCCCTTCTTCCAGCGTCACTTTAACATTCGCTTCGCCTTCCTGCCGGGCTTTCTTGAGAAGAGCCTCTTCCATGGCGGCCTTGGCCTTGGACTGGTTCGTAAAAACCAGCTGATCTTTCAGCTTCTTCTCTTCAATATTGCGTTGAATCTCAGCGCTATAAACAAAATACCTTATTAAAATATGGCCAACACCAATCCCTTTGGGGTTCAATTCGTCATTCAGCAATTCCATGGCGTAACGGGCCTTTTTTTCGCGCAAGGGAGAGTTGTAAAATTCTTCCGTGGTCATTTCCCCCAGGGCTTCTTTCAGCTTCGGCTCCGCTTTGGGAATAATGGCATTATCTTCAAAAAGCCTCCCCGGTCCGATGGTGGTGATAACCTTATACGGGTCCTCGATCCGGTAAAGCATGGTCACGTCCACGTCGACAAAGAAACCGTCGGAAGTTTGAATGTGCGCCGCCCTTTCCCGGCGAACGCCCCGGGAAGCGGACTCCGGGAAACTGGTCAGTTCCAGCACCTGAATATCCCGGGGAAACCGGTGCATGACTTCCATGCCCATGGGCATAAGAAAATGCAGGCCGGTTTCATAAACAGCGGGATGAATGCCTGTTTTAAAACCGATATTCACCTGTTTGATGCCGAACTCATTAGGCTTGACGTAAACAAAACAGTTTGAAATGATCAAGAAAAAAACCGCGGCCGGCAAAAGCAGCCGAAAGAAGAAATGGAAAGAACTCCGCAGTTCCCTGGGAAGGTTTGCGGGAGGATGGACCCAGCCACTGTTGTGAGTCCCTCCATATTCCTGGCGCATATATCTCCTCCTGTTTGGCGATTGACGAAAAAATCATCTGACAGGCCGATGACGCCTCTAGCGTAGCAAAAAAGCGCTCGTTCAGCAACTTTTACGTCATCTTTAGCCGTTGCCCTTAATTTCATTTTAAAAGCAGCTCCCTCCGGATTAAATCAAAAGGACTTACCCCGGGTCCCCTTTACGTACATTAAAGTTTATCGGCTGAGGGGAAACCGGCACGGGTTTTGTGGGAGGAATCTAGGCCTTCGCATCAGAAGACCGGTCCTGTTTTAAATACGCCATAGACTGCGCCAACGCCAGGACAACGCCGTTTTGGTCCGTCACGGTAATCTGATAAGTCCCTAAACGGCGGCTGCGGGAAATCAATTTGGCCTCGGCGAATAACTCATCACCGACGCGCGCGGCTTTAATAAAATTAATGCTGGCGTTAACCGCCAGGCCGGACTCAGACGGAGAATTGGCGGCCAGGGCAAAGGCATAATCCGCCAAAGAAAAAATAACGCCGCCATGGACAAGGCCGGCGCCGTTTAAAAAATACGGCTTAAAAACAAGGCGGACCTTCGCATGCCCTTCCTGCCAGGACACGGTTTCAATCTCCAAATGCTTCGCGAATTGGTCGCGCAATGCAGGGCTCTCTGAAGGCACGGGCGATTCTCCTTTTTTATAATCCTTGAATATCTTTTTTCCCTAAAACACGGACATTATTTTTTGTTAAGGTGGCGATCGCCTTATCCAAATCGTCAAACCGGAAAACCACGACGGCCTTATCCGCGTTTTTTTCGACGAAGGCGTACATATATTCCACGTTGATATCGTATTCATCCAGAATCTTTAAAACTGCCGCCAGGCCGCCGGGATGATCATTAATCTCGACAGCGACGATATCCGTAATCGACGCGACCAGGCCATGCTCTTTCAACACTTCAACGGCCCGGCCGGGGTCGCTCACCACCATACGCAGCACCCCGAATTCCTCGCTTTCCGCTATAATCAGGGCCTTAATATCAATACCGGCCCCGCCCAGTGCGGAGGCCACGTCATAAAGCCGCCCTTTCTTGTTCTCTAAAAATACCGAAAGCTGAGTAATCTTCATGCGCCCCTCCTTTACAACGGCCTCTTGTCAACGACCCGTTTAGATTTCCCTTCACTCCGTTCAATCGTCTTGGGTTCGACCAAATGGACCTCGGCTCTGATCCCCAGGACAGATTCGATTTCTTTGGCCACGCGTTGTTTGAAGCTCTGAAGCTGCTTCACCTCATCGGAAAAAAAGGACTCTTCCAATTCGACCAAGACGTCCAGCGTGTCCAAACCATTCGCCCCCCGCTCAACCACCAGTTGATAATGCGGCTGCGTCCCTTCAATGGCCAGAAGGACCTCCTCGACTTGAGACGGGAAAACATTAATGCCCCGGACGACAATCATGTCATCCGTCCGCCCCAGCACCTTGCTGATACGGGGCGATGTCCGGCCGCAAGGACAGGGTGCGTAGTCAATGGTCACAATGTCCCTGGTCCGGTAGCGGAATAACGGCATGCCGGTTTTCGTGAACGGCGTCACGACCAGTTCTCCCGGGCAACCGGGGGGAAGAGATTCCAGAGTCTGAGGGTCTATGACCTCGGGATAAAAGACGTCCGACGGGACATGAAGCCCTTTCTTCACATGGCATTCACAGGCGACCCCCGGCCCGATAATTTCCGACAAGCCGTAAATATCAATCGCGCTAAGGGCCCACCGGCGTTCAATCTCCTTGCGCATCGCCTCACTCCACGGTTCGGCTCCGAAGATGCCGATCTCCCAGCTGCTGTCCGGCAGCACGACGCCCAACTCCTTCGCCGTTTCCGCCATATACAACGCGTAAGACGGCGTGCAGGCCAAAATCCTCGGCTTAAAATCATTCATAATCTTCAGCTGGCGTTTGGTTTGACCGGAGGAACAGGGGATGACCGTTAACCCGAGCTTGAGACTCCCGTAATGAAGCCCCAGACCTCCGGTAAACAGGCCATACCCGTAAGCCACCTGGATCATATCCCCGGGCAAAGCGCCGGCGCAGCATAAGGAGCGCGCGATCACCTCCGCCCACAGATCAATATCCGCCTGGGAATAACCAACCACCGTCGGATTGCCTGTTGTGCCGCTGGACACATGAATTTCCCGGATCGCCGGCATTTCAGAAAGAAACCCGAACGGGTAATAATCCCGCAGATCGTCTTTCACCGTAAACGGCAATTTCACAATATCCTCAATAGACCGGATATCCTGAGGAGAAACCCCGAGCTCTTTCATTTTTTTCTGATAGAAGGCCGACCTTCCGTAGACATCTTTGACAAAATTCTTCAAACGTCCGCTTTGAAGCTCTTTCAGCGATTTTTCATCCAAGCATTCCGCGTTTTTATTGAAAATCATGCCGGCTCCCTTCTGCCCGTCCTTGCAAAAAAAACATCCTGTTTTGCTGTTGCTCTTTTTTAAATTTTTTATCCAGTGTCTCCAGCCAGCTCTGTTCAGAGATCGGCAAAAAAGACGATAAAACACCGATCATATACGTATTCAAAAACAACTTTTTCTCACCCACCGCTTTATGCGCTTTTTTCAAATAAGGCGTCAGATCAATCCCCGAGGGCTTCAGCTGATCCTTAAGCCGAGGATGTTCCGTTTCATGCAGACAGACAAGCACGTCGCAATCGCCCGCCAACGGCAGCGGCGATTCGACCTTTTCTCCGAAACGGACATACGACTCAACCGACCCCCCGCGCTGGGCCATCCCCTTCACCTCTGATTTCTTGACATGATAACCATCGGCCATCGCGGCCAGGGCGCACACCTCAGCGGCGGTCAGTACCCCCTGCCCGCCGATCCCGTACAATAACACATTCACTGTTTTTGGGGCGTTTCCCATTACTCTCCTCTGGGGACGATGGCATTAAATTTACAGACCTTGAGACACAGGCCGCATCCCACGCACAAGGTTTCATTAATGCTGACCGCTCCGTCGGAGCCTTCGATAATCGCCGGACAATCCAGCAGCAGGCATTGACGGCATCTCCTGCATTGACGGCTGTCGATCACGACGGCCGGGCCGCGCGACCGGTCGATCATCTTGCAGGGATGGCGCGCGATGATCACAGACAGGGCTTTCTGCTGCAGCCGTTCCTGAAGCAAGGACTGAAATTTTTCTACCTCATAGGGATCGACCACATCCACATAGTCGGCGCCGGAGGCGGAGCATAGTCTTTCAAGCGATAATTTTTTGGTGACTTTTCCCTGCAGGGTGACCCCGGTCGCCGGGTTCTGCTGGCCGCCGGTCATGGCCGTGATCGAATTATCCATGATCACGATCACCCCTTTGGCGCCGTTATAAACGGCGCTCACCAGCCCATTGACGCCCGTGTGGATAAACGTCGAATCCCCGATCACCGCCACAACGGGCTTGTCCGCCTGCATTTTCCCCACGCCTTCGAAAAACGGGATGCTGGCGCCCATGCAAATCTGCGTGTGCAGCGCGGCCAGCGGCTCCAGGGCTCCTAGCGTGTAGCAACCGATATCGCCGGTCACATAAACGCCGGCCTTTTTAAAAGAAAAAAATGCCGGGCGGTGAGGGCACCCCGGACAGAGCAGCGGACGGCGCGCCTTTTGCGCGGCCACGGCCCGCTCCTTTCCTGCAACGATATCCTTGACGGCCTGCGGACTGAGTTCGCCGCAACGCCACGATGCTTTCTTGCCGGTGACAGCGATCCCCTCCTGTTTGAGGATTTCCTCCATAAAAGGCTCCAGCTCTTCAACCACATAAAGCTTTTCGACCTGACGGGCGAAGTCCCTGGATTTACGGACGGGGAAAGGAAACGGCATCCCCAGCGTCAAAAAAGACGCATCCGGGAAAACCTCTTTGACATATAAAGCCGCCACACCGCTGACAATAAACCCGGTCTTGCGGTCCTTAAGTTCAATCCGGTTCAGCGGGGTTGTTTCAGAGAATTCCTGCAAAGCCGACAGGCGTTTTTCCAAGTCGAGATGCCGGGGCCGGGCGTGCGCGGGGATCATGACGTATTTTTTAGGATCCTTAACGAGGCCTCGCGTTACCGGTTCCCTTCCAGGCGTGACATAAAAAGATTCTTTCGTGTGCGAAATCCGCGTTGTCAGACGAAGCAACGCCGGGATATCAAACTGCTCGCTCACACGAAAGGCCTCCTGAATATACATATACGCTTCAGACGGGCTGCCCGGTTCAATCAGGGGGACCTTCGCGTACAGGGCCGCGCGGCGCGTATCCTGTTCATTCTGGGAAGAATGCATGCCCGGGTCATCCGCGACAACAGCCACAAACCCGGCATTAACGCCGCTGTAAGCCGTTGTCATCAGGGGATCCATCGCCACGTTAAGCCCGACATGCTTGCACGCCGTCAATGCGCGCTTCCCGGCGAGACTGGCGCCAAAAGCCGCCTCATACGCGACCTTCTCATTCACCGCCCACTGCGCTTCCAGTCCGGCAAACGTTCCCAGCGTTTCTAAAATTTCGGTCGATGGCGTGCCGGGATATGCGGAAGCGAAGCCGATACCGGCCGCCCTGGCTCCCCAAGCGGTCGCTTCATTTCCGGATAAAAAAAACTGAGCCTGTTTCTCTGGGTTGTTCATATACAAAATAATCCCAAAATTAAAGCTTTATTATAACGGTTTACCTCAAACGGGTAAACAAAAAAGACCCCCCTCGCATTATACAGCCGTCTCAGAAAAATTCCCGAAGATCTGTCTATGGCAATCCGGGAAGGCTAGGTCTGAGGAACCGGCGGGCGCCCCGGCAGAATGAGTTCACCCTCATCTTCTAAAGCAGCAACAGCCTCTCTCCGCCAGCGCGCATAGCTGTCCTCCGGGTAACTCCCTGTTTTCGCATTCTGGGTTCTCTGGACCTTAAGGACCATCTCCAGAAGAGGGATCATCCGGTTGATTTTTCCGTGCCTGATCAAGAAACTCCATAAGGGGTCGAACTTTTTCCACCCCCCCGTGTAAGCGACGTGTTTAAGCGTGTGCGGCAGGGAATGGTGGGTCAAAGCGGCTTTAAAAATGGAACTCCATTTAAAATATTTATAATACGCCTTCAGAAAATTTCTCTCCAGGTCTTCCGGGCTCATCTTGGCCGGCTGGAAAACCGCGTGTTTGGTATCATAAAGAGACCAATTGTTATGAATAATCCGGTTCTGCCTGACGAGATTCGCGTAAAGGGCCGTTCCCGGATACGGGGTGAGGATATGCAAAGAGGCTGTTTCAATGCCGTTTTCAATCGCCCAATCAATAGTCCGGTCGAAGACCGAAAGATCATCGTGCTCCATCCCGAAGACAAAACTCGCGTTGACCATAACACCCAGCGAATGAAGCCGCCGGATGGCCTCTTTATAATCCTGATGTAAATTTTGCCCCTTGTTATAGTTTTTGAGATTGGCTTCGGAAAGGGTTTCAAACCCGATGAACAAACTGCGCAACCCGGCCGACACCGCTTTTTCCAACAGGGTTTCGTTCAAAACCGCCTGAACCGTCCCAGCAGCCTGCCACACCCGGTTCATCGGCCTCATGCCGTCAAACAGTTCGGCCGCGAACCGGGGATCGGCAAACAAATTGTCATCCAGGAAATACACGTGCCTCCATTTGAATTGTTCAATCTCGTCCAACGCCTCCCGCACCCGCATGGTGTAGAAGGATTTCCCGCCTTTAAAAAAGGAATCCTTGTAACAGAAATCGCAGTGGTGCGGGCATCCGCGGGAAACGACGATGGAATTGGGCGCCAGGTAAAGGTCATCCCGGATCAAATCCCGGCGAATTTTCGGCATTCCCTCCATTGAGCGGACCCGGGACTGATATATTTTCTGGGGATGCCCGGCCTGGAAATCGTTTAAAAATTGAGGCCAGGTGTCTTCCCCCGGCCCCAAGCAGACCGTATCGACGTGCTGCAAGGATTCTTCCGGAAGCGCCGTGGGATGAAGCCCTCCCATGATGACATAAACGCCGCGAGCGCGATAAGCGTCAGCAATTTTATAAGCCCGGAAGGCATTTGTGATGTAAACCTGAATGACAACAAGGTCGGGTTGGTCATCCAGGCTTAACGTTTGAACGTGTTCATCGACTATGGTGATCTCGTCATCTTCTCTTAAATATCCGGCCAGAGTGGCTAACCCCAAAGGAGGAAAGCGGGAATAGGCAAGATTATTCTGCGTGCTTTGGTTATCTATAAGAGACGGCAGGATCATTTTCACGTTCATGAAGGAACTCCTTTTAAAGTAGGTTAACAAAATGGCGGCATACTGTATTAGTAGTGTAATACACTAATACACAAAAGTCAAGAGCACGGGGAAAAACACGCCATCCCAAAACGCGGGACGAACACATAAACTCATGTTATTGACAAGGTTACAATTAGGAACTAGCAGGAAAGATTACTTCTATTGAAGCCCCGCCAAAGCAAAGGAACTGCGGATTCATCCCGGTCACAGCTGTTTAAAACTATCACGCGTGGCTATAAGATTCACGTTTAAATCCAGAAAATTTTTACAAATAATGTCTCCGGCCCGCACGTCTTTGTCGACCCGGATCGCTTTAATTTCTTTCATCGCTTCAAAAATCTTCCCTTTCAGGATCGGGGCATCGGTTCTGACCGGGATCATTTTTAACGTGAGTCCTTCGGCTAAAACGCTTGAGGTCAAAACGCGCCGCGGGTTCTCGATTTCCGCAAACGCATAGGCCTCTCCCCTGGGGCAGCTATGGCCGCTCACGGATACCCCCTTACCCTCTTTGCAAGCGACAGATAGCACACAGCCTTTCGGACATTCGATGCATATCAACTTTTCGTTCATGGCGTCGCCCCTAAATATTTCGCGGCCTGCCGGCCCGCTTCCGCGCTGTCCCGCGAGACCGCATCAACAATATCATAAATTTTAAACGCGTTCCCGCAGACAAAAATTCCGGGGATCGAGGTGGCGTTAAGGGCCTTCGCCTGCGGCGTGTTCGTCTTCTTGTCGATGGCCACTCCCGCCATTTCGATCAATTCATTCTCGGGGATAAGCCCCACGGAAACCAAAAGCGTGTCACAGCCGATGTCAAACCGCGATTCTGGAATAGCCCTCAGGTCCTCATCCACGTTAACAACGCTGACCTTCTCAATTCTCCGATTTCCGTGTATCTTCGCGATTTTGTGACGATAATAAACCGGGATGTTAAAATCCTCAATGCACTGAACGACATTACGGATCAGACCCCGCGTTTCTTTCTGAATCTCGATCACCGCCTTAACAGCGGCCCCTTCCAGGACAAAACGCCGCGCCATAATGAGCCCGATGTCCCCAGAGCCGACGATAACGACCTCCTTGCCCGGGAGCAGTCCTTCGATATTAATAAGCTTCTGCGCCAGCCCGGCCGAAAAAATTCCCGCCGGCCGCGAACCCGCGACATGAATCATTTCACGGGTCTTTTCCCGGCAGCCGGTCGCCATAATAAGCGCCCTGGCTTTGATACGCTCTAAAACACCCGGCTTTAAAACGGTAAGTTCTTTATCTTTTGTCAGGCGCACCACAAAAGAACGCAAGCTGACTTCAATGTCCGGGATGCGCCCCATGTCTTTCACGAACCGGCCGGCATATTCAGGACCCGTGAGGATTTCCTTGAAATACTGAAGCCCAAACCCCGGATGAATGCATTGATTAAGAATCCCTCCGAGAAACTGGTCGCGCTCAAGCAGGAGGATATCGCGTACACCGTGATGATAAGCGGAAATGGCCGCCGCCATACCGGCCGGGCCTCCGCCGACAATGACCAAATCCCGCTTAATCATGACCTCTTTCCTCTTTGACAATTTCCGAACCGGTCCCTTTCTTCGTCACCTGCGTTAACGGGACCCCCTGGGCGTCCGCCAAAATTTTCAGGATACGGCTGGTGCAAAAACCCCCGTGACAGCGGCCGGCCTGGGCGCGGGTCCTGAACTTAATTCCGTCAAGCGTGGCGGCCCCCCGCTTAATGGCCTCCTGGATCTCTTTTAATGAAACCATTTCACAGCGGCAGACGATATCACCGAACGCGGGCTCCCTTTTAACGAGTTTCTCGGTTTCCGATAACGGGATCCCGAAAAGATGAATGGTTTTCGGGCGCTTGTTATGAAAGACCGCTTTCTTTTTGAGAACCAGTCCGTTCTCCTTTAAAATCCGGCAAACCAAAAGCGCTATAGCCGGAGCCGCCGTCAATCCCGGCGACTGAATGCCGGCCACGTTCACAAACCCGGGGGTACGGGCCTCATGGCGGATGATGAAATCGTCCCCGGCAACAGGCCGGAGACCCGCAAAATACGCGACAATGTCGTCGGCGCTCACAGACGGGATCATCCGCTGAACGCCGGTCAAAACCTGCCGCAGCCCCTCGTCGGATGTGGACACATCCTCCCGGTCGTCCCCATCTTCGGCCGTTGGGCCTATCATGGGATTGCCGTCAGCCGTTTTAATGACCAGAATGCCTTTGGATGTTTGGGATGGCAGTGGGAAAAGAAGGTGCTGGGTCAGGTGTTCCTTCTTTTTATCCAGAATAAACTCCTCTCCTTTGCGCGGACGTATCTTAAAATCATGAATGCCGGCCAAAGCTGATACCTCATCGGCGAACAACCCGGCCGCGTTAATGACGTAACGCGCCTGAAACGTTTGTGTCGGCGTGGCGACTTCAAAAAACGGTTTATCACCCAACCCGGCGTTCCCGGCCGGAGTGATCCGAGTCACCTGTTGCCGCGTATAGATCTCAACCCCATTCTTAGCCGCATTCTCGGCCATATCATAAACCAGCCGGTAGGGGCTCAGGATTCCGGCGGTGGGCGCATAAAGAGCGGCGACCACTTCATGGGAAAGATTGGGCTCATGTTTTCGAAGCCAGGCCGGATGGACGATTTTAAGCTTCGGCACGCCCAAAAGCTCGGCTTTTTCTTTCAATTCAAGCAGCCGCGGCACCTCTTCTTCCCGAAAAGCGACAATCAACTCGCCGACCTCCTTAAAATCAACACCCAGCTCGCGCGAAATCCGTCGGATGAGCCGATTGCCCTCAACACACAGCTTTCCTTTAAGGGAACGGGGAGACATTTGAGTGCCGGGATGAATAATCCCACTGTTGGACTTTGAAACACCAAAGGCCAGCTCGTCTTCTTTTTCAAGAAGCGCAATATTCAACCGATAACGGGAAAGCTCCCGGGCGATAGCCGTGCCGACGACACCCCCGCCAATGATAATGATATCATATCTGTTCACGATGGATAACGGGACAACGTCCGCTGAACCGCGGCAAGCCATTGACGATATAACGCCGCGGCGGATTTTTTCGTCATTTTGGGTTTAAAAACCTTATCTAATTTCCAGCACGTATTGATTTCCACGGTGCTGTTCCAGAAACCCGTGGCCAGCCCCGCAAGATATGCGGCCCCCAAAGAGGTGCTCTCAATAATTTTCGGCCTTATCACATCTATTCCTAAAATATCCGCTTGAAACTGACAGAGAAAACTGTTGGCCACCGCCCCGCCATCAATTTTGAGGCCGCGAATTTTCAGGTGGGAATCCTTTTCCATGGCCTGGACAATGTCTTTTGTCTGATAACACATGGCTTCCAAGGCCGCGCGCACGATATGGCCTTTCTGGGTCCCCCGCGTGATGCCGTAAATGCTGCCGCGCGCGTCCTGGTCCCAGTAAGGCGCGCCCAAACCAACAAGTGCCGGGACAAAATAAACGCCCGCGTTGTCTTTAACGGATTCGGCCATGGCCTCTGATTGGGAGGCGGAGGCCAGAAGCCCCAGGCCGTCGCGCAACCATTGAATTGCCGATCCGGCGACAAACACCGCACCCTCAAGGGCATAAACGGGTTTCCGGGACGTGCCGCACGCCAGAGTCGTGATCAAGCCGTGCCGCGAATGAATGCGTTTCCCCCCGGTATTAAGCAACATAAAGCAGCCTGTCCCGTAAGTATTCTTCATCATGCCCGGCTCAAAACAGGCCTGCCCGAAAAGGGCCGCCTGCTGGTCGCCGGCAATGCCCGCGACAGGAATGCCTG
This sequence comes from uncultured Planctomycetales bacterium, assembly GCA_964489065.1. Taxonomy (GTDB): domain Bacteria; phylum Omnitrophota; class Gorgyraeia; order Zapsychrales; family JANLHA01; genus JAGOJP01. Next base: position 16,734 of record CAZAXH010000012.1, on the reverse strand, counting down.
CGGCCAATTTTCCGTGCCGCACCGTAATGCCGAAAATACCCGAGGAGGGCTTCACGGCCGGAAGCATCGCCGGCGGGATCCCGAACTTTCTCAAAATGGCCGGATCCCACTTCAAGGAATCAATATTAAAAAGCATCGTGCGCGAGGCGTTGGTGTAATCCGTCGCATGAACCGCGCCGGCGGTCAATTTCCACAATATCCAGGCGTCGGTCGTGCCGAAAAGAAGCCGGCCATTTTGAGCCTTCGCCAAAGCGCCTCTGACATTCTTTAAAATCCATTCGATCTTGGTCGCCGAGAAATAGGCATCCAAAGGCAGTCCGGTTCTTTTTCTAAAAAACTCCGCCTCGCCTTTTTTCTTCTTGAGCGCATCACAGCGGGCCGCTGTCCGCCGGCACTGCCACACGATAGCGTTAAAAACAGGCTTGGAGGTAGCCCGGTCCCAGACGACCGTTGTTTCCCGCTGGTTGGTAATGCCAATCGCACGTATTTCCGCTTCCGGCGCCTGCCGTAGAGTTTCCTGAACCGCGGCGTGGACACTCAGCCAAATCTCTTCCGGGTCGTGCTCGACCCAGCCGGGTTTCGGGAAATACTGTGTGAATTCTTTATACGCGCTTGCCCTCTTATTCCCGTTCTTATCGTAAAGAATCGCCCGGCTTCCCGTTGTCCCCTGATCAATAGATAAAACATATTCCACAGGTATATCCCCTTTTTAAAAAATAATGGCCCCCCATGAGTGGGGGGCCTGTTAACAATTCGCTTTACGAAATCATCTGACCTCTTAACATACGTGCGGATATCCCCGAAACAAAGCTTGTTAACCTTTCGCTTTCATCCAGGGGCATGCCCGTGGTTTTCTGCGAAGGCGGATAAACACCATAGGCCCCCATTATACCGCTCTTTCTTCCAACCACGCCGCAATATCTTCAAACACTTTTTCCCGGCCCAAGTCGATAGAAAGGGCATGCGCCATCTCGGGATAGCAGACAAATTTTTTATCTTTGACTTTAAGGCTTTTATAAATTCCAAGACTGGCCCTCTCGTCGACCATAACGTCACGTCCGGCAATCAAAAACAGAGTGGGCAGCGAAAGACGACCCTTTAGAAATTGAGAGCGTATTTGCGCTGCCAGGCCATTCGCAAGAAACCGCGCGGTAGCGAAACGGTGCTCCCGTTGATCCCCTTCCATGACTTTCTGATAATCAGTGTCCCGCGTGCACATCTGCGCGCTAAACGGAACAGTAAACTGCTTACGCGGATGAAACAGGCAAGAGAGGATAATGGACGCATATATCCAGGCAGGAAACCTCAAACGGCTCTTAAAAGCGGGGGAAAGACAAATCAGCCCGTCACAAACGCCGGGATCAGACGCGGCCAGCAGGAAAGTGATCAGCCCGCCAAAACTTTCACCTGCAAAAAAAATTTTTGCGCGGGGATGATCGTTTTTTATAATCGCACGCAAAGCCCGGATGTCATCAAAATAAATTCGTAAAGAATCAACGTGGCCTTTCAGCCCTTCGGCCTCGCCAAACCCTTTCAACTCAACGGCATAAGAGGCAATATTCTTTCGCGCGAGAGCCTCGGCCAGGAATCCCCATCTCCCGGAATGCCCCCCCAGCCCATGAACACACAGCACCGCCGCCTTGGGCGAGGGCGGACCCCATTTGCGGTACATGACGTTTATCCGCGCATCAATAATCATCAGGTTTTATTGTAACATGTCTCCCCCACAAAATCTGCCGGCATGATATTTTTCTTACACAAACCTTATCGCCTTTGATGCCGCCCCGCCGTCCCGTAGGCGTAGTCGATCTTTACACCTCGCTTCACGGAACGACCCGACCTCTGAACATACGTGCGAACATCCCCGAAGTAGAAGATATTGTTAACCTCCCGCCTTCGTCCACGGGCAGTCCCGCGGGCTTCTGCGAAGGCGGACAAACATATGAGGCGGATGTGTGTTATCCCAGCTAAAACCCCAACACCACATCCGCCTCTGCTTTTCAAAATCACATTTTAAGAGATTTAAAACACATAAACCAATCCAGGCACTTGATCCCTTCTTTCTCCGCCCCTTCGACCCTCTCCTTGGCCGTTCCGCAACTTCCCGGAGGAGGGATAATGACATCGTCTCCGGGCTGCCAGTCCGCCGGGGTTGCCACGTTATATTTTTCACTAACCTGCATCGCCTGCAGCATCCGTTTAATCTCCTGGAAATTACGTCCTGTCGATGAGGGGTAATACATCAGGGCACGGATTTTTGTATCGGGGCCGATAAGAAACACCGCTCTGACGGCACTCTCATCACTGGCCTCAGGCTGAATCATGCCGAACTTCTTAGCCACCTCCATTTTCAAATCTGCTATGACCGGAAAATTAATTTCGATATTTTTCATCCCTTTATACACGATTTTTTCTTTTATGGTTCTTAACCAGGCGATATGGCTATAATGGCTGTCAATCGACAGGCCAATAAGCTTGCAGCCCATTTTCTCAAATTCCTTTTCCATTGATGCGAAAGTCATGAATTCCGTCGTGCACACAGGAGTAAAATCTGCGGGATGGCTAAATAAGATCACCCATTTCCCTTTATAATCCTCCGGGAATTTGATTTTTCCCTGAGTCGTGTCGGCCTCAAAAGAAGGAGCCTGTTCTCCAATAACCGGCATATGAACCCGGTCGCAAATTATTTGATCCATTGTCTTCTCTCCTTTTTGATTAACTTTTCTAAAAATCAACGGCAAGAACCCCAGAGCAAGCCCTGGACCGAATGAACCGCAGCAAGCTGCTGGGGATTAAACTAATATCCTTCGACTCGTTCGCTTGGCTCTCTCGTCTGAAGGATCAATTCGCATTTCTAATTTACACTCCCTTTGGTCGTGTAAATTAAATGCTCATTGAATAAAACCCTAACGCTGACATAAAAAGCACCTCCTTACTTTTTTATTTCTACTAAGTAATAATTATTACTAACAATATGGCAAAAAAATTTTTATCCTGGCTGCCGAATCTTTAAATGGACCTTTTGAAAATATGTTTTTTTAAATAACATAAAAATCTTTGGTTAATTTTTAAAATGCCCGGCAATATAGAATTTACTATATAGTAATCATTCCTATTCGTCAACCCAAAAAAAATTTTATTCTTCAAGAGGCAGTATGTTTTCGACACATTTTTAAATTAACTCTTTCCCACCAGGGAAGATAATCAATAATAAGCTTCCCCTCCAAATGATCCATTTCATGCTGCAGAACCCTCGCCAGCAAGCCTTTAACTTTTATCTCCCGGTATTCTCCCTTGTCATTTATCCCTTCGACCGTTACTGTATAACTGCGTGTCACATGAACCTGCGCCGAAGGGATGCTGAGACACCCCTCGACTAAATCATCTCTCCCTTCTTTCTTTATAATCCTAGGATTAGCCAAAACCACGGCCCCTTCCCCGATATCGGCCACAATAATCTGTTCAGAAATCCCCACCTGAGGCGCCGCCAAACCTATCCCGTCAAAACGATACATCGTACGCAGCATTTTCTGAAAGACATCCCTTTCCCGCTCTGTCACACCTTCCACAGGCCGGCAATTCGCTCGCAAAACTTTTTCCGGATACTTCTCGATCTTATAAATATCCATTAGATCTTCCCCCTTCGCTTTAACGTCTCTTCGTGACTAAAAGGCTGAACCTCTTTCTTACCTGATTTGTACACAGAAACGGTTTTGAACCCTTTAAAACAAAGTTCAATTTTATCAATATCCGGTTCAGGCAAAGGCCTGACCCCGCAGGGCCTAAGCGGGGTATTAATTTGAATTTCATCCGGGTCAATTTCCTTGGCCAACAAAGCCATATCCGATGCGACATCCCTGTTTTGTTCTATAAACATACTCTGCAGGGCTAATTTCCCCTTATACATTCTCTTAAAAATTTTCAGCCCCCCGACAATTTTATCTATATGAATTGTCCTGACCGGAAGATTAATATCCTTAAAAATTTTTTGCGCAGGGGCATCGAATTTTGCTATGACAAAATCCGCCAGCTGTAGATCCTCTCTGACATCGTCCCTAAAAAAAAGCGAAGAATTAGAGATAACGGCTATCTTTTCCGGCCTTACTTGCCTCACGGCCTTTATCATCGCCCCCAAATTCGCGGCCAAGGTAGGTTCCCCGGCTCCGGAAAATGTAATATAATCAATTTTTAAAGGGGGCAACGAGGCCAATTCATCCAGGATGTCGCGGCAGCTGATAAAAATCCCGCGGTCATCCGTTAAAAGACCGGTTTTGCCGATTTGACAATAAACGCAATCAAAACTGCAAACTTTCCTCCCGTTGGAAACAGGGTCTATTCCTAAAGAGCTCCCCAATCTCCAGGAAGCTACAGGGCCATAAATATATTTATATTTTCTAGCCTTCATGTCCTGCTCATGCCTTTCTTTTTGCATCTCTCATAATTCTATCGTCTGACCGACTTGGGCCTCTATAAAATTATCTCCGTATTTCTCACGGAAAAGCCGTTCCGTATCCGGGCCGCTGCAATGGGTCGGCCCGGCCCGATTCACGTTCAGCTCCTGAAACCTTCTGACAATCCCTTCGACGTCTTTTGGGGAACAATCCTTCAAGTGAAAACCGCCCAGGACAGAATAAACCCCCTGGACATTCAGCTGAGACTTCACTTTTTCGAGGATACGGATAATCCCCGGATGAGAACAGCCCGTCACAACAGATAGCCCTTTTTCCGTTTTAACGATTAATGCCTGTTCTGAAATATTCTTCCCCTTGTATTCACCGATGATTTCGCCCGTTGAATATATCCCGGGAGCGATCAACATAAAATTATCCACCTCAAAATATTCTACCGGGAATTCAGAAACTCTCTTTTTAAAAGCACTCCCGAACCCCGGGCAGCCATAAAGACGAAGCCTCCGGCTTCTACGCAGAATTTCCCACACCCCACCCGTATGGTCCCAATGGTCATGAGAAATGATAACAGCTTCGATACGGGCAATATCTATATTCATCTGATTGATATTATGAATCAAAAATTTATCATCCTCTCCCGTATCGAATAAAATCTTACCATCAATTAAAAAAGACAACCCCCATCCTGTTGAATAACCTTCTGCGTTGCTTTCACTATTAAAAAGCACTTGTAGGTTCATTCTGCAATCCTTTTCATTTATCCTTTGTACAAAACAATATCGCCGACTTCCGCTCCGGCATGCCTGGCAATGACAAGACATTTGGCCCGGAAAAGAAAATATATACCCTTCCCGGCGCTGCTTAACGCCTCGTAATTCCCCTGCCCTTTGCTGATGATAAACTCTGCCTTGTCGAAAACCTCTAAAAATTCTTTTGAACAATATTTAAGGATCGTTCCGGGAGATTCCACCCCGCTGGACATAATCCTGGCAACCTTATCAATGCCGCACGCCACCGCATCCTCCCGGAGCGCGTCATTAATAACCGGCTTTCCCCTGACGGCATAGGTGACATCTTTTGTTCCGCAAAATTCCTCGATCAAAACCCTGTCAAACACAACCTCTCCGGCATTATCCGCCAGATATAAAACTTTCCCGGCTCTCATCAAATCTTCCCGGAACTCTTCATACTGGAACACTGTCCTCCCGACGCTGACAAACCCATCCTGGAATATGGCTTCTATTTCCCGGTCGATATTCAAACGGTTTTCAGCAGCGTAATCAATGACATTTCCCGCGATAGCGATCTCAACGGCAGCGAGAAGCCTGTCCCCTGACTGCTGGACCTTATCCTTCAATTTCGGATAAAGCGCCAAAGCCATTCGGTTACTTTTTTCTTTTATCCCTTTATACAGATCCTGGTCTCCGAATCTTTTTTTCACCGCCGCGTAAATATAATACGCCATTTCAGGAGGAGTGGAATCAAGGGCAAAATCAGGGACAAGCCTCGCCACTTCATCAATCAATTCTTTGTGAACGATTTCGTTGCCCGTAATCAGCCGTCCGGCTTCAATGGCCTGCATAAAAAAACAGGGGATGCATTCTAAGCTTGTTTTCACAGCCGCAATTCCTCTTGTTTGACTATCTGTTGTAATCGTTCCCAGATATCCGCGACTTCTGTCTTAACCTTCCCGTCAGCCCCTTCCATAATGGTTTTACCCTGCACCATGGCTCTGACGACGCTTTTATCAAAACCGATTCTCCCGATCACCCCGACATCGTTTTCCTCGCACGCCCGGGCTATCTTCTCCGACATGTCCGGATTCAAATCATATTTATTGATAACAACCCTGGCCAACACGCCGAAATGCCTGGCCACCTCTATGACCCTCAAAGCATCGTGCAGTCCCGAGAGGGTCGGTTCCGTCACCACAAGAGCGCAATCCACGCCCGACAAAGAGGCGATCACGGGGCACCCGATGCCCGGGGAGCCGTCAATAATAATCCAATCACTATTATTTTTTTCTCCCAATTCTTTCGCCTTTTTCCGGACCAAACTGACCAGCTTCCCCGAATTCTCTTCTGCAATCCCCAATCGTGCGTGCACCATCGGGCCGAAACGGGTGTTCGACAGGAACCATTCCCCCGAAAGATTTTCCACCATGGTTATGGCCTTGGAAGGGCAAACGAAATGACAAAACGCGCAGCCTTCGCAGGAAACAGGGTTGATGGTGAAGTCCTCGGTCACCGCGTTAAACCGGCAAACCTGACGGCACATCCCGCATCGGGTGCAAATTTCGGGATGGATGCTCGCCGTAAAGCCGCTTTTAAAGGCCTCCCGGTGCTGAATATCAGGCTGAAGCAACAAATGCAAATCAGCCGCGTCGACATCACAGTCGGCCATAACCTTATTGTTTGCTAAAGCGGCCAGAGCGGCCGTCACCACGGTCTTCCCGGTGCCGCCTTTACCGCTTATCACCACGATCTGTTTCATGTTTTCTTACCCCGAATTATATTTTCCCATACACATCCTGGGCGGCTAAAATAATAGGAAACATGGTCGGCGCGCTGGTTAAATACGGGTGTGTGGCAGTCTGTAACGTTTCTAATTCTGTGCTCGACATCCGTTTCTGGATGGCCACCCCTATGATATTGATCATCTGGGCACACGACATTCCGCAACTGACTTGCCCGCCCAAAATAATGCCTGAATTTTTGGAAAAAATTAACTTTAGCTTCCCCTGACAGGCGCCCGGTAAAGACGCAGGGTGCTTGTCAACGCCATCAATGCTGCTAACGACAACTTCAAAACCCTCCTCCCGCGCGGTCTTTTCAGTAAGCCCCGCCGAACCCAAAACAAGCCCGTCAAGATACGTCGAATAAATAGCGATCGTCCCCTTATTCTCCCGGACAACTTTTATCTGGTAAAGATTGGCGCCCGCGATTCTGGCTTCAGCCGTGGCGGTCGAGGCCAGCATAACGGGGATGGCCTTCCGGGTATAAAAATCCCTCTTACAAGAGCAGTCCCCGATCGCAAAAATATCCGGGTCCACGCTGGTTCGCATATATTCATCGACTAATATCCCTTTGCAGGCCCCCACCTCCAGCCCTGCGTCCAACGCCAAGGCCACATTCGGTTTCGCGCCCACGCCGAGAATAACGCCCTCAACCGGGATCTCCGTCCCATCGCTAAACCGGACTTTCTCAACCCTGTCCCGGCCCGAAATTTCTTCTACCCGGGTCCGCGTTAACACTTTTACGCCCTTTTCTTTTAAACGCCGTTCAGCCATTTCTGAGAATTCAGGATCGAACGAGTTGGCCAACAGCTGCGGCAGCATTTCTACCAAAGTAACGTTTATCCCCTCTAATTTAGAGAGCTCGTCGGCAAACTCGACCCCAATAAAACCGCCCCCGATGACCAGCACGTTTTTACACCGTTTAATCTGGCTGATAACATCTTTCAAATATCCCATCTCTTTATTGATAAGGTAAACTCCCGGCTTGTCTACCCCTTTAATGGGTAAAATAATCGGTGTCGACCCCACGGCAAGAACTAACTTTTCATAAATATAACGGGTCTGGCTTGCCGTTTCCACCGACTTTTCTTTTCTGTTTATTTTTACAGCTTTATCAATAACCACCTCAATATTATTTTTTTCCAAAGAAGCGGTCCCCAATTTATTCTCTTCAGGGCGGCTCAAACTGGCAAACATATACGGAATCCCGCAAGGGATCACGCCATCGGCGATATCTTTCATCACAACAATACTTTTAGAAGGATAATATTTTCTGGCTGTTACCGCGCTCACAACCCCCGCAGGACCCCCGCCAACCACTAAAATATCCACTTTTTTTTCCATAGGTCCTCCCCATTCACAGATTAAATTTCTTTAATTTTTTCAAACAGCCGTTGAAATTGCTCTTTATAGCCCGGCAATGTTTCTACAACAGCTTCCCCTTTAGAATAAGCTTCGGCGATTTTCCTTTCGAACGGAATACGCATCAGAATAGGGATTTTCTGGTCCAGGCAGTATAAATCTGTTTTATCGTCCCCCAAATCGGACCGGTTCACAACCACGCCGAAAGGAATGCCCAATGTCCTCACAACGTCAACGGCCAAGATCAAATCATTTAATCCAAAAGGCGTCGGCTCGGTGACAAGGACACAAAAATCACTTGTTTTAATAGATTCAATAACCGGGCAGGATGTCCCCGGAGGGGAATCAATGACCACAGTTCTCGCCCTATCCATATGCTTTTTAACCGCCCTAATGACAGGAGGGGCCATGGCTTCCCCGACGTTCAGTTGGCCATGGACAAACTCAATATCCCTGATTTTCCCTACTTCGACCACCCCGATCTCCTTAGGGATTTCTTTGATCGCCTGTCGAGGACAAAAATAACCGCAGGACCCGCAGCCATGACAAAGCTCCGGGAATATCAAAATAGTGTTCTTCAAGACAGCCACGGCGTTATAGGCACACACCTCCTGACATTTACCGCAATAATCACATCGAGTTTCATCAACCTGTGGAACAGGGACACACACGCTCTCTCTATTTATAATTTCCGGCTTAATAAAAATATGCGCATTGGGTTCTTCGACATCGCAGTCAAGAATCTGGACGTTGGCAATCGACAAAGCCAGGTTTGTCGCCACCATTGTTTTCCCCGTGCCCCCTTTACCGCTAGCGACCGAAATAATCATGAAGACAGCTCCCCCGGACTATGCGACTGGCCCTGCCCCGGAGCCGCCGCTTCCCGCCGGCACACAAATACAGCCTTATAGATTTTAAAACGAAATCGCCTCATTAGGACATTGACCGATACAAGCGCCGCACCCCGTGCATTTGTCGTTATCTATCTTGACAGCCATTTCCCCCTCTCCTGTTTAAAGAACCGCTATTTTGTTCCCGAGGCACCGAATTTTGAACTTACACTCGGCCCTTCAGCCGGACGAGTTAAATTATTTTGTTTAAACTTTTCCACCGCCTCTTTGACAGACCCGTCCACGCCTGTCATAACATTAATACCCGCCGCTTGCAGTGTTTTAAACGCGTTGGGGCCCACCTGCCCGGTTAAAACAGCTTGCACCGACTTCGTCGCCATCAATTGACCGGATTGAACGCCGACACCCCCCATCGCATCAATATTAGGATTCTGAATGGCTTCAAAGTCCCATGTCTCTGTATCAACAATAATAAAAAACTGGCATCTCCCAAACCGGGGATCCACAAGAGACTCCAAATTATTTCCTTCTGAAGTTACACAAATTTTCATTTTTCACCCTCTCATACAAACAACCATTTTAAATCAAAGGTATAAACCCCAAAGCAAACTCTGGGCTCAATGAACCGTAGCAGTTGCGGGATCGCAAACCAATATCCTTCGACTCGTTCGCTTGACTCACCCGCTTCAGGATCAATTCGCATTTCTAATTTACACTCCCTCTGGTCGTGTAAATTAAATGCTTAGTGAATAAAGCAAAAAAACTCTCCTGTTTGCTATTTCCCGAGATACCGCCGCTTAACAACAAGACAGATGAAAACAGGCAATTTTTCCTGTCTTCATCTATCTTGTATTTCCACATAACCTTTTAAGCTTTTGAACCGGATTCCAATTCCTTTATGCGTTCATTAATAACATTAATCTCTTCCTGCATTGCCTTAGCCTGCCCTTTCAACATATCTGTTTCCTGTTGTAAGGACATTGCCGGGGCATAAGGAACCGGATTCCCATAGGCATGGGGAAGACCAAATGCTCGCCAACCAAAACCCCTTCCCAAGCCACGGCCTCTCCCCAACCCACGTCCGAATCCAAAACCGCCTCTTCTGCCAACGGCGTCGGCAAATCCCGGGGCTGAATACCCGGCACAGTAACCAGCAGCACGTCCCGTCATAGGCCCTAATCCGGCGGGCCCTGTTCCGTTTCCTCTTGGCATAGCATTCTCCTTTCTGATATTTTGCCTACTGTTAAACCATGGTTATCTAACTTAACCATACAAAAACCCATTCCACGACCCGTTAAAGAGCCATTCCCTTACGGACCTGTTCCATTAAAATTCGGCATCAAAATCTCCTAATCGTCAATGATAACCATTTGTATTAAAAAATTAAAAATTAATTATTCACCGTTTTATGACAATTATCACATAAGCCATAAAACTGAATAAGATGGTGGAAAATTTTAAAATTATATTTTTTCATTAACCCCTTTTCCGTTTTAGTCAAAAGCTCGATCTCCTCATCAATAAAATCAGTATAATCGATAACCCGGGTGCATGCTGTGCAGACTAAATGATGGTGATGCCGGGCCCCCTTCGGGTCTTCTGTTAATTCATACCTAGCCCGCCCATCCCCAAAATCAAACTTATCAACTAATCGCATCTCTGTTAAGATATCCAAAGTGCGGTAGACGGTCGTTATGCCGATGGAGGGATTTATGGCGTGGGCTTTAATATAAATTTCTTCAGCGCTCAAATGCTTCTCGGAGCCAGCCAAGATACCCAGGATAATTTCACGCCCTATTGTAATTTTATATCCATGCCCGCTTAATTTGATTTGCCACCAGGCCTGCCGCATCTGATGTCTTCTCGGTATCAATGACCCCATAAATGAAAATGGTTTTCAATACCATTAAAAGCTTAACACTTAAATTTTATTTGTCAAGAATTAATCCATCGGCAGAGCTAAGAAGAACTCCATCTCAATGCCCTGCTCTCTATACACCCAAGATTAATATTTTTAAAAAGAAGGGCTTCCCCAAAAACGAATTAAGGGGATAAAAACCGAAAAACCGTTAAAATTCAAATTTTTACCAGAAAAAGGCAGGAGAGGGGAAGACATCAGACTGGGCTGATTTAAATTGACTTTTTCCCTTTCTTACTCCATATTCCCGCTAAAACACTGGCCGTAATCACACACCATGTCGCGAATAAAGCTGACGGCAGCGCAGCCTCGGGGGGAAAATGTTTGAGAGCCAAGACCGCACCCAGCCCGGCATTCTGCATCCCGACTTCAATAGACAGTGTCCGGCGGCGTTTTTCACTAAAGCCATAAAGACGGCCCGCCCAATAGCCGCCAACAAGACCAACCATATTAAGAAGCACGACCGCCACAAAAATCAGGCCCGTGATCCCGGCCAGTTTTTCCTTGTTCAGGGCCACGATCAGCCCGCAGATAAACGCGATAAACAATGTCGATATCGCGGGAAAAACATTCAGCACCTTTTCGATCCTCGACCGGTACCGGTGCTTCAGAAAAAGCCCAACGCCAAGAGGCACAACCACCATCAGCATAATGCTCTTGAACATCGCGATAAAATCAACCTGCAGGTAACTCCGGGCAAAAAGATAGGTGAGGTACGGGGTCAACAGCGGGGCCAAAAAAGTTGAGCAGGTGGTGATCGCGATCGATAAGGCGACATCCGCCTCCGCCAGGTAGGAAATCACGTTCGAGGCCATGGCCCCGGGGACAGCCCCGGCCACGATCAGCCCCAGGGCCAGAGCTGGAGGAAGAGGCAATTAAAAACGCCGCCAACGGCATAATCACAAACTGCGTCATCGTCCCCAGAAGCAGCAAATACGGCCTTTTAATGACCGGCATAAAGTTTTCCGGATTCAGCACAAACCCTATGCCAAGCATCGTAAACATAAACATATAATCCAGATACGGCTTAAAAATCGTCAACGCCGGCGGATACAGATAACCTATAACGACGGCCAGGACCGTCCAAAGCACCAAGAGTTCCGTAAATTTTATCAAAATTTTATTGATCATAATGGCCTTACCTTACGACGTCCCGACGCTTATTTCTCCTGAATCAACAACGCAGCAAAATGCCCGGCCACAATGTCCGAGACTTTATCGGAACCAGCAGAAGACAAGTGCACGTGATCCACAAAATATTGAGGATGGCCTGACATCACCTTGGAAGCGTCAATCACCTGCACATTTTTTTCTTCCGCGACTTCAAAAATTATCTGGTCGGCTTCATCCGCCGCCATCACGGTTGCCTCATAGGTCAATCCTTGATAATCATTCCGCACATCCCTGCGGTATTCTTTCGGCAAATCTTTAACAAACAACCGCGGCTGCGTCATTAAAATTGGCGTAGCCTGGATATTGCGGGCAAGATCAACGAAAAGCTCCAAATTTAACTTATATTGCTTTAACGACTGCGGGCTGATCTTGGCAGATAACGGGCCACTCGTTTTCTTCCCCTCCATTCCAATATGTCTTTTATAAAGAAGCGTCCGGAAAAAAATGTACATCTTTGAGATCTGGCACAAATATTGATCGACAGGATTATAATATTCAATTCGAGGATCAATAGGAGTGTTCCGGAATTCCATGATACGCAATAAGGTGTCACTTTCCCGGAAATATTTCATATCATTCCACATATTGCAAAGCACAACAAAATCCGGAGAAAAATGATGACCTTCGCTCCAAAGCTGGCCGATGGAATCAAACGATGCGTTTCCGGAAACAGCGGCGTTAATCACTTCCGCATTCTTGAAGCCCCGCTGTTTCAACTTGGCCTCCACTAAATGCGGCCAATCCCTGTTCAAAGGAGCATATTGGTCTAAAACCTGAGACCCGCCGTAACACATAATACGAGTAACGCCCGCAGGTTTTACGGCCTCAAAATTCTGCCCTCGATAACCTTTTTCATTAATATGGGTTTCTATTCCGGGGGCCACTTCAAAAGTAAACGCCTCTCTTTTATAAACATTACGGCAAAAGATAGAGCGCAGATACTTCGGGGAATCCTGTTTTATTTTATGCGGAGGGACAAGCTGCGGCCTCAAGACACGGACCAATATTTCTCCCGCCGCTATGGTGGAAATGACAACCAAAGCAATACGCAAGAAATAAAATAATTTTTTCTTAAAAATATCGTTCTTATTCATAGCCGACCCGTTGGCTCATTTTATCGTAAGCAAAAATTCCCTGCAACCAATTTAGCCACAAATAGCTCGCTACGGCTTAAGCGGCGGGGCGGCCTCCCAGGAGGAAAAAGCGCAATCTATTCCTTCCCCGGGAATGAGGCTCCCCGCCCCAACCTTAGGGGCCATCCTGAAACAATCCGGGCCGGCCTCCAGTCGACAACCCCGGATACCGGCCCGGATATGCGCCCTTTCTAACAACAGATACACACTAATTTGCGGGATAGACCGGCTTATAGTCCCGCGGGCCGGCTAATTCCAAGTAGTCCTCGGCATCGGCCCAGTTCTGCCAGTCAAATTCATTGGTGTCTCCCGTATAGTTTGAAAAAACCCAATTGGCGTCATAATTCAGCGTGACCGTATTTTCATTTTTATCTGTTATCGTGCCAAGCAGGTTATACGTCGATTCATAGGTCATGGTAAACCATACGTCCTCTTCATCGTCATCGGACTCGGCCATATCCGCTTTCATGCGCACCGACAGAACATTCCCAATAGCCCGCTGACTTGTGTTATCTTCATCATAAACAAACTTCACCCCGCTGTTATCCGGATATGTTATAGACGCCAGCAGGTGATGTTTATTGTAAACATAGGTTGTCTTCCCTTCTGCGGCTTCTTCCGATAATAACACCCCGTCCACCCCGGGATTAAACACATACTCGGTAGAATCCTGATCCTGCGTCAGGGTCACTGAATCGGCGCCATAACTTATCTCATATTCAGCCGCACCCGCCTCCTGCCCCGTGAGGCGGGAAGCCGTGTTGTAGGTGTTATACACCATGGTATTCTGCCCGTCCGTCATGGACACCAGGTTATGATTGATGTCATACGTAAACGCGCGCGTAAAGCCGTTGGGCCCAACCTTAACAAGGGTTAAAAGATCCTGCGTGACTGAATCATAGGTAAACGTGATTTCAGCCCCATTGTTATCTTCGATTGTTTCCAAGAGCCCGTTCACGTCATACATCAAATCAACGGTCACACTGGCATTTATGGTTAAAGTCTCCAGCCGGTCCGATTGATCATAAGCATAGAGGATTTCATTTCCATGCCGGTCGGTTATTCCCGTTACCTTGCCATACTCGTCAAACTGGTACGTTTCACCGCGCGCCAAGGTCAGCGTCCAGGTGTCATCAACATTCTGTACCAATTCCGCGGCCTGGCTTTTAGGCGGGATGTATTTACTCAGCGAGCTATTATAGATATATTCATTAACCTGGCTTTGCGGTGTAATAATATTAACAGTTCCGTTGCCCAGGTCTTCAAGCTGATAGAAATAGTTAAACTGCCAGCCCTGACCGAAAACGCCGTTAATATTCCGGCCGCCTTTATACACATGCCCCAAGGTAAACTCCCCATCAGCAATCCCGGAATAACTTAAATAATCAACCGTTGTTTTGGTAATATCGCTGGTTAAAGGGTCACCCAGGTAAGGGACATAATCAACAACCACATGAATGCACCAGAGATCATTGCTATCAAAAATGCTCTCTTCTATCTCATATTCATCCAATGTCCCCCACCAGTTATTTTCTGCGTCTACAACAATTCCCGCACCGACATTGGCACGAAAATTATTCGAGGAATTATTGTAAAGCAAGTTATGGTTATAGTGCCCAATGGGATAATAAAGCATATCCCCTTGCAGGCGAATTCCGTCATTATTATTCACAATCGTGTTATATTGAACAATCGGTGTGCCCCGTGCGAAATCGAGCCCTTCAACATTATTGCGGATCAAATTGTACTCCAGCGTTGGCGTGTAACTCGGCTCCGCATCATACAGGCCAGTATCCGCATATTCAACAATTGTGTTCCGAATAACACTATTTCTCCTCAACTCAATGTGCGCCCAGTCCCCCGGCTGCGGATTCTCGGCATTAGACGTAAAAACAATCGGATTTCCCGGGGTGCCTTGCGCATATATTTCCCCGGTTAACGAATAATACCCATCAAATAAAACCTGTACTCCCGGCTCAATGGTCAATTCCGCATATCCCTCGGCAAAATAGGTCGAGCCCACAATAATATACGGGCTTTCGGCAAGAGTCCAAGTCTGGCTTTCATAAATCGTTCCCGAAACATGTGTGCCCAGATGAATTGTCGCTGAAACCAGGTTGGACGGGACGGACGCACCCAAACTATTAATCGCCACAACGCGGAACTGATACTCCTCACCCGGGGTCAGGCCCGTAATTGTCGCTCCCGGCTCATCATCATCCTCAAAAGTCTGATCCAGCACCCCGCTGCTTACCGTCCCGTAATGCACTTCATAAGACATGATCACCCCGCCATTATTAGCAGGGATACTCCAACTCAAATCCACCTTTCTAAAACCCGGTTGCACCGCAAGGTCGTTGATTTTATCCGGCCTTCTTTGCGGGTTACCAATAATTTTGGCATCCGCTAAAATAGCGCCGACATTATAAATCGAGCTGTCAACCATCATGATCCCGCTGCTCGGCACAGTGCTGGTGTAAATGAGATTCCCGTTATGTCTGTAAAACACCGTCGTGCCAACCCGTTCTACCACAAACCGGTCTCCTGTGGCGTACGTTCCGAATACCCCCCGGTATACCCCGTTTTCATAAACATAAACATACTGATTCGCAGCTGGATAAATCGCGTAATTAATTGAAGTATAATTCGCGTTAGGATTATTATAAGCAAGCCCAGCCAAAATATGCGCGTTGGTTTGGGAAACGGAGAAATCCACCCCCCCGTCTCGTGCAAAAGTTGTCAAGGAGGCCGCCCCGCTATTAAAACCCGTTCCACCGGATGTTTTAGTAATAGAATTGCCGTTAACAGTTACGTTAACCGCATCAATCCAAGTCACATTATAAGGAATGATTTCTTCAAGCGGTGTGGCGGTGTCATAATCACCCGGATTGGAGGGACCAATGCTATTGGTCGCAACAACTCTAAATTGATATTCAACATCATTGGTCAATCCGGTTATCGTCGCACCAGCCACATTATCATCATTATACGCTTGATTAAACTCCCCCCCGGCAACCGTCCCGTACTGAACCGTGTAAGACGTAATCGCTTCTCCGTTATTTGCCGGCTCAGTCCAAGTAAGGACAACCTGTTCGTCCCCCCCCACTGCATATACGTCATTAACCGCATCCGGGACCGCTTTAACAGAACCAACGAACTTCGCATCTTCAATCTTGTTCCCCTGGTTATACAATAAGGTATCTATTAATAATTTTCCGGAAGATGGAACTGTGCTCGTATAAAAAACTACTCCATTCTTCAAATATGTTATTGTTGTTCCGGTCTTCTGTATCGCCATAACATCGTTGGTATAGGCATGTGAGCTAACCCCACTTTAACGGACACCAAAAATCGGGTACAATACCGATAGGAG
>CAZAXH010000011.1:34780-49344 GCA_964489065.1 uncultured Planctomycetales bacterium | reverse complement strand
CGAAAACCGTTGTGCCGCAAGGTACCCAGGGTTCGAATCCCTGCCTCTCCGCCATTGTTGACGCTCAGGCGAACCTTATAGATGGAATTAGCAGGGTTCGCTAAGAGCATAAGGCGGTATGTTAATGAAAAATAAGGCAGTTTATATTATTGCTGGGCCTAATGGATCGGGAAAAACAACTTTTGCAAAGTCATTCTTGCCTGATTATGTGAATTGTACGAATTTTGTGAATGCTGACCTCATTGCTCAAGGATTGGCTCCGTTTGAGCCTCGGGCAGCGGCTATTAAAGCTGGTAAGCTTGTACTACAGCAAATTCATGAATATGCCAAGCGTGGAGTTGATTTTGCATTTGAAACAACTTTATCCGGAAAATCTTACGCAAGCTTACTCGCTGAGCTAAAAGGCAAAGGTTACGCGCTTCATCTCTTTTTTCTTTGGATTCCTAGCCCGGAATTGGCGATAGCTCGTATTAAAGATCGAGTTGTAGAAGGTGGGCACAATGTGCCTGCCAAGGACGTACGTAGACGGTTTACTCGGGGCATAGATAATTTCTTTAGACTGTATGAGCCTTTACTTGATTCTTGGATGCTGTTTGATAATTCAAGAGCAAAACCTATATTGATTGCGAAAAGGCGAAATGGACACCATGAGGTTATTAGCGACGAATTATTTGCATGTGTTCAGAAAAACAGAGGTAATAAATGAAAAAACGAATGTCCTTGCAGGATAAAGCCGAGGCGGCATTAAAAAAAGCAGTGCGCGGAGTCGTAGGTCGACATAAAAAGACAGGTCGGTCGCTTGCGGTGTGGGCAAACGGCAAAACCGTTCGTATTTCACCGGATACAGTAAAGTAATATTAGTTAAGAAGGGTTTATTATGGTACTGGTTCTTATTGCCATATTAGGCTTGTTTGGTTCGTTGCTGACTTATTATTTTACGAAAAGATAACAGCTTGAATCGGAACGCCGTGAATTAAGACAGGAATACTATCGAAATTTTATAAAGGCATTAAGCGATGTAGCCGTCGACAATTTTGATAAAGAAAGAGCTAAATAAGTTTATGTTTTTCAAAGATGCGGCTTTTACCGGATTTTTTCTGTTATTACAAGTAGTTGAATTTCTAGGGGTTGTAGGGTTTGCTTGGCGCTCACGACTACCCGTCAGATTTTGCTGGCGTTGGCTAGGGGTAAAAACTATCGTGAGTCGCCGTCGTTAGACGGCAGCGAAAAGGGGCAAGAATGTCGCGAGGCCCTCGAGCGGAGGCCCCTCATGACACGTCCGTGAAAATTCAGATAAGGAGATTCCCGCCATGGACATTCCCCGGATATTCAATATCACGGAAAGCGCTCATCGCATCCATAACCCGTTCACGCCCGAAAAACTCGCCACTCTTGGCGCAGCGCTGCGTCTGGAAACGGGGACCCGGGTGCTTGATCTCGGCAGCGGTTCGGGGGAGATGCTGTGCACCTGGGCACGCGATTACGGAGTCATCGGCACCGGCATCGACATGAGCCGGTTGTTCACCGAGCAAGCGAAACTCCGCGCTGAAGAACTCGGCGTCACCGGTCAAGTCAAATTCATCCATGGCGATGCTGCCGGCTACGTTTCTGACGAGAAGGTCGGTGTGGCAGCCTGTGTCGGTGCCACTTGGATCGCCGGGGGAGTCGCCGGCACTATCGAACTTCTGGCGCGGAGCCTGCGCACCGGAGGGATTATTCTTATCGGCGAGCCCTACTGGCGGCAGTTACCGCCGACGGAAGATGTTGCCCAAGGGTGCCTTGCCCACTCCATCGCCGACTTTTTTCTGCTTCCAGAACTTCTCGCGTCTTTCGGCCGCTTGGGTTACGACGTCGTTGAAATGGTTTTGGCTGACCAGGACGGCTGGGACAGATATGAGGCGGCCAAATGGCTCACCATGCGCCGATGGCTTGAAGCCAATTCCGGAGACGAGCTCGTGAAAGAAGTCCGAGCCAAGCTGGCCTCGGAACCCGAGCGCCACGCCGCTTACACGCGTGAATACCTGGGCTGGGGTGTGTTCGCGCTGATGTCGCGGTGATTCGTGGGTGTGCCGGAGGGATCGTCGAGATGTGATGGCACGGGAATTTATTTCTTGAGGAGCAGGCCGGGAGATGCTTTACGTGATTAATGATATTAGCTGATATTTTCACTCCCCGTTTGTAATGAATCCCGGGCTTTTGTCCGGGATTCATTATGGAGAGACTGGGTGAAAAGCCCGGGAAACGAGAGTGCCAGGCGAGTCAGGGGGTGATCACCCGCCAATCTTGAGTTATGGGCGCGAACCCTGGAAGAATATTTATCTTTTAAGAAAACTTTTTGCCCGCTGATATTGTCTAAATTCGTGCGTGAATGATAAAGATATTCTAGAAAATTATAATTACAGCAAAGGAGGCAAAGGTGAGAAGCGCGGTAAAAGTGATGGCAGTCATGATGGTGGCGGTGTTTTCAATGGCCGTAACGACGGAATCTTTTGCCCGGGAGCGGAATTCTTCAGGCAGTTATAAGGGGCGTTCCGGAAGTGGCACATTTCAGAGAAACATTGATAGAGAGCAAGGAAGCGTCAATAAATCGACGACATGGCAAAATCAGCGGGGCCAGGGAAGCCGAGAGGTCCAGCGCAATTGGGATAAAGACACAGAGACCGGCACGTATTCTTCAGAAACGACAAGCGCGGGTGAGAAGACGGTTTCCCGTGAAGGAACAGTCCGGAGGAATGAAGATGGCTCGTTTTCCCAACAGGGCACGATCACCGGTCCCAAGGGAAAAACGACGGATGTCAGCCGTAGTGTGACTAAAAATGAGGACGAAAGCCATAGTGTCCAGACGACTTACACCGGCCAGGACGGGAAAACAGCAACTGTTGAGAAGACCACGATCCATCAGGACGGAGCCCGTGCTGTTACCGGTTCCTATCAAACGAACACCGGTAAGAGCGGAACATTTACCGGCCAGACGGTTAAAGATGACGGGAAGATCGTTTCCGACCGCTCTTTGACTAATCAGAATGGCCAGACGTGGCGCCAACATGCCGAAGTCGACAAAGACGGCAATACCATTATCAGAGATGTCACGAACACAAACCCAGAAGGAGAAATTACATCTTTCACCCAAAGCGTGACGATTGATGAGCCGCCGCAAGCGGAACACACCGAGAATCAGTAGGTTAAAATCACGAATGCTAACCCGTCTGTTTGGTTTGTCGTAGAAGATGTCCGAGCGACCTACGGAAAGCTAAAAGAAAAAGGGGTTATTTTCTTGTCGGAACCATTTGAGATTCATACGGGTTTAGCCGTAGAGTTTGAATATCCGTTTGGGGACCGATTGAGTATTACGGATTATTCTAAGCGCATGGTTAATAAAAATGATTAAAAGTCGAGAAAAAGTATGAACGCTGTTGTCGGGCAAATCAGGCAGGCTTTGAAGGAAAACAGCGATGCTCACACTAAAGCCACTGGGCAGAATTTTTTTAAGGAAAAGATAAAGATTTACGGGGTTAAGACTGCGATAGTCGGTAAAATCGCCAAAACATATTTCAGAGAAATTAAGGATATTGGCAAGGCGGGGATTTTTGAGTTGTGTGAACACTTGTGGCAATCGGGCTATATGGAAGAATCATTTATTGCCTGCAACTGGTCGTACTTTATTCGCAACGATTACGAGCCGCAGGATTTTGGGGTTTTTGAAAGCTGGGTTAATAAATATGTCAGCAATTGGGCGTCTTGTGACACTTTATGTAATCATGCCGTTGCTGCTTTTGTGGAGAAATATCCGGAGTATATAGAGAAATTAAAGCAATGGTCAAAATCAAAAAATCGCTGGGTGCGTCGAGCTTCCGCTGTCACGTTCATTATTCCGGCGCGTCGCGGCAAGTTTTTGAAAGACATTTTTAAAATCGCTGATATTTTGCTTTTAGACGGGGACGATCTGGTGCAGAAAGGGTATGGCTGGATGCTGAAGGCGGCCAGCGAAGCCCATCAGAAGAAAGTATGGGATTATGTCATGAAAAACAAAGCCCACATGCCCCGGACTGCATTACGCTATGCCATTGAGAAAATGACGAAGGACAGGAAAGCAAAGGCGATGGCAAAATGAACGGAAAAGGGCAACGGCTATTAATGTCGCGTAAAATGGGGTCATCAGGAGACATCGGCCCGCGTATGTTTTCTGTGGTAAATTTTTATAAATAATTGTATGCAGGTAGCCGTAAGGTGGCGCCGCCTGCGGTCCACGTCTATCCGCTACTTTAAAGGAAGACAAGGATATGATGCCCAACAAGGTCAGACCTGTTTATGTCCTGTACGTAGCCGTTTTTGTTCTCGCCTTCTGCAGCCTTGTTTATGAACTGCTGTTGGCCCAGGCCCTCGCGGCCTTTCTTGAAAATACCGTTTTAAGATACAGCGTCACCATCGGGTTATACATGTTTTTTTTGGGGATGGGGTCCCTGCTCGCGGAGAGGCGCCTGTCCCGGCATCCTCTTGTGACCCTCTGTGGGGTGGAGATCTTTTTAACCGTCCTAGGTGGGTTTTCCATAGTCATGGTTTACGGCTTATACGCGGCGAATGTGAGCCGTTTTATTTTTAGCGGCGGTGTGCACCTGCTCATTATATGGATTGGCCTGCTTTCCGGTTTTGAGTTGCCGCTGTTGATCGTCATGATAGGGGCTTTGAAGCCTGATGCGGAAAATCGTGTTTTGGCGGTCAACTACGCCGGCGCCTTTTTCGGCAGCCAGGTTTTCGCTTTTGTCTTTTTTCCTTTTATGGGATTACTGACAACATCTTTGACAACCGGGTTTTTGAACGCTTGCATGGGAGTACTTTTTCTTGCCTGTGGCGACATCGTGCCCGAGAAAAGCCGGCGCCGCTTTCAATGGATGATCGGCCTGTTAGCGGTTTTTGGCATTGCCCTTCTTTTGTGCTTATGTTTTTCGGGGTCGCTGGCGCATGCTTTGTCTTTGCTGTATTTAAATAAGGGGTAATTTTTTTTATGAACATTCTGTTTGTCTATTCCGTGACGTTTATCCTGGCGTTCTGCAGTCTCGTATACGAACTGCTCCTGGCCCAGACGGTGAGTTATTTTCTTGAAAGCAAGCCTGTCTGTTACAGCGTGATTTTGGGGCTTTACCTGGCGGCTCTGGGGTTCGGAGCGCTGTCCGCTTCAACCCGGGGGCAGGAACAGGACCAGTGGAAACGGTTGTTGAAAGTCGAATGGCATTTAAGCTTCTGGGGCGGGATGGCCGTTGCTGTTATCTATACCGCGCATTTTCTTTACGCCCTGGTTTCCGTGTTCGTGGCAACGCCGCTGGGAGCCGTTTTATTTATCATGCTCATCGCGGCCCTTGTTATCGGCATCGGTTATTTGTCGGGGTGGGAAATCCCGCTCTTAATTAAGATCGGCGGCCTTGTGTCCGGGAAGCAAAAGATCACCAACAGGATCCTGGCCATGGATTATTTCGGCTCTTTGGCCGCCGGGATGATCTTCCCCCTGGTCCTGATGGCCCATTTTGACCTCTTGGCCATCGGCTTCATGACGGCTTTGTTGAATTTGCTGATCGCCGGAATGATTTATTGTCCTGTTTTAAAAAAAGTAGAGCGGCCCCCGGCTCCTTATGGGATCGCTGTCGTCTTGCTCGCCGTGGTTTACGCGTTGGGGTTCACCTGTGAGCGGGATATTCAGCAGTTTTTCCTGAAGATGTATTATCACGGGTATGACCTCCCGACCGCCCTCAACGCGCGGACACCTTCTGTGGAACGGATCCTTTCGCCTTACCAGAAGATTGATATCGTCCGTTACGCGGACGAAGATCACCGGTTTGAACCCGCGCTTTATTCCTTCTACAGCCGGAGGAAAAGGGGCGATGACTTTCCCATCCAGTATAAATTGTTCCTGAATTATCAAAATCAGTTCAGCTCTGATTATGAAGATGCCTATCATGAATATTTCGCGCATGTCCCGGTCATTCTCAACGGGCGGGTCCCGGAAGACATCCTGGTCCTGGGAGCGGGCGACGGTTTGCTGGTGCGAGAACTTAGAAAATATTCGCAGGTGAAGAAGATTACTTTAGTTGAACTGGACCGGAAAATGATAGAGCTGGCCAATGAACATCCTGTGTTTCAGCGGCTTAACGAAGGGGCTTTCCATGACCCGCGCGTTGAGATTGTCATTGCCGACGCCTTTTCTTATGTCAGGGATTCCCCAAAAACATACGACGCGATTTATATTGATTTCCCTTCTCATAGCAATTATGACCTGTCGAAACTATACAGCTACGAATTTTACGCCTTTGTTAACTTAAGGCTGAAAAAAGGCGCTTATGCGGTCTTCGACGCGCCGGGGATGTTTTTTGCCGTGGATGCCAGAAATAGCGAGGTATGGATAGATTCCCGGGGCGATTGGCCCGTCTATTATAATACCTTGTCAGCCGCGGGCTTTAAGACCATGACGCCCTATTTTATCGGGTTGGAAGAACTTGACAGCCAGACAAGGGGTATGCTGTTAGACCGGTTGACCCAGGCAACGGTTTTCTCTGTCCGCCGGGATGAAAAAAACAGGATAGCGGAAAACCTGCCTGATCTTATTTCTTCTTTTGTCCGGGCCAGGATGATCGGGTTTATCATGATGGAAAAGGAACCCGGGGAGGCCCGGGAGCGGCTTTTTCCGGATATCGACTTGAATGTCCTGAACCCCGAAAGGCTCGAACGAGCGTTCCCTAAATATAATGTTATTAAAGACAAAGCCCGGATCAATTCGATTATGAGGCCGACATTACCCCGGACGAATTCCTTCATTTGGTGAGGCGGGCTGGGCGGATTGATGACAGGTTTTTCCTGGTTTAAGCCCGCCGATGGCTATAGGCAAAAATCCGATGATTAAAGATGGCATTGTGTCCCATTCTATGTATAATGACCATAAGGGAGTTATGTCACCAGAGAGCTGCTTTCAGTGTCTGCCCTTTTTTTAATGCTGGGTACACGGGGTATTGAAGCAGATGAAATTAAAGAAAATCATTAGTGTTTTCGTGCCCGCCATCGCGAGATTTTTAATCCCCCCAGTATGTATTTTTATTACACTGGGGGGTTTTTATTGGCAGCCGTTGTTTTTGCCGGATGCCATGGCGCAAAGGGATAGCCCTGATTCCGGGGAACTTCCGGCCGGCGGTTTGAATGACAGAAAAGTCCGCGTGGGGCTATACGAAAACAAACCGAAAATATTCACGAATGAAGAAGGAGTTGCATCGGGTATTTTCCCCGCCATTCTTCATGAGATCGGGCGAAAAGAAAAATGGCAGTTGATTTATATCCCTTGCCAGTGGAACGAATGTCTTGAGGCCTTGGAGAACGGCCGTATTGATTTGATGCCGGACGTGGCTTTCTCTCCGGAACGGGCTGAAAGGCTCGATTTCCATTCCGAGGTGGTTGTGAACAGCTGGTCGGTCGTCTATGCCAAGAAGAGCAAACGGATGACCACGATTTCCGATTTGAACGGCCAGCGGATTGCCGTGCTGAAAGGCTCGATCCAGTACGGGCTTCTGCAGCAGATGGTGCAGGGATTTGGCTTAAAGGTTTCCTTCCTGGAGATGCCATCGTTTGAAGAGGCTTTTTGGGCAACAGCCCGTGGAGATGCCGATGCGGTTGTGGCAAATCAGCTTCTGGGCGACTATTGTTACCGGCAATACGGTCTGGAAAAGACTCCGGTCATTTTTAACCCCGTGTCATTATATTTTGCCACCACCGCTGGTTCTAACACAGATTTACTCAAGGCCGTTGATAAAAATTTGCGGATTATGAAGTCCCAGCCCGGGTCGGCCTATTACAAGGCATTGCAGGCCTGGGTCAAAGAAACGCCGGGGACGGGTATCCCGCCGTATTTTATCTGGCTGCTGGGTAGTGTGAGCGGAATTCTTCTTTTAGCTGTTGTGTTTATTTGGCTGCTGCGCCGGCAGGTCAGGGTGGTCACACGAAATTTGATTTATGCCAACGAAAGGTTGAGCGAAAGCGAAAAGAAATTCCGCGACATTTTCCAAAAACACACGGCCGTCAAACTTATTATTGACCTTAAGAGCGGGAATATTATTGAAGCCAATGAAGCCGCCGAAAAGTTTTATGGGTGGTCGAGGGCGGAATTGCTGCGGATGCGGATACAGGATATCAACATGCTTGCGCCCGAACAGGTTGCCGCGGAGATGGAACAGGCCCGACAGAAAAGATGGTCCTATTTCGAGTCCCGCTACCGGTTGGCCAACGGCTCTGCCCGGGATGTCGAGGTGTTTAGCAGTGTGCTTGATATTAAAGGTGAAACATTTCTTCACTCCATCATCCATGATATTACCGAGAAACGTAAACTGGAGCAGCAATACCGTCAGGCCCAAAAGATGGAATCCGTGGGCCGGTTGGCAGGAGGTGTTGCCCACGATTACAATAATATGCTTAGTTTGATCCTTGGGTATACGGAATTGGCGTTGGCCAAAATAGACCCGGCTGACCCGATTTATGCCAACCTTGCCGAAGTGTTAAACGCCGCCCGACGTTCTGTTGACATCACCCGCCAGCTCCTGGCCTTTGCCCGTCGGCAGCCTATGGAACCTAAGATTCTGGATCTGAATCAGTCTATGACCGCGATGCTTAAAATGCTCCGGCGGCTCATCGGCGAGGATATTGAGCTGATGTGGCGTCCCGGTGCCGAGGTGTGGCCAGTTTATATTGATCCGACCCAATTTGATCAGATTTTGGCTAACCTGTGTACCAATGCGAGGGACGCTATTGCCGGAGTGGGAAAGGTCATTATCGAGACGGGGACTGTGATTTTCGACGAAGACTACTGTGTGGGACATGAAGGCTTTATTCCCGGCGATTTCACCATGCTGGCCGTGAGTGACGATGGGTGCGGCATGGACCGGGAAACCCTTAACAATATTTTTGAGCCATTTTTTACAACCAAAGGGGAAGGGAAGGGCACCGGGCTGGGCCTGGCGACTGTTTACGGCATCGTCAAGCAGAATAACGGCTTTATCAATGTGTACAGTGAGCCGGGCCGGGGAACGACCTTCCGGATTTATCTGCCCCGCCATGAGGGGGCCGTCGTTGAGATAAGTTCCGCCCGGGAGGAGGAACTCCCCCGCGGTCATGGGGAAAGGGTGCTTTTGGTTGAGGATGATGAGGCGATTCTGGCGCTGGGAAGTAAAATTTTGGAAGAATTGGGATATCATGTGGTGACGGCGAAGACGCCCACTGAGGCCCAGCGTTTGGCCGGCGCCCATGCCGGGGAAATCGATTTGCTTATTACCGACGTGATTATGCCGGAGATGAATGGCCGGGAGCTGTCTGACCGCCTGCGTGCTTTGTGCCCGGGTATGAAAATTTTGTTTATGTCGGGGTACACCGCCGATGTCATCATCCCCCGGGGGGTGCTGGATGAGGGGGTGAATTTTATGCAGAAACCTTTCACTGTAAAAGATGTTTCCGTTAAGGTGAACCAGGCGTTGGGAAAAGGGCGTGAATCGGTGTGATCGATAAATATCCATAAAGCCCGGAGTCCTCTGCGCATGGATGACGCGCGCTGGGCTGGCCGGCCAACCGTGTAGCTGCAGATCCTGCAGCCGCTTTCCCCCCCCCGTCGATCCCATGGCCGGGGTAAGGCCCCCGGTTCCCTCGCCGTTTCCCGGTTTAAATAAATTAATTCCCTTGCAATGGAGAATATAGTAAATTAAGCGGAAGCGGGCCTTTGAAAAACAGGGGGCCCTTCGGAAAGGAGAAGGGCCTGTGTTTGTGGATGCCGGAAAATTCGCTCATGATTGGATTGTCTCCTGGAATTCCCATGATCTTGATAAAATCATGAAGCATTACAGCGACGACGTGGAAGTCGTTTCTCCTATGATTAAACTCGCTTTGGACACCGGGGCCGGGTCTTTGAAAGGCAAAGAAAGGGTCAGGAGGTATTGGGAAGCGGCGTTTCAGAAAGTGCCGGACCTGCATTTCGAGCTTATTGATGCGGCGCAAGGAGTGAATTCTATGGCCGTTTACTACAAGTCTGTGATGAATAAAATGGCGGTTGAAGTGATGTTTTTAAATGAGGCGGGGCAGGTGACCCAAGCGGTCGTCCATTATCATTAGGAATGCCTTTCGTGTTTTCAGATAAATGGGTAACTACGTCTTCCGGCCGGTTTGCGGTGCGGGATTTTGGCGGTGAGGGGCCGGACATTTTGCTGGTGCACGGGACCGGGCATAACCTCGAGGCCTGGGGACTCGTGGCGGCTTTGCTGGAAGGGCGGTTTCGTGCCGCGGCGTTTGATATGCGGGGACACGGCCAGACTCCGGTGAATTCGAAAGACGCGGAAGAATACTGGAGGGATATCGGCGCGGTTATCGCCGCGATGGGTTTGCGTTCTCCGGTTCTGGTCGGCCATTCGGCCGGGGGATATGCGGTCACGGCTTTCGCCGCTTCCGGCGGGGATTGCGCGGGGGTGGTCATCGTGGATGGTTTTGTTTTAGATGGCCGTGAAACCCCGGAAGGCGCGCACGCGTGGGATATCCCCGAACAACAGCTATGGGATATGTTCCGTTATGGGTGGCAGGCGGAGCGGGAAGCGGTGGAACGTTATGTTTGTGACGTGTGCGCGGCCGCGGACCAGGATTGGCTGAACAAAGGCGTGCCTCCGGATAGCCTGGCGAAACTCACCCGCCGGTCATTTTTTCGTGAGGGGGACCGTTGGCTTCGCCGGCCGACCATGGAAGAAATAAGGATCGCCGGGCGGCCGGATCCAGGGAAGCCGATTTTTCCGTCCCTTGATGTTTATTCCAAGGTGCGGGTTCCGGCGGGGTTCCTTTTCGCCCAAGACGGTATTTATAAGAACCGGAAACAGGACGTTCAGTCATTGGCCCTTCAGGGGGAAGGACGGCTTTTTTCCGAAGTGGCTTGCGGGCATAATGTCCCCTTGCTTTGCCCCGGCGCTGTGGCCGGAATGGTTGAAAAGATCGTATCTTGGGCGGATGTTTAACAAGAGAGATATTATGGGAACCGGCCGTGCGATGACCTGGTATCGGCCAGATCATTTTGCAAATCGCCTTCCCATTGCGGTCAAACCGGGGTTCAACTCCCCAAGTTCTGTCTTAAGGAAGCCGTTGTTCAGGACAGCGGTCTTGCAGGTGCAAAGCCTCCGCCGTGATCCTGCGGTTTCCTTAAGCCGGAACTATTTTTGAGAAAGGAGAACGGCGCTGATGCAGTTTTTTCCTGTCATGGGAGGGATTATTATCGCGTGGATGGGGATTTTGTACATCATATCGCGGTATTCCATTACTGTTTATGAGTTTGAGCGGGGATTGAAATATCGCAAAGGCAGAT
Source organism: uncultured Planctomycetales bacterium (assembly GCA_964489065.1). Classification (GTDB taxonomy): domain Bacteria; phylum Omnitrophota; class Gorgyraeia; order Zapsychrales; family JANLHA01; genus JAGOJP01. Next base: position 37,991 of record CAZAXH010000011.1, on the reverse strand, counting down.
TTAAGGGGGTCTTGAGCGCCGGCCGGTATTGGTTGTTTTTCCCCGGCACAACCGTGAAGAAAATAGATGTGCGGCCTAAATTTATTTCCGTTCCCGGTCAGGAGGTGTTAAGCGCGGACAGTGTGACTTTGAAAGTCAGTGTTGCTGCGCGTTATGAAGTCGCCGATCCTGACCTTGCCGTTAATAGGATTGAAAACTATACGGACGCTTTTTATGCGGTTGTTCAGCTGGCGATCCGGGAGATTATCGGCTCCATGAAGATGGATGAGATCCTGGAGCAGCGTCCGCGGCTGGGCCAAAAGCTCATGGAAATAACGGCGGGCCAGGCGGAAGAGTTGGGACTCAAGCTTCAGCTTATCGGGATAAAGGATATCATGTTCCCGGGAGAGCTCAAAAAAGTGTTCGCCAAGGTTATCGAAGCGCAAAAGGAAGGGATGGCCGCTCTGGAGCGCGCCCGGGGAGAAACCGCTGTGTTGCGGAACCTAGCTAACGTGGCCAAGGTTCTGGAGGGCAACCCGGCTTTGATGCAGTTGCGGGCGTTGCAGTCAACAGGCAACACGGTCGTCATCGGTGTCGGCGGGGGCACGGTCGTCCCCGTTCAGGAGAAGAAATAAGGATAAACTCATCAGTGCGGAGGGATTCATGAACAGAAAAATTAATTGTGTCATTCTTTTCGCCGTTTGGGCCGTTCTCATGTTTTTCGTGTCAGCCCCGGCCAGGGCCGAAGACGGCGTGGCGGTCTCCCAAGACGGGACGACTATCGCTTTCTCTGTATATGGTGAAGGCGAACCGGCTTTGATTTTTGTGCACGGGTGGTGCTGCAACCGTTCGGTGTGGAAGAACCAGGTGCCTTATTTTGAAAAAGAATATAAGGTCGTGACCCTGGACTTGGCCGGCCACGGAGCTTCCGGGCCAGAGCGGGACGTGTATTCCATGGAAGCCTTCGGCGAAGACGTGGCTGCGGTGGTCCGGCAGATTCAGGCGTCTCAGGTTGTTCTCATCGGCCATTCCATGTCCGGGATAGTGATTATCGAAGCGGCGGAAATTATTCCCGACAAAGTTCTTGCTTTAATAGGGATTGACACGATGCAGGATTTCGAGGAGACCTATACCCCGGAACAGATAGAAGAACACCTGAAACCCTTCCGGGACGATTTTAAAACGACGGTGGATTCTTTTGTCCGCGGCATGTTCGTGGAGGGGACGGACCCCGAGCTGATGGATGATGTCGCGGGCATGATGTCGGGTGCTTCGCAGAAGACCGGCGTGAGCGCCATGGAAGAGATGATGAAAATGTCCTACATCACCGATCCCCCGCACATCAAAGTCCCGGTCTGGTGCCTGAATGCTGATCTCTGGCCGACCAAACCGGAGGTGAACCGGAAATATGTCCCGGAATTTAACCTCCGCCTGATGCCGGACCGGGGGCATTTTATCATGCTGGAAGACCCTGATGAATTCAACCGGGAGCTGGATGGGATCATTAAGGAAATCAAGGCGGACGCTTTGGACGAAGAGGCCGGGGGGGACTATTAAAGTTTATGAAGATACGAATGCGCCTGTTTTTTGTTTTTTTAATTTTGTCTGCCTGTGTCGCGGTGAATCTTTTTGCCGGCGGCGGGCCTCAAGAGGAACTCCTGGGGCGGCTGAAAGCCGTTTATGATTCTTATCCCCAGGATCAGGCCGGGGCCTGTGCCCGGGTGGAGGATATTCTCCAATCCGCGGATGCGGCTGTTTTGGATCTGCCGGAAACCAAAGCCGCCTTGACCTTCCTGGCGAACTGTAATTATCAGTTGAACAATATGGATAAAGCTGTCCGTTTTTATGATGAAATCGCGGCTCTTGATCCCGCTGATCATCAGGCGCTGGTTAACGCGGGGCACGTTTATGCTCAGCAGGCTTCGTATGGGCAGGCTGAAAAGAAGTACCGGGAAGCGTTGCGGCGGGTCGATGGCGATGAGGCCGCGGAGAAAAAAGTCCGGGCGATGATTATGAATATCCCGGGCCGGATACAGAAGAATTACCGGTTTTCCACAAGCCTCGGCTATGACAGCAATGTTAATTCCGGACCTTCGGATACAACGCATTTTCTTTATGGGGCCTATAATTACACGCTCGATTCCGATGCCAAGCCTCGGGATGATTTTTATTATTACCACAGTTTGTCGGCTGTTTTCAGTAAAAAGGTCGATCAGGAAACGAATGTGTTGTTAAATGTCGGGGCAAATAATATCAGTTATTTTAAGGAAGATGATTTTAATAGTTCTGTCTTTTCCCTGTCCCTGGGGTTCAAGAAGCTGTCGGGGGGTAAAAGCATGGCCATCACGCCCTATGTGAATTATCAGATATTGGATGACAGGAGTTATCAGGTCAACAGCGGACTCAATCTGTCCGGGGCTGTGCGGGTTTCGGAGAAGATAAATGTTTGGCCGCATGTGGGGGGGTATGCGCAGGATTTTTATAAAAATGACCCCCGGGACGCTGTGGGGGGATCGGCGGGAGCCAGCCTGTCTTATCAGGTCGGCGAAAAGACGTCATGGACCGGCAGTCTTTTTTACACCCACCATCACGCGGACAACGACCGGTTTACTTACAATAATATTTTTCTGGGAAGCAGCTTTCGTCATAATATTTCTAAGGCCTTGGCGGCGACGGCTGGTTATAATCTTCAGCTTTTTTATTATGATGATATTGATCCTGTCTTCGGGACCGCCCGTAAAGACAACGGGCATAAATATTATTTAGCTTGCGATTATTCGCTGGAAGAACTGTTACGCATGGATAAGACCTTTTTAAGCGTGAGTCTTTCCTATTTTGATAATAATTCCAACCATTCGTTTCAAGAAAGGGAGCGGTTTTTTTCTTCAGTGACGTTGACTTTTAATTTTTAGAATATTTTAAAAAGTTTGCGGACAACAAAAAACGGACATGATATTTATCATGTCCGTTTTTTTATATCTTAAGCCCGAACAGCTTGTTATTCTTCTGGCCAGGGGGCCGTTGGTGATGTTGGTGAGTTCGGCCCGACCGGGGCGTTAGGTTCACCGGGTCCAACCGGAGCTTGCGGCCCGACAGGATCATTCGGTCCAACGGGAGCGTTAGGTTCACCGGGTCCGACCGGAGCTTGCGGCCCGACAGGATCATTCGGCCCAACGGGAGCGTTAGGTTCACCGGGTCCAACCGGAGCTTGCGGCCCGACAGGATCATTCGG
>CAZAXH010000011.1:0-34680 GCA_964489065.1 uncultured Planctomycetales bacterium | reverse complement strand
CTTGCGGCCCGACAGGATCATTCGGCCCAACGGGAGCGTTAGGTTCACCGGGTCCGACCGGAGCTTGCGGCCCGACAGGATCATTCGGTCCAACGGGAGCGTTAGGTTCAGCGATGATCCTGGCTGGCGCATTGGGGCCAACCGGGGTGCCTGGTGCTGACGGGTTCCCGGGTGTTGCCGGTGACTTGGGTTGTTCCGGGGGTTTTGGCTGCGCTGATAGAGGGGCACTTAAAATCAACGCCAGCGAGAATAAGAACGCGAAAGTGCAGCCAAACAGCATTTTGAATCTTTTAAACTTTTTAGGTGTTTTGATAGCCATTGACACTCCTTTTGATTAAGTTAATATTAAAATTTTATAGATAAAAAATTATTTAGTAATTATAAAAAAATCTAGAAAATTATACTCCAAAAACATAAAAAGGGATATAAAACTTTTGCTGAAATCATGGAAATTTTTGCTTTAAAGGCATCGTAAAATTCATTTTAAATTATCACAAAGATATGTAACTTTTCCCTAAGGCTATGCGTATAATAGTTAAAGAAAGTGCTTGATTCATGAGGAATATAATGGTTGAATATTACTATTCCTTTCAAAACATGACGAGTTTTAAGTGAATTTTTAACCTGAAGATTGAGGCAGACTAAGGGAGAAGATCATCCTTTATGCTCTCGTTTCCGGCAAATTTTTTTTATCCTCCCGAAGTATCCCGGAACTATTTCTTCTTGTCCCATTTTTTTTATCCCCGTTTATTTTTTCATGAGTTTTTGATAATATCTTTTGACCGATTTTTAAAAAATAATTTATCCACTATTTATTCGGCGTCACAACAAATTCCGGAGGGGTAATATGAGAACGTCAATTTTTTTGACCTTAATTTTAATGTTGGCCGGCGGCCTGTGGGGGTGTGTCAGCCCGGCGGCCGGGGAATCCCCTCAGCCCGCCGAGTTGACTTCCATGACGGAACAGCAGATTTATGTTCCTTACGAGCAGCTTTCGGATGTGTTGGAGAAAGAAGAGAAGGGGGTGTTGATTCCGCATTCCGATTTTATTAAGTTGTGGGAAAAAGCCGCTCAAAGACCTCCGGAAAGCGTCTTGCCGCCACCGCCGGTTGACGCCGCTATTGTGTACTCTGAATACCGGGGCACGGTGAGCGAAGAGATTGCAGAGTTTGAGGCCAAGTTAAAAATTTCGGCTCTGAAAAAAGAATGGGCCCGGATTTTTTTAAACATAGAAGGCATCGCGATCACGTCCTTATCTATTAAAGAACAGACGCCTCTGCTTAATCCCGTAACCGGAGGGCTGGAACTTATCCTTCCTGAAAAGGGTGATTATGAGCTTTCTATGAAGTTTTCCGCCCGGGTTAATACCGCACCAGGGGAAAAATTTATCTGTTTTAAACTTCCTTCTTCCCCATTAACAAAAATAAGCATGGTGATCCCGGGGAAAGATCTTGATGTCAAGATTGAACCTATGCTCTCTCAGCAGAGCATGGTCATCGGAGAGAATACGGAATTTTCCGCGTTTTTGTCGCCGGACGGTGACGTCAATATCCGCTGGCTCGCCAAGAGCCTGGAGAGCAAAGAAGTCAAGAGCCTGGTTTTTGGCAGTTTATCCAGCGAGGTGTTCATTAAAGAGTCGGTCTATCTGATCACCACGCGGGTGTCCTGCTCTGTGATGCAGGCTAAGACGGATGTTTTTCAATTGAAGATCCCCGATAATCTGAGCCTGGTCAATGTGAGCGGGGGGAATATTAAGGATTGGAATCTTGGGGAAGGGGGTACTCTGACCATTAACCTTTATGAGAAAGTGGATGGGAATTACACGTTTACTGTGAACACGGAAAAATACCGCGACACGGAAGATATCATTTTTACCGTCCCTCAATTTGAACTGGTGGACGCCAAACGGGAAGACGGTGAAGTGATTATTAAAGCGGATTCTGCCCTACGGGTCCAGGTTGACGAAAAGGAACATGTCACTCAGATTGACCCCAAAGAACTGGCTGGACGCGTGGCATTTGAAGACTTTGTGTCTGCGTTTAAGTATTTCCGGAGGCCTTACCGGGTGAGTCTGAAGATATCCATGATTCAGCCTAAAATTATCGCTCAGCAGAATATCCGTATTTCTTTTTCCGAAACCCTGATCGACTATTTCAGCCAGGTTTTGTTTCAGGTGAAAGACGCCGGGGTTTTTAAGTTCCGGTTCCTGGTTCCGGACAACTTCCGGCTCGTTGAGGTCGGCAATGATGAAACGGTCGATAGCTTTTCAGTCGAGCAGGAAAACGGGCAGAATGTGCTGACCGTTATTTTGAAAAACAAAGCCTATGGCGATTTCCGGCTTCCGATTCATTTGGAAGCCGATAAGGAGGATAAAGACATCGTCCTGCCGATGCCCAGGGTTGAAAGTCTGGACGCGGAGAAAGAGGAGGGGGTGATTGCCTTATCTTTACGCAAGAACCTTAAGCTTTCCACTGAGGATATAAAGGCGCTGCGCCCGATCAGCCTCGAAGAATTGCGGTCATTGGGGGCCAGTGATCCTGACCAGAAAAACGAGGTGGCCGCCGGGTATCGGTTCTCCACCCCAGATTACTCCTGCCGGTTGAAGATCGACAAGAGAAACACTAAAATCGTCGCTAATGTCGAGCGGAGTGTCGGCATTGAAGAAACCGTGATGAAAGTCCTGGACGTGGTGCATTACAATGTCATGTACGCCCCGGTCACGCAATTCCGGGTTGAATTGCCGGAAGCCGTGGCCAGGGACGCGGTGATCAGCGGGGCGAACATTAAAGAGAAAAAATTTGCCCCGGTTCCGGAAAAAAAGACGGCTGTCTGGGAGGTGACGTTGCACTCTCCGGTGTTAAATCAGTATGATTTGACGGTTATGCTGGAGAGGAAATTGCCCTCCATACCCACGGGGGAAAAAAGGACGATTGAAGTCCCTGCCATCCGTGTCCTGGACGTTTTTGACGAATCCGGGTTCATATCGGTCGCCAAAAGTCCGAACCTGCAGGTGGAGGCGCGGGACACTAACCTCGAGCCGGTTGATGCCAAAGAGCTTCCTCCGGCGCTTAGTCAGGGGCAGAGCGTGCTGGCCTTCCGCTACCTCGGCCATCCCTACTCGTTGATTTTGGAAGCTACGAAACATGAATACGAAAAAATTCTGGACGCTATCGTTAATCAAGCCCATTTTGATATCGTTGTCTCCAATGAAGGATTGGCCAAAACCGAAGGGGTTTTTAATATTCAGAACACGAACCGGCAGAGCCTTGAACTGACAATGCCGCCGGGGACCGACAAAATTTATTCGGTCTTCATCTCCGGGAAAAAGGCGAGCATCTCTCGGGGAAGCTCGGAGCGGAGCAAAATCGTCATGCTCCCCAAAGATATCGCCCCGGGACGGGAGTTCAGCCTGCGGATCCTTTATCAGACCCAGGTGAGCGCCCGGTTTGGATTCTTGGGCGGCTTCCGGGTGGAGAACGCGGAAATCAGCGATGTCCCCACGTCCAAGATCACATGGCGGCTTTATCTGCCGCAGGAATTCAGTTATGTGTATATGGGCGGGTCGATGAACCCGCAAAGCGGGGAAAGGGCAGCTTATAATGACATCAATGCGTCAATTCCTTCCCGGAGTGTTGTCAGTCCGGGAAAAATTAATTTAAACTCCGAGCAGATACCTCAGCAGACGGACGAAACAGAGTTTTACGGGTTGGACGTTAATATGATCCGTCAGGGGAGGATGTTTTCGTTCTCCAAACTGGACCGGGACGCCGATCTCCGCGTTTGGTTTGTCAAGAAAAGCATCCTGTTCCCGTTGAGTCTGATTCTCATCGTCCTTCCGGGGCTGGTGTATTTCTTCCTGGTCCGCAAAAGGTCAAAAGCCCCGTTGAGGGTCGTGGCGGTTTTCCTTTTAATAGTGGTGATTTTGAATATCCTTCTGCCGCAGGGATTCAAATATTTTGTCTTCTTGCTTTTTGCCGGAGCCCTTCTCGCTTTCGGAGGGCAGCGCCTTTATCTTTTCCTCCAGAGCCAGGACATGCTGCGAAAAACTGTGGGCCGGATTCAGAAGAAAAAAGATGGCCCCAAACCATGAGGCGGGGGAAATTGAGAACCATGAAAAAATGTTTTTTATTTTTTTTGACGTTAGCGGCCTTGCGCCTTTGTCTGCCTGTCCTCCTGGCCGCGGAAACAGCCGCCCCACCGGAGGAAGCCCCCGTTCGGGAAACCATAATATTTTTACCGGAAAAAGAAATGCCGCTGATATTCGGCCGGGAAGAGGAAGGCATTTTTGTCTCTTACCGGGAATACCGGGAGCTTTATGAAAAGGCGAAGGCCGCTTACTTTAAGAAAGCCCGGGAAACAGCGGTCCCGGATGCGCTGCGCGGCCCTCTCCTGGTGCAGGCCAATTATGCCGGATCCGTGGAAGACGCGCTGTTGAATTTATCGGCCCGGTATCATATTGTTTATTCCGGCCCGGAAGCCGCGTTTTTTAATTTTCCTTTGAAAGATGTTTTCCTGCAAGCGGCAGAGCTGAACGGAGAAACAGTGTTGATTCAGGAAATAGACGGGCTTCCCCGGGTGCTGCTTCCGGCCAAGGGTACGTATGATTTGACTCTCCATTTTCTGGTTCCGGTTGATTTTGACGAGGAAACCGGGCGGACTTCTTTTTCTGTCCCGCCGGCTTTATTGGGCGATATCCGTCTTACGGCCGATAGCTTTTATGATATCCGCTTCCCCGGCCTGGCTTTGACATCCAAGAATCCTGGGGACGACCGAACGGAATTCCTGGGGTTTCTCGGGCCGGAAGACACCCTTTCTATCATGATTACAAACCGGCGCTCCTCCGGGGAAAAGCGGGTCCAGTTGAGCTCCCGGGAAGAGCACCGGGTTTTTTTATCACAGGACATCCTGGAGCAGGTGGTTGATTATTCCCTGGATATTCGTTATGGGGAGATGAACGGGGTTGACCTCCTGATTGACCCGGAGGCGCATGTCCATGAGGTGTCAGGCCCGGGGATAGCCGGCTGGACCCGGGAGAAGTCAGGAACAGCGGATATCCTACACTTGACGTTCCACCTTCCTTTAAGCGGAGAAACTCATTTTTCTTTGAAAACATACCAATACCCTCCGGCGGGGTTAGAACCGCTCCGGTTCATGGACAGCCGGATTGAGAAAGTTTTTGACCGGGAAGGCACGCTTAAAATTTATTATGATGATAGCGTAAGAATGGAGGCGCTGGAAACGCGGTTTTTACGCCCGGTAGTCGGCCGTTTCGGCACGGAAAAGGAGGATTCCGGGGGGCATTCCCTTTATGCGGAATATCAGATTTTTAATTTGCCTTACGAGGTTTCTGTGGCCCGGTTCGCCGTGCCCCGCCAGGTGCTGGTTGAACAGCATAATGATGTGGACGTGGGGGAGACGAAGATACGCTTTGATTCTGAACTCGTTTTATCGGGCTTGCCTCCGGGCACGGCGCAGTTCCTTTTTTATGTCCCGGCAGGATATTCGGTTGACGAGCTTTCGGTTTATGTGAACGCTGATCCGGTTCAGGAGCATCATGAATGTCATCCGGATGATCATTCCCTTCGTGTGTATATCCGGCATCCGGTCACAGCCAAAGATGAAGTCGTTTTCGCGGTTCATGCCCAGCGCCTGATCGGGGAACAGACATTGAAAGAGCAGGCTGCGGAAGGGATTGCCATTCCCGTGATCACTTATCCTGAAGCGGGGAAGATGACAGGGAGCCTGAAGGTCAAAATAGATGATATGTATTTGTTGTCTGATATTTTGCTGAAAGGGTATTCCCCGGCGGAAGAAATGTTTGGTGTTGAGCCGGACGAGGGGCAGGGGAAAAATTTGCTCTATGACTTCCGGAGCCTTGACCCCCAAGGCACGATTTTACTCTCTTTGCGCCAGGCGGAGCAGACATCCAAGACCGTTAATTTTATCGCGGTGGATGAAAATTTGCTGGTGACGAATTCCTATATCCGCTATAGCATTACATCCGGGAAAAAAGACAGCTTTTATTTCGCGATACCGCAGTGGCCGGGCAGTAAAATTAATATTGAGGGCGATTTTATTAAAGAGAAGAAAAAGATTCCTTTGGAAAAAGTCCCGGTGTCAGTCAGGCGCGCGGGCCCGGCTGATTTGGCGGGGTGTGATATATGGAATGTCGTGCTGCAGAAGGAGGCGGCCCAGGAGGTTGTGCTGGCGGTTGATTACCAGAAAAAAATAGAGCATTTTGACTCGCTTTTTGACGTCCCTTTGCCCATCCCTTTGGATGTTTTAAGTGACACGGGGGATATTGTGCTGGAGGCCAGCAAGAACACGAAAATCACGACTCAGAAATCCGGATTGAATGAGTTGGAGACCTATGAAATTCCTCAATGGCCGGCGTATAAACCCTCTAACCGGATCATTGAATCGCTCCGTTACTTCACGAGGCCCTTCACCTTTGGCCTGGCTGTTACCCGTATGGATGAGTCCCCGGTCCTGGCTTCTCTCGTGGAAGAGGAGAACCTTGTTTATGCCTTTGGTCCGGATTCGCAGATTTTTTTTGAAGGGCGCTACCGCGTTAAAAACACGAACCTGCAGTTTTTACCGGTTGAACTTCCGGACAGGTTCGTTTTCTGGGCGGCGGCCCTGGATGGGGAAGGCGTTAAGCCGCGGGAAGGGAGCGGCCGGACGATTTATATCCCGTTGCCGGTTGACAGCGACCACACCCTCGAGGTGCGTTTGACCGGGCAGATGGCCAGGCCGGCCAGGCTCGGGATGACGGAGACGCTCAGTTTTCAGAGCCCGAGGCTCGATGTTCCTGTTCTGCAGTCCCATATGACCGTTTATTATCCGGAACAATATTTCCTGTTGAATGTGCGGGGTAATTTTGAACAATATCCGGCGATCCCGTATCTGCGGACGGCTTTGTTCCCGGGCCTGGCCGGCGCCTTGCGCGCGCTGGGCCGCAATGTGGCCACGCTCCTTGTGCCTTTTTATTTAAAGCGAAGTATCCAGGGCCGGCTTAAGTCGGCCACGGATGATATCGGCGATCAGTTTTCCCCCCAGGCGGCTTTGCAGGCCCGCGTCCGGGATTCGTCTGCGTATTTGAATGAAGAGACGGTTCAAACAGGGGCGACTTTGCAATACGAGCCGTATTATCTGGAAACAGAGTATGATCTTCAACAGGAAGCAGGCCGTTCCGGGGGGGCGGTTCCCGTATTGAATCTGATGTCGCCGACGCCGTTACCTTCTGATGCCCCGGTTCCATACGGCCTAAGGAAAGGGCTGTTATCTTTGAATATTGACATTCCGAAAGAAGGGGCCTCTCTGGCCGCCCATAAGTTATGGGGTGACAGCCGCCTGACCCTTACTTTTATTTCCCAATTTTGGAAAAGAGTCCTCATGCTTTTTTCGGCCCTGCTGTTTATTGTGCTGGGTTTTTATGTGCGGCGCAGGAACTTTATGACGTCGGAAATATTTTTTATGACGACGTGTGTGGTGGGGATGTTGTTGCCCGCGGTGTTTTTCCGGCCGTATGGGTTTATATTTAATGGCGCTATGGCCGGGGCTGGTCTTTTTGTTGTGCTTTTGCTCGCCGGCCGTTTTGGCAGAAAAGCCGTCCAACGCGTTGGGGGGACAATCATCATGATTTTGGCCGCGGGGGTATTCCTGCTGAGCGCTTCTTTCGAGTCTTGTGCCGAGAATGTCCCGGGACGGCTTATTAATATCCCGCAGGTTTCTCTTCAGGAAGAGCCGGTGGGTTCCCGGCTTCCCGTCCCGCCGCCTGGGTTATGTTTTTCCCCGGAGCCCGGCGACGCCATGGTGTTCCCGGATATCGTGGTATACGTCCCTTATCGGGATGTCATCCCGTTTATTATTGACGGCAAGCAGAAACTTTATATCCCCACCCGGGATTATTTCCGCCTGAAGTTCCTGGCGGAACCGCCGTATTTCTCACCCCGGCGGCTGGATTTTATCAGGCCGTTTGACGTGACCGGCCTGGCGTTAAAGGGCGTGTTGGAGGAGGAGACAATGGTCCGTTTTAATGCCAGGCTGGACGTGTTTGTTAACAATGAGGAGTGGCTGCTTGTCCCCCTTCCTTTTGAAAATGTTTTCATGCAGGAACTGCGCTTGGACGGCCAGTCCGTTCCCATTATGACGGGAACGGACGTTTCGGAATACCTCCCTGTCCCTGGGCAGAAAGGGCAGGCGCATCCCGTAGCTGTCCCCACGGGAGTCTATAAAGTCCCTATCCATGGGTTGGGCCGGCACACGCTGGATTTAACGTTTTTAGTCGAAGTCAAATCCCTGTTGGGCAAGAGGACGCTGTCTTTCGGTTTCCCGGCGACGCTTCTTTCAGATTTTTCCTTGGATTTAAACAGCCGCGATGTGTTTATTGAATTTGAAGAGCCCCAGGCCGCGTATTATATAGAGGAAGAAGCCCCTTCCCCGGTGCTGAAAGCGTCTTTCCCGAAAAAGGATCATGTGCAGCTTTCCTGGTTTCCGAAAAAATATCTTAAAAAAGAAGAAAAACCGTTAATTTATATGGACTGCCTGCTTTCCCTGTATCTGGGGTATGAACATGTCGAACTGCTGCAGGATATGACTGTCCGGGTGGAAAAATCCTCCATCGCGTCTTTGATTTTTACGAAAAGTCCGGGTGCCGTCATTACAGACGTTTTTTCCGATAAAATCCGGAGCTGGCAGGAGCGGGAGGACGGCACTTTGGAAGTGATTTTTAAACACGAAATCACCGATGCGGTGTCTTTGCAGATTAAGTCCAGGCGTGAGGTCATGCCGGACGCGGTGGTCCAGGCCGAATTTTTTAAACCGCAGGAAACCAAACGTCTTCACGGCCGGATGAATATTTTTACTCTGCCGGGGTATAAAGTCGCCGTGCAGAATCAGAGCCATTTAAAAGCCGAGGGGGTTGAGGGGGCGGAGGCCCTGGGGGATGCCCTGGGATTTGAATTGCAGAAAAGCTACTCTTTCCTCGATGGGGATTTTCAGGCTGATTTCGTACGGGCCCCGGAGGAAGAGCGGTTTACGGCCGATATTCAGGCCCGCCACAATTTGACGGAAACCATGCAGACGTCTTTTTATAACGTCAATCTTGCCGTGAAAAAGAATGTGTTGTCCGGCGTTAAACTGCGCCTGCCTCCCGGGCAGAAGATTACGGCCGTGGACGCTGAGAATATCGCGGATTATATTCTCCAGGATGACATTTTGATCCTGCCGCTTCAAACAGCTGTCCGTGACCGTTTTTCATTTTCGCTGGAGATGGAACAGGAGGTGGCTGATTTTACGCACGTCACGGTGGAAGGCCTTGAAGTGCTGGGGGCCGAGAAGGTTACAGGAACGGCGGCTGTCCTGTTCCCCCGGGGATACGATGTGAGAGAAGCCGGGACCGCCGGATTGAAGTCGGCCAATATTCACGAGGCCTTGCCCTCCAGCGGAAATTTTGATCCCCGGAATTCCGGAGCCGGGTACGCCTACAGTATCGCGGATTTGAGGACGAGCGCGAGTTTTGATGTCTTGAGAAAGGAATCTGTTCTGGATGTGATTAATGTGTATCATACGTCCGTGCAGGATACGAAGGTGCACGTTGAATTGCTTTGCCTTTTTACCATCAAGAATGCGCCTGTAGACCATTTTGACATCGTGGCTCCTGCCGCCCTGAAAGACGCGATCGAGATTCAGGGGGACGGGATCAAGACGATACTCAAGAAGGATATCGATGAACGGCAGAGGGTGCTGTTGTCCGTGAACACGGTTTCGAAGATCGATCACGCCTATATGCTGCAGGTCACGTTTAACACGTATTTCGGTCCGGATAAAACGTTTACGATGCCCCGGATTTCGTTCCCGCAGGTCGATAATAAAACTGAGTTTGTGTCGGTGCAAGCCGATACGGCCTATCATGTGGATCCTGTGGCCGCGAAATTTTTGCAGCAGACGGAGCCCTCGATGATCCCGGCCCTGCCCGCCGGTGTTGATATCAATAATATCCTTTGGTCTTATCAGGCCGTCGGGTCCGCTGCGTGGGATTACAGCCTGAAACTCAAGCGCCTGGAACGAGAAAAACTCGTCAGGGCAAGAATTCAGAGGGAAGATATTAAAACCCTCCTTATTCCCAACGGCTACGCCTTGCATGAAGTTCAGTTGAAAGTCGATAACCGGACACTGCAGTTTTTGCCTGTCATCTTCCCTCCGCGGGCGTCATTATGGAGCCTGAAGGTCGCTGGGGAACCGGTGCGGGCGTCTCTGGACGTTGAGCGCGGAAGCGGGGCGGTGAGCCGCTATCAGATCCCGCTTATCAAAAGCGGGGCCGGTGACCGTAGTTTTGATATTCAGATTGTTTATTTGACGCCGGTTAAATCCATGGGGCTGTTCGGCCGGATGAACCTCGGAATGATCGATACCGGCGATGTTCCGGTCGAGAAAACCACATGGTCATTTTTTGTGCCGGAGAACTACGCCTTGTCCTTTTTTAAAACCAACATGGAGGCCATTGACGTTTCTGTGATTGAGGTGGAGAAAACCCTGGACTTGGCCAAGGAGTATAAATATTGGACCGGTGTGGCCAAGACCTCCCAAGGAGAACTGCGTGAGAAGGCGATTTTTAACCGCAGTAAAGTCATGAGCGATTTCGGGGACCAGTATTCGATCGGCCAAACCATGCAGACCCGTCTTTATTCCAAACAGGGTGATAAAAAATATAACCAGGCTTTGATATCCAAGGCGCAGACAGAGAATGTCCAGATATTGAATGAGGCCCAGCAGATTATGGACGCCAACCGTGCCGAGGTCCCGGTCCTGGAAGCGCAAAGACCTGCGGCCGGACAGAAGGCGGGGTATGATTCTACGAGAAGAAATGTGAAGGGCTGGCAATTTAAGACTGATAATTTTGACGGGCAGGAGCAAGTCGGCCGGCAGATTTCGCAATATCTTCAGCAGGAAGACAGCAAACAGATGGCGGTTAAAAACAAGTCGGAAAAGGCGGTGCGAAGAAAGGGCGATTGGAAAAAACAGGTTTTTATAAAAGAGGGGGAACCGGAACAAGCGTTCAAGAACGTGGTATCCGACGAGGAGCGGGCGCAATGGGATACGCAGGCGGAAGGCTGGGGGGCGGTATCCGGTCGTGAAACAGCGGCGTCATCTTCCGCGTTAGACCGGGGCCGGACTGACTCGGTCAGGCGTATCCGGGCTGCCGGCGGGTTTCAGGCGTCACAATATACGGCGACGGCGCCGCAGTCGCAGGGCATTGTTCTGGACGGCCAGTCCGATTATTGGGGGGCGGGGGAGGAACTCCCGCAGAAGGACACAGCTTTGCTGCCGGCCAAGGCGGCTCCGGCGGAGAAGAAACAAAGCGCCCTTTTAAAAGGGCAGCGGTCTATTGATATCCCCTTCCCGGAGCAGGGGCAGAGGTTCTCTTTTAAAAAACTCGGCGGAAATCCCACGATGGCGTTTGTTTACAGGAAAAGCGGAGCGGGGAGTAGAATCCTTTGTCTGCTTTTGGGCGCCTTGGCCTTGGCCGGGATATACAGGGTGCGCCGCACGCGTTTTCCGGTTGAAAAGTTTGATGCACTGTTTAAGAAAATCTGGCATCTGCGCCTTCAGGATATTTTTGTCCTTATTGTGGATTCGCGATGGTGCAAAATTTTTACTTTAGTGGCCGTGATTCCCGCTTTTCTATCCGGCACGCCCTGCTGCGTTATTCTTGTCGGGTTAGCCAGTATATTTCTGGTCAGGGGGATTTCCCGCTGGAGACATAAGAAACTTGGCCGCCCGGAAGTTTACAATCTGAAGGTGTTTCTTAAATATTCCCCTTCCTACGTGATTCTTCTGGCTTCTTTCCTGAGCCTGGGGCATCTGTCTTTCCTCATTTTTGTGGGGCTGGCGACAGCCTTGAACTTTTTCCTCGCTGCCGGTTACGGCTTCATGACTTTATTGACGAAGAGAGAGATACAGTCGGAGTAGCCGTGAAGGAATCCGCATGATCCCGGGTTTCACGCCCTAGATGCGGCCGGCAATTTCCCGGAGGGGAAGAATTTCTCCCGGGGGAGTTTGATAAATAATTATAAGAATGATATACTCTTAATCAATAAGGACTGTGGTTTTTAAAATTAATGAAGAAGGGATTGTGTTTATGCCTGCTGTTATTTTTATAGCCATCATACTATTATCCGGGCTGTGTCCGGTGGCGCGCGCCGCGAACCCGAGTATACAGATTGAACCCAGGCAAATCATTGTCCGGGATCAGGTCAAGGATTTGACGGATGCACACGGCTTTCAGCAGACGTCGCAGATGTTTGTGAAAAAGGATGCCCAGATCGTGCCCGTTGATGACGAGATATTCATTCTGCGGGTCCGGGTCAGGAATTATACCCGGGAGAAGCTGTCTCTTACCCAAGACGGGTCTTTGTATGATGACGACTGGGTGGTGGACGTCCCGGGTCTGGCCGTGGGCGTTGAGTCAGCCCAGTGCAAGGTCACTCATATATCCTCGGTGGACATCGAGCCCTGCCGGGGCTCGGTCCGGTTCGACGAAATCGGCCCCAGGATGGCTCGGGATATGAACCTTGTCCTTCGGTTTACCGGAGCTATTCAGAACGGGCCGCTGGATTTTAAAGTGGGGCTGAAGGTGCGCCGGACGGAAGGGGTGGCAGAAGAAGTTTTCTGGTCCGGCCCTGTCAGGGTGTCTATTGATCCATGGCCGGTGCGCCAGTTTTTGATGTTTTGGAATGAAAAAGAAGAATGGAAAAATAAACAGCGCGAGATGCGTGATGAAAAAGAAACCGGGATGATTTCGCGTTATTATGTGCCGGGCGGAGGACTGCGCGTTGAAGAAAATTATGAAGGCGGACGGTTAAGTGGCGTCAGAAAGACATATTTTGAGAACGGCGTTGTTAAGGAAGAAGAGCATTACCGGGACGGCCAGCTGCATGGCGAGAAATGGGTTTATCAGAAAAACAAAGAATTGATACTCTATGAGATTTATTTGTCCGGCGAATGCCTGGGCTTTGCCCGCTTTTCGTCTTTTGACCAGAGACGGGACAAGGAAGAGAAGATGGCCCGCGTCCGGGCCATGGTTACGAAAGAATACCCTCAGATGAAGCCGGATTTGAAAGTGGATTTTGTCCCCGCCGAGAGGAAAGATGACCAGTCAGACCCCGCTATCTCCGGGGATATTCCCGCCCCGGAAGCCGTTCCCCAGCCTCCCGAATGATCCCGGCCCTTTGGGATTTTACTGCGGAAAACGTTTGCGGACAGGAGTCTTTTTGTAGTCGGACCGGTTGAGATGGATGTCAACATTGGGGTTATAAGAGCCGTTGTCCGTGTAGATGACGTCCCCGCTTTCATTGACCCACCGGTATTTCCACTGATTGGACCCCATGTCAATTTCGCTGGTGTAAGGATTGACGAACTCTTCCTGGTCCGTCAGGGTGAGGAACATGTCGTTATGGATTTCCGCGTTGGTTTTTTGACGGTGGGTTACGATCTCCTGTTCGATGCGCTGAATTTCCTGTTGCGTGTTGAGGGCGATTTGCCCCCGCTGGATCTGCCCGCGGATTTCCCCAGATAACCATTGGGGATCAATTTTGACGGAATTTTGTATGATGCTGAACACGGCTTCCCATTTTTTAAATTCATCCCGGGGGGCCCGCGCCAGAACCGTTTCTTTGTTGCCCCACATGCCCGCGCCGAGCTGCCCCCAGTTTTCAATGACGGCAACCATCTTTTCCTCATATTCTGTGCCCCCTTCCTGATACGTCATATCAGAGAGCGCGGCATCGTATTGAAATCCCATTTGAGAAAAAAACTGGTTGACCCGTTTTTGGTAGCTTCTGGCAATATCTGTCAGTGCTTTGTTGCTGATGACATTGACATTCTGGGCCTGGGGATGAGCGTAGGGGAAGGCCATCTGCGTTATAAACTGTGATGCTGGCATGAGCGGATAAACCAGCATCCCGTTGTAATTGCTTCCTGCCGGTAGCAAACCCATTTGCCCGGCCGGAGAATACCTCGCATCGAAATAGAGCATGTCCGGAAGCCAGCGCATCAGTACCGTTCCGGCGGAGTCTTTTTTAACCGTGAAGTCGAGTTTGGCCGCGATCGACTGGGCGGCTCCGCCCTGGCTTAAAGGGTCTACCCGTAAAATCCCACCTTCCGTTTGCCACCCTTTCGGGATGAGGAGAGAAAAAGCTTTTTCTCTCGGCTCGTAGACCCGGGTAAAAACGATGGTGTCCCCGGAGTCTTCGGTTGGAAGAGACGACGAGGACCGGGAGCAGGAAAAGGATGTGAGTAACATGGTGATTGATAAAAAAAGGGGGATCATGGGTTTCATGGAAGCTCCTGGGTTATGATGTTAAGGAATGTCCAATTTTATCGTATTTGAAGAAAAGTGTCCACACATATGGCGTTATTATTAAATGGTAGACTGTCTTTAGGGCTTGGGGGGGCGGAGAATCTAGGATTTAACTTTATTTATGGGTTGTTTTCATATATGATTTTATTCATTGGGGATTTCTATCAGAATACCGTCCTGATTCTTGTCCTCCTGGAATGATGTTCTCCGGGATGCCGGGGCGGTAACGTTTTGGCGTAGATTATGATCCTATCCGTTATTTACTGGTTTTTTGCGGTGTTTCTCTCTGCTCTGGCGGTGGGGGGATCGCTCGTCGTGTACCATCAATACGAGCGTTTGGACAACCGGCCTTTTTTTGGTGCCCTCGGGATGACCGCTTTTGCCGCGGTTGTCGCTTTTTTCCTGCCTCTGGACGTTTCCCCTTTCCGCATCCTGACTTGGCTGCTGTGTTCGTGGCTGGGGATGATCGGGTCGGCCGCGATGGGCCGGGCCCTGTATGCCGGGGACGACGTCCCTCTGGTTCTGGTGGGGCTTGCCTGGGCGGTAGAAGCTGTGGCCGTCGGGACCCGGGGGGCGGTTATCATCAGGATTCTGGTGCATGGGGGGGTCCCCTGGTTGATCAGCGCGGTCCTGGTGTTGTTTATTGTATTGACGGTCCGGGCCGTGTTCCGGAATCTGGACGGCGGGGAGGAGACCCTGTCCGAGGAGGGGTTTGTGATTCTGGCCGGAGGCGTGGTCGTTATAACCGCCGCCGGTATTTTTCTCCCCGGCGCGTTAGCGGTGTACAGGATGATGATCTGGATCATTTTACTCTGGCTGATATTATTCGGGTTGGTTTTTCTTTTTCAGGATAACCGGCAGAAACGCTTGGTAGGGCTGGTGATGACAGGTGCGGCGTGTTGCGTCGCTCAGTGGAACCCGTCTTTTTCTTGGGGCATTATAGCGCAGGTCATTTCCTGGATTGTCGCGGGGCTGATGGTTTCATGGTTCATCTTTTTGTGGCATTATTATATGGAGCACGAAGACCTGTGTGAGGACCGGGAGAGCGTTATTCTGTTCTGCGGGCTGCCGTTGGCGGCTGTTGTCCTGCTGGGGCTGCTGCTTCCCGGGGGCGGCGCATTTAAGTTCTTAATCCCACTTTTGTGCGCCTGGCTTTTTATGACAGGGGGTGTCTTCTTTTTTAGAGGATTCCTGAATCACAACTGGATGGAAACATCAGCCGGGTTTTGTTTCTTTCAGGGCACCTTTGCCGTGGCCCTGCAGCGTCATTATGTCCTGTTTTTGTCCATGCGGCTGGGCTGGGAGGGGAACGTGCTTGTATCCTGGCTGGTTTTTAACGGTGTTTTAGCCGCATCTTTGTTTTTTATTTTTGCCGGGCTCCAGGGACATCAAATGGTGTGCCGGGTGCGGGACCGGGATAGGGAAAGAGAAAGGGGGATTCTGACGGAAAGGGCGGCGCGTCTGGACCCTTTCGGGTATCACGAACTCACGGAGTTGTCGCAAAATAATTTTGTCCGGGTTTTGGCCCAGGGAGTGGACATCACCGCGATCGATGTACGCGTCGAGAACCGGACGCGGCAGGTGTTTAAGATACGGATTGCCGCCGGCACGTATTTTATCGGCACCGGCCGTTATCAGAACATGGCAGCCCGGCGGGAGGAGAAGTTTGCTTTGCCCGCGCTCGACGGATATTCCTGCCGCCTTCCGGTTGTGTGTGTCAACGCGGATCGCCCGATCCCTACCAAGAATAACGCTTTCTTATCGGTGCGTCCCGGCCCCGCCGATTTGACGCGCTTCTTGGAAAGGAGCGCGCGGGAGGACCCGATGGTGGCGCAGGCCGGGGCGTGGGCGCTGACCGACCACTATACCGCCGCGCAAATTCAGGCGAGGCTGAAAAAGGGAGGCAGCGCGGCGGTATCCGGGCAGGATATTCTGCGGGCGAAAAATCTTCTGGATGAATTGGGTATCCAGCACCCCTTGCAAGGATTGTGTTAAAGTTTTTGAAGGACACTGTCCCTTTCAGGGAATTTCCACGGAACAGAAAAGGAGGGCATTATGTTGTTAAAGATACTGGGATGGATGTGGGCTCTGGGCGGGGTCTGTTTTTTGTGGCAACCGGAGTGGCTGCGTTCCGCGCTCAAGAAAAAAAGTATCAAGACTATGCGGGGTATCCTTTTTGGGGTCATTATGTTTGTGAGCGCCCTGTTTATCAAAGGCGCTTGGGGTGTCCCGGGGGTGCTTGCCAAAATAGTTGTGGTTTTTGGTGTTATCGGTGTTTTTAAAGCCTTTTTCGTGCTTAAGGCAAAAGCGGCAGAGATGGTCATTCAGTGGTTTGTGCGCCAGCCCGTCTGGGTTTTCCGTGCGGCCGCCATCGTGCAGCTTTTGGTTGGAATTATTTTGTTGAACGTTCGGCCATAGGGCAGGGGAGACCGGGTATGACAAAAAGTTTTCGGCCCTCATCACAGTTTTATGAGGCATGTTCTATCCTGCATTCTTTCTTTTCTTCCATGATCCTTGTGTTCGTGGTCGAACAACTGTCCAGGGCGTATTTCTTCACCCATCATCCCATGGCCGTGCTGGCTGAAATGCTTCTCCTCACCGGATTGAAAATATTTGTGTATAGCGGTGTTTACGCGACTTTCATTGAGCTGCGCTCTGGCGAGGAAATGTTGGTGTCCTGGAAAAGGTTCTTGCATAATGCCAAGGGATACTGGTATGTTTTTGCGGTCCTGGAACTGTTCCTTTTTTCGGTCAACCTGGCCTTATTTTCGTATTTCCCTAATTCCTCTGTTCTTCATCCTCATGTTGCGGTTCATATCAATATCCTGCTACAGTTTGTCTTTGCCTACACGGTTATTTACCGGAAATATCTTGTTCCGATGCGTTTTTCTAAGAGAATGAATCCTTTGCCCCTTCAGGAGGTTTTGACGGTTATCGGATTATTTGCCATGAGCCTGGCGTTGCACTATTCGCTGGCCCTCCTTCCCAGCGGGGATTCCTTTTGGGGGCGGACCGGGAGTTTCGGGGGCGTTTGGCTTCAACTTTTGACATTCATTTATATCGCGGGCTGTTTTTTGAACGGATATCCGGAAATCCAGGAGCATTTTTTAAAACGCAAAGAAATATATCTTGTAATGCCGCCGGGAGGGTATGGTTTGATTTTTAATATATTTTTTCTTATTTTCCGGCCGTATCCTCCTATTTTTATTATTCTGCAGGCGCTGACACCCAAAGGTTATCATTTCAGGGAGTTTTTCCAGGTGATATGGCAGCCGCGTTATTATACGGCCGGGAAACTCGTCGCTATTCCCTGCGTCACGCAAACAGCGCCGGAGGTGTATCATTTGGCTAGAAAATTCCGCGAGCAGGGATCGAAGGTCGTCCTGGGGGGGCCTCATGTTGCTTTTTTCCCGGAAGAGGCCCTGGAGTACTGCGACAGCATCGTGATCGGAGAGGTCGAAGGGGTCTGGAAGGACGTGATCCGTGATTATGAGAATGGGACTCTGCAGAAAAGGTATCAGGGCGTGCCGTTGGAGAATTTCGCGGACGAACTTCACCGGGCCATGATGTCGTTGCCGCCGGAGAAGACAAAGTTTTTTCTTGAAACGTCGCGCGGGTGCAAGTTTGACTGTGATTTTTGTGCTATACCAGCGGTGTCTGGCCGGGACGTGAGAAAGAAGCCGGTGGCGGAGGTGGTTGAGCTGATCCGCTATTGCCGGCCTCACGCCAGTTTTTTTACCTTTTTTGATTCCAACATTTATAATGACCCGGTCTATTTTAAGGAGCTGGTTCTTGCGCTGAAACCGTTGAAGATTAAGTGGAAGGCTTTCGCCACCATTGATATCGGGACGCATGAGAATATCCTGCGCCTGGCGAAGGAGAGCGGGTGTGTTCTTCTGGGGATCGGGTATGAGATCCCGGCGGGTTCCCGGGAAACGGGACAGGGCGGAAAATTTTCCATGAGCGAACGGTATCTGCTTTACACGCGGAGGATCAAGAAGGCCGGGATCAAGATTAAAGCGAATTTCACGATCGGCTTTGAGTCGGACACCTTGACTTTGAAAGACCTTTGGCACTTGTGGAAGTTTTGCTTTCAGCTTTTTCCGTATAATCTCGGATTCGGGGTGCTGACTCCTTTCCCGGGGTCCAGATTGTATGCGCGGATCCTGCGGGACAATAGGATGATCAATCTTAACTGGCATCAATTTGCGACGACGACCATGCTTTTTAAGCATGACCATATTCACAATCGGGTGATGGATGCCGCGTATCCCTGGCTGGTTATATTTTTCGCGTTTACAACCAGCCAGTCCGGGCTGGTCGCGTTTGCCGTTCTTGTTTTGATTCTGATAACATAGGAAATGAAGAGGGGGGTGGCTTGGCGTTTACCGGGAGAGGGATGTTTGACAGGCTGTGTGTTTTACGGCCATTTTTTTGAGCCGGTAGGCTACGATGGCGCGCCAGGCAAACGGATACCCGAGGATAAGAACAAAAGCCCGGGCCCAGGACAAGGAAGAGAACGGGATCAGGAGAACGGGTATCATAAGCAACGCGCAGGCGGTTTCCCGGGCCGCCCGGGTTGAGATGTTTATGGCCTCGACGAGTGGGGGGATCCCGTGCCGGCGGGCGTAGAATTCGGTGACCTGGTAAAGGGTTTGTCTCCCGAGTGACTGCCGGTCGAAGTCTTTTGGAATTAATATTAAAGAGAGTTTTTGAGCGGACACTGTTTTTCGCCGGCGGACGAACCATAGCCCGAGGGACAGCAAAAGGGCGACCCCGCCCCCAAGATAGCTGTGCGGGAAGATCCAGGCAGCCAGGAGAAACGCGCCGAGCAGGACTGTCATCCCTGTCTGAAGGCGGCTCAGGCGGGAAAAATGATGATAAGCCTCTTGAGCGTCACCGCCCTGAGCGGTTAACATGTCCCTGACCGAGGCCGTGTTTAAAAGCAGGGAGAACCAGTCGCAAACCTGGCCGTCATTTTGAATGGTGGCTTCCAGGGATTCGGGTGTGGTAATATTGTTGTAAACAGGAATGGTCATGGCGCCCGTGTTTGTGAGTTTTGCACTATTCTATATGATTTCATCCTGTCAAACAAGTCCTTTGGTATTCGGGGGAGTTTATGCGATTTGCCTTAACCTCACATGATCTGGGGCAGGGTTCTATAACGGCTATCGTGCTTATGGCCGGCGCTTTCGCGTACACATTGGCCCGGGCGGCCTTGCTTCCTGTTTTTCATGACGAGGCGTACACATATTTTACTTATGGCCAGGCTTCTTTCCCGGTTATTCTCAGCGAGCTGGGTAATAATCATATTTTGAATACTTTTTTTATGAAATGGTCAGTCTGGTTGTTCGGGATGAATGAACTGGCCCTGCGTTTGCCGGCGTTAGGGGGACACGTGCTTTTTTTAACGGGGATTTACCGCGCTCTGAATCTTTTTTTGAAGAAAAAAATTTTTGCCGCCGGAGCTGTTCTCCTGACTTTTAATCTGTTTGTCCTGGAACTCTTCTCCGCCGGGAGGGGATATGCCCTGGCCTTGGGTCTTTTCATGCAGGGGATATCCTGCTTCCTGAAGAGGATGGGCGCCGGGCGGCCGGAGGGGGGGAGGAGGCTGTTTACTTTGTTGGCCCTGGCTGTTTTTGCCCACCTGTCTTTTTTGTATGTTTATATATCTGCTTTTGTCGTCTGCGGGGTAGAACTTTTATACCGCAACGGCTGGTTTTCGGTGAAGAGGAAACGCGCCCCCGGCATTATGCTGTGGCGGGAGGCCCGCTTCCCGTTGATGTTGACAGGATTGCTGTTCCTGGCGCTTGTGCGGCCGGTCTGGCTTCAGTTTAAAACGGAGGGCTTTTATCACGGCGGGGAGAACGGGTTCTGGAGTGATACGGTCAGGAGCCTGGGAACGGCTTCTCTGTATAACCGGGTGAGCGTGCCTGAAAAATTTTGGATTGGGGTCTACCCAGCTCTGGCAGGATGCGTGATAGGGATCGGGGCGTTTTTGATTTTCCGCCGTATGAGACCGGCCGGGTTTTCCGCAGGAGAACGGATGCTATCCGGAATTTTTTCGCTTCTGATGGGGGCCGTGGGGTTGATTGTCGGGTTCCACCATGTGTTCGGAATCAAATATGTCGTGGGTCGGATGGCGGTTTTCCTGATTCCATTATTCGGATTAACTGTAACGCTGTTCTGGGCATGCCTGTTTGACTTTGCGGGACGGGGCCTGCGGCCTTGGCTGAAAGGGGCCGCAGGAGCGGCTGCGGCTGCGGCCTTGGCCTTATTCGTGGGAGGCATGAATTTTAAAAATTACACAATTGCCCCCGAAGATCATTTAAGCCGGGACGTTATCGCTGTTTTTCAGTCCGCGCGGGGGACGGGCGTCCTGGGCACGAAAGACATTTCTTTGGGGACGCATTCTCTTTTTGTCCCGAGCCTGTATTTTTATGCCCGAAAGAATCATTTGGCGTGGTTGGAGATTGCTGATATTACGAATGCCGATGCCGGGGCGTGCGACGCTTATTATATTTTTGAACGCTCCGCGCCAGGAGTGTCCCGGTATAACGTCGGCCCTGATTTTAATGAAATTGATCTCGCGTCCCTGCGTGTGCTCGCCCGGTATCCCGACCCGGGCACGGTTCTGGCCCTTTCCCTGGAGCCGGAGGGGTTTTGACCGGGCCCGGCGTCTTTTGAAGAAATTAGAACCTATAGGTGATGCCGAGGGCAATCACCGGATAAAACTTAAACGCGCTGATGTCGCTTTGCAGGTTATCTTCTTCCCGCTGGAGGTCGGCCATAAAAACCGTGTTGTTGGCCAACGTCCCGTCCGCCGAGAGGTCGACTTCAGGAGACCCCTGATACAGGACGCCCACGTCCAGGGAAAGCAGCCAACTGCTGTCCGTCCCGAATGGGTTCCCGTATCCGATGCCCAAATAAGGGGCGAAATCGTCAAAGTCGATGTTGCCGTTGAGTGTCCCGACCTGGCTGGCGGTGTATGTCACGTCTCCCAGGGTGTAATCCTGCGCGCCTTTAGCGGAGGCGTTGATCTCGTTGCCGTTTACCATGAAGCCTGCGGAAAGACGGAAATTGTTTGAGAACGGGAACCAGTCCACAAGGGCGGAAACCGTAAATAACTTCAGCTCAAAATCATACTCCACGTCGTCTTCTGTCCCGTCATAATCATAATCAAACATATTGACCCCGATCCTAGTGTTGAATTGGTCGTGGATCTTGATAATGCCCTCCACGCCTCCGCCCAGCGTTCCGCCCTGGAGTCCGACGGCCAGCCGTGAACCGTATCCGTTTTCCGCGAACGTAAGGGAAGGGACACAGAGCATGGCGGTGAGAGCGAGGATGAAGAAGCGGGAGACTTTCATGGGAACCTCCTTTTTGATTAATGGATTGACCCGGAGCTTAAGGGTTGCGAGGATATTATACCCCGCCTTGTTTTTTTTGCATAGTCAATGAGCATTTAGTTTACACGACCCCTGGGAGTGTAAACTAGAGATGCGAATTGATCCTGCGGGAGAGAGCCCAGGGTAACGAGCCGCAGGATGTTGGTTTCATGCCCCGCAGCTTGCTGCGGTTCGTTGAGTCCAGAGCTGTTTATATCTTTAATTTTCGAAAGAAAATTAATTCTTCAAAAGTCGATGACCCGGTGCGACCGCTGACCGGGGTGCTGGAGGACGCAATTTTTTCTTTGATAATTGCGGGCGGACACGGTATTATAGAATAAATTGTGTAAGTCCATGCGTTCTCCGGGAGGAAGTCTATGAGATCGTTGGCGTTTTTTTTAGCCCTTGTTTTATTGCCGGGGTGTGGCCGCCCGCCCTGCGAGCAGAAACCCGCCGCTGTTTTGGAACAGCCCTCGGCTCAACACCTGGCGGAAGATTTGAATTTGATCGCCGGCAAGTATTCGATCAATGTGGAAACATTGACACGGTTATTCCATGATTATGCCACTTATACCGGAGGGCGGGATTTTAAAAATGATTTGGCTGGGATCCGGGCTTTTCAGAAACAAGAGGCTTATCTGGATGACGAGTTGGACCAGGTTCTGGACGTGCCGAACGCCCTGCGTCTTGTCAGCCAGAAATACAATGTCCCGGAATCCGTGATTGCCAGTATGCTGATAGATTACAGGAGCCTCACCGCACATCGCTGAAGGGCTTTTAAGAGCGGGATTGGGGCGGCAGGGTGGTCAGTCTGCCCCGGGAAGCCCTCTGGAATAAGGAAATTAATTAGAAAAACGGTTTTTGCATGAAAACTCCTCTTGGCTGCTTCTTTGTCTTTGTCCTGGTTTTTATCGGGGGGCTTCCTGCCCGGGCCCAGGAATCTTCCCGTTCAATTTATGAAATTTTGAAAGACCGAATGACCCGGTTTCATCGTTTGGGGTATGATTTCTCGGGGCAGAAAATCCCGAAAGGAACTTTAAGCATCCGGCTGTGCGCTGTGGATGCAGCCAGCGGAGGGGCGGTGGAAGATTTTACCGTCACTTTCTTGCAGGGGGAAGTGGAAGAATATCTTTTTAATAATGAAGTGGTTCTCCTCTGTAAAGGAGGGAAAGAATGTGAGGTCGGGGCCTTGTTCCCCAGGACGTACACTTTACGGATCGCGGCCCCAGGGTATGAATTAGCCCAGCAGGCCGTGGACGTCCGGGCCGGCGGGGACGGTGTTGTTACTGTCCCCTTGACTCTGGCAAACGGCACGGTGGCAGGCCGGGTTTATGATCAGGCCACACGCCAACCCCTGGCCGGGGTGGTGGTGAGTATCTTGGAGAAAGGGAACGGGGTTAAGTCTTGCCGGACGAATCAGGAGGGATATTTTTTTCTTAAGGGGTTAAGACTCAATTCCGCCGGGGATGGGTATTCCCTGATTTGTGACAGTCCGAACCATTTTAGCAAGGAAGTCCATTTCTTCTTCAATGGCGGCTCTTCCTGGCAACAGGATGTTTACCTGGATTTTGCGCCTTCTGTGGACGGGAAGCTGGTTGACAGGGAGGATAATCCCCTGGCGGATGAGGAGGTCTTCCTGCTGTCAAAGCCATTATATGAATCCTGGCCGGATTCCTTCCTGGGGGGGCAGTCTGACGCGTCTTTCAGGCAATCCACGAATAAGGCCGGGTATTTCAGATTTGAGAAATTGACGCCCGGAAGTTATGTCCTGGTCTATGGCGGGGATGAGAAGGATGTGGCTGAACTTGAACTGGAAGTCATGGATCAGTTGAAGATTCAGCTGAAGCGGATGTCGGGAGGTACGTTGTAGATACCCTCTGGTTCGCGGGGCCGGCGTCCGATGGCCCCGGGAGATGCCGCCCTTTCTGCCCTGGAATACCGGCTTCGTTAAAAAACAATATTTTTCTTGTAGGTTTAAGGGCATAGTATAGAATATTCTCGCATCTTAAAAATATTTGTTTTAATTAGGAGGTATTATGGGAAAAGGTGACCAACGAACAAAAAGAGGGAAAATTGCGGCTGGCACGCATGGAAAGACGCGCTCCCGCAAAAAGGAAAAGCAGAAAAGGTCGAATAAACCTGCCGTAAAGAAAGATTAACTTCCGGGATCCGGATTTTTTATATAAATGATCTGGTTCGAACCCGGGTAGGTCTTCTGCTCTGGCCATAGCTGTCTGACATCCTGCCGGATGGTTTCCCTAAGTAATATTATGAATCGAGGCGGAGTAATATGAGGCAAGAGAGCGGGTTTAAAAAATTCATCAAAAATGCCCTGCGGGATTTGACCGAATTCGCTTTCTTTTCTTTGGGGCTGGCTCTGTTTCTCCTGTTATTCCACCAGTTGATCGGCGTACGGCTGTTTAATATCATCCTCCAGTACGCCCGGATCGAAGATGACGCGGTTGCCAAGTTTATGCTTTTTATTTACACGGTCAGCAGCTCGATCCTGATTCTGTTGTTTTACTGGATGGCGTGGGAGTCAGCACCGGGACAAAGGCTGTATCATAAATACATTTCCAAGCTTATTGTCAAAGATTATTATAAAGACCATAAACGCTTAAACATTGATGGCGCCTTAGGCAGCCTGGCGAAGCTGGAACGGCGGGAATTTGACGCGGATGAAGAGAAGAAAGACGCTGTGCTGGACGGCATGCATGACTCCCAGTTCCGGGTTTTTTTCTCGGACGAAGACCTGATTCTTCCGCAGTTCCGGACGGATGGGACGCATGTTTTAAAATACGACAATGAGAATCCCAAACTTGAGGTAACTTACCTTAAAGGCAAGAAGCACGGGGTTTATCGGACGTATTATGAAGACGGCACCCTGCATCAGGAGAAATTTTATAAAGCCGGTCTGCTGGACGGCGTTTACCGGGCTTTTGATGAGAACGGAGTCCCGTATTTTGAGATTACGTATCAAGACGACAAGCAGCACGGTTTTGACAAGATTTATAATAAATACGGGAACCTTGTTTTTTGCGACACGTATCTGGAAGGGATTCGGTTAAACAGAAAAACGTATGATGAGCGGGGAAAAGTGATTTTCAGCCAGGATTTTGAGTCCCCACCCGGCTCTACCTCGCCGGAACCAGGCGCGAAAGGATGACAGGGAATTTCTATGGAGATCGGAATTGTCGGGTTGCCTAATGTCGGGAAATCCACGCTTTTTAACGCTTTAACCGGCGCGGGCGCGGCGGCGGAGAATTTCCCGTTCACGACCATTGAGCCGAACGTCGGCATCGTGCCCTTGCCGGATGAACGGCTTGTCAAACTGGCGGAAATGGAGTCAAGCCAGAAGGTCACGCCGGCCGGAATCCGTTTTGTCGATATTGCCGGTCTGGTGAAGGGGGCGAGCCAGGGGGAAGGGTTGGGCAATAAATTTTTATCGCATATCCGGGCCGTTGACGCGGTGGCTCACGTGGTCCGCTGTTTCAACGACGAGAATGTTGTGAATGTCATAGGGGATTTGAGCCCGGTGGACGCCGCGGATATCATTGAGACCGAGCTGATGCTGGCGGATTTGCAGCAGGCCCAGAACGCGCAGGAAAAAGCCCGTAAGCCGGCGCAGGCCGGAGACCAGGAGGCGCGGGCCAAATATGACCTTCTGGGGCAGGTGATCCAGGGACTGAACGAGGGGCGGTCTGTCCGCACCCAGGCCCTGGATCCGGTCGCTATCAGTGAATTTCAATTTCTTACGGCCAAGCCCGTGTTGTATGTGGCTAATATCGATGAGAACGGACCGGATGAAAATATATTGAAGCCGCTTCGGGAAAGGGCGGCCCGGGAGAACGCGGGGGTCGTCGTGCTCTGCACCAAGCTTGAGGCGGAGATCGTTGAACTCCCGGAGAACGAACGGACCGCTTACTACGAGGCGGCGGGGATCACATCCCCGGGCCTCGCCACCTTGGCTCAGGCGGGCCGGTCCCTTTTGAACCTGGTGTGTTTTTTCACGGCCGGGCCTAAGGAAACCCGGGCTTGGCTTATTCCCCAAGGGACGAAAGCGGCCAAAGCCGCGGGGAAAATTCATAGTGATATCGAACGGGGATTTATCCGGGCGGAGATTTACAAGTATCATGACCTCATGACCCTGGGGTCGTACGCCGCTGTCAAAGAAAAAGGCCTGGTTTTCCTGGAAGGCCGGGATTATGAGATCCAGGAAGGCGATGTCGCGTATTTCCGGTTTAATGTCTGACGCCTTCAAGCATCACGTGAATTTGTGTTATGTCCTTTAATTCTATCCATTTTCTTGTTTTCTTTCCGATTGTCGTTGCAATTTGTTTCGTATTGCCTTTCCGTTACCGCTGGCTCTGGCTTTT
The DNA here is from genome assembly GCA_964489065.1 of uncultured Planctomycetales bacterium. GTDB lineage: Bacteria > Omnitrophota > Gorgyraeia > Zapsychrales > JANLHA01 > JAGOJP01. The sequence continues at coordinate 8,554 of CAZAXH010000011.1, read as the reverse complement.
AGGCGCGAGCTATTATTTTTACATGTCCTGGCGGCCGGAATATGCGCTTTTGCTTATCCTGTCAACACTCGTTGATTATTATGCCGGCCGCGCCATTTACGCCAGTCGCGGCCACGCCCGCCGCCGGCTGTTTTTGCTGATGAGCCTGGTCGTGAATTTCAGCCTGTTGTTTGTTTTTAAGTATTTTAATTTTTTTAACGGCGCTTTGCGCGATTTCTGCTCCTGGCTTCATCTTCCCTACGCCGTGCCGGACGTTGATGTTTTGCTTCCGGTGGGCATTTCTTTTTATACGTTTCAGACGCTGAGTTATACTTTCGAGGTGTACTTGGGAAGAAAGGACGCGGAGCGCCATTTGGGATATTTCGCACTCTATGTGGTTTATTTCCCGCAGTTGGTGGCCGGCCCCATCGAGCGGCCGCAGCGTTTGTTGTCGCAATTAAAACAGAAACACGTTTTTGATTATGACCGGGTGACGCGGGGGTTCCGGCTGATGCTCTGGGGTATGTTTAAGAAAGTCGTGATCGCCGACCGGCTGGCGATTGTCGTGAACCAGGTGTATGCCCAGCCCGCTGATTACGGCGGCCTGGCGCTTTTGACAGGGACGGTTTTTTTCGCTTTTCAGATTTACTGCGATTTTTCCGGGTACTCGGACATCGCGATCGGCGCCGCCCGGGTGATGGGAATTGATCTGATGAAAAATTTTGACCGCCCGTATCTGGCCAGGTCTATCCGGGAATTCTGGGGCCGCTGGCATATCTCGCTGTCCACGTGGTTCCGGGATTATGTTTATATCCCTCTGGGAGGGAACCGACGGGGGCTAGGGCGGTGGCAGTGGAATATCCTGCTGACGTTTGTCTTAAGCGGGCTCTGGCACGGTGCGAACTGGACGTTCCTCGCGTGGGGCGCTTTGCATGGGTTCTATTATCTTTTTTCTAACTGGACCGCCGGGGTCCGGTCACGGGTGAGCCGGATGTGGCGGCTGGAGCGTTTCCCGGGGCTTATGAACGGCCTGGCGGCGGCGGCGACCTTTACCCTGGTCTGCCTGGCCTGGATTTTTTTCCGCGCCAACACGCTGGGGGACGCTTTTGTGATTATTTCTCGCATCGGTGGAGGCTTGGGCCAGCCCCTGGTCTTTGACCTCAAATCGCCTGGGTATATCGGCCTGCCTTGGCCGGGGTTCGTGTTTTCCCTGGGGTTGATTCTTTTCCTGATGGCTGTGCAGGTTTTTCAGGGGAGGGGGGGGCTTCAGGAGCGGTTCATCCGGCAGCCGGTATGGGTCCGCTGGCCGGTTTATATTATTCTGACGTTGACCATCATGAACCTGGGGATCAGCGAGGAGATCCCGTTTATTTATTTTCAATTTTAAAACGCGCCTATGAAACGTTTTATACTGAAACTTTCTCTGTTCTCGGTCATTATTTTCACCCTGCAATGTTTCATGCCTTTGCCGCGGGATGTCCGGTTTAAAGTCGCCAAGATCGAAAAGATTCTCCACTGGAAGCCGGATGTGATTTATTTCGGGGACAGCACTTTAAACTGGACGGCGCCGTCGGACCCGCTGAAATTGACCATGCCGGAGTTGCTCAAATCCCTGCTGCCGGGCTCGGTGGTGGTCAAACTGGTGCACCCGTCTTATCAGATGGCTATTTATAAAGAGAATCTGCGTTTCTTTCTTCTTAAGAAGTATTATCCCAAGTGCGTGATTTTCCCCATCAACCTCCGCAGCTTCAGCCCGATATGGGAATGGCAGCCGCTGTGGCAGTTTGAGGGGGAAGTCACCCTGATCAACAGTATGCTGGAGGGCTGGATTTGGCTTTATAAGCCGCTAACGGTTTTTAAGTTGAATCATCTCAAGTTGACGGGTTACGAGTATCTGCGCAAGAAAGTTTATATGGGGGATAAGGAAGTGGGCCGGGTCCGGGATTTTGATAACCTGGATTATTTTATAGCTACGGATGAGAATATCCGCCGCCAGATGCTAGTCCGTTATATGTATCCGTTATCCGAAGACCACCGCTTCATTCAGGCTATGCTGGATATCGTTCGTATGTCCAAGGCGGCGGGTATTGAGCCGGTTTTTTATATCTCGCCGATTGATTACCAGACCGGCATCCGTTATGCGGGGCCGGCTTTTACAGATCAGGTGGAAAAAAATGTGGCGTTTATTCAACGGGTTTTATCCGCGGAAGGCGTGGAAGCCCTGGACCTGTCCCGCTCGCTCGGCACCCAGGATTTCAGTTGGCCGGAAGATGTCCCCACGGTGCTGTATCCCAATGAGCATCTGAAATTGCGCGGCCGGGTTTTTGTCGTTAAGAATTTATATGAATTCATGCGGCTGAAAAATCTGCCGTGACCAGGGGTGCGCGGCCCGGCTCGTTTTTAAAACATGCCGGGAAGCCCGCTAAAGCCCGGCGTGCATATATTTAAATTATCTGTTGTATTCTTTTTTCCGGGCTGATAAACTTATTTTAACTATCTTATCTGACTGTTGAGCGTGGAGTATGTGTGATGCTGCCTAAAACTTTGATCCCTAATACTATTACCGTTGGAAATATGGTCTGTGGCCTGGCCGCCATGGCTTTGGGGGCGTCCGGGGTGCCACTGTTGGGTATTTATCTGATTTTCTTGGGCATGATCCTGGATTTTTTTGACGGGAAAGTCGCCCGTTTGACCAATGCTGTGAGCCCGCTTGGGGGGTATTTGGATTCTGTCACGGATATTATTACTTTTGGCGTCGCTCCCGTTGTCCTGGTTTTTGTGATCAGCCCCGTGCAATACCGGTTTGTGATTTCCTGTTTTCTGGTTATTTACGCGGTGTGCGGGGCGTACCGCTTGATCCGATTCACGCGGGATGCTCACGCCAAAAAAGGGGAGATGTTCACCGGCATGCCTATTCCGGCGGCCGCCGGCGTATTGATGAGCTACCTTTTGCTGTCCCAGCAGGCGCAGATACCCTATTCTTATGTGTGGACGGCTTTTTTTCTGCTCGGCAATTCCGCTTTGATGGTAAGCCGGCTGCCTTATTTTCATTTTGCAAAACTTCTGGACATGCTTCCGGTTTTTTCCAAGGTCGGAGCCGGAATCTGCGTGGCGCTTTTTATCGGGTTCGGATACTATTACGCGATCTTTTTCATGCTGTTCGCGCTTTATGCCGTATTCGGCATTCAGTGGCCTGTCCGGCAGTTTTTCTTCGGTAAACTTCTGCCTAACCGGTAACGGTTGCCTTGCCGGAACCCTCCTTGTTTTTTGTCTTTTTCCAAAAATTATTTTTTAGCCCGATGTTTTTTAGGGCCCGAGCGGCGTGATTTCGCGGATTTTGAAACGGCCCGCGGCGCCGTCGATAATTTCGTTGAAACGGATATTCCGGAAATTGGAATACTGGATGCGCGCTTCAAACGTGCAGCTTGTCAGGTGCGCGAAAAAGCCGTTTTTCACTTCCCGGGTGATGTCATACGGGCCTTCATGAATCGTGGGCTTTAAAGGGATGGCCTGTGTGGGGTGGAGGACTGCGATGGGTTCAAAAGGCCAGCCGGACGGTTTTTTTGAACTGGTAATCCAGGGTGACGGTCAAGTCCTCTATCCGGATGTCTTTGGCCGTGCATGTCCCGTCGTTGATCAGTGTAAACTCCTGTTTATCCCTATCAAGGCAAAAGGTCAGGACCGGAACTTTGTTCCGGTCCCTTTCTTTGATCAGAGCCTTTTTCAACTGGGCGATACGTTTCAAGCTGGCGGCCAGCAGGCCGGAAACCAGAACGAGCAGCGCCAAGGAAATTATAAAGGGGGCATCCATCGGCCGGGACCTTTTTATTTTAAATCCGTAAAACGGTTAGAATGAGTATTTCAGCGCGGTGACAAACAGCGTGTCGGTTTTCTTTTTGTCTTCCGAGGGCTCTGAATTAAAGTCAACGACAAATTTGACGGTCAGGTCTACCGAAGCGCTGATGGGGTTGATAAAGGCTGTTTCTGATTTTACCCGGAACCCGCTGCTTTCCAAAGAAGGGATCAGGGACACATCTTCCGACAGGAACGCTTTTTCCAGCACTCTTTTCTTCAGGAACGAGTGCGCGATAAAAACCGCTCCTTCATCTTTTTCTTTCCCGGGGGTCCGGTATTCGGTGATTTCATAACCCAGGAGGCCTTCCAGCATGGCGGTCCAGTCTTCCTCTTTAGAAAACCAGTGGCCTAACCCGACGGCCGGGGTGACGCGGTAATCCACATCGGCAAAGAAATCATGCGTCACTTCCACCTGATAGGAGTTGAACCAGACTTTGTTTTCCCCGAAGTTGTAGTAATACCGGGTTAAGCTGAGCCATTTCTGGGTGTCCATGGTATTGTTGGTTTCGCCGTAGTAAATGTCCAAGGCCGAAGAGAATTCCGCTTCTGTCATCAGGTATTTTATGGCCCCGTTGAGGTTCAGTTGCGCGCTGTCGGTGTTGCCATTGGCCTGGTTGTAGCCCAGGGAAATTTCCCGCTTCCATTCATCCGCGAAACTGTTGAATCCGGGGATGAGGGTGAGAAGCGTGGCCAATCCGAGAGTGACGCATAAAGCTCGAAATTTTGTCATGGCGACCTCCTTAAGGTATTTTTTAAAATGCGTGTCAATTATAGGAAAAGGCAGGGGGCTTGTCAAGCGGTAATCCCGGGCGAGGTGGGAGGCGAGGAACCGGTGTCCGGTCGCGGGACCGGGTTTTTGCGCGGGCGGGGATAATTTTCCGGAGATAGGTTGTCGAATCGTGATTTTAGTTGTAAAATACGTCTTACTTAGCGTATCCTGAAACCATTCGAAAACGGAGGGGATTATGATATGCCCGGATTGCGGCCAGGTTTTAAAGCCGGTTGATTTCAGGGGAATTGAGATTCAGGAGTGTGCGCACTGCCAGGGACGGTGGTTCGACCGTGACGAGTTGACCAAGGCCAAAAACATGACGGACGACGACCTCTGCTGGCTTGATTTTGACCCGTTCGGCCAGGACGCCGACCAGTTTCATGCCCCTCCGGAACGGAAACAATGCCCCCGGTGTCATAAGGCCATGGATGCGCTGATGTATGAAGGGTCCGGGGTGGTGATTGACCGGTGCCTGGATTGTCACGGGATCTGGGTTCACCATGGTGAGTTTGAAAAGATCATCCAGTACCTGGAGAACCTTGTCACGAGCAAGAGCGGAGCCGAGTATGTCAGGGACACGTTCGCGCAATTTTTGCAGATCGCTTTGGGCAAGGAAAAATTGTCTCTTGAAATTCGTGATTTTCTTGTGGTTTTAAAGTTGTCGGAGCGGCGGTGGGGCGCCGAGCATCCGCGGGTCGCGGAAGCGATTAAACGCATTTACGAATATCTTCCTTTCCTTTAGTCCCGGCTTTTATCGGCCTTAACGGGACAATAATAAAGAGGCGTTATGACACATGCCGTGTTGTTGATATCCTGCCCGGACCAGCGTGGTATTACCGCGACGGTTTCCAATTTTATATTTGCGCATAACGGCAACATTGTGCACGCGGACCAGCATATCGATGAGCAGACCAACACGTTTTTTATGCGGATTGAATGGTCCCTGGAGGGGTTTGACATCCCCGAAGACCGCATCCCCGACGTGTTCCGGGAGGTGGCCGGGCGCTTTGGCATGACCTGGGATTTGAGCCTGACCAGCCGTCGCCCGAGGATGGCCGTTTTCGTGTCGAAGCCCCTGCACTGCCTGCAGGATATCCTGCTGCGGCACAAGGCCGGGCAGTTTAGGTGCGACATCCCGCTGATTGTGAGCAACCATCCCAACGCCCGCCCGGTCGCGGAGGCCTACAAAATCGATTTTCACGAATTCCCCGTCACCCCTGAGACCAAGCTGTCTCAGGAAGAGCGGGAGATGAACGCGCTGACGGCCGCCGGAGTGGATTTTGTTTTTCTGGCGCGCTACCACCAGATTTTAACCAGGGCGTTTGTCCGGCGCTTTTCCGACCGGATTATCAATATCCACCATTCCTTTCTGCCGGCCTTTGCCGGCAAGAACCCTTACGCCCAGGCGTATGAAAAAGGGGTGAAGATCATCGGGGCGACCAGCCATTACGTGACGGAAACCCTGGACGAGGGGCCGATTATCGAGCAGGACACCGTGCGGGTCAGCCACCGGGACACGCTGCAGGACCTTGTCCGCAAAGGCGAAGACCTGGAGAAAGTGGTGGCCGCGCGCGCGATCCGGCTGTTTTTGGAAAAAAGAATTTTGCGTTACGGGAACAAAACCGTTGTCTTTGATTAGTCTGTGAAATTTTTTTTTCGAACCGCGGCCGGGGCGGGAAACGAGCGGCCGTGTTCGGTAAGGAGGAGCATGAAGAAAATATTGGTTGTTGACGATGAGGCCGACCTGTGCGAGCTTGTGCAGGGAAGCCTGCAGAAAACCGGGGAATACATTGTGCGGGCCGTTTCCGACCCGGAACAGGTTATGGATATCTGCCGGGAGTTTAAGCCGGACCTTATTCTGCTCGATATTGTCATGCCGAAGCTGAAGGGGACGGACCTGATTAAAGCGCTCCGTCGGAGCCCGGAGTCGAGGCGGGTCCGCATCATTGTGACCAGCGGGCTGGGGGAAATGGTGTATTCCAAAAAAAAAGATGAATGGAAATGGGAGCCGAACCGCCAGCTGATCGCGGAACGGGGGGATGATGTCGTCAAAGAGAAGAGCGCCGAGCGCGCGGCCGCCGCTTACGGCGTGGACGATTATCTGGCCAAACCCTTTAAGCCGGACCTCCTGCGCCAGGTGGTGAAAGACGTTTTGGGCCGGGAGGACGACGCCCCGGGCGCAGATGAAGTTGACAATGAGATTGTTTTTTAGATTGCGCCGGACAGCCGCCCGGCGCGATGAATCATTACATTGGAGGAAATCCATGCAAGAGGAAGGGAAGCAGGAGCGCAGAAAGGCGCCAAGATACGAAACGGACGCGAAAATCCAGTTTTATGTTAATTTTGACGTGCATACGCGGGTGGACTACCGGGTCAAAAAAGAAGGGGAGGGGCAGTTTTCCAAACAGAAGCACACCGGAATCAGCAAGAACGTCAGCGTGGAAGGGTTTTGTTTTTCGTCCGACGTCGGGCTGAAAAAGAGCGACGGCCTTTATATGGAGGTTTTTGTGCCGCAGTCTGCGACGCCCATTGTTATGGAAGGGACCGTGCAGTGGTGCCGTCAGGCCGGGGACGCCCGTTTCGACACGGGGGTTAAGGTGCGGGACGTGAACGGCGAAAGCGTGGCGAACACCATCTTTTTCGACAATATCCACAAACTGCTGTGGAGCAATCTGCTGGACGCGGTTTTCAGCAGTTTCAAGGAGTTGAGCAAGGCCAGAATGGACCGGCTCCGGTCCGTGCCTTCTCCCTCCGAGGAAGCGTGATTCTGCGCGCTTTTTAGGGCGCGGCCCAGGCCCCTTTTATAAAAATTCTGGCGTTTTGCGTCTTTTATGGTATTCTAATAATTCATGTTTTCGGAGAGGTGGCCGAGCGGTTTAAGGCGCACGCCTGGAGAGCGTGTGGCGGCCGAAAGGTTGCTCGAGAGTTCGAATCTCTCCCTCTCCGCCATTTATATCAAAAGTCTTCACTTAAACGTTGATATAATGACGAAAACAGATTCCTATCCCCAAGGTCTCCTCGCGGGGGATTTCACCCCGCTGCTGCAAAATTTTCTATCAATTCTATATCCCCAATTATCCTTTGACGCGGCTTTAAGCCGGGCCGGAGAAGGCGGAACGTGTTTGTTCGTGATAACAGCAGGGGGATGTTATACGAAGTTCCGGATAAGTGATATTACAGGGCAAATGGAGACCCTTGTGTGAAAAAAGGGACTGAAATAATTAAAAAACAGCGTAAAATTGGATTGTTCCAGCGGGGAGAAACAACGCTAACCAGCAAATGGATAAGTCGTTAAAGAATTGTTAGGGCAAAAGTCATCACAATAAATAACACATAGATATAAATGTGAGAAGGAGAATTTAATGTCTTTAGGATTTATATCATCAAGAAAAAAAGGAATTCATTACGAGTTAGCGAGGTTTGCCGTAAGTAAATTGAAGGAAGTCAATCTTTTATTAAAAGGGACATCAGAACGGAATTATGAACACACTGTGATTTCTCTTCTTCAGGCTTCTCATAGGCTACGAAAAAATATTATTACACAAATTGGAGAAGAAGAAGTTGAAAAAATTACCCAGGCAAATCTTTTCGGATTTAAACATAGGCCTGATACGACTATTGGTAAAGATGGCACAGCTATTGAAATTAAGGTTGTCACAGGTAGTCAATCTGTAAGAGAAATATTAGGACAAGCTATTGCCTATCGAATGCATTATAAATTTGTTATTCTGGTTTTAATAGACAATACTCCAGAGAGACATATTGTAGATTTATGTTCGAACAAGACAACCCAAGAATTTGCCTTATTGAGCGGGCTAGCTGATACATTAAATATATTTAGTATTGTAGGCCCAAAGAAACAAAATGAAAATGTTACGTTCTTTTCGTAATAATTTGACCTGCCCCCATTAGTTGTGCCAAAAGTTGTGAGAGTTTAACGGCGATGGC
>CAZAXH010000010.1:0-57120 GCA_964489065.1 uncultured Planctomycetales bacterium | reverse complement strand
AGTTAACATAACATATATTATAGGAAATTATATATTCTCAAAAACCAACTACTCTGGACGAAGCGACACCCGCCCCTCGGAAGCTGGACCAGCCCCCCGACACCTGCCGACAGCATCTGCCGTAAAGCGCGCATGATTTGAGCTAAAACGAGCAACTTCTTCCCTCAAAACTGCCTGAGTAAACTCGGCTTTTCGAACCCCCACCTGAGCTTTGCCCAACGTTATCTTAATAATCTTTCCATTGACCAAAGCATCAGCGATCTTGAAACGCGCTTCTCGGAGTATTCTGCCAAAACTCGGACGCGAAATCCGCATAGCCAAAGCACCATCCCGCTGAGAAAAACCCTGAAAGTCGGCCAGTTTGATCGCCTCAAATTGATCCAAAGTTAGCTCCACCTCTTCCGGACGGCCCGGCTTCCCACGAGGGCTAAACAAAACTGTTTTAGGCATATTTTGAATATACCGAACCTTTTTAGGACGCCCAACCTCAGCCATACAAAGAAACCCGCCTTTCTTATGTTTTTGCTAATAATAAATCCGGATTACTTTTGAGCAAATGCTCAAAAGTAATATACTTTTTCAACTATACCCTTGCTTTCATAATATTAAATACTATGTATTGCCGTGGAAATTAATTTCGAAAGGTGTTCAAGATTACCGACATTAGCAGATATTTGACCACCGCTCTTTTCTGTATGAAGATTTAGCACCCCAAAAACTCTATTCCGAGCCGCCAAAGGCACTACCATAGATTGCTTAATGGAAGATCTTTTCAAAAGATGTTTAATACGAGGGTCCCCCTCACGGCCAGAAATAACAAAAGAAGTATTATCCCGGGCCGCGATTCCAGATATCCCTTCCCCAATTCTATTCCGCGCCACCCGAGATACCTCTTCCGGCATGCCACGAGAGACTTTTACAACCAGATCTCCCGTTCTTTCATCCAAAAGCATGATGGATCCGCTTTCCGCCTGGGTCAAATTAAGCGCGACGTCCAAGATCGTGATCAGCAATTCATCAAGATGTATCGTAGCGTACAGGTCTTTCGCTGTTTCAGCAATTTCCTTAGACAATATCTCCTTATTGTATTTCCTTTTATGGAGACGCTTCATTTCAAGGTTCAAATCAACAATATCCTTCACGACCTTTGCCAATAAATCCAATATGGCCTTCATGGAGACAAAGGAAACCACTTTTATCTCTAAAATCCTGTCGATCAAATCATCAAAAACAACATGCAAACGATTCGCCATATTAACATAATCTTCATTATCCCAACGCTTATTGAGGATAACCGGCCCGACAATAAGATACGCCACTATTTTCTCAGCATCCGCTCTTACCGGGATAGCGAACACATGAAAATCAAAAGAGTCTTTCGCCTCAAGATACTGGCCATGCTGAATAAATTCCTCCATCATATTATATTCCTGTCCGGAAAAATCAAAACTGAAAGATGAGGTCAAAAACTCAACGCCGTATCCGCGCCCCAAGCTGTCCCGGTGAGGAGGAATCAAGAGCTTGCCCCTATAATCAACGACAAAAATATTAATACGTAAAACATCAATAAATCTCCGAAGGGAATCAGCCCACTTCTCTTTATCGACAAGCTGGTCCAGCAGTTGAAGAAGATACTCCTTGTCTTTCATCTAATCACCTTCACGGCCTATTAAAAGAAATATCAAATTTTTTCATTTTATTATACAAAGTTGTCCTATTGATCCCCAAGACCGCTGCCGCCCGATTACGGTTCCAATTGCACTCTTCAAGCACAGAAATAATCATGTCTTTTTCCGGCTGCTCCAACACCTTCTTCAAAGACTGCCCATTAACCGGTTTTGTTGAAGCCACAGAGAATTTCTCCACGTTAGGAATATCCCTTTTATTAATAATATCCGTCCGAGACATGACGACTGCACCTTCAATGGCATTTTCCAGTTCCCGGATATTCCCGGGCCAATTGTACAACAGGAATAATTTCCGGACCTCATCCGAAAGTCCCTTCACATTTTTATTATTAATTCTATTATACCGCTCTATAAAATGATCCACGAGAAGGTCTATATCATCTTTCCGCTCACGCAAAGGCGGCATCGTTATATTAATCACGTTAATCCGATAAAAAAGGTCTTCCCTAAAATCACCCTGAAGAACCAAGTCTTTCAGTTCCTGGTTCGTGGCCACAATGATACGGGCATCTGTCTTCCTCGTCACATTATCCCCCACCCGTTCAAAAACGCCGTCCTGCAAGACCCGGAGCAGCTTTACCTGCAGGCTCGGGGAAAAAGCATCAATTTCATCTAAAAATACCGTCCCCCCTCGCGCAAATTCAAAACGGCCCTCCTTATCTTTAATCGCGCCAGTAAAAGCCCCTTTCATATGCCCAAAAAGCTCACTTTCCAAAAGCGTTTCAGACAAAGCCCCGCAACTTATTTCAACAAAGGGTTTTTCATGACGATATCGGTCCTTTTCATGCACGGCCCTCGCCACCAAACTTTTCCCCGTACCGCTTTCTCCCGTAATCAAAATTGTCGCATTAGAACTGGCCACAGATTCTACGACATGATAAACCCTCTGCATCTTGTCGCTACTGCCGATCATACCACAAAACTTTTCTGGATTCACTTCAGCGATAATTTCTCTTAAATCCTGATTCTCCTGAAGGACTTCTTTCCTCTCCACAATTTTGTTGATCATTAATTTAATTTCATGATCATTAATTGGCTTCGTCACATAATCGTACGCCCCGCTCTTCATCGCCTCCACAGCGGTTTCTATAGACCCATACCCTGTAATCATAATCACTTCAGTGTCCGGTGAGACATCTTTAATCTTAACAATAAGGTCTAACCCGTTCATATTCGGGAGCTTCATATCTGTCAAAACGATATCAATCCTCTTGTTCGAAATCTCCTCCAAAGCCTCTTCCCCATTGGAGGCCATCATCGCCAAGAACCCGTCGATCCTTAGGATTTCATACAACGATTCCCTAATCAGGGGCTCATCATCAACGATTAAAATACTGTACTTATTATTTTTATTTTTATGATTCATGTTTTTTCTTAATAGGAACGCTTACCGTAAAAGTGGTTCCCTTATTAAGCTCGCTCTCAACATTAATCTGACCATCATAACTTTTAATAATCTCCATCACAATGGTGAGCCCGAGGCCACAACCTTTTTCTATATCTTTCGTGGTGAAAAACGGCTCAAAAATCTCATCGATTTTCTCCCCGCTGATCCCGCATCCCGTATCCGCGACGGAGAACACAATTCGCCCATCTTCCTGCCCGGAGGTTATTTTAATTTTTCCGCCGTTATTCGTCGCATCGATCGCATTCCGCAAGAGATTCGTAAAGACCCGCTCCAGCCCAAAATCAATAATGTCCGGCAAAGCCGGCTCCAGCTCTTTAATCAACACGATTTCCTTGCCAACAATATCCGTTTTTAAAAACTGCACGGCCTGCTCCACCGCCACGTTAATATTAATCTTTTGCAAAGAAGGGCTTGGAGCCCGGGAGCAGGCTAAAAGGCTTTTTACGATATTCGCCATCCGATGGAGGCCGTTCTTGATTTCCAGCAAATATCCCCTGACAACCTCGTCATCCTTAACGTGATCCAGGCACAAATTGGTATAACGCATAACCCCATCCAAAGGATTATTAAACTCATGGGCAATGCCCCCCGTAAGCTTCCCAATCGTCGCCAACTTTTCGTGACGGACAACTTCCTTTTTTAAATGACTGGCTTCCTCGCTGCTCTCCCCCAACTTATGCCTCAATGTTTGCGACTCCTCTTCTACTGTTTTAAACTTCTGATAAAGCTGGATACGACGATAATTTAACGCAATTTGGCTGGAAAGAAAATCAAGGAGCTGCAGCTCATCAGCACTAAAATGGCTGCCGCACTCCTTATCAGACAAACTGATGACTCCGATCAATTTATCTTTAATAAGCAAAGGAGCGCAGATAAATGAAGGTGTCTTATAACTCGAACGGGCCTTATAATTCTTAAAACGATGGTCCCGGGAAATATCCGTCACAAAAATTGGTTTTTTGGTGACCGCCACCTGCCCGACAACCCCTTGTCCCAGACGCTTTACCATCCGCTCTTGCTCATTGATCTCCATCCCCTGGGCGATTTTAAGGACCAAGTCCCGTTCGTTTTCATCCAAAATAAAAATAGACCCCCGACTGGCGCCAAAAAGATCCAAAGTCTTTTTTAAGGAGATTTCTAACAACTCCCGCGCGCTGGAAACCGCATTCACTGCGGCACAGATATCTCCCACTTGCTGAAAAATCTCGGACTGGGTGAATTGTTCAAAACTTGTCGTCTTCTTACCGTTGGGCATCTTGAGATTGAGGGACCGCCTGAAAACGGATCCCAACATTTTTCTCCTTCAATTCCTTTAATCCATTAATCGTTTGCTGCAAATACATGCCATATTGATGTCTAGGATTTTGATTCAGGAAGTCCTGATAAATTGCGATCGGGGTATCATAATCCTTCAAATTAGCCACAGACATCGTATTAATTGTTTTAACAATCAACACAATTTGCTGTGGCGTCATCAGTTCGTTCTTGTCCGCATATTTCGTAAGCATCTGCCCCAAAATGTTAACCCCCTTCTGAGTGTCCCCCCGGGCAAAATAAACTGCGGCTAGCATCCTCTGGGCGGCAAAAGCATATTTTGTTTCAGGATCCTTTTTCGAAATGGCTTCATAGAAAGACAAGGCTTCTAGACTTGCTTTTTCAGCATCCGCCGGTCTTCCAATTTTCGAATTCAAAGTAATCAGATACATGGGCATACTCATGCCAATATCTGTCAAGGGGTATTGTTCTATGATCTGCTGATAGATTCTTTTAGCTTCATCGTATTTGGCCTCAATCTCAAAACTGCTACCCATATGCATCAAGGCTTCCGAATGCAAGACGGAATCATCGGGATAACGAGTCATGGACTCCTGGAAAGCGGCACGGGCTTTCACATAGTCCTTTTTCAATAAATAAACTTTACCTATTTTGATATAAACTTTTCGGGTTAATGCGGCAGAAGGAAACTGATTGGCAATCTTTCGGTATTGGTTAACCAAATCCTCATAATTCTGGTCTGGGGCCGCTTTGGGGTCACGGGCAATCTGCTCATACTGCTTCTGAGCCCACCAAAGCTTCTTCTCCATGGCATATCGCCCTTGATCCAAGAAGGTCAACCCGGCAAAGACTAAGATAAGAATAATAAGAAGTATAATAATTATCTTTTTCATTTTTCTTCTTTCTTTAATAAATAATAGGTGGTCATAGTCGTGTAATGAATCATATCAATGACTATAGAAAGAATAACTCCAACGAGAGCTAAAATTCCCAAGAGCTCCGGAGGCGCCGCATTTTTATAAATACTGGTCGTGGACTGTAATAAAATAACCGGCAAATAAAGCAAGGCCGGCAACAGCAGGACCAAGAATGTGAACCCGAAGGATTTCCATAAAATCTTAAAATTGGACACCAAGGCCCCAAAAACTTTTTTCTTGTCAATTATAATACCAGGAATCACATAGATAAAAAGTGCCGTTGAGAATACGGCCAGCAAAAGATTGAAATACGGGATGGTCAACAAAACCGCTTGTTTAAGAACATAATAAATCCCGCTAGTCGAACGAATAATGAGCGCCCGATTAATGACAAGTTCGTGCAATTGGCTTAACCCAATCATGGTGGCCACAGGTAAGGCCACGCCGATGAACAAATGAACGTATGAGGCTAACGCCCGTTTGAAAGCGGCCTTTAAGACAACGGGTTGTCCGTTATTAATCGCATTAATAATGGCCACAGACATCCCGATAAAAAAACTATTAAGTACTATGAATATAATACTTTGTAATAACGTGCTCTGGAACCATTTGGCAAGAACATAATACGAAAACGGATAATGGAGGAAAATGTCCCCCTCCAGCTTCCGAATAATAGGGCCAAAAAAATTAACCAAAGGATAGCGGGGGGCAAAGAAAAGCAGTTCAAAAATCAAAAATTCATAAAACGCAATAATGGCATAAGGGAAAAGAATCGCAGGATGAATAAACAACGTGCTGATAGCTGTTTTTATAAGTGTGATCGGCTGCTTACCCTTACCTTGTGAAGACATACCGCATCCCCCCTTAATTTATTTAACCTAGCTCATTTCAAATACTTAACGATACTACCACACCGCCTCTTCACTGTCAAACAGATTCCCCGAGAATCCAAAACTCATAAAAAAAGACAGGTGTGAAACAACCTGTCTTTTTTTATATCTCAACGAGTCATAGAAAATTTCCGCGCACTCGTTTAATAGCTGATTAAAGCCAAAAACGTTATTTCTTCCTTAAGGATTTTATATATCCCATGGCAGCAATCCCGCCACCAATAAGCAACATCGTTGCTGGTTCTGGATTATGGAGTTGAGCTACAACTTATTCACCGCCCGGAGGGATAATTGTACCACTGCCGCCAGTAACAGATGGTCCGCTTTCAAACAAACCACCTACGGATCCAACTGGGGAACTCCCGCCGGTACCACTGTTACATCCATATATAAAAGGAAGCAACATGCTAAAAAGAAATAAGTTGTGTAGTTTAGCCAATAAAACTTTCATTAATATCCCCCCCTTCATTATAGAAATAATGTGTTTAAATCTTTATTTGAATATAAAGCAAATATTGTGCCATATTTGTCCAAAGGGCGCAACCATATTATTTATTGTGCAAAATTATTTATGACAATAACTTATAAATCAATAATTCCGCCTGTCTCTCTGTGTCACACCATGTCCCGGACTGTCCCGCACGGGGATTTGATTATTTTTTTATACACTGTTGTTTTATCGAACCCACTCTAGCCCTTAAGTTTTCAGCAACTCCATCGTAGACCTCACCTCTGCCCCCCTCTCCCTCATTTACCAGATCTGCCAAAGAAACGGGCGCAGAGAAACAGGTCTTAACCGCAGCCAGGTGAGGATAATGGCGAGTCCTGGGCCATGTCTTAAACGCACCCTCCAAGTAAACCGGGACAACAGGGATATCGAGTTCCTTCAGTAAAATTCCAACCCCTTTCTTAAACTTATTCATTTCTCCGTCTATAGACCGCTGTCCCTCCGGAAAATAACACACGATTTTGTCATGATGCAGGACATAGGCGCACGCTTTTAAAGCCTCAATCAAATTGTAATTCACTTCCAACGGAATAAGTCGCGCCACCTTAATAAATGGCCGTAAATAACCATTCTCAAAAAAATTTCTATATCCCACAAAATAAGTCTGCAGGGCGACAGCATACGGCAAAGAACATAAAACAAACAATCCATCCAAATAACTGGTATGATTAGGACAGATCAGGTACGGCCCTTTCCGAGGCAGATGCTCGGCCCCCTCGGTTCGCAAAAGAAACAAAATCTTAAACATTAACTTTAAAACCGCAATCACGGCGATATTAAAGAACAGCGAGAAAAAACCGAACGAGAGTTTTATGCAACGCACCGTTTTCTCCTGAGGCATTTCTGTTAAAATTCGGCCCCATTGAATAGTCGCGTCTTCTTTTATAGGGCCGATGTTGCTCGGGATAACCCGCTTTAATTGTTCCATCAGGTCTTGAATGGTATTACACATAAAGAAATCCATCGACTGATCATCATCCAGTTCCAAATTTAAGCGCTCCTGGATGTTAAGAAGCAGTTCAATCCGTCCCAGGGAATCCAGCCCCAGGTCAAGTTCAAGATGGTCTTTTTCATGCACTTCGCGCTGCAATGTTTGCTGAATGAAAGCCATAGCAAACTGAGTCATGCTTTCAAATTGTCCCTTCGGAGAGTCCGGGAGGGGCCTCTCCGGATCCGGCCGCGAATCAAAATGGGACAAACGAGTATAGATGGCCTCCAACTGGTATCTCTTGATTTTACCAAGACGGGTTCTCGGCAAGGCATCCTGAGAAATCACAAAACTCTGCACCCTTTTATACGAAGGGAGCTGAGCCGAGATATTATCCATTTCCCACTTAATCTTATCCCGAATTCCAGAAACCTGCTGAAGGCGGAACTGCTCTTCATCAACGACGACAATAGCAACCAAATGATCGGTCCCGGACATAAAAGCCCCTTCTTTCGAAGAGAGCACGGCCATCTCCTTTATAAAAGCGATCCGGCCATATTCCTTTTCCACATCCTCCGGATAAATATTCTTCCCATTGCTTAAAACAATCATTTCTTTTATGCGCCCCACAATGGTCAGATACCCGTCGCCGTCCAGATGGCCCAAGTCCCCGCTGGAAAACCATCCATCCCTCAACACCGCGCTGGTTTCTGCTTCCGCCTGATAATATCCTTTCATCACGTTGGGGCCTTTGATCAATACTTCGCCCGTTCCCGTGGCATCCGGCCGGGCAATTTTAATTTCCTCCCCGGGTAAGGCCTTGCCGACAGAACCCAATTTAACACGCTGCGGCGGCGTCAAAGCGACAATAGGAGACGTTTCGGTTAACCCATAGCCTTCCAAAACAGTAAATCCCCAACGGGTGAATGTCCGCGCTGTCTGAATGTCGAGCTTGGCGCCCCCGGAGACACAATATCGAATCCGTCCGCCAAAGGCGGAATGGACTTTCCGAAACAAAACCCGGCTCACATTAACCCCTGTCAGGCGTCTAAGGCCTGCCGCCAAAGGCGATAAAGTCCGCAAAATCGCCTTCATCCCCCAAGGCAACCCAGCAAGACGTTGCCGGATCGCCCTCTCCAACAAAGCAAACACTTGAGGCACCCCGATAAGAATGGTCACCCGGGCGTTTTTCATAGCTTTAGCCAATTCCAGAGAATTAAGACTAGCCGGATACACGACCCTGGCCCCGCATAACAAGGGGATTAAAAGTGTTGACGTAAAAGCATACGTGTGGTGCAACGGCAAAATCGACAAAAACACATCTTGGGGCTGTATGATATTAAGCGCATAAATCGAGTGCACATTCGACAACAAATTCGCGTGCGTCAGCATGACAGCTTTGGGGCCGGCGGTGGTCCCGGACGTATAAAACAACATCGCAACATCGCCGCAAGCGAGTTCAGCCTGAAAAACACCCTGCACAGCCTGCCCGCTCCACTGCTCCTGAAACGGCTTCGTATCAACAATGTACACAGGAACAGAAGGATGGAATTCCTGGAAGATCTTTCGCACACGCTCCGAGAACAGAACCACTCTAGCCTGACAATGCTCCATAACCGCCCGGATCTCATCAGCGGAAAATTGAATATCTAAAGGGACGGCCACGGCCTGAACGTACATCACGGCCAAAAACGCCTGCACAAAAGCCGGACAGCTATCCATCAATAAAATAACTTTGTTTTGGGGCGCAACACCTTGAGATTTGAGATATTCCCCCAAGCGCACCGCGTCGTCAAGCAGATTTTGATAAGAGATCGTCGTATCCCGCATCGGGGCTTTAAAAAATACTAGGGCGGGTTTATCAGGGTGTTTGCGGGAAACATCCCGAAAGGCATTAAAGATATGCTGTTCGACAGTTGGCATAAATGTCGAATTTATTCCTTCGTCAAAGTGCTTTGGTCCAAACTTTCGGTAAAATAATCAAAAAATTTCGGAAACTTGCGCCGGACTTCCTGTTCCATGATCGGGATCTTGCCCAAATACGGACGAACCGGGCCATAGACATCAATTTCCTCCCCAATACAGTCAAACCGGAACCCATGAATCCTCAATAAAAGCCAAAGGCTTTTTTCCATCAGCGCGTACCAATAACTAATCCCCCTCCGTTTGCTTTCCTGGTACATCTCCCGGTAAAGCCCGAAAGCCATTGGTTTGGCACGCCGAAGATACTCGGCATTCGCTCCCTCCACTTTTTTATCCTCAACCTGCGCCTCATAATACATCTGGTCATCGCGTCTGCGACGCAACTGCTTGCTAATCACAAGGCGTGAAATCTCCGCATACCCCATTCCTGGCAAAGGATCAGGTTTAATCTGAATACTCGGGCAATGCCGCTCTATCGGCAAAAGAAGGGTTCCCGGGAGGATGATGCGCATCGTCCCCACAAGGTCTCCGGTGCCGTTAATGGCCGCAAAATGGATCGATTGCGCGTCATACTCATCCCGTTCAAAACATTCGGGATAATCTTCTTCCCGGATAAATCCGCACTCCCGGCAATAAACCTGGAAACGCAGCTTAAAAATCTGCTGCATCAAATCCTTCTCGTCGGCATCTACTTTCCTGAAAGTAAAACATTCCATAGATGGTGTTATGCTAACACATCCTGACAGACGTGTCAACATGATGCGCGGTCTTTCTTAGAAATTCCGTAATGATTTCAAAAATCTTGTCCTGCCGTTCATGCGCGGGACAGACTTTGCCGGAAGGAGAACCACCCTGCTCTTTGCGGCTTGGCAAAAATATGAGGTTCAAGGATCGGACAGCCATACCGGGAAATAAAATTATGAATCGAACGCTCTATGTCCGATAAAGAAACAACATAGGGGAATACGGATCCGTAATAGTCTATTTCCGGGCCTATGCAATTAAACTTAAATCCATAGAGAGCCAAAAGCAAATACAACTTTTTTTCCATAAGCGCATACCAATGCGTGATATTTAAACGCTGACTTTCCTCAAAAACACAGCTACAAAGCCCTATGATGGTACATTTAGCAAAACAACGGTACACGACATCCTCACTGTGGTCACCTAAAGTTTTATGCTTCTCGTGACAGGAACGGGTAAAGCCTCGCCGGTTACGGAGTTTCTTGCTGACAACCAGCCTGGACATTTCCGCAAAACGGACATGGGCACAAATCTGTTTCGGATTATAAATCGAGGTGCATTGTTCTTCTAAAGGAAGGTCTAAATCACCCGGCAGGATCAACCTCACCGCTCCCACAACCTCCCCATCCGGGTCTATAGCCGCAAAATGCTGCGCCTGCCGGTCATATTTGTCGTACTCCAAACCGTCAGGATAATGTTCTGCATTAATATAACCAAATTCTGTTACATAAACCTCGTAACGTAAGCGGTAAATCTGCTCCATCAGCTGAGGTTCATCCTTATATACCTTTTTATAAGTAAGATCTTTCATGATAATAGCGTCATGCTAGCATCCGTCCTCCCTATTGTCAAGGCGATTTCCCGAGACACCCCCACACCTATACAAACAATGACAGCCTAGGACACAGGATTGAATTTCTCATAACACGGAAGGGTATTGCCCCCCTTGGCTAAAACACCAAACTCAACTTTTTCTTCAAAATAATCTTTTTCATGAAGGCATCATCACAGGAGAAAATGCGGACATAGAGGAATTAGGGATGACAACAGACTTTCTCTTTCCCCAGACTCTTTTTTAAGATAAAGACTCTGGGAATATTTCTAATTGCATTTGCATCTTAAATTACCATATGTTAGCATAATTGCGAATAATTAATATGTATTTTTATAAAGGTCGGCATGAAATTAAATTTCCTCCGCTTTTTTTTATTACTTTTCCTCTGTACTTTTCCTCTATATAACGCTCAGGGAGAAGAGCTGTCCGCCAAAGAATATATCAAACGGTCAGACGACCTGATGCGGGGGAACACCAACCAGGGTCTTTATATAATGGATATTAAAACCCCAGGCTGGGAAAGAACTCTTGAACTGCAGGTCTACAATTCCGGCCGGAACCGCACCTTTATCCGGATACTATCTCCTGCCAAAGAAGCCGGCATCGGAACCCTTCGAGTCGAAAGTGAAATGTGGAATTACCTCCCTAATGTCGAAAAGACAATCAAAATCCCCCCCTCCATGATGCTCCAGCCCTGGATGGGCAGCGATTTCGCCAACGATGATCTCGTAAAGGAAAGCAGCATCGTTGAGGACTACAACCACCGGGTCGTGGGGGAAAAAATCCTCCAGGATAAAACCATCCTCAAAATAGAACTCACTCCCGAGCCTGACGCCCCTGTCATCTGGGGAAAGATTTACCGATGGATAAGGAAAGAAGACTTTGTCCCCCTGAAAGAAGCTTATTATAACGAAAAAGGCGAATTAATTAAAACGCTCTATTACCTCAATGAAGGACGGGTCTCTGACCGGGTTATTCCCCGGACCTGGACCATGAAGTCTGAAGTCAAACCCGGGTGTACCACCACGATCCGGCTGAAAGCGGTGGAATATGATAAACCCATACCCGAAGACATCTACACGCTGACACACTTAAAAAAGATCCAGTAAACTTAATCCGGCCCCCGGCCATCCGGGCGGCCCCGAGTCAAGCTATTTGAGACAACACCATGTCGACTTTTATTAAAATCGCTTTACGCAATATCTTCCGCAATATAAAACGCTCCCTGATCACGGTTTCTGCCATTGGGTTCGGACTCGGAGCCCTCATTTTTATCTGGTCGTTCGTGGAAGGGGCTCACAAGCAGATGATCGAGAACTACACGTCCTACCTGACGAGTCACATTGTGATCCATAAAAAAGGCTACCATGAAAAAAACACCTTAGACACCCATATCAAATCCCCGGAAGGCACACTCTCCGCCCTTAATCAGGACAAGCGCATTGCCGCCGCGGCGCCAAGACTCAAAGCCGACGGCTTATTGAGTTCATCCGAATCATCATCCGGAGTCTTGATCTATGGCGTGGACCCGGCTCAAGAAAAAAAAGTCAGCCGTCTCAGCCAGAGGGTGAAGTCCGGCTCCTTCTTCCGGCCGGACAGCGACAAAGACATTGTCATAGGGGCTTCTTTAGCCAAAAATCTTAACGTCGGGCTGGGGGACAAAGTGGTGATTATGTCCCAGGCGCTGGACGGGAGCATCGCCGCAGGCGCATTTCATATTCTGGGACTGCTCGACTCCGGCATCGAAGAGATTGACAAAGGCATCGCCCTCCTTCCCCTGAAAACCACCCAGTCCCTTTTTGTCATGAACGAAGGCGTATCCGAAATTGCCATCCGGTTAAAAGAAGCGCGCCTGTCCGAAACCGCCGCCCACGAAATCGCCCAAAATCTCCCGTCATCCGACAAATGGGAGGTCCTGCCCTGGCAGGACGTCTCCCCGATCATGGAACAATGGATTGAATTCGACAACGCTTTTATATGGATCATCGTGATCGTCGTTATGATCGTCGTCGCCATCGGAATCTTAAACACGGTCCTGATGGGAGTCCTGGAACGAACCCGGGAATTCGGGATACTGCTCGCCTTGGGGACAAATCATAAGCAGATCGTCGCCATGATCACGTGGGAATCCCTGTTCCTGGGACTCATCGGAAGCCTGGCCGGATTGATCATAGGGTCAGGGTTAACGCTGTATTTCTCAAAATCCGGCATTAACCTCTCGCTTTTTACCAGTGCCATGAATTCATTTTACATGGACGCCTTTATTTATCCGGTTCTGCATCCCGGATACGTGGCTATTTCCGTTATTCTGGTTTTATGCACAAGCATGATCGTGTCCGTTTACCCGGCGTGGCATGCCGCCCATCTTAAACCCGTGGACGCAATTCGGAGTGTTTGAACAATGGCGCTCATTGAAACGATCCAGCTAAAAAAAACATACACCACCGGGGATAATGTCCTGACCGATGCTTTACGCGGCGTGTCCCTCCAGATCGCCGAAGGCGAATTCCTGGCCATCGCCGGGCCTTCCGGCTCCGGGAAATCGTCCCTCTTAAACCTGATGGGCGCCCTGGACACCCCGACAGCGGGAACGGTGCTGCTGGATAACCAGAATATTTCCGAGATCAACAGCCAAGACCTCGCCGCCTTCCGGCTTCACCACATCGGTTTTATCTTTCAGGCCTACAACCTGATTAACACGTTGACTGCCGTTGAAAACGTTGAATATGTCATGCTTCTTCAAGGCGTTGACCAGCGCACCCGGGAATCGAGATCCGAAGCGATTCTGGACCGGGTCGGTCTGGCCGATTACATGAACCGCTTCCCGCACGAAATGAGCGGCGGGCAGCAGCAACGGATAGCGGTCGCCCGGGCCATGGCCGCGGAACCGCGTGTCGTCCTGGCGGATGAGCCCACCGCCAACCTGGATTCCAAAACGGCCCAAGAACTGCTTGACCTTATGGCCGAGCTGAACCGGGAAAAAGGCATCACTTTTGTATTTTCAACGCATGACCGGCTCATCATGGAACGGGCCCAGCGCCTGATAACTTTAAAAGACGGAGTGATTATCCCATGAAAAAAAACATTACTCTTTTAATCTTCGCCTTCCTGCTGGCCTCGTTTGCGGCACCCGCGATAGCGGCGGATACGTTTCAGGTCAGCGGGTATTATAAAACCCTTGTGACTTCCGGGCAGTCATTCGCCACGAAAGAGGGGATTTCCGCCGCCACAAACCGCCTGCGGTTGGAATTAAAAACACAAAAAGACCCTTGGCAGTTCTATTTGACGGTTGATAACGAAGCCATTATCAACGATTTCGCCAACACGGCTGACTTCGCGTTCATCCGTTCCCGCGCCCAGAATAAAAATGCGGCCCTGGACATGGATGTCATCTCCGTCGACAATGATCATCTTTATTTGAAACATTCTGTGTACCGGGCGTTCGTGAAATATTACACGCCGGAATTCCAGGCTGTGGTCGGCAAGCAACTGGTGGACTGGGGCCGGTTACGGTTTTATTCCCCTATTGATATCTTCAATTCGGTCGCCGCCCTGAACCTGGAGCCGGATGAACGCATCGGTATAGACGCGATCAATGTCAATTTTTCCCCGGAAGACTTTGTCGGCATCAACATTGTCGCGGCGCCGGACACGTCCGATGAAAACGCCAGCGGCGGTATCCGCGTATACAAAACGGTTTCAACCTACGATGTGTCCCTCATCGCCGCTTCGGTTTACAAAAATCAGGCCTACGGCTTTTCTTTCGACGGTTACCTTAAAAATGCAGGGTTCCGGGGAGAAGTCACGCATAACCTGCAAGATGACAAGCGGGAATTCACCCGGGCGGCGCTGGGTGTGGATTACCGTTTCAATAAAAAATGGTACGCTCTGGCGGAACATTTTTATAACGGTGGGCACGAAGACAACGACCCCACGGCCATGGCGACATCCTATAAGCTGTCACGGCAGATCGTTTCCCTGAACAGTCAACTCAGCAGTTTCTGGGTTCAATACACGCTTTCCCCCCTCATTGAAATCAACCAGTACGCGATCTATGACTGGGACGGCCCCAGTGTCGTCCTGAACCCGGAAGTCCAGTATGATTTGAACAAACATACGGACCTGCGTTTCGGAACCCAGCTGTATTTCGGGAAAGGCAACTCCGAATTCGGCGACAATGAGCATCTTTATTACGGAGAATGTGTCCTGTTTTTCTAAAAAAAGCCATGAACTCCATTAAAAATCTTTTAGACCAATATAAAAGAACCCACATTTTAAAACTATTGACCCGCTCGGCCCCGGAGGACATTGAAACCTACGGCTGTAAACTCATCCTCCCCGCTTTCCAGCGGGCGGCGCAAATACTACCCGCTTACCGGAAGTTCCTTTCAGGGCATGGCTTATCGCGGGCTGCTATTAAAACCTTAACCGATTTTCAGACTAAAGTCCCTGCCTTGACCAAAGAGGACATCTTCCCGTCATCCCCGATCCAGGACCTTATGCAGGAAGGGCAGTTAAAATCTCTGGCCAACGTGACGGTCAGTTCCGGCTTCTCCGGTGAGAATTCATACGGATTCGGCAGTTTCTCCGACAGACGCCAGACGGCGTTCATGATCGACACGGTCCTGGAATACCTTTTTCAAACCTCCCGGAAGAAAACATTTTTATTAAACTGTCTCCCGATGGGGGTTAAAATCCCCTCTGCCCTTCCGATGGCGGAGACAAGTGTCTGCAGCGATTTGGCCATTTCCATCCTGCAGAAGCTCCAAACGGTTTTCGAACAATTTTTAATTGTCGGAGACCCCTATTTTCTAAAAAAACTCGTCGAAGACGGCTGTACCTCCGGACTGGACTGGCCGAAAATCAATGTAAGTCTTATTCTGGGCTCAGACTGGTTTTCCGACAGTTACCGCCACTACATGGCGCAGCTTCTTGGCGTAAATTTTGACCAGCCGGACCAAGGATATATCGGGGCCAATTTCGGCGTCACGGAACTGGATCTGTCCCTGGCTCACGAAACGATTGAAACAATACGCCTGCGTGAAGAATTGCAGAGGAATCCGGAATTCCGGGAAAAAATCCTGGGCGGCCTAGACAGGCGGGCCTGCCCGGAACTGCTGGTGTATTACCCCAACCGTTGTTTTCTGGAAACGACCTCCCATCATGAATTACTTTTCACAATGTTAACCCCTAAAACTATGACCCCGCTCATCCGCTACAATACCAGAGACACCGGATTGCTTATCCCTCACAACACCCTCAAAGAAATTCTGACCGAGGAAGGCCGGACAGACCTTCTTCCCGAGCTGAAACTCCCCCTCCTGGCCTTGCAGGGGCGGGCCAACAAACATATCAATCTAGGAGGGAAAACAGTCTCTCCGGAAGACATCAAGGAAGGGCTCTATAGCGACCTTGAAGTGGCGGGATTAACAACTGGATATTTCCGGATAAGCGGACAGGGGGATAGCGGTCAAATTGAAATTCAGCTTAAAGAACACATTCCTCTGACCCCTGATTTAAGGCAAAAATTCAGAAAAGCGCTCCTTAAATTCACAAACACAGACATGGAAATTGTCATTTATCATTATCACGATTTCCCATACGGGATGAGCCTGAATTATGAACGTAAATTCGTCTATATTTAAAATCCTCTAACACAAAAAAGGATGATCATGTCCCAGTATCTATATCAACAACTCACTGACAGAAATATCGGGCTCCTCTCCCAAGAGCAACAAGTTCGTTTACAAAATTCCTGTGTTGCGGTCTGCGGCCTGGGAGGCTTGGGGGGCGCGGTTGCGGAAATTCTTGCCCGGGCAGGGGTCGGCTCTTTTAAGCTTTTGGATCACGGCGCATTCGAGCCAACCAACCTGAACCGGCAAATTTATTGTTTCACCGATACAAACGGCCGCCTCAAAACCGACGTCACGGACGAATATCTTAAAAAAATCAACCCTGGGATCCGAACGGAAAAATACCAGGGGATCAACAAAGAGAATATCCATAGTTTCCTCGATGGCGTAGATGCCGTCGCCCTGTGCGTCGACGCGCTGATCCCGATTTTGCTGTTAAGCCGCGGAGCCAGGGAGAAAAATATCCCTTTGGTGGAAAGCTGGGCCGTCGCCTACGGAAACGTCCGGGTCTTCAATAAAAACACCCCGCCTCTGGAAGAAGTTTACAGATTCCCGACGATAGGCCGGGACATCTCCTCAATTACGCCGGAGGAAGAACGGAGCCTGATTCTGCAATCCATCGCTAGCCTGATGTCTTTAGACGGGCTTAAGAATTTTTATCCGGATCCGGCCATACGCCGCATGATGGAAAAAAAAGAGGGAACAACATTCGCCCCGATGGTCTGGCTGTCTTGCGTTATGGTCGCCTTTGAAGTTATTAAAATTTTATTGGATTGGGGGAATCTGGCCTTGGCGCCGCGTTTTGCGGTCTATGATTGTGTCTCTCACAGGATTCCAGAGCAAAACAGCCCTTAATTCAGGACAAGTTACTTCCAAAAATATCTTGGATTCCGCCTTTGCGCATTCAAGGAAGATTTCCTAATGACTGCAAAAGCTGGCCGGCGGTCAAAATCTTTTGTTCCCGGCCGTTTAAAAGCAAGGAAAAATTGCGGGAGAAAATTTTCTCCTTGATCTCTGATGAAAGGTCCAGGCCCATGATACAATCCACAAAATCTTTCATCCGGTGAGACCGGATCCCGAACGGCATCGGATAATCCGTCCCAAAAATAAACTTATCTTCCCCCAGCCTTTCGATTAAATCGCGGTTTAAAAGGGTTCGAATTTCATAAAGGTAAGCGGCGGTATCAATAAAAACGTTCCGGTTCTTCTCCGTTACCATAAAAGCTTCATTATGCCATAAGGTGCCCAAATGGGTCAGCATAATCCGCAAATCCGGGAATGCGCAGGCGACCGCATCAAGTAAAAGCGGATTAGCCTGATCCAGCTTGGCCAGGGCGCCGAACGGGGTCGTCCCGACATGAAACACAACCGGCACATTCAATTTCACGGCCTTTTCATAGACAGGGAAAACCCGTTCGTCATCCGGATAAAAATCCTGCAGCGGTGGGTGAAATTTAATCCCCTTCAACCCCAGGCGCGTGACAGCGTGCTCAATCACCTCAACGGCGTCATGCCGCAAGGGATTGACGGATGCAAAGCCGATGAACCTGTCGGGAAACCGCCGGCAAAGTTCAGACACATATTCGTTAGAAGAATACACGATAGGGGCCTCACAGGCGAACAGAACTGTTTGTTCGACCCCGGCTTCATCCATTTGTTCAAAAAGTTTTTGCGGGTTTAAAAGCGGTAAGGTCTGGTCCAAGTTCTTAAAAACTTCCAATTCCAGAGAGATTTCCAGATCCGGATTCTGACTCAACATCTTTTTCAGTTCAATAAGGTGTACATGGGCATTAATAATTTTCATTGGTATCCTTTTATTGTCTTTAAAACAGCACGGGGGCTTTCCTGGACTCATTTCCGTCCCAGGGATTTTCTTTTATTATATTTACAAACCCATCGTATTACAACAAAGAAATCATGTTGTTTCTGGTCGACAGCGCCGGCGCACGTCCCTCTCCCCCGCCCCGAGTCTTAGGGCGCCCATTATTATGAACCTACAGGCTGTATAGCTTATCATTTTCCACGGCAGGGACAAAAAAAAGCAGGAGGTCAATTGACCTCCTGCTTTTTCATTGTGATATGGCCTTTATCAGACCTTCGCTAATAAAACTTATTGCTTTCTTCTTAAACCGACTAAACCGACTAAACCGGATCCAAGCAATAACATGGACATCGGTTCAGGAACAGCTTGCCCCTTGATCGGGTCTTCGCTTAAACTTAACCAATCATTATCTGTTCCGGGAACGATAGAAGCAGCGCCTTGTGTTGTAGAATCAAATTCCGCCCAGAAATCAGCGTAGGAAACAACTCCGCTGTCAGAAACGAGTTCCCAAGAATTGCTGTTAAATAACCCTTCAGCGGTTCCATACCCTTCCACAACCACCAAATAAAATGATCCGTGGCCGGTAAAAGGAGACGTTGTGCTATCCAGGTGATTCTGGTAAGTAATGTGATCGTTTGTCGTATCGCCATCACCATATTTAATCCCCGGCACAAGGGCTAACCTCAAAAATAATTCACCATCCGTAACTGTCGGATATGTGCTGTCGTCGCTCCCTCTGGCATTAGGCCCGAGAGTGGGATCAAAATCAGGGGTGCTATCTAAATACACATCGATGATACCGGCGACAGATTGGTAGGTAATACCATTGGCGTCAACGACCCACTGGTCATCATCAACCCCGTAAAGGATACCCGTTAATTCTTCTCCACTACCGTCAGCCCAAAGAGTCTGTGCAGTAGGAGTCTTCAGTGTAGACACCTTAAAAATGCTGAAGTTGTCTGCAACCCCATCGGCATTGCCGTAGCCGTTTGAGCTGCTTTGGCGTAAAGTCCCAATAGTGAAGTCAGAAAATTTAAACTCCACTGGACCCCGGTAACCGTCAAGATTGTAATCAAAGGCGAAAACCGGAGTGCTGATAAAGGAGACAGCCGCCATCACAGCTGCGATTAGAACAATTTTCTTCATGTTCATCCTCCGTTTTGGTTAATAAAATGTTTATCTATAATCATGTAAGAAAGCTAGGTTCGAACAGGCGCTCTTCTTACGCAAAAATGGTACTTACGGTTCTCTGTCAAACGGTATCGGGGAACCAACCAGGTTACCCTTCTCCCCCCAAAACATCTTACTGCTTTTTTCTTAACCCAAGTACGCCTAACAATCCAGTTCCAAATAATATCATCGTGGCGGGTTCTGGAGTTCTAGCACAATTCCTGGGAATCCATAACTCATATGATTCCCTAAATACCCTATCTCGCCCCTTCTCCCGTCAATACAACCCTAAATGTCCTCAAGAAAATCCGCAAATCTGTCCAAAGACACACCTTTTTTATATAAAGAAGGTCATATTTGATCTTCTTCCTTACATCCTCAATGGTTTCATCATAACGATGCCAAACCTGGGCAAGCCCGGTAATACCAGGTTTCACAGAGAGTCTTTTTTCATATCCCGGAATTTTTCTCTTTAATTCCGCCACAAACTCCGGACGCTCCGGACGGGGACCGATGACGCTCATTTCGCCTCTTAACACATTAAAAAACTGCGGGATTTCATCCATATGGGACTTACGCAAAAACTTGCCCACCGGGATTAACCGAGGATCATCCTTCGCGGCCCAAACCGGACCGGTCTCTTTTTCCGCATCCACCTTCATTGTCCTAAATTTAAAAATTTTAAACAACTGGCCATCTTTCCCAACGCGGGTTTGGGTAAAAATAATCGGGCCTTTGGATGTTAATTTAATTAAAATCGCTGTTAAAAGAAATAACGGAGATAAAATGATAATTGCCGCGACCGACAACACAAAATCTAAGGCTCTTTTAGCAATATAATATGTCCGGCGGACAAAACTGATAATCATGCCTAGAAAACTGCTCCCTAATAAAGCCAAAGTAGAAGGTTCCGGGGCCCTGGAACGAGGGGCATTAAAATCCTCATTAACTTTCTTTTGATTATCATTTAATGGATAGATCTCCTGCTGGCCTTTGTAATCAATCACGGTCATAGCTGCCCAGGCAGAAGTAATGACCACCGAAGTAGCCAGAAAAACTAGAACCACCAAGGATATTTGCTTAATTGATTTGCTTATTTTTATCATTATTTCAATTTACCTTTTGGAAACGTTTTCTTACATTTTTTTATTTATTTAGTGAGCAAATTGCGTGCCAACTTGCAAAAACAAACATTAAAGGTCATCTTTTTTATATCATTATATTACAATATGTTATACTAAGGCACACTGCCCCCAAACATAGACAAAGTATCCTAACAATAGACAAACCATGACAAGCACGCCCAGAGAGACGTTGACCTTGCTGAACATTTTGTTGAAGATATTAGACATATATTATTAAATTATATGAAATAATTAATTCCTTATATATGACAAAAAAATAATGGCCACACACCTAGAAGATTAAGACATAAAGAATCCGGAGAGTTTAATCTCTGCGGGAATTTCTCGCCTTTATTTAAAGCAGGAATGAGAGCCGATCCAGGAATGAAATTTTTGGACAATGATTAGCCCTCACAGGGCTAAGACAACAAGTTCCGCACCTGTGAAGGCAGGGGGAATCTAATTAAAATATGTGTTTTTTAAGGTAAATATTGGAGCAGGTGCGGGACCATAACCTGGGCAAAGGCGTCAATCCACTGCATAGCCTCATCCGGATTTTCCGGGTCAACAACAGCGGAAAGCCGGACAAGCGCTCCTCCGGCCGGTTGTCCGGTCAATTTTTTAATCGCGATAAGAGCCTGCCCCTTGAGGTAATTGGGAGTGAAAGTATCGCCAACTTTAAACCAATAACACATATATTGACGGTGCGCCCCCTGTTCCACAAGATATTTGTTAGAGGTAACCTGCATGCCCAAGGAAGGGATATCGATCCCATGATGCATATTACTTATAAAGGTAGCCCCTCCTCCGGTATAACAAATCTCAGGGGGATGAACGACTTTGCGGTTCGTCTGTGAATAAACAATAAAAAGATAAACACTGTTTCCCTGTTCATTGGTATATTTGCGCGTAAAAGCGTTCCGGGTTTCCAGGAGGCTATACTCCCGGTCGGTGATCGGCAATTCTTCGGATTTCCAGCCAGCGATCTCCTGAGGGAATGCGTGGATGCTCACAGAGTCTTTCTGCTTATATTCCTTAAAATATAACGTCCAAGAAACCGTCCCGGCACAGAAGAACAAGACCAATACGACCAGAAAACTTTTATTTATTTTATTAAACATAACATACCACCCCATTGATAAAAATATTCGCTACTCGATAACTTTACTCACGCCTAACAGGAGAAGAAAAGCTAAGGCGAAAATAAGGAAACCCGAAGCATCATGAACAAAACCAGACGCTGATTCCGGCCCCCATATTTCGCTGACCGTAGCCAGGAAAACCACCCGGCAGACATTTGTGATAATCGCGATCGGGATGGTCGTCAAAAAAAGCACCCCCCTCTTCCACCCCGGCCCATTCAACCAGAAAGCAAAAATGCTGCCTAGGGCCGTCAGGGAAATGAGTGACCGCAACCCGCTGCAAACGTCATCCACCACAACCTGCGCATGACGCATCATGATAATACTGCCGTTACGCTTGGCCAAAATACCCATATGATTGAGCAATTTTTCCGCAATCTCCGCGGCCAACATTTTCATCCGGAAACTGATATTGACAATCGCCACCTCCGGGAGCGGAAACATAAAAATCAGGAAGCCAATAGGAAACAGGATCTTTTTCAAAACCGCCATGCCGTAAAAATGCAAGACCAGGCCAAAGATGACGACAAACATGGAAAGGCCGCCGGTAAAATTGATCCTGAACAGCGCACTGAATAAATAGAGTAAAACCCCCGCCACGATCAGGGGCATCCCTAAACGGGATTCCTTGACCGGGGTCACCGCGAGCTCCTCTTTTTTCTGCCAAATTAAAAACCCGCTTACAAACGGGATGAGAATACCATGACTATAATAAGAATCATCGGCAAACCACCGGGACCACATCCACACCAAAGTCGGAGTGTACGCGAACAGAAAAACCAAAGCGGCTGCCAGCGGCTGGGCGTGGTTCGAGACATTTTTTTTCAAATGCATTTTATTAAAGTCCATAAAGCAACGCTCCCTATTATTTATAAGAAGTAAGAAAGATGAAGGCCGCCGGCTTCCCTGGCGATATATCAAAACCCGCGGGCCAACGGGATTTTATCCACGATTTGCAACCCTATAATGATACTATACAACGTATTCCTTTGACAACTTTGCTGCACATATTTTTTCCCGGTACCAGGCGACCATTCGCCTGAGCCCTTCTTCGACCGTCACCTGCGGCTCAAACCCGAGTCGACGCAATTTCCCTGCCCCGTGCCAGGTCACGGCGTTAATTTTATAAATCCGGTTCGCCGTAATGGGGAAATTGATCCCCGTCACCTTCGCCAAAACATCCACAAGACCGGTCACCATGAGAATCGGTTTTAAAGGCAAATGCCACTCATAAGGTTTACGGCCGAGGCTGTCCGTGATAAACCGCACGATCTGGGCGGACGTATAATGCGGCTCATCCGCGTAATTATACACATCCATCCCGGGCTTCATGCGATCCATTAAAAAAACCACGGCCGCGGAAAGGTTCTCCACGTACGAAACCGTTTTTATATTATCGCCCTTCCCCACAAAAAAGAAACGCCGTTTATAGATCATGTCGATAAGCCGGTACATATTGGCGTAATTATGCGGCCCGTAAACTACGGTGGGGCGGATCACCAGAACCTCCCGCTTAGGGTCATCGGCAACCCAGGCCTGAATCAGTTTTTCCGCCGCCCATTTGGACTCACCGTAATCATTAGCGGGGTTCGGCACGCAATCCTCGTTTGAACAATGGTCCAGGTCACCATAAACAGCAACAGAACTAAAAAAAATAAATTTTCCGATCCCTAGTTCAGATAAAACATTGAGGATCTTCCGGGTCCCTTCCTCATTAATCAAGAAGAAATCATCCCGGGAAATACCGAAATCATGATGTTTTGCCGCCAAATTAATGACCATGTCCGCGCCCTCCGCTGCCCGGCGCAGAGCATCCGTATCCATCAAATCACCGCGGATTAATTCATAACCCGAACGCGGCTGGTCAGCCTGCCCGCTGTCAAGGCCAATGACTTCGTCCCCGCGGTTTAAAAGATCCCGGGTCAGGTACCCGCCGATAAAACCTTCACTGCCGATAACCAGAATTTTCATAAGGCCCAAACCCTTTCTGATAAATGATATGATTTCCTTAACAGCCGCCGAAGACGACGCCTGGTCTCCCGCAAGCACCCGGTCCGCATGAATGCGGGGTGGCCGCACATATTGTTCGTGCATAGGTTTGACAGTCTGGAGATATTGGTCAATGACATCTTCAACCCTGCGTCCCCGTTCCTGAATATCTCTTAAAATCCTGCGCGCTAAACGGATGTCATCCGCCACATCCAGATACACTTTATAATTATATAAAGTCAAGAATTCCGGCAAAAGTACGAACAGCCCTTCCACAATAATAACCGGCCGGGGTGAAAATTCTTCTGTCACATTCCGGCGGGCATGCAACCCGTAATCATACACCGGTTTTGAAATAACCCTGCCCTCCTGAAGCTGGCAGAGGTGCTCCTTAAAAAGAACCGTATCCAAAGCGTCGGGATGATCAAAATTAACGGCCTTCCGTTCCTCGGCGGAAAGATGCGAAAGGTCCCGGTAATACGAATCCTGGCTGAAAATACAGGCGTTTCCCTCACCCAGCCGTTCCACCAGCTGCCTGGCCACGGTTGTTTTCCCCGAAGCCGAACCTCCGGCAATGGCCAGGATAAAAGGCTTTCTTATCCCTTCTTGTCTCATCCGGCCTCTTTTCTTGTATGATCCCATTTTGAAAAATCTTTGCGCGCGACAACCTGGACGGCCGATAGAACCGGAGAGAAAGCCGAGTAGAACAAATAATAGCACCGCTTGGGAGAAAGCACCCCAACCAAAACCGCCAAAAGGATTCCGTACACAAAAATCATCCCCGGATTAAAAACGCAGGAAGATAAGACAAGCCCCACAAGCCATACCGGCATCAGCCAGCGGTTAATTTTATGGGAAAACACCACAAATAATAACACCGGCTTTTTAACGATCTCCGGGAACAGGCGCTTCACCACATCCACCCCTCCGGTAATCACCCGGGTCCGCCGTTTGACCTCCACATGATCATCCGTAAACTCGGACAGCGCTTTTAACCCTTTTAAATGCATGGATTTTTTATTCTGCAAAAGGATCGTTAAAGGAACCCACAGATCATCCGCCATGGCAGACGCCGGGATATCCCGAAAAGCGTCTTTCCTAAACGCATAAAGCCAGCCGGTGGCGACAACAAGCATCCCCAACCGGGAGGCGGCCTCCCGGAAAGATAATTCATATTTCCAATACCAGGATTGAATCCTCATATCACGGCCGTCATGTTGCGGAATACTGGACAAACACCCCAGCCGGCCGTCCGCCTCAAAAGCTCTGACGATGGATTCCATCGCCTCCGGGGCCATTTGCGTGTCCGCGTCCGTTGAAACAATAATATCTCCGGCGCTTTGCCGGACAAGCTGATTGACCGTCGTCCCCTTCCCCTGTTTTTCAAAAGCGGCCAGCCGCCAGCCCTCCAACTGCCGTTCCCGGATAAAAGATTCCACCCGCCCAGGGGTGTCATCCGTGCTCCCGTCCGACCCGATCAAAACCTCGCATGGCCGGGGGGACCGGGTGAGGCACGCCAGCAAATTCTCCATTTTCCGGATAATACATTCCTGTTCGTTATACACCGGCATGATCACACTGACCTTCTGAACCGCGGAGCCGGAAACCCGTTGATCACGCCTCAACGCAAGCGCCGTCATTTTTAAATACAACACGGCCAAAAAATTATGCGCCAGCATATACAAACACAGGGACATTAAAAATTTCATAATATTTTACTCTTTATCCAGACGGCTCCCGACAATGTTTTTCACGTATTCCAACTGCGCAATTTTACGGCCGATGCCTTCCACATAATTCGCGTGATGCATGACAATCCCCTCCGGGACAGGGAGAGGCATCCCTTCCACCCAATGCTTTCCCGTGATCGTGCCGCCTCCGTAAAATATATCCGGCAAGTAAGCGTAGCGGCAACACCCGGTCAAATTCTTTAAAATGTATATCAATTTCCTCCGCCGCCTCATACGAAGGGACAAATTCATTAATTTCTGGTCATCTCGCACATCATAAATGGATCTCCGGACATTTTCCCACAAACGCAGAACCCGATGGTTCGCCCGCGCCACCCAAAATCCGGCACACAAAACCCCAGAGGGGTCATCCCGCTGGCAAACAATATCATAACCTTCTATCGCGGATAGCAACAATGCCTTGGTCGGCCGGAAAAACTGGATATCCACGTCCGAGTAAAGAAATATCTCCCCCCAGTTATTTTTAATGCCCCGAACAATGGTTTCCACCTTAAACGTCACGGCCCGGCACCAGCTCTCTTCCATATAAGCCCCGCCAGGCTCCTCACAAAAACTCATCTCAACCTCATAATCATCTTTTAAGGACGGCAAAAACCAGTTATCCTTAAAAACCCGGTGTGATTCGGTATACATACTGATCAGCTTCATAAGAATATCCTTTCCCATCCGGCACAATCCCGGCTCCTCACGACAATTCACGCACGACAGCCGCGATCTTTTCTCCAATCACGTCCCAGCTGTATTCCCTCTCAACCAAAGCCCGGCCATTTTCTTCCAGCCGGTTCCTGGTCTCAGCGTCATTCAAAAGCTCCACCACGCGCCGGGCAAAAGCCGGCGCGTCATCCGCGATAAAAATATTATCCTGATCCGTCACCGCCAGCCCCTCGCAACCCACCGATGTGGAGACAACCGCTTTTTTCATGGCCATGGCCTCCAGTATCTTCAAGCGCGTCCCGCTGCCGATCCTTAAAGGCACGACAAAAACCTCGGCTTCTTCAATATAGCCGCGGACATCGTCCACGAATCCGGTCACCGTAATAGACCCGTCCTGCGCCGCAAGGCGCTTCACCCTTTCCGTCGGGCCTTTCCCAACCACCCAAAATTTCACGTCCGGCACGCGCTGTTTGATCAGCGGATAAATTTCTTGGATAAAAAAAAGCACCGCATCTTCATTCGGATGCCAGCCGATCAGCCCGGTGTAAACCAGGCTTTTGGGAACAAGGCCCCGCCTACCGTTGCCCAAAATCGGGATACGGACCCCGTTGGGGATCACGTCCACCCGGCCCTGCGGCACGCGGCGGAGAACCTCATCCCGGTCCACCGGAGAGCACACCCAGACATTCTGATACCGGCGCCAGATCCTGTTTTCAAACCGCTCCATTCTCCATCCTTCATACGCCGCATAAATTTTGCGCAAGGGGTTAGTCTCCACCCGCTGATAACGTTTGATGATAACCGATTCGATATTATGCTCGTTTAAAATAACCTTACGCCCGCTTTCCTCGAACTGCACCGCCTGATAAAGGGAGTCGCAAACAATCAGATCAATCGGCTGAGCAGAGAGTAGCGCATCTATCTTTTCCCGCAATTCGGAGGAAACACGGCTCTGGACAGAAAACGGCAGAGGAGAAAACAAGCCGACCAGCATGGCGCCGTACAGGCCCACTCCGCTTTTTTTGGCCGACGGCGGAACCACATCCACCGAACGGAGGACAGCCCCGGCCTCTTTTTTCTGCCGGTCCTCCTCACACCCGTAACACAAAAGATGCACATCATGCTGCCGGGCGAGCCGCTCAAGCACATACCACGCCCGCTGCTTAACCCCGCTATCCGGCGGGAACGGGAACTCCCGTCCGACAAAAAGAATATTCATGAATTGGATTCCTTCCCAGTAAAAACACCCTATTCGTCTATAATCTCTTCCAAACTTATGTCATCAAACCAGGCCGCGCCGCTGCCGACTAACTGGCAAGCGAGATAATCGATAACCCCGGCTGATTTCAATTGAACAATCGCATGGATTTCAGTCCAGTCCAGGGAGCCGGAAACAGGCGCAGATTCAAAATACTCGACGCCTCCGGCATCATATTTGACCTTTATTTTCAAAAGGGCCCTGTCCGAAAGCCCTTGAGTCCTGACCCAGGCTTTGACGATATAGCGCTTCGTCGCGTCCAGCTTTAAACTTTTTAAATTCCGCACCCCAACGCCCACCGAATCCCAACCCTGGGCCGAACCTTTAATTTCCAAAGCGCGCAGGCTGTCGCGGCCCTTCAACCAGGCCACGCCGACCCGAGGTTTGCCTTTCCACGGCTGCAACTCCCACTCCTTGCCGCCCTCTTCAAAACCGCTGTTGGACATCGGCAAGGGCCGGGTCCGCAACATGCGGATGTCCGGGACGTTTATTTTCGTCTCTTCCTGTTGCCGCAAAAAATCCCTATAGTCACTGCCTTCCGGCGCAGAGACTTCCAACGCAAGGTCATCAAACCAGGCCGTGCCTTTCCCGACAAGCTGGACGACCAGATAATCCACCTTGCTGTCTTCCAAAGGCGTAAACACTTCTTCATATTTTGTCCAGTCCTGGGTGCCATATTGCCCACCCGCTTTATAATAGACCACGGTGCCGCTTGGAGACGTTGTTTTGATCTGGACCTGAGCAAAACTTTCAACATCTTTGGTTTTGATCCAGGCGGACAATTTATATTCAAGGCCTGGCTTCAAAATAAAATTAGGGCCATACTGCACGGCCACGCCAACTGAATCCCATCCCGGCTCCTGCCCGCCGAAAATCTTAAGCGCATATTCTCCACCATGCTTCTGCTCTCCGGCTATCGCCGTCTTGCTCTCTCCCTTCCATGCCTGCATCTTCCAGCCCTTGTCCCGGGCCTCAAAATCCCCGTTGACGACCGGTATTCTAATTGTCTCCAGATTCCCGCCTGAAACTTGTTCTGAGGATTGCTCCCCCTCCAGCCCAAAAAGATTATCGAAATCTGGGGCAAAATGCGAGACCCCCAACGCATAAGCATAGACCATCTGGTTGGCCTGCCGGACTAAATCAACCGCATCCTTATACGGTTCATCCTGGTCATTGACCAGCCCCCAGTTAGCGGCCATTTTATCGTAACACTTCCGCGGCGGATCAAAATACTGAAACCAATGCATCCCGACGATGCGTGGATCGGACGCCACTTTGGCCAGATACCGCCAATAACTCACCCCTCTGTCATGCTGGGTTTTGACCAAGCCGTAAGGCAACCCAGCATCCTGCCCCGAGATCAAAACACCAAGCAGAATTGGTTTCTTACCATAGGAATACAAATCAGAAATTTGTCGTTCGAAGTCCGGCGCAATTTTGTACCCCGTATTTAATTGATAATGACTGACCCCAAACACATCCGTATATTCTCCGATGGCTTCAAGAATTTCCGGATATGTCCGTGTGGGCCGGGTGCCGAGCACCATATGATGGGGGTCAAACGTCCTTAAAGTTGTAAAAAGCACCTGGGAAAACCGCAAAGCCACGGCTTTCAGAAATGCTTTTTTATCTTTAGTTGTATATTCGTTATCCTCCAAAGTCACGATGTCCAACAACGCCCGGAAATCCGGATATTGAGTCCCCCACGCCTCATTAAGTTTCCCGATTTCTTCATATCTTGTTTTCAAAAATTGCACCCAGGCTTGTTTCCCGCTGCGGTCGGCAGACAGGGCGATAAAATCATCGGTCAGAGCCCCGTACCGCTGTTTGCTGCCGTACCAAGACGGCTCATCCGCCAAAAAATACCCCAGCAGCCAGGGGTCGTCAATAAGGTATGGTTGACTCTTAAAACGCTTTTCCATGCTGGCATAGACCGACTGCTGAAATGAAGGGTCGAAGACATCAGGAAAATATCCATAGGCACCCTTGGCAATGACGTTGGGCGCGATATGCGGCAAATTGATCCCAAACACATAAACAAATCCACCCTGGCGAAAAACGCTTTCCGCTGACCAGTCGCCTATGGTGTTAAATCCCCAATCCTTAAGGCGTAAAAGCGTCACCCGGGCCCATTCTCTTTCGCTCCCATACCGTTTTATAGCCGCCTCCTGATACGGCCGGCGGCCAGTACCGGTTTCCGGGATTCCGCCCATCCTGACAGAATACATCCCGATGGACCAGAACACATTACCGGCCGGAGTCACGATCCACCAACGGTCATGGATCGCCTCAACGTGAAAGGCCCCGGTTTTAGTGCCTTTAAGCCCTGTCCAACCCCCGTATTTATCAAACGCCCCGTCGCCCTGACTGACTGGCGGGGACAAAAACATGCAGCCGAAGGTCAAGAGGCAGACAAGAAATTTTTTTTTATTTTTCATCTATAACCCGAATCTTTTGTTTAATTTAATATTTTGGCATTATGCCGGTTTCTGTGTGCACTACCCTTGTCTATCCTAGAACATGTTTCTGACTTCAGCACAATTTTTCTTTTTTCTCCTGATCAGCAATACGTCTTAAAGCCAAGGACAAGAACACAATAAACCACAAACTTTTTTCATTCTGGGCATGGAGGAAGAGCGCCGCTGTCATAAAGCCTATCAACCCCAGATATAGCCCGCGCGCGTAACTGCTATAATCCGGGCTATTTTTTATGACTTTCCGGTTGCTTTGCAGGACAGACCACAAAATAAGCATAAATAACGTAATGCCCACCCCACCCATTTCCGCCATAATCTCCAGATACATTGTATGCGCCCGCCCCGGTGCCAAAGGATAATATAACCGGCAATTGTAATAATAACTTCCCGGGCCAGCTCCGAAAACCGGATGGTCCAGAAACATCTCCCAAGCCGCTTTCGCCAGATAATATCTTCTGACCGTTGAGCCGATCGTCTGGTCCCGGGTGTCTTCCAAACGCGTTTTTTCAAACCGTTCCCACACGCTTTGCGGCATGACAAAGACTAATGTCAGGGCAACGCATCCGACTGTGATGAAGGCCAGGATCTTATTTTTTGCACGGACAACAACAAACAACAGCATCACGGCCAGCCCCAAAAGCCCTCCGCGTGACTGCGTCAGCACCAGCGCGGCTGCCATCACGACCGGAGACAAAAGCAATATAATCTTCCAGAATTTGTTCTTTTCCGCGAGTCCGGCATAAAATGACAAAACCATAATGGGCAACAGATTAATAGCAAAATAATTAGGATCATAATTCGTCCCCTGCAGCCGCACCATCATCATCGCATAATTCGGATTCGTTAAATAAGCCATGACCGACTGAGCCGCCGCTATCGTGAAGGCCACAACCGCAATCAGGATGGCCCATCGGAAGCGCTTCATATTTGTCACCAAAACGAGGATGGAAAATCCAAAAACCCAAAATGAAGTAAAGGTGGTGAACAACTCCCGGGAAAAAACCGTTGGTTGAGCAAAGCCGCTTGTAAATAAGTATAGGAGAAAAAGCGTATACCATAAAAATCCGCCTTTTCTTAAAAATGACAAGCTCATTCTTTTGATCATGCCCTGAATGACGGAACCCACGAATGTTACCGCGCCTACAATTTTGATCGGAGTCATCATGGAGAAAGCAAACAGAAAAGAATACCCTATCTTCGGGATCAAGGCCTGGGGAATAAGCGCAATAATGACCAAAAGCCCGAAGAAAGGATTCACAAGCATAATGCCCCCAGCGATGGTGCCGAAAAGAATGAGAAGGGTCTCCATTGTGTATTTTTCCCTTATCCGCGCCCCGAACTGAACAAGAAGGCGACCTGACCGGATGCCTCACACCCGATAGCTAAGCGGCCAGTAAAGTTTTATAAAAATTTTCCGTATTTTTAATTTGATTCTTTATATTAAAACACGCTTCCACCCGCTTATGGGCATTGCGTCCGAATTCAACCAATAAATTCCGGTCATTGATAAATTTTTCCATGGCCGCCTTAAGCGCCAAAGGGGCCCTGGCCGGGACAACAAACCCCGTCCGTCCGTCCTCGATAACCTCCGGGCTTCCATCAACGGACGTGGCAATCACGGCTTTGTTTAACGCCCCGGCTTCCAACAGCACCAAGGGCAGCCCTTCAAATAAAGATGGCAAAACTATACAGTCACACCCCGCCATGATATTGGCAATATCCCGGCGAAAGCCGAGAAACCGGACAGCGGATTCGATCCCCAACGCCTTGACTTGAGCCATCAACGCGCCCTTCAATTGTCCTTCCCCCACGACCAGGAATTCAGCCCGGGACCGGTTCTCCTTCTCCATCATCCCAATCGCAGACAAAAAATACGCGTGGCCTTTTTGTTCCTCCAA
This sequence comes from uncultured Planctomycetales bacterium, assembly GCA_964489065.1. Lineage (GTDB taxonomy): Bacteria > Omnitrophota > Gorgyraeia > Zapsychrales > JANLHA01 > JAGOJP01. Next base: position 25,086 of record CAZAXH010000010.1, on the reverse strand, counting down.
GCGGCCGATAACAGCAAATCGGACGGGGGCCCCGTGGACAGGCATCCCTAAAGGATGAAAGGAAAACCGGGACAAATCAACTCCATTATGAATCACCGTAATTTTTTCCGGCTTAAGTTTTTTTACCGTCACCAGATATTGTTTTACCGCATGAGAAACCGCAATGATGCGGTCCACGGAACGGTAATAATAGCGGTCGAGCCAGTAACAGGCCTTAAGGCCTCTACGCCAGGCCTCCCGGATATGAGCCGTTTCCACCACGACCGGCACTTGGAGTCCCTTGGCGATCGGCGCGGCGAACAACGTGGCAAAAAACAGATGGGTATGCACGATATCCGGACGGACAGTCCTGAGGACCGCCCTGAATTTTTGAATATCCCCTCTATCGGTCCATCGGCGGATCTTCACCGGGTAGGTTTTAACATCGTCCGGGATTTTAATGAACGCTGCCTCCGGGTCCGCGGCGTTCGCGTCTGACGGGGGAACATCCCTGTCCCGCAGGGCCGCGTTTCCCGACAAAACATTCAGCAACTCCTGCGGGCAAACCAGCACCGGTTCAAAGCGGGAGCGGTCCAGCCCATTGAGCAAACCAAGGACGTGTTCCTCGACCCCGCCTCTTATGGTACTATTTAGAAAATATAAAACTTTAGTCATATCCCCGGTTAAAATAAAAATAGTTTTTAACTTTTGGCCTTCCTGGCCTCTTGTTCGCAAAGGTCAACGATATGTTTCATCGTCCTGTCGATCGTGAACGTTTTGGCCTTTTCCCTCGCCCGCTCGCCCATGGCCCTGGCCTCCACGGGATAATCCATGACCCAGCGGATAGCCGCTTTTAATGCCTCGATATCAGCGGGAGGGAGTATGATGCCATCCACGTTATGCTCCATATAATCCTTAATGCCTTCCGTATCACAAACAATCACCGGCTTACCCATCAGCATCGCGTTTAAATATGTTCTTTGCCCTGTTGACCGGAAATGATCGCCCAACAACGGGATAACAACCATTTTACACTGCGCCATGCATTGAAAATATTCCTTTTCAGGCAAACGGGATATTTGAACGTTAGCCGGGACATCTTTCCCCTTGAAATATTCCGGGACTTGAGTCGCGATCTTACAGGGGATCCCGGATTCACGCACCGCGTTGATCAATGTCCAATAATCACGGTAGGCCGCATGCCCTCCGGAAAAAATATAGTCCCCCTCCCCAACATCCGGGCTGGTTGCCGCCGGGGTGAAATAATAAGGGATATAAACAAATTTTTCTCTCGGAAGTTGAAAATGTTTATAATAACCGTCAATCTCATGTGAGGCGAACACCGCGACCCGGCTCACACCCCGTATTAGAATTTTCAAATTAATTTTGCGGACCAGCTTGGCGAAACGCCCTTCCGGAATCCGCCATAACAGATTAAGCATGACAAAAGGGATTCTTCTGCCGAACACGCCCTGGACCATGGCAAATAAATTGCTGGCACTATCACGATATGTCACTAAGACATCATACCGCCTCTGTAGCATAATACGAAGATATATGGTCAGAAAAACAAGATCATCAAACACTTTGAGTAAAGCCTTCAGGAAAGGATTTCTGATACGGCGGCTCACCGGATTATAATCGATAAAGTCAACCCTCTTAGACCAGAAATCACATCCCCGGATTCTATAGGACGTAATAATCTTTACATCAGAACTCATCCCATCCCCCCTCCTCGTGCCAGGGCAAAGATGCCTTGCGCTCACTCATTTCGTTATCTTATATGCCTTGATGTTGCACTACTTCTTTATATAACTCATCCCACTCGTGGATGCTTTTTACCAGGGAGAATTCTTTCTTTACCTTCTGAACGGCATTGCAAGAAAGTGTTTTATGCAAATTATCATCTTTGAGCAAACGGCAAAGCGCATCCGTGAGGGCCGCCGTGTCGCCGACAGGCACCAGCATCCCATCGTAATTGTCGGTAATAATTTCGGCTGGCCCTCCGCCGTTAAAAGCGACCACCGGCACACCAAAACTCATCGCCTCTAAAACAACATTGCCGAATGGTTCGACAATGGACGGCAGGACAAAAACGTCAAATTTTTTCATGACATGTGACGGATTCTCCAAAAATCCCGTAAAAACAACATGGCCGTCAAGCTTCCTGGCCCGGACCATATCCTTTAATTTATTTTCATAGTTTCTGGACTCAACCGCTTTTTCCGATGTCCCGATGATGACACACTTCACATCAAGCCCCCGGCGCAACAATTCTTCCGTCGTCAGGATAAGGATGTCCTGCCTTTTCCATTCAATAAGCCGCCCCGCAGTCCCGATTATTTTCTGCCCGGCTCGCCTATCCAGCGGGAAGCCGCCTGCGCCCCCCGGGGGGAACTCGAGACGGTCCGTATCGATCCTGTTGTAGATCACCCGGACCTTCTGCGCCCCCAAACCGGATTTCAGAATAAAATCATTTTTGACGGCCTGAGAATTTGCGACAAAACAATGCGCCCTTTTTAAGATTCTTCTGGATGCCAGGTCCTTACTGACAAAAGAGCGCAGGGATATCACGCAAGGCACCCCCACCAGATGCGCGCTCAAAATAATCGGGATGCTGATTCCGTTGTTCACATGAACGACATCGGCCTTTTCCGCCTTTATTAAAGAGACCAATTTCAGCACCGTCGGGATTCTTTCCATGAATATTTTAATGAAAAACATCAAGAAGAAAGCGATTTTCGTCCTCACCAGAAATTCATTGTCGTAAAGGCATCTTGAAATCTTGAGGAAAGCCGCCGTCACGCGGTCCGCCAAATACACGACCTTTATATTCTCCGGAAACAAATGTTTGCTGTCCAGGGTCCCTTTTTTCTGAAAAACAAACGCGACGATGACGTTGTGGCCGAGCGCGCTTATCCCTTGCGTTAAATTCTTAAGCGAAATCGCCGACCCTCCGAACCCCACGGAAAAGTCGACATATAAAATATTAAGTTTCTTCATGTCCTGATTATTTTGTGTCATTGAGGGCTATTCCCAGAAAGGTCTCAAAATAAATTTCGACATCTTTTAAAAACGCCTCGCTGCTTAATCGGCTGTTTCGTTTTAATGTCATGATGTCAATTTTATTATCCAATATATCCAGGATTATGGATTTCAAATGATCGGCATCTCGATACTTTAACGTTTGCGTGGCCAAGACCGGCATATCAATATAATTATACGGAACAATTCCTGGCTTGGCATATGTGAGCATTAGGTAGGCTGTCCCGGATTCCTTTGAAAAGCCATACACCTCTGCGTTCCCGTCTCTCTCCTCGGTAAAATACACGCTAAGATTCGACACAATAATATCAGAAGACAATATTTCCTCCACGAATTCCTGGCTGCTTAACCTTTGATCCCAAGTTTTTATGACATCCTCCCCATATTTTTCCTTGATCGACCGGATTCTTTGGGCGATATGACTGCCGTATTCATCATCCCGTGTGTTCCCGACAATTTTTAACACAAGGCCTGGCCTCCCGGAATCCCATATGCTTTCGAACGCATTCAGAACGGGATCATAATCCCTCCGGTTTTGATGGATGCCCCCCGGGACCGCGACAATCAGGCCATTGTGCCCCCCCCCTGTTTCTGCCATATAGTCTCCCGGATAAACGGAAAATGGCAACACAAACACATCGTTCGGGTACAAGCCTAATTTTTGCAGGTAAACCTTTAAGTTGGGGCTGACAACAATGATTCCGCTCACGCAGCGCGTGATAAATTTTCTCGCCCAAAAAATAGGCCAGCGTTGAAAAATAAACTTTGTGGGGACCATAAACCATTTATTAACGTCATGAATAACCAAATATATTTTTATCTTTAAATTCAGGACTATAAATGCGATAACGAGCGAACGCAAGGACTCATAGATTTCATCAAATATGATCACCGTATGAGGGGGCAATGTTTTCTTGAGCTCAAACAGGATCTTAAGGAAGTTATCTCCTCGTTTTCTGACCCGAATTTTTACATTATATTCCTCTTTTAAGGATATTGTTTCAAGCACATAAGCATAGCCAATCAGCAGAACCTGGTCAAAACGGGGTCCCATGTGTTTTATCATGTCAACATAGAACTGATAATGATTTGCCGCGGAGGCGAATATAACCAGATGTTTCTTCCTGTCCTTACCGTTCCGCATAAAAAAACACCTCATCAAATGTTCTCGCCAACATTGTAAGCGCTTCAAATTTCTTATCAAATTGTTTTATCTTGGATGGGCCGTAAGGCGTTGTATTAGCATCAACAATATATAAAAGGCCACTATCATGATCTCTCAACACATCCAGTTCCCCGTAATCAAGATACAAATTGCGAGCAAATAATATAATTTTCTCTATTTCTTCCGGAGAAAACAATCTACCCGGATTTTCTATTTCAGTCTTAACGATATGTTTAAATCTGTCATGAATTGATCTGTACTTAAGGTAAACGCAAGGGATTTTTTCTTTAATGATTGGCACCCGTATATCATAAATATAATCTTTATCACACTGATTATTTATCAACTTTTGGTAAATAAAACCTTTTTCTTGTTTTTCAATGGGACAATTTATTATTCTACCGTCATGAGTCGCATTGTTATTCGACTTCACGACACACCGGCCTTCATGAATAAGAGGATCGATGGCGCTACTGTAGCCAAACACCCGGCGAAAAACCTCCTCCACCTTCTGTTTGCTGATATCCCGGCAATTGTAGTTAAGCACGGGTTTCTTCTCATTGAGATTCTTTAAAACGTTATCTTCTGTCCTTTGGGTTTCGCAACGCCAATCAATCACAAGATCGCATGGCTGGCTCTTGTTGCATATCATTTTATATCCTAATATTTTACATATTTTATAGATAACAAACCCGGATGTCGGCACTTTAGGGAAAAAAAGCACGGTCTTGGGCGAAGGCCACAAAAAACCCGCCTGTCTCATTTTCCGTCTAATTTTAAAAAGCATCACTTCGTTCTCTATCGCTTTAAATACTGTTCCATACAACACATCTGAGAGAAAACACACTAAGAAGAACGGGAGTCTTTCCCTCAATTTGTCCTGAAATTTCATGGATATCCCCCACCCAGAAGTTCGCCCAGCCACGACCTCCTGACAGATTATTCCTGGGGAACAATCTCCGCCGTCCGATCTTCATGGATCGTTCCCTGCTATTTTGTTCACATGGGCACTATTTGTTCACAAAACGTTTTATAAGGCCGTTATATTTAGAACGGTATATATCCCGTTCTTTTTCATCAAATGCATAGTAATAGCACATTACGAGGTATATAAAAAAACAAAACGCAGCTTGCAAAAATAGCATCATAAGATTTGAAGGGCAGAAAAATTTCTTTAAAAACCATAACACGCCTACGCACGGGAAAATGGCTATGGTAGGTCTTAATAAAGATTTATGAAAAAGCTCTGATAATGGTTGTTTTATAAGCCGGGACACATAAAGAGGCATAAAAATGCCTTTATTAATGACCTGAGGGATTAATGTTCCCAACGCAACCCCTATAAGACCGATTTTCTTGACAAAAATTATGCTCAACACCAAGTTGGCTATTGCCTCAATAACCGCGGCAATTGTGACGGCTTTAAGGCGTCCAATGCCGTACAACACGCTTCCCATAATATATTCGGAAGGGGCCAACACATGGGGCATCATGAGTACGAGTGCGACCGGAAAGCCTTCAGATATATATTTACGACCGATCCAAAATGTGATGATATCCTGTCCCTGGACCAAAAAAATCATGAAGACCGGCAATAGGATCATATAAGAATACTTTGTTCCAAGAATAAGGACGCGCCGTATATTATGATCCTCCTCTTTTGCCTGGAATTCGCTGATGGTCGGCATCAGAACGCCGCTCATAATAAGGATCAACTGCCGGGAGTATATGGATAACCTGGCCCCCACAGAATACATCGTGACCCACACGGGCCCCAAAAAAATGCCAATGACGATATTGTCGGTCTGATTAATAATTTTTGCGGACACAGAAACAATAAACGCATAGATGCTGTAGCTGAATATCTTTCTATAAACATCCCAGGATATAAATTTATAACTGATTTTTAGCTGAGGATAAATTTTCTTCGCATAAATTTGAATAGCCGTTTGCGAACCAATCGTCGCCAGCAGAGTCACGACCCCCAGAGCCACAATCCCGTACCCGAACTTGACAAGGATGACAATCAACAACGTCTTTATGCTTAAGCTGACAATTTCAATCCTGCTTGATAAATCATGACGTTGCTCTCCGCTGATAATCCCGGAAAAAACACCAAAAATAAAAAAAAGGGCCGTATTGATGCCGATAATAACCATGGCAATTTTGGCATCCACGATTAAAGCCGGCTCAATTGTGACGAACTTGTCCAAATAACACGCAAAAATTATACTGACAACAATGGTAAGCGCTCCAATCAACAAGAACATAAACAGGCTGGAGCTGATTATCTTGTTTAAATACTCATAATCTTTTTTGGCTTTATATTCCGACACATATTTTGTGATTGTTGTTCTTATGCCGAAATCGAGTAGCCACACGTATCCGGTGAAAGACAGGACGAGTATCCATACCCCGTATACGGCATCGCCGAGACTGTGGACCAGAAATGGCATCAGGAAAAAGCCGATTAGAACCCGGATGACGTAAAAGGCCCAACTCGAGCAAACATTTCTTATTATTTTAGCCGTTCTGCTCATTTACAAAGAATCCTTTCTTACGGCGTTGACCCGGCCTTGCGTGATCAGGCTCCCAACCTCCCAGAAGAAAAGCAACATCTTCTCAGTCACCATACCTTTGTGACACTTCAAACGCTGTATATAATCCATGTTAAACATGGCATCATCAAGCTGGGACATCGCGTTAACATAAGTGAACAAGTCGTCCTGGGTCCTCGCCCACTCAAAACGAGTGTACCCCAAACACCTGAATGCTTGCTTAAAGAAAAAATTTTTGCTTAAACGGCTGCGCGCCCGTCGCATCCAGATATCCAAGTTGCAAATACTGCAAGTAAACGTCACACAATTCCCGCCAGAACAGACCGGGATATTGATGACACCTCGGAAGTGGCGTTTGTATATTTCAGACACCAGTTGACTGTGTAACTTTATTTCAACCGGTATACGGGCAATATGTTCCATGAAATCCTTGCTCATCCCCGGAGTAAACGGCAAAACCGTGTTGTCGAAAACCTTGTACGGGTTAGGCGCAATTCTGTTCCGCGTCCAATTTCTGACGGCATATTCAAATGTCCCAAAACCGTCATCAGAGTATTTCCCCTTTTCCTGAGTAAATGCCTGATTGTACTCTGAATACATATCATCCACATATTTTTTCTTGAAAATCTTACGCGCGGCTCGCCACAAATCTGAATCAGGGTCATTCTTTTCGTTTTTTTTACAATACTCGGCAAAGTCCCTCAATCCATGATGTGTCGAAGACGACATCAGCCCGATCATAATGCCCTCCCATATCCCCCCCATCTCTTTCTTAAGGTGCGACGCGACATTGGAAATAAAAAGGTAAAAACTCGGAGTCGGAATTTCGGCCATAACCAGGTATTTCAGGAACTCCCGGGAAGAATAAAATTCCATCGAAGGGTGTTTGACATCATACGTTAAATGGAAATATTCGGCCACCTGAACGGCCAAATCACCATCTATATTATCATATTCATTCGGGTGTGAAACGATGAGGGCCTTGGGCCTTTCTCCCATCTCAGCCAATATCGCCGTAATAAGCCGGGAATCAAACCCACCGCTTAACAGCACGGTGGGATCCGCGTGATGCGAAAGATAAGAGCAGATATCTTCTTTAAGGATATCGACCAACGCGGCCGTATCAATCTTGCTCATCGTTAAATTGGGCGCTGGCTCCGGCCAATGCCAGTACGTTTCCCGGCTCAAGTTATTACGAAGATAATCATAGGTATACACTGAGGCGGGTTCCGTCCGTTTAATCTTCTTCAGGAATGTGTGGCTTGCGAGTAAATGCCGCAAGGAAAAGAAAGCCCCCCAGCTCGCCAGGTCATGTTCGGTGTTGGCCAGTCCGGCTCCCGTCACCGCTTTGATTTCAGTCGCCAAAAGGAGAACATCCTCCTCATAATAAATATAAAATGGCTGGTAACCAAGAAAATCCGTCACGACAATTAATTTTTTGTTTTGGTTGTCCCAGTAAACGGCCACAAAGGCCCCATCGAAATTTTTTAAAATATCGGCAGCCCCTTTATCATCACAGGAACAAACTCGTTGCAACTGATCCGTTAACGCACCTTCCCGGCACAAAGGGACCCCGCTTATAAAAAGAAAATTGCCATTTTGCTCATATTGCAAGGATATTAGGGAATGCATCTCCGATGTACTGACAGTTGATACGGCGCCGGCTTCGCAAAGCTCATACGCACAGACTTTTTGATGGTCCGAAAGCAATTGAAACGCCCCCATTCGTTCAACAACATCTTTATGATTATGACCTTCCTTGGAAAAGTAAATCGCCAGTTTCATGGCCGGGTTCTTTGGTCCTTTCCTTAAATGATCTTAAGGCACAATTTAATTTTAAAACGGTCAACCTCATTGGTTCATAATTCCACTTAAGACAGTAAACATTCCGCCGAATCCACGGAAACAGCCTCATAATGCAACGCATGAACCCAGTCTTGTATTTCACCTAGGCCGCCGAAAACGAAGATAGAGGTCTCGCCTAATCCACCACAGTTGTATGACGCAAAATACTTGCCGAAGCCTTCTTTACTCTCAAACTGGTTGTTTTCAACGAACAACGCGCGGCAGGCCCCTGCACCTTCCTTATAATACAAAAAAGGATTATGAATAAGAAAATTCCTTAAGCCCGGGGTGTCTTTCATGAACTCGATAAACATGCCGTCTTTCCATAAGGATATGCCAGGCTGTAATCTGGCACCCAGATTAATCTTGTATTTTGTGACCCCATTCATAAAAACGGAGCGGGTTCTCCCGATATCCAGCACCTTGTATCCCCTTTTTTTCATTTCAATCAGCGCAAAATAATACATGGCGCCGATGACACCCAAACGCAGGTATTCCTCCTTGCCGTCTTTGATTCCCAACACCTTTAACACCGCCGTTTCTTTCCCCAAGACAATAATCTGGCCGGAGAGGACATTTTCCCCTTGCTTTATAAATAAAAGCAGGCCCTTCAAAAAAAGGTTCTTAATCGTAAAGTAATCCGCGGTAAGCGCTTCTTTCTTGTGCTTAGCGGTGATAAACGGAATATACATGTTGTAGTAAAAGTCATCAAAAGCTTCAGGGGCCGTGCTCGTGACGTAGCTCAGTTTGTTTTTCCGGATCCGCCGGACAATATCGGAAGACCTGTATCTCCTGTTTCCCCATGTTGCTTCAACTGACTCCGGGATATCAATAGCCATTCTCATCCACTGCGTACTTCGAAGCCCCTTATGTTTTGAAAGCATTTTCAAAGTCAGGGGCGTCGTCTCAACAACAAGCATGCTACAAGACGGGGAAACTTTCTTCATGGTGTTTCGGACCTGCCATAGCCAGGCCTTCCCCAAAACATTTTTTTTAAATCCGGGAGCGAGCAGCAACCCGGTCCAATATTCGATATCCTGCGCTTTCTCTCCGAAATAAGCCAACGTTAACGGGGCGTGCCCTGAAACATCTTGCCCTTCAAAAATGGTTAATGGAAGACGCATTCTAAAAAATGTTTTGCCGTAAACATTATAAAAATTAATCTTGCTCCACAAGTGTCCGTAATAAAACCGATAATATTTTGAGGGAATCCTTTTATGAATACTCCGCAAAATACGGAAAACAGGATTATTATACTTTGCCATTGTGATGTTCCATCCCGCGGGCAGATAAATGTTTCAACTCTTTAATGGTCCATCGCCAAGGGAATTTTTTAAATAATTTAATATATACGACTGTCTTCAAAAATTTCCCATTCAAGTGCTTCTTTGACTTAACCGATGGGACATTTAAAATACCGCAAAGGCTATAAAAAGTATATATACCGTCTTCATTCAAAGCCTTATACGCCTGATTACGCATATGAGAGGCGATTTTTCTGCCCCTAAATTTTTTTAGTGTATAAACATCAAAAATGTAGGCCTCGTCCTTTCTTAATTTCTCAAAATGATAATTGTTTTTGCACTCTTTAAAATTAATCCACATAAACGCGGCGATCTCTCCCTTATATTTCACACCAAAACATTTATTCCCAATCTCAGCTCTTTTTAGAATCCTTTCTTCCCCCAACCATTGGCGGTACGGATCGTCATTCATTTGACTTATCCAACGTATCTCCTCCAAGCCGAAGAATTCAAACGAATAGCCCGAAAAACTGGCCTCATCCAGGCGGACAGAATCATTATAAGTTTCTGCGACCCAATAATACGGCATAATATCAATACCGATTTTATATAACATCCCAAAGACGGATTGCAGGAATGTCCCATATTTCAAATTCTCTTTAATTTTTTTGATCAATTTCATAACAGGTATTCGGCTAAAATTAAATTTATTTCAGGAACTGTTCAGCAGCCGGAGGAGACTCGCCCGCTCCTACCTGATGGCAGTAAAAGGATTATTGAGCGCACCTTTCCATGATCTTGAAAAAATCCTTCACGTCTGCCACCTCCACCTCCGGCGGACGGGTGCTCACCAGGATGGCGTCCATCGTGCCGTCCACAACATCATAGCCGTGCATACCTTCCGGGGGCTTGGGCCCCATATAGCTGGGGTTGATGACCGCCCCGTTTTTCATCAAAAATAATTCTTCGCCATAAAGGTCATCCTCAAAGTACACGTGCCGGTCCTTCTTTTCTTGCAGCGATAAAATACGGCCGTAAGGTTTCTGCTTCAACAATTTAACAACCGCGTCACGCGCCTGGAAATTAAAAAACCAGAACCGGGCCATGGTCGAATCGTAAAATGGCACATAATCCCGAGGGATTCTATAACCCAGGGTTTCGATCTCCGCTTTCAGGTCATGGGACTCATAGACCGGGGACATGCTGTGGTCGGAAAAAATATACATATCCACCCGTTCATGCTTCCGGCATGCTTCCCGGTACAGGGTGCGGATTTCCTGCTCGTAAACATCAATCATTTTTCGCGTGCCGTCCTGATCCTTACACCCCCGGTGCAGGTAGGCGTCGGATTCGGAAAAGTAAAGGAAATAAAAAGAACTATACGCGGCCTGGATGTCTTTCTGCGCTTGAAAGAAAATATCCTGATCTTTCATCGGATAGGCATAACACTTGTAAGCCACATCCCGCGCCTCAAGGATGTCAAAAATATTCTTCCCCTGCCGCATGCCTTTAGGGGCGTAAATCCGCTTGTTCTCGCTGATGTCGTAAAGATGCAGTCTCTCCACCGGGATGAGATAGGTTTCAAAATAACCGCTGTAGCCCATAAGCCGTTTGGAAATTTCTTCCACGATTTTCCGGGTATAACGGCTGTTCAGCCAGTCCGCCGGCAGCCAGTCAAAAAAGGCCGTCCACAAAAAGCAATTCTGTTTGGGGCTGTAATAGTAAAGGAACCAGTGTTTGTGTTCCGGCGGATAGGCGCCAGTGAGGATGGACGGGATCACCCCGCTGGAAAAGCCCAGGATGCTCTTCACGGGGCGCTTGACCGGACAAATGTCCTCCAGGAAAGAACGGTTTTTGATATAATCCCAGCCCAAAGCGTCAATCAAAATAAATATGGATACGGTCTTCATATGGCTCTCCTCTATTTGACGATTCTTTGCCACATACCGATCACTTCCAATCGTTCCTGCCGGGCGGAGTTATCGGAGAAATAAAGCCGGGCGGCATCGCGGTAGACAAGGAATTGCGGTGACGTAAACCAGCATGGCGCCCTTTGTCCACCAATTAAAAAGGCCTTCAGTTGTTTTTGGAAGAACAATTTCGCCCATCCCCGGGCACAGCCCAGTAAATCCGGAACAGATAGGATATATTTCAGCCCCTGCTCGAGGTTAAGGTCTTCATAATCCAACACCCGGGCTATTTCATATAACCAGACGGCTTGAAATAATTTCCGCAGCGTTTGCCATTGCTCCATCATGGCCGCGCGGCTCATAAAAACACATTTTCGTTGTATCATATTGTCCAAAGCCCCCAGGCACCGGGGCACATCCATGTCAATTTTCCGAAACACCTCTTGTCCCGCCGTTTTAAGCTGAATCAACTCCCGCTTTTTATCCGGGTAAAGGCATTGATACTTTTTTTCAAATGCCAGAAGAGAGTTAACAACCTGGACGTACCCCTTATCAATGACAAAAGAAGGGCTTTCGTCCCGGGCCTCTATTTGATTCAGCAGGATCAGCTGTTCCACAATACGGTTATTGAGCAAAATCAGCGCGTCTAGGCGGCTGATATCCTGTTCTCTGTAAGCCGGGAGAAAACGCAGGATGTCCTTATCCCCACAGATGATTTGACCGTGTTTAAGAATTTCCAGCGTAAAAATATAGGGTTTAAATTTCCGCAGATGCTGCGGGGTTGTGATCCCCACGCTGACATCAATATCCCATCCGGATTCTTTGAGCGATGCCTGAAGAGCCGCTCCGCAATCTTTCCTCCTGAATTCTTCAAAGCGTGACGGATGGGCCACAAAAAGAAGTTCTATATCGCTTAAAAACACAACTCCACCCTGCTCCTGCACAAACATCTCCTCCCCCCGGGAAAAGCTCCCCACTACGATGGCGGCGTCCAAGCCTTCGCCATAAAACGATGCGACCCTATCCCGAACTTCGGCCAGGACACGGCTGGAAGGTGTTTGCGGTTCCGGCACATTCATGGGCGTAATCCTTGTTGTCCCCTGGAGGCCGTTTGCGTCCATAAGGCGATGACTTTTTCAATATTGAGGTTATTGGAAAAAATTTCCGCGATCACGGCAGACGCCTTGGCCCCCATGAGATTCGCCTTTCCCGGGTCATTGAGCAGCGACAGAATTCTCTGAGCCATGCGCTGGTGGTCCCTGACCGGGACCTTATACCCGGTTTCCCCGTCTTTGACCAAATCCTCCGCCCCGGCAAATCCGGTAACAACAACAGCTTTCCCGGCGGACATGGCCTCAGTCATAGCGATACAGGTCCCCTCAAAAATAGACGGCACCACATACACGTCACAGGCCGCCAGATACTCAGGGATATCATCATGAGGCACACTTCCCGTGAAGACAATGTGGTCCGTCAGTCCCATTGCAGCAGCCATAGTTTTTAAATATATTTCCTCCCCGCCGGTCCCAACAATGAGAAGCCGGACCGTTGGCAACTCCTTAACAATAAGCGTCATGGCTTTAAACAAGGTGGGCAGGTCTTTTTGTTTAACCAGACGCCCCGTAAAAAGCAATAATTTGCCAAACCGTTCCCCCAGATATTGCCTTCTGATGGCGTCTCCCTGAACTCCCTGGAATTTCTTCACTAGGGAATTGACCGGGATGACAGAAATCACATCCGGATTAATGCCCAGCCGGACCAATTTACGTTTCTCATAATGCGTGCCGCACCGGACAGTATCCGCCTGCTTAAGAATAAATTTGCCCAAAACGTTAAAAAACCAATTTATTTTCCGAAGGCCCATCCAGTATTGATTATCCACAAAATCAATATGCACCTGAACGTTTAAAGGAAGCCGGTATTTCCTCTTCAACAGATATCCGACAATACCGGTTGTAAAGGGGTCTTCGGTTGTGATAGCGTCAATCGGATGGTCCCGGCATATCCGTGAAGCCATGCGAAAAGCGTCCCAGATAAAGAAGGCTTTCTTAGCGGAACCGGATGGATACACAAAAAGGTTTTCCGCCCACTTCTGCGGCTGAAATCCCAAGGACTTCGGAGCGTACACCAGAAGATGAAAAGACTCAAACGCCTGCGCGTAAACGAGTTGCCTGGACCGGACATCCCCCCGGACCCGGTCGTCTTTCAGCATGAGATAGTCCAAACCAATCGCCAACAAATTTATGGCAGGGCGTTTTTCCATAATTTATATTATCCTCCGGTAAATATCCTCTATCATTCTTGCCCGGTCAGCCCAGTTAAAATGCTCCTCCACAAGTTCTCTGGCCTTCTTCGACACACAGGCGCGTTTCGTTTTGTCCTCCAGCAATTCGATGATTTCCCGCGTAAAAGTATCCGGGCTTTCCGCCAGAATAATGTGCTCGCCGTCCACCGCCGGAATCCCAGCGATGCTGGCCGGCGTAGCGACAACGGGCACACCCAAGGCCATGGCTTCTAGGACCTTGTTTTTGATTCCGGTCCCATACCGCATGGGGGAAGCGTAAATGACCGCTTGATAAATATAATCCCGGATGTCATCGACTGTGCCGGTGACAACAACGTCCGGATCTTGACCGAGCTTGAGAATTTCACAGGTCGGATTGGCCCCGACAATATAAAACCTGACGCCCGGAACCCTCTCCCTGACCGCCGGGAATATCTCGTGGTAAAAAAACAGCACGGCGTCAACATTAGGCGCATAAGACATCGTGCCGGTAAATATGATGTTGTTTTGAACCCCTTGGTACAGGCGATAAGTGTAATAATCCAGATCAACGCCATTGGGCATCACCGTGATGTCCAGATCAGGCGCGCGCCCTTGGATCGTCTCCTTGTCCCTCTCACTGACGACCACGCAATGGTCAAATTGGGCGTAAATCCACTTTTCAATATAACGTTTTTTCACTGTCTCAATCATATATTTTAATTTTTTCTTGATAGATGTATTGCTTTTAAATTGCTGCCAGGCGTTGGCCGACGGGGAATCATGGGGGCAGATGATTTTAGGGATATCCTTTATGCCCATAACATACTGCCCCATGTAGGCGCCCTCTACATGGATCAGGTCAAAAACCTCTTTCTGCAGCGCCCGCTCTATCCGGCTGGACATTTCCGCACTGCGGGAGTACAGGGAGAACACGTTGCGGACAACACCCCAAAATGATGTTGGGTACTGATAATATATCATATCCAAAAACCTACAATATCCGGCAACGGAATCCGTTCTTCCCAAATCTTGCTTGTCCACATAAAAAGCTAAAAGATATATTTCATGATTTTTAGACAACTCTTTGAGTAAGCTGTACGGGATCAACCGAAATCCGTCAAAGCACGGGAAAAACGGCAACATTTCAGATATGAATAAAATTTTCATTCTTTATTATTTATGAATGAAGAAATTATGGGGAACCTATCTTTCCCGGCATTGACTGACGCGGCACAAACACAAAGACCCCGGGGCCAATGATCCTCTGTTTAAAAACGCGTATTTTTATCTTGTTTATTCCTGCAAAAGGAGCCCCACGCCCATAGGCGTAGTCCCTGTTGACACAATCCGCTTCGCGGGATGATTAACCTCTCAACACACATGCGGACATCCCCAGAGCAGAGACCTGGTTAACCTCTCGCATTTATCCTTGGGGGCATATCCGCCGTCTTCTGCGAAGGTGGATAACCAACGTCAACCCCGCCCCCAGCGCGTTTCTCAGCATGTCCCCGATCGAGAATTCCCGGCCCGGGACATGCGCCTGGACAAACTCATTGAAAACCCCGAAACACACCGCGGCTGTGAAGACAAGAGCTGATATAATAAATGTGGTCCTCCCGGGGATAAAATCACCAGAGCCGGGAGTGGATGCTGCACACACCGAGAAGGCTGTCCGCAGGAAAAAATACGCCAGGAGAGAATACGCCGGGATATGCAAAAAATTCATCACACAGCCTCTTGTGGAAAAACCTTCCGTAGGTGATGAACCGGAGGAAACCATAGAACTCCACAGGATGACCAGCATATATAAAAAGGATACCTCAAACCAAAAACGCCGTGATTTTTCCATGCCCTATAAACTTTTAAAATACGCCACGGTTTTCCGCAAACCCTCTTCAAACGCAACAAGGGGTCGGTAGCCGATCTTTTCTTTGATTTTAGAAATGTCTGCCAGCGTGCGGAACACGTCCCCCTGTCTTGCGGGCAAAAACCTGGGTTCGATATTCTTGCCGATAATCTTATTCAGCGCCGCGACCAGCTCCAGCACCGTGTTGTCCGCGCCGTTGCCCACGTTAAACACATCATGCTTGATACCGGGAACCGTGGCCGCCAGAATATTCGCCGATACCACGTTATCGATAAACGTGAAGTCCCGGGACTGCTTGCCTGTTCCGAAAATAGGCGGCGGCTCATCATTCAAAATGCAGTGAATAAATTTCGGAATCACGACCGCGTATTCATCATCCAGCGCCTGCCGGGGGCCGAAAACATTAAAATACCTCAAACACGCGGTTTCCACCCCAAAACTCTCTGAAAAAATCCGGCAGTAATATTCTCCGGCCAGCTTGCTGAGCGCGTAAGGCGAAATTAAAAGCGGATAAAAAATTTCCTGCTCCGGGAACTGGTCGGTGTCTCCGTAAACAGAACTCGAGGAAGCGAAAACAAAGCGTTTGATTTTATGTTTGGCGGCGGCCTGCAGCATGTACAGGATGCCGTTAATATTAACATCATTATAGCTCTCGGGGTCTGACATGGATTTCGGCACCGACCTTAAAGCTGCCTGATGTGTGACATAGTCCATTCCCTGGCACGCCCTTTCACAGGCCTCCTTATCCCGGATGTCCCCGCGCTGCAATTCAAACCGGTCCTTGCCAAGCCCCTGAGCGAACGCAAGGTTTTCTTCCTTGCCGGAGTAGAAATTATCCAGCACCCTTACGTAATGCCCCTCCTGCAACAACCGCTGGGCAATGTTAGACCCGATAAACCCCGCCCCCCCGGTAATCAGAAATTTAGCCATTAAGACATTCTCCTTCCCGCATATCCGCCGCCTGGATGACGGCTTTTCAATATCTTTTATTAAACCCGATTCTTTGCCAGGACAGGTAGACCTGAACCTGTGTGTTAGCTTACTATTAGTAAAAGGTTATTTATACTAATATTTTAAATATTTAAGAATGGCGTGCCAACCCAACACTCCGGGAATATTATAAATATCGATATATATACTGCGGCAGATGATACTCGATATTCGTCAGCACATGGCCCAAAACCTTGGCATGGCACTGGTGGAGCAACTCAGAAGCCCTTTTGATGATCCCCCGCTGGGTGCGGCCGGCCTGAATCACCATAATGACCCCATCTACCTGCGCGCCGAGGATCCCGGAATCCGTCACCGCGATAATGGGAGGGGTGTCGATAATAATATAATCAAACTGACGTTTCAGATCATTCAGGAGATTTTTCATGTTTTGAGAATCCAGAAGTTCAGCAGGATTCTCCGGAACTGGACCGGAAGCGACAAAATTAAGATTTTCAACATCGATCTTAAACACAGCATCTTCTAATGACGCTTTCCCCTGCAAGATGTCAGACAGCCCCACATCCTGTTCCACGCCCAAGTAACGGGCCACCCGGCCCCGCCGCATGTCCGCGTCAATCACAAGCACTTTTGGCTGCTGAGCTGATTGGGCGATCGTCATGGCCAAATTCAGCGTCGTCACGGTTTTCCCTTCCATGTTGATGGCGCTGGTAATGACAATGACTTTGTTCGTTTTGATCTTATTCAGCGACAAAACATTCGTCCGGAGGATCTTGTACTGCTCTGATATCGGGGATTTGGGATCAAAATAAGTGATAAGCCGCGGATCGACTTTGGAATCCCCCATTTTCTTTATGACCAGACGGTCATGGGTCTTGATTTTGTTGATTTTTTCTATGCGCTCAAGCCGCTCATCCGCCGCCTTCCTCAGGGCCTCTGTTAATTTCCCCATCTGTTTTGTCCTTTCATGTCGAACCGGCCCCGGAATTCTTTACGAGCCCCGCCCGGAACAAGATTATGCTCTCCAATAATATTTAACCGACTTTATACCGCGCCCCGCTTAGGACAGAACGCTTTTGCGTCCTTGCGTCACCAAGGCATAAACTTTTTCATACCTTTTTTTGAGTTCCCGGAACTTTTTCCGGGACAGGTAGCCCTCATGATACGCCATTTCAAGCCAAGTGTTTTTGGGAACAGCCCCGAAATCCTCCGAAGGACACCTGACCGCTCTGGTGCCCCATCCCCCGGATCCCGTAGCATGGGAAAAGGCCGCCGGTGCTTTATGTTTTTCTATCCGTTCCACCATCCGTTAAATCTCCGGAATTTTTATATTCAGGCTTTCCCTCTCGTACTTTTCGTGTTCAACCTGATCGAGCTTTTGCAATGCCCGGGACCCGCCGCCAGAAGAAATCTGGTTCATGGGCGACTCGTCGATCACTTCCTGCATGATTTCCGCGGAAATCTCTTCGACCCCGGCGATATACCCGGTCAACAAGGCGCTATCGCAGATCTGGTTCACCAGCCGCGGCACCCCTTTGGAATATTTCCACACCAATTCCAAAGCTTCATCGCTGAAATACCGGCGGTCGCTTTCACTGGCGATCTTCAGCCGATGCAGGATATATTCCTTGGTTTCTTTATAAGACAAAGGGATTAAATGATAAAAGACCGCGATCCGCTGACGCAACTGTTCCAGACGCGCCAAAGCCAATTTTTTCTTCAGCTCCGGCTGGCCGATAAAAATAATCTGGATCAGCTTCTCGTTTTCCGTTTCGAGATTCGAAAGCATGCGCACTTCTTCGAGCACCGAAGCGGCCAGATTTTGCGCTTCATCGAGAATCAGGACAATATTCCTGTCGCCGCGCAGCTGTTCGATCAAATAATAGTTCAGCTGGGACAACAGCTTGGCTTTCGATCCGGGGACATATTCAATATCAAGGTCGTCCAATATCGTGGTCAAAAGGTCCTTGCCGCTGATATGCGTGTTCGTAACCAGCACGACTTCCGTGTTCGAATCCAGCTGGTTTAAAAGCGTGCGACAGATGGTTGTCTTCCCCGAACCGATATCCCCGGTGATGACGACAAAACCCTTCCGCTCCCGTATCGCGTAAACCAGCGTGCTGATCGCCTCTGTATGCTTTGCGCTGGCGTAGAAGAATTTGGAATTCGGCGTTAAATTAAACGGCGTCTCTTTAAATCCATAATGTTTTTTGTACATACGTTTTCACCCCTGGCCGGGCCTGCCTTTCCTGGGCCCGGACCGCACAACAAGCCCATTGCCTATTTCAGAAAGTTTTCAACCGCTATCGTCACAATAACTAAAATCGCGCTTCCCAGAACCGTCACCGCATACATCCATACCTGTTTCTCTCTTTCCATCCGAACCGTGACCTCTGTTTCTATTTTAGAGATCGCCCCTAAAAGAGGAACACCAAGAAAGTCCTTCGCTTCCTCCACGTCGATAAAAGACTTATCCAGGAACTCCAGCAGAAATACCAGGCCGATCCCCAGCGCCACCCCCAAAACAACACCGATCACCGCGACCAGAACCCGGTTAGGCTGAAACGGCTGCAACGGCACCCGGGGCGGATCCAGAATCGTATATTTCGTCCCTTCCTTTGATAACTGAAGGCTCTGGGTGATTTTGGCCGTCTCCAGACGCTGCAGGAGCATATTATAAATCTGCTCGTTCACCCGTACGTCCCGGGCGGCCACCGTATTCAAAAGCATAATTTTATAGAGTTCATCGTTCTCGGCGGTTCCGCTCTTAGGCGCGCCCGCCGTGCCCTCCATTTTATCCAACGCGGCCTTGATGCTGGAAATCAACGGATTGCTCGTTTCCTTTTCCAGCTTATCCGGCTGGGTATATTGAAGATTCTCCGCCTCCAGTTCCGCCTTCTGAATGTCCATCTTTTCCTGGAGCTGCCGGACCAAAGGGTGCCTCTCGGTGGAATCGATGAGCAGTTCATCAAGCTGGTCCTGAAGTTCGGCGATTTCAGCGGATTTAATCTTGCCTTTATAAATCTTAAGCTGCTGTTCAATAAATGTGATCGCGTCCTGCGTTTCCTGGGTCTGAATTTTCTTGTTACGTTCGATAAAAATATCCGTAATATTCTGTACCACCGCCTGCGTCTGAACAGGGTCCAACCCGATATACGACAGTTCAAGGATATTGTTCGCCCGCAGACGGATCATAATATCTTTGCGAATCCCCAGGATCAAGTCTTCAAACTGCTGGCGGGTCTTCACGTTCTTGTCCAAATGAAGCCGCTTAACCAGTTCAACCAGGCTGGTCCACCCGAGCATGGATTCCTTAATCGTGTTCATACGCTGCTGAACCGTGGAAGAAACCGCCAGGTCACTGAACAACGGGTTATCGGTTTTTCCCTCTTCGACCAAAATAACCGTTGATGACAGGTATTTCTTCGGCAATAGAATTCCGACGCACACCCCCAGAGACAGTCCCAGCAGCATGGGTATAATCACCAATTCTTTCCGGCGAAAAAACATCTTTAAATACGCCATGAAAGACATTGTATCTGTGTTCAATTCGGCCATATTCCCTTCCTTAATTTTAAAATGCTCGGTTGCGAAAATATTATTAATCCATCCGGCAGACTCGCGGAATCAGCACACGCCGGTTGTCAGGGCTAAAATCCTGTCGTCACGGCGCGCCCGGTGCCAGCTGCGGTTCCGATCGGCGCCGCCACCGGCTGAATCGCCCGCATCGCCTTTGTCAGGAACGTCGCCGGGATATAAATCACGTCACCCGGCTTCATTTCAAGATTCTCCCTTAAATCCCCTTCATACAAAAGCGCGTACACATCGACTTTCCGAACATCCGCTTTCCCTGATTCCGATGGAGTGATAAGCCGGCTTTTCCGAGTGACTCCAGTGAGTTGAGGCAGCCCCGCCTGCATCAAAGCTTCCCTGATTGAAATCGTGTCCCCACGCATGTAAATCTTGCCTGGCCGCCCCACTTCCCCCACGACATAAACCACCTTACTGTTATAACCCGTTATTTTAACAGAAACTTCCGGAGAAATGATATATTCTGATAATCTTTCCGCAATCAGCTTAGACGCCTCGTCTTTGGTTAGGCCAGCGATTTTAATATCCCCGACAAACTCATACTGTATCTTGCCTTCCTGGTTAATCATATACTGCCCGCTTACTTCGGGGTGGCGCATCACGCTCACATCAATCACATCGGTAGGACCCAAGGTATAACGGCTGCTCCCTTCCTGACCGGGAAGCATTTCCTCCACCGCTTCCTCCGACTCCTCGGCATCCCCATCCGCAGCAACCCGGTTCAGGACATCATTGATTTTCTCTTCTTCGGTTGTCAGATTGGCAGGCGCTTCCTGAGCGCCGCTATCAGGAGTCCAATTCGTAAAATTCTGCGCTAAAGCCTGCGGACTTACAACCAGCATAGACACGGCCAAAGCGGTCAAGGATAAACAATTTTTTATATCCATTATATATCTCCTTATGATAAAAACAGGTTATTCAACTTCGAACAAGGTTTCATGAAAATCTTTTATCTCACGAATATCCTGCTCATCATAAACCCGCCACCCGCGCCAGTCACGCTTAGGCCGGCGGATCTTACCGACTTTTTCCCAGCGTGCCAGAGTTTTAGGGCTTATCCCCACCACCTCCGCTACCTCCGTAATTGTCATCCTCTTTTTCACTGATAATCCTCCTTGCATAGTATATCAACTCCTCTTTGTGGATATAGATTCTAAATCAAGGTTTGATACAAGTGATGTAGCAAATACTATGCCATGGCAGGATCATATTCTTTCTAGAGAACGAAACAGATTGTAGTGCTTTGACTTAAGTATCAAGCGTCAGGGGATATTTTTATAAAGATTGAGCCGGTCTAAGATATTGTTTAAAAGATTAGACATCCCTGTCTATGACAAACCAGGACAAACCCGAAACATTCAGAACAAGAAGACATTACAACATGTTCAAAAAAATTATCACATCTATATCTTTTTATTATATATATTCATATTATATAATAAAATTTTTTAAGTATATTTTATAATAAGTTAGGGAACAACCGGAAATAATTTGGTAAAAACTCTTTAGCGTGGTATACTTCTTGCATATGAGCATGAAATTATCTACAATCCAAACCCAGAAACAGATTCTGGCTCCATCCATGCAGCAATCCATTGAGGTGCTATTACTACCTCTTCTGGACCTCCATCAGACCATTGAGATGGAGCTCCAGAATAACCCTCTTCTGGAGATTGATGAGGACATGCTTCTAAAACGCCAGGAAGAGGAGCACGACAGCGAAACTCCCATGGATCGGACACTGAATCAATTGATCGAAAGTCCGGATGAGCCATTTTTCAACGGGCCCCTTTACAACGACCCGCCGGATGAAAAGCCTTTTAAGCAGCACGACACGCTCGAAGAAAAGATGTCCCGCCAACTCCATGTTGATGTTTCAGACCCCCTGCATTTAAAAATCGGCGAATTTATAATAGGAAACCTGAATGAAGACGGTTACCTCACCTTAAGTTGCGAAGAAATCGCCGCAACCCTTGAGATCCAGGATATTAGCATCGTGGAACATATCCTGAGCGTCATCCAGCGCTTCGATCCTCCCGGGATTGCCGCCCGGGACCTTCGGGAATGCCTGCTACTACAGCTGGCCGCCCTGCCCCCGGGAGAAACAGAACTTGCCTCGCATCTCGTCCGGGAATGCATCCAAGAGCTCGGGAGAAAAAAATTCACGGAAATAGCCAAAAAAATTAAAGTTCCCGTTGATAACGTTAAGGCCGCCGCACGGGTCATCGCATCTTTGGATCCCCGCCCGGCACGCAACCACCGCCCCATCCGGGAAAGCATTTATATTAAACCCGATGTAACGGTCGTCCGTACAGAAGACGAAAAACTATCCGTTCAAATTAATAAAGATGGACTGCCGCCCTTACGGATTAACCAAAAATACAAAGCTTTAATACGCCAGGGGAGTTTGTCGGCCCCCGAAAAGAAATTCATCCGGGAGCAGCTCCAAAATGCCGTTATTTTTATTAAAAGCATTGAACAGCGCGGGCAAACAATCCAGGCCATTGCGGAACACATTCTTAATCATCAAGAAAAATTCTTCAAGAACGGGCATTCCGGACTGGCCCCGATGACCCTCAAAGATGTTGCCGAGGCGCTCAACCGCAATGAATCCACCATAAGCCGGGCGATCCATAACAAATATATGTACACTCCCAAAGGGCTTTTCCCTTTTAAGTTTTTCTTTTGCCAGTCCGTCGGGAAGTCCGCGCAAAAATCGTCCGGGGAACCCGAAAACACCGTTGCCAACCGGACTATTAAAGAACAAATCAAAGAGCTTATCGCGAATGAGAATAAAGCCTCGCCCTTGTCTGACTCTGAAATCCAAAAAATTTTCTCTCAAAAAGGCATGATGATCGCCCGCCGAACAATCACGAAATACCGCCAAATGGAACACATCCTGCCCTCCCACCTGCGAAAAACATAATAGCCAAGACCTTTCATAATAAAAGAAAGGCGGGCTGAAAATCAACCCGCCTTTTTGTATCAATGGTACCAAAAGGAGAGGAACATGCCAGTTTTAACCTTCCTCAAATACCATTGATGGCACAACTGTCCCATGTCCTAGGACAGCCGGAAAAGCTACTCATAAAGTAGTTCAATTTTAGTGGTAAGAGCAAAAAATGTCAACAAAAAAGATACGCGAAGCATCCGCCGGGATGAACTTGCGGCCGCCTTCCTTAAGGGCCGGACAGGCAGGGGCCATATAAACATAACATATTAAATAACAATATGTTATAAACAACGTGCCAATCTCAATCATGATCGTTTCGGGCGAAATCATCCTGAATACGGACTATATCGTCTTCGCCCAAGTACTCACCGCAGGCCACTTCGATAAAGACCAACTTTTCCTTACCAATATTCCCGATACGATGCTCGGAGCCGACCGGGACATCCACGACAGAGCCCGTATGCACAGTGACTTCAACCCCGTTGATCACGACCATACCCGTGCCGCACACGATAATCCACTTTTCAGAACGCTTATGATGTTTTTGCAGGCTTAACCGGCATCCCGGGTCCACGGCAACACGCTTTACCCAGACACCCTTTTCCTGGTAAAGTTTATAATAACTGCCCCACGGGCGCTCAGAAACCGTATCATAATTATTAGATGCCATAATCGCAAGGCCCCCCATTCCGGGTTATGTTTATTTTTCGTCGGGATAAGAACTGAAACAAGTATAATATAAAAGCCGTCTTGTTACCATAAGAATTACGACCGTTTCACCGACTCGGCATAACCAAAAACCGGTACAAGACGTGTTTAATCCCGATTAATCCCAATTCAAACCGGGTAAAAATTTTAAGCGCTGCTTCCCGGTGAAGCCCCCTTGGGAAGCCTTGTTAATCTCCCGCCACCATCCCCGGGCATGCCCGGGGTCTTCTGCGAAGGCAGATACATCTCCCTAAAAAAGCGGGGCGTGCTTTTCTCACGCCCCGCTTTTCCTAAAATACCTTAATAAAAATATTATTCCTCGCCCAAAGCAATCTTCGACAGACTGCTTTCTAACTCTTTCACAAAATCAGCATAACTCTGATAGGCATCCGGATTCCTCAAACGGCTGTCCTGGTTCCATGCTTTTAAACGCTTCTCTCCTGAACAATCAAAAATCTGCCAGTAGCCCTTATCTTTATTAACGATCTGGTACCCTTTCTTGTCCCATTTCCGGCTTAAAAACATCAAATACTGTCTTTTAATCTTCATCTCCGCTGGGAACTTCGACTGCCTGGAATCAGTGTATATATCAATAAGTTGATTGACTTTAAGTTCTCCCTTATAGACTTTGGAAATATAAAATTTTGTTTGCTTAACCGGACCCAAGCTTAGGACAACGGTAACGCTGGGAGAACCCACATTTTCCTGGTAAAGTTTATCCGCGGAATCCGCATGTTCGAGCACGAAGCCTTCAACGATTACATCGGCTTCGTCAATCATTTCTTTAAACGAAAGGGTAGGCGCTGACCAACCTGGAGAGGCTGACATGATTAAAAAAAATATAGAAATTAAAAAATATTTTGGGATATAGCGCATTTTTTGAACCAATTTGTATAATTATGCACTAATATCCCCTATTATGGCAAGAGGACAAACCTAGACAAACCAGGACACAAATTCCGAATTAGAAACCGAAAAAAGGCGATTTCTCGTCGATTTTGGTT
>CAZAXH010000009.1:0-122223 GCA_964489065.1 uncultured Planctomycetales bacterium | reverse complement strand
GGTTAATGTCGGAAGACGAGTGCGGCCTGTGTCAGGATGATCCGAAGAAGCAGTGCGTGCCGGCACAGAAGACCAAAGAAGGCAAGGCGTGCTTCCGCTGTGAAGACAAGCCGGAAGAGTGTATTGACCTGGGGTTAATGTCGGAAGACGAGTGCGGCTTGTGTCAGGATGACCCGAAGAAGCAGTGTGTAGCCGCACAGAAGACCAAAGAAGGCAAGGCATGTTTCAGCTGTGAAGATAAGCCGGAAGAGTGTATTGACCTGGGGTTAATGTCGGAAGACGAATGCGGCCTGTGTCAGGATGATCCGAAGAAGCAGTGTGTAGCCGCACAGAAGACCAAAGAAGGCAAGGCATGCTTTAGCTGTGAAGATAAGCCGGAAGAGTGTATTGACCTGGGGTTAATGTCGGAAGACGAGTGCGGCCTGTGTCAGGATGATCCGAAGAAGCAGTGCGTGCCGGCACAGAAGACCAAAGAAGGCAAGGCATGTTTCAGCTGTGAAGATAAGCCGGAAGAATGTATTGACCTTGGTCTTATGTCAGAAGAAGAATGCGCGCTGTGCCAGGAGGATCCGAAAAATGAATGTCTGAAAGATAAGCTGACCCGGGAAGGGATACAGTGCTATAGTTGTGTGGAGAAGAAACAAACTTGTGCAGACTTGGAACTTTTATCTGAAGAAGAATGCCAAAAATGTAAGGCTGATTCTAAAAAAGAATGTGAAGAGGTCCGGAAAACCAAGCAGGGAGAGTCTTGTTATGTTTGTCAGGCTAGGCAGGAAACCTGCGGTTCCTTGGGCTATTTGTCGGAACAAGAGTGTAAGAAATGTCCTAATTGTACTTTTGCCGGCACCTTGAAATCAGGGGAAACATGTTATGAATGTCGTTTTGAAAGAGGTGATAAGCGTTGCGTGGAAGAGGATTTATACTCTGATTGTTCTGCTTGCGGGGAAACGGAACAATGTGTCAAGACAAGCATTATATTGTTTTCTCATTCTGACCAAGAGAATAAACCAGTTATCCAGTGTTATGACTGTATTTCAGAATAGTTCGTGTGCGGTAGGGGCATTATAGAGTAGCAAGGAAGTAGAAGTCCTGTTTTTGTCGTAAAAAAGAAACCCACTTAATAACAAGTGGGTTTCTTTTTTACGGATATTTTAAAAAACAAATTAACTTCTTTTTTTCCTCAACCCGGCTAAACCTAATAATCCCATACTTAATAAAGACATTGAAGCCGGTTCGGGAATGGTGTTGTGCTCGGTAATTTCTTGAACTTTGTACTGAATAAATGTGTTGAAGAAATTTTCCGGATCATTACGAAAATCATAAATGTCAAAAGCGTAGCCACCATGATTGCTGGCAAGAACGCCATATCTTGAATCCGTATTATCTGTGCCAGGCACGCCGATAAAATTGAATAAGGCATTTTTGGCTGTTAAGGCCGCATCTGCGGAGTTGAAATCAGCCAAAGAGCTGTCATCATCTTCATCTGTAATCAAAATGACATTGATGACAGATCCAGACCGAAAGGTGGCGGTATTAAGCCCGAGGAGTGTGGCATAGCTTCCTTTTTCTGTTCCACCGCCGGAAGCGGATGTTTTGCTGAAGGCTCCGCCAGCGGCTATAAAAGTCGCGTAATCAGTAATATCCTGATATAAGGTAGCGGTATTGCTGTTGTATCCGTTTCCTGAACTCCCGCCGAATTCCACCAAGCCATAATTGGCGTCGATGCCGGCGTTAACCATAGCCGTGTTAAAATCTTGAATGCGAGCTTTTACTTCAGCAATGTCCCCTGACATGCTTCCGGATGTGTCAACGACCCAGAGAATGTCAGCCGGAATAAATGCTGCTGAAGCCGGGCTGTTGGTCAAGGTCAGTATGCCAAAGACCGCTAAAAAGATGATTCCGAGTTTGTGTAATGACGCTTTCATAAGCTTTCCCTCCAAGGTAGGTTTATTATCTTAATTTTAAGATAAGCAATAATTGTGCCAATTAAATTTTTAAATAAAAAAATAGTTTTTTTGTTATTTAAAATACTTTTTTTTAGTCTTGTGTGTTTTTGTGTCTATGTCTGTCATGGTCAGGCATAGACAAAGAAGTGTCCAGAAAATTCTATATAGACAATTTATTCAACACTTAAAAAATAGTATGATTTTGTGTAATATTTTCACACAAAGACTTTATTTTTTATTATAATTATTGAACTTAAAACTTTTAATCCTGAAGATATGCCATGAATCCATATAATATAAAAAATCCAAGCGGCCATTTCATCGGATTGTTGTCTTTATCTATTCTTGGAATTATTTTCGTGGCCTTTTTCCCGTTTCTGTGGGAGTTGTCATCACCTATGGTGCGTTTTATTGATACGTTTTATATGATGAGTCCTAATTATTGCCAGTATACTCAAATAAAGGGAATCAATATTTTAGGATATGTTTATGGAGCCATAACTATATTCTCCTCCCTTTGTATGTTGTGGAAGATCAGAAAAGGGGGAAGTCCTTGGAAAATAGGGGGGAGGATTATTTATATTACGACGTTCGTCATGGTTTTTGTTATAGCTTTTTTTCAAATAAAATTTCAAATCAGGCAGTTTGCGTATGAATATAAATATTTTAAGGGATCGGATACAGCTGGAAAGTATGAAAAAATTTACAAAGAAACATTTGATTTTGCGAGGTATTGCCATTCGAACGTTTCCGGGAAAAAGCTGGCTGTGATGAAGAGCGACCTTAACTTGGAAAAAGGAAAAGGTTTCTTCAGAAAAACGGAATTGTCTTATTTCCTCTATCCGATCAATATTTTGGGGCAATATTATGATGCCCCGGATGTCATAATTATGTATCAGAAACAAAACCCCTTGCGATCCTTGCCTTCCGGGTTCATTGCCTTTCCCCCGTATGATTGTGACAGCCTTATAGCTGTCCGGGAGGAACGCCTGTGATCCTTGGGATTAACATTGTTCTGGCACTCTTTATCCCTTGGGCGATGGGCTTTGTTGCCCTTTCTTTTCTTTTTGGCCGGGATGAATTAACATTAGCGGCCAGATTCGCCTTGGCCTTTGTCGTTGGGACCGGGCTGTTGACATTCTTCATGCTTTTTTGGAGTTGGGCCGGGGGCAATTTTTGCGGAATGGAATTAAGGGTTTTTATGTTCGGAATTACGGCCAGCGGCGCCCTGATGGCCGTGCGTTATAAACATGTGCATTTTAAGAAAGAGCATCTTTTCGCCCGTGACATCCCTATCGTGCCGGGCCATGTTCCTGGCCGGGCAGAATTTTTATGGGAACTGCTGGATATTTTAATCGTTGTCTTCTTGATTTTTCATTGTGTTTACATCTTCTGGCGAGCATTTCACATCCCTGTTTACGGTTTTGATCCTTTGAAGATCAATGCTTTAAATGCGAAAATGTTTTATTTTGAAAAAAGAATCGTCTTTCCCCTGGATCCTGTTTATCGTGGTTATCCTTTGCATGTGTCTTTGTTGCAGGCATGGATGGCTATAAATATAGGTCAATGGAACGATCAGGTCGTTAAATTTTTTGTGCCGTTTTATTTTGCTTCTTATCTTGTGATTCAGTATGAATTTGTGAAATTCTTGGGGAATGCGAGACAAGCCCTGTGGAGCCTGGGTCTTCTTCTGACGGCTAATTTATTTGCCCTGCACGCATCTTTGGCGTATATGGATTTTCCCCTAATGGTGTACAACTGCCTCACTGTAATTTTTTTGTTGTTATGGTGGCTGGAAAAGGAGGACCGTTTTTTATATCTTGCCGCCATTTTGGGCGGAATGGGAACGTTTGTTAAACGGGAAGGACTCGCTTATTTGGTTATATATAGTATTTTGTTTGTTTTGATGTTGATTTTTCGGCAAGGCAAGGTGAAGAATGATGACCGATTAAAGACGGGGATGAAATTTTTTCTGCCGTCCGTAACTCTGGCCGTGATTTTTCCGATATTTAAATTTACTCACCACGTGAATTCCCAAGGAGTGTTGTTTAATTTGAGTTGGTGTGCTTTTTCACGCATTCCGGTTATTTTAAGCCAGTTTTTCCTAGATTTCTTTTTAAGCGGAAACTGGAGTCTGGTTTGGAGTTTATTGCTTCTGAGGCTGTTTTTCCCCTCCGTCCGGGGTTCGCATCCGCTCTTTAAATGGCTCATTACAGCGATTGCCCTGTTTGTCGGACTGATTTTTTCCTTATTCCTGTTTAGTAATGCTTTCTTTTGGATTGCCGAGAGGGACACCACATTATCACGTTTGATTTTGCATTTTTTTCCGTTGGCCACGATGGCACTTGTTTTACGCCCTTTTCCTTGTTCCGGCATGGCCGAACGCCGGTAATCAGGCCGGACCTTGTATTGCCAAAAGTCCGGATTTGTGGTATATTTATAACAACTACGGTCGTATAAGGTTTTAACCTACCTGTTTCTACCTTCATACGTATCGTCCAGTTAAAAAAACCAGTTACTCATCACGAAACCGGAGAACCCCGTTCTCCGGTTTTTTTGTCAGCCCAGATCTTTTCGCCCGGTTTCTAGCTTAAACAATCCTTTTTGGCCTGAATTTAGTGTCATCGAGGGGAGAAATCTGTCTTGCTCTGACTTTGGAAAGAAATCCTGGGGAACGTTTCAGGCGGGATATATAGCTTGCAAATATCCGGGCTTAGTAGTAGAATAAAAACAACTCTTACAAAGGGGGTAATGGCTTTATGATTGTCAAACAAGGACTTTTTCTGAAATAAAAAGGCAACCTGATTCCGGGTTGCCTTTTTTATTTCCAGGGGCAGTTTTTATTTGAACAAAGGAGGTATGATGAAAAGAATAATCGATGTTCATCGAGGGGAGATTATGGCAGGGCAGGGGGAGGTTATTTTAGAGTCGGATACAAACGGTGCTTGCCTGGTTATTATGGCGTACGATGCGAGTCATAAAATTGGAGGCCTTGCGCACGCGTTATATTTTTCCGGCCGCATCGACAAACAATGGCATTCTTCAACTCTGCGGAATGCTTCGGAGGCGATTGATGAGATGATAGCGGATATGCTTTTGATCGGAGCGGACAGGGAACATATTGAGGTGGCGTTGGTGACCGGAGAGAATGTTGTTCATAATGAACAAGATGCGGAATATGTGAAGAATTTGAATTCGACGATTGAAATTTTAAAGGAGAAAAATATAAAATTGCGAGAAAATTTATGCCAGGACATCGGACGACGCCATGTCGCTCTTGACGTTGAGTCAGGAGAGATAGTTTATAAATAATTGTTTGTGGTTTTGGGTTCTGACCTGTGGATACGTTTTTGCAGCCATGCAAAAGTGGGGAAATTTTTTACTTAATTTATAAATTAAGGGAATAGGAAAGACCATATGGAAGCTAAATTAAAACGCAATCTCACCCTAGTAGGGCACGCGCAAAGTGGAAAAACGACTTTAGCGGAAAGCATCCTCTTTTTTTGTAAAGCCACGACGAGAAAGGGAGATGTCATGCAGGGCAGCACGGTCAGTGATTATAACGAGGATGAGCAAGACCGTAAAATTTCGATCAATGCGAGTTTCCTAAAGGCGGATTATAAAGGCCATCAAATTCAAATGATTGATACCCCTGGCTATATGGATTTCGTCGGGGAAACCGTCGCGGCTTTGCAGGCTACGGATGCCGCTATTTTACTGGTGGATGCGGTTAACGGGGTTGAGGTTGGCACCGAAGATGTTTGGGACCGGCTTAATCAGATGGGGCTTCCGCGGATTATTTTTATCAATAAAACCGACAAGAGCGATGCCAAAAGCGATACAGTGATTGCGGCGATTCAGGATCAGTTGTCCAATAAGGCGGTGAAAGTTGACCTGGAGTCATCAGGTTTTATCGAGGCGATTGCGGAGAGCGATGACAAGCTCTTGGAAAAGTATCTTGAAAAGGGGACCCTTTCCCCGGATGAGATTCAAGGGGTGTTGCGTCAGGCGGTTGTCCAGGCTAAGATTTTTCCCATCATTTGCGGCAGCGCTTTGAACGATGCGGGGGTTGAAGAATTGCTGGAGGCGGTTGTCGCTTATCTTCCGTCTCCTCTGGAACGGCCGGCTTTAAAAGTCAAGATGACGGATTCTGAAGAAGAAAAAGATTTAATCCCCGAAGAAGATGGTGTTTTTTGCGGGTTTGTTTTTAAATCCTTGTTTGATCCGCACCTCGGGCAACTATCGTTGATGCGTGTCGTCAGCGGGACATTGCAGCCGAACACGGATTATTATAATAGCCGCAGTAAGAGTAAGGAGCATATTAGCACGATCAGTCTTTTGCAGGGCAAGGAGCAGATTAAAGTCCCGCAGGCGAATTGCGGTGATATTGTAGCGTTGCCGAAATTAAAAAATAGTCATGTCTCAGACAGTTTGAGCGCTTCGAATACTCATGTTGTTTTCCACTCAATCTCTTTCCCGTCCCCGTCGTTATCGGCGTCTATCAAGCCGAAAACGAGAGCGGATGAAGAAAAGATTTCCACCTGTTTAACCCGTATGTGCGAAGAAGATCATACGTTGCAGATTGAACGCGACACCGAAACCAAAGAGATGATTATTTCCGGAATGGGGGACCTTCATTTGAAGGTCGTTCTGGACCGGATGAAAAGCCGGTATAATTTGGAGGTGGACCTGGGAACGCCGAAGGTCCGTTATCGGGAGACCATCACAAAAACCGCCCGGTACCGGTATAAATATAAAAAGCAGTCCGGCGGACGAGGACAGTACGGAGACGTGGATCTGGAGGTGGCGCCTCTCCCCCGGGATGGCGAGGAATATGAATTCCTCAATAAAATATTCGGCGGAGCCATCCCGAAAAATTATATCCCTTCGGTTGAAAAAGGCGTCAAGCAGACCATAGACGAAGGGGTCCTGGCCAAGTCGCCGATTATTAATATTCAGGTCAGCCTGGTTGATGGTTCGTTTCACGCGGTTGATTCTTCCGATATGGCGTTTCAGATCGCCGGCGCCATGGCTTTGAAGGAAGCCATAAAGCAGGCCGGCCCCGTTTTGTTGGAGCCCATCATGGAAGTCACGATTGTTATCCCCAGCGATTTTATCGGCCACATTTCCGGGGACATTAGTTCCCGGCGTGGACGGATTCTTGGCCAGGAACCCAAGGGGAAGCATGAGGCGATTATTGCTCAAATCCCGCAGTCGGAAATGTTTAAATATGCGACGGATCTGCGCTCCATGACCGGCGGGCGTGGCTCCTACTCCATGAAGTTTTCCCATTATGAGCAGGCGCCGAGTAAGATTACGGAACGGGTTGTTGAGGAAAAAAATAAGCCGGACGATAAAGAGTGAGAGCATGTGTGGCATTCTCTCAGCAGCAAAGAACAAAGGTTCTTTGCTGCTTTTTTTATCGGGAAATTTTTCGTGAATCCCCTTGCGTCTGGAATTCCTGATGTTTAATATGAATTTATTCAATGAGCATTTAATGTATACGACCAAAGGGAGAGTGTAAATTAGAAATGCGAATTGATCCTTCAGCGAGTGAGC
Source organism: uncultured Planctomycetales bacterium (assembly GCA_964489065.1). Lineage (GTDB taxonomy): Bacteria > Omnitrophota > Gorgyraeia > Zapsychrales > JANLHA01 > JAGOJP01. Next base: position 114,718 of record CAZAXH010000009.1, on the reverse strand, counting down.
CAATCGGACGAGTGGAAGGATTTTGGTTTAATACCCCGCAGCTTGTTGCGGTTCATCGAGTCTGGAGATTGCTCTGGGGGTCATACCTTTGATTTAATCTTTTCCCGTAGACAGACGAAGGAGAGGCCGGAATGGAAGAAAAAATTAAGAGCCGGATTAAAACGGCGGAAATTATTTCATTGTCGTTCTTGGTGTTTTTTGTTTTTTTGTGTGTCCTGGAACTGTTTGTGTATCAAATTATGCATGTTGCTTTTATATTATGTACCGGAGTCCTGTTTTTCAGCAGCGCGGCCGTGTTCGGAATCGACGAGAGAAACTTAAAATGGCAGGCAGGCGCATGGTCCGGCACCATGAAGATTTTTATGCTGTTATTTTTTGTTTTCGTGACCATTATTTCTGCGGACCTTTTTAATGTCATACGGGAAGCCCCCGCGAACCGGATGAAGACCAAGTTGATTCACTCGACCTGGCGAGAGTATCGTTGAAGGCGGGAGGCCTGCTGATCTGTCATTTTTGCTCCAGGAACTTAATCATGCGATAGACGACATCGTTAGTGGGAACCGGGATACTATGTCTCCGGGCGAGTTGAATGACAACCCCGGTCAGGGCATCAATCTCGGTCTTTTTTCCGGCTTTGATATCTTGCAGGGTTGAAGAGTGGTGGCTCGCGGTGAGCGGGAGGAGAGACGAGTAAAAGACCCCCAGGTATTCTTCGCTAGTCCGCCAGTGGGTTTCATATCCGGCGGCCGTCATCACCCGAAATACTTCTGTGATGATGGCGTCGCATAACTCTCGGGAGGCCGAACAGCGCCCCAATTCTCCATAAGCGGCATCAAGGACCGCCCCCAGGGAATTAAGGGCGCAATTATAGAGCATTTTAGCCCAGAGGTCTTTGGCGATGGAATTGGTCGTTTGGGCCGGGATGCCGCCCTGGGAAATTTTCTGGCACAGAGGGGCCACGGGAATTGTTTTTTTGCCTGATAGACAGCCGATATGGATAGCGTCGGCATGTACGGTGATCGTTACGACGTCCGGTTGCGGACGAACAAAACCGGTGATGACGCGCGCGTTGAAAATATGACTGGCCTCAAAATAAGGGGTAAATTGTTCGGCGTTTCCCCAGCCGTTTTGAAACAGGACGATGGCGGTTGAGGGGTGGAAAAGTTTTGGATGACGATATAAGTCCCTGGCCGCCTCTGCGGAGTCAAAAGATTTGGTCGATACGAGGATGAAATCGTAAGGTTCCGGCGGGAGGAGGTCCAGGGAGGCATACGCCCGGAACCGTTCGGGAGGGCAGTGGATGGTGCCCAGAAGGCCGTCCCTTTTGAACCCCGATTGCGTCAAAGCGTTGACGGTCTGGGGCCGGGCCAGGATATCCAGGTGACATCCGGCTGCGATCAGGCATGAGTCTATCCCGAGCCCGACGGCGCCAGCGCCGTAATTTAAAATGCGCATAATGGTTTGCTTGTTTTAAGCAAAAAAGTTTTCGTGCCCTTCGTGAAGGGGAACGGCTGTTATTATAGCCGATGATCCGTGGCAGAGCAAGACAGGGGGCGGTTTTGTCCTTGAAGGGCATGCGGCAAGATGGTTGTGACACTTACCTTATTCTGACAAGGGGTCGCCGAAGGGAGTGTTTGCACAAGGAAATACGCCTTGAAGCTTGACTGCCGTCGGCCCCTATGAAACAATAAGCCATATAAAAATTTTTTCAACCATTTATAGAATTTTTAATGATTAGCAAGGCTTGAATTCGATCCATATGATTTGTTTGATCCCAATATTATTTTTGTTTTTATTGCGCGCGTTAGGGTATGGCATAAACAGGCAGAAACTGTTTCGTAAGATTTTTTTACCGTCGTCTATTACCAGCGGGTTGCTGGGGCTCCTCATTATGCAAACGTTGGGCCGGTTTATCCCGCCGGTGTGCACTCGTGGCTGGGATATTTATCCGACAATTTTGATCAACGTCGTTTTTGCGGCGTTGTTTATGAGTTTTACGCTGCCGTCGCTGTCCCCCGGCAATATTTGGAGGTATTGCGGTCCGCAGTTGCTTTATGGCCAGATTGTGGCTTGGGGGCAGTATGTCGTTGGCCTGGGGCTTTCATGGCTTGTCCTGGCCCCGGTGTTTTCAACGCCGCCTTTTTGGGGTATCATCATCCCGTTGGGTTTCGAAGGGGGGCACGGGACGACAGCCGCACTGCACTTCACGTTTGAGGCCCTGCGTTGGGAGCAGGGCGCGGATTATAGCTTTGCCGCCGCTACGGTGGGGATCATCTCGGCGTTGGTCATCGGTATGATCCTGATCAACTGGGCGGTCGTGCGCGGCCACACGAAGATATTAAAACGCAGGGAGGATGTCCTCTCCGCCAGGGAACAATTGACGGTCGAGGACAATGCGGCACCCCAGCCGTTTTCCTCCCAGGCCGTGCGCTCTTTCATTCTTCATTTGCTGTTGGTCGGCCTGGCTATCCTGACCGGGTTTGTCGTGAAGCAGGCGTTATGGCTGATTGTCTCGAGCTTTCCTTTTTCAGATGGGAAGAATTTTTTCCACATCCTTCCTTTGGCGCCGTTTAGTATCCTGGGCGGGATTGTGTTGTCCTACATGCTGAAATTTTATGTGCCAAGTTTTTCTGTTCAGCCGCAGACCATGCAGCGCATCTCCGGCATGGCTTTGGATTACCTGGTTATTTCTGCCGTATGCATGTTGAACCTGAAATCCATAGCGACGGATCTCGTCCCTTTCCTGATTCTCGTGATAGCGGCGGTGGCCTGGAACGTTTTTTGTGTCATGTGGCTGGCCAGGCGGCTTTTGCCTGATGCGTGGTTTGAGCGGGCCACGGTCCAAATGGGGCAGTCCATGGGTGTTACCGCAACAGGCTTGCTTCTGTTAAGGGTGGTCGATCCCCGTATGGAAACGAAGGCTCTTTCTTCTTTCGGATATAAACAATTGATTCATGAGCCGCTGATGGGAGGAGGCCTTTGGCCGTTTATCGCCGTTCCCATGGCTGTGGCGTATGGCCCCGCGGTCGTTTTTTTTATCAGCATCGCGGTTATCGTGGTTTGGCTAGTGGTCTGGTGGTTCGCTTTTAGAGGCCGGATGGCCTGATATGTCCGGAATGGAAAAATGTTGGGTTAATAAACCCGAAGAGAAGAATTCCACGGCTTTTAGCCGAGGATGAATTTTAAAACGCTCAAAGAGCGTCGGGCGAAGCCCGTAAAAATTAGATTAATGCCACGGGGTTCACCCGTGGGTATCTACGACCCCGCAGCTGGCTGCGGTTAATTGAGTCCAGAGTTTGCTCTGGGATTTATACCTTTGATTGAAGGAAGGAGATGTCCGTGTCTAAGAAAATTTTAGTTGTCGAAGACGAGGAAGATATGCTCTCGGTCATGGATTTGCGGTTAACATCAACGGGATATGACGTCGTTTTGGCGGAAAACTGCCGAGAAGCTTTGGCCCGGTTCCGGGAAACGGCCCCGGATCTGGTGATGCTGGATATCATGCTCCCGGATGGCAATGGGTTTAATTTATGCAAACAGATGAAAGAGGAGAGCTCGCAACGGGCCAAAATCATTATGTTTACTAATAAAGTCGAGGCCATTGATGTGGCGCGGGCCCGCCGGTCCGGAGCCGATGATTTTATCGTTAAAACCTCGGATTTGGTTTATATCCTAGAGGCGATAAAAAAAGTTTTAAAAGACTGATTACATTTCCTGGATCCCTTGCCGCAAGCGGCCCGCCGGCCTCATAGACTTTTGGGGTGGTAAAGTCCTCAATAGAAAGGAATTTTTATCTGCCTTCGCACAAGACCACGGGGCGGCCTGTAGGGGAATGTGAGGCGTATGGTTAAGGCGATAAACCGCACTTACAAGAAGGCGCTGTAATTCAAGTCCGTATGATTTTCGCGGTCTGCTTTTTTAGGGGTACAGGCTGCCCCGCCAATAATGCGTCCGGCGAAAAGCAATGGTGCCCTGTGGGGTCGGCTTCTGGTTTCTTGTAAATTTATTTGGCGTTAAATTGGCAGTCCGCTTTTGAGGAGGAATTGGACTGTTGTTCGCAATGCATCAGAGGTCTTGAATATCCTTCATAATAGACATCGGCGATGATAACGGGGGCTTTATCTTTCCACTCGGACGTCAGTTTTACGAGTTGTTTTTCCGACAATGACTGCACGGCTTTGATAGAGATGTTTGAGGAAACCGTGAATTTGTAGGACACAAATTTATCTCTTTTATATTGGAGGCGCTCCGGGATGATGGTCGTTCCGGCGTCTTTTTCGTTATTTAACGTGAAGTTGTATTCCCATTTTCCATATTTTTCCCAGTTCCAACGCAAGGTCGCGATCGGGTTGTGGACGTCCGGGTCCTGTTTCTCGGAATAAAAGAAGAAGCGGGCTTCTTCTAAAAAAGGGTTGGCGGCTTTTTGTTCGTCATAGGCCTGCTGGGCGGCTGTCTTGATGACTTTGCTGGTAGAACCCGACGGGACCTGAATGATAATGTCTTTGCGTTTGAAATCTTTGGGTTCGATTGATTTTACATTAAGAATTTTATACGGCATGCGTTTCGCCGGGCCGGCGGAGAAAATTTTGATCCACACAAAAAAAGAAACAGAAAGGACAAAGAGGCCGACGATCGTCCAATGCATCACAATCCGGGCCGGAAACTGCCCCTGCCGCCCGGGGGATGGGTTTTGCCCGGCACTGGCCGGCTGCTGCCCCGAAGGCGGGGATGCATGGGCTTTTGTCAGGGAGATGACGACCAGCCCTTGGGACTCCAGCTGATCCAGGGCCTTATTTTTGTCCACGGCTTCAATTTCGCCGTCTTCGTATTCTCCGGAAATTTTTTTTGCATGAAATCTAAAACGTTCCATAATAGACTCGATACGTTTTGTCCCAGCCGGTGCCTGAGAGAACGGGGGGCAGGGCATTGAACTCGTATGGTGATTATGCTATTTTTTAGCACTTTTTGGCTTGGATGCAAAGGAGTTTTTGGTTAAAATACGGGTTCTTTTCGGCACGCTGTTTTCCCGGGATAGATACTCTTTTAAGAGTCCGCGTGTTTTCTGAAAAAAAAGGTATAGACCTCGGAACAAGCTCTGGACTCAATGAACCGCAGCAAGGCTGCGGGGTATGAAACCAACATCCTTCAGCTCGTTCGCTTGGCTCACTCGCGCTGAAGGATCAATTCGCATTTCTAGTTTACGCTCCTTTTGGTCGTGTAAACCAAATGCTCATTGAATAAAAGCTATGAAAGGATTTTTGTCTGTCCATGAATAAGGCTTTCCCGTCATTGTTTTTGGAGCGGCTTCGCTTGATTCTGCCCCCGCGGGAACAAGAGGCGGTGTTATCGTGTTTTTCTTCGCCGCCGGCTTTAAGCGTGCGTATCAATACCTTGAAAATAGGCCGGGAGGCGTGTTTGGCTGCCTTGAGAGGGATCGGGGTCTGTTTTCAGGAAGTTCCCTGGTGGCCGTTAGCGTTGATTATTGATCCGGACTCCGCGGGTCTTATAACGGCGTTGGGTTATTTTGAACAAGGCTGGCTGTACCGGCAAAGTCTGGCCAGCATGCTTCCGGTTCTTGCCCTGGATCCTCACCCGGGGGAGAGGGTTCTGGATATGTGCGCGGCTCCGGGGAGCAAGACGACTCAAATCGCGGCTTTGCTGGAAGGCCGTGGCACTCTTGTTGCCGTGGAAGCGGTGCGTTCACGGTTTTATAAATTAAAAGCGGTGGCCGCCGGGCTGGGGGCCGGTAACATTACTTATTGTTGTATGGATGCGAGGCGTTTTCGGAGCAAGGACGCTCTTTTTGATAAGATTCTGGTGGATGTCCCGTGCAGTTGTGAGACCCGTTTTAAATCTGCGGAGCCAAAAACCTATGAGTACTGGAGTTTGCGTAAAATAAAAGAGATGGTTCGAAAGCAGCGGGGGATTGTGTTGTCGGCCAGCCGCCTTCTGAATCCCGGCGGGGTATTAGTTTATGCGACCTGTACGTTTGCCCCGGAAGAAAATGAGGGGGTTGTGGACTGGCTGTTGCGGAAGGACAAAGGAACGTGGGATGTCGTTCCCTTGGATTTTCCCGGTCTTGAAACCACCCCGGCCTTGACGCGTTGGGAGGGCCGGGAATTTGACCCCCGTGTTGCGCATTGCTGCCGGGTCCTCCCAACGTCAAAAATGGAAGGGTTTTTTATGGCAAAATTGATCCGGGTAGGCTGATCTTTTGCGCGGAGCTGGTCACCCATCCGGGTTTGTTGATAAAAAGAATTGTCAGGGTATAATAGAGGGGCCTTTTTTATGGGGGCAGCCCGGGCGGCTGTTGTATCGGGCCTCCGGGTGTCCCTAGGAATGAATGGAGTTCGCATGGAAGAAGGGGCAGGGCATATCGGATTATTGTCCGTGCGTGTTTTCATCGAGGAGGCCCGGTCTTTAAAAGATAAAAGGGCGGTTTTGCGGCGGCTGAAAGACCGGGTGCGGTCTTCATTCAATGTTTCGGTCGCCGAACTGGCCGGGCAGGATAAATGGCAGGTGGCGCAGATTGGTTTTGTCATGATCGGAAACGAACGGGCGCAGATAGAAAGCACACTGCAGGCGATCCTGAACCTGATGGACAGTTATCACCCTGTGGAAATCTGTGAGCATAATCTGGAATTTTTTTAATACCGCATCAAACCCGGAGGCGTTCCGGAAGCAGGCCGTGGGACAACGGTGTTGACTCGCCGAGGCACCATGCGGACAAGGAGAAGAGGCGTGGGTAAGGCAGTGTGTTCTGGTCAGCCGCAGCCGGGGGGTGTCAAAGCGGTCGGACTGATGTCCGGCGGGCTGGACAGCGCGCTGGCGGTTAAAATCATGACGGACCTTGGGGTTGATGTCGTCGGCGTGACGTTTCTTATGCCGTGGGATGACCGTGAGCCGCTCCAGGTCTCGGATTTGGCCCGGCAGTTGGGGATTCCTTTAGAAGTTTTCGCTCTGGAGGCCGATTATATTGAGATGTTAAAAGCCCCCTGTTACGGATACGGGGTGGCGTTTAATCCCTGCATGGACTGCCATTTATTTATGATGAAAAAGGCGGCTCAATATATGCGGGATACCGGGGCCGATTTTCTTTTTACCGGCGAGGTCGTGGGGCAGCGATCCATGTCGCAGAGACGGGAGTGTCTGCGGGTCCTGGAAAAAGCCGCTGGTCTTGAGGGTCGGTTGTTAAGGCCGCTGTCGGCCCGGTTATTAGCGCCCACGATACCGGAAGAGGAAGGGCGCATTGACCGTAGCCGGCTCCTGGGCCTTTCCGGGCGGGGCCGGAGGGAACAGTTTTCTTTGGCCAGACAATGGGGGATAACCGCTTTTTCCCCTCCGGGCGGCGGGTGCCTGCTGACGGAAGTTTCTTTCGGCCGTAAGATGAAGGATTTTTTGCAGTTTGGTTTTAGGGATTATCGGGAAACCGCCATCTTAAGATGGGGGAGGTATTTCCGTGTGTCTCCGGATTTTGTGGCAGTTTTGGGCCGGGATGAACATGAGAATGATCAGCTTATGAAATCAGCGCATCCCGATGATCTGATGATGACATTATCCGAGGACAGGCCGGGGCCTCTTCTTATTTTGAAAGGGGTGTCCCCGTCTCCGGATATCCTTTCTTTGGCGGCGGGGCTTGTCCAGTATTACTCCAAATATAAAGAGGCCGCTTTGCAGCCGGTTGATTATGCCCGACTGGACCGTCCGGCTGATTGGGCTTCCGTGATGCCCGTCCGGCTGGAAGAACGGCAAATCCGGCGATGGCGGATTGGTTAGAGATTTGTCATGTTGAAGAGAAATCATATTCCTGCAAGACAGGCTACGCCGTTTTATCAGAAAATAGGGCTGATAACCGGCGGTGTTGTTTTGTCGCTGCTTCTCGTGGAAGGGGTCTTGCGGGGCGGGGGGCTTGTTTTTTCCTTTTTACAAGAGGTTTCGAACCGGGTTACGTTTAAAGGAAAGGAATACCGGATTCTCTGTATCGGGGAGTCGACAACCGCCTTGGGCGGCGAGAATTCCTATCCGTCGCAGCTCGGGCAGATTTTGAAGCAAAGGCGTCCGGATTTGTCTTTTCAAATTATCAATAAAGGGCTGGTTTCCAAAACATCCGCTGATATTCTGCTGCAGCTGCCGGGATATCTTCAGACGTACCGTCCCCAGGCTGTTATTGCCATGATAGGGATTAACGACCCTGTGGCGTTGAATGACAAAAAAGAGGAAACAGGGATAGGGGCTGTTTTAAAGCACTGGCGGCTTTATAAACTGGTGCATTACGTCAGGCTTCACGTAAGCGCTAAACTTCGAGAACGGCGCGGAGGAGAACCTGTGTTTCAGATTCCCGACGGATGGGAGAAAGAGGCGGGGGAGGAAAACCCTGTCACGGATGTCCGCACCTCGGAAATCGTGCGGGAGCGTATCCGGGAAATCCAGGCGTGGAGAGCCGCCGCCGTGGCGCAACTGCCGCGCGTCTCCTCACCGGAAGATCGTTTTGAAATTTTAAGGCGGATAACCCGGTTGAAGATGACTGAAAGTTATTTGCGCGTGCATCTGGGGTGGTACCACCGCATGCATCAGAACTACAAGGAAGCCGAGGAACAGCTTCAAGCGGCGGTTCAGCTGAATCACGATAATTACGGGGCGTTGGTGGAACTGGCCCGTTGTTATTCCGAACAGGATCAGTGCGGGACCGCCCTTCCCTTGCTGCACCGGGCCGTGCTGCTCAGCACGGATTCCGTGCTGGCGATGATGGAACTGGCGAAATGCTATGAAGTGCTCGGACGCAGTGATGTGGCCAAGGACCTTTACTGGAAGGTGTTTTTAAAAGATTCCAGGCTTTTTAAGCTCGACGGCACCATCGGGCAGTGGCTGATGGAACACGGGTTTTATCCGGAAGCGGAAATCGTGCTGAAGGAGACGATCAAAAAGTATCCAGATGATTTTTTCTTTTATGAACTCCTGGCGCAGCTTTATACCCTGATGGGGGAAGAGGAAAAGGCGCGCATGATATTTCACCAGGGCAACACGGTCCGGGAAAAGCAGGAAAAATATTTACCCGAAACCGTTGAGAATTACCGGAAGATCGCGTCTCTGATATTAAAACGCGGTATCCGGTTGATTTGCATGCAGTACCCTCTTCGGGATATCGGGCCTTTGAAAGACATTTTTTCGGGACAGACGGATATCCTTTTTGTGGAGAACAAAAAAGGTTTTGTGGAGGCTTTGCGTGCCGGGGATTATAATGAGTATTTCTCGGATTCTTTTGCCGGAAATTTCGGGCATTGCACGCCGAAAGGGAACCGGCTGATCGCCCAACAATTGGCGGATATTATTTTGTCGGAGGCCGGACAAGGTCCGGACAAAAAGGACGGAGATGAACGATAAGGAACGCCTGGAAAAAGAACGGGACTTCCGGCGCCTTTATGATTTTGTCGCCCGGCAGGTTCTCGCCGGCCTGTATAAAGCGGATATCATTGATAAGCTCCTGGAGTTGGGCGTGGACCGGCCCACGGCGGCTGACCTGGTGGAGGATATGGAGCGCCGGATGAAAAATAGGCTGGCGCGAACAGTGCTGTGCCTGTTGCGCCGGGATGACTGGGGGGAGCGGTTATGCGCGGAACTGAAATACCTGGGGTTTCGTCCTTTTATGACCGAGGATGAGGAGGAAGGGCTGGCGTTGGTCCGGAAACTTGTTCCCAGCCTGATTTTTTTAGACGGCCTGGTTTTATCGTCGGAAGGTTTGACTTTCCTCGACGCGCTGCGCCGGAGCCCGATCGGCAGAAAAATCCCGGTTTTTTTCTTGTCGGACCGGCCTCTTCAAAAGGAGACGTTTGTGGCGTTTCATTTGGTGGAGTTTATTGAGAAGCCGGTGGCGCCATCGGATCTATGTTCCCGCGTTAAAAGGCTTTTTCTCTTGCCCGGGGCATGAGATTGAGGCGGGCGGAAAGCAAACCTGTGTTTTCCCTCCGGCTTTGTTTCTTGTTCTGGTCAGGAATGGGGAAAGAAAATATTTTAGGGGAGTGGATTACAAGGCGGAGACAATGGATTGGGTTTATCTGCAATTGCTGGGCCGGATGGTTTTGATCAATATCGTGCCGTTTTTTCTGGTCTTTCATCTGGTGATGAAAAGGCGGGATCAACTCCGGGGGAAAGGGCACAGTGAGCTTAAATTGATTGCCAAAGAAATTCAGATCGTCGGCCTGCTGGGATATTACGTGATCTTGTCGATCTTCTTTTTCTCCATTCCGGTCTTGCAGTACCTGAATACCAAACCCGGTTACAACATTGTCCTTGTCCAGCCGGATAATTATACGGTTTTTCTTATTTCATTTATTTCTTTTGCCCTTGTCGTGTGTTCCGTGTATCTGAAATGGAGACGGGTCTGGGCATACCGGCTCTCCTTGTTTATTATAACCGGATTATTGGTTTACGCTTTTTTTTCTATCCTGGAGTGGGGGCTCATTTCTTTTGTCCCGGTTACCGTGTTCGCGTATCTGACGTACCGGTTAAAACGCCCGCAGCTCTATCGCGAACTGCTGTTAAAAGAGCCGAAATGAAACGCCTCGTTTGGGTTATGGTCTTGAGTTGTGTTTTCTGCTGGGCTGGGCCGCCGGCCCTCCCAGCGGCGGAGGGAACGCCTTCTGTTGAACAACTGGTCCGCCAGATTGAAGAGGAATTTGGCGTTAAGATCATTTACCGCCAACTGCCGGAAGGGATGAATCCTGCCATAATATTTTTCGTTCCCGGCCCGCAGGATTACAAAATTCTGGCAAACTATCTTATGATGTTGCGCGAGGAACTGCGGAAGTACCCGGAATGTTTTTATCAAAAAACCGGATTGGACGGGATTGCCCTGGTGAAAAGGCAGTTTTATGATTCCCGGCCCTTGGAAGGGTTTTATCAGCGTAATGCGCATATCATTGTGATCGATTTCTTGAGAAACCGGGGTCATGTTATTAAGCAAAGGCTGAATGTCCATCATGAGCTTTATCATATGTTTGAAAGTCAAAACGGACTGGCCTGGCGGTTTCGTGATTGGGAAAGCATAAACGGGCCGGGCTTTTCTTATCAAACACAGAAAAATTTGCAGCCGGGCGCGAATCCGGTGAATTATTTCGCTCCCCCGGTTCCGGGGTTTGTGACGTATTACGCCATGGAGAGCCCAGCGGAAGACAGGGCGGAATTATTCGCGGCGCTGATGATCGCCAGTCAGAGGCGCGTTGTACGCCGCTGGCTGGCGAAAGACGCGGTCCTCCGGCAGAAAGTCAATGCCCTTCGGGCGGCGGTGATCGCCTTGTGTCCGGAGATGGCTCGGAGGTTTTAATGCCCTTTGAATCAGGGAAAGGGAAGCTCCCTGAAACCGGAAAAGCGGGGAGAATAAACTTAATTGCGAAAAAATTTTTATCCCTTATAATATAAAAAGAAAGGAACTTTATAAGATGCATAAAAAAATAAATACTATTCTAATTACTATCAGTATTATATGGGTCCCTTTATGGGGTTGGGCGGGGGAATCCCGGGGCGATTACGTAAAAAGAGAGTATTATGATAATGGGAATCCCAAGCTTTATTTGAAATTCAAAGATGAACTGATTGTTCGTAAAAAAGCTTATTATCGTAACGGCCGGGTCAGAGAGGACTGGGTTTACCGGGGGGGGGAGCTGTTGCGCGTTGCCCATTATTATGAGAGCGGGCGTCTCTATAGCGTGTGGACAAGAAAGTCGGGGGTGACGAAATATTACGAGCCGGATGGCCGTCTGCGGACTACGGTGGACCTGCGGCCGGAAAACTTGAATCCTGATCTCCCCTCCTCGCTCATTTTCTCTGCCCCTTGAGGATGCCATTTGCCGGCCTTACCTGTGCAGGCTTGAAAAATCAGAAGATGAGATGAAGGAATCGGGAAATGTCTTTTTGGCTTTTTGTTTTTGTGATGGCGTTTATTTTTTTTGATGCCGTTTTTATCAAGAAACAAGACTTGGCGCTTTACCGGGCTTGCGTTCGGGCGGCCCCCGGAACGGTTGCGATTTATGGAATCCTGGTCTTGTTGTTATTCCTGTCATCCCAACGATGGGCAGATTTCCCCCTTTACGGATTCTTTTTTATCCTTCCGGTTTATTTGTTCAAGCGTTACGGGTTTTCCAGAAGATTAAGCCCGACTCGCCGGGATCCGCAGGTCTTGGGGCTGCGTCTTTCCCTGACGCTGGATGCCTTTAACCTGGTCTTGATTTTTTGTGCGGTCATGTCGTGCTTGACTTTGGGGCTGGATTTTCTGGCGGAGCTTTATCCTCAGATTCAATCCGAGCTTGGAGAGGTTGTTATCATTTCCGGGCTGTCGCCGCTCTTTCTCTTGTGGTTTATTCGGAGAAATATCAAGAAATACAAAAATATTTCTTTCCGCGATGTCCTTGGACTGAAGCGCCAGGGCCTTTCCTTGTGGCGGATGATCGGCATCCCGGTTCTTTCCGGCATGGGGATGGCAGTGGTTTCCAGCTTGTTGATTTATTGCCGGGAAACGCAGCCGGCAACCCCCTTGTCCCGGATGGTGGAATCGACGACCTCACCCTGGGTTTTTGTATCTTTATTGATGGTCGCTGTATTTATGGCGCCTTTTTTTGAGGAAATTCTTTTCCGGGGGTATTTTTATTATTTTATCGAGAAGATAAGAGGGAAGAAAACGGCGGTTATCCTGGTCGCGTTTCTTTTCGGCCTTCTTCATGTTGAACAGTACTGGGGCGATTGGGTTGCGATCACGATGGTGGCCCTTCTGGGAATGCTGTTAACATTACAACGGATGTGGACGCGGTCATCGATCCCGGGGGTCGTTATGCACTACGTTTATAACGGGGCGATGACTGTCCTTTCCGTTCTGGTTTTTATGACCAGTTATCCAAGCTATTATGAATTTCAGTCGAGGTTCCCGAGCCTGACGTTTCAGGAAAAAGAGACGTTGCTTAAGAAGAGCATGGATCAAGCTCCGGGTTTGGCGGGGCCCTACAACGATTTGGCGTGGATTTATGCCGAACAAAATATTCATTTGGACCGGGCCCTGGAGCTGGCGGAGCGCGCGTTGGCTCTGGATCCGGATAATTATGCCTTTTGGGACACCAAAGCGGAGGTCTTGTACAGGTTAGGAAGGATTGAAGAAGCGGTGGCTATTGCCGAGACGCTGGTGAGGGAAGATTCTTCCAACGCGTATTCTCAACAACAATTGGATAAATTCAAGTCAGGGTTGAAAGAAAAGGATTGATATGCTGAAAAATTTTTTAATGACGGGTCTTATGGTGTGCCTATGTGCCGTTGGAATTCGGGCGGAAGAACCTGCCCTGCCTGCGGATCTTTTTCCGGAGGAGAAGGTGGATACGGGGCGGGACGCGCCTTTAAAAGAGGATTTCCCGGGGGTGTTGCCGGGGGGGGAGGCAGCCCTTAAAGAAGAATATCCGGGCTTATTGTCAGGGGCCACGCAGGAAACATTCGTGATGGAAATTATAATTCCCGAGAAAGGGGCGGAAGGGGAGGCCGCTTCTGCTGTTCCCCAGGTCGAACGCCCTGCCTCGCAGATTATCCCGGAAGTGAATTTTGAGCAAAGTTCTATTCAGGAAGCCATGCGCGTTGTTTCCGACCGGAGCGGTGTGCGGATTGAGGGCGCGGACGCCTTGGAGGGGAAGGTTACATTGTGTCTGCGGAATATCCCGTTTGAGCAGCTTTTATTTTTGCTTGCGAAATTAAGCGACGGTGCGTTTGTGTTTGAAGGCCGGGATGTTCGCGTTTTGACCTCCGGGGAGTATGAAAGCAAGTATGGCCAGCCTTTCGCGCCGGAAACAGATGTGGCTGTCATGAGATTGCGTTATCGGACGGTCAAAGACATCAAAGAAAATTTGGAACAACTGGAAAGCCTGAAAGGACATCTGTTCATGGATGAAAAGAATCAGCAGGTGGTTGTCCTGGATCGGCAGGAGCCCCTGGAACAGATGATAGACATGCTGAAATCTTGGGATATGCCCCCTTTGGTGACAAAAACGTTTTTTGTGGGGAAAGCCGATCTGAAGGCCGCGGCAGAGAAACTTTCGGCTGTGTTAACAGAGGGGGTCGGGGCGCTGGCAGTGAATGAGGAAACCCGGGAGCTGACCGTGAAGGACTTGGCGGCGAATTTTACGAAAATTGAGGCGTTTTTTCAAACGCTGACCAAGACCCCTGAGATCGTATGGCGGCTGCAGATGTCGCGGATTCAACTGAATGAAGAGCACCAGGATGGGATCGACTGGGAGGCGATTGTGTCGGAATATCAGAAAGCGGATGTTTTGGGCTACAGAGCTGGCCTGCCTCCGGAGAATAATCATTTGAGTGTTGGGACGATTACGAAAGAAGACCTGCCGGTGCTCAAGGACGCTTTGGATGCGGCCGGGCAGCTGATCGATCTTTATGATATGACCGGGACGGCTGATTTAAATCATGAAACGATTTTTGTTTTGGATACGGCGAGTAATGCGAAAAGTTTCAAGGACCCGGAAGGAATGGCTATGACGATCAAGGTGCGCTTGAAGAATGCCGATAAAGAGCGGTTTCTGGTCCGGGTAAGCCCTGAACTCACCTGGTTGGCTGACAATGCTCCGGCCCTTCATTCTTCCGTTTCGGACAACTTTATACCGAAGGATTCCCTTGAGGTGTCCTTGAAAAAACAGGATGTGATTGTCCTGGGAGGGCTTTTGCGTGAAAAAGAATTGGAGCGGACATCCAAGGTCCCCTTACTCGGGGATTTGCCTTTTTTGGGTTTTATTTTTCGTTCCGAGAACCGGTTGATTTTACGCACAGAATATATTATTTTCTTGATTCCTGATCGCCCGGCCTCTCCCTGAAACGCTTTTTCCTTCGGGTCGGAGCTTTCCCCTGGATCGAAGTTTGTCAACGCGGGTGTCTATGAGTACTGTCCGGGAATTTATAATGCGCGCTGTTTCTCAACGACAGGGGGTTCTGATCCTTCTGGTGGCCTTTGTCTGTTCGGTTATTATTTATTTGCCGGCGATGCCGGGGCAGTTTGTGTGGGATGATCAGGGGCATTGCGAGTTCAATCCGTTGGTTCGCCGGCTGACGTTCCCCCGGGTGGGTGAAATTTTTTCATCCACAGTCTATAATATCTATATCCCCTTAACCGTTCTTTCGTTTGCGCTTGAGTACCATTATTTTCATGGCGCGCCGGTGGTCTCACACCTGAATAATGTGTTCCTTCACCTGGGTGTGGTGTTCCTGGTTTATTGTTTGGCGCTTCGGGCCGGCGTCACCGAACGGGCCGCGGGCATGGCGGCGCTTATTTTTGGGATCCATCCCTTGCATGTTGAAGCGGTGGCCTGGATCAGCGCCCGCAAAGACGTCTTGAGTACGTTTTTTTATCTTCTGGCGCTCCTTCAATATCTGACCTATATCCGGACCCGGACGCCGGCCCGTTACCTGTTGACATTGCTGTTCGGGCTGTTAAGCATGCTGGCCAAGCCGATGGCGGCCAGCTTGCCGATTGTTTTATTCGTCTGCGACAGTTTCGTTGGCCGTCGACTGACCCGGCAGTGTCTGGGAGAGAAAATTCCTTTGGTTTTGATGCTGTTCCCTTTGGCGTGGATCACTCTGTCGCGGCATTGGGGACAGGAAACAGATCCTTTATCGGTGCCGATCCTCACCTGGGTTTGGACGTTTATGTTTTATGTTTACAAGTTTTTTATGCCGTTTCATCTGTGTCCGCTTTATAATTGGCCAGGACCCGTTTCCTGGGGGCAGGAGGCTTATTGGAAAGCCATGTTGGCTTGTCTTGCTTTGTGCGGGGGGGCGTATATTTTAAGGAGGAAAAAGTGGTTTTATGTTCCGGTGATGTTTTATTTGGCGACGATTTTTCTCGTGCTGCGGACCAGCCCTTCCGGCGGGGAACTGAATCCGGTTGCGGACCGGTTTATGTATTTGCCGGGTGTGGGATTCTGCCTGGCGCTGGGAGCTGCGTATGACCGCCTGTTGCGGATGGCCGAGAAAAAAGGGCGGGGATATTTTTGGGGGACGCAGGCTGTAACCGGTGTGATCGCGGGCGTTCTGGTGTCCGCGGCTTTTCTCCAGGCTTCCATCTGGAAAGACGGGTATGCTTTGTGGGGGTATGTGTTGAAACTCGACCCGCAGAACCCCGTCGCTCATTGCAACCTGGGACTGACGTTCCTCCGCGACGGTGATAAAGAAACGGCCAAAAAGCATTTTTGGGCCGCGGCCCGTTTTCATTCCACGGATGCCCAGAACTATAATAACCTCGGCAATTTGTTTTATGAGGAAGGCCGGACGCAGGAAGCCAAGAGGTGTTTTGAAACGGCCTTGCGCCTCAACCCGGACCACGCGCAGGCCAGCAGCAATTACGGGGTGGTGCTTATGGAAGAAGGGGAGTATGCCCTCGCGCAAACATTCCTGACGCGCGCCGCGGCTTTGTCCCCTCACCAGCCTGAAATATTTAAGAATTTGGGGAATGTTTATTGGGTCCAGAATAAAGGGGTCCAGGCGGAACGCGCGTATTTGCGGGCCCTCGCCTTAGACCCGGCGTATTTGTATGTGCACAGTGTCTTGGGGGATATGTATTTAAAGAACGGGGCTTTGGAAGAAGCCGCTATGCATTTTGCAGAGATATTGATTTATGAGCCGGACAACCCCCGCGTGCATAATAGCCTGGGAGCCATTTACATTAAGAAAGCCGATTTCCGGCGGGCGGTTTATCATTTCCGCGAGGCGCTGCGGATTGATCCGGATTATGTCAGCGCCCGGAATAATCTGGAAATTATTCTGGCGCAGTCCGCTTTTTCCCGGGAGGCCGGACAGGAGGATGTAAGAACGGGGGAATCCGGAGAATAGCTCTTCGGCCGTTTACAAAGGGAGGAACGCGCAGGTGGACGGGATTCAACCAAAATCATTCGGCCAGCTGTTGGTCGAGCAGGGATGGCTCAGCCAGGCCCAGCTTAAGGAAGCCCAGGAGAAACAGCTTCCCGGGGAAGACCTGTTTCCCGGGACACTGGTGCGCCTGGGTTTTATCTCGGAGGAAAGAGGTCTTTATCCTCTTTGGGCGGATCACCTGAATGTGGAATACCTTGATTTGAAAATTTTTCCGGTTGACAGGAATGTCCTGCCGCGTCTGCCGGCGACGATCGTCACGCACTATAAGGTGTTCCCGGTCCGCTATGATCCGGCGGCGGGGATATTGACGGTCGCGACGGCTTATCCGCAGAATATTTTTGTGCTGGACGGGCTTCAAATGGTGCATCCGGGGAAGATCAAAGCGGTCCTGTCCCGGGAGGCCGATATCCTTGAGGCGATACGGGAATATTACGGGGTCGGCGCAGACACGATTGCCAAGATGAAGGACGCCTTGCCCGGTGACAGGAATCCGGCCGGCGACGTCGAGGACATTGAACAGATCGACTCCGACGCTTCGATCGGGAAATTTATCAACCAGATTTTGTTTGAGGCGTACCGGACCCGGGCCACGGACATTCATATTGAACCGTATGAGCAGGATTTGAAAATCCGTTGCCGTATTGACGGGGTCCTTTATGACACCCAGGTTCCGACGAATATCTGGAATTTTAAGGAAGCGATTAATTCCCGGATTAAAATTATGTCTAATCTTAATATCGCAGAGAAGCGCCTCCCCCAGGACGGGCGGTTTAAGGTGAAGGTCGGGGGAATGAGCCTGGATTTAAGAGTGTCTTTTCTTCCGACCCAGTACGGGGAGAGTGTCGTTATCCGGATTTTAAGTGCTAACCGGCTTTATAATATGCATGAGCTCGGGCTGAACGCCCGGGAACAGGAGCTTCTGGAACACCTCATTCAGAAACCCCACGGCATTGTGTTCGTGACCGGCCCGACGGGGAGCGGGAAAACAACGACGCTGTATTCCTGCTTGGCTCATGTCAACACAGCAGACAAAAAGATCATCACTATTGAAGACCCGATTGAGTATCAGCTTAACGGCATCACGCAGATTCAGATTAACCCGGCGATCCATTTGACGTTCAGTCAGGGTTTAAGGTCGATGCTGCGCCATGATCCGGATATCATGATGGTGGGAGAAGTCCGTGACCAGGAAACCGCGGAGATCGCGATTCAAATCGCATTAACCGGGCACCTGGTTTTTTCGACCTTGCACACCAATGACGCCGCCAGCGGCATTACGCGCCTGATCGACATGGGGGTGGCTCCGTATTTGATTTGCAGCTCCGTGGAGTGTTTTATCGCGCAAAGGCTGGTGCGGGTTTTGTGCCCTTTATGTAAAAGGGCTGTGCCGGTCACCGAAGAGTTCCTGAAGACCGTCAGGGAGGAATTCCCGGGGGCGCGTCCACAGACTTTATTTGAACCGCAGGGGTGCGAGGCGTGCCAGGGGACAGGGTACCGCGGACGGGAGGGGATTTATGAATTTTTGTTATTAAACGATGTGATCCGTGAGATGATCCTGTCCCGGGCAACCGCCGCTCAAATAACCAAGAAAGCCGTTGAACAGGGGATGAAAACCCTGTTGAAACACGGGTGGGAAAAGGTTCTTGACGGGAAAACCACCCTGGGCGAGATTATCCGGGTCACGAAAGACGATACGAATTTTTGACGTGTGCCGTGCCTGTTCAGGAGATGATATTGTATGGGACAATTTTTTTACAAAGCCAAGCAAGGCCCCTCGCAAGTCGTCGAAGGGGTTATTGAGGCGGATCATGAGGAGATGGCGGTCGGCCGTATTCTTAAGATGGGCTACACGCCGCTGCATGTGCAGGCCGCGCCTCCGGCGTCTGCGGCCAAGCGGGGCTCCGGGGAGGGCGGGGCGGCGTCGCCGGGCCTGCGGGTGCGGCCCCAGGACATCATGATTTTCACCCGGCAGATGAGCGATCTTATCAGCGCCGGGGTGCCGGTTTTAAGAGCTTTATATCTGGTGAATAAGCAGGTGAAGCACAAGAGGCTCCAAACGGTTATCGGACAGATGGTCGCGGTGGTTGAAGACGGCGGGGCCTTGTCATCGGCCTTGGCCCGGGTCCCTGGGGTTTTTTCTCCGTTTTATATTAACATCGTCCGTTCGGGGGAAGTCGGCGGGAAACTGGATGTTGTTTTGGCCCGGCTGGCTGATTATGTGGAGAAAGATTATGACATACAATCCCAGGTCAGGACCAGCTTGATGTATCCGGGGCTGATCCTTGTCGTCGGAAGCGTCACCATATTTGTTATTTTAACATGGGTCATCCCCAGGATATCGACGATTTTTATCGACATGAATGAATCCCTGCCGTTGGTCACGACCGTGCTTTTGGCGGTGAGCCATTTCCTGGCCCGGTTCTGGTGGGCTCTTTTGGCCGTCTTGGCGCTGGCCGCGGTGCTGTTGCGGAGGGCCTGCGCGACCCCTGAAGGGAAAAAGGGTATCGACAGCTTGAAGCTGAAAATTCCGGGCATCGGGCCGTTCATCCAGGAGGTGGAAATCGGACGGTTCGCTAGGACGCTCGGCACGTTGCTTTCTAATGGGGTCACAGTCGTGACGGCTATTGACACGGTTTGTCAGGTTATTGATAATGAATTGTTCAAACAGGAGGCCCTTAAGATGCATCACCGGCTGACCGGGGGAGGGAGTTTAACGCAGGCGATGCAATCGTGCGCTTTTTTCCCCGAGGCCGCCGTGAATATGGTTGTTGTCGGCGAAGAAACCGGACAGTTGCACCAGGGCTTGCTGAAGCTGGCGTCTTATTATGAACATCAATCGGAACGCACCATGAAACGGGTGGCCAGCCTGATAGAGCCGGTTTTGATTCTGGTGATGGGTGTTTTCATCGGATTTATTGTCCTGGGGATGTTGCTGCCGATTTTCAGAATGAATCTTATCATTAAATAGGAACATGCGGGTGGATGGGAAAGAGGGGGGATACAATCATGACACAGAAAGTCAATCGCGGGGCCCGGGGATTTACCCTTGTGGAGATCCTTTTGGTGGTGGTGATTATCGGGGTTTTGGCGGCCATGGTCGTGCCGAATTTTTCCGGGAAAAAATCAAAGGCCCAGCAGGCCGCGGCCGTCGCGGACATCGAGGCCAATTTAGCCGTCGCTTTGGACATGTATGAACTGGATGTCGGGCGGTTTCCCACCACGGAACAGGGGCTGAAGGCGTTGATTGAAATTCCGTCGGCGCCCCCGGTTCCGGAAACCTGGGGGGGGCCGTATCTCAAGAAGAAAGCGGTCCCGCTTGATCCGTGGGGGCAGGAATATAATTACCGGTTCCCGGGAACGCATAATCCGGACGGGTATGACCTTTTTTCTTTCGGCGTTGACGGGGTGGAGAGCGACGATGATATCGCCAACTGGCAGAAAGAATGAAACGGCCCTTTCCCCGGCCCGGGGACGCACGCGTGCTTTTACGTTTATCGAGATGTTATTGGCCGTCTTTTTGATAATGGTTCTGGCCGGGATGACTGTCCCTTATTTCGGCCGCTCTTGGTCGAGGCTGAAATTGCGAAGTGTCGCCTATGAATTGTCCTATAGGATGCGTTTCGCGCAGAGTTGGGCCATTCGCAAAGGGACGCGCGTCAGACTGGCGTTCGCGCAGGACGCGCGGACTTATAATTTTCAACTGGCGGCGGAAGAGGAGCCGGAGTCCGGAGCTCATGTATCGTATGAGTCCTTGCCAGGACGTTGGGGCCGGGCTGTTTCCGTCTCTTCGGATATTGAGGTGGCCGCAAGCCCGGAAGAAGCGGTTTTTACGCCGGACGGCCGCATTGACCTTTTCCAATGTCAATTCTGCCGCCGGACGGATTGTTATCTGGTGTCAACGGCAGGCTCCCGCGGGGCCGTGGATGTCTGGTTTTTCCCGGCAGAGACCTTAACGGAAGGAAGATATTGATGACCGCCCAAAGGTTTTTATCCGGCATGTCCGGGGGCCCCGGAAAATGGATTTCGGCGGGTTTTGTCCTTCTGGAAGTCCTTTTGGCGATGGTGGTTTTTTCCATAAGCATCGTGTCCCTTGTTAATTCTTTGGTGCAGAGTTTCCGGGCCGAGGTCTACAGCCGCGATTACACAGATGCCGTGTCGGGGGCGGATAACCTTATGGCTCATGTCTGGGCCCGGGGCATGATGGAGCGGCAAACTCACGAGGAGGGGACCTTCCCGGTTATGTCCCGGGATTTTGTGTATCACATCCGGGCGTCTCAGAGCGCGGACCCGAATATGGGCAACGGGGTGAATGAATTCTTTGTGGAAGTGACATGGAACCTGGGAGGCAAGAAACGTGCGTTTTCCTGGCGCGGTTTTATTTTTGACGCGTCTTAAAGATACGGGTGTCCCGGCGGATTTTTTCGCCGGGACAGGCCGGGAGCTTCCGCATCAGGGAAGGCGGGGGGTTACGTTCCTTGAAATACTTTTAGCCCTTAGTCTGGTGTCTATCTTGGCGGGGAGCCTGTATGCCACATACGCGGCCGGGCTGCAGATTCATAAACGGGCGCAGAAACTTGAACAATGGTCCCGTTCGGCGTTTTGGTCGTTTGATGCCATGGCCCGGGATCTGGAAAATATGCTGCCGTATCATAGTCCGGCGGGGTCGGCCGAAGCCCTTGACGATTTTTTTGAGGGGACATCATCCGGCTTGAAACTGCTTTATCCCGGTGAAGACGGATTAAAAGAGGTGAGGTATTTTCTTCAAGAACCGGATTATGGGACGGTGCATAAGGTGATCGTCGGGGGCCGGACGGCCCACATCAGCACACCGGTTACGATAGAAATGAATGCAGACGGCCGTGTGCAATGTCTTGTGCGGGAAGAACGGCCTTTCCCGTCCGGGGGGGGAGAGGCTGTTTTGCCCTTGGGGGAGGGCTTGGAAATCCTTAACCGTTATGTTTTAAAAGATAGTTTGAAATTTTTTTTCGCGGAGACGGCCCGGGGCGCGGCGTCAGACGATGTCCTCTGGGAACCCGCGTGGGAAAAGCCGGATTTCCCGTCTCTGGTTCGTATTGAAATGACGCTGGTTAATCCGCAGGTTCCGGAAGAGACGGTTACTTTGCGGAGGGATGTTTTTATCCCCGCCGGGGCCTGGAAATAACCCGGGGGTGTCGAAAGGCAGGGACGTTTATCGTATGCAGGCAAGCGGTGTGCGTTGTAACGTTTTTAAACGGGAATTGAAGCGGTGTCCTGGGAACATCCATCGGGCCGCGGGGGAGAGGTATGGGACGGACCGGGCCGGGGTTATTTTGATTGTCGTTCTTTGGATCGTGGCGATTCTTTCTGTTTTTATCCTGGGGTTAAGCCGTCGGGCCGGCGTTGAACTGGCGCTGACGCGGTATCAGAGAGAGAAGTTTAAAGCCGGCCACACGGCCATCTCCGGACTTGTCTACGCTATGGCGTGCATTCAGCAAGACAGCCTGGACCCGAAAACCCGCGCTTTTGACACGCTGTATCAGCGGGGCATAACATTAGACGAAAACCAGACGGCGGAAGACCTTTTCCGCCGCGTCTCCTCCGGGGACGGGTATTTTGAAATCCGGCATTTGGAGATGGGGGAGGACGGAACGGCGCGGCCGGTGTTTGGGTTCGAGGACGAGGAGAGCAAAATTAACGTGAATTTGCTGTCGCCACAAAATTATAAGGTGCTCAGCGCCCTGATCACGTATTTTGGTTTTGACCAGGATACTGCCGATATTATCGCGTCTGCGGTTATAGACTGGACAGACAGGGATGAGAATACGTTTAACGCGCCTTATGGCGCGGAAAGTGATTTCTACATGCAATTAGCCTCCCCCCGGCCCTGTAAGAATTATTTTTTTGAAAGCGTTGAGGAAATACGCCTGGTACGGGGCATGACGGAAGAAATATTCAAAAAAATCGAGCCGTATATTACGGTCTACCCCTCATCCGGCCGTTTTCAGGTCAACCTGGACACGGCGTCCCATCCGGTCCTGACGGCTTTGGCCCGGGCCGTGACCGGCGGCCAGACGAACACGGAAAAAGAGGACGCGGATGGCGTTGTGGAAAAAATAATGCAAAATCGCCGGGGAGAGGACGGGTGCTTGGCGACGGCGGATGACCGGCTTTTCGATATAAATCAGATGTCTCTTAACAGCGAAGAGCGGATCGTCGCCTTGCTGATGTATCAGAGCATGGCCCGGGTTTCCAGTTATTTTCGTGTTTCCGTGAACGGGTTTTCCGGCCCCGGGGGGGTGTCGTCGGGCATCGAAGCGGTGGTTTCGCGGGCCGATCTGTCGGTCCTGTATTGGAAAAGGCAATAACCTTTTGCGCGGGTTGAAAAATGAGCGATATATACAAAACAGTGGTCTCTATAACCGATACGGATGTAAAAATTCTGCAAGCGAGAGTACGCCGGGGGGAGGCGGTCCCTTTTTATTTCTTTGTGAGAGCTCTGGATCCTTCTTCCCCGGAGGCCCTGCAGGCGGCTCTTCGGGAAGGGCTCCCGGCTTCCTTGACCAGGATAGGGCATGTTGTGCTGCTTGTTTCCCGGCGGGAGGTTTTGATGCGGCCGGTGCGCTTGCCTTCCCACTCGGCATCCGAGATCCAGCGCATGGTTGATTTGCAGATAAGCCATCTGACTCCCTTTGCCCGGGAGGAGCTTGTCATTTGTTATACGGTTACCGCCAAGGAGCCCGACGGGTACTCCCGAGTGCTTATCCAGGCGGCCCCCAAGGGTATTGTTTTGAACCAGATCAACCTCCTGACCGCCAGGAAGGTGCCTTGTCATCAGGTGGTCCTGAGTTCCTTCGGTGTTGGGGCCTGGTCCAGAAGAAATCTTTTGAGTTCCCGGGATGCGGCGGACCATGTCGTGGCGCTTCTGGATGTCGATCGCCGCGGCTCGGAACTTTGTTTTATGCGGGGCGGCATGCTTTTGTTTTCCCGTTATTTGGCCTTTGGGCATGAGGACGAAACCCCGGAAACAAGAGCCGCATTCCTGGATCAGATTTTTTTAACGGTCAAGGCCTGCCGCCGTGAAGGACTGGGCGGTTCCGTGGCCCGGTTTATTATTATATCGGAAGCGGAGCTGTCCTGGATGAAAGAGCGCCTGCAGGGTTCTGAGGTTTCACCCGCCGTGGAGCAGGTGTCCGTGCGTCAACGGGTGTTGGAAAGGTTGAAAAAGAACCATGGCGGGCTTATCCCAGGATCCGTGTCCTGGACTGCCCTTTTGGGAGGGCTCTCCAACGGACTCTCACAAGAAACGAACCTGATTCCCCGGGAGATCATTCAGATCAAATCTTCAGCCCTCAAGCGCCGGGAGGTGATCCGTTTTATTATTGTACTCCTGGGCATGTTGGGGGTCTTATGGGCGGCGCTTAATCTGGAGAATTTTCAGAAAGAACGCAGGCTGTCCCGTTTGCAGGCTGTTGTGGAGGAGAAGCAGGTGAGTGTCAAAAGAGCGCGGGAAAATATCGAGGCGGTTGAAGCTTTACAGGATAAATTGCACAGCCGGATTGTTTTAGTCGATATCCTCCGGGGTCTTTATGAACAGGTGCCTGAACCCGTTTCTTTGCGCTCCCTGCAGCTTGATCCTAGGGGCACAATAATTGTGTCGGGGCTGGGGGTGTCGCGGAGTGCGGTGAACCAGTTTCATAATAACTTGGTCAGCTCTTTGATGTTTCAGAAAGTTTCCCTGGAGTATGCTACGGAACGGAAACAGTATAAGGAAGAATACGTGGAATTTAAAATTTTATGCCAGTTATCCCGTGATGAGAAGGAGAGCGAACCATGATGCATGCTCAGCTTAGCCCGCGGGAGAAGAAAATTTTTTTCCTTTCTTTGGCGGTGCTTGCGGTTTATTTGGTCAGGACGCTGGTGGTCGTCCCCGTTCAGACCCGTTCGGAGTGGCTTGACCGGCAGATCCGGAATGCCGAACAGAAATTGTTAAGCGCGTCCCGCACCATCCATAAGAGCCGGGTTGTCCAGCGCCGGTACGAGGCCTTGCTGGAAGATTACCGGCAGACCCAGTCTGACGAAGAGGTGATGTCCGGGATTTTGACCGAAATAGAGGCCACGGCCGCTGGAAACAGCTTGAGTATTTCTGATCTTAAACCCAACAGGCCCAAAATGATTAATTATTACAAAGAGTTTTCAGTCAGCCTGGTCCTGGAAGGGGATTTTACCCAGGTGATGGAATTTGTTTTTAAATTGCAAAAGGATCCGTATTCTTATTTTGTGGATGAAGCGGATATCAGTAAGCATTCTCCGCGGACCAGCGGGCTGCGGTGCCGTTTTGTTTTAAGTAAAGTTTTAATTCCTTGATTAATTTTATATCTGCTTGACACCTCCCGGCACTTATGACAGAGTACTCGTAGAATCTGACCGTGCAGGGAGCTGAGGGAGGTTCCTACCGACGGGCTGGACGGGGGCAGTATGCTAAAAAAGATGACGCAGGTTTTTCAGATTGTGGCTATTGCGGCGCTTGCGTACTGCGCCGTGCGATGGTATGCGTTTGCAGAACCCGGGGCTCTTCCGGCTTTCGAGGAAACCCGTTTTGAGCCCAAAGCCGTCGCCAGGAATGAATCTATCCTGGATTCCCAGTCCTCATTCGTGGAGTATAGCCGCATTTTTTCTCAAAGAGAGATTTTTGTGATGCCTTATGCGAAGGAGCCCCCGGGCTCCAAGGCCCGTGCCGTTGAGTCCCCAGCCGCTCCCAAAGCTGATTTAGCCAATTTCCGCCTGCACGGCATTGTGCTGGATCAACACCCGCAGGCTGTTGTGGAGGACTTGGCCCGGAAGGAGACCTTGTTCCTTTCTCCGGGGGAACCGATGGGGGAGGGTATTTTGCGGGAGGTGCGGGAAGACCGTGTTATCGTGGTGGTCCACGATTCATCGTTGGAACTGCTTCTGGAAGATTAACCTGTTATTGAAGCTGCAAGCCGCTAGGGAGGAATAAGGCGGGGGGAACCCAAATGATGACAGCCTTTTACCGATATAAATATATTGCATGCCTTACCGGGATTCTTTTTTGTTTGGCTTTTTCCTCCGGAACGGCGGCCGAACGTCAGGATATTGTTAATCAAGCTTTGAATGATTATGAAGTTCAGTCCGTTCCCCCCAACCCCGCAGCGGCGGGCGTAAGTCCGGCTCCCGGCTCTTCGGATCGGGTGGCCCCTGTCTCCCGGATGGGAGATGTTGTCCGCCGGCAGCTGGTTAAGACAGACCCGCGGACGGTCACAGCCGATTTTTTGGCGCAACCGGTTTTGGCGGACCATGGCGCAACATCAAAGGATTTTTCGGAAGAAGGGTATTCCCAGGTGATTGAAATCCGTCCCCCGGCTGACGTCCGGGAAGAGAAGACCCCGCAGAAAGAGGAGGATACGGAAGAGGGCATGATTGATGTCCTGCAGATGAAAAATGTTGATATTATGGATATCTTGAAGCTGATCGCCCAGAAGAGCGGGATGAATATTATCACGGGTAAAGGCGTCAGCGGCAATGTTTCGGTCTATCTTAAAAATGTGCAATGGCAGGACGCTCTGCGCATTATTCTGGATTCGAACGGGCTCGCGTATAAAAACGATGGGGGGATCTTGCATGTGATGCCGGCCGCCGAGTTCGAAAAACGCTACGGCTACCGCTTTGGCGGGGACATGAAAACCAGAATCGTTCACCTGGATTACGCTGATGCCCAGGATATGGTGACGTTGTTAACGCAGATGAAGAGTTATCTGGGGAAGATTATTTTTGACCCGAAGTCCGGAACGCTTGTTTTAACGGATTCCGGAGACGTTATTGCTGAAATGGAAGAGTTGATTAGAAAGATAGACGTGCCGGTCACGACCAAAGTTTATGAACTGAATTATGCCCAGGCGGAAGATCTGGCTCAAAAAGTTGCGGAGGTGTTGACAAAAAATGTGGGCCAGGTGAAGCATGACGCGCGGTCCAACAAACTTATCGTCCGGGATACCCCCGTGTCCATCGAGGAAATAGACAAGCTGGTTCATTCCTTTGACGTGAGGGAACAGCAGGTCCTTATTGAAGCCAAGATTTTGCAGGTCGTTTTAAGCGATCAGTATAAATTTGGCGTGGATTGGGAAGCGGTGGCTTCGGAATATCATAATCTTAATTTTAAAAGTAATTTTAGCGTTTTAAATACCACGGATAAAAGCGGGACCATGACGGTCGGAACGCTGGAGAAAGATGACTACACGGCTCTGATGGAAGCCCTTAAAACCATCGGGGAAACCAATATCCTTTCTTCTCCCCGGATCACGGCTTTGAATAATCAGGAGGCCAGAATTCTGGTGGGATCCCAGGAGCCTTATGTGACGACCACGACGACGACTCCGGCCAGCGGGCCGACAACCACTGCGGAAAGCATCAGTTTTATTGATGTCGGCATTAAACTGTATGTGACGCCCACGATTCACCGGGATGATTTTATCACGATGAAAATCCGGCCGGAAGTCAGCTCCGTGACCAGGACGCTTACGACCAGCAATAATAATTCTATCCCGGTCGTTGAAACGTCAGAAGCAGAAACCATGGTGATGATTAAAGACGGGGTGACGGTCATCATCGGGGGGCTTATCAAAGAGGAGCAGATTGATTCTGAAAATAAAGTCCCGCTCTTGGGGGACATCCCTTTTTTGGGGCACGCTTTTCATAATGAAGACCATTTGACCCGAAAAACAGAAATCGTGATTTTTTTGACCCCCAGACTCATGAGCGGGGACGTGTCCACGACTTTGTCTCCGGAAGATTTTTCTTCCCGGGCGCCGGCCTCTTTCTAACATTTCAGGCCGTGTGCGCCAGGATTCCCTCCCTTTTGCCCAGGTCTCTTTAACTTTGAAAAGCAGGTTTTTCCCCCTTTTTGCTGATTTTTCTTGTTTGTCTTTATAGGCAAACGTATAATGTATGCAATTCTATAGAGACGAGAGGATCCGGTAATGATTTTCAGCCCTTTAAAACGCCCGTTAAATTTCCTGTGCCTTCTGGCCGTGCTTTTTTCCCTGTCCGGGTGTGTGACGGTCAGGACGCCTTCCCCGGAGGGTGCATCGTTAAAGACCCTCTGTGAACAGAACGGGGTGAATTGGTACTGGGACAGCGTGTCCCAGGCGGTCACTCTCAGCCGGGGGGCGTTGTCGGCCAGGGCGATGGTGGGCAGCGAAATTGTCGTCATTGACCAGCAGAAGGTCTTTTTAAGTGAGCCCCTGAAGCGGCAGAGAGGGAAGATCCATGTGTCGGCGGATTTCTATCGCAAGGTTATTCTGAAGCTGATAGAACCGGAAGGCCCAGTGTCCCTGCGGCCTTGCCGTATCATTATTGACCCCGGACATGGGGGCAAAGATCCTGGGGCTATTGGCACGGCGGGGACGTATGAGAAAGATATTGTTTTGGATATCGCCAAACGGGTTAAAACAATCTTGGAGGAGTCCCAGTATGATGTCAAGATGACCCGGTCCGATGACACGTTCATCTCCCTGGAGCAGCGTACTGAGATCGCCAGCCAGTTTGTCGCCGATATTTTTATCAGTATTCATGCCAATGCGAGCACGACCGGCCGGGCTTCCGGGCTGGAGGTGTATGCGCCCCGGCCTCTGGAACGGCAGGAGCAGAAAGATCCTCAGCGGATCAGGAACCACGATCTCCTTTTTAGTAAACTGGCCATGCAGAGGCATAATAAATCCGTGGAGAATATCGTTACAGACATGCTGTATAGTTTTAAATCTTCGGAATCCCTGGCCTTAGCGCGGGCGATATCAGAAGGCATAGAGCAGGAAACGCGCGCCCGTAACCGGGGCGTATATAAAGCCGGATTCTGCGTGCTGAGGAACACTTTGATGCCCGCTGTGTTGATTGAGGTGGGGTTCCTTTCCAATTCCCGGGAAGAACGCCAACTTAATTCTAATCAGTATCGCCAGAAAATCGCGGAAGGAATTTCCAGAAGTTTAAGGGAATATATCACCCGCTTGGGTTATTAAAATTATATTTCTCCCGGTTTATAAGAGAAGGTGAATATCCATGAGGAAAGACAACCCAATAGGAGTTTTTGATTCCGGCCTGGGCGGGCTGACGGTTATGAAGGCCATGATGCGCCGGCTGCCCTTTGAGGATATTGTGTATTTAGGCGACACGGCCCGGGTGCCGTACGGGACCAAGTCGAGGGATGCGATCATAAGGTTCTCCCTTGAAAATGCGGCTGTGTTAATGAAACATCATGTTAAAATGATCGTGGTGGCCTGCAATTCTTCCTCGAGTTACGCTTTAGAAATGCTGCGGGAACAATTTCCGGTTCCGGTCGTTGGGGTGATTGAACCCGGGGTGAACCGGGCGGTTCAGATGACGAAGAACCGGCGGATCGGCGTTATCGCGACGCGGGCGACCATCAGCAGCGGTTCGTACGAGCGGTTGCTGTCCCGGACGATGCCCGGCGTGAAAGTGGTCAGTCAGCCGTGCCCGCTTTTTGTCCCGCTGGTTGAAGAAGGGTGGTTTAGAAGGGCGGTGACCCGTCAGGTTGCGGAGGAATATTTGCAAAAGATAAAAAGCGGCCGGGCCGACACGTTGATCCTGGGGTGCACGCATTATCCTTTGCTGAAGGCGGTCATCACCCATGTCCTGGGGCGGGGGGTTTCCCTTGTGGACTCCGCCTGGGAAGTCAGTAAACTGGTGCAGACGCTTTTGGAGGAGCGGCACGCTGGCCGGGATGCCCGGCGGGCCCCGCAATATAAATTTTTGGTCAGCGACCAGCCGGGACATTTTCAGAAACAGGCCAGGCGGTTTTTGGGGTATGATATTAAGGATGTGAAAAGAATCACGTTATCTTAAACGAGGTTGTGCTTATGTATGAATTAACCATCGGCGGTGATTTTGCCGCAGCGCATTTTTTGGCGGGGTATGACGGCTCTTGCAAAGAGTTGCATGGTCATACGTGGAAATTAGAGGTGACGATTCAGGCCGAAATGTTGAATGAGATAGGCCTGGTGATGGATTTCCAGGACCTCAAAAAAAAACTCAATGCTTTTTTAAGACAGCTGGATCACGGCTGCCTCAATCATCTGCCGGCTTTTCAGAAAGAGAATCCGACGACAGAAAATCTGGCCCGATTTATTTATCAGGGCTTTGCCCGTGATTGCGCGCCTTTCCGGGTGAAGCACGTGAGAATATGGGAGTCGGAGAAAGCCAGTGTCACGTATTATGAATAGGAAAAGTTGTCTTTCTTCTTCATCGGGATATGCCCGGCCGTGCTTGGCGTCCCGGGGCAAGAAGGCCGTTGTTCTGCTGTCGGGGGGGCTGGATTCCGCGACCACGCTTTACTATGCCTTAAGACGGGGATATCAGCCACAGTGCCTTGTTTTTGATTACGGGCAGACACACCGCAAGGAAATCCGGCAGGCGCGGGAAGTGGCCCGGTACGCGGGATGCCCTTGTGAAACGGTGCGTATTTCCCTGTCCTGGGGCGGTTCCGCCCTGGTGGATAAAAGCATCCCGGTCCCGCATCACCGTTCCGGTGGCCCGGATCGGATTCCGGTTACGTATGTCCCGGCCCGGAATATTATTTTCTTAAGTTTTGCCGTTTCCTGCGCAGAAGCGATCTGCGCCCGTCGTGTTTTTATCGGGGCCAACGCCATCGACTATTCCGGGTATCCCGATTGCCGTCCGGAATTTTATGCCGCTTTTAGCCAGGTCTTACAATGCGGCTTAAAGTCGGGGGTAGAGAAACGGCCGGTTCAAGTGGAAACGCCGCTGTTGCACATGAGCAAAGCCCAGATTATTCAGAAGGGCTTGCAGTGGGGCGTTCCTTATCATTTAACTTGGTCATGTTACCGGGGGGGGGCGAAACCCTGCGGGACATGTGACAGTTGCTTCTTGCGCGCGAAAGGGTTTCAAGCCCTGGGTATTCCCGATCCCCTTATGAAACTGAAGAAAACATGATGATGGACAGAATCGCGCCGGTCATCGAAATATTTTCTTCCCTGCAGGGGGAAGGCCCCTACGCGGGGGTCAAGCAGGTTTTTGTCCGGTTTTATAACTGTAACATGCGCTGCCGGTGGTGTGACACGCCTCATGCTCTTCCGGAACATGCGACGCCCCGGGAAATGGGCTCTCACCAGGTTTTTGAGCAGGTGACGTCTTTATGGTCCCATTGCCACTCGGTGAGTTTGACCGGCGGGGAACCGCTTTTACAGTCGGTTTTTCTGAAAAGTCTGTTACCTCTTTTTAGAGAATCCGGTATGCCGGTCTATCTTGATACGAACGGGGTTTTATGCGATGAGCTCGAAAGTGTCATATCGGGCGTTGATATGATCGCCATGGATATTAAATTGCCCAGTTCAACCGGCGAGCGGGACTATTGGCAGGAGCACAAACGTTTTTTAAAAATTGTTCGGGATAATCCGGTTGAAGTCTTTATCAAGATTGTGGTTTCGCAAACCACGCATAAGGCCGACGTCATGAGAGCCGCGGAACTGATTGCTGGATTCGATAAAGGTCTTTGGGTGGTTCTTCAGCCGTGTTTTCAAGATCTGGATGCCGGGATTTTGGAGCAATGCCTGGAGTATCAGGACTGTTGTTTGGACGTTATTTCTAATGTCAGGGTTCTGCCGCAGTGGCATAAATTGATGAATTTACGATAATCTCCCGGGGAGGATGAAATTATGAAGAAAAAAAGCGCTTATGAAGGGCTGCAAGCCGGCGTTCGGTCTATCCTGTTACCGGATATCGAAGTTTGGGAAAACCAGTATGCGGATCGGACCTATACGGTTGAGCTTGACATACCGGAATTCACCTGTATTTGCCCTAAGACTGGATTGCCCGATTTTGCTTCGGTGCGGGTGTCTTATGAGCCGCGGCAGTGGTGTCTGGAACTTAAGTCGTTTAAAATGTATATTGTCGCTTTCCGGAATCTGGGCATCTTCCATGAGCATCTTGTCAACCGGATTCTGGACGATGTCGTGAAGGCGTGCCGGCCGCGGCGGGTTAAAGTGACGGCGGTCATGAACCCTCGGGGAGGGATCACGACCACGGTGACGGCGGAATATCAGGAGAGGACAGCGAGGGGGGCAGGACAGAAATAATTCACGCGGGGTTTTGCGGAAAGGGGGTCGCATGAGATCCGACGGGCGTTCCCGGACTGAATTGCGGACGATTCGGGTTGTAAAAAATTACACCAAATACGCGGAAGGCTGTTGTCTCATCGAATTCGGCCAGACACGGGTTCTCTGCGCTGCGACGGTTGAAGACGGGGTGCCGCCGTTTTTAAAGAATACGGGCAGCGGATGGGTGACGGCGGAATACGGTATGCTGCCCCGGTCCTGTTTAAGCCGGATCCGGCGGAATGACACCAGTGGGCGCGTGCATGAGATTCAGCGGCTGATCGGCCGGTCTCTGCGGGCGGTGGTTGACCGGGCCCGGATGGGGGAGCGTACAATTAAAGTGGATTGTGATGTCATTCAGGCCGACGGCGGAACCAGGACAGCCGCGATCACCGGTGGATTTATCGCGCTGGCGTTAGCGTTGAAACATTTAAAGAAACAGAAGATAATTCAAAAGATTCCTTTGAAAGATTATGTCGCCGCGGTTAGTGTTGGAATCGTGGACGGAACGCTGATTTTGGATTTGAATTATGAGGAGGATTCCCGGGCGGACGTGGATATGAATGTCGTGATGCTGGGCCGGGGGGACTTTGTGGAAGTGCAGGGGACGGCCGAGAGGCAGCCTTTTTCAAGAACGCAGGCTAATCAGATGCTCACTTTGGCCAAGCAGGGGATTCAAGATTTGATCAGGATTCAAAAACGCCAGTTGGGGGCGCTTCTGCCTTAATGGGCCAGGAAACTCGCCTGTTGTTTTCGGCTTCCGATCGGGACAGGTGGCGAGGAGGATGTCTTAATGAAAGAATTGCTTGTCGCGACGACGAATAGAGGAAAACTGCGGGAGATCAAAGCGTTGTTGTCCGGGATGCCGTTTATGATTACGTCCCTGGCGGATTATCCTCACCTCCCGCCGGTTGTGGAAGACGGCGTAACGTTTAAGAGCAACGCGGAAAAAAAAGCGCTGACCATCGCTCAGGCCACAGGGACATTGACTCTGGGGGAGGATTCTGGTCTGGAGGTCCGTGCTTTGGATAACCGTCCCGGAGTTTATTCCGCCCGGTTTTCCGGGCCGCGGGCGGATGACCGGAAAAATAATCTAAAACTCCTGCGGCTCCTGCGGGGCGTTCCTGCGGTCCAACGGCAGGCCCGGTACCGTTGTTATATCGCGCTCGCCGACGGCCGTGGCGTTGTGGGGGTGGTGAACGGGTCGTGCTCCGGGTATATCACGGACCGCGCGCGGGGTGAGAACGGCTTTGGTTATGACCCCCTTTTTCTTATCCCCCGTTATCAGAAAACATTCGGGGAGCTGGACCCCGCCATAAAGTCCAGGCTGAGCCACCGGGCGAAGGCCTTAAAAAAGCTGAAAGTTTTGCTTGAGTTTTATAAAGGTTAACGACAGAATTATTTTTTGCCCCTCAGAGGGTGGGAAGATGCCCATACGCCGGAATCGTCTCTTGATGGGGTTTCGGCGGACCAGCCGAACCATTACTGCAGAATTTCTTCGAAAATCCCCTGTACGCCTTCCAGAAGCCCTTCCGCTGTTTTCTTGAGGAGTTTGGTCGGGAAATTTTCAACAGTACGGACCGGGTTATCCAGCGTGCCCCTTATTTTTATGTTGATGTATCCGTCTGTCTGCGAGATGAGGGCCGTGGGGATTTTTTTAAGGGAAGCTGACTGTAAGATTTCTGTTTCGTAAAGTTTGGGAACGATATCCAAAGAGATATTTTTGTCTTTGTCGATCCAGCCTGTGCCTTTTAATTCCATCTGTTTGCTTTGCAACAGCAGGTTCTCGGTAGAGATTTGATTATTCTTAATGGTGAAATCTGCATGGCCTTCCGTGAACACAACGGTTTCCAGTTCGGGAATAAAGAGGAGTTTGCCCAGGCCTTTGAGAAAACTTAACGTCCATAACTGGCCATTGAGAATGGATACGGAACCCTGCCCGGTTATTTGTTCTGATTGCAACAGCGGGCCTTCCGCCTGCAGTTGGGAGGACAGGGTCCCGGCCAGATTAACTTTTTCCCACCGGGGATTTTGGCGCATCTGGGCCAGGTCGATGTTGTTTATGGTGACGGAAAATTTCCCGGGCAAAGATGGGTCCGCAACGTCAAACAAGGAGTTTACGGTGAGGTCTCCGTTGTAGAGCGTGGCGAAGAAATTAACTTTGCTTTGGGTGGAGCGGGTGCGTTGAACGACCAGGTTGCTGCGGCTGAACGTGACTCCGCCCAGGGAGCAGTTGGTCCCCGAAGCGGTTAAGTCGGTGATGCCAGCCGCCCAGTTTTTGATGTCACCGTCAAAGAGGGCTTTCCCGGAAATATTGCCTGTGAGCGCCAGCGGCGCGGTCTTCTCCTGTAACGCCGGGGAAAGCTGTGTCAGGTCTTCCAGGTTCAGCGAAAAGGCCGTCTTAAGGTTTACATAGGCCGGGCCGGAATCGTTCAGGAACGCCTGGCCGCTGATATTGAATTTTGACTGATAATAAACGCCTGCGAACGTGTCGATATTGAGGGTATTTTTATCGACATCCATTTTGAGGGTGGCCTGCAGGTCGGGGGCCAGGATTGTGGTCGCGATGAAGGGGCGCTCAAACTGGCTGAGTTCTCCATTGAGAGTGAACGGACCCGTGAGGCGGAAAGGTATTGGGGAATACGTTACGGATAAATCGGTCCAGCGCAGCGTTCCGTCTTTATACCGCAGAACCCCGGAGATCCCCGTTGCCGGTTCCGGCCACCGGGGAGACTGAAGCTGCGCGTCCTCGAGCCGGGCGTTAATTTCCACCTGGGCTTCCTTCGGAGAGGATAACGGGCCGGTAAAGCTGACTTCAACCTCGGCCTTCCCTTCCGGAGAAATATTCCAGTCTTCGAGTTGTTTCTTAAAAAAGGTGTTTAACAGGTCTAATTTGAAATTTTTTGCGCTGATGACTACGCCGATAAACGGGTTGTCAAAATTGCTGAGGGAGCCGCTTAAAGACAACGCGGTCCCGAACGCGTCTAAAGACAATTTCGATGTTTTCATCCGGTCGCGGGTGAATTCAATGACGCCGGTGATGTTGTTTAACGGACCGGTTTGGGGCAGCCCGGAAAGCGATCCTTTATCCAACAGTGCTTTTCCCACACAGACCCAGGGCTGAGGGTCTGCCGGAAAGTAT
This sequence comes from uncultured Planctomycetales bacterium, assembly GCA_964489065.1. GTDB lineage: Bacteria > Omnitrophota > Gorgyraeia > Zapsychrales > JANLHA01 > JAGOJP01. The sequence continues at coordinate 79,558 of CAZAXH010000009.1, read as the reverse complement.
TGAACCGTGAGGTCGACCTGCGGGTTCCCGATGAAATGGAGGTTATCATCTTCATCGATAAAGGCCGCCTCAAGGTTTTTGCTTTCGATCATCGTGCTTAAACTGAAATCCCGGTCTACGACCTGGAATTTGGACATTTTTAACTGCAGCGCGTCTGCCGAAAGATTTTTCATCTTCGATTGCGCTGAAACGGACTGCAATAGGGGGGAAAACGTTACTTCCAGGCTTTGCCCTTTGCGGCTGAAAACGATGGGGGAGGCTAGACTGTCGGTGTCCAAGGCCAGGTCGGGTGCGAGAATCTTGACTTTTGAGGCCGATATTTCTCCGGTCAGGATGTTGGTATAAAGTTCCTGTTGATAATGGAATTCCTTCAACTGGGCCGATCCGAATGAGAGGGATACCTGCTCGGAAGGGTTCAGGTAGCCTGGGGCGAGTTGGAGATTCCCTTGGACCAGGAGGCTGTCTTCGGTCAGTGAATAGGAGAGAGGTTTGGCATTCAGAGAAATGTTCCCCTGAACTATTTTCATGTTGTTATGGGAGACCTCCGCTTTATCGAGAAGGATGCCGCCGTGATAGCTTAATGTTTTTCCGTCGTATTGGAAATCGGCGCTTTTCAGAACCAGGTTTCCTTTGACCGTGTTGTTGTTGAATCCGAGGTCCAGGGGGCCAGCCAGTGAGCCGCTGGCCTGCCACGGCTGCCCCGGGGTCACGGCCAGGTTCACATCCCCCGTGGTTATTTCCGCTTGTGTCAGCCGGATATTTTCTATGGGCGCGAAGCTCTTTATAAAAGGGAGGGCGTCGACGTTAGCGGCTGTAACATTGATCTGCCAGGATTTTTGCGCGGGGTTAAACTGGCCCCGCAGGGAAATCCCGGAAGACGGTGCGGCTAATTTGGATTTGACCTGAAAGTCAACCCCTTTGCTTAAAGACAGCCGGCAATCGGCGTTGATGTTTTTCAGCGCGGTTTTAAGGGCCGGGTCTGATTGAAGATCCGCGATCTCGGCCTGCCCGCCGGTAATCTGGATTCGGCCGAGCAGCAGGGGAAAAGGGCCTTGGGCTGAACTGGTTTTTTCCCGAAGCAGATCGGAAAAGTTCCACTGTCCCTCCGGATAACGCATAACATGGACAAAGGGATTCTTGATCAACAGGGTTGGAATAATAATTTGCTGGCGTTGGAGAAGCGGAGCGAAAAGGATTTTAAACTGAGCTTCTTTGATATGCACAAAAGGAAGATTCGGGTCGTCTTTCCGGAAAATGACGAAATCTTTGATGACAAAACCTTTGAACGGCCGGTAATGGATCTGAGCAAAATTAACCTCCCGGTGCAGAGATTTTCTGGCTGTTTCATAAACTATTTTTTTAAACTGTACCGGAAGGAAAAAATTATTAATATAATAGAATCCGGTGAATGCGATCATGAAAACGATAACAATAATGAGAATGGGTTTTTTGATCATAAGGTTTATTATAACATAACTGCGCTTCTGCACAAATTTCTTCCGAATGGAGTAACGGCCGTGTCGGGTGCCGCGTGTCGGATATTTTACGTGGACAGACTCGGCGGGCGTAGTATTATAAAAGGAAAAACGAAGGGAGACAGGGAGAGAGAATGAGACAACAGGACAGAAGGCGGGGGGCGCGTGTCGCCTTCAACTTGCCGGCCCGGATCAGTGTCGGGTCACAGCTTTCGTTGGAGGGGAGATTGAAAGACCTATCCTTTAAAAGCGCGTTTATTGAGATGAAAAACAGCATTTATCTGGATATGAATGATGAAGTCGGGTTTTGTATCGAGCGGCTTTCGGGGGACGGCTCCCGGATGATTCAGGGTCTGGCGCGCGTTTCCCGGGTTGTGGCCGGGGAAGGCCTGGCGATTTATTTCACGAGAATGGACGAAACCTCAACGAGTCATTTGAGAGAACTGTTGCATGTTTGAGAAAGGGGCGCGGGCGTGATTCAACCTGGCCGGAGGAATGGAGAGGCGGCTTTATTCAAAGCGTCCAGGGCGGGCGGGATCAGCCTGTTGTTTTTCCTGGGGCTTTTTTTGTGCTCAGAGCGGATGGTTTGTGCCGGGCCGGCGCTGTTGCCGGCGCAGGAGAGGGAGGTGAGGTCTTATTTGCGGAACAATTTTGAAAAGGCGTTGGAAGAAGAACGTTTCGTGGATGAGTTGCTTGCTTATCTACGGCATAAGATTCCCGGCGCCCCGGAGCATTTCCCTCCTGCCTTGATGGCATATTATGGGGCTTTACAGGGTCTTAAAGCAAAATATTCCGCTTTGCCAACCCAAAAATTGCATTACCTTAAAGCCTGTTTAAAGTATCTGGATCAATCTGTCCAATCCCCGGGCGCTGATTTGGAAACCTATTTCCTCCGGTTTTCTTCCTTGCATCATTTGCCCCCGTTTTTTGATATACCTAAAAAGCGGTATGAGGATATTCAAATGATCTTCCGCCTTTTGGAAAAAAGAGACTATTCTGTCCTGGACAGGGAATTTCAGTTAAGGGTTGTCGATTTTATGCTGCAAAGCCGGAGACTGAATGCCCAGCAAACCAAGGAATTGAATGTTTTTAAGTCGGCATTCGCCGGATTTTAAACGCCTTTGCCTGAAACTGTTTCAAGGGTTTTGGGAAAACCGGCCTTGTTCCAAGGCCGGTTCCACAGGAAGAGGACGATGAAATATCCTTGGATCAGGAGCAGGAATTTTTGAAAATCAGGAATGCGGATCCTTCTTTTCAGCAGGGCGCTGACAGGATGTTTTTTGATTTTTTTAAACAGGGCGGTGTAATAAAGGTATACGGAATACACGGCGAGAACGTAAGCCCGGGGCATTCGCTTAATGCCCGCGAGCGCCTCCTGGAATTCCTCTTCGATCTCCGCTTCGATTTTTTTCTTGGCCGCCTGATTGATGCCTTGCCGGCCTGTGACCCCTGGTAAATAAATCCGCCCTCGGTCATCCAGGTCGCTTTTAATATCCCGGAGGAAATTTGTTTTCTGAAGCGCGGAACCGAATTTTTGAGCCGGCGCCTTCAGTTTCTGAAATAACGCGTCATCCCCGTCGCAAAAGATTGTCAGGCACATGAGGCCGATGACTTCGGCGGATCCGTAAACGTAATTTTTATAAGATTCCTGGCTGTGCGTTTGATAGGTGAGATCCATTTCCATGCTGGTCAAGAAAGCCTCGATATAGTCCCGTTTTATATTGTATTTGCGCACGACATGCTGGAAGGCCTCCAGCACGGGGTTTGTCGACACGCCCGCGCGGATGGCGTCAAACGTGTCCTGCTCAAATTTTTTTAACAAATTTTTTTTGTCATAATTATGGAACGTGTCGACAATTTCATCGGCGACACGCACGAATCCGTACAGGTCATAGATCGCCTCCTGTGTCTGGCGGGGAAAAACCTTGATCCCGAAGCTGAAAGATGTGCTGTAGCGGTTGGTCAGGAGGCGGCTGATCCTGTGACAGGTTTCATTATAAAGATCCATGGTCCTGTATGATCCTCTCGCACGTGAGTTTTGAGCCGACGATCACCATCGGGAGCCCCGTGCCGGGGATGGTTGAAGCGCCGACATAGTAAAAGTTGTTTAATTTTTCATCCTTGTTTTTGGGACGGAAATATCCCATCTGGAATATCCCGTGGCACAATCCTAACCCGGATCCCCGGTAAAGACAGAATAGGGCTTCCCAGTCTTGCGGGGTAAGGATTTTCCGGGTGACCGTATTTTTTTTGACATCAAAACCCGTCCTCCTGGAGAAATCATTGATGATATTATCCGCGAAGGGCTCCTGGTCCGTCCAGTCCTTTTTAAAACGAAGGTCCGGGACAGGGCAGAGGATTAAAATGCTTTCACAACCTGGCGGAGCATAATCCGAATAGGCCTTGGAAGCGACATGGACATAATAATACGGTCTTTGCGGGCTGACCGAAGAGGATAGGGTTCTTTTCGCGTATCCTTTAAAGTTGTTGCCGAGAAAATAGTTGTGCTGCAATGTGTTTTCGATTTTTCCCTTGACTCCCAAATAGATTGTGAAGGGGGCGAAACTCCAGTGCATTTTGTCCAGCCGGGCGGGGCTGTATTCCGGTCTTCTTAAAATTTGTCCGCGAAAAGAGGCGGCGTCGGCGTTGCAGACAAAGACATCGGCCTCCCAGCGGCGCCCGTTTTGGTCTTCGACCCCGACAGCCTGTTTATCATTTTTCAGCACCTCCCGGACCTCTGACTCAAAAATAAGACGGCCGCCTTTTGTCTTGATGATTTCCACCAGGTCTTCGACGAGGCTGTACATCCCCCGGGAGACGCCCCAGTATCCGTTATGGCGGAACTCGATGTAGTTCAAGAGGGAATAGATGGCCGGCGTTTCAAAAGGGGTCGCGCCCAGGAAAAAGGCAACCAGGGAAAAGATGATCCGGACCTCTTGGGACGTGAAATTTCGTTCCACCTCCTGCCACATATTCCTAAGAAGATAAGGGGGAAGGGCCGTATCCCATCGGGCCATTTTGCTCAGGAAATCCATAAGGCCGTTGAAATTACTTTTGATGAGAGGGCCTTCGGTGTCATGGAATATTTTCTGGCCGCGAGTCAGGTATCGGTCGATTTTGGTTTTGAGATGCGGCTCGATGGCGGCGAACTCCTCCTCGAGGCGGGACAGGTTTTTCCATATCTTGTAAGGGCGGGGCCGGTGTTCAAAAAACACCTGATAAAGAGGATCGAGTTCTTTCATCTGAAAGGTGGGTGCCAGACCGCAGCTTTGGAAAAGCTCTTCGGTCTCATAGGTCATGCTCATAAAGGACGGGCCTATGTCGAATTTGAATCCGTCGAGTTTGATCTGATTCAGCCGCCCGCCTGGCGTAGCGTTTTTTTCCAGGATCGTGACGTCGTATCCGGAGGAGAGAAGCCTGAGGGCTGTGGCTAAGCCGCCTAACCCCGCGCCGATTATTAAAGCTTTTTTCATGGGCACCTCCTTCCTTGGAATTTGTTATCGGTTGAAATGACTGCCAGGGGCCTCCTTATAATAAAAAATTGAATCTTTTAATTTTAGATCGGAAGAGAGGAAGAAATCCAGTTGAATATTTTGCTGTTTTTAGGGGACTTAACGAATTCTTTGATGGTTTTTGTTAATCCTTCCGCATCCAGACCGTAATGTTTTAACAGGAGAGACCGGGCACCGTGCTGGATAAACTCGGAAGGGAGATGGATTATTTTAATTTCAGTGGCGTTTTTATGTTCCGGATAGGTGTGCAACAGTTCCAGGATAGCGCTGCCAAATCCGCCTTCCATGACCCCTTCTTCCAGAGTGACAATTTTTTTGAATTTGGAGATTTCTTTTATGAAAATTTCCGGGTTTAACGGTTTTGCGAACCGGGCGTTTACTACCTTCGCGGAAATACCTTCTTTGGCTAATTCTTGAGCGGCTCCCATGGCGGGCTGGACCATGCTTCCCAGGGCTAAGAGAAGGATGTCGTCACCGTCTTTGATCACTTGGGGATGACCCAAGGTCAGTTTTTCTTGGGGCAGGCCGGACTCAACAGGGACGTCCTCCTTCGGGTAGCGGATCGCCACAGCCTGGTTTAAAGAAACGGCGAAAGCCAGCATATCCTTTAGTTCCGGGATATCCTTGGGAGCCATGACGACCATCTCCGGGACATGGCGCAGGTACCCGATGTCAAAGAGTCCCTGATGGGACATGCCGTCCGCCCCGACGATCCCGGCCCGGTCCAGGGCGAAGATGACCGGCAGCTTTTGCATGGATACATCGGAAAGAATTTGGTCGTAACCTCTCTGCAGAAAAGTCGAGTAGATGGCCACAACGGGTTTGAAGCCCTTCAGCGCCAGGCCGCCGGCAAAGCATACCGCGTGCGCTTCGGCGATCCCAACATCGAAAAATCTGTCCGGCAGCTTGTCCCGGAAAGTCTGTAAGCCGGTTCCCTCGCACATGGCAGCGGTAATGGCGACGATTTTTTTGTCTTCCTGAGCTAACTCTAAAAGTTTGTCGGCGAAAGCCTCGGTATAACTCATTTTCCCCGGAGATTTTTTCTTTGTGAAAGTTCCTGTTGTGCGGTCAAAACAGGACGCCCCGTGGTATGCGACGGGATTGTTTTCAGAGGGGGCGTAGCCATGTCCTTTTTGGGTGATCACATGAATGAATATCGGCTCTTTCAGCTTTAAGGTGGCTATGTTTTTAAATGTTTCTATCAGGGACTGCACGTTGTGCCCGTCCAGGGGGCCGAAATACCGGAATCCCAGTTCTTCAAAAAAGATCCCGGGGACGATGAGCCCCTTGAGGAATTCCTCAAACCGCTCCGTGACTTTCATCATCCTCGGTCCCATGCGCTGCAGTCGGGTTTCAACAAAACGGTGAACTCCATCTTTGACCCGGTTATAGATCGGCTGGGAGATGAGTTTGTTCAGATATTTACTGAGGCTCCCCACGTTGGGGGAGATGCTCATGTCGTTGGAATTCAGAATAACGATCAGATCTTTTTGAGACTGGCCGACATTATTCAGGCCTTCAAAAGCTAAACCTCCGGTCAGGGAGCCGTCTCCTAGGATAGCGATGACTTTTTCGTTCCCTTTCAGGAGGTCCCGGGCCGCGGCGATCCCGGCCGCCAGGGATATCGAGTTGGAGGCGTGGCCGGTTGTAAAAGGGTCGTAAGGCGACTCTTCCCTGGTCGGATAGCCGCTGATGCCGCCAAATTTCCGTATGGTGTTGATCCGGTCTTTCCGCCCGGTCAGGATTTTATGGGCGTAAGCCTGATGCCCCACGTCAAAGAGGAGGCTGTCTTGGGGGGCATTAAATACGTAGTGCAACGCGATAATCAGCTCAACCGTGCCCAGGTTGGAAGCCAGGTGACCTCCGTTCTCCGAAACAACCTCGATAATTTTTTGTCTGATCTCTTGGGCGAGAACAGGCAGTTTGGAGATATCCAGTTTTTTGAGGTCTTGGGGGCTGTTGATTTTTTCCAGATACATAACAAAAGTTCTCCGCTATTTTAGGCCGATGCGCGGGTTGTCGTGAGATATATACTTTTTAACCGATCACTCTCAAATGCAGGGAAAGTAGTCTTTTTGATGTCGGAGTATCCAATAATGATTTCAATTCGGAGGTATTATATTATGAAACGCTGTCATCATCTAGCATTTTCTGTAGGAAAGGGGAGCGGGCGGATTGAGGCGTTCGGTTTTGAGAAAGACAGGGGCCGCGTCCGGGGGGGATTTCGTGGCGAGAGGTCTATGGAAATCCTGCTGGACGTTATTGTGAAAATCTGATATAAAAGACTTTGTTTTGCCCGACATCTTTCTGCGTATTGATCTTTCAGCTATTTGGGGTCAGACTCATACAAAGGCCTTGAATCGGAGAGCTTTGATCCGTTTGCCAATACCGGGGAGTAGCGCAGCTGGCTAGCGCACATGCTTTGGGAGCATGGAGTCGAGGGTTCGAATCCCTCCTCCCCGACCAAATATTACCTTATAATATAGTCATATTTTTTATGGTATCTGGGATGAATTCCAGGATATTTAAAAGGACTGGAAACGCTGAAGCGGCATGTAGGCCGGCGGGGTAGGGGTGTTCAGCGTAAATCCCGTTGCGTCTCCAGGTGAGATGTGTTACAAATAGGGGTATGTTTTCAGGAGGGGCCTTATGTTTTGGAATAAGTTTTTTATGAAGGGAATTAAGGTGGGAGGACTCGTGGGGCTGGGATTCTTACATCTTGCCTGTGGCGTCCCGGATTGCAGCAATTTCCCTTTGGAGCAACAGAAGAACCTGAAAAAATGCGTTTATAAATCTCTGGACCGTGACGGGCGACTGCGGCAGAAAGGGATAAAACGTTTTGGGAAGGTAAGCGGGAAGGCCAAGACATTTTATGCAAATGGAAAACTTAAGGCTATTAACGAATATGTGGAAGGCCGATTGCACGGGTTGTCGATGAGTTATTATCCCAATGGCAAGGTGGAAAGCAGAGTGCAGTATAAAAACGGCCGGCCGGACGGGCTTAACCAGACTTTTTTTGAGGTTGGAACCATAAGCAAAGAATATGTTTATAAAAATGGTCTGCCGCAAGGGCCTTATAAGAAATTGAACCCTAAGGGGGAACTTCTGGAAGAGGGGCAGTACGCGGAAGGCGATTTGCAGGGCCTTATTAAAATATATGATAACGGCACGCTTTTTTCCGAACAGGAATATAAACAGGGAAAGAAAGACGGGGTTTACCGGGAGTATTATCCAAGCGGGGAAGTGTCTCGAGTCTCTTCCTGGGTCGAGGGCAAATCGACCGGAACCGTGCAGGTGTTTTACAAAAGCGGTAAACTGAAAGAGACATACACTTTGGACAACGGTTTGCTGACAGGGACCAAGAGCATTTATGAGCCGGACGGGAAGATCCTCGCAGAAGAAAGTTATCTGCAAAATCAGTTGAGTGGGGAGTGCAAATATTACAAACAGGGGGTCTTGCGCCAGGTTGACTTTTATCAGGATGGTTTCATGTATAAGAGACAGATTTACGCCGGGGAAGGGAATCTGGAGATAGAATACGATTATACAGGGCAAAACAGCGGTGCCCGCCCTTAACATCGAGAAGGACCGCGGAGATTTGATGCCCCGCCGCACCCCATAAAGAAGGTTTGATGGTTAAGAAAAAGATCCTTGTGGTTGACGATGAGCCCGATATCGTTGAATTGATCCAGGCCAGGCTGGTGCGGGCAGGGTATGACGTGATATGCGCTTATAACGGCGCAGAGGCCTTGCGGTTAGCCAAAACGTGTATGCCGCATTGCATTGTCCTTGACATGATGCTGCCGGATATTCAGGGCTCCAGCGTGTGCGCACAGTTGAAAACGGATGAAAAATATTATAGGATTCCTATCCTTTTGTTGACGGCCCGAAACCGGGATTACGACAAGGATATCGGACGGGCGGTTAAAGCGGATGTTTATATGACCAAACCGTTTGATCAGAAAGAGCTGTTGCGTAAAATTCAGGAATTACTCACAGGAAAGTCTTAACGGTTACAAAAAATTGGGGGTGACGCCCTATGGCTTTCCCGGGGGACTTCCATTCGGGTGAAAAACTGATTGATGAAAAAAGGCCCTCCCTCATTGACTTCGGCGGTTCAACTGCTCCACACTTATATTTCTCCGGTTTTCCTGTTGTTTTTTTTTGACGAAGCCGTTGTCACGGCATATATCCCTCCCGGGATTGTGGCATCACAGAAGTTTTTCCTGGCGGTTTTGTGTTATATCGGCAAACTGGTTATTGGCAGCGGGGCCTGCGGAACCTTAGCCGAATTATTGTCCGGAGAGAAATACAGCGTCACAATTCATGACTTCTGGAGGAATGTCCGGGATTTCTGGCTTCTGACGATGCTGATGCATGTCTTGAAAGTTGGGCTCCTTTTTTTCGTGTATTTTTTGGATCAGACCGCGCAACTGGCGCTGTTGGGGGCCTGTCTGGATCTGCCCTTGCTTTTTTTCCTGAGCGGGATAATCCTCCACAAAAAATATCATGCTCAATCCGGTTTTTATTGGCGCTCCGGAACATTCCCGGTCAGGGCCATGGGGCCGATTGTCCTGGTTTTTGCGGCCCAGACGGCTGTCTTGTTTTTGCAATCGTCTTCCCCGGTCAAGGAGGGAGCCCTGCTGGCGGTTTTTATCTCCAAGTATCTCTATGTCCTTCTTTTTATCCTCATTACAAAATTTATTTTAGACGGCCTGCCGGCTATCAGGGATTTTTATTCTGCCCGGCCAGAATTGTTCCTCGTTAATCCTTTGGGAGGAGGAACAATATGGGAGAGCTTGGCCTCGCTTGTTTTAAGATCTCATCCGCCGGTTTTTACGGTTATCAAGGCGCTCACCCCGTCGGCGTATGCGGTCAGAACTTTCTCCCGGATTCTTTGGCGTAAACGTTATTACAAACCGGGTGTGCTGGTCGCAATAACATGCTACACGTGCAATAGTTTTGAGGCTTATAAAATCGCCAAGGAATTCCGGAGACAGGGAGCCCGGGTTGTCATGGGGGGGCCGCATGTGACCAGTCTGCCTGAGGAGGCGTTGGCGTTTTGTGACAGCGTGGTGGTGGGCGAAGTGGAAGGCGTGTGGGCGGAAGTCCTGGCTGATTATGCGGCCGGCGGACTTAAACCCGTGTATCATGGCATCCCTTCCGAAAACCATTATAATCAGGTGCATCAATACCTTGTGCGCGCCCCTGCGCACGAGGTCATGGCGTATATGGAAACCACCCGCGGGTGCAAATTCCATTGTCATTTTTGTTCGGTTTACAATATTTATGAGGGCCGGATGAGGCAAAAACCGGTACCGGAAGTCGTTGAGCTTATAAAAAAACTCCGGCCCCGGCACTGGTGTTTCCGTTTTATAGACAGTAATATTTTTTCCGACCCGGCGTATGCCAGGGAGCTGTTTGAAGCGTTGGTCCCTTTAAAAATTATCTGGACCGGGAGCAGCAGCCTTGATATCGCCGCGCATGAGGATTGCTTGCGGCTGGCCAGAGCCAGCGGCTGTATAGGGCTTTTGGTCGGGTATGAAATTGCCCCGAGCTCCGCCGAGAAAAAACAAGGGGGCAAACTGAAGATGGCGGACCGCTATCTTGAATACACGCGAAAAATCAAAAAAGCGGGCATCAGCGTGAAAGGACACTTTATGTTCGGATTCGATTCCGACCGTCTTCGGGACATCCCGGCCTTATGGCGGTTTTGCCTGTCCATTTTTCCGTCGTGGACTGTCCTCAGCATTGTCACACCCCTCCCGGGAACGCTTCTTTATCAGGATATGCTGTCCGAAGGGCGGGTCATGAACGCGAACTGGAAGCGGTATACGACCTTCCAGTTGCTTTTACAGCCGCGCCGGATGAACTATGTTATCCTGAAGACGGTATACCCCTTTGTGAAAATATTTTTCTTTTTCACAACGTCTCAAAACGGCTGGCTTTTGATGATAGCCGTTTTTCTGATTTTGAAAATTTTTTGGACGGTGCTGAGCCCCGGTTTTGTGTCGCCTTGAATCGCGCCCGCCAAGGACTACGTTTATCGCCGTTTGAAACGGCCAGGCCGGTTTCAGGCGGGCCCTCATCCAGGGATGGTTGTCCCTCATATGCTGGCGGCCGTAGTATCGTTAAAATGCTGACTATGAACAGCGTTGTGTATTAAACAGCCTGCAGGATTCTGGAGACGCGGTAAATATGGCGATTGGTCAAAACCCACCGGCCCGCAAGAAAAAGCAGCCCGAAAGACAACAGACCATCGAATATGTTATTGGGGGAAAAGGGCGAAATAAACAGCAAAAACAAACTGATTAAAAGGGCCCTTAAAATGTTCTCGGTAAAGAAAATGGAATCGGGCAGGGACAACGTGTGATATTTTTTGCTTAAAATTTCTGTCAGGTGATACAAGGTTTTTTTTTCAAAAAAATGCTCCTCAAATTCTTCTTTCAGCAAAGCGGCTCCGATTCTAACAATGATCTGCTTTTTAGCCCGTTGGTTTATGATAAGCGAGCCGCCGAACAGAAGGATTGTCATGAGAAAAACAGGAAGATGATGCGCAATATATCCTCCCAGTAAAACTAAAATTAATATTTTATGAATTATTTCAAGAGCTTCGGTTCTTTTTAGGGGAGCCGTCAGGGCCTGGAGCTCGGGTTTTTGCTGCCACACAGGTCTAACCCGCGGTTGCCAGATAAAGTAATTGAGCCATTCAAAGGTCGCCGGGTCGTTTTCTATAGTATTAATAATAGTTTGGTAGGTCGAAACCCGCATTATTTTCAAAAATAGATTCTCTTAAATTCAAAATTTTTCAGATAGTTATATATTATCGGCTCATTCGCTGTTTTGTAAAGAAGATAATTATTCTTAAGTTTTACAAAGCCTGCGAGGGCTTGTTTTTTCGTCTTTCCCTTGTCCTAGGTCGTCCTGGTGTGTCCTCTTGACAATACCCCCGTTTTTATTGAATATTAGTATTATATATAATTACCAACTTGAGGAGAAATACATGCAAAAAATCACCTTACGGCAGCTAAAAGCAATGATTATTTTTGTGGTTATCGCGGTTTTTTCGTTGGGAGGGGCGGAAATCCTTTTGGGGCAGGAAAAGGAGGAGGCGCAGGAGGCGGGCCTGTATGAGTGGCAGTTGCGGCCGTATAGTCATGTGCATCAGGAATATAATGAAAAGAGAAGCGAAGAAAACAAGAAACAGGCGGAGGAGAATCAGAAGTTAAAGAAGAGCAAGCAGATGTTGAAAGAGGAGTATGAAGTCTTGCAGGATAAGCTGAAAAGCCAGGAGCAGGTGAATGACGAGTTAAAGAAAAAGATCATTGAATTAAAACATTTGAATAAGCAGATCTTGGTTGATTTCAGGAAACGCCAGGATGAATATGATGAACTGCAGGATATGTTTGTTCAGCAGCAGCAGGAAAACGACCTGCTGCGGGAGCAGATTGTCCGACAGGAAGAGGAAAACCGTGTCCAGGAAGAAAAGAACACCCAGTTAGAAGAGACTAATCTTGAATTGGTCAAACAATATGACCAGGCGGAGAAAGATTATAAAGAGCTGGGAACTCTTTATCAAAGCCAGCAGGCGGAAAATGAAGACCTCCGCAAAAAGACGGAAGAAATGGATGCGGAGAAAACTAAAACGCAGGCGCGGGTGGATGAATTGACGGCGATTAACAAGCAGCTTAAGGAACAGTATGAGAGCCTGCAGAGCGAGAATGTGGAAATAGAAACTTTGGCGAAAAATAAAGAAGATGAAAAGCAGCGTTATGAGCGGTTGATCGCTGAATTTGAAAAAGTCCAGGCGGATTATAACCAGATGGAGGCCCTTTTTCAGGAGCAGCAGAAGGAAACGGCGGCCTTGTCTGAGAAGTTGGGAGTTTTGGAAGCCGAGAGAACGGAAAAACAAAAGCGGACCGAAGAGTTGACGGAAAGCAATAAAATGCTGAAACAGGAGTATGATAGTTTAACTCAGGAGAATGTGGAACTGGAGTCTTTAACCAAAGCGCAGGAGGAAGAAAGCCGGAAGTTAAAGAAACTGATCAAGGAATTTGAGAGCGCCCAGGCAGACTATGACGAAATGGAGGTCCTGTATGAGCAGCAGCAGGCGGATAATAAACGTTTGCAACAGCAGTTGTCTGAACTCGAGAAAGAAAAGAACGAAAAAGAAGGGCGTATGGGAGAGCTTAAAGAAGTTAATAAAATGTTGAAGGAAGAATATGATTCCCTGCATAAAGAACAGGGAGAACTGGAAACCATGGCCAAGGCCCAGGAAGAAGAAAATCAAAAACTCCAGAAAATGATCAAAGAGTTTGATAAAGTTAAAAAAGAATATGACGGTCTGGAGAAGTTGTTTATTCAACAAGAGGCTGAAAATAAAAGAGTTAAAGAAGAGCTGGGGGTCTTGGAGAAAGAAAGAAATGAAAAACAGGCCAAGATGGATGAACTTAAAAATTTGAACAAAATGTTAAAAGGGGAGTATTCTTATCTTCAGCAGGAAAAAGTAGAGTTGGAAAGCATGTCCAAAGCCCAGGAAGAAGAGAACAAAAAATTGCAGGGCCTGATCAAAGAGTTTGAACAAGCCAAGGCGGATTATGCTAATTTAGAGACCCTTTTTAAGCAGCAACAGGATGAGAATCGGCAGGTAACCGAACAGATCGCCACGATGGAACAGGAAAAAGACACCAAACAGGGTCGCATGGATGAACTCAAGGAATTGAACGACAATCTTAAGGAAGAATTCTTGAGCCTGCAGAAAGAGCAAACCGATCTGGAATCTTTAGCGAATGAACAGGAGCGGGAGAATAAGAAATTAAAAGAGCAGTTGGATAAAGAGAAAGAGGATTTTGGCAAACGGCTTCTGGATTTTTACAGGCAAGAAGAAGAGATATTGAATCAGCGTATTGAGGAATACCAGAAGCGCCAGCAGGAACTTAAGGTGCTTATCAAACAGCGGCAGTAAAAGACAGGATTTTTGATTCGCTTTAGCGGCCGGGGACTTTGCCCCCGGCCGTTTTTTTGTCCCTGCAGTATAAAACTGTAGCCATAAGGCTGTAGATATTTACTTTAGCGTTAAATACCCTTTTCCTTTATTGCTTTGGCTCTTTTTCTTCTATATAATAAATTTCGTCCTAATGAGTGTGTTTGTGCCCTTGCCTTAAAAATCGGTTAACAGAGAAAAATGTTCCAATAAAACAATCTGGATTCATAATGATAGTGCCATTAAGTAACCCAATAGTATCTGACATCAGAATCCCTGTTCCGCTTCAGACAGATTACGTGGGGGTTTATTTGACAAACCGTTGTTTTTTGAAATGCCCCTATTGTGTGACGAATATTAACGAGCCGTTTATCAACCGCCCGGGAGGTGTTGAGCTGGATCCCTTTTCCTGGATTCAGGGGCTGAACCGCTTTCATCTTCCGGAAGGCGTGCCGATAACGTTGCAGGGGGGGGAGCCGTTTCTTTATCCCGGGATATGGGAGTTGTTGGAAAATATCCGGCATAAAGTGGATATTTTGACTGCGCTGCCATCTCATGTTACGGTGGAGCGGTTTAAAGCTTTGGAATCGCTGGCGTGGAATCATCGGGTGGCCCCTTATCCGACTATTCGGGTGAGTTTTCACCGGGGGCAGAACGATTTCCGGGTCCTGATCCGGCGTATTAAGGAACTTCAGGAAGAATGCGGTTTGAGTATAGGCCTTTATCATATTAGTCACCCGGCCTACCCGGAACTGATTGAAGCGGTGAGGGCGGAGGCGCGCGCTGAAGGCGTTGAGTTCCGCACAAAAATTTTTCTGGGAGAACATGACGGGAAGATGTACGGCGAATATAAATATCCTGACGCTTGTCTGGGAAAAGGTGTGTCGCGGGACAAAGTCTGGTGCCGGAACACGGTCTTCCCGATAGGCCCGGATGGGAATATTTATAAATGCCATGCGGATTTGTACGCGGGCCGTTCGCATCTCGCCTTGGGAAACATCCGGGATGAAACGCTGCGCCTGGAGCAGAAGTATCGCCCTTGTTCTTTTTATGGCCTTTGCAGCCCTTGTGATATCAAGGTCAAGACCAATCACCTGCAGCAATTTGGTTATACATCGGTGGATATCCGGTTTGATGAAAAAGCGTAACAGAAAAATTCTGGTGATCAAGACCGGATTTTCCGAGTTGCTTGATCGGGGGATTTCGATTACGGTCAGCCTGGGCGATGTCCTGATGTGCACGGCTCTTTTGCATTTTTATAAGGAAGATGAAGTGACGTGGGTGACGTCCTGGGAAGCCCGGTGGTTATTGGCCGGGAACCCGTATATTAAAGATCTGCTGCTTTTCGGACCCCGGGCGTTGAACACCATCGCGCAGAAAAAGTACGATCTCCTCATTAACCTGGAAAAAGATGCCGGGATATGTGCTTTCTTAAGCCAGGTCAAGGCCAAAAAGAAGTACGGTTTTTATTTTGATGACCGGGCCCATGCCATTGCGACGCACCGCCGGACAGACCAATATCTTTTGGCCGGGCAGGAGAATCATCGGCATATTGATAAGTCTTTTCTGGAGATACTCGCGGAAACAGTCGATGAAAAATGGGAGGGGCAAGGCCCGGTGCTTTCCATCGCCTCTCCTGGATCGATACGGTACGACGTGGGATTTAATTATGCGGTGGGGATAAAGTGGCCGACAAAGGCTTGGCCGGAAAAACACTGGAAAAAGCTGGAGCGTTTGCTGGGAAAAAAATACCGGGTGTCCTGGCAGAAGGGACACCGGGATTTGAGGCGTTACACGGAATGGATCGGGCAGTGCCGTCTGGTGGTTACGTCGGATTCGCTGGGGCAGGCCCTCGGCCAGGCCCTCGGGAAACAGGTTGTTTCTTTGTACGGCCCCACGCATCACCGGCGCATGCAGGGCGTCGGGAACGTGACCGTGGTCGCGTCCCCGCTGGATTGTCCTCTCCGCCCGTGTTATCTTCCATACTGTCAAAACAGCCGTTTCTGCATGGAGGATATCTCCCCGGCCAAGGTGGCCGCTATTTGCGAAAGGCTTTTATCATGAAAAATATTTTAGTGACGGGTGGGGCAGGGTATGTCGGAGCGGTGCTTGTCCCCAAGCTCCTGGCGGGCGGGTATCACGTTAAAGTCCTTGATTGGTATATTTACGGGGAAGACGTCCTGCGCGCTGTGGAAGGGCATCCGGGTTTGACTCAGGTCAAAGGCGATATCCGTGACCGGGCTCTTCTTGAGCGTGAAATGCCTGGAATGGACGCCGTGATTCACCTCGCCTGTATTTCAAACGATCCGAGTTATGAGCTTAATCCGGCGCTGGGCAAATCGGTGAATTACGACGCATTTTTGCCTCTTGTCAGAATCGCCAAAGAGGCCCGCGTCCGGCGTTTTATTTTTGCTTCGAGTTCAAGTGTGTACGGCATCAAAGAGGAACCGGAGGTCACGGAAGACCTCCCGCTGTATCCGTTGACCGATTATTCCCGGTATAAGGCCCTCTGTGAAGAGGTCTTGCTCAAAGAACAGGACAAGGATTTCACGGCGCTTATTTTAAGGCCGGCGACTGTCTGCGGTTTTTCACCCCGGTTAAGACTGGATTTGACCGTGAATATCCTGACGAACCATGCGGTCAATACCGGACGGATCAAGGTTTTTGGCGGAGAGCAGCAGCGGCCGAACATCCATATGGAAGACATCACCGATCTTTATGTCCGCGTTTTGGAGTGCCCTGCCAAGGAGATTGCCGGAAAAATCTATAACGCGGGCTATCAGAACCATACCGTGAATGAAATCGCAGAGATCGTCAAGAACACCGTTGGTAACGACCGGGTCGAGATTGAGCGTGTTCCTACGGATGATAATCGTTCGTATCGGATTTCGTCGAAGAAAATTTTATCCGAACTGGGGTTCGCCCCGCGGCACAGTATCGAGCGGGCGTGCGCCGATTTGAAGCAGGCCTTTGAAAAAGGGCTTATCCCCCGTTCAATGGAGGACAACCGTTATTACAACATACGCACGATGCAGGCGTTATCCTTGAAATGAGCGACTCCGTTTTAAAACAGATTTATATGTCCATGCTGCGCATCCGAACGGCGGAAGAAAAAATCACCGAGGTTTATGCCGACCAGACGATGCGTACGCCGACCCACCTTTCTATCGGGCAGGAGGCCGTGGCCGCCGCTGTCTGTCAGGCCCTGCGTTCCGACGATCAGGTTTTTGTTTCTCACCGTTGCCATGCCGCTTACCTGGCCCGGGGTGGAGACCTGGAGGCTTTTTTCGCGGAGCTTTGCGGCCGGGTGGCCGGCACCAGCCGGGGCCGGGCCGGGTCCGCGCATCTGTCCTGCGTGGACAGACACGTGTTCGCATCTCCGATCCTCGGATCGATGATTCCGGTGGCGGTGGGCGCGGCCATGTCTTTTGTTATGGACCGGAAGGACGGGGTTGCGGTGGCCCTGTTCGGTGACGCGGCAGTTGAGGAGGGGGTTTTTGCCGAGAGTGTGAATTTCGCGGTGTTGAAGAAGCTGCCGGTATTGTTTATTTGCGAGAACAATACGTATTCCACTCATTCTCCGTTAAGTGCGCGGCAGCCGCCTTCGCCGATATATGAGCGGGTGCGTACCCCGGAACTGCCTGCGTTTCAAATTGACGGGAATGACGCTGCCGGTATTTATGAAACGGTTTCGGACCTGATCCCCGGCGTGCGGCAGGGATCAGGCCCGGTCTTTGTGGAATGCCTGACCTACCGTATCCGCGAGCATGTCGGTCCGCTGTATGATTATGACCGGGGTTACCGGAGCCGGGAAGAGGTGGAGTCCTGGATGAAACGCTGCCCTTTAAAACGGATGGAGAGGTATTTGGGGGATCAGGGGGTCTTAACGCCTGAGGACGTCGCGCTTTTGCGCCGGGACTTCCAGGCGCAAGCGGACGCGGCGTATGCGGCCGCGCTCAAGAGTGATTGGCCGGCGGCGGAAGACCTGCCGCAGAATATTTATTGAAACTCCGGGAGAACGGATGCGAACGTTAACATATAAAGAGGCGATCAGCGAGGCCTTGGTTCAGGGGATGCTCCGGGACCCGGATGTGTTTATTTTCGGGCTCGGCGTGGATGATTACAAGGGGATATTCGGAACAACCCACGCCGCTTTTTTGAAGTTCGGCCCCGAGAGGGTTTTTGACACGCCCGCCAGCGAGAACGCTCTGACGGGGATCATGCTGGGGGCCGCTTTGAACGGGAAAAGGCCGGTTCTGGTGCATGCCCGGCATGATTTTATGTTTCTGGCTTTGGATCAGCTGCTTAATAATGCGGCGAAGTGGAAATACGTGTATGCCGGGAAAAGCTCCGTCCCTTGTCTGGTCCGGGCGATTGTGGGAAAAGGCTGGGGCCAGGGCGTCACGCATTCCCAGAACATCCAGGCGCTTTGCGCGCATTATCCCGGCCTGCACGTGGTTGTCCCGAGTTCTCCCTATTTGGTAAAGGGGCTTATTTTGCGGGGGCTGAGGACAGACGGTCCGGTCCTGGTTTTTGAGTCCCGGGCCCTGTACGATGCGGAAGGTCCGGTACCGGAAGACCCCTATGAGGTTCCTTTCGGGAAAGCACGCGTGCATCGGGAGGGGCGGGATCTGACGGTCGTGGCCACCTCGCTCATGGTTTCGGAAGCGCTGAAGGCGGCGGAAATTTTATCCGGCCAGGGCATCGAGATCGAAGTCATTGATCCGGTGTGCCTGCAGCCGGTTGACGGGGAAACCATCTGCGCGTCCGTGCGGAAAACCGGCCGGCTGATGTGCGTCGATAATGACTGGCTGCCCTGCGGATTTTCCGCTGAGGTGGCGGCGCTGGTTGCGGACCGGGCGTTCCCGGCGCTGAAAGCGCCGGTGAAGCGCGTGGGCTGGGCGTTCAGCCCCTGCCCGGTTTCCAAACCGTTGGAAGACTGTTTTTACCCGTCCTGCCATACGATTATTGAAATCGCGCTGGAGCTCCTGGCCCGGGATATTTTTTACAATAAGAAACAGATTAAGGAAGATGCACCGTTTTTGGGGCCGTATTGATGTTGGAGCTGGGAGCCGTGCTCATATAATAATAGGAGAAGTTTGCGGTGGAGAGGCGTCAGGAAGCCCGGTGCCGGAGGATGGGATCCGTGGGGAAATGTTCTAAAACCGTTTTTATGTTGGCGGCTAGTAGTGACATCGGCTTATTCATCGCCGGGCAATATCTGAAAAAAGGCTACCGGGTGATCGGAACATACCGCACGCCTTCTTCCGGGGTCAGCGCTCTTTCTGCGTATCCGAATTGTGAAATGCTCCGCTGTGACATCGCCAAACCCGCCAGCCTGTCACGCTGCCTGAAGCGGTATCAAGGGCTCAAGGCGCCGTGGGATATTTTTATCTCCTGCGCGGGCGACCCCTGTCCGGTCCAGGCGTTTTTCGCGGCTGACTTCGGGCGATGGAGAGAGTCCGTCGAAGTCAACGCCCTGGCGCAGCTGCGGGCGCTGCACGCATTATATCCTTTGAGAAAGGCCCGCGTCCGGACGCACGTGGTTTTCTTCGCCGGAGGAGGGGTGAACAAGCCGGTCAGGAATTTTTCCGCTTACACGGTGTCCAAATTGATGCTCATCAAGATGTGCGAATATCTGGATGCCGAAAACCAGGATATGAATGTGTTCATCGTCGGGCCGGGATGGACCAGGACGAAGATTCACCAGGCTGTTTTAAATGACCCGCATGTCCCGAAGGACAAATACCGCGCGACCGTGCGGTATTTGAAAACGGAAGACGGCACGCCGTACCAGGATATTTATGACTGCATCGAACGCTTTATCCGGGCCGGGAAGACCGTGGCCTCGGGACGTAATTTTTCCGTTGTCCATGATCCCTGGAAAGCCGACGGGGGCCGGGAGCTTATGAAGCGGCTTGCACAGAATCCGCATCTTTATAAATTGCGGCGGCACGGGAGTTTGCCGGAGAGCTCTTTGGAGACGCGCGGGTCGCATGAATTCTTAACGAGAAAGAAAAGGTGCCATGAAAAAAAATAAGACACTTTCGCAAGCTGAAGCGCTTAAACTGGGAACGGATCATCAGTTTATCCCGTCCCTGAAACTGGGGCCGTGGTCATCCTACAGCCTGCTTCACGACCCTAAACACCTGGGCTTTGTCTTGGCGCGGTATAAATTTTGCGCTAAAATGCTGGAGGGGAAAAAAGCCGTTCTGGAAGTGGGCTGCGGCGACGGCATGGGCATCCCGATTGTGGCCCAGCAGGTGCCCCGCGTGGTTGGGGTCGATCCGGTGGCGCGGCTTATCCGGGGGAACCGGCAGCGGCTTAAAAAGATCAAGAACGTGGTTTTCCGCCAGATGGACATCTGCCGGCAGGTTCCGGAGGAAAGGTTTGACGGCGTTTATTCCATCGACGTGATCGAGCATCTGGACCCGCATTTAAACCGGGCGTTTATGGAAAACCAGGCGCGGTGCCTGACCCCCGACGGCGTGTGTCTGATCGGTACGCCGAATATCACCGCCAACCGGTACGCCACGTACCGCAGCAAAATTCAGCATATCAATTTGATGAGCCAGAAGACCTTGCGCGGGCTTATGGAAAAATATTTCCGCAATGTTTTTATGTTCGGGATGAACGACGAGGTCCTGCACACCGGCTATGGGCCGATGGCGCATTATATTTTCGGCATGGGGGTCGGCCTGAAAGAGAGGAAAAGCCCGTGAAGCTTTCCGATTATGTGGCGGATTTTCTGGCCCGGCAGGGGATCACGCACGTGTTCCTTGTTTCCGGCGGGGCGATCATTCATTCGGTCGATTCGGCCGCCCGGCATCCGTCTTTGCGGGTTGTGTGCACCCAGCATGAGCAGGGGGCGGGCGCGGCGGCCGACGGGTACGCCCGTATCGCCCGGTGCCCGGGGGTGGCCATGGTGACAAGCGGCCCCGGCGCGACGAACCTGACGACTAGCGTGGCCAACGCGTTCTTTGATTCGATCCCCGTGATTTTTATTTGCGGCCAGGTCGCCACGTTCCGCATCAAAAAAAGCGCGGCCCTGCGCCAGAAAGGCTTTCAGGAAACCGACGTGGTGGCCGTTTTTAAATCCATCACGAAATACGTCGTGCAGGTGCGGCGGCCGGAGGATATCCGTTACGAATTGGAAAAAGCGGCTTTCCTGGCCCAGGAGGGACGGCCGGGCCCGGTGCTATTGGATATCCCGGACGACCTGCAGCGGGCCGATATTGCGCCGGACACTTTGAAGGCTTTTGTCCCTCCCGGTGCCGGGGCTGCGGACCTGCGGGGGCCGGCGGATGAACTCCTGGCTCTGTTGCGGGAATCCCGGCGGCCGATCGTCATTATGGGCGCTGGGGTGTCGATCTCCCGGACGGCAGGGCAGGCCGTGCGGTTTTTGGAGAATTTCGGCTTACCGGTTCTGTTGACCTGGGGGGGGAAGGATATCGTGCCGGTGGATCATCCGCTTAACATGGGCGGCCTGGGCGTGTGCGGGCCCCGGGCGGGAAATTTTGCCGTGCAGAACGCTGATCTCGTCATCGCCCTGGGCACCCGGTTGTGCCAGATGATCACGGGAGGGAAGCCGTCTCTTTTCGCTCCCGGCGCGAAAAAAGTGATGGTTGATATTGACCGGGAAGAATTGATGAAATTCACCCCGGATGAATTGTGTCTTGACCTGGCCATTGAAGCGGATCTGCGTGACTTTTTTGCCGCTTTGGCAGACGCCCGTCCGGCGCCGGGTTCCGGCGATCCTTTCTCCCCGTGGCGGGAGCATATCAAAACCTGGCAAAAGACCTATCCGGTCTGCACGCCGGAGCGTTATCAGAGACAGGAACGGGTGGACGGCGTTGTGTTTATTAACGAGTTGTCCGCGGCGCTGCCGGAAGGGAGCGTGGTCGTCGCGGATACCGGCGCCAATCTCGCCTGGACCATGCAGACGTTCCGGGTGAAGCCGCAGCAGCGGATCATCTCCGCCTGGAACCACACGCCGATGGGCTATGCGCTGCCGGCGAGCGTGGGGGCGGCGTGCGCGGGCGGAGGCGAGGTGGCGTGCGTCACCGGCGACGGGGGTATTATGATGAGCCTGGAAGAACTGGGCACGGTGCGGCGCTACGATTTGCCGGTTAAGATTTTTATCATGTTTAACCAGGGGCACGGGATTCAACGGCAGACCATTGACACATGGCTGAACTCCCGTTATACGGCGGTTGATGAGGCCAGCGGTTTGTATTTCCCGGATTTTCAGGCTATCGCCGCCGGTTTTAACCTGCCGTACGTGAATATTAAAGACCACGCGGACATAAAGCCCGCGCTCGAGCGAATTTTCAAAACGCCCGGGCCCGTGCTTTGCGTGGCGGAGATTGTCAAAGACCAGAAAATTGTTCCCATGCTGAAGTTCGGGGCCGGGTTGGAGGATCTCGATCCCAAACTCCCGGCGGAAGAACTGCGGCAAATTATGGGGGTGTCGGATGATATCGGTTGTCGTACCGGCTTATAACGAGGAGGATCTTCTCCGTGAAACGGTGAAGAACATCGTGCGGTCCGCCGAAGCGGCGGGGGCGCTCACGATCGAGATTATTATCGTCAATGATGGGAGCCGCGACCGCACGGGGCAGATTATCACGGAATTGGAAAAAGAATTTCCCTGCGTGCGAGGGATTCACCATGCGGAGAATTCGGGCTTGGGGGTGTGCATTAAAGACGCCCTGGCCCAGGCGCGGTACCCTAAATTCATGATCGTGCCTGGAGATAACGACATGGCGCCGGACCTGATCACGAGCCTGTTTAGGAATTACGATAAAGCGGATTTAATTCTGGCTTATTTCATCAATAAGGAAGACCGCGGCCGCCTGCGCAACGTGATCTCCGCCCTGTACGGGCTGGTGTATATGTGCGTGTTTAACGTTTTTATCCAGTATATTAACAGCCCGTGCATTTATCCAACCGACAAGATCCGCGGCTTCCGTATCCGGTCGAAACGCTTCAGCATCGTCGCCGAATTGACCATTAAATGCCTGCGCTCCGGGTGCACGTTTCATGAGATCCCTGGATATATGCAGACGGGGGTGGAAGGGAGTTCGTCCCTGGGGCTGAAAAGTTTCCTGGACGTGGTGTCCACGTTTTTTAAACTGGTCAGGGAAATCAAACTGAGCCATAACCTGGAGTTTAATAAAAAGCCGATAAGGATCAGTTCCGCTGCCTTACACCGGTCCGCGGACGTGATGCGATGCTGCGGGTTTCCGGCGGGCAAACAGGATGAGGGCACGGCCAATATCCGGTGCGGCTCGAAATAATTTTTCTAGATCCGTGGTTTCTATATTTATGGGAGAGATTAATTTATTAGCCCGCTATCCGCAGACACGTCGGGACTTAAACGAACGCCTGCGTACCAAGACGGAGGAGGAGAAAAAGATCGCCCGTCTTTTTGGCCGGGATTTCTTTGACGGCGACCGGCGATACGGTTACGGCGGTTACAGCTATCAGCCCCGTTTCTGGCAGCCGGTGGTCCCTGCTTTTCAGGAGCAGTATGGGATTGCGTCCGGAACCCGTATTCTGGACATCGGGTGCGGTAAAGGTTTTATGCTGTATGATTTCATGACGTTGATCCCGGGAATCGTGGTCGCCGGTGTCGATATTTCGGATTATGCTTTGGAAAACGCGAAGGCGGAAGTAAAACCGTTTTTACGGAAAGCCGACGCTCGGGAGTTGCCTTTCCCGGACGCCTCATTCGACCTTGTCATCTCCATCAACACGATTCACAATCTTGAACGGGAGGCCTGCCGGAAAGCCCTGCAGGAAATTCAGCGCGTGTCCCGGCGGTATGCTTTCATTACCGTGGATGCCTACCGGAATGAAGAGGACCAGCGGCGTATGGATGCTTGGAATCTGACCGCACAGACGTATATGCACGTGGAAGAATGGAAACAGTTTTTCGCGGAGGCGGGGTATCAAGGGGATTATTATTGGTTTATTCCCTGAACAAAGGATAGAACGCGATTATGGCGGTTGTAAGTGAGAGTTTGCTGGTTTTTTTAGGGGCGATCTTGGTTCATTGGATCTGGTGCCGGGCGCAGAAGCGGGTCTGCCTGCATATCAAATCATTTTTGGGTATAGCCGCGGCCGGATTGATAGCTCTGGTGCTGCGGGTGGATGTTCCTACGGCTCCTCTCTCGGGCGGGGTTGCCGTCGCCCCTTTAGGGATGAGCGCGATTCTTCTGTATGTCTTGCTGGTCCCTGTCTATCTGATTTTTTATTTTGGCACGCAAGTGGAAAGTCCTTCACGGCTGTTGACGGTTTTACTACGGGAACGGGGTTTGCTTACGTTTGAAGAGCTGTCCCAGGTTCTGGATAATGACCGCTTAATCCGTCCCCGTCTGGAGGACCTTTTGAAGACCGGGTATATCCGGGAAGAAAACGGCTGCTTTATTTTAACCGGCAGGGGCGCGCGCCTTGCCCGCTGTCTGGAATTGTATCAAAAACTGAATGGCCGTGGGTGGGGCGGATAAGAAACTGAAAAAGGGGGGCGTATTCATGAATCCTGATATCACAATTTGCCTGACGGCTTTTATCAGTTTTACCGTTTTTTTGGTGATTCAGTTCGTTTGGTTCCGTTTTATTAGCGAAGGAGGCGTGCTGAAATGGATTATGGCGCTTTTTATCTTGGGCAGCTTTGTGAACGCGGGCTTGTTTGTGGTCTTCTCGGGAAATATGTTTTTCCAAACGTGGGCCTATCACGCGCTTTTGCTTTTGCTGTCTTGGGGTATTTATGCGTTGTTAAGTTTTCTTTATGTCTTGTGTGTTTTCGGCCCGTACGAATCTTCAATCCGCTTAAGGTTGATCAGGGAATTATACCGGCGGTATCCGCAGGGATTAACCCTGGGTGAGCTTTATGAGCGGTATAATAACCGCGTCATCCTGAACCGCCGCATCGCCCGGTTGCTGGCTGCGCGCAGTATTACGGTGTGCGGGGGAAAATATCGGGTCACCAACCGCCCGAGTTTTTTTATGGTTGCGGATGCTTTGGCCCGGGTGATTTCCCGGTGCACGCAGAAAATTTAACCTTGCTTTTGTTCCCGTGAGGGTGTGGTATGACATTGTCATCATCCCGTTATTGTGTTTTCTTGAAATTTATTTTGCCTTTTAGCGGGTGGCTGTTTCTGGTCCGTGATTTTATCCTGAATAAAACGTTTTTAAGCGAGGATACGTTTGCTATTTATGCGGTCGTTAAGTATTATTTGGACCATCTGGCTTCCGGCGTTTTTCCGTCCTGGAATCCTTATTTGCTGTCGGGGATGGGGCATGTTCATCAGGCGGGGGAGTTTAACCCGGTCTGGTTTCTTGTTTTGCTGTTAAGTCATTTGGGCTGGGGGACGTATCATGCCTTTGTCGCGACGGTTGTTTTCTACTGGGGGGTCGGACTGCTCGGCTTTTACCATCTTGCGAAAAGCGTGTTGGGGGACTCCTGCCTGGCTTACTGCGCTTTTGTTTTCCTTATGTTTTCTTCCCTCGGGATGACGCTGTTTGTCCAGTTGACCTATATCCTCATTTTTGTCCCGGCGGTCTGGTTTTTTTTCTTTGTGTCGGATTGGCTTAAAACATGGTCCCCGAAGTCTTTCCTGGGCTCCGTCTTTGCCCTGATGATCATCATGACCACATATATTCCTTTTTATTTTTTGACCGTCATGGCATTGGTGGTCCTGATTATAGGGTTGATATATCCGCGCGAGGTTTTCCCTCGGGCGTCCCGGATGATGACGTTTATCCGGCGTCATAAAGGGCTGGGTGTCGTCGGGTTAGCCGGGCTTGCGATAGCGGCCTGGGGCCCGGTCACAACATGGCTGTTTTTCCGGGACGGCCTGACCGCGCAGGTGCGGGCGACAGCACTTTCTTTCACCGACGTGAAAGGGTCAGGAGTCCCCCTCGTTGAATTCGCGCGGGATTTCTCCTTTTTTAATATATTCCTGTTGTTCAGTGTCCCCCGGCTGTTTCTTTATATCCAGGGCTGCGCCGCCTTCCTGGGATTTGATTTCTTTAATCAGAGGATTTTTTACGTGCCGCTGGTTACCCATATTCTTTCTTTGGCGTCCCTGGCAACCCGGGGGCAGAAAAAAGTTTTAGCCCTTTTTCTGATTACTTTTTTGCTTTTTTTGATTTGCATCCCGGATACCGTTTTTGTTTATGGTGTTTTATTCAAGGTCGTTCCGGGTTTTAATCTGTTCCGTAATGTTTTTTTATTTCTTCCTTTTTTATTGGCGGCGTATATCCTCTGGACACTGGCGCAGGTCCGGAGTTTCTTTGTCGAGGAAGGGGCGTTTTCTAAAGTTAAGAAATGGACATGGGCATGGATTCTTTTTGTGCATCTCTGCTGCGGGATGTTCCTGTTCCGGTTGCCGGAGGGAGGGGGTGTTGGCCTTATGACGGTTGCCGCCAGTTTGTTTTTTATGATTGCTTGGGGTTGGGGACTGTTCAAAAACCGTCCTGGCCTGGCCTGCGGGCTCGTGGCGTGTCTTTCGCTTTTGCAGCCTGTTACGGTTTATTCCCAGTATATGGACAGCGCCCGCCGGGTGGAGGCCCCTGTTGCGGAACAGAGCCGGGAGGACAGGCCGAGCTCCCCGAACTTTGTTTTTTTGCGCCCTTTGGGAAACAAGGGAACGGGATCATCCCTGGATGACCATGGTTTTTATCAGACATTTTACAGGCACATGATCGAACAGAAAGACGCCCCGGGCTATTCTTCCTCTCTGTACGGTTATCCGACGGTCTGGAGCAAGAAGCTTTTCCAACGGGTGGGAGAACGGCTGCACTCTTATGCCCGGTACAAATTCGTTTTGTATGACCATGTGTATGCCGCTACGGAGGCACAAACCGATTTTAACCGTCTGGGGGATGATCTTTCGGGTTTGCGCAATCGCGCCGTGATCATGACCGACACTATGCAGGATGTCCGCGGGTGGGAGCGACCTGAGGAAGTCGCTCCCGCGCGGGCCGTAACAAGCGGGTCGGAAAGTTTCCGGGTGACGGGATTTGGCTCCGACAGGATCCGGCTCACGACGGCGTTTGGCAAAGATAAATTTCTTGTGTATAACGACAGTTATCATCCCTGGTGGAGGGCGTATGTCAACGGCGTCCGCGTCCGGGTGTTCCGCAGCAATTACGCCTTTAAGGGGATATGGCTCCTGGCCGGAAACAATGACGTGCGTTTTGAGTTTCATCCGCCGCTGGGGCAGGGGAGTTTGTTTCTTGTTTTGGTTGTTTTTTGGGGGTTTTTTATCGGTCTTGTTTTTATGTCGTGCCGGGAAGAGATGTGTTGACAGGAAGGAATGTAGGTTTGAGTTAATGAAAATTAAAAGAAAGAAGCCATTCAGGTTTCTTTCTTAACTTCCGGTCATAAAAAGACATGAAAAATATAATAAGAACAAAAAGCGGAAAAATTTTTAATAGAACGAAACGAAATGCTTTTTAAAGACGACATAAAGAAGCAGTGCACGCCGCAGATCAGGAATGTTTTTTATATTACCATGATCGCGGTTGCGCTGGGATGTCAGGCGCTGGCGCTGCTCACGTTCGCTTTCCATTTTGTCCCGGTGCCTGAGGACGCCACTTTCACGGTTTTGGGCCCGTATAAAAACCTTTTTTCCCCGGAGCGGGAAATGTTTTTTTACCGGATGTTTGTCTTGGCTGTGCTCGGCCTTCAAGCGGCGGGGGTGTTCCTGTTCCGCCGGAAATTGTCTTCTGGAGACCTGGGCTCATCTCTGCGCCGTTACGCTTGCACGGAAACCGCGCTGCTGGCTGTCCTGTTGCTGTTCGCCTTCAAACTGACGGTGTACGGACCGGTCCGTTTTCTGCAGGTTTTCTTTATTCTTGTATTGCTGTGTTGTATCGGGATTAAAGTCTGCTGGCCTTTCTGCAAGCGGAGCTTTTCCTGCGGGGGAATGGAGCGAATGCTTGGCCGTATCTCTCCGGCCTTCCGCGTTTGGGGGCATGCCCTGGCCGTGTCGATAATTTTCCTTATTGTGTATGTCCCGCCGGACGTGGCGTTAACGTGCATCACGGATAATTACATCCACCTGGACTCTTTTGTTATGTCGCCGGGTTGGGCTTTTCTGAAGGGCAATGTTTTAAACGTGGACACGATCAGCGCTTACGGGGTGGGCATGCCGGCGGTGCTGGCCATCTTGGCGCGGGCCTGCGGCGGGTTTGAGTATACTTCGGTCCTGGGTGTTTTGATGGGGGTGGCTGTTGTGTATTTCGCGATCAGTTACGGGGCGCTTTGCCTGTGGTTCCGGAATCCCCTTTTGGCATTTGGAGCGGTCTTGGTCATGCTCAAGCTGCATTTATTTTCGCACGGGCCGCAGCATTTTATATGGCAGACCCCCAGCGCGACGATCATCCGCTATTTCTGGGACAGCATCTTTTTTCTGATGCTGGTCCGGCATGTTCAAACCGGCGGCAAAAAATTTCTTGCCGCCGCGGCGCTGTTTTCCGGCGTGGCTTTGTGTTATCTCAGCGATACCGGGTTATACCTGCTGCTTGCATTCTACGCGTATCTTTTCCTGACCATGCTTGTCCCAGCGTGCCGGGAAAGGCTGTTCCCCTCCCGCGCGGCATGGATGTTCGGACTGAGTCTTATTTTTGTCCCGTGGCTTGTCTTGGCGTCCGGCCTGTATTTATTAATCGGGAAGCAGGCGTTCCAGCCCGAATTCTGGCAGAACACGGGAGAGATGATTCGTCTCTTTACCGGCGGGTTCGGGCCTTTGCCGATCAGCACCGCATTACAGGACCGGCAGTTTTTTAACTTCTTTCTCGGCCTGCTGGTGCCTTTGGTGTATATCCTGACCTGTGCTTTTGTGGCCGTTCTGGTTTTCCTGCGGGCCGCGCATCCGCGCAACATTTTGGCTGTCGTCTGGAGTGTCTACGGGCTGGGGGTGTATCATTATTATGTCTGCCGTTCGGGGCCGACGAGCTTTTACGCGGTTATCGTGCCTTTTGTCATGGTGTCGGGGTATTGGTTTTATGTGGCCCTGTCCCTGTTGCCACCGCCCCGGCGGCGGGTGATCGCGGCCGGCGGCCTGCTTGTCTGGACCCTGCTCATGGTCACGGATCAGGGGTTTATCAATTATCCCCGGTTATGGAACATATCCGGGATTTCTTATAGCGAGCGGCGAGAAACCTTTGCCGCGGCGCAAAAGGCGCATTTTATCTCGCCTAAAGACGTTGACCTGATCCGCCGGATGACCGGCCCTGATGACAAAGTCTGCCTGATCAGCGCCTGGGATACGGCCACCCTGATCCAGGCTGACCGCAAGCCGTTTTTTTATTATTTCCGGCTGATTACGCCCCGGGCCATGGATCAGCTGGATTTCGGCGGGACGGATCTCATTACCTTGGAGCGCCTGCAGAAAGTTTTACGTCAGCTTGACGAAGAGAAGCCGCCGCTTGTTTTTATCGAGAAGAAATTGTTCGCGGGGGGGCTCCCGGCCATTTATTACACGCACTATCCGGATTTGTATTTAGTCGTGCAGTATCTGCGCAAGCATTATACGCCGGTCGTGACAGGGAAATACCTGGTTGCCCTGCGGCGGAGAAAATGAGAACAAAAATCAGGGGAATCGAATTCAGCTGATCAGCCCCGGAGGCGTTTTTTATTCAGCCCTTGGTAAACAAACATTGACAAGAAGGGGGCTCCCGGATAAACTCGGGGTGACACAGCGCAACGGGTCACAAGAGGTCTTCCTATGAGTCAGAAAATCAGCCCATACAGTTATCTGAAAATTTTCCGGCATGCCGAAAAGCTGGAAGCGATCCGCAATAACATGGTCACGCCGCCGGTCTATATGCGCATTAAACCCATTAACGCGTGTAATCACCACTGCTCGTACTGCAGTTATCATGACCAGGACCTCAAGCTGCGTACACGTTTTAATTATCAGGACAAACTCCCGTATGAGATTATGATGGCCCTGGTGGAAGATATCCTTCAGATGGGAGTCAAGGCGATCACGTTCAGCGGCGGCGGGGAGCCCTTGTTGTACCCGCGCATCAACGAGGCCATGGCCATGCTGCTGGATGGTGGCGTAGACCTGTCGGTCATCACCAATGGACAACTCCTGAAAGACCAGAGTGCCTGTGTCCTGGCTCAGGCGAAATGGGTTCGGATCTCGATGGACAGCTGTGAGGCGTCGCTTTACGCCAAGATCCGGGGTATTCCCGCATCCTGCTTCCATGAGATTTGTGACAACATCAGAAATTTTTCCCGGATTAAGAATCCAAAGTGTGAGCTGGGGGTCAATTTTGTGGTGACGCCGGTTAACGCCGGGCAGGTAACCGCAATGGCCCGGCTGGTTAAGGACCTGGGCGCGAACCATATTAAAGTGACGGCCATGGTGGCTGATAATCTGGACACTGTGCACGAGCCTTTTAAGGCACAGGTCATCCGTGATATTCAGAGAGCCCAAGATGAGCTGGAGGACGGAAGTTTTAAAGTCATCAACAAATACGAACATGATTTTGAAATGAACACGTTATGTCGGCGCGGGTACAGCCGCTGTCCCATCCAGCAAATCGTGACCGTGGTGGCGGCGGACGCGAACGTTTACCTGTGCCATGACAAAGCTTATACGCCCGGCGGAGAACTCGGTGACCTGAACACGCAGCGGTTTAAGGAGATATGGTTCAGTGAAGCTGCGCGCAAACGGTTCCAGACATTCGACGCCGCGTCAGAATGCCGCCATCATTGTGTTTTTGACCAGAGGAATAAGCTGATCAATGATTATCTTGATCTCAACGATGATCATGTGAATTTCATTTAAAGGTTTTAGGCCCTCTCGCGTGAAACCAGGAATTAAGCAGGTTTTATATAATAAAAACCATGAGGATATTCTATCAGCGTATGATTGTCCCCTGCCTGGGGGGTATATTGCTGGCGGCGATGTCTGTCGACCAGGAGCAGTTTTTGATCAATTGTATCAACTACGAAAAGAACATAGTTGAGCCGTATTTGATGAAGTTTGAAACCCGAAAGGCGGATTATGACTCCCGGATGTTCCGGCTGGCGGTTCATTATTATTCCTGGCTAACGCATTTATCCCCGGAAAGCGGCCTTTTGCACGGCTCCCTGGGGTTTTGTTACTATTATCAGGAAAATTATGCCGGGGCTTTGTCGTCTTATGCTCGCGCGATTCAGGCGGATCCTTTTAATTATTCTTTATACTGGGATCAGGGCATGATTTTGTATGAGCAGGGCCGGTATGCCGAAGCCATTAAAAGTCTTAACCACAGCCTTCGCCTGATGACGGAATTGATGCCCACGATCATGGCCGCGGAGGGGAAATTGAATACCAACGGGGATGCGGTCCTGTCCCAGCTTTTGCAGAGGGTGATTTCCCGGGCCCGGTATGATGAAGAACGGCTTGTCTTTGCGTTAGTCAAAAGTTATTATCAGCTTGGCCAGTATCCCTTCGCGAAGCGAGTGGTGATGATGGGGTTGGAAAATTATCCCCGGAGTCCGGGCTTTCTGTATTATGCCGGATTGATTCATCATTTAAATAAGGAATACGTTGAGGCGGTGAAGTATTTCAGCCAAACCATTTTGGCGGATCCAGAAAACTTGGAAGCCTATTCTTACCGGAGTCTCTGCTGGCAGGGGTTGGGTCACGGGCAGAATGCCGCCCGGGATTCTGCCATTATGACTTTAATGCGGGAAAAAGGCCTTAGGCCAAAAAAATATTATGAGGAAGAGTTGCGTCTTCATCTGAATCAAGATTTGATGCTTTTTATTATGCACTATCGCAAGAAGAAGGGGTTGTCCTAATCAACCTTGTTTAAAATTTTATTCCTGTCGCTGGTCTTTTGTATTATGGCCTGTTTTTTTCTTGAGCCGCTTATTCGGGAAATCGGGAAGGAGCGGGATTTTTTTATATCGATTCGGGTTTACCGGGGAATTTTGTGGAATGACTTTGTTGGGACGGCGTTGCTGCCCGGACCCCGCGTTTTGTCTCCTTTCTCCGGGCAACGGAATAATGGCGGCCAGGCGGGTTTTCGAATAAAAGGGTAACGCAACGGTTTTAACAAGGAATGGGGAAAGAGGAAAATTCAAGGAGAACACAATGGCTCGAACTCAAAACCATAACTGGAAAGAATGGTACAGGGGTAAAACAGTGCTCTTGACCGGTGCGACAGCGGGGATCGGGAGGGAGATGGCCTGCATTCTGGCGGCCTGCGGCAGCCGTTTGATTCTTTGCGGACGCAGTCAGGAGGCGCTGTCGTCCCTGAAATCCGAACTGGACCAGCCGGCGCGGCAGACGGTTATGGAGACCTGTTGTTTTGATTTGGGAGAGGAACAGAAAGTCCGCGAGATGTGCCGGGCCGTCCAGAGCCGCCATCAGGTGGATATTCTCATCAATAACGCCGGATTCGGATATATGGGGGACTTTATTTCCATGCCGGAGGAAACCGGGCTGTCCATGTTAAAGGTCAATATAGACGCCGTGGTCCTCCTGTGCCGGAGTTTTTTGCCTGTGATGAAAGGTCGTTCCGGAACCGGGGTCTTAAACGTCGGGTCGGTCGTTTCGTTTTACACGATCCCCGGCTCGGCCGTGTACGCGGCGACGAAACATTTTATCATCGGGCTGACCGACGCCCTGCACCAGGAAATGCTGCCGCACGGCGTCCATGTCACCGGGCTTTACCCCGGCCGGACGCATAGCCGGTTTTTATCCCGGGCGACCGGCGGGGCAGTGCAGCACTGGCATAGCGCGTCCGACCCCAAGGATGTCGCCCGGATCGGGTTAAAAGGCTTAACGGAAAACAAGGTCCGGGTCCTGACCGACTGGCCCAATGCCGCCAAAGCTTTCGTGGCCCGGCTGCTCCCGATCCGTTTCTTCTTGAAGACTGCGGCTTACCGGGCGGTTCCGAAGGAGAAATGACATGCCGTCTCTGTTGACCCGTCTTTTAAAAACCGGCCGCTGGCCTTCTTACATGATCTTTTTTGTCACGGCCCGCTGCAACGCGGCGTGCAAAATGTGTTTTTACAGAGAGAACATGGACAGCAACGCCGCTAAAGATGAACTGACTCTTGACGAATATGAAAAGATTGCCCGCAGGATCCCTTTGATCAACGTGCTGGGGATCTCCGGAGGGGAACCGTTCCTCCGGCCGGACTTGTACCATATTGTTGAAATTTTATACCGTCATTGTTCTCCGGCCGTCGTTGATCTGCCGACCAACGCCTTTTTCCCGGACCGGGTGGCGTCCCAGATTGAAAAAATTGCGCGGGCCTGTCCGAATATGATCGTGGACACACAGCTTTCCATTGATGGCCCGCCGGAGATTCATGATGAAATCCGTGGCCTTAAAGATGGGTTTAAGAAGGTGCGGGAGACATACCGGATGCTGGTGCCGTTAAGAAAACGGTACCGGAATTTCCGCTTGAAGGCGTGTGTGGTCTATTCCGCCTATAACCAGGACCACATGGAGCCGCTGTTTGAAATCCTCCGGAATGATTTTCCCGAATTCGACCGGGTCGTTTTTTCTGTCGCCCACGGGAGCGTCTGTAACGCCGAGGCGATGCGTTTTGGCTGGGAGAAGTATTTCCGTTTTTGCGGGCGGCTGCGGTCGCGGGCCCGAGCCCGCCGGGTGACGGATGTTCATTCCATTTTCACCATGGCGTTGCGGGCCGCCAAGAATGATTTGCTGAAGGATATTTTGGAACGCAAAGATATGCATAAAATCTGCCGGGCGGGCCGGGCGGTCGTTGTCATCAACGAGACCGGAACCGTGTTCCCGTGCGAACCCTTGTGGGAGCCCGTCGGGCAGTTGAGGTCTAACGGCTATGACCTGAAACAAATCCTTGCTTCGGAGGAGATGAAACAGTTCCGTCGGAGGATGAAGAGGGAGGACTGTACCTGTCACTGGGGCCTGCCCATGTCCAACACGCTCATGCTTTCGCCTCGGTCTTATCCGAAAATTTTTTGGGAAATGGCGCAGATTGCCTGGCGGAGCCGTAAGGCGGATCCCCGGGAGAAAGAGGATTAATGTCTTTTAAACTCGATTTGCATACACACACCCAATCGTTCGGCCGTACGTTTATGAACGAGTTTCAGCTCAAAGAGAGCCTGCGGCGGAGCGGCATGGACGGGCTCGCAGTCACGAATTTTTTTAACGTCACGCACGCCGTTTGGCTGCAGGAAAAGCTCCCGGAATTTGTCATCCTTGTTGGGCAGGAAATATGGACGGCAGCCGGGCACGTGATCGCCTTGGGGATAAAAAGGAAGATTCAGGACTTCCTGAGTGTGGAAGAGACCCTCGCTCAAATCCATGCCCAGGGGGGGCTCGCGGTCGCGGTTCACCCGTATTTGCATCTTGGATTGGGTGGGAGAATCCGTCGTCTGCCTTTTGACGCGGTGGAGGTTTACAACGCGGCGCTTGGTTCCGTGGGCGTTTATAACCTGCTGGCCCGTTACCTGGCGCGGGGGCTGCCTTTGGCTCATGTCGGGGGAACGGACACAACGGACGCGTCGTTTATCGGACAGGGGTACACGGAAGTCCTGGCCGATCGCCCGGAGGAAATCCTGGACGCGATCCGGAGGGGCCGGACCAGGGTTTCCGGAAAACCGCTCCCTTTGCCGTTTAAGTTTATCATGAAGAATTTTTTGAAATACCGAGACCTGGAACCGTGTGCTCTTCATGCTACGTTGTGCCTGGTGTGTGGCAAATCGATGCGGGTTCGGGTTTTTAAGAAAAGATTTCGTTGTAGCGAGTGCGGCAAGATCGAGGTGGCGCGCGTGGCCTGCTGTAACGGGCACTATCTGTGCTGGGACTGCGCGACGCGGCGCCTGCACGCGAGGGATGATATCAGCCGTTATGAAGAAGAAAACAAGGTTTTCCTGGAACCCGATAGAGGAGCCTTTTTTGTCGGTAAAGATTGCCTGTGAGCGGGAATTGTATAGGATGGGGAGGTGGATTCACAAGGGGCTCCCATGGGTTGCCAGAGTGAATTAGAGCCCGACACCACAGTTTTTTGCGGAGAAATAGGGCTCGCTTGAACACGGGCAAATCATGGGAGCTTATATATATCCTTGAATCGACGTCGTTATCATGAGGGATTTAACATGAAAAGTTTATGGAAAGATTTTAAACGTTTCCTCGGGATGATGCGGCTCTACGCCCGGGTTGGCTTAAGCCGCATGACACCCCGGAAAGCGTACGTGATGTCCCGGTACTGGGTTTTAACACAAATATTCCGCCGAAAAATTCCCTGGCTTATCGAGTTGTCCGTGACGTACCGGTGTAACTGCTGCTGCAAGCATTGTTCGGTATCCAATTATTTCAGCGACGCTGACTTGAATCGGGAATTAAAGACCGAAGAGATCAAAAAAATCCTGGAGGAGGCTGTTGCGATGGGAATCCCCAAGGTGGATTATTTCGGAGGGGAGCCGCTTTTGCGCAAAGACATCGTTGAGCTGGTCCGCTACGGGGAAAGTTTGGGGCTGTATATCTCTTTGACGACCAACGCCTGGTTTTTGAGCCGTCCGATGATCAAAAATCTTAAAGACGCGGGGATCAGTTGCATTAATGTCAGCCTGGACAGCGTGGAGGAAAAGGAGCATGACTGCCTGCGCGGCCTGCCGGGGGTGTACCGCCGGGCGGTGGAGGCGGTGCGGGGCTGCCATGAGGAGAACATCCCCTGTATTGTGTCCACATACGTCACCCGGAGGAGGATTAAAAGTTTCGCGACCCCCCGTGATGACAGCGCTTTGACCGCGGTTATTCAATTTTCGAAATCACTCCGGGCCGCGGGCATCAGGATATTATTCCCGATCATCTCGGGAGAATGGGTCAAGAAGAAAGAGATAGAGCTGTCGGAGTCGGAAAAGAGGCTGGTGATAGAAAATATGGACCCTTCGTTCGCGTTTATTGAAGGAGCGTATTCCGTAAAGGGCAAAACCAAGGTGTGCCAGGCGTTAAGAGGGCGGATACTTAATATCTCTCCTTACGGTGATATTCAGCTCTGCGTCACGTTCCCGCATTCCTTCGGAAATGTGAAGGACAAAGGCCTTCGTTACCTCATCTCCAGCATGTGGGCCCATCCGATTTACAAGAAAAATAAAGGAACCAGCTGTTGTAGCACGGAAGATTTAAAAACATGACGTCACTATGAAAGTAACCCTTATCCGTCCCCCTGCTTACAGCAGCCGGGGGTTCATGGGCGCGCAACTTGTCCCTTATTTAGGCGTTGTTTATCTCGGGGCTGCCTTGCGCATGGCCGGCCATGACGTAGACATCGTTGACATGTGCGGGGAAGATATTTCCCGGGCCGAGATCGTCCGGGGATCCTTTATCCGGCACGGAATGCCCGTTTCTGCGCTGCGTACCCGGCTTAAACCTTCGGATGTATTTGGTTTTACCTGCATGTTTTCCCAGGATTGGCCTTTCCATCGGGAATTGATAGGCCAGGTGCGGGAGTGGCACCCCGGAAGCGTGTTTTTTGCCGGTGGGGAACACGTGAGCGCGCTGCCCGAGTATTGCCTCAAGGATTGCCCGGCTTTGGATATTTGCGTCGTGGGCGAAGGGGAAAGGGTGGCGGAACAATTTTTACAGGCGCTCCAACAAAAGACGCCTCTTACCGAAGTTGCCGGTCTGGTCATCCGCCTTCCTCAAGGGGGAGCGCTTCGCCAGACACCCCGCGCGCCGAGGATCCATGATATTGATGCCCTGCCCTGGCCGGCATGGGACCTGGTGCCTTTGGAGAATTATTTATCCCGTGGGTATACCTATCATATCCGGAGAGGGCGGACGATCCCGATCCTGGCCACGCGCGGCTGTCCCTACCAATGTACCTTTTGTTCCAACACGCATATGTGGGGCCGTCCGTGGGTCCCCCGGAACGCGCGGGACATCGTGGATGAGATGGAGCATTGTATAAAGGAATATCATGCGGACAATTTTGTGTTTTCCGATTTGACGGCTGTCATCAAAAAAGAAAATATAATAGGCTTGTGTGAGGAAATAATACAGCGTAAAATCAGGGTGACTTGGCAGCTGCCCACGCTGCGCACCGAGGCGGTTGACCGTTTTGTGCTGGAACGGATGCGGCAGGCCGGTTGCCGGGATCTGGACTTTGCCATGGAATCGGGCTCCCGGGATGTTTTAGAAAGCGTCCGTAAGAAGATCGATCCGGAAAAGATGTTTCAACTGATTCGGGATGGCCTTGAGGTGGGGATGAACTTGAGTACGAACATCATTATCGGGTTACCCCAGGAAGGCTGGAAGGCTTTTTTCCAAACGTTCCGGATGGTGTCGCGTTTGGCGTTGACGGGGTTACAGGAGCTCAATGTGTTTCCGTTTATCCCTTACCCCGGCTCGGAATTGTTCAATGATTTTTTGCGGCGGAAGAAATTGATATTATCCGATGATTATTTTCTGAACTTATTCGGCTACGCCGACCTCAGCAAAGCCGTGTCCTGGTCGGAGCATTTCGGCCCGCGCACATTGAGCGTGATGAGATTCGCGCTGCTAAGCCATTTCTACAGTCTGATGCTTTTAACCCATCCCCGGCGGGTATGGCGTCTGGCGTGCAACGCCTTTCATGGAAGAACGACCACGAAGTTGGAAGGCGTGCTGGCCCGGATTTTACGGAATATAAAAATTTCTTTTAAGAGAAAGCACGAGCATGCCGACGGATAGCACTATTTTATTCTTGTCCCGAAAAGCCATGGATGTCCGGATTCAGACGCTTGAGATGATTGCGCGCGCCGGCAAAGGCCACATCGGCGGGGCGTTTTCCTGCACGGATATTTTGGTCGCGCTTTATTACGGCGGGGTGTTGCGGCTTAACCCTCATCAGCCGGATTGGCCCGGCCGGGACCGGTTTATTTTAAGCAAGGGGCATTCCTGCGAAGCGCTTTATTGTATTCTCGCTGATCAGGGTTTTTTCCCGCAAACGGAACTGATGCGATACCAGCAGCCCGGCTGTATCCTGGGTGGGCATCCGGACCGTTCCATTCCCGGGATAGAGGCGGACACCGGTTCTCTGGGGCACGGACTGGGGGTCGGTTGCGGACTGGCGTTGGCGGCGCGGCTGGATGGCGCGGATTATCTGACATTTGTCCTTATGGGGGACGGGGAATGTTGTGAAGGGGCGGTCTGGGAATCTGCCATGTTCGCCGCCCAGCATCAACTCCGGAACCTTATTGCGGTCGTGGATAATAACGGTATGTGTGTCACGGCCAGGTTGGAAGATTGTACGGCGCTTGACCCTTTGGCTGAAAAATGGAAGGCCTTCGGGTGGGACGTCAGCGAGGTCGATGGACATAACTTTAACTCTTTATTGTCTGCTTTGACGGGGAACAGGGAACGAACGTCCGTAAGGCCCTTGATGATTATCGCCAAAACCGTTAAAGGTAAAGGCGTCCCTTTTATGGAGAGTTGTCTGGAATGGCACCACGGCGTGCCGAAGGGGGAACAGGCGGCGCGGGCGTTTGACGCGTTAAAGGGGATGTCATGTTGACGAAAGGGCTTGAAAATAAAATTTCGGCCGGGGTGGATGTCCGGGACGCATTTTTTGACGAGCTGTACCGCTTGGCCGGCGAGGATCGAAACGTGATTTTTATGACCGCGGATATGGGGGCGTTCAGCCTTCAGCGGTTTAAACAGGATTTTCCAAAGCAGTATTTTAACGTCGGCGTCGCCGAGCAAAATATGGTGAGTGTCGCTGCCGGGCTGGCGATGGCCGGCAAGACGGTTTTTATTTACAGCATCGTGCCGTTTGTGACTTTGCGCTGCCTTGAGCAGATTAAAATCGACCTTTGCTGCATGAACCTCCCGGTCAAAGTGGTGGGGATCGGCGCCGGGGTTATGTACGGCGGGGACGGGCCGACGCACCACGCTCTGCATGATATCGCGGTGATGCGGACGTTACCGGGCATGACGATTTACAACCCTTCTGACGCGCTCCTGACCCAGGCGAGTGTTCGCCTTGCGTATGAACACCTGGGCCCGGTGTATATCCGGCTGGAGAAAGGCTGCCTGCCGGTGCTTTATGAAGAAGCCGCCGGAGGTTTTCGGGAGGGGCTCGCGCAGCTCCGGGCGGGAAAAGACCTTTCGATCCTGGCGACCGGCCTTATGGTTCACCAGGCCATCGCGGCGAAGGAAATTTTATCCCGTGTCGGGCTTTCCGTCGGCGTTTTTGATGTTTACCGCCTCAAGCCGCTGAATGAACAGGCCTTGCTGGACGTAATGCTTCATTCTCCCCGGATTGTGTCTTTGGAAGAGAACTCCCGGATTGGCGGGCTGGGGACTTCTTTAATCGAAGTGTGCGCGGATGCGGGATGCCGGGTTCCTTTTTTTAGGATGGCCTGGCCGGACGGGGACTGCCGTGAATTCTGCGGTCGGGAGCACATTCATCGGCATTATCAGATGGACGCGCGGAGCGTGGCGGAAAGAATATTAGCCTGGACGAGAAACACGTGATTCAGAAGGAACGGGAGAAAAATGGACCTGCAGTTAAAAGATAAAGTTGCCGTTATATCCGGAGGGACGCACGGGATTGGCCGGGCGATCGCCTTGTCTTTGTCCGGGGAAGGGTGCCGGGTGGCCGTGTGTTCCCGCACTCCAGAGCGCGTCACGGCTATGGAAAGGGAACTGAAAGAGAGCCAGGCGGATTTTTTGTGCCAGCAGGCGGACGTCACACACCAGGAGGACCTCGCCCGGTTCATGGACGCCGTGACCCAGCGCTGGGGAACGGTTCATATCCTGGTCAACAATGTCGGAGGAGGCGGGCGCTGGGGCCGGGAGATTTATGAAGAGACCGAGGAGTCCGTCTGGAGGGAGGTTTACGAGAAAAATGTCGTGTCTGCCATCCGTTTGACCCGGATGGCGATCCCTTTCATGCGCAAACAGAAATGGGGACGCGTGGTCACGATCACCTCTATTTACGGGCGGGAATCCGGCGGGAGGCCGTGGTTTTGTATGGCGAAAAGCGCGCAGACAAGCTTCATGAAAGCGATGGCGAAAAATTGTTCGTTGGCGCAGGACGGGATCACTTTTAACAGCATTGCGCCCGGGGCCATCATGATCCCTGGGACGGGATGGGAGAAAGAACAAAAGGAGAGGACCCGGGAGACGGAAGATTTTATTCAGCGCGAGCTGCCTCTGGGCCGCTTTGGCACGCCGGAAGAAGTGGCCTCCGTGGTGACGTTTGTCTGTTCTGGGCCCGCCAGCCTGCTGAACGGCGCGTCAATCCCGGTTGACGGCGGGCAAGGCAAAAGCATGATCTGAGGACGGTTTGTTGCCCCTTTCTTGATACGTAAGCCGCAGGTTCCCGTGGTAGATAATTTTTAGAGAATATTTATGAAAAAAGAAAGCCAGGATAAAAAAAAGGGCCTAGCAGGGCCCCTCCGGGCCGAAACCGTCACGCTGATTGTTTTCAGCCTCAATGAGATCGACGGTATGAAAGTTATTATGCCGCGGATTAAACCGGAATGGGTTGACCAGCTTTTGATCGTGGACGGCGGATCGGTGGACGGCACCCTTGAGTACGCGCGGGAGCACGGTTACAACGTTTTTGTGCAGGAAAGGAAAGGCGCGGGAGCGGCGTTTCTGGAGGCGCTGAACCGGGCGACAGGGGATATTGTAATCGTGTTCAGCCCTGACGGGAACTCTATCCCGGAAAAGATACCCGAACTGATCGCCAAGATGAAAGAAGGCTATGATATTGTCATCGTGTCCCGTTATCGCGATGGCGCCCGGAGCGAGGACGACGATTTCGTGACCGCATTCGGAAACTGGATGTTTACCCGGCTCATCAATTTTTGTTTCGGATTGCGCATCACCGACGCTCTTGTCATGTACCGGGCGTACCGGCGGGATATCGTCAAGAAATTGGGTGTGAGCGCGGAAGTGGTGTCCTGGGGGACACAAATCCTGGCGAGGGCGGCCAGAAAGAAAGTACGGATAGGGGAAATCCCCGGTGATGAGCCCCCGCGCATCGGCGGTGTGCGTAAAATGCATCCGCTTAAAAACGGGGTCAGCGAGCTGGGCATGATTTTTACAGAATTTTTCCGGAGAACAGCGTAGCATGTTTTTTAAGGATAAAAATGTTTTGGTGACGGGCGCGACCGGGTTTGTCGGCAGTAATCTTCTTTTGAAGCTTCTGGGGACAGGGGCCCGCATCCGGGCCGTTGTGCATCATCGTCCACCCGTGATCAAGGATGTCCGGATTGATTATGTCCCCGGTGACCTGACCCGTCAGGAAGACTGCCAGCAAGTGGTCCGGGACATAGATTATGTGTTCCATTGCGCAGCCAGCACGTCCGGCGCGGCGGTGATTTCCAAAACCCCGTTGGTTCATGTGACCCCCAATATTGTGATGAACGCCCGGCTGCTGGAGGCGGCGTACACAGCTGGGGTGAAAAAATTTTTGTGGCTCAGCAGTTCGACCGGGTATCCTGTGACAGGGGACAGGCCCGTCCGGGAAGAGGAGATGTTTCTGGGGGAGCCCTATGAGAAATATTTCGGCGTGGGATGGATGAAGCGTTACACGGAAATTCTTTGTCGAATGTACTCCCAGAAGCTGTATCCATCCCTGGTGACGATTGTCTTGCGGCCGACGAACATTTACGGGGAGTATGATGATTTTTATTTTGAAACGTCTCATGTGTTCGCCGCCCTTGTCCGCCGGGTGGTGGAGCGGCATGACCCCCTGGAAGTCTGGGGGACGGGGGAAGATGTCCGAGATCTGATTTATGTGCAGGACTTTGTGGAAGCGATGCTGGCCGCCATGGAGAAAATGGATTCCTATTGCGCGATGAACATCGGTTCGGGCGAGGGACACAGCGTTAAAGAACTGCTGAACATGATGCTGGCGTGTGACGGGTTCCGTAACGCCCGTCTTGTTTTTGACCCGGCTAAGCCGAGCATGATCCCTGTCCGGCTTGTTGATATTGGGCTGGCCCGGCAGTTGATCGGCTTTAGCCCCGGGACCGGCATTCAGGAAGGCATCCGTAAAACGATCGCCTGGTATAAGGCCCATCCTGTCCGGGCGTGAGGGGTGAATCTGGTTCTATTAAAAAAATATTTTATCGTAAGGCGTGTCACGTTTGTTGGGTTATAATAAGGCAAAAATGGGGGCGGATGTGCGTGATAAAATTATCCTGGCCACGGTGAATTGCAAAAAACAGTTGTATTCCACGACCGCGGACGAATTTTCGGCCGTGGCCCCGAATATCCAGATGGGGCTTCTGGTGGCTTACGTAAAAGCCAAAGAGATTGACTGCTGCATGATTGAGTCGGACGTGGATCAGATTTCGATGGACGAACTGATCGACCGCGTGGCTTCGGAAAAGCCCCTGTTGTTCGGAGTCATCAGCACGGGAGCGAACCCTTCTTCCTCCACAATGACGATGGCGGGGATTGTGGAATTTTTTAAGAAGGTCCGCAGCCGTAGAGGAGAGTTGGCGGGAGTTAAAATGTTTATTTGGGGGCCGCACCCCACGGTTTTGCCGGAGCGTTCGCTTAAAGAAACCGGTGCGGATTTTGTTGTCCGGGGCGAAGGGTATGAGACCATTGTCAATTTATATCATGTCCTTCACAGCGGGGGATCCCTGGCGGATATCCCCGGGCTGGCTTATCACGAAGACTGCGGAGGGGAGGAAATCTATATTCAGACCGCAGAGGCCCCTTTAGTGAAAGACCTGGATGTCCTTCCGACCGTGGACTGGAAAACCATGAACCCGGCGCGGTACCGGGCGCACAATTGGCACTGTTTCGGGGACGTGTTCACCCGTTCCCCGTATGCGATTATCTGGACGAGTTTTGGCTGCCCGTTTAAATGTAATTTTTGTTGCATCAATAATCTGTTCGGGAAGCGGACCCAGCGGTTCCGCAGCGTGGACAGCGTGGTCAACGAGATCAGCCTTTTGGTTGAACGCTACGGTGTGAGGCATATCAAAATCCTGGATGAGCTTTTTGTGGTGAAGCCCAAACGGATTGAGGAATTCTGCGATAAGCTGGAAGCGAAGAAATACGACCTTAACATGTGGGCCTATTCCCGGGTTGACACGATCAACCGCCGGCTC
This sequence comes from uncultured Planctomycetales bacterium, assembly GCA_964489065.1. Taxonomy (GTDB): domain Bacteria; phylum Omnitrophota; class Gorgyraeia; order Zapsychrales; family JANLHA01; genus JAGOJP01. The sequence goes on along the minus strand of CAZAXH010000009.1, from coordinate 36,510 downwards.
CTGCGCCGCCTGAAGGAAGTGGGTTTGAACTGGATTTCTTACGGGTTTGAATCAGCGACGAACGAAATTCTCCTGCAGGCGGAAAAAGGCTGCCGAACGCCCGATGTCGACCAGGTCATCCGCATGACGCAGGACGAAGGCGTGAATATCTGCGCGGACGTGATGTTCGGGCTCTGGGAAGAGGATATCGCGTCCATGCAGCGCACGTACGCGTTTCTATTGCGGTATAATTTTGAGTGGGTCAATATGTATCCGGTGTTCCCTTATCCGGGGACGAAATTATATGATTATATTGAAGAGCCGGAAACCTGGACGGGATATTCTCTTTACGGGTACGAATGCTGCCCGATGCCGACGAAACACGTTCCCGCCCGGGACGTCTTGCGGTTCCGGGACGAAGCCTTCGTCCGTTATCACAGCCGGCCGGAGTATCTGCAAATGATTGAAAGCCGATTCGGCGCGGAAACAAAGGCCCATATTTTACGGATGTTGGCGACTCCGTTAAAAAGGCGCCTTTTGGAGAGCGAAGACAGCCCGTCCATGACGGTTTTAAAAGAGATGTCCGAACTTCAATCCATCTGAACGTTGGATTCTGGCCTTGTTATTTTAGTCGATATGCCTGCAGAAAAAGATGTTTTTATTTTGGGTATTTCCGCTTTTTATCACGACAGCGCCGCTTGCCTGGTGAAGAACGGTGAAATTATCGCCGCGGCCCAGGAAGAGCGTTTTACCCGCAGGAAACATGATTTTTCTTTCCCGTCCCATGCCGTCCGGTTCTGCCTGGCGGAAGCCGGAATCACGGTGAAAAACCTTTCGTGCCTTGCATTCTACGAGAAACCGTTTGTTAAATTCGAGCGCATTCTGATGACTTACCTGACATACGCGCCTTGGGGGATCCGCTCGTTTCTGAAAGCCATGCCGCTGTGGCTTAAACAGAAGCTTTTTATGAAAGACTATCTCCGGCAGGAACTCGGGTTTGCGGGGGATATTTTTTTTCCCGAACACCACGAATCCCACGCCGCCGCGGCTTTTTTCCCGTCGCCCTACCGCAGGGCGGCGATCCTCACGATGGACGGGGTGGGCGAATGGGCCACGGCCAGTTACGGAAGGGGGGACGGCGCGCGCATTAGACTTGATGCGGAGATCCGTTTCCCTCATTCGCTGGGGTTGTTGTATTCGGCTTTCACATATTACGCCGGGTTCCGGGTGAATTCCGGGGAATATAAACTCATGGGTTTGGCCCCGTACGGCGAGCCAAAATATGCCGAGATAATCCGGCGGGAGCTGATTGATATCAAAGACGACGGCTCTTTCCGGCTGAATATGGATTACTTTAATTACGGCGCCGGTTTGACCATGACAAACAGCCGTTTTCACCGGCTGTTCGGCGGCCCTCCGCGCAGGCCGGAATCGGAAATCACCCAGCGGGACATGGACTGCGCCCGCTCCATTCAGGAGGTCACGGAAGAAATTATGCTGAAAATGGCCCGGCATGTTCATAAGGAAACCGGGTGTGAGTCCCTGTGCCTCGCCGGAGGCGTGGCCCTGAACTGCGTGGGTAATGGCCGTTTGCTCAGGGAAACGCCGTTTAAAGAGGTCTGGATTCAGCCGGCGGCCGGGGACGCGGGCGGCGCGCTGGGCGCGGCTTTGTTCGTCTGGTATCAGATCCTGGATAACCCCCGGGTTACGGATGAAACGCATGACGCACAGAAGGGGTCGTTTCTCGGCCCGGAGTTCAACGATGGGCAGATCCGGGAGTTCCTGGAGGCGCGGCATATCCCCTATGAGGACGTCAGCCTGGACGCCTTGCCCGGCCGGGTGGCCGCTTTGGTCGCCGACCAGCGCGTGGCGGGGCTTTTTTCCGGACGGATGGAATTCGGCCCGCGCGCTTTGGGTGCCCGCAGCATTATCGCCGACGCCCGGTCCCCCCGCATGCAGGAACTGTTGAATTTGAAAATTAAATTCCGGGAGTCGTTCCGGCCGTTCGCGCCGAGCGTGCTGGAGGAAAAGGCGCGGGAATATTTTCAACTGGACGGGAAGAGCCCGTATATGCTGCTGGTAGCGGACGTCCAGGAGAGCAAGGTGAAAGCGGACAGCCGGCATTGTGATTGCGCGGGGATACAAAAGCTCAAAGTGTTGCGGTCGGATATCCCGGCGGTCACGCATGTGGATTATTCCGCGCGGATCCAGACGGTGTCTCCGGAAACGAACCCGGTCTTTTACGCCATTATCCGGGAGTTTGAGCGCCTGACCGGCTGCGCGGTGATTATTAACACATCCTTTAATATCCGGGGGGAACCGATTGTCTGTTCGCTGGAAGACGCTTATCGCTGTTTTATGTGCACAAACATGGATAATTTGGTCCTGGGGCATTTTTTGCTGAAGAAAGAAGATCAGCCGGATAAAGATAAATATCAAAAAGAAGACATTTCGCGAATTTTAGATTAAAATACAATGGAGCAGGAACGGAAAAAACTTCTGGTGTTCGGTTACGGGTTGGCGGTCATCCTGTCGGTGGCGGGCCTGCGCTGGGGGTACAGACACGGGTTCGGGCTGCAGCAGGGCGTGTTATTTTTAGCGGCCGCGTTTTTGGGGTGGCTGACCTGGCTGGCCCCTGACCGGCTGAAGGGGGTTTACCGGTACTGGATGGCCGGGGTCCGGTTGATCGGTGCGGTTGTGTCCACGCTGATTTTGACCGTGATGTTTTATGTCGTGTTTGGCCCGGTGGGCTGTGTGTTGCGCCTGTTGCGTAAAGACCCCTTAGACCGGGCGATGTATCCGGGCAGGAAAAGTTACTGGAGCCGGCGTCCTGCAGAACCGACGACCCAGGAAGATTATAAGAGACAATTTTAGCGAGGTTTGTTTATGTCGAAAATTACGATCCTGAAAGAATTATGGATGTTTCTTCGTGTCCGCAAACGGTATTGGCTGGCCCCTATCGTTATTATTTTGGGTCTGTTGAGCCTGCTGATCATTTTTGCGGAGAGTTCGGCGGTGGCCCCGTTTATTTACACTCTTTTTTAACTTGAGATGAGGAACTCTTCCAAAATTCTTGTTGTTGATGATGATCCTAACACGGTCCGTTTGCTGCAAAAGTGGTGCGAGAACGCCGGGAAAAGTGTGATCGGGGCTTTCAACGGCCAGGAAGGGATTGTAAAAGCCCGGGAAGAACTGCCAGACCTTATTCTGCTGGATGTCATGCTGCCGGATATCGGCGGCATGGATGTGGTACGGGCGCTCCGGCGGGATTCTTTAACGAGCGCGATCCCTGTTTTTTTTATAACGGTGACCATGGGGGTTGAGCAGGATAAGGGAGATGAAACCGTAGATGTGGACGGCCGCCTGTACCGGATTTTTGCCAAGCCGCTTCATCCCCAAAAACTCCTGAGCGAGATCAGAAAATCCATTAATCGCCGCCTGCATGGGAACCCGTCTCCTGTTGAGGGCAGTTGACCTTTTTTGGGAGGCTGAAAAGAGGCGCAGGCGCATAACATGATAGACAAGGAGGGCGAGATGTCTTCAAACCAGCCCATCACCGAACGGGATCGTCAAATGGCGCAAAAGTGCGTGGAATGCCCGGTATGCCAAAACGCGAGGAAAACACAAAAAGGGTTCAGTTTTTGGTTCGTTAAGACCATTGAAAACCGGATTTGCCCATTTTGCCGGGCTTATGAACGCGTCTATGGCCGTAAAGCCCATGAACCTGTCCCAAACTCCTGAAGCCACTTTCTCTCCCGACGCTGGCGTGCTATGATCCCTGTGCCTGGTTCGAAAATTCCGCAGATCATAAAGAAGACAGGGGATTTTGTTTCTTCGAGTTTCTTCGCTGTATGTCTTATGACCGTTGGTGTTGTCTTGCGGACGGTTCATTATTTCGGAAACAGGTCTTTCTGGCTGGATGAAACCGTGACCGCCGTGCTGGTTGTGAACCGTTCCTGGCTGGAAATCCTGCGGCGTATCCCTTTAGCCGATAATTCCGCGCAACAACCTTATCTTTTTATGTTCCTGGAAAAAACGATGGTGTCCTGGTTCGGGAACCAGGAACTCGTTTTGCGGTTCTGGCCGTTCTGCGCCGGTATCGCCGGAGTGTTCGCGTTTTATGTGCTGGTGCAAAGAATCTGCGCGCCGGCGGCCCGGAGTCTGGCTTTGGCCTTGTTTGTGTTCAGCTCTTCGTTGATTTATTATGCGGCGGAATTGAAGCCGTATTCCATGGATGTCCTGGCGACAATCCTGTTGGTTTTAATGGCGGTGCCGTTCCCGTCCGGGTCTTTAACGTGGCGCCGGGCCGCCGGGATGGGCGCCGCGGGCGCTGCCTGTGTGTGGGCGTCGAATCCGTCGGTGTTTATTCTGGCCGCGGTCGCCTTTTGTCAGGGAATCCCGGTGATTATAACGAGGCAATGGGGGGAGCTGAAGCGCTTGGGCCTGTCCTGGGCGCTCTGGGCCGTCAGCTTCGCGGTTTTATACCGGGTTTCTTTCTCCGGCATGGCGCAGGACGCGGTGCTGTTTAATATGTGGAAGAATTCTTTTATGCCGTGGCCTTTATGGTCTGTGGCCAGCCTTCGCTGGTTGAAAGAGTCGGTGTCCGCGTTTTTCGTGGATCCCGTGGGGCAGGGCAGCGCTGCGGTTACGATGGCGGTGTTTGTTTGCGGGGCGGCGGCTTGGGCGCGGAAGGATATTAAGATGTGCGGGGTTCTTATTTTTCCATTTCTCTTCACGCTGCTGGCCACGGCGCTTCACGTGTACCCTTTCGGCGGACGCCTGACCCTGTTTCTGGTCCCTCTGATTCTGATTATCTTGGCCGAGGGTGTCATATTCATCAATTCTTTTCTCAAACCGCCATTCCGGGTTTTCGCTGTTCTTTTGCCGGCCCTGATTTTGTCTCCTTCTTTACGGCAGGCGTGCCTGTCTGTTCGGGAGGGTTTTGACCGCCAGAGTAACCGGGAAGCGATCGCTTTCCTGTCCGGGGAGGCCCGGGAAGGGGACGCGCTGGTCCTCAATAGCGAGGCCCAGTTTCCGTTCTGGTATTACAGCCAGCGTTTCGGTTGTGAACGTTTTATGTCGCCGGCCATACCGGTATCAGCCGGAGGAGAGCGTAAGCAGGGTTATGTGGCCGGGCAGTTTTTGGATCACCTTTTGATGGAGCCGCCGCAGCCTTACGCGCTTTTTCGCTATGTGGTCTATGTGTTTAACGAGGCGGGGTTTTTCCGGGAGCTGTTAAGCAATGACACCATCGGTCAGCCGCAAAAGATTTTTATCAACACGCCGCTGGCTCTCCCCAACCGGCAGAGAGCTTGGTTTTTCTTTTCCAGCATGAACCCCGTTGCCAAGGACTTCCTGTTATTTTCCCTGGACAGGCAGGGGGAACGTTTAAAAACGTATGAAGGGAAAGGCGCGGCGGTCTACTTGTATGACTTGACCCAGCAAGTACCGTAACTCTTTGCCGGACGACATGTTTTCCTCCTTCTGAAATCGATTTGACTTTTGCGTTTGGAATGTTTTATACTTCTGGTAGAAATAGAAGTTCTTGATGAAAAGGCAAACCCATCGTAAGGTGGGGACGCAAAGTCATAGGATCCTGAAAAAGGATAGCCTGACCGCCAAACAAGAGATTAAGCGTGTACAGACCTATTCCATATCGGGAGAGGTCATTTTTTTTGGCAACGAGTCAACAAGCAGGGGAGGAGGGCAGGATACAGAGAAGCAGGAGTATAAGGTAAACCTGAACGTGTGTGAGTGCTGGTTGTGTTATACACATCCTAAAGAGCTGTTTTCAATATCCGGATTTTTTTCCTTCTGGATGGCCCCCCAGAGGGAATATCACTTGCAGATCGGATATTAAAAAGAAAACAGCTCTTTTTTATGTTTTTTAGCAAGGGCCAAATAACGTACACGGAGGTGGTTTTTTAGGGATATCCGCCGCAGGGAACTATTGCACATTTTAAAATCGCTGGTATAATAAATCAATCTATTGTTCCTAAACCGTTTATTTGTAGTTTTTCCAGCGGTTTCCGGCCTGAAATGTTTTCGCGGGCCGGGGCAGGGAAATTTAAAAAAATCGGGATTCAGGCCCCGTAGCTCAGGTGGATAGAGCATCTGCCTTCTAAGCAGAGGGTCGCACGTTCGAGTCGTGCCGGGGTCGTATTTTTATGCCCGCAGGCAGAAATATTAGGAAAGCCCATGCGCTTTTTACGGATTTTTTTTACGGTTTTTTTTGCGGTCTTTCTGATCTCCTGCCTTGGACTGATTTTTTTTATCCATGCCCGGGGCAAGCCTCTGGCGGAAGAGCGGTTTTCCAAACTGTTTAATAAGCCCGTGACGATTGAACGGATCCACCTCAGCTGGCCGTTACGACTGCAGGTGGATGATCTTATTATCCCCAAAGTTTTTTCTGCCAAGCATGTTTCCTTTAATATGGGATTCCTTTTTTCGTCCTCTCCCCAGATTGTCCTTTCGGACGTTATCCTCCAAGATGCCGTTATTTATTACCTCTCGGGGGAGAAGGTGTCTGCCCCTGTCGGGACACAGAATATGTCCGGATTTTCTCCCGGGCAGGCAGGTTTGTCCCCGGCGCCTGTGTTCAGCCGGGTGTCTCCTGCCTGGCGTATCTGGGTGAGAAATTTATTGCTGCATAACGGCCATTTTTTATATCAGCGGGCCAAGTCCGAGCGTCCTTTTCAATTTGAGATCCGGGAGATGGAACTCAAGGCCGCCAATGTCACCTATCCTCCCGGTGACCAGAAAATGCGGTTTGATCTGAAAGGCCGGCTGGTGAGTTCCCGGCTGCCGTTTTCCGAAAATTTGGTGCGTTTGTGGGGGTGGCTTGATTATCCGGCGCTTAATATGGACGCCCAGGTGACGATTCTGCAACGAGCAGGGGAAGAAGGGGTGACGGCCCAGGTGAAGTCGGTGAATAATGACATGACAATAAACGGGAAAATGAATTTAGGACTGCTGGGGCAAAACCTCGAACACAAACCCGTTGATGCCGTTTCTTTGAGTGATATGGTTATGGGGTCGTTGCGGTCGTCCGGGCTGGAGCTCCTCGTTGATTTTGAAATTAAGACGCAGATGAACGATATTCAATTCGATAAAATGAGCTTTAGCGGTAATCTCGAGGTGAAAGACCTGTTCCCCTCGGATGTTCCGTCGTCCCAGTGAGGGAGTTCCCGGCCGGATAATAAATGCTTGCCGATTAAAGGAATTCTGCTAAAATAAAAATTCCTTCCCGAAGAAAAACCGCTTTAGAATGCGGCAATTTTTATTACGATATCTCGTGGTGGGTGTAGCTCAGTTGGTTAGAGCGTCTGACTGTGGCTCAGAAGGTCGCCGGTTCAAATCCGGTCACCCACCCCATTATGTTACCCTCATGCGAACCGAGGCTCTTGCGAGCCACAAGAGCATGGGGTTTTTCATTATCAGAGGGAGAAAATGCTTTTAACTCTTCGGAAATGGCTAATTTTACGAGATTTTTGCAGAAATATGATGATGTTAAGCCTAGGACATATTGGTGGGAATTCCCATTTTACACAGTTATAAAGAGTTTGCGTCAGTATATCCTTTGGCCATCAAGACGCCAAAGGGCCAGTATCGATAGAAAAAGAGGTTGGGACCGATTACTTTATCCGCAATATCCGGCAGGATGCGTTTGAGAGGATTATGCGGTTGGTAAGTGAACGAGGCGGTTGAGTTGAAGTATCAACAGGACATTGTGGCAACCGGGAAGCGATATGCGGAGGTATCTATGTCAGAAATAAAATTGATTACAGAGAAAATTAAGAAATTCCGGGATGAGCGAAGAGATTGTAACGTGGATTAATGGAAGAAAGCGGGAGGTCTTGCATCAAAAATTAACGTGCGTCTAAATTCTGAACGGAGCGGGTGAAAGTGCAGAAAAACGAAACTGTTTTAAGAGCAATTTTGGTTTTAACAAGTGTATCCATTTCTCTCCTTGCGGGCGAATTGATTGTAAGAGATTACAGGGCGGGTTTTAGAAATTTAATTACTGAAAAAGGCGGTAATCTTGTCGAGCATCATTTCAGAGGATTGTATGCTTATGATCCCCTGTTAGGCTGGGTCCCAAGGTCGAACGTTTCCATAGAAAAATGGGGCGCCACGGTCTCAACGTTGGACGACGGTATTCGTTCGAACGGGCATCAGAAGCCTTTAGATAAGAAGCTAAGAATTCTTATCGTGGGAGATTCCTATGCGTTTGGAGATGAAGTCGCTGATAATGAAACATGGCCGGCTCAACTTGAGCTTTTGACCAACTATGAAGTTTTGAATGCAGGTGTTTCGAGTTTTGGATTCGACCAAATTGTTTTACGTGCGGAAGGGTTAATACCTAAATATAAACCGGATATTGTTGTCCTCAGCTTCGTATATGATGATCTGGAACGGTGTGTCCAATATGTAAGACACGGCGTTCCCAAACCCTACTTTTTACTCAAAAACGGTTTATTAGTTGTTCAAAATCAGCCTGTTCCATTTATACAAGGCACAAGGTTGGATTGGTTTAGGCAATTTTTCGGATATAGTTATTTATTCCATAAAATTATGAGCCGCTTTTTCCCTTCTTATTGGTGGGCAGGCACGCAGAATGAAGATTTTCGTTATTTGAAGAATGCAGGAGACGTGCCTAAAATTGTGGAACTTTTATTAGAAAAGTTAGCCGGAAATAGGGAAACGCCGCGAATTATAGTATTTATTACCGCCGGAATTAAGGTGGATGAGGTAGAGAAAGGATTTATAGAACATATAATTAAGAAAATTCAGGTGCGTTTGCCAAGGTTGAGAATTGTTAATCATGTCCCGGCACTCATTCAATTAAAGCGAGATAATCCCGAAGAGTTTTATAAATTGTATGTTAAAGATTCTCCTTATCATCATTTTTCCGCATCCGGCAATCTTTCCATGGCAACTGTATTAGCAGAACAGATTAATAAAGAGTTCGCAGGGGGTGAGTAACGATTTGTTCCCTGTTAGTAAAAATGGTTTTGATTTGTTTGACCTGACGGTCTTCGTAATAACCCGCTGAAGCCCTTCCCCTGGCAGGATTTTTTCTCCCCGTCCCTTCTGCTTTCTATCTTTGTCTTGCCAGTGGCTATCCCTTTCTGCTACCATAAATCTATAGTCATCCCGGGTATTCTCTTGAGGGGCAGGTCAATATTATTTCATCCGGTATGTCGCTGAAAATTTTTTAATTCGGCAAGGTCATAAGGGCGGGCAAGTTATTCGAGGGCCGTAGTTTTGGAGGCAAAATTGTGAGAATTAAAAGAACGTTGGGGTTAGGTTTAATCATTCTGTTTCTGATGGTGGATATGTCCTATTCTCAAATGCCTGAGGAGCATTTTAAAAGGGGAGTCGGCTATGGCAGTCAAGAAAAATTCCGGGAGGCTTATAGAGAATTTCGGGGGGCCTTGACAGCCGACCGCTTTTATTACCCGGCAAGAAGTGGGATAAAATTAATAGAGGATGTCATGCTGCAAAGAGTTAAGAAAGAGGTTGGTGTTCATTTGTTCACCGGCATGGCTCATTTGACCAAAGGGATGTGGGATGATGCGATTCTTGAATGTGAAAAAGCTCTTGCCGTTACTTCCCAGATTGCTTTGGAATACAGAACCCAAAGGGATGATTATAAGCGTAAAGAAATGTGGGGTGAATTTATAGCTGAAAGTAAAAAAGTCAGTGCTCTGAATTTCGAGTTTGTCTTGGCCCACGAGACCCTCGGGCGTGCTTATGGGCATAAAGGGATGTGGGATGCAGCAATAGCCGAATATAAAAAAGCCATTGATATTGATTTTAAATTTGTTTTGGCCCGTGAGGCCCTGGGGGATGTTTATGAGCGTAAAGGGATGTGGGATGCGGCAATAGCCGAGTATAAAAAAGCTATTGATGTTGATCCCAATTTTGTTTTGGCCCGCGAATCCCTGGGGGGAGTTTATGAGCGTAAAGGGATGTGGGATGCGGCGATAGCCGAGTATAAAAAAGCCGTTGATATTGATCCCGATTTTGTTCTGGGGTATGAGGCCCTGGGGGGTGTTTATGAGCATAAAGGGATGTGGGATGCGGCAATAGCCGAATATAAGAAAGCCCTTGCCATTGATCCCAATTTTGTTTTGGCGCGCGAGGCCCTGGGGCGCATGTATGAGCGTGAGGAAATGTGGGATGAAGCCAGAGCCGAGTATAAAAAAGCCGTTGATATTGATCCCGATTTTGTTTCGGCCCGCGAATCCCTGGGGCGCATGTATGAGCGTGAGGAAATGTGGGATGAGGCCATGGGGGAGTATAAAGAAACTGTTGCGCTTAGCCCGGACTTTCGCGATGCCCGCTATAATCTCTTCGCGGCCTCTGCTGCTAAAGGTGATTTATCAGAGGTTGAGAGGCTTTTAGAAGAAGGGGTATCCGTGAACGTGCGTGTTTCTAATGGCTGGACAGCTTTAACGAGGGCGTCTTTTTACGGTCATGCTGACATCGTAAAACTATTGCTTGCGAGCGGCGCAGAGGTGGATATAACAACTTGTGGGGGCGAAATTCTTTGCGCTAAAACTGTCCAGGGCGGCGACCCGTCTGTGGAAAGTATGAACACTGCGGGAGCAACCCCACTCGTTTTAGCGGCGCAGAAGGGACACCTTGATATCGTGAGGTTGTTGCTTGATGCCGGGGCCGAGAAAGACTATAAGACAAAAAATGGGCAAACCGCTTTATCCTTGGCGGCGCAAAATGACCATTACGATGTGGTTCAGTTTTTACTTGAAAAGGGGGCGGAGGTGAATGCCCCCGACATGGTTTTGGATAACGTTGTTTATCCTGATGTGGTGAAGTTGTTGCTTGACCATGGGGCCGATATCAAGGCGGTTGATTCTTCCGGGGAAACGGCTTTGAACCAGGCGGCGCGTGATGGCAATTTTGCGGTCGTGAAGTTATTGCTTGAAAAAGGCGCGGACCCCAACACGGTTGCCCCGAACGGGGAGGCTGTTTTATTCCAGGCCGCTATTTTTGGCAAGGATAAGGAAACGGTAGAAATTTTACTTGATAAAGGGGCCAACGCGAATTTCAAAAATAAAAACAGAACCGGAGCCACGGTTTTACATGTGTTATCAACGTATTCCCCTCGCGAGGAAGATTTAAATATGATGAAAGTTTTGATAGAAAAGGGGGCTGATGTCAATGTCAGGGCTAAGAGGGGATTAACATCTTGGGGCGCGATTTTTTCGCGTGATATCGAAACCCCGCTAGGATTAGCCATCCGGTTAAGGCATCCAGCGACCGTGAAACTATTGCTTGAGAAGGGTGCCACTGTCAGTTGGATACATTGGCCATGGCTGTTTCGGGAAAAACTGGTCACGAAGGGGGAAAATGCCGGAATATATAAGGAAATTTGGCAGCTTCTTGTTCATTCGAGGGCCCAGCAGATAATATGGGGAGAGCAGGTTATCTTGTTAATCGTGACAGGTTATGTTTTTTCCTGGGGCCTTGGCCGGGCTGTTACGGTTTTCAAATTTTTGCGGAGTATCTTTTTTGAGAAGCTGGGCGAAACAATTTCAAATAAGTTCCGCCAAACGCCGAATGAAAGTTTGGTCCAAAAATATAATGTGGGACTGTTATTGATGTTTGGAGCCATTTTAATGGTATGTTTTGTCCCCCAATTTCAAGAGAACGAAGAAAAGGTTCAACAAAAACATTCGAATTCCCTTTCAAAAAGAAAAACGCAGGAATTGCGGGCACAAGAAAGAATGTCAAAAATGAACGATATGCAAAAAGTCATGGTTCAATCGAGGTGGAATCAGGTTCAGGATCAGATATATTCTCTTCGAAAGACATCCGCCGATATGCAAAAAACCATAATCCATTCCAATAAAGACCGTATGAGTGATCTGCAACGCAGGCATTCTGTTGAAGCGATATCAAGTCAGGAAGAAGATCTTGTGCGAAGGCGTAAGCAGTTGTTGGGGGATTTGCAGGATAAATAAATTTCTGAATCGCCGGGACTGCCTTTGGGATGCCCTGCAAAGGTGAGGGGCCAGTTCCTTTGCAGGATGTTCTTTTGCTGGTTGTAAAAGTTTAATATTTCGATAATAATATGAAATCATGGTATTATAAAACACTTAACAAGTTGGGATAAAGGCAGGGATTGTGTTTTTGTCAGAGCCATTGGGTTTCACAAAAACAGGGACGTTAAAAAGGAGGGGAAAATGAATTTTGTAAAAGAGTTTAAAGAGTTTGCCATGAAGGGCAACGTTGTGGACATGGCCGTTGGTATTATCATCGGTGGCGCGTTTGGGAAAATAGTTTCATCGATGGTGAATGATGTTATTATGCCCCCCATTGGACTTTTATTGGGCGGAGTTAATTTTACGGATTTAAAAATCCCCTTAAAATCAGCCCAATTAGATGCGGTGACAGGGGATGTTTTAAAAGAAGCCGTTACGCTTAACTACGGCCAATTTTTGCAGACAACGGTTGATTTTATTATCCTGGCTTTTGCGATTTTTATCATGGTTAAGGCTATGAATACATTGAAAAATAAAGAAAAAACCGCTCCTGCCGCCCCGCCTGCGCCGTCAAAAGAAGAAATATTATTAACTGAAATCCGTGATGCTTTAAGGATGAAACGCTAAAAGGGGACAGGGAACGGCCGCTCAAGAAATTTAAACTGATCCTGTCGCCCGTTATGACATGAACCCGTTGTGAGTCGCCGACTTATGGCGGGTTTTTTTTGGCTTTTGCCCGGAGGTTAGCGTGGCGTTGGAAACCGTCGGAGCGGAATTTCCGTATGGCCGGGCCTTCAAGCCGGGGGGCAAGAGGCCTCTGGTGTTATAAAGGAATGTTTTGATGACAGGATATAAACAAAAGAACGAGCCCGGAGGGAGAGCAGGAAATCATCAGAAGGCTTGCGCCTTCCGCGTTTGTTCTTCCCAAGATATTAAACGTCATCTGACACGCGCGTTCCATTACCGCGAGTCCCTGGCCTTGAACACGAACGCCATGCGTTTGGTTAATAGTCAGGGAGACGGCCTGAAGGGGCTGATCATTGATCGTTTTAATAAACATTTCGTGGTTTATATGCTGGATGCCCGCTGGCAGAGGTATCAAAAAACGATCCTTGAAATCTTGTGCGAACATTTTGAAGTTTTATATCTTGTGTTCAAGGAGCATTCAGCGCGTGACGCGTCCCGTATCGCCATTGAGGTGCTTATCGATAAAGAGGATTCTAAGACGATCATTGAAGAGAACGGTTTGCTTTTTCATGTGGATTTGAATGATCATCTTCATCAGGGGCTGTTCATGGATATGCGCAGGAACCGGAGCCTCGTGGCATCCTGCAGCCGGGGACGCGCGGTTTTAAACTGTTTTGCGTACACGTGTTCTTTCGGTATGTATGGCCGGAAATCCGGCGCTTCCCGCGTGATCAATGTGGATATCAGTTCTAAATTTTTACAAAAGGGGAAAGAGAATTATCGCCTGAATCGATTGCCGGAGGCCCGGGGCGAATTTGTCCGGGAAGACGTTATCCGTTATTTAGAAAGGACCGCCAAACGGAACAATTGTTTCGATATCGTTATTCTCGACCCCCCATCGTTTTCGCGGTTTGAAGCAAAGGTCTTCAGCGTCAAGAAGGATATGCCCGTGTTAATTGAGAAGGCGTTCCGCGTGTTGGGCCGGGAGGGCATGCTTTTTGTCTCGACGAATTTAAGTTCGATTCCCCATGCCAAGCTGGAAGAATGGGCTTGTGGGGCGGCCGGGAAGTCTGAACGAAAGATTCTTGAGGTGAAGCGGCTGAGCCAGGATGTTGATTTCCGCGGGAGCGGTTTGATGAAGGAAAGTTTTTTGTCGGCAGTTTTGATTAAAACAGGGGTGTCTTAAGGGAGATGCCCGATGTGTCATATCCTTAAGAATTAGGAATGTTTTTTATGGCGGTAAATGTCCACCGCCTTGTAGTATAATATTTCTCAGCAAATCATTGAAAGAGTATGGGACATTAAGCCTGCATGTTCATGCCGGTGTTTGAAATTTGTGGTGCCGCGGGATTTTAAAATTATCAGATATGCATGATAAGAAAAGGAGCGCAGATATGTCTTTGAGAGGAATGAGAATGATCAGGCCGGCTATTGTTTCGTGTTGTTTTTTTATTTTCACTTTGATTCTTTCCCAAGGCAATGCTGAGGCTCTGATTTCATTTATCAGGAAGCCTGTTTTGGGCATGGACTCGGATTCCCAATATGAAATCTATGTCATGAATAACGATGGTTCTAACCTTCGGCGTCTGACGAATAATGGCTTCTTTGACGGCGATCCGATTTGGTCCCCGGATGGGATGTCTCTCGCCTTTTACTCGAGCCGAAGCGGCGCCGGGAGAGGGGACATTTACACAATGAGATATGACGGGAGCAATGAATTCAACGTGACCCATGATCCCAATAAGGAGTATTATGAGGCCGACTGGTCCCCGGATGGCCAGAGTCTCGTCATGCGCGGGAGTGTGTCGAGTCCAGGGGCAGGGGCTGATTTGTATACGATTCGTCGGGACGGCACAAATCTCTCGAAGATTGAAAACCTGGCCAATGGCCCGGCTTACCCGCAATGGTCACCGGGCGGCAACCGGATCGCCGCTTACACATTTAGTTCTCCTGAAACACCGGGCAAAGTTGTGATGATCGATATAGACGGGACAGATAAAGTTGAATTGCCCGGCGCAGGAAGGGAATTTGACTGGTCGCCCACGGGGACACAACTGATCTATGTCCAAGAAGGAATATGGGCCATTGATGACGACGGCAGTAACGCCCGGTTGCTTCTCGGCGTCGGAGATGATTTTTACCCCTGGAGTCTTCAGTGGTCACCCGACGGGTCTAAGATCGCGTTTGTTTCCGGCCACGAGTCGACGGATGTGATGTTGCAGGCGATCTATCTCATGGACTCAACGGGGGCCAACTTAACGCGGGTTTCCGACTTTATGCGGATAGGCGGGAGTCTGGACTGGTCCCCGGATCAAAAGTATATGGTTTTTTTAGCCGAAGATGAGGATTATTTTCATCAGATATTCCGGCTTGATATTAATAATTCTGAAATCTTGCAGCTTACGTTCAGCGGAAATAATAACAAGCCAAGCTTTTCTCCTCTCCTGGATGAGGCCTATACTCATGCGGTGCCGGAACCTGGAACGGTATTGCTTTTGGGAATAGGTTTGGCAGGGGCTTTCCTTCGCCGAAAGACCGCCTGATGATGCGATCCTCGATAGGTCCTCGGGAGGAGGAATATCCCTGCCTCCCGCAAACGATTCAACCCATATGGCGACACCAACCCAACCGTTAATGCAACGAACAGTCTGCTGAAAAAGTCTCTTTTTGCCCCGGCCACAGGCATGGCCCAAATTTCTTCGTCGATGTTCTTGGGCCCTTTAGGCTTCCGAGTAGCAAACTTCGGGTTTTTCGGCAGACGGCTCATAGAGAGGAATAATGCGTTTCGTTTGGCCGGAGTTTTTTTGTAACTTTCCCTTGATGTCTGCGAATAATGGAATGAGAGGTTCAACCAGCCCATGGAAAAGACCGACGAACAGATTCTAACCGAGTATATTTCCGGTGACAGCGAGGCCATTCGTATGATTTATGTGCGATATAAAACCCGTCTTTTCAACTTTTGCCTGCGCTTATTGGGTAACCGGGCCGATGCGGAAGAAGTGACCGGGGATGTTTTTATGACTCTTATGACCGATTGTACCTATGATCCGGAAAAAAACATACGGTTTTCAACCTGGATATACACGGTGGCGCGTAATAAAAGCGTCAGCCGGATGCGTAAGCGAAAATATTTAACCCCTTTTTGGCACGGCCCGACCAGGCAGGACGGCTTTCAGGAATGGGATCCCCCAGATGGCCGGGAACTGTCCCGGGAGGAGCTGGCGGAAAGGGAGTTAAGTGTTCTGGTGCTTAAGGCACTGGACACGCTTCCTTTTGAGTACAAGGAGGCGATGGTTCTGCGGCAATACCATGGGATGAGTTACGAACAAATCAGCGTGATTCTTAACTGCTCCTTGGCAAAAGTGAAGATTTTGATTTTCCGGGCCAAGGAGCAGTTAAGAGTACAATTGGCTCCCTTCGTAAAGGAGGAGCGAATATGAACGATCAAGAACGGTTAAAAGAATTAATATCCCGATATATAGATGGCGAAGTCAGCGCGCAGGAAAGGGCTGAGGTGGAGACGTTGCTGCAAGAATCCGCGTCCGGGGCCGCTTACTATAAAGAATTATTGAAGCTCAAGCAGGTGCTGAATGTGCTGCCTGAAGAGGATTTGTCCGGCGACATGGAGCGGGAGATCGTGAGCGCTATTGCCAGAGGGATGAAGGAGGGATCGGAGATGAAATGGAGTCCATTTTATAAAGCTAGTATCGGCGGCGGGGTGGCGGTTATGTTGATTGCCGGTCTTATTGCTTTGCAGACGTATGCACAGCGCAGCATTCAGGGCCGTATCCGGAGTGCGACTGATGATATCGGAGACCAGTATAGCCCAGGGAACACATCGGTGCGGTCGTATACGGGCCAGCCCCAACAGCTGGCTCTAAGCAAGTCTCAGCAGTATGAGCCATATTATCTGGATACCGATTACAACATGAGTGCGGCGGACGGGAGTAGGGTTTCCGGGGCCCCCGGGGAGAGCTTGCCGTCCAGCGCAGCGGGGATGAGGCTGTCTGAACAGGAAGAATTCTGGGGTGAGGATAAAAAAGAGGACGCGCCCCCGGAGGAATCTTGGCGGTATAATCCGGATTTTCATACCGAAGAATATGATCGTATTTATGAGAATCCTTTCCTCACGGTTACGGAAAATCCTTTGTCGACATTTTCCATTGACGTGGATACGGCCTCTTACAGCAATATCCGCCGGTTTTTAACCAAACGGCAGTTCCCTCCGGCGGACGCGGTGCGTATTGAAGAAATGGTGAATTATTTTTCCTACGATTATCCTCAGCCTCCAGGAGAGGTCCCGTTCTCGATTACGATTAAGGGCGCGGCCTGCCCGTGGAATGCTGCTCATCAACTGGTCGGGATCGGGCTGCAGGGCAAGACCTATGATTCCGCCCAACTGCCGCCCAGCAACCTTGTGTTTCTGGTGGATGTGTCGGGGTCTATGGACCATCCGAATAAACTGCCGTTGTTAAAATCATCGTTTAAGATGCTGGTCCGGCAGTTGGGCCAGGATGAGCGGGTTGCGATCGTGGTTTATGCCGGCGCGGCCGGCATGGTTCTGGATTCCACCCCCGGGAGCCATAAAGGGGAAATCCTTTCCGCTCTTGACCGCCTGCAAGCCGGCGGGTCGACGGCGGGCGGGGCGGGCATTCAACTCGCTTACGAGATCGCCCGGAAGAATTATATTCAAGGAGGCAATAACCGGGTGATTTTGGCGACCGACGGCGATTTTAACGTCGGGGTCAGCAGCAACGCCGAGCTTGTCCGGATGATAGAAGAGAAACGCCAAGACGGTATTTTCTTGACAGTTCTAGGCTTTGGGATGGGTAATTACAAAGACTCCAAGATGGAGCAGCTGGCTGACAAAGGCAATGGCAATTATTACTATATCGATACCGAAAAGGAAGCCCAAAAAGTGCTTGTCCATGAACTGGGGTCCACGCTGTTTACCATTGCCAAGGACGTAAAGATTCAGGTGGAGTTTAACCCCGGACAAGTGAAGGCCTACCGGCTGATCGGGTATGAGAACCGTATCCTGGCCAAGGAGGATTTTAATGACGATACCAAAGATGCCGGGGAGTTGGGCGCCGGGCACACGGTGACGGCCCTGTACGAAATTGTTCCGGCGGGTTCGCAGGAGTCTTTCCCCGGGGTGGATGCGTTGGTTTATCAGAAGACGCAGCCGGTAGACAGCGCGGACATGATGACGGTCAAGCTGCGGTATAAAGAGCTGGATGGAAACACAAGCCGGCTGATTCAGCAGGCGATTTCGGCTGATGAAGTTGCGGCGGTTCCGAGAGGAGATTTTCAGTTTGCCGCCGCGGTTGCGGAATTTGGCCTTCTCTTGCGGGATTCCCAGTACAAAGGGCAGGCCTCTTACCAGCAGGTGATTCAGCAAGGTAAGGAGTCTTTGGGCCAGGACGCCTATGGATACCGGCAGGAATTTCTGGATTTGGTGCGTCAGGCCGAGCAGCTTGACCGGCGAGTAGCTAAGCCGGATGATGTTTATGATGGGGAAAGGGAAGATGTCTCTGGAGAAGGTATCCGGTTTAAAAACCGGCGTTAGAAGGGGTAATAAAGTTTTATTTTTTTAGATCGGGA
Source organism: uncultured Planctomycetales bacterium (assembly GCA_964489065.1). Lineage (GTDB taxonomy): Bacteria > Omnitrophota > Gorgyraeia > Zapsychrales > JANLHA01 > JAGOJP01. The sequence continues at coordinate 18,229 of CAZAXH010000009.1, read as the reverse complement.
AACGCTGGATAGTTATTGTAAATTCTTGATATTAAGTAGGTTGTAAAACAGCGCTGGGTGGGCGGCAGGCCGGTTACACGAGGTCTGATCCCCAGTACTTCAGCCATCCTTGAGCAAGTTGTTTGTCCGGCGTTCGCCAGAGAGTGTTGTGCAGATCTTCGAGAAGCAGGGGATCATTCAAGATCATATCCGCATCTTTGGCAGTGATTTTTTCGGGATGACGGCTTCCCAGAATTTGTTTCTTGATGCGCTCGCGTTCACGTTGGCGGACAGGGGTCGGTGTCTTGGGCCGTAGCAGTTTGACGCATAAAGTATGTATCAAAGGATCCGCTATCGCAGAGAGAAAATCGTCCCTTTCGGGGTTGGTGATGGCTGACGACCGCGCCGCCGAATCTGCCAATTGGTTAAGGCGTTTGAGTTCCACCGGGGGCTCGGTTTCCGTGGGCACGAGAAAAAGACCCCATTTCCTGAAAAGGCTCCCGCTTTCTTCATAACTCAAGAAGAGAGACAGGGGGGCCGCTACCACAAGCGGAATCACGATAGTTAATAACCATAAGAACAAGGAAGGATTGACCGCGTAGGTCATGACCGCCAACGCGAGCCCAACCAAAAGCCCCGGCCAGTGAGCTTTGAGGGAGGTGAATACCCCGATCTTTTTTTCATATCTGTTTTGGTGTTTCCAGTCTATTTTTCTCCCGCGCAAGGTGAGAATGATAAACCATGTGTGGGACAACATGCGGATGGGAGCGAGAAACACGGAAAATAACGTTTCCAGCAGGACGCTGAACATCAGTCTTATGAATCCGCCGAACAAGCGCAGTTCCTGGCGGGAAATGATTAACCAGAGAATGCTAAAAATTTTAGGAAGGAAAAGAAACACGGTCGTCATTCCCAGGAGCCATATCGACAGGTTCCATTTTTGTTCGGGCCAGTATGGGAAAAGACTGGGTTGGTCGGTAAAATACACGGGCGTGTGGAACGCGTCGATAACAGCGTAAGCCGTGATAAGGAGCAAAGACAAAAACCAGAAAAAGGATGAGAAGTAAAACATGTTGCCTAAGATGAAAAGAATCCTGTGCCCGAAGGAAAATCCGGGGAGCTTCAGAATCCTTAAATGCTGCAGATTCCCGCGGCACCAGCGTATATCGCGTTCGAACTCTGTCAGCAGATTGGGCGGCAATTCCTCATAACTATCGGCCAGTTGGTCAGTCAGCCATACGCCGTAACCGGACCGGCGCATCAGCGCGCTTTCCACAAAATCGTGGCTTAAAATTTCTCCTCCGAAGGGGGTGTGACCTTTGAGCCCCGGCAGGGCGCAAAATTTAATAAACGGTTCAAGGCGGATGATGGCGTTATGTCCCCAGTAGCTAGCATCGTCTAGCTGACAGAATTGCATTCCTGCCATCGCGAGGGGGCTGTATACGTGGCTTGTAAACTGGTTGATGCGGGAGAACAGTGTTTTTTGATTCATGCCTTTGGGCGCTGTTTGCAGGATGCCGATGTCGGGCCGCTGTTCCATCGCCTGAACCATCTGCAGGACGGCCGTCCCGCTTAACAAACTGTCTGCGTCTAAAGTAATTATATATTTGTAAGAACGCCCCCAGCGTCGGCAAAAGTCGGCGATATTCCCGCTTTTTTTGTGGATGCGGTTCCTCCGGCGACGGTAGAAAATTCTTCCGAATCCGTCTACCCGGTGGCAAAATTCCATCCAGTTTATTTTTTCTTCCACTTGTTTTGAGGGTTCCGTGGTGTCGCTCAGGATGAAGAAATCGAAAGGTTTTAATTGTCCGGCTTTGGTTAGGGATTCATAGATGGCCTGCAGGCTGGCGAAGATCCGGGATACGTTTTCATTATGGATAGGCATAACAAGGGCGGCACGGACATTCTGGGGGAGTGTAGCTGCCCCGTCTTCTATGGGGAAGCGCGGGCCTATTTTATCGCCGCCCCGGATGAGTGAGATAAAACCGAATGTTACTGTCCAGAAATTCAGCGCGATCCAACTAAATAATATCGTTGAGACAGCGAAGATGACGAGTTCGATCCGGCTTATCCCTTGAGGGAGCAGGATTGTGAACAGGAGGTACCCTGCTATCCCTACGGAAAGCCCGGTCATGGAAAACAATACCGTCCGGCGTAAGAGACGGGAACGTTTCCAGGGTGAAGCTCCTTTTCGGGCGGGCGTAATCGTGCGGCGAAAGGCCATGGAAACACGGTGGAGAGGCGGCATGGGGTTGCTGAGGGCGAGGGCATCAATTTGGGCTTTGGCGCTGAGATTTTCCCGTTGGGTGAGGGCGACGACTTCATTGATCGCCTGGTTCAGAAGGTCTGTAGGGTCGGGATTCCCCGGGAGCGGGCTTAAGCGTTGGATGATTTCTTTTGCGTAGCGGGAAACCAGGATTTCCGGCAAACGGAGTGCACGCAGGTATCCCTGCACCCGGCGGAGAACTTCAGGCATCGGATCGAATTTGTTTTTTGAATTTGTTTGTTGATTCATGAGTTTAGACCTGTCTTCACGGTTTGTGAAGTCGCGCATGCGTTGTCGCGTTTCAGGGGAGGAAGGAATAGTCCCACGTTTCCGACACCGGGGCGGTGCCTTTCATTAAGACGGCGCGAAGATTAAGCGTTGGCCTTTGGCTTGGAATCATATCTTTGAGAGGATCCCTTTGCCCCCGGTGGAGCCGGAAGACCAGGCGCCAGCCTTGCGTGGCCTTGTTTCTGATGATTTGGTAATTGAGGAGATTATACTCTCCGGCCACATCAATCTGGGCTGTCAGTCCCGCATCATCAGGCAGGGAGGGCAATTCTCCGTTGTTAAATTCCAGCAAAAACATTATCTCGTCATTATCTTTTTCCTGGACGATGCGCGTGTCCGTGACGTACCCTATCGGGGGCCATGAGGGTGAGGCCTTAAACCAGCGCAGGGCATATTCATATTCCGCGCGCTCTCCGTCTTTCAAGGGTTGGGCCGGCACCCAGAAGGCGTTGATATTGTCGTTATATTCGTTGGTGGTTGGAATCTGCAGGAGTTCAACATGGCCTTTGCCCCAGTTGTTCAGCGGTTGCACCCACACGCTGGGCCGTAAATCCGAACGCGTCTCCAAATCCTGGTAATGATCAAAATTTGTGTCGCGTTGAAGCAGCGCAAAGCCGCAGGCGTTGTCCGCGTTAAACGTGTCAATGAGCAGCCGTTTTGGATTAATGAAGGGCCGCCATGTCCATTCCCCGGATTCTGTTTGGATCAAAAGGCCGTCTGAATCATGCACCTCGGGACGAAAGTCCTTGCGGTCGGGTTGGGGTTGATTTTCCCCAAAATAATACATGCTGGTGAGAGGCGCGAGACAGAGTTTTTCGATGCTGTGGCGGGCGAAGAGCACACAATGGACCGTTATGTTGGTTTCTGATCCCGGCTGTAAGGTGAACTGATAGGCCCCGGTCACGCTCGGGCTGTCCAGAAGGCCATAAATGACGAGCGTGTCCTTGCCTTTGGGGGGGCGTTTAATCCAAAACTCTTTAAAATAAGGGAACTCTTCGCCTGAGGGCAGTCCTGTATCGACCGCCAGCCCGCGTGCCGAAATTCCATAGACCAGGTCTTTCGGGAGTCCCCGGAAATAACTGGCACCCAGAAACGAAACCACTTCATCCCAGTAATCGGGTTTATTGAGCGGGTAGTGCACGCGGAAACCGGAGAAGGAAAGCCCCTGCAAGTCCTCTTCCTTTATTTCGCTGTTGTCATAATTAAACAATTTGGGTGAAAACGGCACGGCCTGGGTCCTTTTATGGTCAATGATATTGACCTTTACAGGCCATTTAAAAAGAAAACCCATATGAAAGAGTTGAATTTGAAAAGGCGTTTCGCTGTCTTTCCAAAGAGCAGTTTCTGGTTTGAACCGGATATCCCGCCATTGATTGTAGCCCATGGTATCCAGTGAGGGGGGGAGTTTGTGCTCCAGGGGGTCCTGAAACGGTTCTTGAGCCAATTGCTCGGCCTGTCCAATAATGGTTTTAAAAAACCGGCCAGGTTTCTCTTTTGCGTCAGTTAGGGTGCCATAAAACAGAAGGAACGCTCCGGGAATAAGGACCGTGTTGATTCTTAGAAAGATTCCAATTCCCAAACGGGAAGTCAGTTTTTTACCCGCCATGAAGACCTCCTAAAATACCGAGTTTAGGAATTATACCGCAAAAATGGCAAATCAATATAAAAATTTTGCGTAGATTTCTCCGATTCAACAGGCCGTCCCTCCCGATGGTGTAGGAGACGTTTATGGGTTTGTCCGCCTGCGCAGAAGACCCCGGGCCTATCTGTGGGGGAAGGCGAGAGGTTAACACAGTCTTCTGGCTCGGGGATGTTCGCACGGATGTTAAGAAGTCAGATCATTCCTTGAAGCGAATTGTTAATGTTTCATATGCCCATGGGCGAGGGGGCTTCCTGTTTTGTCCCTTGCGAAGAAATAAATTGCGGAGGAGCGGTTCTATGATCTATGATAGGAAACGGTCATAGGGGTATTCGCCTTAATATATGAATTTATGAATTTGAGGAGGGCGCCCGCATGAAGGATCACCGTTGTTGGGCTTTGTCTGGATATCTTAAGGGTGTGAATAAAAACTAAGAAAAAGGCAAAAGGAGGTGAGTTCCATGGGTTGCTGTGGATCGAACAAGAAAAAAGAAGACAAAAAGAAAGACCAGTATAAATGCGAGCCTTGTGGCGCAACGGCGGATAAGCCGAAAGACTGTTGCGGGAAACCGATGAAAAAAGTGAAATAAGGCCGTGTCGCGGGAGGCTACAGGATTTATCCTGTAGCCTTTTTTGTCCTGGGGAGTCGTCGGGAAAGTTCACCGAGTCCTGAAGGGCTCAAAATAATTAGGACGGGAGGTGGTGTGTGATGAAGCCCAAGATACTTGTTTTGTACTATAGTATGTACGGTAATACGTTCATGATGGCCAAGTCGGTTTGTGAAGGGATCAGGGAAGGCGAGGGGGAAGCCGTTTTCCGTACGGTTCCGGAGTTGTTGCCCAAAAATGTCATGGAGGATGAGCGCATTAAAAAAGCCAAACAACTGCAGAAAGAGGTTCCTGTCGCGCGGCTGGAAGACCTGGAGAATATAGACGGCATCATTCTGGGATCGCCGACCAGATTCGGGAATATGTGTGCACAGTTAAGGAATTTTTTGGATCAGACAGGCGGTTTATGGGGGAAAGGAGCTTTGAGCGGCAAGCCGGCGGGAGTTTTCTGCTGCACGGCTTCTTTGCACGGAGGCCAGGAAACCACGCTTGTTTCCATGATGGTGACGTTACTTCACCATGGCGCCGTTATCGTCGGTGTGCCGTATAGCGTAAAAGAATTAGCCGAGACGGAAAGCGGAGGTACGCCGTATGGCCCGACAGCCGTTGTCGGCGCCATGTCGGATAAAACTCCGAATGCAACGGAACTAAAAATCGCGAATGAACTGGGCAAGCGGATCGCCCAGATTGCGAAAAAACTCGGGTAAAACTGGAGGTGTGAAATGAAAAAGATGTCTGCTGTTCTTTCCATGGGTTTGTTAGTGGTGTTTTGTTCTTTTGCATACGCTCAAGAGAATGTTGGCAGAGTGGCTGATAAAGGGATGATGAAAAACAGTATGATGGAAGGCAAGGGGATGATGATGCAGGGGAAAAAAATGGGCATGCATCCTATGGGTGGAATGATGATGCCAGCCATGATGCAAAAGTCTATTGTCGCAACCGAAGATGGTGGTGTCATTGTTTTAGTGGGCAATAAGCTAATAAAATATGACAAAGATTTGAATTTCGTTAAGGAAGTTGAGATAAAAATCGATACAGAGGCCATGAAAAAATTCATGGAAGAGATGATGAAAAATTGTCCTATGATGCAAGGGGGCATGAAGATGGACGCCGAGCAACCTGATATTATGCCCCCTGATTCTGCTTCACAGGAAGAAACAGATAAGAAATGACGTTTGAAAAGAAGACAAGTTCATGTTGAAGCTTAGGTCGATAAAAACTCAGATTATAATTTTTTTAATCGTTTTTGCCGGATATCTTGGCATATCCGACAAGGATGCCGGCTTGCTGCTGTCGCTATTATTATGCGTTGCTCCTGCTGTTGGGATAGAATACGGCTTACGTTTAATACAGAGGGAGAAACCCGTTTTTCCATCGAGTGCGGTCATAACAGGTTTGATAATCGGATTCGTGTTGGGGGGCGGTCAACGTTGGTATATATATTCCGGGGCGACACTGTTGGCAATAGTCTCCAAGAGATTCCTCCGTATTCAAAAGAGGCATATTTTTAACCCGGCCGCTTTAGGGGTATTCTCGGCCATATTAATATTGTCAGCGACAACCCAATGGCAGGGGACATACCGTTGGCACATTCTTCTCCCGGCGGGTTTGTATTTTACTTATCAGATACGCAAAATAGAATTGCTCCTCGGTTATTTCTTGGTTGCCTTAAGTCTATGGGGCATTCAGGCTTGGCTTCAGCACGTGAATGTTGTGTCTATATTTGGCTATTTCAGTTATTTCTTTATTTTCATTATGTTGATTGAACCGAGAACGACGCCGGTGACTTATTGGGGAAAGATTTTATTTGGCAGCGTTGTGGCCTTGAGTATTTTTCTCCTGACGGGAATGGGGGTGGGATTTGATGTCGAACTCTGTGGTTTGCTTATCGGCAACGTAACTGTGCCTTTGATGAATAGATTAAAACACAAAAAGAAGGGAGATTAGCGTGCATAAAAAGATTGTTATATTAACCTTATTTTTTGGCTTGGTTTTTATGTCTTCGGCTTTCGCGCACCCCCCGTCTGACATAAAAATAACTTATGACCCTACTACAAAGGTAGTGACGGCGATTATTTATCATAATGTCAGCGATCCCATAAAACACTATATTAAGAAGGTGGATATCGGTCTCAATGGGAAGGAAATCCTCGGCCAGACGATCAGCCGAGAAGATAACAACCTGACCCAGACAGTAAGTTATCTTATCCCCGATGCCAAGGCAGGGGATACTCTTTCTGTTGAGGGATATTGTAATCTCAGCGGTAATTTAACAAAGAATATTAAGATCCCATAAAAAGCCAGGCAACCGAGAGCCCCCGGATTCGATAAAAAAGGGGACTTCTGGAAGGAGAGGGAAAAAAGGGTTGGCAATCAGGGAAGGAGGTGTTACAATATTTAAAATTTGTGAACTATTTCCTGAGAGGTAGACTCATGCTACCCCAACATATCCTTGCCGTCAAAGACGTAGCGGAATATTTAAAAATTCCTTTATATATGGTCAGACGAAAAGCCCGGGAAGATCATCTCCCGGGCTTTTCGTGTCTGTGGGCGCTTGAGAGAAAAAAATTCACAAAGAAGCCCTACCCGCAATTTGCAACTCGGACCCGCTTAAATTTTAGTAACCGTAAAACAATTTAATAACCGGGGGATCCTATGTCAAAAATTTTAATTGTGGATGATGATAATGATTTTTTGCAGGCCTGTGAAGCCGTCCTTTTGCAGGAGGGATACGAGGTCCAAAAGGCTTCTTGTGTCGCTGAAGCGGAGCGGGTGATCAGTAAAACGAAATTCAATTTAGTTTTGCTTGATGTTATGATGGAAAACCCGGATGACGGTATATCGCTGGCGCACAAATTAAAAAAAACCAACGCGGATATCCCAATACTTATGTTGAGCGGGGTCAGTAAAATAACAGGTTACGAGTATAAATGCAGCGAAATGTTGCCGTGTCTGGATTTTATTGAAAAGCCTATCACGCCGGACTTGTTATTGAAGAAAGTCAAAGAAGCGTTGGCAAAATAGAATTACTGAAGGGGGGAAATTATTATGGAACCTTTTTGTTCTTTAAAGAAGATAATCAAGAAAAACGGAAAAGAAATCGTGATCTGCGATGATGTGAGGTCCTACCTTTTGGAGGCTTTGCAAGACATTCAGGAAAGGGAGGGATACATTTCGGATGAAAATATGCAGAAGCTCGCCCAGGAATTTAATCTCCACCCCGTTGAAGTTTATTCCGTGGTTTCGTTTTACTCCTTCCTTTCCACGAAGAAGAAGGGGGCGCATGTTATCCGTATCAGCAACTGTCAGCCCTGTAAGATGAAAGGCAGCGATGAGATCGTGCAGGCATTTGAAAAAGTCCTGGGTATCAAATGTGGAGAAACCACCCCTGACGGCAAATATACCCTTGAGAAAACCAGTTGCATAGGGATGTGCGACAAAGCTCCGGCGATAATGGTTGACGGGAACTTGTTGGGCCCTGTGGCCGTGCAAGATATAAAGAATATTTTAAATCAGATAAACGCTTAAGAAGAAGGAGTCTTCAACTATGGGTAAAAGACAAGGCCCGGTGATTTTTAGCGACATTAATCCTTGGGAGGGTTTAAATAAGGCCTTAAAAATGTCAAGGACGGATGTCATCGAAGAAGTAAGAGACTCAAACCTGAAGGGGCGGGGCGGTGCAGGTTTCCCGACCGGAGTAAAATGGAATCTCGCGGCGGCCGCCCAGTCGGAGCAAAAATATATAGTGTGCAATGCCGATGAAGGGGAACCCGGAACGTTCAAGGACAGGATTTTGCTGACAGAATACCTCCCTTTAGTTTTAGAGGGAATCATCATTGCCGGATACGCTATCGGGGTCCGGAAGGCGTATATATATTTAAGAGGGGAATATGTAAGTTTCAAAAAAGACATGGAAGATCAAATCACGGATTTGAGAAAACATGGTTATCTCGGAGAGAAAATACAGGGAAAAGGAAATTTCAACTTGGATATTGAAATTAAGATCGGCGCGGGTGCGTATGTCTGCGGTGAAGAAACTGCGCTTATTGAGTCTATGGAAGGACAAAGGGGCGAGCCGCGTAACAGGCCGCCGTTCCCGGTGAATACGGGATTTTTAGGTTATCCTACGGTCGTTAATAACGTGGAAACTCTGGCGGTCATCCCTCACATCATCGCGAAAGGAGCCGATTGGTTTAAGAAAATAGGCACGGAAAAGTCGTCCGGTTCAAAAATATTGAGTGTTTCGGGTGATTGCAAAAAACCCGGGGTCTATGAAGTCCCCTTTGGCACCTCGGTGAAGGAAATACTGGATTTGGCCGGCGCCGAAGAAACAAAAGCCGTTCAAATAGGCGGGGCTTCGGGAACGTGTGTCGGGAAGAAGGATTTTAACCGGAAGATCGCCTTTGAGGACATCCCCACCGGCGGATCTGTTATTATTTTTAATAAGACCAGGAACATGGTCGAGACTGTCGAAAACTTCCTGGAATTTTTTCAGGAGGAATCTTGCGGACAATGTACTCCCTGCCGGGAGGGAATTCCTGTCCTTATAGATGGCGTGAGGAAGGTTAAAAAAGGGGAATGTTCTGCCGATTATTTGAAAGATCTATTTTCCTTATCGGAAACCATGCAATGCGCTTCAAAATGCGGTCTGGGCCAATCCGCGCCTAACGCTTTTCTGGCTGTTATGGATACTTTTAAAGAGGATTACTCAATAAAAGAGTAAAACAGAAAAGGGGAATTTTATATGGATAAAGAACCATTTTCAAAAGAAACATCAAGAGCGCCCATCAGCCAGCGTTCCCGGGATATTGGCGCTATAGATGAAACAGCGATCGGCGGGACCATAAAAGTCGTCATTGATGATATTGAGGTGACCGTCCCTGTCGGGGCCACGATCCTCCAGGCTGCGAAAAAGGTGAATATAAGAATACCCACACTGTGTCATCACGATGACCTGTGTCTGGCCGGCGTCTGCCGCGTTTGTGTCGTGGAGGTCGAAGGCCAGCGGACCCTGCAGGCGGCCTGTAGCTATCCCATTTTCAACTCGATAAAAGTCCGGACCTATTCTCCCCGGGTTCGAAGAGCGCGTAAAAACATTATTCATCTTTTATTAAAGAACCATTATGGAGAGTGTTATACCTGTAAAAAGAACGGGAACTGCGAATTGCAGGATTTGGCGGATGAATATGGCGTTGAGGAGTATAAATTCGGGCACGCCACCCAGCCCCGGTACCGCATAGATGATTCGAGTTATTCCGTTGTGCGTGATATGGACAAGTGCATTCTTTGCAAACGCTGTGTCCGCACGTGCATTGATTTGCAGGAAGTCGGTGTCCTGGAATCTGTGCACAGAGGTGCCGAGACCAAGATCGCCACGTACCTCGATAAGCCAATGAAAGAGGTCATATGCATCAACTGCGGCCAATGTATTAACCGCTGTCCGACCGGGGCGTTGCGTGAGAAGACCGATGTAGAAAAAGTCTGGGAAGCGATAGACGATCCGGATAAGCACGTCATTATCCAGACGGCGCCCGCTCCCCGGGCGGCCATCGGGGAAGAATTCGGCCTTCCCGCCGGGACTTCGGTAACCAGAAAACTTAATACCGCCCTCAAGCGCATGGGATTTGATAAGGTCTTTGACACGAATTTCACGGCCGACCTTACGATTATGGAGGAAGGGACCGAGCTCCTTTTGCGCCTGAAAAAAGTCTTGGTGGACAAGGATGCGTCTGTTAAGTTGCCGCAGTTTACATCGTGTTCCCCGGGATGGGTGAAATTTGTTGAACATTTTTATCCGGAAAAACTGGACCATGTTTCAACGGCCAAAAGTCCGCAGCAGATGTTCGGGGCGGTTGTAAAAACGTGGTACGCCGAGCGCAATAAGATTGATCCTTCTAAAATCGTCAGTGTTTCCCTGATGCCTTGCACGGCGAAAAAATTTGAATGTCAGCGTCCCGAGATGAATGATTCGGGATTAGTCGACGTGGATTTCTCCGTCACCACCCGCGAACTGGCCAAGATGATCAAAGAAGCCGGGATAGACCTGCCGAACCTGCCGGATTCCGATTTCGATGATCCCTTGGGGATAGGGTCAGGCGCGGCTTTGATATTCGGGGCGACCGGGGGCGTTATGGAAGCGGCCATAAGAACAGCGTATGAAATTGTGACCGGAGAAGAGGTCCCCTTTAACAATTTAAACGTGACGCCTGTCCGCGGCATGGACGGCATACGAAAAGCCGAACTCCCGATCAAGAAAGCCATTGACAGCTGGAAGTTCCTGGAAGGGGCCACGCTGAAGGTTATGGTCGCTCACGGAACCGCGAATGCCAAGAAAGTCATGGAGATGTTGTGCCGCGGAGAGTTGGACGATTACCATTTTATCGAGATCATGGCGTGCCCCGGTGGATGCCTGGGCGGGGGAGGACAGCCCATGCCAACGACTCCCGAAATCCGCGAGGCCAGAGCTCGGGCGATTTACCACGATGACGAAACGTTAATTTATAGAAAATCCCATGATAATCCTGTCGTTAAGAAAATTTACGAGGATTTTCTTACGGAAGGGCCCTGCGGGAAGTTAAGCCATAAGTTGTTGCATACAACTTATCTTAAGCGAGGCCATACAATAAACGAACAGCAGGCCAAGATGAATGCGCAGGAGGTGAAACCCGCGAGTGCGCATCATTGAAGGGGAAGAAAGGATTCTTGATTTTATAGAGAATAATTGTTAAAATTTACCCGTCTACCTGCGGTGAGGAAGTGCATATCTGACCTTTCAGGGTAGGAGGGAATTATAATCTTTAATCCCATTCCTGCCCTCAAAACCGAGGGCAGGAATGGGATTATTTTTTGGGAGGATACGCTATGGATCGCAGAGTCGGTTTTGTCGGTGTCATTATTGATGACAGAAGGAAGTCATCGGATGACGTAAACCATATTTTGTCGGAGTTCGGTGACTTGATCATTGCCCGTACCGGAATCCCTTATAAGGACAAGGATTGTTGTGTCGTGACGCTGGTCGTGAATGCGACGACAGATGAAGTCGGGGCCTTGACCGGAAAACTCGGGAATATAGAGGGTGTTTCCGTTAAGTCCGCGTTAAGCAGAAAGTGAACACAGCCATGGGGTGCAGAACAGAATGCGATATCCTGGGGACGCGGGATATCCCCTGCCAATGTTTGTGGGGGATACACACCCAAAGGGCTCTGGAAAATTTCGGGGCAGGGCACGGGCAACCGAATCCGCCCCTGATAAAAGCAATGGCGTTTGTGAAAAAAGCCTGTTGTCTGGCCAACCTCGAAACAGGGTATCTGCCAAGAAACAAGGCGGACGCGATGATCATGGCGTGTGATGAGATTATTGAGGGAAAGCACGCGGGGCAGTTTCCGCTGCCTATCTTGCAGGGTGGCGCGGGCACGTCGGCCAACATGAACATGAATGAAGTCATCGCTAACCGGGCCTTGGAAATTTTGGGGCACACCCCCGGCGATTATGCTGTCATAGATCCGATTCGCGATGTCAATAGGCACCAGTCAACGAATGACGTGTATCCTACCGCCGTGAAGCTGTCGGTCCTGATGTTGTTAAGAGAATTAAGCGGCCGGGTGGAGGCCCTGCAGAATGTTTTTCAAAAGAAGGAGAAAGAATTCGCCCGTATCGTTAAAGTCGGCCGGACGGAAATGCAGGAGGCCGTTCCCATGACGCTGGGGGCGGAGTTTTCTGCTTTTGCCGAGGCGATCGCCAGGGACAGGTGGCGAATATTTAAATGCGAAGAACGGATCCGTTCCGTGAACCTGGGAGGGACGGCGGTGGGGACGGGTTTGACGGCTCCCCGGAGATATATATTTCTTGTTACAGAAAAGCTTCGTGAATTGACGGGGTTCGGTTTAACCCGCGGTGAAAATCTTGTTGACCAAACCGCCAACAGCGACAGTTTCGTTGAGATAGCAGGGATTCTGAAAGCCCATGCTTCCAATATAATAAAAATATGCAGCGATTTGAGGCTCTTGAATATGTTGGGAGAAATACGGCTCAAGGCCGTCCAGCCGGGGTCGTCCATTATGCCCGGAAAAGTCAACCCTGTGATCCTGGAATATGCTGTCCAGACGTGTTTGAAGGCGGATGCCGGCTGTCAGATGGTCTTTGAGGCTGCTTCCCGCGGCTGTTTCCAGATCAATGAGTTTATGCCTCTGCTGGCCGCCGGTATTCTGGAGGCGTTGGAAATTTTTGTGAACGTAAATACGCTGTTGGCGGAGCATATTCAAGATGTGGAAGCCCGTGAAGAAGCCTGCCGGAAATACGTGGAGAATAATCCGTTGATTATAACCGCGTTTGTGCCGCTTATCGGATATGAAAAATGTGAGCAGCTTTTAAAAGAATTTTTTTCGCAGACCTCCGGGCGGGCCAATATAAAAAAGTTTCTTGCCGAAAAGCTGGGCGATGATGTTGTTGAGAAAACATTATCGCCGGAAAATCTTATGTCTTTGGGGTATAGAGAGTATGGAAAAAACGCCTAAATCCTTGCGGTTGCATATCGGCGTGTTCGGTCGCACCAACGTGGGGAAGTCGAGCTTTGTGAATATGGTGTCCGGGCAGGATGTGTCTATCACCAGCGCTATCCCGGGAACCACCACCGATGTCGTGGAAAAGGTGATGGAACTTCTCCCCGTGGGCCCGGTCGTGTTTTTAGATACCGCCGGTATTGATGACAATTCGAGCTTGGCTGAAAAAAGGATAGAAAAGACCAATAAAATATTTAACAGGGCGGACGTTGTCTGCCTTATTCTTGAGCCCGGCACCTGGGGGCATTTTGAAGAACACGTCCTGGAGAAAGCCGGCGCGGCGGGCGTGCCGGTCATCGGGGTTATTAATAAAATAGATTGTGTCTTCCCCGATAAAGATTTTGTTGATAAAGTTGCTTCAAAAACAAAAGGATGTGTTTTGGTCTCAAGCACGTCGGGAGACAAAAGGGATATATATATTGACGAATTTAAGAGGCATCTGATTGGCGTATGCCCCGAGGGTTTTTTAAACCCTCCGGCGCTGATATCGGACCTTGTCCCGGCGGGGAAGATCGCGATCCTTGTCGTTCCCATCGACCTGCAGGCTCCGAAAGGCCGGCTGATTCTTCCCCAGGTGCAGACGATCCGGGACGCACTTGACGGGGATGCCATGACGTTAGTCGTGAAAGAAAGAGAGTACCGCCATGCGCTTTCGATTTTAAAAGAGCCGCCGGCTTTGGTCGTATGTGATTCGCAGGTTGTCTTGAAAATGGTGGCGGACACCCCGCCGGATATGAAATGCACGACGTTCTCCACCCTTTTCTCCCGCTATAAAGGAGACATTATGGAGTGCGTGAAGGGTGTCTGCGCGGTCGACCGGCTTCGCCCCGGGGATAAAGTCCTGATCGCGGAAAGCTGCAGCCATCACCCGATCGAAGATGATATCGGAAGGGTTAAAATACCCCGGTGGCTCCGGCAGTATTTAGGGCATGATCTAGCAATAGATATCTACTCGGGGCAGGACTTCCCTGAGGATCTGGTTGAATACAAACTCATCATCCATTGCGGGGGGTGTATGACGAATCGCAGGGAAATGCTGTACAGAATAAACCGTGCCAAAGAATTTGGGGTCCCGATAACCAATTACGGAATTTGCATATCGTTTTTGCAGGGGGTGTTAAAAAGAATATTGTCGCCGTTTCCGGCGGCTATGGATTTCTTCGAACACAATAATTCCGGGAAAGAGGCGTTATGAACATGAAAAAAATAGATATAGAAGAATGGATGAAGAGCCGTATCCGTCCTGAAGAAATTCAAAAGTATATGCCTGACGGGAAGCCTTTCATCGACACCGGGCTTATTGAGGCGACGTTGGCAAGAAACAAGAACCCGGATAAACAAAAAATCCGCGATATTCTGGCAAAGTCCATGGCCATAGAAACGCTCACGCTTGACGAGACAGCCGCCCTGCTGCACGTGAGCGATGGCGACCTCATGGAGGAAATGCGCGAAACAGCGCTTAAGGTCAAGATTAAGGTTTATGATAACCGCATCGTGACGTTCGCCCCGCTTTACCTGGGGAACAAATGTATCAATAATTGTTTTTACTGCGGGTTCCGGCGTGAAAATGCCTCGGCCAAACGGCGCGTGCTCACCCGGGATGAAATACGCGAAGAAGTCGAGGTCCTGGCCGGCACTATAGGACATAAACGTCTTATCGTTGTTTATGGAGAATCTCCCGAAACAGACATCGGGTATATGGTGGATTCGTTGAAAACGATTTATGATGTCAAGGTCAAGACCCGGAAGGGTTTTGGCCAGATACGCAGGGTCAATGTCAACGCCGCGCCCATGTCGGTGGAGGAGCTTGTTAAACTTCGGGAGGCGGGCATAGGAACGTATCAGGTTTTTCAGGAAACGTATCATCAGGAAACTTACCGGAAACTTCATCCGCAAAATACGGTGAAGGGAGATTACCTCTGGCGTTTATACACAATGCACCGGGCCTTTGAAGCCGGCATTGACGATGTCGGGATAGGGGTTTTGTTCGGGCTTTATGACTGGCGTTTTGAAATTATGTCGCTTGTGGCGCATGCCATGGAACTCGAGAAGAGGTACGGCATCGGGCCGCATACCGTTTCTTTCCCCAGGCTTGAACCCGCCGAGGGCGCGTTGTATTCAACCCGGTCTCCTTATCTCGTCGCGGACAAGGATTTCAAGCACCTCATGGTGGCCATCCGCTTAAGCATCCCGTACTCCGGTATGATAATAACCGCCCGAGAAGGCGCCGAGATGCGCCGGAACGCCTTTTTGTACGGCTGTACCCAGACGGACGCGTCATCCTGTATAGGGATCGGCGGGTACGCGGAAGGGCTGCCCGGCCAGGCAGGAAACCGCCAGCAATTCATATTGGGCGACACCCGTTCCCTGGACGAGGTCATCCGGGAATATGCGCACATGGGCTATATCACCTCTTTCTGTACCGCCGGGTACCGCTGCGGCCGCACGGGAGAGTGTATTATGAATTTACTGAAGACCGGGCAGGAAGGCGTGTTTTGTAAATTAAACGCGATTCTGACTTTCAGGGAGTGGCTTGACGACTTTGCTTCCCCCGAAACAAAAGAGGCGGGAGAGAAGGTTATCGAACAGGAGCTGAACGAAATCAAAGAAAGGCAACCGGAGTTGTATGCGCCGCTGATAAAGAAATATGAAGAAATAAAGGAAGGCGCAAGAGACTTGTATTTCTAAGGCTGGAAGCGAAACAATTTCCGATTTTTAATCTTAAAAGGGGGATTCCTATGAGGCAAGGTGTCGAGAAATATTCACATAAAATTATTCAGAAAATACGGTTCCGTATACCCGATATCCCGGGGGCTCTGGGCCGCCTGGCCGCGGAACTGGGGAACTGCAGCGTTATTCTGGGGGATATCACCACGGTGGACGTCACCTCCAATTACATTACCCGTGATATTACGACGTTTTTCGATAATGAGGAGCATTTCAGGAAAACCCTATCCAGATTAAAAACCTTAAAAGGCTATAAGATCCTTTTGATAGAAGACGAGGTCTTGGCCCGGCATAGGGGCGGGAAGATTGTGGTCGCGCCGCGCGTGGAGATTAACACGTTAAGCGACCTGCGCATGATTTACACGCCGGGAGTCGCCCAGGTATGCGCGCACATTTTAAATCATCCGGCCAGCGCTTTGGAATATACTTCCATAGGAAATACTGTCTGTATCGCGACAAACGGGTCGGCTGTTTTAGGCCTGGGCGATATCGGGGTTCTGCCGGCCATGCCTGTTATGGAGGGGAAATCGATTATCCTGAAGAAAATGGGGAATGTCAGCTGTGTGCCTATTCTTGTCGACAGCGACAACGCCGACGTTATCGTCAACACCCTGTATTCCCTATCCCGCACGTTCAGCGTGATCATGATCGAGGACATTAAGGCTCCGTTGTGTTTTGAAGTGGAAGAGCGGTTGAAGAAGATGCTTAAGATTCCCGTTTTTCATGACGATCAGCACGGGACCGCCACGGTCATCCTGGCCGCCCTGATTAAAGCCCTGCGCATGACGGGAAAGAAGAAAGAGGATGTCCGGGTTGTGATCAACGGGGCGGGCGCGGCGGCCATCGCTTCCTGTAAGATGCTGCTGCAGTATGGATTTAAGGACATGGTGATGTGCGACCGCGCGGGAGCGATATACGAAGGCCGCCGGAAAGGTATGAATCCGTATAAAAAGGAAATTTCACTTCTGACAAACAGGAGGAAGGAAAGAGGTTCCTTGGCTGATGTCATGAAAGAGAAGGATATTTTTATCGGGTTGTCGTCTCCGGGGCTGGTCACGGGCGAGATGGTTAAAATGATGAACAGAAAGCCGATTGTTTTCGCCCTGGCGAATCCGGTGCCGGAAATATGGCCGAAAGACGCGCTGGAGGCGGGCGCGACCATCGCTGTCGACGGCAGAACGATTAATAACGCCCTGGCTTTTCCCGGGATTATCCGCGGCACCCTCGATGCCCGCGCGTCCGACATTAATTACGCCATGAAATTCAGCGCCGCAGAGACGCTGGCTTCTCTCGCCAGAAAACATGTCGTGCCGAATTTTATGAACATGGGCGTCCATGAGAAAGTCGCCGCGGCGGTAAAACAGGCGGCGTTAAAATGAGCTGTGGTCTGGATTTTCAGGTGTCGTGTTGACAGAAGGCGGAATGTGCTATAGAATTCAAACATAGAGGCGTGTGACGCAAAATAATAACGCCTCTATCCCCTGTAAAATAATTTTCCCCAAGAGTACAATAGGCTTATCCCCAGATAAGTTTAATGAAGGTGTTTTCTGCTTGATCGGCGCTACCCTGTAGTATCAGCCGTGTGGAGCCGTTTTTATAGACATTTCATTAACCTCCTTTGATAGGATAATATCCTAATTTCCATAGAAAAATAAATCCGTCTTTGAAAGGAGTCAAAAGTCATGTTATTCTCCTCCCCCTCTCGTTGTTCAATCTTGGGCTCTTTTACCCGTTATTTTAGAATGCGGCAACTGTATACATGTATGTTTGTGTTGGTTATAAGTACACTATTAATCTTCCCTGTTTTGGAAGTCCAGGCACAGGAGTATGCACTGGAATGGACGAATCTTGTGGAATGTGCAAGTAACGGAGAAGGCGATTTATGGAAGACATCATCAACGGGTAATGGCGGGGCGTCTTCTGTTACGACTTTCGTGGGAGATGGGAAGGTGGAATATACGCTTTCTAGCAGTCCGCTTGGTATTCATTTTGGGCTTTCAGACAGCGACCCGGATGTCGTTTATAATAATATTGACTATGATATTTATGTGGGGACCGGGAATAGTGTAGCAGTATATGAAAACGGGGCTGTCCGGAATACGGGAACACATTGAGCTGCCCCCGGTTTAACGGACTGGTTAATTAAAGAACAACGGCTGCCTCA
>CAZAXH010000008.1:0-138674 GCA_964489065.1 uncultured Planctomycetales bacterium | reverse complement strand
AGCCGTCGCCATTAAACTCTCACAACTTTTGGCACAACTAATGGGGGCAGGTCACTTGTATTACCGTAAAACAACTTATTATAACCTAATGTGCCTATTAATTTATTCCCAAAACAGTAATTTTGTCAAGGAAGGAGTTTGACCATCCTATCATCAACGTGAAACCTGAAGGGTAAAGATTTTTCATCACGAAGACGTAAAAGGCACTTATTTGTTCCAGAATTTTTTTATCAAAAATATTTAATTGTGGCTTGCTTAGTATGGCAGGGTGGGGCAAGTCTTGTGGGGCAAGATTTCATAAATTTGAGCCGAATTTTTTGAATGAGTCCTATCGGATAATCCATCCATTCTAGTTGTTGGCCTATGGCAAGTCCATCGGCCGGCCCTGCCACCTGTCTTCTCTTCTGGGATATCGTTATTTCTATAAAGTCAGGCCAATCTTTGCCGTATTTTCCCCTACATCAATCAACGAAATTTTTTAGATTTTCGACGGAAACGTCATCTCTGGCTATGATCTTAATTCCGCAATCACGGGCTTCATCTAATAGGGTATCGGTTAATAATCGATTGCATGCCAGAAATTTTTTCCATTTTCTCTCGGCGTCTGGAAGCTGAAAGATCATTGTTTTCATGGATTCCTTCGATTCCGCGGTCTCCCATATCTTTTCGCTTTCTTCTATTGAGACGCCAAGACAAATGACATTCTCAACCGGTATGATTTTAGAAAACATGGCGGGGTACGCAATACCGCCGTCGACCAGTACGGGTCTGCCATCTTTTTGTTTTGTCATGTCCTCTGAGAATACCCGCAAATATTCCAGGTTGGCTTCCCTATTGAATTTATCGAAATCTTTCAGCGATAAGGAGATCGCCCAGTCAAGCGGATTTTCGGTGGAAAACCAGGCGTTGTTGGCGGGATAATCTTTTCCCGTATAACGTTGCCTATAGTGGCCAAATATATGTTCGTCCATGTCATATAAAGACATGTTTTTATGCTGTGATAACGTGCGGCATAATGTGGTTTTCCCGGAACATGAACCTCCGAGTATCCATCGGATATTGTTATGACGGCAGAGGGCTTTTCGGATGCCATCGATTGATTCCTGAACTATTCTTGATGGTCTTATATATTTGCTTTTTTTGCTCCGCTGCTGTTTTTTCAGTCGGTAAATTCCCGCACGGCGCTTACACGGAAGAACTGCCGGAACGGGAAATAATAAACTATTACAGATTTATTCTCATTTTTTAAAAAAACCAGCCGGTTTTTCGCCTGTGTTCGCGGTATGTGTCTCCGAAAAGGTTTAGCGTTGACTCTTTTTGTTGAGGGATTTTAATCGGGAGAACGCCGCATTTCCACCGGAAAGTTTATGGAACGACCGCCCAACAGCTCTTGGCCGTTAAAATTGTCCCGCCCTTTTTCTGACAATCTTTTAATCTTTTTTTGAATGCGGGCTCTGTGGACATGCTGTAACCAGGAAATCAGCATAAAAACCGTCCCGGAAAAAAGGATAATAGTCGCTCCTGATGCCAAATCCAGGACGTAGGAGAGCCATAATCCCCCGATACTGAAGCAAGCGCCGATTAGGACCGCGTAGCCCATCATTCTTTTCAGCCTGAAGGTAAACATTTTTGCTATAGTGGCCGGCATAGTCAATAAAGCAATGACCAGCACAATACCTACAATTCGTACCAGCAAAACGACGGTGAGCGCCACCAGGCATAACAATATTAAATAAACCGCCTGCACGTTGACTCCGCAAACCTGGCTGAATTCTTCATCAAAACTTATCGCCAGGAATTCTTTATAAAGCAGGCCTACGATGCCTACGATAAACAGGTCCAGGAAAAGCATCAGGATAACATCGCTGCGGGGAACTGTCAGGATATTCCCAAAAAGGTAACTGAATAAATCCGGGGCGTATCCCGGTGTGAGCCCTATAAAAACAACCCCCAAGGCCATCCCCATGGCCCAGAAAATACCGATCGCCGTGTCTTCGGCAATGCCGAACTTTTTATTTATCCATCCTATCCCCAGGGCCGATGCCAGGCTGAACGGAATCACGCAATAAAGCGGATTAATCCCCAAAAAATAACCGAGACCGATCCCTCCAAACGCAGCATGCGCAATCCCCCCGCTTATAAAAGTGATTTTTTTTGTCACGACTAATGCCCCGATCAGACCGCAGGCAATGCTCGCCAGTAAGGCCACGAACACGGCATTTTGCATAAATTCGTATTGCAGGACTTCTATCATCGGAATTTCCTTTTATGTTCATCCAGAACGCGGTGCGGCACCCCATGCGCGATAAGATCAACCGGGCAGTGATACACCGCCTCCAGCATCTCCCGCGAAATATTCTTATCATCGTGATAATACAAATGACAATTCAGGCAGGCAATTTTGCCTACATGGCTTGAGATGACCCCCATATCATGGGTTACTAAAATAATGGCCATCTTTGTTTTGAGTTCGTCTAACAGGTCGTAAATCCCTGTTTTCATTTTAGGATCAACGCTTGCCGTCGGTTCATCGAGAAGCAAAAGTTTTGGATTCCTTACAAGCGCCCTGGCGATAAAGACCCGTTGCCTTTCTCCGCCGGAAAGCTTCCCGATTTGCCGGTGCCGCAAATCTGCCATTTCCACTTTTTCTAGAGCCATAAGCGCCGCGGCCTTGTCTTCGCCTGTAAAGGTTTTAAAAAGTGAGCGCATTGATAGTCGTCCCATCAAGACAACATCCATGACGTTGATCGGGAAATCCCGGTCAAAAAAGGACAGTTGGGGAACGTAGCCGATGTCTTTTCTGGCCGCGCCCGGAGGCTGCCCGAAGACCTTGACCTCGCCACACGACGGTGTCACCAGGCCGAGAAGGACCTTCAGCAGAGTTGTTTTGCCGCCGCCGTTAGGTCCGATGATGCCTAGGAAGTCATCGTCAAAAAGCGTCAGGTTTTGTTCTTGTAAAATCGTGGCGCCATTGAATTCGACCCAGACATCGGTTAGTTTAACGATCTCTTTTTTCATTTTTTACCTGTCAGGATATCCGCAAGCCTGCGCAAATTGTCCATGTAATCCTTGGCCAGCGGGTCGATGGATTCGACCCGTCCCGCAATCTCGTCTGCTACGGCACGCGCGCTTTTCTGACTGAATTGTGGGGACACCAAAATGACTTTTGCGCCATTCTTTTGGGCCTCTTCAATCAGGGCGATCAGCTGTTTTGGCGTTGGGTCTTTCCCCCCGTGTTCGACGGCGATTTGGGTTAAGTTGAAATCAGCCGCGAAATATCCCCACGACGGATGAAAGACCATGAATTTTTTATTTTCAAGGCCTGCTAACTGCTGGGTCATTTCTTCTTTTAAATCGGATAATTCCGAAACCAGACGGGCCGCGTTATCTTTGTAGAACCTTTCATTATCAGGGTCCCGTTCGATCAGGGCGTCCCGGATGTTTGCCACCATCATGATCGCGTTATCAGGCGATAACCACACGTGCGGGTCCTGTCCTCCGGGGTGGTGAGGGTGGCCTTTTTCGGTGTGATGCTCCCAAGCTTCGCCATAAGCGTGATCCCTAGCATCGTCATCATGATCATGCGCACGCATGGAAATCAGCTTGATTCCCTGGGAGGAATCGCAGACAAACATATTTTTATTTAAAGATACGAGCTTATCCATCCACTCCAGTTCAAATTCAACCCCACTGCCGACTTTGACATAAATATCCGCTTGACTCAAATTTGTCAATTGGCTGGGAGTGGGCTCATAGGTGTGCGGATTCCCCCCGGGAGGGATCATGACGGAAACATCAACCCTGTCTTCTCCGATTTGTTCAACAAAATACGCCTGCGGCAGTATAGAAACAACAACGTTAAGTTGCTCACCGGCAGAGGCGAGCTTGATGACTGTCAGCATCAATATAACAAATACCGACCATGTTTTTGTAATCTTTTTAAACATTCTTCTTCCCCCCTCCTTTTACTGAACAGTTGCTTTCGTCACGGAATTTTTTGAACACGGCCTTAAAGAATATCGTTCCCCAGCGCCACACTTTGATGATAAGGGCACCCCAAAATAAACCGCACAATCCTGTATTCCCGCAGTATTGACACATTTTTGTAGACAGAAATAATTTCTGTTTAACTTGGAAAAAAATATTTACTTGTGCATTTGTCACAAATTCCGTTGACCTGCATATAATGGTTAACCACGGTGTAGCCCTTGATTTTCTTTTTATCGACAAGGGTACAGCCCGGAATGGTCTCCACCTTTCCGCACTTGACGCAAGTAATATGATGATGATGCCGGCCGTGGCTTGCTGTGCATAAGCCATAATGCTTCTTGCGGTCAAATTGTTGGATTCTGGTGAGCACGCCGCATTCTACAAGGCTCTCGAGATTGCGGTACACGCTCGGCAAGCCGCATTGCTTGAAATTCTTTTTGAGCTTGTTCCACACTTCTTCAGGGGTCAAATGGCTGTTACAGTCCAGAAAAAGTTCAATAATCGCCTGTCTGCGCGGCGTTAACTTAAGACCGCTTTGTTTAAGTTTTTCTAGATAGTGTTTCAAGTCCGATTCCTTAAATAGAAATTATTTCTATCTATAACATTAAAAAAATATTACGTCAATTATATTATTATCCATCATTCATCCATCAATCCACCAGGATGTTTCATGGCGTAGATGTCACAGCCGTTTTGATAAAACAGCAAGGATAAAATCTCAACCCCTCAACCGATCCCTAAAGGCGTATGGAGGGATTGATATCAAAGCAGAAACCCACCTCTTTCTGTTGCTTTTATAACTTCTGCCTAGGGGCATTTGCTTTAAAGGAGAGACGGAGATGGGAATACACCCCGGTTAACAGCATTCCCGTCAGAATAAGATAAAAAGCGTCTACCGCGAAACGGTAGCGGTTCGTCGCCCCGGGGCCGAAAGCGATCGCGATGGCGCTTACATACAGAATGTTAAAGTAGATAAAAATCAAGGAGTCCCCCGCTAATGAATGATCCGGGCTTCTCTTCGCCGTGAAAATTGTTTTGAGGGCGAAAATATGCAGAATAAAATAACCGGCGGCCACCAAAACCAGACACGTTAACCCCAGATAAGTCCGGTGATTAAACCAGTCCCGGTTCGCGTATCCTTCATAGAACATGAAATTATAAAATTTTTCATAACTGAAGACGACCCTGCGGTTGCTGAGTTTAATATCTGTGGGGCTTGGCAGGAGGTAAACAAAAAGCGCCCTCCGCATTCCCCTCAAATACGCCTGAGGATAATGTTTTAAGACATAGAGGCTTTCCCGAAGGTAAATCTCGGAGACTTTCATCGCGAATAAACTATTGAGATTGGGGATATCCTCATGTCCGGCGAGATTCGTTTCATCTAAAATAGGAATCCCTGTCTTCTCTATTGAGAAATATTTGGCTAACCGGGGGCTGATATTTCTTGGTTGATCACATTCCATGGCCGTCGTTAGCGTGACCCCTTTGTTTTGAATGGCCTCTTTTAATTCCGTATCCGTTAAGAACGGAATGGTCATATTCGCGAGTTGAATACCCAGAAAAGTTGAATTGGGGGAAAGATGTCCAACGGCGTAATAATTTTTTATGTTGACGGCCACGATAAGCATCAAAGGGATAATGGCCGCGGACACGATCTGTCTGATTTTATGCCGTTTTAATAACATCAACCAGAACAGGAAGAGCAAAAACCAGAAAATATTAAAGAAGCCCCGTAACAGGATGAGGGCCGCCAGGAGCATAAAAAACAGGACGGCAGACCAGGTCTTCTCTGTTTCTAAATACCGGTTAAATAGTAACGCCGCCAGGCACAATAAAACGGCGGCAGGGTAAGTGTACAAAAGCAAGTTCTCGTACAGGATGACGGCCGGATTCATCATGAATAATAGGGTGAGAAAAAAATTAACCTTAATATTCACCTTCATTTTTTCCATAAACGTGAAAATGGAAAGAGTAAAAAGCAGCCCCAAAAACAAATAACACGCGTTAAAAACCAGCGGGTACTGCTCCGGGAAAAGGTTTAAGACGATGCCCACGAACAGGTTAAAAAGGGGCGGTTGAAAATGAAGGTAATACAGGCTTTCGAACAAACGGGTTTTTAAAAGTTGCGGATCGATGATTTGCGAATAAAATCCCAGGGGGCTCACATCATATTGGACACCCAGCCCCAACAACACAGCTCTGGTGAGGAAAAATAAAGCCCCCAGGAGAATCAATTTTTTATTATTTTTATTCAATGGTGAATTGAAATCCTTCCTTTGTCCATTTTATCACACGGTCAGTCCCGGGTCTTGCTATAAGATTTTCTTTATGCTGTCAGGGAAACGGTCATAACGCATGTGTTGTGCTTGAACGAGAGTAACCCGTTGCGGACCGCTACGGATTTCTTCTCTGCGGATGGGGTTCTGTAATGAATCAGGGAGTTTTCTTTTAGAACGGTTAAAAAGGGCTCATGATGCGCTTCCAGGCCGAGTGATCCGGCCGGTGTCGTTACTCCGCAGTACACCGCCGGTCCTTTATAGATAAGTGAGTTATGGGCGGCTATGATCAGATCAAAGGTGTTCTTCATAATTTATTCGCTTTTTCCCTCGCCTCTTCGATCGTGCCCACCATGTAAAAGGCCTGTTCCGGAAGGTCGTCATGTTTCCCTTCAAGAATTTCCTCGAAAGAACGTATTGTATCTTCCAGCGGCACAAAAGCTCCTTTGATGCCGGTGAAATGTTCGGCTACCGAAAAAGGCTGGGATAAGAATTTTTGAATTTTTCGCGCCCGCTCTACCGTTCTTCTGTCTTCTTCTGATAATTCATCCATTCCCATAATCGCGATAATATCCTGTAAATTTTTGTAAACCTGTAGGGTCTCCTGGGTTTTCCGTGCGACCGTATAATGCCTCTGTCCGATAATTTCGGCCGAGAGCATACGCGAGGATGACGCCAAAGGGTCCACCGCCGGGTATATCCCGATTTCAACGATCGCCCGGCTGAGATTCGTTGTCGCGTCAAGATGGGTGAATGTTGTTGCCGGGGCCGGATCGGTGTAATCATCGGCGGGAATATAAACAGCCTGGACCGAGGTGATCGACCCTTGTTTGGTTGAGGCGATCCTCTCTTCTAACTCCCCCAGCTCGGTGGCCAGGGTCGGCTGGTACCCAACGGCGGAAGGGATCCGGCCCAGAAGCGCCGAGACTTCCGCTCCGGCCTGGACGAACCGAAAAATATTATCAATAAAAAGCAGGACATCCTGCTGTTGTTCTTCCCTGAAGTATTCGGCCACGCTCAACGCGGAAAGCGCCACGCGCGCTCTTGCACCGGGGGGCTCGTTCATCTGCCCGAAGATCAGCGCAGTCCTGTCAATGACCCCGGATGCCTTCATCTCGCCGAACAGTTGTGTCCCTTCACGGGTTCTTTCCCCGACGCCGCAGAAAACGGAATACCCGCCATGAAACCGGGCGATATTGTTAATAAGTTCCATAATCAAAACAGTTTTTCCGACACCCGCCCCGCCGAAAAGCCCGATCTTTCCTCCTTTCATGTAAGGCGCCAGAAGATCAATGACTTTAATGCCTGTGACCAGGATTTCGTTAGACGTGTTCAGGTCATGGAAAGCCGGGGCGGGCCTATGGATCGGGTAGCGTTCTTGAACGTCGATCGGCCCTTGCTCATCAACCGGATCTCCCACGACATTCATAATGCGGCCCAGAGTTTTTTCGCCGACAGGCACCGTGATCTGCGAGCCCGTGTCACGCACCTCCATCCCCCGGGAAAGCCCGTCTGTCAAATCCATGGCAATGGCCCGCACAGTGTTGTCCCCGATGTGTTGAGCGACTTCCAGCACCAAATTGTCTTGCCGGCCATTGATGGAGGGATTTGTTGCCGTTAAAGACGAAAACACCGGCGGCAAGGCGCCTTCAAAGCGGACGTCGACAATAGGTCCAAGAATTTGCTCGATTATTCCCACTTTTTGTTGTCCTTTTTTCATGACATTTATCCTTTCAAAGCCTCTTTCCCGGAAATAATTTCAATTAAATCATTCGTGATATTCGCCTGGCGCGCGCGGTTCATCAGTTTCACGTAATGTTTGATGAGATCTTCAGAGTTTTTGGTCGCGTTTTCCATCGCGGTCATTCGCGAAGACTGTTCGCTTAAATAAGAATTCAAGAGCGCGGACATCAATTTATAATAAAGATACAGTTTCCCGGCCTCCTGAAGGAATTCGTCTGGGGCAGGCTCAAAGGAGATGTCCCCTGCCATCCGTTCTTTATCTTTCATGTCGCATGACGGGAACGGGATGACTTGTGCTGTCCTGGTGTCTTGTTGAAGCGTGGACACAAAATAATTCGCAATAATATGAATTTGCTGGATGTCATTGTTAAAAAACCGCTGCACAACCGTTGACGCCAGCCGCGCCGCAGAGGAGACATCGAAACCGCGCTCATGAATTTCCATTTGCTGAAAAATTGTATAGGCTTTCCTTTTACAATGACTGGCCCCCCGTTTGCCGATACATGTTACCTCAACGGCAATATTCTGGCTGGCCTTGCCGAGCATGAAAAGGTCGAGCGCTTTGTGGACCGAAGTGTTATGGGGGCCGCACAGCCCTTTATCGGCCGTAAAAATGACGACATGGACTTTTGCAATTTTATTCCATCCTCCCGTTATAGGATAAGACAGGGGGGTGCATGCTGTCTGGATATCTCCGGCGACCTTTTCAAGCAGGGATTCGAAGAGATCTAAAGACGACTGCAGGCGAAAAAGTTTGCGTAGCTTGATTGTGGCGATCATGTTCATGGCCCGCATGACCTTCTGCATGTTTTTAAGCGTCGCTATCCTGCCGCTTAAGTCTTTAAGGTTTGCCATCGTATTTAACTCTTTTTGTCCCCGACCATTTTAATCAGCGTTTTTCTGAGAACTTTTAGGTTCTTGGTCCTGAGCCACAATTTTTCAAAGTCCGGGTCCTGAACCAGCCTCGCCAGATTGGAAATAACAACCAAATGGAAATGCCTTTGGTCCATGGATCCCGCCAGGAAGAACATGGCATGCACCTTGGACATGGTGTCGTTAAATTTTATCCCCTTGAGCGAACGGACAATGATCATCTGGAATTTGTTTTTCCCTTCCAGGACAATGTGAGGCAGGGCAAAGAAGGGTGAAATCGCCGTTGAACTGGTTTTTTCCCGTTGGGTCAGCTTGTCGAATATTTCCTGACGGCTGATTCCACCGAGATCCCGGGCCATCGCGTCCGAAACTTTCTTAAACAGGTCATCCATTCTCGCGGACTTGTCATAATCAAATATCCGGCACGTCTCCAGCAGGTGCTCGACCCGCCGTCCCTCCTGGACCTCTTTCCCGTTTATGATCTCTTCTAGCTCCTGCTCCAAAGTTGGGGTCGCCAGATCGTATGAGGCGATTCGCTCAATCAGTTTCAGCATTTCCCTATTAATCCTGGACGTCTGCTGGGTTAATGCCATCGCAATATTAATGCCATAACCGGAATCGATGTCACTTTCCGCGAGGTCGGGATTAAACTGCTTTTCAAACGTTTCAAAGATATTAACCGCTTCCTTCTCTAATTCCTCATTAAAATTTTTTTCTTCCCGGAGGCGGGCCATAAAGGATGGACCGTTTGTTCCTAGATAGGAGAACAGTTCGTTTTGATAGCTTAACACCTTGGATGTGGGATATTTGTCCAGACGGCCGGAAACGCCGGCTTTTAAAATCATGACTTGTTTATAAATGTCTATGGGAGAGTATTGCGGCTGTTTGAGGACTTCCATGAGCCGCTTGCCCCGCTCCAGTTGGTTTTTTGTCGCGGTGTCCAGATCGGAGGAGAATTGCATAAATGCGGCCAACTCGCGGAACTGCGCGAGATTGATTCTGAGCGAACTGACGGTCTGCTTAACGGCCTTGATTTGAGCGTCTCCGCCGACGCGGGAAACGGAAATGCCCACGTTGACGGCCGGCCTGAGGCCGGAATTAAACAAATTGGTTTCAAGAAAGATCTGCCCGTCGGTGATGGAAATGACGTTTGTCGGGATATAGGCGGAAACATCGCCTTCCTGTGTTTCCACGATCGGAAGGGCCGTCAGGGACCCGCCCCCTTTTTTCTGGCTCATCTTGGCCGCTCTTTCCAAAAGCCGGGAATGAAGGTAAAAAATATCCCCTGGGAAGGCTTCCCTGCCCGGCGAGCGGCGCATTAAGAGAGACAACTCCCGGTAAGCCTGGGCGTGTTTGGTCAGATCGTCAAAAATAACCAGCGCGTGCATCCCGTTATTGCGAAAATATTCCGCCATAGCTACGGCCGAATAAGGAGCCAGGTACTGCAAAGAAGCCGGGTCAGACGCGGTCGCGGAGACAACGGTGGTGTACTCCATGACGCCGTGTCTTCTTAATGTCTCGATCAATTGCACCACGGAGGAGCGCTTTTGCCCGATGGCCACGTAAAAACAATAAACTTTATCCCGACCTGTTAAATTTTTTTGATTAATGATCGTGTCGATAGCGATGGTCGTCTTGCCTGTCTTGCGGTCGCCTATAATCAACTCTCGCTGTCCGCGTCCGATCGGGATCATGGCGTCAATAGCCTTAATTCCGGTGTGCAGCGGTTCGTCAATGTTTTTGCGGTCCGTGATGCCAGGACCTTTAACCTCCACCATCTGGCGTGCGGACGCCTTGACCGGGCCCTTCCCGTCGATAGGATTCCCTAACGGGTCGACGATTCGGCCTAAGAGTCCTTCGCCGACCGGGACTTCCGCCACCCGGCTGGTCCGGCGCACCAGGCATCCTTCTTTGACATGTTCATAATCAGCGAACAGAATAATTCCGACGGTCTCTTCTTCAAGGTTCATGACCATGCCGGAAACTGTTTTGTCCTGATCCGCCTCGATTTCAACAAGCTCGCCGGCCATAATCCTGTTTAACCCCCAGACCCGGGCGATCCCGTCGCCGGCTTGGATGATACGGCCGGTTTCTGTTTCTGCGGAAGGGACGTCAAAATCCGCGATTTTCTTTTTTAAGACATCCAGAATTTCCTGTGGTTTTATTTCGTTACGCATAAAAATTTCCTGTTGTCAGACGGTCTTGATTCTTGACCGTATTTTTTTTAAACGCCCGGAGGCTGATAGATCGATCATGCGGTTATCCCATAAAATCCTGACCCCGCCCAGCAGTCCGGGAACGACACGGGTTGTAAGTTTTATTTCCCCTCCCAGTCGCGAACTCATTTTTGCCCTGACCGCCTCTTGAAGAGTTTGGTCCGCCGGCCACGTGGTTTCCAGGGTGACGTCCGAGATCTCGGTTTTTTCAGCCCTTATCTGATGAAAGGCCGAGGGCAGGTACACCAGGGCGGACAACCTCCCGTTTCGGACTGCGGTCTTTAAGACGGCCGCGGTTAAGTCACTGACATAAGGGATAAAAGCGATGTCGACAAAGTCCATCTCCAGGATATGGTCCTTATGGCGCTTCAGGCAATACGCCCTTATGGAAGGGGCCTGTTTGATGATCCTGTCTAATTGAGAAAGGTCTTCCGAAACCATATCAAGAACCCCCTTCTCAACGGCTACCTCATAAAGCGCCCTGGCGTACCTGATGGTGACTGTTGTCCCGTTCATATTGTTTTAATCAATTCTTTAACCCATTGGCGGTCTTTTTCTTCCACAAATGATTGACCGATGAGTTTCTCCGAAGTGTCGCAGACAAGATCGGCAATCTCGGATTTCAGAGACCCGAACATAACCGCCCGCTCAGCGTCAATTTTGACCTTGGCTTCGTTCAGGACAGCTTTCGCTTCTTCCTCCGCTTTTTTCAGAATATCTTTTTTCAAAGATTCGGCGTGCAGCCGGGACTGCTGTAATATTTCGTTGGCTTGCCTTTGGGCCTCCCTGAGGATATCGTCTCTTTCTTTTTCGATTTCGGAAAGGCGTTTTTCTATTTGCTCGGCTTTATGAACGGCCTTGGAAATCATCATTTCACGGTCCCTGATATTTTCCAGAATCTGAGGGAACGCGAATTTCTGAAGAATAAAAAACGTTACGCCAAAAACAACCCAGGTCCACAGCGCCAGCCCGGGATCTAGTTGAAACAACTCCATAAGTAGGCCTCCTGCAATACGAGAAACATCCTGTCTCGTTCACATAATAAAACGGTAGTCTTCTTTTTGAACCATCCCAATAAAGTTTGGCCCAAGAAGGGTAAAATTATTTTGTGAAGATGGCCAGCAAGGCGACGATCGCGCCAAAGAAAGCTAACCCTTCTATCAAGGCTGCCATAAGGATCATATTCGTGCGGATATCCTTTTTTTCTTCCGGCTGCCGCGCGATGGCGTCCATGGCCTTGGCGCCGATGATCGCGATCCCTAGACTGCCTCCGACAACACCGATACTCGCGCCAATAACAGCGATTGCGTGTGACATCGTAGTTAATTCCATTGACTTCCTCCTTCAAGTGTTGACTTATTCGTGACTACTGCTGGACAATGTGATAAAAATACAGCTCAGCAGCGTAAAAACTACGGCCTGGATAAATCCCACCAGAACTTCCAAAAGACACGTAAAAACCGAAAAGGAAACGGACACGGCGCTTATCCAGGGGCTGATAACGAAAATCAGGACTAAAAACGAGCTGATCGCTAAATGTCCGGCAAACATATTGGCAAAAAGGCGAAGACTTAAGACCGCCGTTTTAATAAATAAACCGCTGAATTCTAAAAAAACCACAAAAAAACCTACCGGCCAGGGCGTATTTTTCGGATAAAAATTAATGAAAAAATTTTTTAGCCCAAAATTCTTGATGCCCTCCAGAAAAATGAGCCCTAAAATCATAATAGACAAGGCTGTTGTCACGTTGATATTCCCGGTCGCGGTTTTAAAAGCGGGAATAAGGCCCAGGAGATTGACGATTAAGAGAAAGACAAATAATGTACAGAAAAACGGCAACCACTGTTTGCCCCTCTCTTCTCCCATGACCGGGCAAACGACATCGTCCTGGATAAAAAGGACGGCACTTTCAACGGCAACGAGCAGCCCCCGGGGGCGTAAACAGGCATTCCTTTTCGCGTAAAAAAACAGGGAAAGCATCATGCCTGCGGAAAGAAAAAGCATGAGGAGATGAACGGATAATCCCGCAGGCAGGGGGATGGGGTTAAGCAGGGGAAATATCTCCTCCGTATGACTGTTGGATATTTCCTTCAGTAATGTCGCAGTAATGCCCCCCTCATCTCCCAAGGCGGCGGCCGGCGTTAACATGAGAAATGAGATCAGCGCTGCGCTCCCCATATTTTTGCGGCTGAAAATATTTGAGATCCCTAGACTCATAAAGAAAAAAATAAGTCCTTTCAGAAAATATCTTTCTCAAAAGGACTTCCTTGTTAGATATTCCATGTGGCCACACTGTCACATTGACAATCATGCTACTTCCCCCAAATTATCTTGTCAATGGAATTCTGCGCGAGTTAGAGGGCGGGTAAGAAGGCCATGATATTCAATACGATTTGATCATTCGGGTCCCCATCGGCCAGAAAAAGGCTTTTGTTGCCCTCAAAAGCAACATCCACAGCGTAGTCTTGCTCTTGCCTCTTTTTATGAAGCTGGCGAGTTTCTTCTCATCTCCCACGACAAGAATACGCATGAATCAAAACCTCACAGTTTCTTTTAGGTTAAAAAAGCCCCAGCGATTTAAAAATATTTTCCACAATGGCTTTTGCGGTCCTGCCGGTAGGATTGTCCCCTCCCATAATGTTGCACGCAAAAGTGTAGGTCGTTTGAGGGGTTTCCAGAAACCCGACAAACCATCCCAGATTGGCTTTCCCCTCTTCATCAAGCCCGGAACCGGTTTTGCCGTAAAGCGTCCCGCGTTCTGTCTTGCCCGCTTCCATAACACTTCGCAATATGGCAATGTTATCGTTGGAGAACGGCAAATCCCCATCTAAAAGTTTATCCAGAAGGGAAACCTGCTCTTCAGCACTGATCATGATTGACGCGGTTTCTGGACGGGGGAGCCAAAAGGTATCGATTCCGGATGCCATATCTTTCGTCCCGTAATCAAGCAGGTCAATGTACCTTTGCATGCTCTCTTCCCCGATCTGGCGCGCTAAAGTCTGATAGGCCGGTACACAGGAGACCTGGAAGGCCTCGCGGAGAGTCAAATCCCGGTCCCATTCCTTGAGGGCGCGGTGGACCCCGTCCCATTGATACCACGGTTCGTCCGGCCCTTGGATCAAGCCAAGTTCTAACCCTATCAGGGTATTATAAATTTTGAAAGTTGAACAGGGCGATAGCCGCCTGGAAGTGAATATCGGATTGGGATTGATGACTTCTCCGCTGGCCCTGTTGTGAATGACCAGAGCAGTCTCGTATTCCTTAAAAAGGGCCTTGTCGATGTCTTGGGCGTACGACACAAAGGATTGCAGAAGCAGAAAGCACAAAGAAAATAGGATTGTTTTCACGTTGTTCTCCCACGCGGTATTTTTGGGCCGCATTATATCCATTGAATTTCCGGTGATTTCTTCGCGGGCGCCTCTGGGAATCCTTCCCGCGGGTACCCAAGCAAAACCGGTCCGTAAACTTTCTCCTCGGGGCTTAGGGCAAATATTTTTTTGATTTCGGCGTCATCCAGAACCAGCTGGCCGAAATAAACCCAGCAACTGCCTATGCCGAACGAACGGGCCGCGAGCATCATGTTTTGACATACCATGGAGCAGTCAAAATCAGCGGTCATCCCTGAACCGACAACGAAAACTACGGCCGGCGCCGAATAATATACAGGGTCGGGTGTCTTTTTGTCAATGTCCTCCCGCAGGTCTTTGAGCGGGCCGGAAATATTCTCCATCCATTTTTTATACTTCGGTAAGGCGAGGTCCGCGAGTTTTTCCCGGAACCCACAGTCTTCCACGATAATATACCGCCATCCCTGGGCATTGCATCCGCTCGGCGCCATGTTGCTGGCTTCGATGATCGTCAAGAGCGTGTCCCGGGGAATCGGTGTGGCAGCATAAATCCTCACGGACCTTCTGGCAAAAATGTTTTCAATAACCGGGTTCATGATGGGCTCCTTTTTTAATCGACTTTCCCGTGTTTTATTTTTAATAATAAAAGTATCAGGCTACGCCCGCAGGGCGTAATAATATCCATTTTTTTTCATAATATGGATGGAAGAGCCGAACAGACGGCTGATTCTCTCTCCCGTCAGGACAGACTCTTTAGTCCCATATTGATAAAATTTTCCGTCCTTCATCAGGATCACCCGTCTGATTTCGGGAATAATATCAGAAGGGTTTTGCGTCACCAGAATCAGGCTTGTCCCGGCCCGGGTGATTTTCCGGATCATGTCCGTGAATTTATAGGTGGCATGCAGATCAAGGCTGTTGGTTGGCTCATCAAGGATCAGCGCCTTAGGGTCATGAACCAGGGCCCGTGCGATCAGGAAGCGGCGCGCTTCCCCGGAGGACATCTCATTCATGTTCCTATGCTGTAGATGCCCTATTTCCAGGAATTCAATGACCTCCTGGGCTTTGCGTTTCATAACGGGAGTCAGGCGCTCTCTATACAGGCCGATGCTGCTGAAGAAACCGGACAGGACGACGTCCCCCCCTGTTGTGTCTCTGGTGCAGGTGTATTGAAGGTCATTGGACACGATCCCCAATAATTTCCTTAGTTCGAAGATATTCCACTGATCCTGCCCCCATATTCTGAACGGGCATCCCTGGTTGGGCTGTATGGGATAATAGTCCCGGGTGATGACTTTGATGAGCGAGGATTTCCCGGCTCCGTTAGGCCCCAATATGGCCACATCCTCGCCTTCATAAATTTTCAAAGACAGGGCGTCCAGGACAACCCGTCCTCCTTTTAGAACAGTTAGGTCATTAAATTCCAGTAAAGGCGGTTTTCTGTTTTTCATATGCGCTTCCTTAACTCTTTTCTGATAGGGGCCCGGCCCCGTCTTACGTCTTAAAGGGATTGCGGCCCCGTGGCCATCTGGGGGGCGTCCTTATTATTTCAATGTGTTTTATCGACTAACCGGTCGGTCAGGCGAAGCCATTCCAGGAGAAGTTTTTTGAGCTCAACGGTATGCAGAATCTTCTTGAATTTATTGAGGTCGACCGTGTTGACCGCGTCGATATAATCGTTCAAGGTAATTTTCCCAAATGAATAGTTCCGGGTCTCATCCGTTAGGACGGCTTCAGACAAATTAATCTTTTCATCCGCCAGCCGTATGAGCTCTTTCTCTCTCATGACCTGAAGTTGCAGGTTTTTTAAATCGGTATAGAGTTCAAGATATTTGTTCTGATGGGTCAGCCGGGTTTTTTGAAAATCAATTTCTGCGGTTTTATGTCCGGCGCGCTCCTTTTGTCCCGGGAAGGGCCATTTCATGGAAATCCCCGTGTAAACCATATGATCCTCCTCCTGAATCCCCCATCGGGTTCCCTCCATCGTATAGCCAAACATCAGGTTTGTCGATGGCAAAAGAGCATCCGTGTTTTTACTGACATCCAGGGAACTTTTTTCTTCTAGCAGCTTCAGGATCGCATAAGTCCGGCTAGAATCGGTAAACTGCTTGTATCGTTCCTCGAAATTGACTTCAAAATCATGGAATCCGGAGGGGTCCTGCGGGACCCATGCAGCATTTTTGTCGCTCCGGATGGCCTTTTTGACCAGATTTGTATAATTTTCATATATTTCCTTCAGGGAAATCATGTTTTCTTCTTTGGCGATGACCAAAAGCTGGACCTTATTGACATCCACCGGCAGGGCGATTTTGTTTTGGGCCCTGCGGTTCATGTTGTCCAATAACTGTTTATTCTGCGCATAGGAGGATTGTCCTATTTTGAGATTTTCCCACGCCGAATACCAGTCATAATAAATATTGATGAGGCTGGCCAAATAGTCTTCGTATGCCTCGGTAATTTGATACCGAATGACGTCGATTTCAATGCCGGAAATCTTATCCTGCATACGGGTGGCATGGCCGAACGCATTCTCGGCGATCGGCTGGGATACCAGGAAATCCAGTTGGGACTTTTCCGTTGTTGAACTGATCGAAGGGGTGTTTTCGTAAGACAGGGATATGTTCGTACCCGTATCGGGGAAGAGTTTGTCCAACCCAAGGGCCATGTCCGGCTCTTCTCTGTTTTGATTCAGGATAAAGTCATAGTGTCCTTTTACGGACAAAATAATATCTCCGGCTGGGAGGGATAGGTCCTTACGGTACTGGAGCTTTAATTCATCCATCAGGATTTGCTCGAAGACCGTGTCATTTTGACTGGTGCGCCGGACAAACTCTTCGATGGTTAACACGGTGGCGTCCTGTTTGCTAAAATTCTCCAGCGCTATCGCGGGGCTGCCGGCTGCGCTGCCCCGGCAGGCGACCAGCAGGACTCCAGCCAGCAGGAGGCCGAACATAGCGGTGTTCACGGATGATTTCCGGCTCGTTTTTTTCATTTTATTAATCCCAAGGCTGATTGAAATTTTAGCTTGCTTTCCTGCATAACACTATAAATACAGGGAATCAGGATAAGGGTGATGAACGTCCCGAAACACAACCCCCAGGCCATCGCAAGCATCATGTCCGCCAGCATGGCGTCATAGCCGGCCACGCCGTAAGCGGTGGGAAAAAGCCCGGCGACAGTGGTGAGTGTTGTCAGAATCACGGCGCGCAAACGCGTCTGGGCCACCCGGCTTATATAGGCGTTTATGTCAACGGCATTTTTGAATTTGACCTCCAGGAATTCCTCATCCAGCTTTGAGAGCATGATAATGGAATCATTGATGACAACCCCTGCCAGCCCCAGGGCCCCGATAGCGGCGAAGAAGCCAAAAAGGATTTTTCCGTGCAGCCAGAACGCTAAAATAATCCCCACCAGACCGAAGGGAATTGCCAGCATGATAATCAGCGGCCTGGTCAATGAATTGAAGAGAATCGCCAAAACCGAAAAAATCAGGAACAGAACGAGGATGATCCCTTGGCGCAGATCCCCCTGTGATTCCCGCGTGTCCTGGATTTCGCCGGTAAAGGACAGGGTTGTCGAAGGATGATCGGCTGTAATATGGGGGAAGGCGTTGATCTCCAGGTTGCGGGCGATCTCAATCGGGGTCAAGCCTGTTTTAGGTTTGATATCCGCATAAACGGTGGTGGTGCGTTTCCGGTCTCGCCGGGAAATCGAAATGGGAGTCGTGGTTTTTTGAACATCAACCAGGTCTCCCAGAGGTACCAGGTAATTATTTTGATTCTCAACCGGCACTTGGAGGATATCGTTCATATCCCGTTTGGCTTCATCGATAATGGTCAGACGCACATCGACCTCTTCGTCACCTTTAGGCAATTCATAAAGGACCGTGCCTTCCAGAGCGGCGCGGAAAGCGTCGGCGATATCCACCGGGCTGATGGACAGGCGTTTGATTTTTTCCATTTTCAGGCCAATCTTGTATTCCGGGATTTGCATTGGACGCTCGATGTCGACATTGATCAGGTCCGGGTTCTTTTTCATGAATTCCACGAGCTTATGGGCGGCCTGGTCCCGCAGATGGTCGTCGTTTTCCTGGATGAGGATTTCAATCGCGCTGCCGCTCGATTGCCCCCAACGGTTTTTCTGAATCGTTAGTTTCTTCAGGTCTTCTATTTTGTCGAAATCCTCTCTCCATCGGGTGATCATCTGGTCCGCCGATTCTTTCCGTTTTTCCTTGGGGACAATTTCAATGATAGTCCGGAAACGGTTCTCTTCCACCCCTCCGCCTCTGCGGTTGCGGGCGATATCGGTTCTCACGCCGATCACTTCCCTGCCGATAAACGGCCTGACGACATCTTCGATCCTGCGCGTGAGGGCGGCGGTGTCATATCGGTCATAGGTATCAGGGGCCTCACCGATAACCGTCACCGCCCTCGTCTCTTCATCGGGAAACATGACAAATTTCATGTACCGGGTCAGAATAAACCAGGAAACAACCAGCAGCAGAACGAACATCGCTATAATCAGAATTTTATACGGCAAAATTTTGATAAGAAAACCGCCATAAGCGTTTTCAACCTTTTCAAACCAGTGCGCCCGGGTTTCGGCAATCGTATGCTTTTTTTTACGGAAGTAATTTTGGAGATGAGGAATTTCAAAATGCATGTGCCCGGGTAAAATAATGAGGGCTTCCAGCAGGCTTGAGCCGAGCATAAGAAAAATAATGGGCGGGATAAACCTGTTGATCTGTCCGAACCGGCCGGTGAAGAAAAAGAGCGGAATAAAGGTGATGCAGGTTGTCACGATGCTGGCCATGACCGGGAAAAAAACACGGGCCGTCCCCTTAACGGCCGCCTCCTGTGAACCCATCCCCTGGGAGCGGAGACGGGCGATATTCTCGGTAACGACGATCGCGTCATCAACCACCATCCCCATGACGATAATGACCGCGGCTAGGGTGATATTATTGATTGAGTAACCCAAGAGGACAGCGGCTAGCAATGTAAAGCAGATCGTGAAAGGGATCCCCATGGCCACCCAGAATCCGGATTTTTTATCTAGGAATAAAAAGAGGGAAAAAAGGATCAAAAAGAATCCGATCGTGCCGTTAACGGTAATGATGGACAGCCGGTTGCGTAAATCCGTGGACTCGTCGTCCATGATGCTGATCGCAACCGGGGCGTTCTGGAGGCAGTTCATTCTAAACCGTTCTATTTCCTTCTGGACGGCGGTGATGGAGTTCAGAATTCCATACGAGGTGTTTTTTACGACATTAAGGATGACGGCTTCGTGGCCGTTAACTTTGGTGATTTCCTTCTCAAGATTGAACCCGGATTGAATTTGGGCGATATCTCTTAAAGGGACCGCCCTGCCTTCAAAGCCGGCTTGGATAATCAAATGGCCGAGTTTCTCGATCGTATCAAGCTGGGAATTTAAAGTGACCTTGGGCTCATTTTTAACTTCAATGTTTCCGGCCGGTTGCCGGACATGATTGTCCCGCACCTCCCGCATGACTTGGCTGAGAGGAATTTCATACTCGACCAGCTTAGCCGGGTTCACTTTAATCTGAATTTCTTCCTGCATGTACCCGGATTTATTAAAACTGTTGATCTGCGGAAGATTTAAGAGCTGGTTTTCCAGGGCGTGGGCGTATTCCTGGAGGATCCGGCGGTCATCGGCGTTTAAAAGATGTTGGCCGGTATGATATAAAGCCACATCCATAATAGCCATTTTAGCGGTCTTAAAAACGCGCACGGTCGGGGCATCCCGCACGTCATCCGGCAGGTCGACATCAAGGACCGCGTTGCGGATTTCAGTGATCACCTCCTCCTTGTCGGGATAATTTTTTTCGATCTCGACGGTTATATCAGTTTGCCCCTCACTGGCGCTGCTGGTGACGCGGTAAATGCCATCAAGACCTTGGATTTCGTCTTCGATGGGTTTGGTAACAAAATGTTCGACTTCCTCGGCTGTTGCGCCGGGGTAGGTCGCGGAAATACGTACCCTGTCAAAAGTGACATCGGGCATCTCCTCTTTCTTAATAGACCGCCAGCTCAGGACTCCGCCTATAATAACGGTCATGAAAATCAGGTTTGTTAAAAGGTGGCGTTTAACGAAGTATTGAATAAATTTTTCAAGCATAAGACATTGACTAACAAATGAAGGACAGGTTAAGCCCCCCTTCTTTCAAAAAGGAAGAGCTTGTTTTTTATTTCTTTTATTGCTGGCCGCCATCCATGGTTTATTCAAATCGGTGGTGGTTCTCCAGAAACGGTCTCAACCCCCGCATCACGTAAAAGTCATCGCCTTCAGCGCAGGGCCATAGCGGTAGATAATGTTTGATTTTAACACCCGGTGTATCTGGATCCAAGCTTGTATATTTTTTGTTTAATCACGTTTAGTAAATTCGAAAATCCCGATCATGAGCATGACCGTGGCAAAGCTTAGAAGAAACAGAAAATTGATGTATAGTGGAAATGTTTTTATCCCCAGACTGGCCCACCGCAGAAGGTCAACCCCATAGGTTAAAGGATTCATCCGGACCACGTAATTCACCCAATGAGGCAGGTTATCTATGGGAAAGACGGCCCCGCTCAGGAAGAACATCGGCATAATGATGAAATTGGATATGACACCGAACCCTTCGAAAGACGTCATCCTTGCCGCGATAACGATTCCCAGGCTGGTGCATACAAACGCAATCAGGAACATGAGGGGGAAAAGCAAGAGAAGCTGAGCCACGGAAAGGTTTATTTTTATAAAAGGCGCGAAGGCCAGGACAAACAGTCCTTCAATAAAAGCGACGGTTGAGCCGCTTAAGGCTTTCCCGATAACAATCGAACTGCGCGGTATGGGCGCCACCAGGATTTCACGGAGAAAACCGAATTCCCTGTCCCATATAATACTGATGGTGGATATCATGGCTGCGAAAATAAGGTTCATCGCGATAATTCCAGGAAAAATGAAATGGGAGTAAGACACCCCCGGTATATAGAACGTGGCCCTTAGTCCCGTGCCCATAATCAGCAGCCACATCACAGGGCGGGAAATAGAGCCTAAAAGCCGCACTTGATCCCGGAAATGGCGGGTAATATCCCGTATCCAAATCATATATATAGCGTCGAAATCCATACTTTATCTCACCTTATGCCTGGCGCGAAGGAAACTCCCCAGGTGTTCTTTTCCATGGGACTCCCCTTCCCTTATCTCCCGGCCCGTTACATGCAGAAATACTTCATTCAGGGAAGAAACACGGTATTTATTTTTTAAAGTGTCCGGTGTGTCCATATCCACGATTTTACCATGATCCATAATTGCGACCCGCCGGCATATTTCCGCTTCGTCCATATAGTGTGTCGTGAGAAATACGGTGATTTTTTCTATCTCGGAAAGGGTTAAGATATAATCCCAGATATATTGTCTTGTCTGCGGGTCCAGCCCTATGGTCGGCTCATCCAGGAACAGGACTTTAGGTCTATGCATTAGACCCCGGGCTATTTCCAACCTCCGCTTCATGCCCCCGGAAAACGTGCGCACGACATTGTGTTTTTTGCTGTATAACCCCACCATATTAAGGACTTCATCAATGCGCGCCTTTCTGATTTTTTGGGGAAGATGGTAAATCATCCCGTGAAAATTCAAATTTTCGTGCGCTGTGAGCCGTTCATCCAGGCTGGGGTCCTGAAAAATAATCCCTATGGATTTCCTGACTTCCGTGGGGGAACTCATGACATCAAACCCGTTCACCCGGGCCTCCCCACCCGTGGGGTTCAGCAGGCCGCAAAGAATGTTAATCGTCGTTGTTTTCCCTGCGCCGTTAGGCCCCAGGAAGCCAAACAGTTCGGCTTCCTCGACTTCAAAAGAAATCCCGTCAACCGCGCGGACGCCGTTGAAACATTTTGATAACTTTGAAACGCTGATGGCTTTTGTGTTCATAAAATATGGGTCTTGGAAACACACGTCAGGCATGATGGAATCCATTCTAACATCATTTCCTCTCTTTCCCAAAAATTTATTCAATGAGTATTTAGTTTACACGACCCCAGGGAGTGTAAACTAGAAATACGAATTGATCCTTGAGGCGAGTGAGCTAGAGCGAAGGAGTCGAAAGATCTTGGTTTCATACCCCGCAGCTTGCTGCGGTTAATTGAGTCCAGAGCTTGCTCTGGGGTTTATGACTTTGATTCCTTGAATTTCTTGCCGGTTTCTGAAAAAGGAGATAAGGATTATTCTCCTTTCATTTAAACTTAATTATTGTATAGTATACTTGATACGCAAGACCATTATTCTCGAGAGGCGGATGGATATGATAAGCCAATGTCCCTTATGCTCCACAGAACATATAAAAGAAGTTTTTAAGAAAAATGCCGTCCCCTATTTCCGCTGTCTGTCGTGCGGTTTCCTGTTTTCCGGGCAGACGCAGAACCCTAATCTGGATCATAATACCCTGGAAGAATATGAGCCTGCGTATATCCATTATTTAGAAGATTCCCCTGAAGACGCAGTGAATTTCGCAAGGATGCTGGCATGGATCGAACGGTTTAAACCTTTAAAGGGATTGCGCGTCTTGGATATCGGCACGGGCACGGGGAAACTCGTGCGCTATCTTCGCCGGAACTCGGTTGACGCTTACGGGATTGAACCTTCCGCGGCTTTATATAACCGGTATCTTTCCCGGGAGCCATTTTTCTTCTTAACAGACATTAAAGGGTTGCCCGGGGCTTCCGCTCCGCAGGCCAGATATGACGCGGTCATTATTTCGGACGTGCTGGAACATGTCAGGGCCCCCCGGATTTTCTTCCACG
This sequence comes from uncultured Planctomycetales bacterium, assembly GCA_964489065.1. Taxonomy (GTDB): domain Bacteria; phylum Omnitrophota; class Gorgyraeia; order Zapsychrales; family JANLHA01; genus JAGOJP01. The sequence goes on along the minus strand of CAZAXH010000008.1, from coordinate 115,428 downwards.
ATCTCGGCTTGGTGCTGGATCGAGGGGCTGTGGTCTATGTCTGCACGCCTAATGCGGACAGTTTCTTCGCGCGTCTGTGCGGGGGAAATTGGCATTACATTAACAAATATCATTTTTCATTTTTTTCCCGCGGCACGCTCAGGAAGGTTGCGGGGGAGCATGGATTAAAGGAACTGGGCTTCGCACATTTCACGCGTTTTAGGTCTATCGGTTATATTGGCCAGTATTTTATTGATTTTGTGGCCAAAGGAAGTGCATTACATATCCCCGACTCGTGGTATCAGAAAGGCATCGCGCTTAATTTGTATGATTTAATGCAGATTATTTATCAATACGACTAAAGATTTAAGCCCTGCCCTATCCTTCGGATCCTCCGGTGCCAGGCGGTCAATATAAATATATTCCATATTTGCCTGGCGTAGTTCCTGTGCCCGGAAAAATGTTCGTCACACATCTTTAAAACCGTAGGATGATTCAACCCTGTCTGCTGAAGGTTCTCCGGGGTTAAAATGCCGCTGATCAGTCCTTTAAAACCATTTTTAATCCAGAGTGCCAGGGGGACAAAGAACGGCCGTTTGGTCCCCTGGACGATACGTTGAGGAAGATAAGGGCTTATTGCTTGTCTTAAAATGTATTTCGGCTTTAATTTGTATTGCCAGGGGATCCTGTTGACAAAGGCCATAAAGTCGTCGTCCAGGTACGGCATTTTAAACCGCAGGGGCGTGTCAAGGCTTACGGCGTTGAGTTTCATGAGCCAGCGTTCACTTAAAATTTTAATATAAGCCGTTAAAACCTGATTCACAAATGTTTGGGCCCGAGCCCGGTCCTGTGCGGTCAAGACGTCTTGAAAAACATCCGTGGCGTCCAAAGAGAACCCCGCATCCAGGTATAACGGCTTTTGAGAAGCCGGGGGAAACGGGCCCCACCAGGCCGCGTCACGGAGAGCGGGAGGATAGCCGACACCGCTTAAAAACTGGCTGAACCGCGCGTCAAAGGCGCAGTATCGATAGGACACCGGCAGGACTCTGACGGCCCGTTCAAAATATTTCCTGACCAAGGCCGGGACGCGTTCGTAGATCTCCGTGATACGATGAGCCAGGAAGGACGGGTAGCCCATGAACAGTTCGTCCGGACCGTCCCCCAGAAAGATATCCTCCGCGGATTTTTCGGCCACGGGGGAAAGGATGCCTCCGCAAATAACGTCATCATCCGAGAACGGATCATCCAGCCGTTCTATCCAGTTCGTCACAAACGTCAGGGCCTTCTCCTGGGTGAACAAAATTTCATGGTGCTGCGTTTGAAAAAAAGACGCGACAGTCCGGGCGCGGGAGGCTTCATTGAAGGATTGTTCGTTGAATACGGCGGTAAAGGTCTGCAGAGGGGTCTGTGGGCTGATATGCTTTAGCACGGCTGCCAAAGAACCGGAATCAAGCCCGCCGCTTAAAAATAAGCCAATCCGGGCGCCGGCATTGAAACGTCGTTGCGTGCTTTCACACAGTACACGGAAGGCTTCTTGGCTATAACTGGTCTTCCCTGTTGGGGCCGCCTCCATCTTCTCCTCGCTGAATTGGATGTCCCAATAAGTCTCTAAAGCCAGGTTGGTTGGTTTGAATTGCAGGAATTTCCCGGAAGGCAGGCGATGGATCCCTTCCAGCAAGGTGTGGGGGCTGGGGACAAAGCCGTAGGCAAAATATTTCGGCAAGAACCGGCTGTTAAACGGCGGAAGTGAGCCGGACATCTTTACGATGGTTTCCATGTTTTCGGCAAAGAACAAATATCCCTGTTGCCAGGCATAATATATTTTCCTGGGCTGGAGTTTCCCGTTGAGCAAATAAAATGTTCGCTGGGAAACGTCATGAAGGGCGAGGGAAAAATCCCCATTAAACCGGGTGAAACAGGCATGATGGAATTTTTGAAAAAGCGAGGCGACTAAACGGGCCTGGCATCTCTGGGCGCAAGCCCGGTCGTGTTCCGGTAAAAGCGGCAGCAGTTCCTGCGCGTTATAAAGGATGCCGTTAAATAGCACACAACACCCCGGAATTTCGCAGTAATTCCCCCTCTCCCCGTGAGGGGCTTGAGAAGCAAGCAGGACATGCTGGTTTTCATCAGCCCCCTTCCGGGAATTATTTTGAACGTGCGGCGCGAGCGCCTTCAGGCGATGCCTGATGTCTGACGTGAGCGGCTTATCCCAGGAAATGGTTCCATAAAAAGGCGGCATATTCAAATCCTTATTTTAACAAGCTGGGTGTTGTTGACGGAGCGCCGGCTGCCCCCTGCTGTTCCCGGGAGAGCAAAAAACAAAGGAGCTCACCGATCATCCTGAAACTCCAAGTCCAGTTGAACAGATAAAAAAGAGAATAATTCTTAATATGAGGCCAGAGGTACCCTGGCCTGAAAAAAAAGTTCCTGTAAAATTCCTTCTGAAGGATTTTTAATTCCTGGTCTGTTAACCGGCTTACATTCACAATGGGCCGAAGGTAATGGTGCGGCGCGGCAGACAGGTCAGGAGTTGCGCCATAGCGTTTGTAATCCTGCGACCCGGGATAAAGGGTGAAGTTATGTACTTTGATAAAATCCGGCTGTAATTCAAAAGCAAGTTTGATGCTCTCGTCCACATCCGCCCGGGTTTCCTTCGGGTTCCCCACCATAAACAAAGCGCAGGTCGCGATGCCAATGGCCCTCGCCTGCCGGAAGGTTTCCCTGGCCAGGGAGTTCCAGTCACGCTCCCGGGAACTTTTGTGCAGCAAACGGATAATTTTCGCGGAACCGGATTCAACGCCGAATAGTATGAGAACGCATCCGGCCTGTTTCATATCGCGCAACAATTCAGGGGTCACCTCGTCAATCCGGGCGTGACAGGTCCAGTGGATGTTTAATTTTTTGCGCCGTATTTCAGCGCAGAGCGAGCGCACGTGTTCGGGGTCTCCCGTAAAATCGTCATCTTCAAATGCAATGATATTGACCCCTAACCTTTGCAGGCTTTCAATTTCCTGAAGGATGTGGCTGGCCGGCCGCAGCCGGAGTTTCTTCCCGTAACTTTTCCTGACAGACGGCGAGCAAAAGGAACAGCCATGTCGGCATCCTCGCGAACTGGCGATATAACCCGGCCGTATTTTTTTAGGAAGCCGCAAAGGGTAGCGGTAAGGATATTTCTTGAGATCACGCCTGGTCCAATCCAGGATAGGCAGGGCGCCTGGGTCGGGCACCAGGCACACCTCCTGATCTAAAGCGGAGCTTCCATACGCCTGAATAACGTCGGCTTTCCCCTTGTCCTGAACACGGGCCATCAAGCGGCTGAATTCCAGTTCAAACTCCCCCCTCAGGATCACATCGAAAAGGCCGTTTGTGTTTGCATAAAACAGATGACGCTCGCTGACGTCAGAGCCGACGGCGACAATGAAAAGGGCGGGATACTTTTCCCGGACGCTTTTGCATAGCGCCAGCCCCTTTTCACTGGACGGTGAGGCGATTTCAACGCACAGCGTGTGTGCCGGCCATTGCCCGATCATAGCCACGACCACTTGATCCGGCATAGGCTCAATCAGGCCATCCAGAATCCGGGTCTTGAAACGTCTGTCTTGTTCCAGCAGGGCCTGGGTGTATTTCAGGGCCAAAGGCGGCGGGTGATGCAGAGGATGGTCGATTTTTTTCCTCTCTGCATACCCAACCCGCACTAACAAAATATTATGACAGGGGGTCATGAATAAGTCTCCCTTTTTATCCTCCGGGCCAGATATCTTTCCCCCTGGCTGCTCACGACCATGGCCGCAAACGGGATGAGCGGAAGCACATACCGGGGCAAGCTGTAGGTGCTGACAAAAACAAGGGTGAAATAAATCAGACCGATCAACGAGTAAAACCGTTCTTCCCGGTCGTCTCCAAAAACAAATAAAGCCGGGAACGTGAACGCGGTCGCCAATAACGTCCAGGTGAGAAACCGGGTGCTTTGGTTAAAATCCGGCGTCGGGCGATACACGACGTCCTGAGGGTATATCCTGGGGAGTAAGGAAAAATAATCCAGACGGTTAAGATGCTCGATGAACAGGCATTTTATATACGTGCCGGTATTCCCGGTTATAACACCCATGAACAGAATGCCGACCAACACACTGGCAACGATCAGTCCATATCCAGCCAGCAGGCCCCGGGCTTCCCTTTGTCTTTTTTTAAAAAACAGGAATAAAGCGCCGATCCCCAGAAGAATAAAAAAAATTCCATAAAATTTCGTCAGGGTCGCGCTGATGGCCAACAGCCAAAAAACAACCTTGTCTTTTTTAAGGAGGAAGATATAAACCAGAATAATCTGCAGGAGGAAAAAATGTTCCATGTAAACAAAAACAGCCGGTTCTTTGAGAAGAAAAAAAAGATAGGCGAGCATGAGCCCGGCGCAGGTTACAAAGCGTATCTGGGAGCGCAGCGGATACCCCCGGGCCAGCACAGAGCTGAATATCATAATAATAAAACTGACAGACAACAGAGATACGGCCGCGAAGCTTTCCCCGAAAAGTAAAATAGCAAACAGAGCCACATAAGGATACAGCGGGGTATCTGTAAAAACATAGCCGAATTTATCAGCGTATTCCAGGTCCCAGTACGGCAAAAGATGGGTCCGGAGGCTGTGCGCCAGGCCGAAAGCTTCAAGAGAATCCGACTGCTCTCCCAGGGGAATGGCCAGAACCGTTTGGGGGTCGTATTGATAAGCCACAGGAGCCCCGTTAATAAGGTCCCGGCCTGAAGTCAGGAGGAACAAAATGGCTAGAAGAATCAAAACACAATATGGCATAAGAGATGGCAGTGAAAACATAATATCTCTTGGGGGACATTGTTCTTGACGGCGGTGTCTTTTCCATAATAGCGAGATGAGTTCTAATATTATCAACAAAATGATAATACCCAGAAAATTATTCCTGCACAAAATCCTCCCCCCCATGATTTTATAAATTGAGCTCCCCAGGATACAAATTCCGATACTGGAAAAAAATGCGGCTGTCAGGAATCCCGGAAGATCATTTTGCAAGCGCCGGAAATGCAGGCACAGAATCCACCCCGGGATAAAGAAGGTCATTATAAATCCGGCCCCGAAAATCAGGAAGCTCATGAGGACCGCTGCCGTACTAAGGTTGTCCGGGCTGAAAATGCGGACCTCTCGAAAGCTGCAATGATAAAGCAGGCTGAGCAGATATGAGCCGAAAAGATAGGTCCCGATGGCCCAGCCGGCCGCTCCAGTGACATATTTGATGTCTTGGAGTTGAAACCGGAGTTCGGGAATCTTTATGGGCATGGTTAATTTCATGACGTTACAATACGGGCGTCTTTCTCAAAAATTATAATAACGGCAATGACTTTTTTCCGGGAAATGTTTGAGAAGATAAGCCCGAATTTTTTTTGCCCGTCTGATATCGCCCGTTTCCCGATAGTGATTTTCCGTCAGGCACAGTTCCCGTACTTTTAACCCCTCATCCGGCACCCAGCAATTTGCGGGAAAAGACGCGAAAGAAAAAGCGTTCAGGATCAGATAGATAATCAAAAACGGCGAAAGGTAACGGGTCCAACGGAAACGGTCCCAGAATTCAGCGATCATGGCGGATCCCAGGATAAGTCCGGGGATGACCAGAACAATGGCCCACCAGAAATTATCCAGGTGGAAATGATACCCGCCCCCTGTCCTGGGCCGCATGAGTGAGAAAAAAAGGTAATTGGAATAAAAGACCCATTTTAATAAGGTTAAAAAACTATTCTTTGTGTCACGAAACAGAAAATATACGGCTCCCGTGATACAGATCAGACCCAGCATCCAGTTAAAGAAAGGATATTCCACCGAACAAATTTTAAATATGTATTCACTGGTGAATTCAGGCATATTGGAAATAAAAATTTCCCCCAGAAAAAGAGCTGTTGGCACAAGGCTAATGGAAAGGAACTCGGTTCGGCCGGTTTTGACGGAATAGTCAACCCAGGAGTTCTGGATATTCCAGAGGATATACGGAGCAAGGCAAAGAAGCATGAGAATATGCACAAGAATAAAATCTTTTCCCGAGAAACCCCGGCGGTCGGGAGAGCCGATAAAAAGATAACACAGGATGACGGGCCAGAGGGTTATGATGTTCAATTTTACCAGAAGCCCGAACCCCATAAAAAGCCCGGCACCCCAAAGGTAATACTTCTTTCGCGTTATATGCGCCTGCTCGGCAAGAAATAAAACACAGGCAATAAAAAATAACGATATCCCGTCTGGTTTCAGTAAGCGGGAGAATCCTATAAAAAACTGGCTGAAGGCCGCGAAAAAAAGAGCCCATAAAGCTGTTTGTGTGTTTACATGCTTTTTTACGAGCAGATACAGAATTAATAATGTTAACGTCCCTGCCAACACCCCCGGGAAGCGCATGGCCAAGGTATTGTTCCCTCCGGCCGCCAAGCTTAATTGAAGCAAATAAGGGACTAACGGAGGATTATGAGTCCAATCACTGCCGGCGGCTATGGACGTTATTCCGCTGAAGGCGGGCACGTGCATTAAAATTTCTTCTTCATCCAAAACCCGGGGGACTGTTGTTGCGGCATAAATCCGCAGCAAGAATCCAGCCGTAAGGCACAGGGTCAGGATCGTCCCTGCCGGGGTATATTGGGTGTTGTCCCTAGATAATATTTTTTTTATACGATCGATATATCCCATTTGACTCATAAGGTTTTTAATGCCCCCGGGCGCGTTTCAGCATATTCCAAGCACATGAAACGTTAAAAGACGTCGCTAAATTTGTTTCCACGGTAGAGGCGCACCAGCATTCACAGCACGGGACGACTTTCAACTGACGGACAGCCCTGAGGACACCCCCTTCCCGGATATCCGCGCTTTGGCTGTGCTTGGATTTTAAAAGAAACTGCCGGCTGCAGTTTGTCATCAACCCGTCCGGTTCGATACGGAAATGCACGCTCCCGGCCGAACACGCGATGGCGGCCGGACAGGGCCAGTGAGCAAGGTGATTTAACCCTCCCAGTGAATTTAAGATATGCGGGTTGCCTTTTCTTTTTGCGGTTATGATCTTATTGATGGCCGCCTGATAATCTTCCGACGCGGGCGCGAGCGGATTTTCTTTTTTACTCTCGAGTAAACAAAGAGAAACGGGTTGAAATGATACTTTAACGTTATATTGTCCGGCGGTTTTAAGGATGTCGTCAACGTAGGGGGCGTTCATTTTTGTCAACACGGTGTTTAATGCCGGCGCACACCCGTTCTCCACCAAAATTTCTATCGCCTTCAGGACAAGGCCGTGCGTGCCGGGGCCGCGGATGGAATCATGCACGGCTTCCGGCCCGTCAAAACTAACCGTCACGCGGTCCGCTTTTTTAAGAACCGGAAGATGTTGGGATACGAGAATCCCATTGGTATTAACCGACACATAGATTTTCCGGTGCACGGCATGATCAATGATATCCGCCAGATCCGGGCGCAACAAAGGCTCCCCTCCCGTCAACGATATGACCGCTGTGCCCATGGCCGCCAGGTCATCAATAACCGCCATGATTTCTTCCCTAGTCAGTTCCTTGTCAGTGGGGCAAGTCCAGTTTTCGCAATATTGACACCGCGCGTTGCATTTATAGGTAATAGCCCAGCTGACGATAACTGGGATGTTTTCTTTGTAGAGCCGGGCGCGCAATAAATTTTTCACTATAAGAAGGATGGTGCTTTTTTTCATGACAGGTCGCGGCCGGGTTTTAACAGCTCTTTCTTTATTTTAATCAGTTCACGGAAGATTTCAGGATTCATTATATAACAGATGAAATAACGGCACAGATGTTTCCAGAGAAAAGCCGGCCGTAGCAAAAATTTTTTATAAAACAAAACCTGGGCTGTTTGAAATTCCCGGTCTCTCATGCGACTGGGATTTATCGCAGGGATACTGTAATGATATAATTTCGAATCATTGCGGACGGGTAACTGCCCCCGGAAGGTCGCGTAATAACGGGATCCAGGAAACGGGGTGAAATAAGCGACTTGAATAATGTCGGGCTGAAGGTTTTGCGCGAACAGGATGTCGTTTTCCAGTTCCTGTCGGGTTTCTCCGGGACACCCGATCATGAACAGGCACACCACGCCTATGCCGCGCGCTTTAGCCATGGCCACCGCTTCCCGGGTTTTTTCCGGCCAGGTCTCGGGATCCGGGGTCTTTTCGAGGCGATCGAGAATGAGCTTGCTGACTGTTTCGACCCCATAACGTATCAAAAGGCAACCGCTGTCCCGCATTAAAGTTAAAAGCGAGCCGTCAACTTCATCGACCCGTGCATGCGCGATCCAACGAATTTTTAGGTGACGGCGCAAAATTTCTCCGCAAATGGAGCGGACATGCGCGGGGGAATAGGTGAAATTGTCATCGTCAAAGCTGATAACATTGGCGCCTAATTTTAAAAGATGCTCGATTTCATCCACCACGCTGGGGGCTGAACGTCGTCGTATTTCCGTCCCGTAGCTTTCCCGCATGAGTTGAGAACAAAAAACACACCGATGGGGACAGCCGCGGCTGCTTAAAATATGCCCCCAAACAATCCGTTTGGCCACCGGAAGAGGGTAAACAAAATGATATCCACGCAGTTCGGCCCGGTCGTATTCTGGAAACGGCAGGGCATCCAGATCCCGGACAAGCCATGTTTGCCGGGACAAAGGCGGGTTTTCATAAATGGGTCGCAGATCCTTTAAGGACACTCCCGCGGCAAATTTTTGAATGAGGCCCACCACCTCCTGTTCCGCTTCCCCGGCTAGTGTGATATGAAATTGCGGATGTTTTTCACGGAAAATTTCCGTGCCGGCGCTGGGAGCGTGGCCCACGGCGATCAGCATGGTCTGCGCGTTTTGTGAAGCGTCCATGCCGCGCAAAAAAGTTTTCGTGACGGATTCGTTCAGGGAGGACACGTCCAATACGAGGACATGCGGTTTTATCCGGCGCTGGATGCCTCCAATTCCGGCCAAGGTCATCCTTATATCAGAAATATGCTGATCAAGAAGCGTGACTGAAAACTGGTCCTCCCGTTTTAAGCAGGCTTCAATATATTTCAGGGTATACGGCGGCCGGTGGCCAATCGGATGATTGGACCGGCGGTATACATCCGGAACGAGGCGTAATAACATAATCCTGCACTTACAGTTTGTTTGAAGTGGGGGCGTGAACAAGTCCATCTTTTTAATTTAAACGAGACACTGGCATTCTTTTTTTATGGTTTCCGCGATGAAATTCATTTCGGTTTCGTGCAAATGATGGTATACCGGCAAAATCAGGACTGTGTTCGCGATCCGGTCTGCCCGGGGGCAGTCTTGCCGGAAATCACTAAAAGTTTTTAATTGATTACAGTTATAAGTATCCAGAATTTTTGTGCTGATCCCGTGTTTGAGCAACCTTGTGACTAAAAGCCCGCGTCGGGGAACGAGGAGCGGGTAATTCCAGTATGTGTGATCTCCCTCCGGCGCTGTTTGCGGGATATGGACCTCCGGGATATCGCGCAGCCGGGCGTTGAGAATCCGGGCGTTCCATATCCTCCGCTGCTGGTTTTGTTCTCCGGGCTTGAATTGATGCAGGCCCACGACAGCTTGAAAATTAACATATTTTTTTTGCGGGACAGCCGTCAGAGGACGGTCTTTTTCCTCGATGAGATAATCCATCAGGTCAAACCCGGCCCGGGAACAAAGGAACTGGACAGGAAAAACCAGCAGGCTGTAGAAAGGGCCGAAGCCCATCAGTAACATTATCATGTTCCTGGCGAGGTCTATCAGGACATTCCCCCAAGAGGGACAACTCGTTTGTTGTTCATAAATACAAGCCAGTTTGTCAAAGAGGGTTTGGTTGTTTGTCAAAATCATCCCGCCGCCGAAAGTCGGGATGTCTTTTGTGGCCCCAAGGCTGAAACAGGCCGCGTCCCCAAAAGTGCCGACATACCGGGATCGGAAACACGCTCCCCACGCGTTGGCGCAATCCTCAATGACATATAGGTTATGTTTGCGGGCTAGGGACAGGATTTCGTCCATAGGGCAGGCGTTCCCGAAAAGATGAACCGCGACGATGGCTTTGGTTCTCGAGCTGATTTTGGGTCCAATCAGGCGTTCATCCATATTCAGGGTATTTTCATTAATATCGATAAAAACCGGTTGGATCCCCTTGCATTTTAATATTTTCGGGAAAGCCGGCATGTTATAAGCCGGTAAAATGACTTCATCCCCGCTTTTGATCTCCAGCGCATCAAGAAGAAGCGCGAAAGCAGAGCGGCAGGACCCCGTGGCCAGAGCGTATTTCATGCCATATTTTTCGGCGAAGAGAGTTTCAAATTCTCGTGTTTCTTCCCCCTGCCAGAAACGTTTTGTTGCAAGGAGGCAGAAAACACGCCAGAGGTCGCGAAAAGTGTTGCAGGATTTTTGCCGGGGGATCGGTTTAAAAATCATATCGTCACCTTTGCGGGGCCGTGTGTTTTGGGGCCGCCTGATAGTTCCGGACCCGGGCTGCCGGATTCTCGTTAAAAGCCTTAAAATCCTTTTCCGGCCGCGAATAGGGTTCCTGTTTCCATAACATATCGATAAGCGCAAGCACCTTGCGTTTCAGTTCCAGGAATGAGCCGATTTTCAGCAAATGCTTCCATAAAAAGGAAGGCCGCGCGTAATACGAAATATAGGCCCATCGGGCCAGCTGATCAACCTCCTGGTTTGTCAATTCGGTCCAGGGGCGGGGCAACTCCCGGTCTGTTTCCGTTCCCAGAACCCAGTCGCCCCAGTAGTCTTTCTGCTCCTGGACGACCATGTCTTTCCAGAGTGGGGTTAAAGGTTTGGCTAGGCATTTGGAAAACTGCACATAATCCAAGTTGAGTTTTTTGGCGAACGCGACCGTTTCTTTAACCGTTTCCCTCGTGTCACCCGGCGCGCCGACCAGAAAGAACCCCAGGGTCCGGATTCCCAGAGAGGAGCAGGCGGCAATAATGTCCCGGACTTGTTTCAGGGAATATCCTTTGTGGACACTGTCCAGGATGTCCTGCCGCCCTGATTCCAGCCCGAAATATATCCTCCGGCAGCCGGCCTGTTTCATTTCAGAGAGCAATTCCGCGTCAACGGTGTCAATGCGGGACCGGCAGGCCCAGATCATGTCCCATTTTTTTTCCTTAATCATCTGGCAGATTTTCATAACCCGGTCACGGATTCCCGTGAATTCATAATCAAAAATGTCAATTTCCCTGATCCCGTAATGCAAATAACATTCCTCCATTTCCGCCACGACTTTTTCCGGAGAACGGGGATTATACGGCGTACGCCCCGCTTCACAAAAGGTACAGCCGTAAGGGCATCCCAGGGACGTCACCATCACCGTGAAGTTCCTCCGTTCGGTCGGGAATTCGGCGTAAAGATGATTCGGCAAAAGGTGCCTCGCCGGGTTGGGGAAATCGTTAAAGTTGATTTTTTGCGGGTGCGGAGTGACTAGAACTAATCCGTTTTTTTTATAAACCAGGCCGGGCACTGTGGTGAAATCATGACGACCGCTCTCCAGTTCTTCCAGAAGACGCGGGATGGTGTAGTAAGCGTGCTCGACCACGCCGAAATCTATTTCCGGATGAGACAAAGACTCTCTGGGGTACACCCGGAGATTATATCCTCCCACCACGACCGGGACGGAGATACGGGCTTTTAAGAATTTGATCCAGGACAACGTGTCCTGAAACATATAGGTCGTCATCATAAATCCCATAATGTCCGGATTAAAAGCCCGGACCTGTTGAAAAGTCTCTTCCATGGAGAGTTTTAAAGTCCGGGCGTCGATTAGCTGGACCTGATGCCCGGACTTTTCCGCGATGGCGGCCACCCAGGCCAGACTTAAAGGGGGAAATAGGCCGAAATATTTCTGGACGATTTTAAGATTTTCTTCGTGCGCCTTATAGGAGAAGGGATTGAAAATCAGAGATAACTTCATGCCCCCTGCTTTCTGGTATTATCGGATATCCCCGTCATATCACATCAGTATTTTATGGTCTAATTCTTAAACATCCCCATGTTCATTGTATCATAAACCCATTGAATCCTTAAAATCTCCATCCCGGGCAGCGGGCGCGTATCACGTAGAGCGCAAAGTCTTTTAAAAAAAATTTATGGACGCCGGTTTTATTTTTTCCCTTGTTTCAGCTCCTGAGCTGATAAAATTTTATAAAGCGCGGCAATAACGCCGGTCCGCACAAAAGCGCTTTTATCATTGAGCCCTTGCTCCAGACAGGGCAGCGCCTCGATGTCTTTTCTTTCGCCCATCACCCAGGCGGCGATTTCCCTGACCGTTATGCTAGGGTCATCCTTGAGGACTCGGCTTAAAACCGGTAATAGCGGATAATCTTTAAAATCCACTAAATCCTCAAGAGCCCGCTCCCGGATGGCCTCATCGCCGGTTTTTAAAAGATCCAATAAATAAGGATAAACATAGGCCTGTTCGCCTAAAGCGTTCAAAGCCTGAGCAGCTGAAGATTTTAAAACGGGATCAGCGTCCCCGGACACGATATGTTTTAAGTCATCTAATCCGGAGGTGTCTCCTTGTCCGGCCAAAAGAGCGGCCAGCCAGATTTTGACTTCCGGGTGAGTCTCCTGAACGAAAATTTCTTTTATGTCTTCCGGGTTAATTTTGACGCCGGAATCCTGCAACATATGGGCCGTGTAGATACGGAACTCCAGGGACGGCTCATGAAGCAGAACGTCCGTGAGATAGGCCAGTTTTTCCTTATCGCCGATCTTATACAAAAGCGCTGCCAGCGCGATCCGGTTCAGGGTGTCAGTTTCCTGCGCAAACCGCGTTTCTATGAGGCCTTGGAGAGCCGCATCGGCAAAGACCATACACCCTTCTACAGATTGCCTTCGGACTTCTGGATCGGTGTCTGATATGGATTGCGTAAGAAACTCTAAAACCTCGGGGGTTCCGTGGTTAAGCATCCCGGCTATGGCTGAATTTCTTATAAACGCCTCGTCATCATGAAGGTAAATTTTCCAAAGCCGGTCCAGGACATCAGGGTCATCCACTTCCCCCAAGACTTCCACGGCATTCATCCGCACACGAATATCGTTATGCCCAAGCCGGTTATAAAGCAATGCCTTGAGCTGTTTCAAATCGTGGTGTCCGGTTCTTTGGATATAACTTTGATATTCCAAAAGGGCGGTGTCTGGGATATCTATATCAGAACTATTTATAAATGGTACTTTCACGCCGGGGGCGAGAATTTCAGGGCGGTCCTTAACCGTCATGATTCGATCAGCAAAAATAAAAAGAAGGCACACCAGAAGGCCGAAAATAAACCTTATTTTTTCTGAAAAATGGTAATTCATCACAGCCCGCTTAAAGAAATGTTGAAAACAATTTTTATCTACGGCCTTTTATTATAGCAGGAATTCTTTACGATACTTTAAATGTTATTTGAATATTAATAATCATATTTATAGAAAAAAATTATAAATTCACGACCTGATAACTTCCCGGCTTTGATGACAGCACAACACCGGTAATCGTTTTAAGTTTTTACTGGTTTAGCTTTCTGGTTTCTAGTATTATAAACATTGTCTTGTCACCGGGCGCTCATGCTCACCGCTGGTCTGCCAGGAACCATCCGGCTTAAAAAGGACGATTGAGTCAAAAATGAAAATCGCATTTTTTTACAAAGGCCGTTACTTTTTGCAGGATGCCCTTGTCACGGAGACCCTTTCGGCGATTGCCAGGGGTTACGGGCATGAAACAGCCCTGATTTATGACCAGGATAGTTTCGGCCTTTCCGATAACATTATTTCTTCTCCCCGCCTTCATAAAATTTTTTCCCGGCCCCAAAAGTCCATAAAAAAAATAATAACCCTGAACCCTGACCTTGTTGTCTTTTATGATGCTATTCATTTGAATAAACCTGGGATAGAGGGTTTCGCGGAGGGCATCAAAACATCTCTGCCCGGAGTCAAAACAGTTTATTTATCCGTTATCGATCTCCCGGCGCCCTGCGGGGTTGATTTCACCCTTATCGGTGAACCGGAACTCGCATTCGACGTTTTCCTGCGTGAACGATATGACACGGGGGCACCGGTGGTTTTCCGGATTCCCGGAGTGGTTGATGTCAATAAACTGCCGTTGCCGGATAAAAGCTTATTTGAACGTTACGTGAACTTCCGGGACAGTTACATGGTGTTTACCAGCAAGGGCTGCCCCGCCCATTGCTCTTACTGCCTTGAAACGGTGTTAAAGGACACCCTGGGCGCGCATTATTGCCGGAGACGGCTCCCTGAACACGTGATCGCGGAACTGCAAGAGGCGCAAAAACGTTACCGCATGAGAGAAGTCATTTTTAAAGATCCCATTTTTGCTTTAAACAAGGACTGGCTTCGGCAATTCCTGGCGCAATACCGCAAGCAGATTGGCCTGCCCTATAAATGTTTTGCCAAAGCTGGAAGTTTCGACGAGGAAATGGCCGGGATGCTCAAAGAAAGCCGTTGCTATTGCGTGGAGTTCGGGGTGCAGACACTGAATGAATCCCTTAAACGGCGCGTCCTGTCCCGGGAGGAACACAATGCGGTGGTTGCAAAAGCCTTTGCCCTATGTGACCGGCACCATCTCGCCTATGATGCCGACCATCTATTCGGCATTCCCGGAGAAAGCCTGGACGACCATATAACGGCGGCGGGAATATACGCTAACTTGCGCGGCCTCAACAGAATCAAATGCCATAACCTGGTTTTTTACCGTCAGGCGAAAATATTTGAATGGGCTCCAGCCGACATTAAAAACGACGACCGTTACCAGTCGGACTTTTTTTCCGCTGTGGCCGGAAGCCCGGACATGAAAATCCCTAACGCCTGTTTTCAAAAATATTTTAAGATACTCCCGTTGTTTTCCCCGGCCGTGAATTCTTTTCTGCGGCATAAGAACCGGTGGAAATTTTTTCGCTTCGTTCCTAACGTCCTGATCATGGCAGGGATGCTCGTCCTTGCCATGAAAAATCAGGATAAACGTTTTTATTTTTATCTGAAATATTATCCCAAAACAATCCTGAAAACAGTCCTGGGGGTATGATGCGGAAATATTTTCTAAAAAAAATCGTCATGCCCCTCTCCCTGCGGATGAGCTCCAATAAAGGGTGGTGCTATTATAACGATTATATCCGGGCTGACTTTGAGCCCGTTGAAACCCGCAGAGCCCGGCAATGGCGACGCATCTTAAGCCTCGTGAACCATGCGTATTACCACGTGCCTTTTTACAGGAAGAAGTACGATCAGGCCGGAATCAAACCTGAATATATAAAATGTGAAGCCGATTTCAGGAAACTGCCGGTGGTAACGAAAAAAGAGCTCCGGGAAAATTTTCCCCGGCACACGGTCGCAGATAATTATCCATTAGGGAGGATGCGTTATTCTAACACATCCGGGACCACAGGTGCGTCCCTGATGTTGGTCCACGACCATGACGATATTAATCACAAGTACGCCTCCAAGCTTAGAAGCTGGCACTTGATGGGGTGTGATCTGGGGGACACGGTCGTCCGGATCACACCGAATGAATGCCAGCCCTGCCTCCCGACCGGAGAAAGCCCGGATATTCCTCTTCTCAAATACCTTAAGATGGTCTTGTCCCGTCACAAGCACGCAAGGCAGGCTTACTATATCTTTGTGGAACGGCACATCACCAACGGATTGCTGAACAACCGCCGCTTCCCCCCGCCGTTAAATTCTGATTTCTCCGATGAAGACATACTGGATTATATCCGCGTGGTTCAGGAATTCAAGCCAGATATGATCTCCGGATACCCTGTCTATTTATATTTGCTGGCAAATTTTATGCAGAAGAAACAGATATCCATCCCGCCTCTTAAAGGACTGGACTTAACCGCCGGGTTGTCTTTCCCGGGCATGCGGCAATTCATCGGCGAACAGTTTCGCGCTCCGGTTTTCCAAAGTTACGGCGGGTGTGAATTGGGACGGGTGGCCAGCTCCTGCGCGATGAGCAACGGGCAGATGCACGTTCTGGAAGACCAATGTTATCTGGAATTTATCCGCGCCAACGGCGAGCCGGCCCGGCCCGGGGAACTCGCTAATATTATTATGACCGCCTTAAATTCTTACGGCATGCCTTTTATCCGTTACGAGCACGGCGACGTCGGGTCCTTTGCTGATGACCCTTGCCCCTGCCGCCGGACATCACGCCTCATGCGGGTGGAAGGACGCCTTCAGGATTTAATCATGACGGCTGACGGGCATGCCATCCCTTCCCGTGAAATTCTTGAGCTGTCTTTGTCCCATCCTGGCATTAAATTATTTCAATTGATCCAGCGCGCGCCGGACCAGTTTGATTTTAAATTCGTGCAGGATGCCCTTCAAAAAGAAACCGATTTAGACGGGCTCCGGGACAAATTGAAACATGTCTTAGGGAGCGGGACCGATATCCGCTTTCAGGCCGTTGATTATATCCGCACGGCTTCTTCCGGGAAATACCGTTTGGTCCGTTCCTCCACTTTTGAACCGTTTCGATGCGTGTCCGATCCCCAAACGCCGTTGGGTGATTTCTGGTGATCAGGGAATTGCCGGCGTTTTAAGCCCGCGCTGCAACCAAAAAATCAGAGTAACGGAAAAACTCAAGCTCAAGCACAATCCCAGGATAAAACTGCCCGGTAAATAATAAAAGACCACATCCTGCCGGCCAGGGCTAAGGCGCGCGGCCGTAAGGCCGTTATAAACAGCGGGCGGCAGATCGTTTCCGTTGGCTCTGACGCGCCAGCCGGTATAATAGTTCTGATTCACGATAAGGGTGTCATCCCTGTCCATATCGACGCTTACTGCGATGGCGTTGGGTGAAAAACGGACATTCAGGATCCTGCCGTTCCCGCTTTTCAGATACGCTTCCCCCCGGTACCCCGGATCGGATGCGATTCTCACGTCTCCCCTTTTGATCGCGGCGCATTCATAGGCCTCTAGAATACCACTGTTGCTTAAAAAAATCGGGTACTGGGAACTCCGGCTCAGGGATTTTTCCTTATAAAAATTAATGGCGGCGTAGCGTTGCCTGAACATTCTTTCCCGGGCCACTTGTTGCGGCGGAATGCGGAAAACGTTTTTGAGCAAAACCCCATTCACCTGCCATAAATCTAAGGTCACGAAAATCAGGATTAGACACGACACCACGCGGCCATACTTGCGCAGGCTGTTTTCGACATGAGCGAGGCCGAACCCGGATAAAAGAGCGACCGGGAATATAACGCAAAATATAAACCGGGACGGAACAGTCAAGGATCTATAAACCGGGAGGTGATGCAAAATTCCCCAAAGATTGACAGGCGAAGAATGCCCCATCACCAAAAGCAGGCAGACGGCAGCCGAGCCCAGTAAAGGCCAGCGGGTTTTATAGTCTCTCATCCCTCCCACCACGAATAAAAGAAACGGTAAAAATCCGATATAAGCTCCGTATTCATGCCAGCCGTAACGATAGGTTCCGTCGTGCAGAAAGGTTGTTTCCCAGAGCCGTGAGTCAAGGAAGGCCTGGTTCCGGCTGAACAGCATTGTCCATAAGGTCGCTGGGCTAACTCCGCTTTGTTGATCCACTAACCGGGGAACCTGGTGCACAAATTCCAGCATAGGCAGAAATTTGACAGCGCCGATAAGACATGCGCCGGCAAACGCAACCCCCAAAATCAGGACAGGCTGTCCCCGTTTCATCTGAACAGACTTAAAGCCGGCGTATAGGGACAAAAACACAAGGAACAAATTCACCACATAAACCCCGGTGACGAGAATCAATCCCAGGGTGAGGATAGCCCCGGCCAAAGAAAAACGATTCAGGGCAGGGGTAGTCTGGCCCTGCGTGCGGGCAGGCGGAATGCTTTTTAAATAAAACATAAAAATCCAGGGGACAAAAGCAAGCGCCACCCATTCCATCTGCCCTTCTCCCAGGTGCAAGAAAAATACGGAATTCAGCATATAAACGCATGCGCTTAAATAAGCGCCCCGCCAATTCAAGCCCAAATGACGGGAAAGGTTATGCATGCCGAGCAGGCCCAGCCATAAATGCGCGAGGATTTCCAGCTTGAGTCCTAAAATCGGCCCCCCCAGAAACACAAAAATAAAAAATGGGGACAAAAAAGCCGACTGCGGATGCGCCAGCAAAACATTCCCCCCATTGGCATAGGGATTCCATAAAGGGAATTGCCCATGCCTCAAAATAATCTCTCGGGGCACCGCGTGCCAGAACGTGAATTGGTCCCAGTCCAGATGCCCCCAGTAAGAAATATGGGTAAATACCGGGGATGTGAAAAGAAAAGTCAGGGCGGAAAAAACTATTAAAGTTAGCCAGGGTCTTTTTTTCATATTTTTATCCCCCTGGCAGAAGACCGCAGGCGTGCCCGTGGATGAATGCCGGAGGACTAACAAGGTTTTCTGTTTCGGGGATGTCCGTACATATATTAAGGTGGTCAGATCATTCCGCGAAACGAATTGTTAATAGCCACATGCCTATGGGCATGGGGCTCCATAATTTTTGCCAGGGGGCGGCCCTTTTGTCCTCCTCTGTTTTTAAGCAGGTCGGTTGCCTAAAATAATCTCTTTACCACGCGGACCTTCATTAAACAGCAAATCCACCACGGACATAAAAGGTAAAAAAGGAGCATAAACCTGACGATATGTGGGATGCCGGAATTCCTGAAATTCAACACGAATTCCTTTCTCCTGAAAAAGAGCCAGATCGATAAAAGGTTTCGCCCCTTGGCTGTCATAGAGTTCCCGGGACTGCAGCTTCTCACAAATGGTAAGGATACGCTGGTTTCCGTTCAGGCCACGGATTCCCAACTGGGAAGAACGGATCACCGGAGTCCCGATGTCCAGGGCTTCTGCGAGGAAGGAAATAATGGCCATATCCAGATCAATCAAAAGCTCCCACTCCCGGCGGTAAAGGTCTGTAAAGGGATGAATATATTTCTTGAAATAAGCCGATTGGGAATAATGAATTTCAAGACACTTCAGATGCGCGGCACGCCAGTTTTTATCATTGTTGATTTTTGTCTCCAGGATAAGCTGTCCGCTCCGGTTTTTGGACAGGACAGGGACGGTAAGCCATATCCATCCCTGTTTTGTGCGGATCCGGTTGCGGCTGCGCCAATCACGTTTTGTATAACTCACGTCATCCAGGATGACGAACACGTCACACCGCGCCATAAGTTCAAAAAATCCCAGCCAGGGAATATATCCGGGCTGCATGATACTGATCCGCATTTCAATCTCGCTTTTTGAGGATGACCCAATATATCCAAAAGTTAAAGATTTCCAGCATACTTCTCAACACTTTCCCCGGGCGGCCGCATTTCGACTGCCCTCCCGGTCTTTTATGAAACGGCCGGATGACTTCCCGATACTGAAAGCCTTTGTCCAGAAGCCTGATCATCAGTTCTGGCGGGACAAACGTCTCCCGGGAACGGATAGGGATGCCCTGAATGACCGGGCGTTTATAGACCTGGACAAACTGGAAATCAGATATCTTCACCTTAAACAGGAATCGGATAAGCCAGTAATTCGTCAGGGACGTTATTTTCCTATAGCCCGTGTTGGCGCTCCGGTCCTGTCTGACCACGACGATAAAATCAGCGCTGTTCAGGTCGGCCGCCCGGATAACCCCCTCTAAATCCGAAAGGGCAAAAGGGCGGTCCGCGAAATTACTGATGATCAGTTCTTTGCCGGCGCTCTTGAACCCTTTCCAGACGCTGGCTCCGCTCCCTTCATTGACCGGGTTATAGACAACTTTGATACGCGCGTTATTTTCTGAAATCCGGCGTAATATGGCCGCGGTGTCATCCGTGCTCCCGTCATCCACAACGATAATTTCAAAATCCCTGCAGACACCCGATAGTTCCCGGGTAAAGGCCGCCAACGTGTCGGCGATGATTTCCGCTTCATTATAAACAGGGACAACCAAGGAAATACTGGTATTCAGCATAACGCCTCCGGAGAGTTTTTCGGCCCTCCGCCTGAGATGAACCGCACCTGTTCCCATATTTTAGCAAAGGATAGCTGGGTTCGGGAGAGGAAAGGGGCCAGGAAAAAGAACCCGACCATGATCGGCACGATCCTGTTTATAATAAAAATTAGAACGGCCACGGAGACTAAAATTTCTTTGGGCGCGAAATTGTAAAAAAACAAAATCAGGGCTCCTTCCCTCACCCCGATCCCGCTGATATTGGCCGGGGATTCACTGATCATCATGGCCAGAGGCACATACAGCAAAATGGCTGACAGCGGGACTCTAAGTTGGTAAGATTGCGCCAGCGCGCAAAAAAGAAGCACTTCCGCCAGTTTGTATATTGTCGTCAATAGAAAGAAAATGATAATTTTATGTTTGGGAAGGATTTTCCACAGATCAATATTTTTTTCAAAAATATTAAATAAAGGGGTCTTTTTCTTGAAGCAAGCGTAAAAAAGAATCCGTTTCCCCAAGGCCTGGTTAAAATAAAAGGCGTACGCAATGAACCCAAGGAACAGAACGACAGGCACGATCCTGGCCGTTAGATGAGGGAAGAGGTCTCCTCCCTCTGGGAATCCGGGTCTGTAAAACAAGTAGCCCAGTATAATTAAAAAAAACAGGCCCACCAGACTAAAAAGATTAACGATGATATTTGATAATATGCCTTCACTTAAAGGCATATGGCGGTAATTTTTTAAATACAGCGCCATGGCTAAGCCTGTGTCCTTAAAAGACGGGATCGCCTGAAAAGGCAGGCTCCCGGCCCGAACAAACAGGCATTCTTTCAGGGAAATAACATATCCCATATATTGCCAGATTATTTTCCGGAGTAGACCGAAAAGACCGATATTCCATGTGAGGGAAACCCCTAAAGCGAGCGTGAGAAATCTATAGTCGGAATTTTTGAGGGATATCAACAGAACCTTGAAATCAAGATTCCTGAAAATGAGGTATAACACAGCCGCGGTGGCGGCCCCGGGGATGAGCAGCATCAGAATCGTGCGTAGAATATTATGTTTGGGAGTCCTCATATGAGTTTTTGTGTTAATAGGCCCCCACGTAAATGCCTTCGTTAAAAACCGTGACAAAAAACCGTTTGTTAGAGGCGTCGACAATGATCCTGCGGATGTAAGACCGCCCATCCCCGGCTCGAAAATACTGAACCGTCTTTTTGGTCTTCAGATCAATGACTTCAACAATGTTGGTGAAATGATTGGCGGCAAACAACAGTTCCCGCTTTTTGTCCAGGGCCCCGTTTTCCGTTCCGTATGGAATCAGAAAGCGGTCCACCAGTCGCAGGCTCCTGGCGTCGATCGTGAAAATATTCACCGGCCCTGTGCTGACGCCGCAGTGCAACCGTTCCCCATCTTCGGAAACCATCACGATCCCCGGTGAGCTTAAGGGGAACCGGCCCAGAACGGCCAAAGTGTCGGCATCAATTTTATAAATAAAAAATTTTGATGAGGGCTCATTCCAGTTTGTCGCGTATAAAACATTAAGCCGGGGATTCGGGACGAGCATGGACCCCTCTCCTTCCCGAATGCAAAAGTTCAGCATGCTGTCAACGGGAGAAACATTCTCCGGGTCAATTTTATAAATACAGGCCCCCTCTTCCGTGATCCCATAAATGTGGTGATTCAGGGACGTGATAAAATTGTCCCCAGCGTTAAAGATCTCCGATGACAGGGTCTTTTTGATGGCATGGGTCGTCAAATCCAGGATCATCAATTCATGAAAACTGCGGTCTGTAAAATACAGCTCCTGTGTTTCGTTATTGACGGCCAGCCAGTCTCCCATCGAATCTTCTGTCCCGCTTGACATCCGGGATTTGTAAAGCACAGCCGGGGGTGCCATATGTTTCACGGATATCCGTTCCACTTGCCCTTCAAAGTCATTCAGGACGATCAGGGCGTCGCCTTTTTCATAATATTGCAGGTCGAAATAACGGCCTTTCTGCAAAAGCTGCATGTCAATGATAGACGGATTCTTCAATGGAGAAACCATGAGGAGGGTAAAAAAAACAAAGAGGGAATAATGCCCCCATTGGATGAGCTGGGCTTTCGCAGGCGTAATTTTTTTATCCTGAAGAAAATATAGAAACTTTATGTATAAAGGAAAGCAGAGCCACTCTGCGAGAAAAACGGCAGCCAGCGAGAATATAAAGAAGAAGGATCTTTTTATACGGGTTAAAAAAAACGAATCGTTGTTAAAAAACACAAAATCCGCTATGTAGACAAAGCCCAGCAGGGATGTTAAGGTAACAGCCGTAAGCGGCGGGAAAGATTTAATGGCGAAACAAAATACGGCCGTCCAAATTAAATGCGGGAAAATGGCCGCTGAAGGCCTTCCGGGCGCGCGGCTTTGGCGATACCAAACCACGCCGTTGACCGCGACAACGACCGTCCCATAAAACAGGATTGAGATGATGGACCCGGATAACAGATGGAGTTGGCCGTTTATCAGGACGACAGCGTTATCCGTGATGTTATTAAGGAGCGCTGACTTCAAAAAAATGTATTTAAAAAATTCGCGGATGGAATCCGAGGAATCGACAAAATTTTTATAAAAAGGATTGCGTATAATCTCGATGAATAATAACGGCAAGAGAAAAAAACGGTATTTTAAATAAGCGGCCATCACTTTATTGGTCTGCATAAAACCTTTTTCCTCTCTTAACAAAGGCACAAAACAGAGTTCATGACTTAAATGTCGGTTTTGACTTCTCACCGGCCACCCGGACTTCGCCTTGCGAAATCCGGACAGGTCCTTGGCTCGGCCATAAACGCCGCGCGCATTTCTTCAGGGAACGCCAGGCCTGCCCGAGATGCTGTTTAAGCCTGGCCAGGATAAAATGCCGGTAATAAAACGTTTGCATTTTATGAATGTATTTGAGTTCATAATTGTTGGCCGGGAAATTCCAAAAAAAATATAAAATCCGCAAAGGGACAAAACCCGGCATAAAACGGTACGCCTTTTTTTGGTAAAGCCACCGGGCGGTTCTTCCGGGGAGGCACCGGCAGAGGAGGAAGAAAAGATAGAGCTTCCGGCTATCGGCGTTTTCGGTATCCCCTCCCACCGCGAAATTTCGGCCCAGCTTCCCCGCGGCTGTTTTTGAAACCTGTTCGAGGGTAATCACGCCGTTTTTATACGCCTCCTGTGTGATGGTGACTGCCGGATAATACTTTAACCAGTAAAAATTAACGCTTTTAAACTTTTTGGCCCGGCACATTTGCAGGAATTCGAACAGGGAATCAATATTTTCCCCTGGGATTCCGCTGATAATATCCAGGACATAACTGAATTTAAACCGGCAACAGATATCCAGCAAATTCTCCAGGGTCTCATTGTCTTCCATCCTGTGCAAGACTTTTTTTCGGACATTTTCATCCCAGGACTGAATCCCTAGATTAATCTCCACACAGCCGCTGGCCTCAAGGGCTTCCAGCACCCCGGGGGTGACTTGACAGGGATAAAGGTAACACAGGAAAGGCAGGCCGACTTCTCTGGCGTATTTTTCCCTGAATTCGTTCAGCCAGCCGATTTCAGAAGGGAAACAGTCATCCATGAACCGAACCAGGGAGATATTATAAGTTTTCTTGGCGTCCACCAGCTCCTGAATGACATTATCGACGCTGCGCTGGCGGCAGTACGCCCCTTTCCCCCGGTACAATTTTCTTAAATAAGAATGGATACAATAAGAGCAGGCGTGCGGACAGCCCCGGTTGGTCAGCGTATAATAGCAGAAGCGAAAATGAGGGCTGACCGAATAATAAAGATTTTTATCAGCCAAAGGCAGCGTGTCCAAATCTTCAATTAAAGGGCGCATATCATTTTTGATGATTTTCCCATCCGCTTTAAACCAGATGTTCCTGATAGACAAGTCGGTTTCCCCTAGGGCCATACTTGCCACCAGGTCAAGCATGGCGTATTCCCCCTCCCCCAGGCAAACCATATCGATACAATCGTTGGCGATAACGCTGTCCGGGCTGGATGTGGCGTGAATGCCACCGAAAATGATAGGCACGTTCATTTCGCTTTTAATCCGGCGGGCGAGGTCGGCGGCCCAGAGGAAAGAATCCGTGATGACGGAAAACGCGACTAAATCAGGTTTAAAGGGCTTCAGGTCCGCGAGCAGCTGCGGTTTGAAATCGAAAAATTTACCCAATGGAGAAATCGTCGTGTCGGAATCGTTAAAAAGTTCCGGGTCCATGAATAATCTGACTTCATGGCCGGCCTTTTTTAAAACGGCAGAAAGATATTCGAATCCCATGCTCTCATAAGCATTGCTGATAAACGCGACTCGCATGTTAATCCTTTCCGCGGTTAATGCGCGCCTTTAAAAAGGCGGCTGTAACGGGCGAATTCCCGCCTGATAAGAAGTTTATCATTATAGGCGGTTGAAAATAAGCTGGTTAAGGCGGCGAAAATGCCCGGTGATTTAATCTTGCTGAAATAATGGTATATCCGTTTTCTTATAATCCAGTTTATAACACGGGGCGGCAAAAGCGGAATAAGCAAACATAAAAACTGCAGCCCCATCCATTCCGCGTTCATGGTGTTCCCCCCCCTTGAAAAGGGCCGGCTCGGCGCGCCTTCCATGATAAGCTCGTATTCTTCGGCGCTTAAAAATCCGTGTTTTTTCGCGTATTCCGTGATCTGTGTCCCGGGGTAATAACGCAGCCAGAAAAAATATATCCGGTTGACCCGGCGCTGGTTGTAAAATTCGGCCATGCGGACGATATCCGCTTCTTCCTGTCCGGGAAGGCCCACGATATTGTCCGCGACAAGCCGGATCTTTTCCTTTTTTAACAGGTCGATGGCGTTGGCGATCGTCTCCACGGACATGTTCCGGTTCAAAACGCTGCGGCTCAAATCTTCATTGAGACTCTGAACGCCGATTTCCACCTCGCAGCAGCCCGCGGTTTTCAGCAGGCGGGCCGTCTCCGCGGACACGTGACTGGGATACATGTAGCATATAAAAGGCAGACCGACTTCCCGGGGATACTTTTCAGAAAACTCTTTAAGCCAGGTCATGTTGGAACCCAGGCTATCATCAAAAAAGCGCACATACCGTATTTTATACCGCTCTTTGGCGGCTTTGAGTTCATCCATGACATGCCCGACCCGCCGTTGCCGGAAGTAGGCCCCTTTGCCCTTACAGCGCTGTCTTAAAATAGAATGACAGCAGTAGCTGCAGGAATACATGCAGCCCCGGCTGGCCATAATGTAATAACATTGAGCCAAATGCGGGCTCACGGAATAAAACAGGTCTTTGGCCGGGAACGGCAGGACATTGAGGTCGGCGATTAAATCACGCTGTTCGTTCCTGATGATCTCCCCGTTCTTTTTAAACCAGATGTTCTTTATGGAATAATCCGGCCTCCCGGAACTCATGCTCTGCACAAGCTCCAGCATAGGGTATTCCCCTTCCCCCACGCAGACCATATCAACGCAATCATTCTTAATGACCCGGTCCGGAACGGACGTGGGGTGGATCCCGCCGAAAATAATCGGAACCGGCAGTTCTTTCTTGATCAGTTCGGCCATCTGGCAAGCCCATGGATAAAAATCCGAAACCACGGAAAAGCCGATCAGGTCGGGCGTAAAAGCCTTTAGCGCCGGAACGATTGTCTTTTTATAATCAAACCGGGCGTGAAGCCAGCGGATACTGATATTTTCATCATTAAAATACTGCGGGTCGACAAAAAGCCGCACGTCATGCCCGCGCGACCGCAACAAGGACGCGATATAACCGACACCCAGACGTTCACAGGAATCATTTACAAAAGCGATTTTCATTTTCTTTTAAAATATGCTTTCAATTTTTTCATCATAAAATGGCGATACCGCCAGAATGTTATGTCCTTAAAGTAACGTGATTCAAAATCGTTGGCCAGCAGGGTCCGGAGCATCGTTAGTAAAGCCGGGTTCAGAAAAGACGGAAAATACCGGTACCATTTCTTTTGAATGATGGCCCGGGTCCAGCGGGCGGGGATCAGGTCCATCAAAACAAACAAAATTTGCCCCTGTCTCGATTCACGGTCCTGCTGCCGGGTCCGATTGCCGTCGTGTGACGCATCATAACGCAGAATCCCCAGGGTGTCCCCTCCTTCCAAGCAATCTTCGTATTCCGCGGCCGTGATCCAGCGATTCTGAACGGCAATCTGGCTCATTTGGGTGTGCGGATAAAAATGCAGCTTATAAAAATAATTCCGCGTCGGCTTATACCGCGTGTAAACTTCCAGGGATTCAATATAATGCTCCATGCTGTACCCCGGAAAATCAAACAGGTTATCGATTAAGAGCTCAATCCTGGCCTCCAGGATAAGCCGCAGGGCGTTTTCCATGACCTCATTGGAAACTTTGCGGTTAAGCATGGTGTAACGCAGCGGGGCGTCCCAGGCCTGAATTCCCAGGGAGATGGACCGGCATCCCGCCTCCTTGAGACACGCGACGGATTCTTCAGTGACGGATGCGGGATGCATCACGCAAAAAAAATCTCTGGCGACTTTCTGCGAATACTCACGGGAGAATTCCCGCAGCCAGGCGATATCCGTCCCGAAGCAGTTGTCCGGGAACATGACCCTTTTGATATCTTTGTGCTTCTGCAGGACCCCGGTGATTTCGGCGATAATGCTTCGGACGCTGCGCAGCCGGATCCGTTTCCCTTTCCCGTGGTAAAGATCGTGCAGATAAGACATGGTGCAGTAACTGCAGCCGTGCGGGCAGCCCCGGGAGATCATGGTTACGTAGCTTCGGGTGTCACAGGAACTGCTGGAATAAAACAGGTCCTGATCCGGGAAAGGCAGAACGTCCAGGTCATCAAGTAGGGGACGGATATCGTTCCGGATAATTTCTCCCTGTGGGGTTTTAAACCATATATTTTTAATGGAATAATCCGGCTGCCCGCGGTCCATGCTGTTGGCCAGTTCCAGCATAGGGAACTCCCCTTCCCCGACACAAACCATATCTATGAAACTTTTCCGAATCACGCGTTCCGGCACGGCCGTGGCGTGAACTCCGCCGAAAATAATGGGGATATCCCTGCGTTCTTTTATCTTGGCGGCCAAAGCGCAGGCCCATCGATAGATCGGGCTGGATACTGAAAACCCGATCAATCCCGGATTAAATTCGGCGATGTCCTTAAGGATGTCGTCCTGGAAATCAAAAATCCGGTTGAGCCTCCGGATCGTGATGTAGAGGTCATCGAATAAACGCGGATCGGAAAATGTCCTCACCTCATGCCCGTTCTCCTTCAGCACCGCCGTGAGGTACTGAAGGCCTATATGCTGATCCGCTTCATTGATAAACGCGATTTTCATAACCTTATCCTTGCCGACCTTCATCCCCCTGGTTCAACCGCAGGCCTCACCCTTTTTTAAAAGCGTCATGTCCGAAACGGAATCCGATAGCGCCAGGCTTCCATCCCGGTTGAAAACAAACCCCTGCCCGCAGTACCGGGAAATCCCCGCATCGTATTTATATTTATCGCAGACCGTCCCGAAGCTGACGAGCAGGATCTTGGACGGGATTTTCACGTTCCGTTTCTGCCCCGGCAGGAGCATGTTGAGCGGCAGGATCTGGACCTTTTCCTTCACGTCGCCCGACAGCATGTTCATGATAAACTGCAGGAAGAAATATCCCGCCGCCAGGGTTTTATTCCGGGGCGCCAGATGGCTGAACCGGTCCATCTTTTTTTCAAACCCCGCCAGGTCATAGATCGCGTCAAAGGATCGGTATCCCCCCCGTCCGTCCCGGACCAAAGCGAGCTGATGAAAATTATAGCACCGGCGGATGTTAAAAATAGACAACACGGCATAATACAATTTCTGAAATAAGAAGAGACTGCGGCGGTTCACTTTGCCTTTTGTGGCGTTTTCAACCAGGTCCACCACGTCATCCGGCATCAGCAGGTCCGCGGAAGAAAAATTCCTTTCCGCGTTCCCCAGGAAAGACACCGAAGCGAAACTCACGTCCCGGATAAAGGGTTTACCGACAGCGTAGTCTATAATAGGGTTTATTTCCTTCTCATTCAGGCCCTTGGCGATAGTGACATTGAGCCCCGTCGGAATATCCAGCTTTTCAAGATTCTCCAGGGCTTTCAGCTTCGAATCCAGCAATGTGCGGTTCCGGAGCGCCAGATAGACCTGATCGTCGAAGCCGTCAAACTGCAGGCTCACATAATCAAGCCCGGCGTCTCTTAAGAACCGGAGATAGGCGATATCATCAAGTTTAATGCCGTTGGTGTGAATATTAACCAGGTTGCCGTGTTTTTTCAGAAGGGCGATCCATTCCGGGAGATCATCGCGCAGGGTCGGTTCCGCGCCGTAAAGGTAATAACGGAAACCGGAGTTATCGCGGATCAGCTTTTTAAACTGGTCCAGGGAGACATCGGCCGCTTTATCCTGGTTCGGTTCCAGCAGGCAAATCGGGCAATCAAGGTTGCAGCGGTTGCTTAAATAAATATAAAAACGTTTCTGGGGCATATCAGCCGGCATGACGCGGAAATAATACTCCGTCAGGTTTTTATAATACCAAGCGTGGCGCGAAACCCTGAGTTTAAACGGCCCGTGCACATCGCAGTTTTTGGAAAGAAAAATCCCGTCCCCGGACTCCACAACGGCCGCCTTAATCTGCTTTTGGCACACCGGGCAAAGGCTGGTGGTTTCGCGGACAAGGGTTTCAGTTTGTGGGCTCATCGTGTCTCCTCCGACCCCGCAGGCGTGGGGTCAAATGATACCAGTAGCGTGATAAAGTCCGGCGTTTAAAATATCGCGTGTCCGTGTCGGACGAAAAAAACGTCCGCAAAACCGGAAGAACCGCCGGGTTAATGAAAGTCGGGAAATAACGGTAAAGACGCTTATTAATAATAAACCGCGCCCATGTTTTTGGCAACCAATCCAATGAATATAAAAAAAGTTTTTTCCGGATCAGCTGTCTACGGTCCCCACGGCTCGCGGCAGACGGCCCCAGGAAAATTCCTTTCTGGTCCCGGCCGTCCATAATGGCGTCATACCGCTGCTCCGATATGAAATTTCCTTCACGGGCCTTTTCCGTGATCGGCACGCGCGGGAAATATTTCAGCTGATTAAACAGGATCCGGTCGGGTTTAATATCGGCATAGGGCAGCAACGCCCGCATATACCCCTCATCGTTTTCAACGGGAACCCCGAATATGTTATCACAGATCAATTCCAGGCCCGCTTCCTTGACGAGCCGCATGGCCTTCAGCATCACCTCCGGGTTCACATCCCGGTTAAACCACTCTTTTCGAACGGCATCATCCCAGGTTTGAACGCCCAGGGTCACGGAGCAGCATCCGGCCTGTTTCAAGAGGCGGACATAATCACGGGAAATCATTTCCGGGCGGGCGGTCACGGTAAACGGTCTTCTGATATCCCTGGCGTACCGGACGGAAAATTTCTCCAGCCACTCCGGTTCAAAACCGAAATTGTCGTCAAAGAAAGTGATGATATCGATTTTATACTGCGTCAGGCGCAGCGCTAATTCATCCAGCAGATTTTCGACACTGCGGTGACGGAAATAGGCCCCGTTGTTTTGATACAATTGCCGCAGATACGCGTGCCCGCAGTAGCTGCAGGCGTAAGGGCAGCCGCGCGAAGCGATCGTGCTGTACCCTTTGCGGAAATAGGGGTAAGTGTCATAAAAAAGGCCGTGATCGGCGACCGGGAGTCTGTCCAGGTCGGCCAAAAGAGGCCTTAAGGGATTTGTGATAATCCTGCCGTTCGTTTTAAACCACAAATTCTTTATTGCCGTGTCCACGCCGCCCCGGGCCATGCTGTTGACCAGTTCCAGCATGGGGTGTTCCCCCTCCCCGACGCAAAGGATATCCACGGCTTCATTTAAAATAACCCGCTCCGGCACGGATGTCGGATGGATCCCGCCGAAAATAATGGGAGTTTCCATGCGCTCCTTAATGCGCCGCGCCAGACGGGAAGCCCATTGATAGGATTCCGTGTCCACGGAGAATCCGATCAGGTCCGGCTGATATTCCATGAGACCGCGAATAATTCTTTCCGTGTAATCAAAATACCGGCTCAGGCGGTTGATCTGCACATACACGTTATTAAAAAGCTGGGGATCGACAAAAAGTTTCACCTGATGCCCCTGCCCCTTCAGGAGCGCCGAAATATATTCAACCCCCAGCCTCTCGACGCAATCATTGACAAACGCGATCTTCATGGCTGATGTCCCCGGCATTTTCGGACGGGACGGATTTTCTCCCAGATAAAATGCGCGTAACGGTTAAAGGCCCAGGCGCGCTGAAGCCGGGCGTTCATGTCAAAGGCCAGCAAATTACGCAGGATCACGATCATGGCGGGGCCGAACATGAGAGGGAAATACCGGTGCAGTCTCCTGCGGATGATAAACAAGCTCATCCGTTTGGGGATCAAATCGATCAGATAAAACAGGATCTGAAACCGGATCATGTCTTTATTGACCTTGTCGCCTCCGATGGTGAAAGACGTGACGTTCACCCCGTCCATCACTTCTTCATACCGGGATGAGGTCAGAAGATTATCCTCCTTCGCCATCCGGGTAATCAGGGTGTTGGGGTAATGCCGGAGCATGTAAAAATATATCCGCTTGGGCCGGATTTCCGCATAACGGCGGGCACTTTCCAGGATGTCGTCTTCCGTTTGCCCGGGAAGGTCGAAAATGCTGTCGGTCATGATTTCGATCCCCGCATTCTTGACCAGGAGGATCGCGCGGGCCATCGTGTCATTCCCGACATCCCGGTGCAGGACCTCCTTGCGGATGCGCTCGTTCCACGACTGCACCCCCATGTCAATCGTGTGGCACCCGGCCCGCTTCAAATGCTTCAGGGTTTCTTCCGTGACATCCTTGGGATGCATGATGCACCAGAATTTAATCCCGATCTCCGCCTGATAAACGGGCGCAAATTCCCGCAACCATTTCGAATCATACCCGAAACAATTGTCCATAAACGCGACGAACTTGATGTTGTATTTTTCCTTGTTGGTCCGCAATTCACTCATGACATTGCCGACGCTGCGCTGCCGGATCCTTTTCCCTTTCCCTTTGTAAAGCCCCTGCAGGTAAGAAAAACAGCAGTACGTGCAGGCGTTCGGACAGCCGCGAGAAGTCATGGTAACGTACAGGCCGGTCCTTTTAAAATGAGGACTGGCGGAATAATACAAGTCCGTATCCGGAAAGGGCAGGTCGTCCAGGTCATCGATAAGCGGCCGGAGTTCATTTTTTATGATTTGGCCGTCCCGTTTGAACCAGATATTACGGATCGTGTAGTCAGGCGTTCCCTTCTGCATATTGTCGGCCAGTTCCGACAAAGCAAACTCCCCTTCTCCCAGACACACCATGTCAAAACAATCGTTTTTCAGCACTCTCTCGGGAACGGATGTCGGGTGGATTCCGCCGGCGATAATCGGGACATCCATTTCTTCCTTGATCATCGTGGCGATCCGGCGGGCCCACTGGTAAAAATCCGTCACCACGGAGATCCCGACCAAGTCGGGCTGATAGGCTTTCAGACGCCGGACAAGCTCTTTCTTGGAATCAAGCCACCGGCTCAATCGGGGGACCCGGATCACATCGTCATCGAATAACTGGGGGTCCATGAACAGCTTCACGTCATGGCCGTGCTGTTTAAGGACGGCCGAAATATATTGTATACCCAGCTGCTGGGATGAATCGTTGACAAAAGCGATTTTCATCGCGCACCTGCTTTGGATTTAGAAAACAATCGTTTAATGAAAAAAGTGTACCGTGCCAGGGCGCTTTTCCGGTTGACCTGCGATTCAAAGGTGGATGTCGAAAAATTATTCAGGATTGAAATCACGGCCGGCGTGAACAAAACCGGGAAACGCTTATAAAATTTTTTCCGGATTACTGTCTTGGCCCAAGAGACCGGTAAAATACGCACCAGCAAAAATAGAAGCAGATATTGCATGACATCCCTCTCTGTCATGGAGCCGTCTTTCGATAAGTATTTGCCGTAATGGCCGTCCAATATTTTTTCGTGATCCGCCGGACTCAGACATCCGTTCTGCAGCGCCTGTTCCGTGATCTCCGTTTTGGGAAAATATTTCAGGATAAAAGCGTACGTCCGGCTGGGTTTTATGTCTGTGTAAATCTCCGCGGTTTTTAAAATATGCTCCTCTTTCTGCCCGGGATAACCGAGGATATCGCCTGTCACGAGATTGATCCCCGCCTTCCTGATCAATTTCATCGTCCGGATCATCGTGTCGTTCGAAACGCGCCGGTTGAATATCCGGCGCCTGACATCTTCATCCCAGGACTGGACGCCGATCTCGATTTCCCCGCAGCCGGCCTGCGCGAGATATTCAACCGCCTCTTCCATCTGGGGTGCGGGGAACATCATGCAGTAAAACTTAACGCCGACTTTTTCTCGGTACTCCGTCGCGAATTTTTTTAACCATCCCAAATCGGTCCCGAAACAGTCATCCAGGAAGAAAACCGGATCGATCCGGTAACGGTTTTGGGCCCACATTAATTCTTCAATGACATTCCGGACGCTGCGCGACCGCCGCGGCGCGCCCAGGCCCTTGTACAAAGAATGCAGGTAAGAATTACAGCAATAACTGCAGGCGTTGGGGCAGCCTCTGCTGGTCGCGATATAATAACTTTTTGAAAAATGCGGGCTGACGGAATAATAAAGGTCTTTATCGGGAAACGGGAGGGCATCTAAATCGTCGATAAGCGGCCGCAAAGGGTTGCGCAGGATCTTCCCGTTCTTTTTAAACCAGATGTTTTTTACGGTGTCGTCGATACTTCCCCGGGCCATACTGTCGGCAAGTTCCAGCAGGGGGTATTCCCCTTCCCCCAGGCAGACCATATCCACGGCGTCGTTCTGGATGACACTTTCGGGAACGGATGTCGGATGAATACCGCCCATGATAACGGGGACGTCCATCTCCGCCTTTATAGCCCGGGCCATCCGGCCGGCCCAGGGATAGAAGCTTGAGACCACCGACAGGCTGACCAGATCCGGCTGATAAGCCCTGAGGTCCCGGATAATCTTCTTAGTGTAATCAAAGCGGCGGCTGAGCCCCTTAACGGTGATAAATTCATCATCAAACAAAAGCGGGTCAACGAATAGACGGGTATCATGCCCTGCGGATTTCAGCACGGCGGAGATATATTCAACCCCCAAATGCTCGCAGGAATCATTCACAAAAGCAATTCTCAGGCCTTGTTTTGTCATGGCGTACGGGTCACGGCTTTATTCCGGTAGCGCTGCAGGTTTTCCCGGATAACATCCAGCACTTTTTTAGCAAGCATGGGGCCCCGGTGATAGCTGTTCTGAAGCCGGGCCAACTGCAGGACACGGGCTTCGATGATCTCCGGGGGGACGTCCCCGGGAAGCGTTCCCGCTTTAGTGCCGGGGCGTTTTTCGTAAGCGAAAATATCAACGTGCTGAAAACGTATTTTCGACAAAAACTTCTTGGTGAGTTCAAAATCCTCATCCGTTTCCCCCGGGAATCCGGCGATGATATCGGTCGTGAAGGCGACCGCCGGGGCGTTCTTTCTTAAAGTCAGGAGCCGGGATTCCACGTCTTCAATGGTGTAATGCCGGTTCATGAATTCCAGGATGCGGGTGCTGCCTGACTGGATCGGTATTTGCAGATACAAAATTTTGTTCTGATTCCGGATCAAGACCGGCTCCAGGTCCTCATAATACCGCACGAACCACCGGGCATTGAAATTGGACAGGACAATCCGGAAATCATGCCTCTCCCCGGCTTCAAAAAGATTTTTCAACAAGGCTACGATATCTGTGTGCCGGTCGGCCCCGTAACAGCCGACGTCTTCCGTCAATAAATAAAACTGCTTTTCCCCGGCCCTGAGCCCGGCGCGGAATTCATCGAGGATAGAGGTTGTGGATTTGCTCTGCAAGGTCCCTGTCGAATGTCTTTTAGCGCAGTAACTGCAGTTCCCCAGGCAGCCCTTGGATAATCTCAAATAATAAAATCCGTTCCGGTTACAGGATAAGAACGGGTTAATGTGCGCCTTCATAACCGGGACATAACGCACCGCGGCTTTCAGGAAGGACAGCCCCCGCCGCAACGTCGCTACATCAGGCTTAAAACACCGGAGGCCCTGCCTGAACGCGGAACGGAAACTTAACGCTTTTTTCAGAAAAACACTGTGCGTGACTTCTGTCGCCAAAATTTTATTGGGTTCCGGGACATCCGCGAACCGGGTCCTCTCCGGAGGGGCCACGGTTTCGATCCGGGATAAAGTGGTCGGTGTGAGCACGGGAATATCCTGATAAGAAGATAATAAGTCGGGGTTGATCACCGGAAGGCACCCCATAATCAGGAAACGGGCCCGGGGCGATTTCTTCCGCAGAAAATAACGGATATAATCCAGGGAGCTCGCGTCCTCTTCGCGCCCGAACGAGCAGGTGCTTATGATGACCAGCCCGGCCTGCCGAACCCGCGTCACCGGACGCCAGCCGTTCAACTTGAGATAATCGGAAACCTGCTGGCAGTCCAGCATCCGTTCCATGCAGAATGTCGACGCGCTTATGAAATAAGTTTTCATAGACATTTATCTTGTTTCACCGGACAGGCGTCCCCCGCGCCGTGTTAAAGGCCGAAGGGCGGAACTTTTTAAGCAACGCCCTGATACCCGAGGTAAACTTTTTCTTTATCGTTTTATAAGCATAAACCCGGTACCGGCACACGGTAATATGCAGCGCCCAGTTGTACCGGTACGGGATGCGCAGCCAATTGGAAAAGATAACCAGGACATAATACGGGAGCGGGATAAAATAACGGTACAGCTTTTTCTCAAGGATGTAATTATTGACCGTCTCCGGCAGGTAGAGCAGAAACGCAAAAAATGTCTGCAGTTGCCGGTCCTCACGGCTCAAATTATCCCCGCTCTGAATGAAGGTCTTGACATTGATCCCGTTCTCCAGGTTCTCGACATCCTGTGCGCTCAGCAGTTTCTCGTCCCTGGAATATTCGACGATATCCGTGGCCGGATAATGCCGGAAGCCGAAACAGTAAATCTTCATGATCCTGTTTTTATTATAAAATTTAATGAGATCCAGAAGCTCCTCCCGCCCCTGGTGAGGAAGCCCCAGGATATTATCCGTGATCACCTTGATGCCCGCGTCTTTTAATATCTGCAGAGCGCGGACCAATTGCTCATCCGAAACGCGGCGGTTAAGAATCCGGTAACGCGTGTCCGAGGAGATGGACTGGACCCCCACTTCGATATCGTGGCACCCTGCTTTCTTCAGCAGGCGGGCTTTGGTTTCCGTCACGCTGTTGGGGTGCGTGAAGCATGCGAACGGGGCCTGTATATGCCGGGAGTATTCTTCCGCGAACTCCTCGAACCAGGGCACGTCGTGCGTGAGGAAGTCATCATCGTGGATACGGACCATTTTAATGCCGTATTTCTGTTTGGCCAGGGTCAACTCCCGGATCACGTTTCCGGCGCTGCGGAAACGCAGGTACCGGCCTTTCGCATGATAAAATTTTTTCAGGAATGAATTACAGCAATAACTGCAGGCGTAAGCGCAGCCGCGGTTGGTCATCAGGAAATAGCAACGGGAAAAATGGGGGCTGGCCTCATAAAAAAGGTCTTTATCCGCGAACGGCAGCGCATCCAGGTCCTCGATCAGGGGACGCGCATCATTCCTGATGATCGCACCGTCTTTTTTAAACCAAATGTTGGGGATCGTGTAATCCCGGAGGCCCTTCTCCATGCTGTCGGCGAGGTCCAAAAGGGCGAACTCCCCTTCCCCCCGGCAGACCATATCCACGCAATCCTGCTGCAGGACCTTTTCGGGAACCGATGTCGCGTGAATCCCTCCGAAAAGCACCGGGACATCCATCACCGCTTTGATACGCCTGGCGAGGCGGCAGGCCCACTGATAAAAGTCCGTCACGACCGAGAACCCGATCAGATCCGGCTGGAACGCCTGAATTTGGGCCAGCAGGTCTTCCTGCCGGTCAAAAAACCTGGCCAGAGGCGCGATTGTAAAATTTTCGTCATCAAAGAGCTGCGGATCGGCGAACAATTTGACGGTGTGCCCATGCTGTTTAAGCACGGCTGAAATATATTCAACACCCAGCCGTTCACAGGAATCATTAATAAAGGCGATCTTCATAATTTTATACCGAACCCCCTTGAGGAAACGCGTCAGGCAGGACACGAGCTGCGTCGGGACGCGGCGAACGCTTCATCTCCTCGATAATATATGTCCCGTAACTCTCATGTTGCATGGTTTGAGTAATAATGCCCTGCCCGCAATTTAAGGCGACCGTTGCGTCATATTTATACGGGTCGCAGATACTGGCCAACGTCACGACTAAAAGTTTCCCGGGGCTTGGGGGATACCCCCCGCGCGACAGCAAAAATAATCCGTAAGGAATCAACGCCACACTATCCCATCGCAGAGAGGTTAACAATATTTTCAGCAACAACGTTTTCGTCATCGTTTGTCCTCTCTCCCGGCACGCGTCAATCTTCCCGGCGATCTTCCGCACATCCAGATAACGCTCAATCCCACGGTATCCGCCGGATGTCCGCACAACGCAATAATGATAATAGTTAAAGCATTTTTTCTTGCGGAAGGCGCTTAAATAGGCGTAAAACAATTTCTGAAAACAGACCACATCCTCCCTCTCAATCGTCCCTTGAGAATGCTCCACGAGGCGTATCACCAGGTCGTCCGGCATCATGGACCGGCCCTCGGCATCCCCCTGAGGGGAGTAATGGCAGTAAGTGATATAACTCACGTCTTTAATAAAATCATTCCGGACAACGTAATCAAAAACTTTGCCCCACTCGTCTTCATTAACGCCCCCGGCGATCGTCACGTTTAATGTCACGGGGATTTCCAGCGCCTTAAGATTATCCAAAGCGCGCGTTTTGGCCTCCAAGAGCTTCCCGCCTCTCAGGGTCTCATAAATTTCATCACGAAAACCGTCAAACTGGAGGCTCACGTGATCCAGCCCCGCCTGTTTCAGGGATTGAGTATAAGCATAATCGGCAAGTTTCACGCCGTTCGTATGAATGTTGACAAATTTCCCGGCTTTCTTTAAAGCCCGGATCATCTCCGGCAGTTGCGGAGAGACCGTGGGCTCGCCGTGGGAAAACGTGAAGCGCTCCACCTGCGGTTTATCCCCCACGGCGCTGTTCATATCCTCGGGCGTCAGAGGAGGCCGCTCAGGGCAATAATTCAGGTAACAAATCGGGCACGAAATGTTGCACCGCGTGCTCGCGCAGACGTAATATTCCCGTTGTTCCAGAGCCCCGGGGATAAAATAAAAATAAGTGTCGGACAGGGCCTGATAATCATCCGGATGAGTCGAAACAAAAACGCGAAAGGCCCCGTGCCGGGGGCATGTCTTTTCCAGATAAACGCCATCCGCTCCGGCCCGGATCCTGGCCGGGAGCGGGGCCAGGCAAACAGGACACACGCTCATTGTCTCCCGAATGACACGGTTGCCCAAGCCGGCAGGCTTATGCCTCTGGGATGTTTCCATTTTCCGATCAATGCGAATCGTCTCCTTGGGGGCGGCCTTACGGTAGCGGCGCTCGAACTCGATGGCGCGCAATCCGTCCACTCCCTGGTTCACCAAGTGTTCCTGCTGACGGTCATAAAAAATGATTTCATCCTGACAATCCTGCACGAACCCGTAATCGATTTTATAAGGATCACAGCTCGTATTAAAATTCAAATAAAGGAACGGGCTGGTTTTTAAAGCGTAATCCTCGTTGATCATAAAAGAAAATCCGGTCCGCAAGATTTCTTTCAGGATCACCAGCGTGGACCAGCGCATCATAAAAAACGGCAGGCCTAAAATTAAAATTATTTTGGCGAGGACAGGATGCCCGGGAGCCATTTTTTGATAAAGTTTCAGAAGCCTGTCCGTCCGTTCCAGGTTAAGATAGCGGTCAATGGGGTCATACGTCCCGTCCCGTTTTCGGAACAGGACAAAAATCTGGCTGTAAAGGCAATAACGCTCCGAACGCAGGGATTTAACGGCCAGGTGCAGTTTCTGAAAAAGGATGATGCCGCGCTTGGAAATCCGGCCGCCTGTTTCTTTTTCCAGGATGTCTCCGATCGTATCCGGCATAAGGAAATATTTTAAAGGCCATCGGGCCGTTTCTCCCAGGTAGCAGATCGTGAAGAAGTTAACGGAAGAGATGAAAGGATGTTTAACGGCAAACCGGACGCTGTCCATGACGGCCGGCTCATTGACACCCCGGGCAACCGTGATATTCAAATCCGTCGGCAGACGCAGGTCTTCCAGGTTTTTTAAAGCCAGTTGCTTCTTATCCAGGATATTTTTCCCCCGGAAAATTTTATACGCGTCCGGCGCGAACCCGTCAAATTGAAGATTGATCCGGTCCAACCCCGCTTCCTGCAGGGAACGGATGTAATCTTTGTTCCCTAAAGCCAGACCGTTCGTGTGCAGGCTGATATGCTTGCCGTGCTTTTTAAAAAGGCGGACAATATCCGGCAGGTCTTCCCGGCAGGTGGGCTCTCCCCCAGAAAGGATATAAGCCGGCTGGTCATGCCGGAGGATAAACTCCTCGATTTTTTCCAGGCTCGGGTCCGGGATGTCGATCCTGTTGCTGTCTCCGAGATGACAGATGGTGCAAGACGTGTTGCAGCGCATTGTCACCCAGATTTCATATTCGCGGATGCGGTAAGACGGGTTCATAACGGCGGAAAAAAAGCCTTCCAGTTCTTTGTAAAGACCCGCGGTCTCAGACAGAAGGACTTCGGAGGCCCCGTGCCGGGGGCAGGTCTTAGTCAGGTAAACCCGGCCGTCTTTCTCAAGCACCGTCGCGGGCACGGCTTCCAGGCATACAGGGCAAACGCTTTGCGTCGCGCGAATGATCGTGTCAGGTTTCATGGTTCCCCCCGGGGTTGAGATTCAGCGTAATGTTTTTCCAGGTTCACGAAATAGGCGCCTTCCCTTCCGATAGGGCGTAAAGAGTCCGGTGTTTGATCCGCGGCCATAATTTCATTCTGACAATTCTGGAGGATTGTCTTGTCGAGCTTATACGGGTCGCAGCTGGTCGTAAAACTTAAAGCAAGCAGTCGGCCTGTTCTTAGATATCGTGACGTCCGGAAGAAATAAGACACCCCCGAGCCGAGAAGGTCCCGGAACAGGACTAAAATCCGGCGATGGCAGCACAGGCATAGCAAAGCCAGCCCCAGATAAAGAGCGGCCAGGCCGTGTTTCTTCCCCGCGTAAGCGTGCCGGTAACGGTCCAGCCAGGGCTCGGCTTTAGCGAGATTCATGAAAGCGTCAATAGGCTCAAAGGAACCCCGCCGGCGCACCAGGACATAAAGCTGATTATATAAACACGCGCGCTGCTTCAAGAACGCCTTGACGGCGAAATGCAGCTTTTGAAATCTGTGCACGTTTTCTTTTTTTACGTTATAGCCGGGGACACGGCAGACAACGTCGATCACTTCATCCGGCATCATGTAGCGCTCCTGGCTCCAGTTCCGGGCCCCGCCGTCAAAGGCGATGGACAGAAACGCGATCCCGTTGATGAAAGGATGCGCCAGCGCGTAATCCAGCAATTCCGAAACCGTATGTTCGTTGAGGCCCCGGGCGATCGTGGAACTGAGCGCGGTCGGCATATGATGCTTTTCCAAGAGGGCCAAGACACGCTGCCGTTGGGGGACAGCATCCTCTCCCCTCATCTTCAGGGAAACACGGGGATCAAAACCATCGCATTGCAAAATAACCCGGTCCAGCCCGGCGTTCTTCAGTTTTAACAGATAAGATTCATCCTCGAAACGCATTCCGTTAGTGTTCAACGTCACGACTTTCCGGTGCTTTTTTAAAATACGGATGATATCCGGCAAATCATCCCGGACAGTCGCTTCCGCTCCGGAGAGGCAGTAAAACGGGTGCGGGTCCCGGCTGACGAACTGTTCGATGGCGTTGAGCGTCGGCTCAAAAACCCGGGAAGATTCCCGCGGACAGCCGAAAAAACATATCGCGCAATTCATATTGCACCGCAGGGTGGGCCAGATTTCATAATCAAAACAAGGTTGCGCCCGCCCCATCAGGGAACAGTAAAACCCGTCCAGTTCGGCGTACAAGGCCGGGGTTTCGGACAGGCGCACGCGAAAATCTCCATGCTGCGGGCAGCGTTTCTCCATAAACACGCCTTTTTCATCCGCGACAATACTGGCGGGCAGGGGCGCGGAACATTTCGGGCAGACGCTTTCCGTTGTCCGTAATATCGAGCGGGATGGCCGGGCCGTTTTCATGCATCCCCCTTCCCCGGAAGGGACCTCAGGCTCTGTTTTAACGCCTCCGCCACAAGCCGGATATCCCGGTCATTTAAATAAATCCCGTTGGGGATGACAAGGATATTCGCGGATATGGTTTCAAAAACAGGGACCGTCCGGCTGTCCGCCCCGAAAACACGCAGCTGCCGGGGAGTCGTCAACTCATTTAATTGCGTGTCGACCGAACGCTTCAGCAAGCTCAACCTAAGGGCGTCCAGAGAAGCGGCGTTCTGTATATGAACCGCGTAGTAAAGATAAATATGATTACCTCCGGGTTGCGGCCGGGGCACACTGATCCCCGGCGTCCCCTCCAACAAAAAGTTCAAAAGCTGCGCGTTACGGGCCCGGGCCTGGTTACGGGCGTCCAGGCTCCGGAGCTGTTCCAGCCCCAGGGCGGCCTGAAACGGCGACATTTTGACTTTCCATTCTTCCGGCATCTGCTCCAGGATGACTTCGGAGTCTTTTTTATGTTCAACCGGATTGTAGGGATCCCGCAGGTTGAAAAGCCGCATCACCGGATAAAGGGAGAAGAAAAAAAAGCGGGGCCGGGTCAGGATATTGGCGATCACGGAATTAATGACGGAAACCGCCAGCGGCAGGCTCCGGGAGGGCTTAAAATCCCGGATCAGGCCGGAGATAAAATCCTTCATGGAGGCGTCATGGCAGCACAGCATCCCGCCGCCGAAAGCGCAAATGGCCTTAGCTTTCCCGAAGCTGAATATGCTGGCATCGACGAAACTCCCCACTTTCCGCCCCTGGTAAGTCGCGCCGGCGGCCATGGCGCAATCTTCAATAATTTTCAGATCGTACTCTTTTTTCAAGGCGGTGAACGCGGCCATGTCGCAGGGCTGCCCCCACATATGAGTTAAAATCAGCAGACGGGTTTTCTCCGAAACCGATTTCCTGACCAGGTGCGGGTCGATATTGTGCGTCTTTTCATCGATATCGACGAAAACCGGCTTAAGCCGGAACGTCTTCAGGACCGTAAAAATACTCTGGTGCGTGAACGGGGTGATGATAACTTCGGCCCCTTTAGGGAAATTAAAATACTGCAGGATCGCATAAAGCCCCACCCGGGCGGACGGCACGGACAGGGCGAAGCGGGTGCCGGTATATTCCGCAAAGCGTTGTTCGAATTCCGGAAGGAATTCTTTCCTCCGGGCCGGGGATGTGAAGAAAAACGAAACCATGCGCTTGTAATCGCGCCAGGTAATGTCAACGGAATGTCGGGGGTAGGCTTTCATCATATCAACGAGAACTCATCCCCTCTTTCTGGAGTTTATTTCTCAAATACCGTTTCTCCAGCCCCATGCAATACAGGCCGTCGCTCCCTAAGTGAGTCAACACGCCGTCCTGGTCCCGGGCCGCGATGATTTCATTCTGGCAATGTTTCACAATGTTAAAATCAAATTTATAAGGATCACAGCCGGTTGAAAAGCTCACGGAGAAAAACCGGCTGCCGCGAAGATAATGGCGCGTCTTCAGAAAATAGGACACGCTCCTCAAAAGGATCTCCTTTAAAATAATAACGGACTCTTTTTTCAGGAAGAGACACCCCACGGCTATCCCCAGACAGGCGCGCGCCCAGAAGGGCTTGGTCTTGAAGTTGTCCCTGTAACGGTCCAGCCAAGGTTCGGCTTTAGCGAGGTTGAGAAAGCGGTCAATCGGCTCGAAAGAGCCGTTTCTGCGGACAAAAAGATAGACCTGATTATAAAAGCACCATTTCTGAGCCAGGAACGACTTGACCGCCAGATGAAGTTTTTGAAAAACAAAAACATTCTTTTTAGAAATAACGGGTCTTATTTGGCTGATGAGCAGGTCAATGATTTCATCCGGCATGATGTATGAACTTTGTTCCCAGTCCCTCGCCCCTCCCAGAAAACAGATGGAAAAGAAATTAACGCCGTTGATAAAAGGGTGCGAAGAGGCGAAATCCATTAATTCCTTGATCGCTCCTTCATTAAGATTCCGGGCGATGGTCGCGTTGAATGTCGTCTGAATCCCCAAAGTCTGCAGGTTTTCAAGAACTTTCAGCTTGATGTCCAGGTAATCCTGACGCCGCAGAGCCAGATAATATCTGGGGTCAAACCCGTCAAATTGCAAATTCAGTCGATCCAGGCCCGCCTTTTTCAACTTCTTCAGGTAGTTTAAATCCGCGCATTTTAAGCCGTTGGTATTGATCGTCACGACTTTCCCGTGTTTACGAAAAGTCCTTATAATATCACCCAGGTCATCCCGGCAGGTCGGGTCACCCCCGGAAATAATAAAAAAACGCTTCTTGCTGTTTTTAGCCAGTTTTTCAATTTCGCCCGTCGAGGCGTCCTGCCCCGCCATCTCCCAATTCTGCCGCCCGAAACAGCAGATCGTGCAGTCAGCGTTGCACCGGTAGGTTGGCCAAAATTCATATTCCGGGACTTCATAACGAGTGTCCGCCAGGGAAAAATAATACTCCTCGAGTTCGGCGTAGTAAGTCGGAGTCGAAGACAATACGATTTCAAACAGCCCATGCCGGGGGCAGGTTTTTTTCATAACGATTTTTGCGTTCTTTTCCACGATAAAGGTGTCCAGGGTCTCGAGACACCGGGGACAGACACTTTGAGTTTTTCGGAGAATCCGTGAAGTCATGGCCGCACCTCCCGCCGCTCTGGGGCTGCCGTTGAGCCTAACGTATCTCTCAAAGCCAAAAAATAATCATAATGCCAGTCCCGGGCCCGCCAATCCAGACAGCCCGCACAATAAGGAATTTCCTGAAACCTCCGTTGCCTGTGCAGGGTCCGGAGCCGTTCGTAATCCGGACCCTGCCAGACGGCCTGAAGGGTCGTTTTGTTAATATCCCCGACCACGGATTGGTCGTGCCAATCTTCCACGCAGAATTCGGCAAAACCGTCGACATTGATAAACGAACGCCTCCAAAGGTCAGGACAGGGCCAGCGTTTAATCTGCGGGTCGGTCTTGATCTTGGCCGGGTCAACAAGGCCCCGTATGGACGTGTAGGCCCGGGTAATAACCCGGTCGACACGGGGGGTCCAGTAAGCGACAAAAGCGTCCAACTCGGCTTCGG
The DNA here is from genome assembly GCA_964489065.1 of uncultured Planctomycetales bacterium. Classification (GTDB taxonomy): domain Bacteria; phylum Omnitrophota; class Gorgyraeia; order Zapsychrales; family JANLHA01; genus JAGOJP01. Next base: position 72,095 of record CAZAXH010000008.1, on the reverse strand, counting down.
CTTCAGGCTGGTCAATAATGCTGACAAAAATTTTTGTCGGAGCCTTTAACGTGTCTCGCAGCCGGATAAAGCCTTTGACATGATGCATGACCGTTTCATAATTCGAACCTTTCCGGATGCGCTCGTATGTGTTCTTATTAAGCGCATCCAGGCTGAATTCAACCGCCTCCACTCCGGCTTCCAGCACCGCCGCAGCCCGGGCCCCGTCCATTAAAAGCCCGTTGGTGATAAAATTAACCGGGCTTACCCCCCGCGTCTTAGCATAGCGGACCATATCGATAAACCGAGGATGGCAGAGGGGCTCTCCGTCACATAAAAGCCGAAAAATGGTTCCGGGATGGCCGGCGACCTCATCCACGATCTTTTTATAAAGCGGCCAGGCCATATAGCACGGTTTATACCCGGGCTCTTTTGATATATAGCAAAACGGACAGTGGATGCACTGCAGATTACAGACATTCGTGATTTCGACAACCACCATGGGCGGGAACGGGCCGGCGTCAACATGGGACAAATCAGGAACCGGGATAATTGTTTTTTCAGTATCAGGCATAGCGCTTGAATAAGGGTGGCAGTATTTGTGTTATATGCATAATCTCTTTTTTTGTTAACGAGGGATATATCGGGATAGAGACCGCCGAACGCATAATACGCTCGGTGTTGGGGAATAAACCTCCGGCAAGACCCAGATAGCGGTGCAGAGGATAAGGTTTGACCGGCTGCTTCACTTTTATCCCCTGGCGAAGGCAATCTTCCATGAGTTTACGGATGTTTCCCCGGACCTGAACCATGTAACGCTGGTAAATATGGCGGCCGTCAATGTGCGCCAACGGATGCCTTTCGGTCACAGATGCGAAGGCTTTATCATAAACCCGGGCGATGCTCCGGCGTTTCTTAATAAAATCTTCCAGCCTGCTCAGTTGAACCCGTCCCACGGCGGCCTGTAAATCCGTCATACGATACGTGTATTTCGCAGGAAGATCGGGAGAATCCCCCTCCTTCAACTTGCGGAGCCTTTTGAGCATGCGGGCAGAGTTGGCTAAGACCATCCCCCCTTCCCCCGTTACAATATATTTTGTACCTTCAAAAGAAAGCAGGGCCAAATCGCCCCAACAGCCCGCTTTCCGCCCTTTATATTCGGTGCCCAAAGCGTGCGCACAGTCTTCAATAAGAGGAACCCCCAGTGTTTTAAAGTGGTCAATCGGCGCCGGACACCCGAACATATGCGGCACAATAATCGCTTGCGTGCGAGCCGTCATTTTTTTTTTTACATCCGCAAAAGACAAATTATAATTTTCTATCTCCACGTCACATACCACCGGTTTAGCCCGGCAGTAGGAAACCGCGTTTAAAACAGAGCGGCAAGTGTAGCTTGGGATGATGATCTCGGCCCCTGGCTTCATATCAAGGCAAAGAAGTGCGAGATGGAGCCCCAAAGTTCCGGTGGACGTTGCGACAGCGCCCGGGGAACCGATATAAGCGGCCACCTCATTTTCAAAGCAATGCACTTCCTGGCCTTCCGCAATATAATTGGAAGCCAGAGTTTTCAGGAGCGCCTGTCTCTCGCGCGGCCCCAATGTCGGTTTGGAATGTTCTATCATACCCCGTTTTTATGTCTTTTTCCCGGATCATCCCGGGCACATAGTCCACATAATATTTGATTAATATAACATAGAATTAATTTATAGTTATATATCATGTTAACTTATTATATATTAAAGCATCAAACCTTGATACTGCTTTATTGGTATCCTATAAACGGGCTAAGGGCCCCAGCCTACTTATATTATCTTAAAATTTTGGCTCAAAAAGTCAAGGAAATAGTTCTAATTTTGAACTATTTTAAATCAAACACTAATAACTAGTTATGAATATTTTAAATGAATATATCAATAATGGAACTAAGACATTCTTTAAGCATCCCTAAGGGAAAGAAATAATAATGTTTTTGAACCGCCCCTCCTTTTTCCATGTTATAATAATCCAAAATTTGAACCCAAAATGTATCAAAAACATAAAAAGGATTGCTGTTATGCAAAAAAAATATTTTCAAAAAAACGTCCTTTTGCCATCTCTGGCTGTTGGCCTTCTCGTTGGTTGTCTATGTTTTGGAATCGGCTACACACTTGGCGTGCGCCAGACGACCCCGGTCATTGCTGGAGAATGGTTTTTAAAATCTTATGATGCAAACGGCGCGCCAGTAGGTAAAAGCGCTGTTGTGACGATCAGCCAGGACTCCAGTCAGCTGATATCTTTACTGGAAGGGACACGTACCTATGAAGGCTATATGGACAAAAACAAAATACACCTTTCGGCTCCCTGCGATAAAACTCAAGGTTGCGATACCACAGAAGTTCATGGGGTCATATCAAGGGACGTTTTAAGCGGGACATGGAAAGATGTCAGAAATGCGGAAGTTGTGAATACCGGGCGTTGGATTGCCGAAAAAAGTCGGGATGCGCTTGATCAATGCGCCACTATGGAATCCAGCATCCCTGATATTAACGGCAACTGGGCATTCAAAATCTTTAATGAAGCCGGCCTGGCCGAGGAACGGACTATTGTCATTTTCCAGGAAGGGCAAAAGATTACAATACGGGAGCAAGAAGAAGAATTCAAAGGATATGTTAACAATAAGGAGCTGTTCGCCTACTCCATCGTCTCTGATAAAAATGAAATTGTCGAAATTGAAGGGGTAATTTCCGGAAAGGTGATACAGGGAGAATGGAAAGTCCAGGTTGGGGAAACTGTTGTTGAATCGGGGAGCTGGGAAGCCGAGAAGAAATAATCCCCCATTGGGGGATAAAAATTACGAAGTCCGGTTCATCTGATCGAGGAGAATTTTAAGAACCTTCTGTTGATAATTGCGTTGTAATTCGATAATATGAGCGTGGCGCCAGAAAATCGGGTGATGGGAAGATACAAACACCTGACAGCCGTTTTGCACCAAGAGATCCAGTCCTTGACGGATCTTAAGCACCCAATGAAGGTCATGCCCTGTTTCCGGTTCATCTAAAATAAAACAATCCCCGGGCAGAGGATTATAAGAACTCAATACATCCCTCATGGTTTCTCCATGCGACGAAAACAAAGCCCGGGCACGGATCCTGGTCCCAGGCGGTCCTTTAAAATATTTATACGCTTTGTGCGGATTCATGGTTTCCCCGTTGAAATACCGATAATGGGTTGGCCCGTTTTCATCGCGCCGGCATTCGCGACACTGATAAACAGCCCGTAATAAGGTGCTTTTCCCGGAGCCGTTGGGACCGATAACGGCATTGAACCCATCTTTAAAAATAAAATGTTTACAGCGAGAAACCATTCTTTCATGATTAAAACATAAAGAAAGATTGGTAATCATGTTTCAGCTCGCCTCAAAACGATATCCCCCAGACTTGCTCCGGAATGCCGGGCGATGACTGGGCACTTGACTTTAAAAAGAAAATAGATTTTCCCATTAAGATCGCTCAGGGCTTCATAATTGCCCTGTCCTTTACTGATGATCAGGTCGGCCCGCTTAAAAATTTTCAGGAACTCTTGGGAACAATATTTTAAAACCGTCCCAGGTACGTCGACTCCGCTGGAAATAACCCGGGCTATTTTATCTATCCCGCAAAACAGGGCGTCATCCAGGAGCGCATCATTAATGACCGGTTTATCCCTCACGGCAAAAATAATTTCTTGGCGGCTGGGGAGTTCCTCCAACAGGACCCTGTCAAAAACGATTTCACCGGCATTATCCGCTAAATAAAGCACCGTTTCGGCCGCGGCTAAATCCTCCCGGAATTCTTCGTATTCAAAAATGCCTTTCCGTCCTGCGGCAAAGTTCCCGTCTAGCATTTTTTGAATTTCGTCCTCAATATTGAGCGTATTTTTTACGGCGTAATCAATAACATTGCCCGCGATGGCCAACTCGACGGCGGTTAACAGGGGATCGGGAGAGCGCGAAACTTTTTTCTTTAGTTCCGGATATAAGTCCATAGCTCTTCGGTTACTTTGCTCTTTGACCTCTTTATAAAGGTCTTCCCCTCCGAATTTTTTCCCAAACAGTTTATGCATTTCCCGTGCCATCTCCGGAGGAGTACACCCCAAGGAAAAATTCGGGATCAAGTGCGCCACTTCATCCAGAATTTCTTTATGAATCATCTCGTCCCCGGTGAATAAGCGGCCATGCTCAAGCGCTTGTTTTAGAAAATACGGGACACACTCTACAAATGTTCTCATCGTTTTATCCTTCGTATAATTTTAGTTTTTGACGGGGGGAAACTTTCCGGGCTAATCCGGCTCTTTGACGAGCGCCGTTTCAATCCTTTTGATGATTTCAAGGAAAACCGGAGCCGCCCCGGATTGATCTCGGGAAGAAACAAACGGCTTGCCGCTATCCGCAAAATGTACTAGTCCCGGATCCAAAGGGATGCTCCCCAGGAAAGGGACTTTGAATTCTGCCGCGATCCTTTGCCCGCCCCCCCTTTTAAAAATATCTATTTCTTGGCGGCAATGCGGGCATATAAAACCGCTCATGTTTTCAATCACGCCGATGACCGGGATATTCAATTCTTTTGCGAAAAGCACGCTTTTCCTTGCGTCTAAAACAGCCACATCCTGAGGGGTCGTAACAACAAGGGCCCCGGTGATCTCCGGGATCAGTTGGCAGACACTCAAAGGTTCGTCTCCGGTCCCGGGAGGGGAATCAATCACTAAATAATCCAGGCATCCCCAGTTGACGTCACTTAAAAATTGCCGGATCGCCGATGCTTTCATCGGTCCCCGCCAAATAATCGGCTGATTACGGTCTATTCCAGTTAAAGCCAAGCTCACGGCCTTGAGATGGCTGGTAACTTCCGCGGGCTCAATGCCGGAATCCGTGGCATAAAGGACGGCATCTTCAATGCCCAGCATTTTGGCGATATTCGGGCCGTGCAGGTCAACGTCCAGGAGCCCTACCCTCTGTCCGGACAACGCTAATCCATAGGACAAATTAACCGCGACAGATGTTTTTCCCACGCCTCCTTTTCCGCTCATAACGATCAATTTATGCTTAATTCTCGACATCTTTTCGTCAAGGCGCCGGTTTTGTTCTTCTGCTGAATTTTGTTGATTCATGTTCGCTCTCTTTCACTATTTTATTGGACCGCTATACCTAATAACATCGGGTTAACCAAAAGCACCAGCCCTAGAAGAATCATGATAATCCCTCCGACATACTTCATAATTTCTACCTGGCGCTGTGTGACATGGGTTGCTTTGAAGGTGTGAATAATCACAAAAACAATGACAGCCAAAGGGAGGACATAAACAAGGTTATAATAAATTAAATACAGGTAATACTGGAATGAATCCTTCAGCCCTTTCCCTGTCAGAATTCCCGTATAAATGATAGGGAACCCTGCCGTACACAGCAATTCAATCAATGAAGAAAATACTGCAAGGCTGATAGCAGATCCGAGCAGAACAAATAAAGATCCTTTCTCAATACGCGCGCGCAAATCCCGCATTTTTTTAAACAAAGGGCCTTTATGCTGATCCTGGATCGTCAGGCTGACGCCTTTCTTGAAGAAAAGGATCTCTTTGCAGTTAATCGTCCCCGCAAGCAGGGCGATCAGCGCTAAAGCAATCCTTAAGGGCGTGATAAATCCCATGTATTTAAAAACATTTAACCAGGCGGCCATGAACAAAAAATAAAACAGAAAAACGACGAACACGAAACAGAAACCCACCAGGTAAAGCCGTTGACGCGTGCTTGACGTTGAAACCAGCAGCCCCAAAAGACAGGTCAGGACAAACATGTTACAGGGGTTAAAACCGTCGACCAACCCGATCAAGAAAGTAAAAACCGACAGCGGCATGGAATAACCGCTTTTTTCAATGAGGTCCGGGGGAATTCGCCCGGCGAAAATAAAAAACAGCACTAAGCCTAGGACAGAAACGCCGACAGTAAGACAGTCTTTCATCTTGGCCCCTAACCGGAACTTAATTTTGAACCCGGCCGGGGCGCGCTCGACTTCAAAAAACGTAAAAAGGATTCCGCATAACACCAAGAGCATAAATATGCCGGCGATGTTTTTGGAAATATCCTTTTCGCTTCGCCTGACTGACAACGGCTCGCCGTTCCATTGCAAAACCCAATCAGCGATCTTAACCGCATACTCAAAATCAACTTTGCCTTGAGAAATTTCAAAAGGCTTCGGAGCCACCGTTTCAAATCGGGACCCTTCTAAAGCCCGAGAAATGTCCTGCATTTTTACAATCCGCCGCAAAGACGGGTTTGCCTCTTGGGAGGTGTTTTCAGAAATAAGCAAACGGTTTTTGGTCCAAATATTGACCCGGCCAGGCAATTGCCCCACGTCCAACTCCTCGAAGGCTTTACTGGAACCATCGGGCAAAGCACAGGGGGAAACGACCTTGGTGTCGGTCAGCTGTTTTACGGCTTTAAGGACTTCAATCCGCCCTACAGCTGTTTTCCCTTCTCCCCATATCAAGAAAGGAACGCCTGGTCTTCGACGCGGGATATAATTTTGAAAATATTGATCTTTAACCTCCATATTGTCTTGCTGGGTTCTATAAATTTCATACTCCAAAATAACCAGGTTGGGGTTAAGGACGGTTGCTTCCGTAAAAAGAGCGGGGTCGGTTAGAGCGCAATTGCTGCAACCGTTCCCGGTAATATAAACGGCGCACAATGATTGCTCGGCTTTCTCTTGGGCCCGGGCTTGTGGCGCCGGCACTCCGTTTAAAAACAATATAATCAAAAAACCTAAAACCCACGGGCACAAACATCTTCTTGCTTTTAACATCCGGTTCCTCCCTTCCTCAGACTTTCAACGACGTTCCACGTAAGCCATTATCGGTTCACACCTCTTAAAGGGGGTGATACGGGTCACTTGCCTGTTCTTATAAAATACGGCTTTGATTACGCTTTTATAATAACCCTCCCGGCTCCCCCCACTCGGTGGGAAAATACCCAAAACAAATTTATAAAATTTGATATTTTAAGAAGGCGTGCTATCTGAGAAAAATATCCGTCATTCATTACTCGCGACAAGAACTTCCTGGAACCGGGTTTGAGCGGTTTTTATTTTAAACTTTTGATTAAGCAGATATTGTTGAATATCCGCAATCCTGACTTTTCCCGTCTCGTGATTGCCTCCATCCCGGGCGTGAATTTTCTTTATTATAGAGAACCCTCTATCAGTAAAATCACTTAAGACAAACTTTCCAGCCGGCGCAAGCACGCGAAGCATTTCATGAATCACCTGATAGGGTTTGCGAAAATGATGAAGGGCATTAACGCAGAAAATCACATCATAACTATGATCCGGGAAACTCAATGCCTCGCCATCCTCAATGCGGAAATCAACCAGGTGATCAAGCCCCCAATAACGCAGATTGAGTTTTGCGTAGTCCTGTTCTTCCTGCGATATATCGAATGTGGTGAATGAATGACCGGTTTGTGCCAAAAGAGCAGCGAAATACCCTTTCCCGGTTCCGGCTTCAAGAATCCTCCCCTGAATGGGCTGCGCCATTTTAAGGACAAATCCCCGTTCTTCATCAACATCATAACCAAAACTCCGGTATACGGCCTTTCTCTCTAGATATTTTTCGTGATTTATCGATGCTTGATCCAAAGTCCCGATTACCTTTTTTGAAACACAGCAGTTTTAGGCATCATAATAAGCAAGCCCACGATAAAGAAACTGCGATTCAACTTGAGCGGGTAAGAAATACTTTTTGGATGATTCCAAAGCTTTGACTTCATCAAAATCCCGGCAGGAATAAATATCGATTGTAATAAAATTTTTCAAGCTTAACGTATGAATGACAACCGAGCTTTCTATCAAAGGAACCCACCCGGATAACCCGGCTTTTTCCGGGAACCGTTTGGTGTCACTTCGAAATATGCTAGGCGGGGCCTGTTTTTCCATATCTAATTCCCCTACAATGGTGTCAAGAAATTGATAACACAAATCCAAGTTATCACAAACACCTGGTTTACAATGATAAAAATCCAATAAAAGTTCGTAGCCAAAAGCCTTCTGCTTTCTCTGTGCCTCGTCCATGTTTGCCTCCTCTATTATTATGGAATCGTCATTTACGATTTCAAAGGCAAAAATTACCCCCTGCCCGGAAGAAGCCCATCTTACGGCCAAGCCCCGTGCGGGCGCCGGTCCGGGTCAGGCAGTTCTGTTTAAAATGTTTATTGACACTCCCCGGAATGGCCATGTTCATGGCAAGTGCCTAAACTGGCTAGCGGGCCCTTGAGAAAATCTCTGATGGCATCCTGCGCTTTCCCAGAATAACCGCAAATCTTTACATTCGCACGCATAAATTTCTGTTGCGCCCCGCCTCCCATGCCCCCAGCAATCACATAATCAACTTTATGAGCGAGCATATCATCAACGGCGAGGCAGCCCCCGCCTCCATGTTGAGCATTGTTGGGCACGACTTTCGTTGTCGCCATCTGATTATCTTTAATGTCAACGATAAGAAAATATCGACATTGGCCGAAATGTTCCGAAACTTTGCTTTCAAGACCGCGTTCATCTTCTAATGTTATCCCAACCCTCATTTTCACCTCCTGTTATTAATTTAAAAATGGCCTAAATTTTCTGCTGGCAATTTTCGCACAATCCATAAAACTGGATCAAATGGTTCGTAATTTTAAAATTATACTTTTGGGAAAGGCCTTTCTCTGTTTCCTGCAACAGTTTCACTTCTTCATCAAAAAAATCTGTGTAATCAATGACTCGATTGCAGGCGGTACACACCAAATGATGATGGTGAGGAGTGCCTTTAGGACCTTCCGCAAGCTCATAGCGCGCCCTTTTATCACCGAAGTCAAATTTGTAAACAAGTCCTAAATTAGAAAGCACTTCCAAGGTGCGGTAAATCGTGGTCAGCCCGATATGGGGATATTGGGGATGAATGTGGCTATAAATATCTTCGGCACTCAAATGATCGGCTGTTTTTGATAATACTCCGAGAATAACTTCCCGTGCCAACGTAATTCTGTAACCGCACCCTCGAAATTTTCCATGCCACCACAATGGTCTCATTCTGCCTTGATTAGGCATATATCCCCCTATTAATGAAAATGGTTTTCATTATAGTTTAAAAAGAAATATTTTTCCTGTCAAGATATATTTCAAAACATAATTCAAAAATATATTTGTAGGATCAAAAAAATAATAAATATTATTCGCCGGAACTATCGGGCATCCTCAGACCCGCTGGAAAAGTTTTTTTGAAGTTCGGATTTCACAACCCGGGCGAGTTTATCAATAGTATACGGTTTTCTAAGATACGCCCCGCCTCCTAAATTCTGTAATTCCCGGACACGTTGAGTTTCCGAATACCCGCTGGCAACAATCGCCTTCTGACAAGGATGTATTTTGATGATGTCTTTATAACAATCAAGGCCATCCATGCCCGGATCCATAATCATGTCCAGTAAAAGCAGATCAGCGGCATGGTTCCTCATAAACTCGACGGCGGCTTCGCCGCTTTCGACACTTGTAACAGAATATCCCAAGAAAGTCAACATTTGCACGGCAACATCGCGTTGTTGCGCGATATCATCAATAACTAAAATTGTTTCTCCGTGGCCCCGATATTCATTTAACGAAAAAGGCAGTTCCTCTGCCCCCAGCCCCTCATGATTGGCAGGGAAAAACAAAGTAAAGGTCGTCCCCTGCCTTTCATGACTTACAAGGTCAAGGAATCCTTTATGATCTTTTACTGTACCCCAGACAACCGCTAGCCCCAGACCGGTCCCGCTGCGTCCCATGACTTTCTTTGTATAAAAAGGCTCAAAAATCCTTTTATAGTCTTCTGGAGAAACCCCAATACCGGTATCGGCGACCGAAATCGTCACATATTCACCCTCCGGAATATGTTCGTAAGTGTTCAAAGGCCGGTCAACATAGCGGTTTTCTGTCTTAACCAGGATTTCTCCTTTTTGGGAGATCGCTTCGGCGGCGTTGGAAACCAGATTCATAATAGTTTTAAATATATGCAGCCGTGAACCCTGCATATTAAAAAGCCCTTCATCAATTTGAAGGTCAAATTGAACATGAGGATGACACGACTTCAGTTGTTCGCATTCGGGGCTGCGCCAATATTCACGGACAATAGTGTTTAAATTCACGACTTCCCGTTTTGGAACGCCTCTCCGCGCCAAGGTTAAAAGATCCTGAACAACCTCAGCCGCTTTCTGTCCGGATTCTTTAATGATTTCAATAGGCTGGCGCAAAGGATTATCGGCAGGGAGCTCCATGAGCAATAAATCTGGATACCCCACAACACCGGCAAGGATATTATTTAAATCGTGCGCAACGCCCCCTGCCAGCATTCCGAGAGCCTCCATTTTCTCGGACCGCTGAAGCTGTTCGGCCAACTTTTTGTTTTCCCGCTCCGCCTTTTTGCGTTCCGTTATGTCGTTGGCTATAAGAATGGTGCCTACAACGTGCCCCTCCGAATCCCGGTAAGGCGAATAGAAAACATCAAAACACACCTCTTCTTTCGCTCCCTGCAGGCAGATTGTGTCCTTGAAAACTTTTCCTTCAATGGCGACCTGGACACCTTTAAAAATATTAGGATAATTTTCAGAAAATTCCTGGAGAGACTTCCCGACCAACTCTCCCGGGCGCTGTCCCAACGCTTCCAAAGACTTGCCTTCCGCAAGCGTGAAAACACCGTTTCTATCAATACAAAATATGATCGGCAACGAATTGGTGACAATTGTCCGGAAAATCTCTTCGCTTCTCTGGAGGGCGGCCAAGGCGTGCTTTCGTTCTTCGCCTTCTTTTCGAAGCAGCCGGTGGGCTTCTTCGAGTTTCACATTCTGCTGAATAACCTGATTTTCGGTATAACGGGAAGCGCGCCTATAAAAAAACGAATACGATGACAAAAAAGCAAAGAAGCTGACAAAATTCAGGAAACGGATCTTTTGTAAAATCTCCGGGGCAATTGGAATTAGGTACCGGCCAGCCACCTCATAATTAAGGAAAATGTATGTGCCGCATAACAACATGATCATACCTATACGCCGCCAGGCAGAAAGTGTCGGATGAAAAAACAATAACGGGCCCATGCAAATAATATAAATATGAAACCCACTGTCCCAACCGACAAAGATGACACTGAATGCGGCATGAGTAATGACTTCGGTCATAAAAAAAATCAAAGCCAGCTTAAGTTGTCCCTTCCGGCACAGGATGGAACAGAGAATAAACAAAGAGCAGCTGATAAGATTGAAAAAAGACATGAATTCGACATGGATGAATTTGAAGATAAAGAAGAAAACGAAATGAAGCAAAAACGCCAAAATAGATGAGTAATAAAGCACGGTGTAGAGGTGGAACCAGAGGAAAGGGATGTCCACCTTGCGGAACAGTTTTTTGATTAAAGAATTCATGCCGGAGAAAATCATGTTTTTAGAAAATTTTACTTCAAAACACAAATTTAAAATTCCTTGCAATATTATATGTCATTTTTTAATTCAGAACACAAAATTACCTAAAATATATCGGGCCCCGGCTATGCCAGAGACCGGCATCTATTATCAATTCACTTCGCGGAATAATCTGATTTCTTAATATATAGGCGAACATCCCGGCGCAGAAGACGCTGTTAGGCATCATCCGCGGCATGTCTGTGGTCTTTGCAAAGGGGGATCAAAAAGGCGGGATTGACAGAAGCCGTAAGCAATCCTGTATGGGGGACGGCCCGGAACGGCTGCGATAGAATTATATATTTTTGTGGAAAAACTGCATAATATGGATGAGCAGAATGCTGGTTCCGATAGCGACCCGGATACTCTTGGGCCACTGTTCCTGGATCGCACTGAGGCGATAGCGGTAAATGTCATTTAGCCCGTCAATCACTAAAAACAAACCAAATAAAACCGCAACGACATCGATGGTGACAGGATCCAAGTAGCTGCAGGCACTTGTCAATGTATTGGCGCGACTTTGAATCAAAAACGCTCCCACGGACGACGCCAGGGAAACAACAACTGTTAGCTGAAGAGTTTTTCTCAAATTGCGCTTGTCTGACATGGCCCCCTCTTGAATTTTAAGTAAATTAATCATACTCCATGATGGCTTTTCAAAAATTGAAAAGCCATCCTATCTCAGGAAACATCTACATGAAAAATAATTATATCTCAATTCAAATAGAAAATAAAGACATGAACCTTTAATTTACGCACCAATATTTATGGCAGGCATGGGATATATGCCATGGAGCAAAGGGCAAAATATGTCGTTATGGCCTGATTGTTTCCGTCATCTCATGACTTCTTTTAGGAAAGGGGAAGAACGGGAAACGCCTTATCTCAGACAACAAAGATTTCTTTTTAGTGCCCGGGGCTTCCCCTGGGAGTTCGCCGAGCAGTTGCCTTGAAAAATTATGGAATGATGTGTGGGTTTTGTCAGATAGCGTCAAAATATCCTGTTGATTTGTAGCGCGTTCTGAAAATTTTTTGGCAAGCCAAACACGATTCTTATTTTCAGAAAAATTCGAATTAGAACCGGGAGGCATATCCTCAAAAGGCTCTTCCAAGAAATATTTAAAAAAGTCCTCCCGGGAAAAAAGGTCCTCAAACCGCTCCCCCAAAACCGGGCCGATAAAAATAACACGGGAGTTCTCCAGCCCAAAAGTGTCTTTTAGGAGAACGGCCAGGGCCTGGCCGTCGGCGTCATGCTCTAAGACGACTTTAAACGGCATATCGCACCCGACCATATAAGAGGCGATCTGGCGGACATTGGTCCGGTCCGCAGACGGGATAAAATGATATTGGCCCCAAGGAATATCTTTGATGCATATCCGCAAACCTTCAAGGAAATAATAATTCGCCAGGCCGTCTACGATAACATGCGTGCGCCCGTCATCAATCCCGAACAAATTCTGGTTTAAATTCATATTTAAAACCGACACCAACGGCATCAAGGTTTCATTATCCGCATTGACACTCAGATTGCTTTCAATAACGCTCCCCTTCTGCGCATCTTTTACAACTAACCGAAGCCGGTCAAGACGCAGGGCATCGATCAGATACGGCGAATGCGTGCTGAAAATAATCTGGTTATCCTCGGCGCTCATGCTTTCAAGCACTTTAATGATTTCTAACTGGGCTTTGGCATGAAGGTTCATTCCCGGCTCATCAATGAGGATGATATTGTTGCTCCCCCGCTGGCTGTTCAGACGAAGATAAAAGGACAGAAACCACTGGAAACCTTTACTGCGTTGTTCCACTTTAAAAATTTCAGTCTTGCCGGATTCTTTAACTCCAAAAAGCAGCTTATCCCCCTCCGGCCAGATGACCAGTTCCATTTTATTCTGTCCCCAATAATTAAGAAAATCCCCGCTAATGCAGGCGGAATGACGATTCAGGATATTTAAACGTTTCTGGGTGTCCTCGGTGGCAATGACCTTGTCAATATCAAGCCGGGCAATCTTAGCGAAATCCATGACGGCCTGATTAGATTTTATGTCAGCCAGCGCAATCTCAAAAGGCAGCATGCCGTTAAACTCATTAAAAAGGATAAAATGCGGCAGCCGTTCAACGACTGTGTTTAAAAAGAGGGACATCACATCCCTTTCCTGTTCTTTTTCCGGAAGATTTTTGGACTCCTGTTTAATAAAACGCAGCGACTCAATGACCGCCTGCTGCAGCTTCTCGTCCTTCAGCAGCGGCAGCAAGGATTTAATGGTGACAAAAAGTTGTTGCACTCTGTCTTGGATCACCGGGACCGGGGCCTCCAGGTTTAAATCAGGCACAGAATACCCTTTTAGAAGCTCAACAAGTTTTTTTTCTTCACAGCGGATAAAATAGCGTTGGCCCTGATTAGCTGCCTCAAGAAGTCCCGCCAGTTTTTCGTCTTTTAAATCATACGAACCCCGGCAATCCTTTTCTAGCACGACGCCGTTTTCAAGCACATGATCGGATATTTTTCCTTCCAATTTTATGCCTGTTGTTTCCTGAATGGACTTCAACTCCTCTCCCCTCATCGAAAAAACCATTTCAAGTTTAGGCTCGTCCCCATTACCACTGACCGGGAAGGCATCCCCGGAGATTGACATGCTTTGCCGGTCAAAATCGCGCAGGGCCTCCAAAATAGCCGTTTTCCCCGATTCATTTTTCCCCAGCAAAATCGTCAGGTCAGAGGAAAGACAGCAATAGCCGCTGTCTACGATAGATTTATAATGGGTTATTTTAAACTTTTTTAATTTCATGAAATTCCCCTCACTTGACGCAGGTTATCTCTGATATTTTACCAACACACTCCAGGAACAAACCAAAGGCCGCCTTCCGATATACTTCCGCATTATAATTTTCCTTATATTTAATGTCAAGCGAATCGGTCGGCCCCAGAAGAGGAGTCAGGGGGCAAAGAGGTCAACACAAATACCGTCTTTACAGCTAGAAGACTGCCGATGAGAAAGCTGCCTTAATTGGATTAAAAGCTCTTCAGCATCCATTCCCAAGGATCTGTCCATATCCCAACTGGAGGTCACCACCCATAATCGTCCCAATGTCATGGGCTTTAACTGAGCAGGATGCATCGTGATCGCCCGGTCCGGGGGCAACTGATAGGCGTAAAAATTTTTAAATTGGGAGGGTGACAGTTGTTTCACAGGGGCATCAATACCCATATAACGCTGATCATACTGAAAAACATATTGCGGGGCGAACACGAACCATAACCTGTCCGGGGACAGATTCCCTCGTCCCTCCTGTCTTTCAAGATAGGCCCGCAATAAGATATAAGACTGCAGGTCGCCAGCAATCAGCGAATCGTTCTTAAGGGCCGCCTGGTTCAAAGAGCGGAACAGTTCCTGGTAGCGTTTTTTGGGATATACGCCACCGAGCAGATCCGCCCGAAAAGGATGGGAAAACATATACCCGGCATAATAATTCCGGAGGCTGCTTAACAGCAGGGCCGCAGCTAGAAGAAAAACTAGGGGCCCATAACGGCGGGGTAAAATCCTTTCTATTCCCTGGGCTATGCCAAGATAGTAAAAAGGCGAAAAAACCATTAGCTGCCGATGAATATAAATCGGGACATAATACTTGGAAATAAAATACGCCAAGGAGAACGGGACGGCGATAAAAATGAACAGAATAAACGTTTTCTTGCGGTTTAAAGAAAATAAAGATAACACCCCAAGGACGAAAAGACTGGAGAACAGGATCAGGCCGGAAAAATACTGGGAACATGTCGCCGAAAATCCCTGATGAAAAATCATTTGGGTGAGGAAGAGGGTTACAAAGGAAGGCTGTGGTATCCAGAAACTGTGTTTTACAAAGTTAAACTGGCTGAAAAAAATCGGCCGCAACAACAAGAGGATAACAACCATCCCTATCACCGAAAAAGTCCATTTCCATAAATAACGGCGGTTATTGGGCAGCAACACGACTAACCCCATGGCTATTAATAAGAAAACGGTAAAATAACTGGCCACCAAAGCAAGCGCCCCTGTCACGAGGAACAGGATCCAAAGCCGAATCTTATCTGTACGCACCGCCAATACAAACATCGTCGCCATCAAAAGGACAAAAAAGCCGACCGACGCGTACATCCTGGCTTCCTGGGCATACCAGATGTGCAAGGGATGAATCGCCAGCAAGCCCATGCCCAGAACGCTCCCGCGGAAGTTAAGGAACAGTGTCGAAAAACAGAAAAAAAGCAAGCATGTACTCAGGCTCAAAATCACCGATAACAGGCGCAGACGCGCCCCATCATCCCCCCCATATTTGCTGAAATAATAAATAATAAAATAATAAAGTGGAGAATGCGGATCATTTTTCATCTGTTCGGACAAAACAGTAAAATGGCTCTGCCCGGATAAACGTGCCACTTTATCCACGGCCTGAAAAGTGTACATTTCTGTCCCGAGTTCATCGAAGGTCAGGTCGTACAGGCCAAGATTGTAAAACCTGAAAATTCCAGCAGCCACAAGAAGGAATAAAATCAGGATCACCTTGGCCAGAAGAGAAACTGTAAGGGAAGTTTTCAACCTGTTAAATTGTGTTTGAGGAAATAATGAAGAAGCTGTCTGCAAATTCAGCATGCCTTAAACATATGCGGGCAGTATCGGGGGACACGGTACGTTATCATTTCTTTCAGCGGTTCGGGAAAAATAACGGTCATAAATCGTGCCTTAGATGGAACACAACGCGACGTATCGAGCCGCGGAGCCCCCATAGACCGGAACCGTACCGCTTTGGACATAACTGACAACGACGCCGCCGGAGCAGCCCGGAACAGTGTTGTTGGCGGCATCAAGCCAGAATCGGATACATTGCGCGTCAGCTTCCTTCACCGGAGTTACGGATGTTTGCGTTTCGGTGAGGGTCGTGCCTAAAACCAAAAATAACTGAAGAATAACTAGGGCTGCCGCACACCAAAGAATTTTTTCCCTTAACATCAAACAGCCTCCTTTTGAACATTGGCGATAAATTACAAATCCCTTGCGCATAATCCGACGTATCGAGTTGCCGTTCCTCCATACACCGCCACTATGCCAGTATATGCATACCCCAAAAGAGTACCACTGGGACATGTGGGCACAGCGTTATTGGCGGCACTCAGCCAAAAAGTCATACATTGAGCATCTGCTTCTTTAACGGGAGTTATGGGTGTTTTGGGGCCAACGAGGGACAGGCTCAATATTATCAGTAACTGCACGAAAACCAGAATCCCGCCAAACCACAAACGTTTTTTCCGTGACATCCGGCGCCCCCCCCCTTCCCCTTGTTCTGCGTTAATTTCCTGAAAAACTCATGAAATCTAGAGGATATTACTGATAAAAAATATAATTAAACCCAGTATCATTTAAGCATGTAAAAAACGAAAAATCAAAGGATTTTTTAGAAATAACCCCACCTATTTTCATTCTTTAAAATATACCAGACGGCAGTAAGAAAACTTAATCTTTTATTACAATATAAGTATAATTTGTAGGAGCACAGACAGCAAGTTCATTTTATAAATCCCCCCGCAGGGACAGCTTCCCCAAAGAAAAAATAACCACATATTTTTCAAATATTTAAAGCATAGCCAACTCTTGATTCAAAATTTTTACTGCGCCTTGATACACATCCTCCACAGGAATTGAACGCACACAACGATTTTCTTTACAATGAGATATGCGATGATTATAAGCTGTCAGGCACGGGCTGCATGAAAAAGGTTTATAAAAAATAATTTTATTCTCTTTAAGCGGGCCATATAAAACAGGCGTTTCCGGCCCGAAAATAGCGATAACAGGAATCCGTGTCAGGGAAGCAATATGAATGATGCCCCCATCATGGCTTATCAACAAATTAGACAGATTGAACAAATCGATCAAATCCGGGATACGGGTTTTCCCGATCAAATTAATTGTCCGGAGGCCGCGCAGCTTTTCATGGTATCCCCCGGCGTCCTTCGCCTTGCCAGTCACCCCGGCGAATATAATCATTACGTCCGGCCGGGAAGATAATTTTTCCGCCAACTTCAAGTAGTTCTCAATCGGCCACTGACGCAGAGGTAACGCCTCATGAATCCCGGGGTGAATCACGACTTTTTGCCGGCAATGGTCGATGTGAGGATTTTCCCGACGCAGAATATCCATCATCGCCGCCTTTCGTCCTTCGGGAGACTCAAGCACCGGTAACGTTAACGGCGCCGGCGATGATTGCCAGTTTTCTTTCACGCAGGGAAATTGCCCGGGGGAGGATTTCAAAGCATAAATCAAGGCGACATAATTCTGGGCAATATGCTGATAAGGGTTATAAGAAACCTCATGCGTGCGTAAACTTCCCCGATAAAGTCCCTCTTGCGCGAAGGTCCCAAATCCGATACGGATGCGGGCCCGGGTCAGAAAAGCCAAAATACTGCTGGACCTTGAAAAAAGCTCCATATCCACGATGGCGTCAATCTGTTCCCGCCGGATCCTCTGAAGATTGCGGACAATATCATTACAAAAGGCCAAAAAACTGCCGGTCCGTATGGTCAAGACATTTTCTCTGGCAACCGTGCCAAGCACATGAACCGCATCCTGATTATCAGCAAAGATCCAAAAATACAATTCGTTTTCAGGATACAGCTCTTTCAGTTTTTGCATGGCCGGATAAGACAGGATCGTGCTTCCTATTTCAGATAACTCCAGGAAAAGCACCTTCTTGAGAGGCTTGCCCGGTACCGGGCCCTTCTGGAAAGGTTTTTGCAGAAGCTGAAAAATAGACAAAAGAAAGCAAAAGGGAACCCCGATCCAGAAGTCCAGTCTGCGCATCAATCCTACCGTCATAATTTCTCCGGAATTTTTTATGAAACAAAAAAATCACAATGAATTTTATTCTTGTCACCCGGCCTGAAAACTTCATTCCCGGCCAGACAGGAGACGGACAATATCAACCACAGCGGCAAAAATAACCTTGATACTCGCCCCGGTTTGTTTCCCTTTCTCCCGGGGGAAGTGCGCAACCGGAATCTGTTTGACCCGGCAGCCCTGGTTACGGGCTTTGATAAAGAAATCCGTGTAAAAAACGCCGCCGTGCGCATTAAGCGTTTCCACATTGATACTGTTTCTTCTAAAAAGTTTAAACCCGCAATTAATATCAAGAAGATCAAGCTTGAACAACAGGGCTACCAGGCGGCTGTAAGTCCGCCCCAAAACGATTCTATAGAGCGAATCTGTCCTTTTCGCCCGGAATCCTGCCAGGATATCATAATGATCAAGATACGGAATCATGTCCAGCAGGGCGTCAAGTTTAAATTGCCCGTCCGCATCCATCAGAAGGACCCATTCTGAAACAGCCTGTTTGATCCCCGACACAAGGGCAGCCCCGTATCCAAGATTTTTGTTATGCCGAAAAGTTTTTAAATTTGGATACCGCTGACAAAGGGTATTTAATATGGCCGGAGTGTCATCCGCACTCCCGTCATCAATCACGATGATTTCATGCTTATCGAAAACCGGCTGCCCGTTTAAAAAGCTGGCGACGTGGGCAACCGTGTCCGCGATGTTTTCCCCCTCATTATAAACGGGCAGGATGACAGATATTGAAAAAAAAGGTTGTTGCATACGCTTATCCGGAAGTGTGCCGTTCTCCCTTCATCGGCCTCTCAAAGAACTTGACTTCAAATTTTACCTCATATTCTTTCATTAACCATTACTTTTTTATTTTGTTTATGGAGCCCCACGCCCTTGGGAGACAGGGATCTTCTGTTAACAACTCTTTTTGCGGAGCAATCTGAGAGCGCTTAACATGCGTGCGAACATCCCCAAAGAAGAAGACCCCGCGAACCTCTCGTATTCATCCACGGGCATGCCCATGGTCTTCCGCGAAGGCGGGATAAAATGGCTGAAATAATCGGTAATTTTCAACGGGATGCCTTCTTGTAAATAACAATCGATTCCGTATCCGGGTTATAATTCCTGACAGGGGAAAAAGAATGCCAGAAAAGTTCCGGCCGGATAAGGTCAGCCCAGTAAACATCCAGGCGCTCAACAGCAATATATCTTGCTGCGCCGGTTTGTTGGTCAAGCAAACCGGCAACCTCGATCGACGGCCCAAAAACAATAATATAATCAGGCCGGACCCGGCCCCGGAAATGGATATCCGGCAAATGCTGAAACTGCCGGCCCGTTTCGTTTCCCGAGAGCTGCCAGGCATAGACCGCGTGAGGGGCATGAAAAATCAGCGGGTAAACGGTGTAGCCGGGGACGGCTAGGACGCTTGCCCCCTCCTTCACATTCCTTTTGATCCAATCAGCCGCCATACGATAAGGCCCTTCACGAGGCGCTGCCAGTTCGCGCAAAAAGTCCACAACCGTCGAACGCCAGGGGCGGCTCTGAATAACATGAGAGAAAGCCGTCCCATCGGGATGCTGAAAGAACAAACCGCCGTGCACACTATTCGTCATAAAACACAATAAGGCCAGAGGAAAGGCCAGGTACGGCACTTTAACCGTCAGGGCCTGAATCACGATGACAGACGTAAAAATGCATAACGGGATCAACGGGCAGAGGTAACGGACAAAAGCCACTGACATTTGATTAACCGGCTGGGGAGAAAAAATCGAGATTGTCAGGATATAAGTATAAATCATAACCGGGGCCTCAATAAGTCGGCGGTCTTTTTTAAAAAAATACAATAACGGGGCCATGCCTATGAACAAACCGATGCCCATTTCACAGGAGTTTAAATCACGGAAATTCCACCCAAGAAGCAAAAGCCTTTCCTGGAGCCAGAAACGACTGGAATAATCCCAGACATCCTTTCCAAAAGGGTTATAAATGCTTAATATGAGCCCGCCGGCCAGACATTGCGTGAAGGCAAAAAACCCCACTTCCGATGCTGAAAGAGGGCGGTCCTTTCTCCCCCATATCAGGTAATGGACAAGACCGCAGGCCATAACCGCGGTATAAGCCAGATAATTTGAGGCCAAAAGCAAAATAGCCGCCCCCGCCATAAGCCAAATTCTTTTTCTGCTCGCGGTGTTACTAAGATACCCATAGGCTAAGAGAAGAGAAGACAACATCATCGGCGCATAATACCGGCATTGCCGAAAAAACAGAATCAGGGATACATTGCCCGCCAGTCCGGCCGACATCAAGAGCCAGGTCTTGAGCGGAGCTCGGGTTCCCCAAAGCCAATACAGGATCACGGCCACGGCAAAAAGCCCGCAGAGCGCAAACGGGAAGCGAACCGCAAAGGCCGAATGACGAGTGGTCCCGGCCAACGGGGCCACAAGATAAAATTGCAACGGCGGGACATACCTCTGCCGCAGATTTTCCAGTTCCCGCCCGTCATTAAAGGCGATGATATTACGGCCCAGGACGGCGGATGTGTCGCCGGTTTCAAAAAGAGTTTTTCCGAACAAAGCGCAGATCGCTTCGTCGTCCCATAACGCATAATGGCCAAGACGAAAAAAAATCAGGAAGGCCATCCAGAGCAACACAACAATGGCGGTTAAAAATTTAATACGGGCTCGTTGTTGGGAATTGGACGGACAGGTCATGATTGCAGGCGCCCCAGAAGAAGCCGGGCGCTACGCAGCAGTGTTACCCGGTTCATGCGAAGTAAAATTTTCGGCCGCAGATAATACCGCAAAACAGCTTTTCGGATAAACCGGTCGATCTCCTGATTTTCGTTTAAGTCCGGGAGATAAAAAGCTCCTGCCCGGTAAGGATAAAGTTTATGAAATGAAACATAATCTGGATCGCATTCCTGAACGAAGCGCAGCGCGGCCTCCCGTTCCGATGGGGTTTCTCCGGCAAACCCAAAAAGAAGAAAAACCAGCGATTGAATACCAGCCGAGCGGCACCGGCTCACCGCATCTCGGACATGGGCCAACCGCATGTTTTTCCCGGAGAGATCCAAGTATTTCTGCTGGGCGCTCTCCAACCCCATGTGGATCAAACGGCATCCCGCCTGTTTCATTTTATCCAGAATAAATGCGTCCAGAGAATCAGCCCGTGTCTGACAGCACCACTGGAAAGGATAATGTTGGGATATTAAAAAATCGCAAATTTTTTCGGCCAGCCCCCGGTCGGAGAGAAATTCGAGGTCGAAAAAGTATCCTGTCCGGTAATGATATTGCTCGACCGCGGTCTGAATTTCCGACATGATCTGCGGGAGGCTTTTGGTTCTCCACGAAGAACCATACATGATTTTATTACAAAATTTACAATCATAGGGGCACCCCCGGCTGAATTCAAAAAGCGCAAAATCATCCCCTAAGATTTCATAAGAATACAACCGGCGGTCGATTCGATGATACGCCGGCAAGGGCAAGGAACTCAAGTCCACAACCTCCCCGTCGCCGGAAGAAATTATTTCCCCTGCAGAAAAATATGTCAAGCCTGGGATATCCGAATGAGGCTTCCCGGCTCCCAGAGCTTCAATCATCCGCTCGGGCTCGCCTCTTAAAACAGCCTTGACCTGCGTGCGTCTCAACACCCCCTCCGGCTCCACCGTCCCATGATAGCCCATCACATAAATTTCGGTCGTGACTTGCTTGGCCCTTTTGACCGTTTCCAAAAACGGCGTAATATCAGCAGGAGGGCATTGCCAGCGATCCAGGCAGGAGGACGTAATAAAAATTGTATCGTAGCCTTGCAGACGGGAAGGAATATCCTCCAAATTCAGCCTCAAAGCATGGGCGTCCAAAACATGGGCAACATGACCTTGTCGTTCTAAAATCGCCGCACCATTCAGCAAAGACAACGGCGGCCATATACGGTTATACGTATGGTCCCCTTTGTTGTAAGGATACGGCCAACAGGGTTTTACAAACAGGAAATGCGCCATTTCATAAAAAAATAGTTATCGGATAAGAAATATTATAGCACACTCCCCCGGCTCCCCGCGCTTCTAAGCGGGAAAAAAGCCCGTAGGGACATGATATAAATGACTTATAAAGCAGAAATGATGCCGCCTGTCGTCAAAGTGAACGTGCTTGTCCCGGACGTCGTATTCTCCGGCGAAGCGGTAATCGTGTAAGCATAATCAGACAGAACACTGGTAAAGGAATATCCGGCATGGGTTCCCGAAAAAAAGTCGATACTCAAATAAGGAGGGCTGGCTCCCAGGAGTTGGGATGTATTGGCGGGATAAACACTGTGAATAGCCGCGTAATTTTCCAGGGAATTGGCGATAGATTTCAAATGGGCCTGGGCTGTCGAAGCATTGGCCTGGATCCGGGCCCGAAAAAGGTTCGGGATAGCGATCACGGCTAAAAGAGCGATAATAGCGATAACAATCATCACTTCAACTAGAGTAAATCCAGTTTTCTTATGACTCATCACGTTTTCCTTAATTAATTTGCCAGTTAACCCAAGAAACGAAAAGCTTATTCTTCCTTTCCTATTTTCTCAAGAAGTTCTTTGATCTTGAGGATGTCGGGACCGGAAACGGCTTCATCGCCGATAATGGTAATCGGAAGCGGCATTCCTTGATACTGCTGGTACAACTCTTTCCCCCGGGCACTCGTTTCGATATTGTGGGACCGGAAAAAAATTTTGTTCACGCGCAGTTGAGCAAAAAGCCTCATGCATCCCCGGCAGTGTGAACTCGTCAGGACATCAAGGACAATTTGGGGAGGATTCGGCGTCTGGCTTTCACCCTCTCCCGACTCTTCCGGGACGTCTATCTCGGAGGTCGCTTGTTCTTCCGCCTTTTCGGCTTGTGCCCGTTCAGCCGCCTCTAATTGAGGCCGGACTTGATCCATGTACCGAGGAGGAACCTGGGCCACGGCAGTATTCACATAGTGAATCTTCCCGTTCTCATCGTAATAATGGACCATGACCGCATACCCGGGCACGGTTTGGGTTAACAACGTGCAAATTGTTATAGTAAAAAGTATTTTTTTCATAATAAAATTTATAACATAAAGTTAAAGGTTTGTCTATGGCGAGCACACATTATTTCGCCTCATTTTTTTTAGAAAGAAGGTCTAAAAACTCAAATCTATAAACTCAAAACTCCTCATCATTTTCGCGAATAACGGCAAATATTTCCGGAACTGCCCGGAGTTACTGGCGGCATAGCTAATCCGGTACAAATGACTATCCCGGATAAAAAAATAGTCCAAAAGATAGGTTCCCGGCTGCCCCTGGGGCTGCGCCTCGACACGAACGGCTTTTTGCCCGTTGACAAAGGTCCTGGCGTATTTAAATTCATCCGAATACTCAAAAACACGCTTTAAGGCGGTCGGGGTCAAGTCAGAAAAAGCCAATCCCACTTCCTCAGATTTATAGATGGTCACGGCAACCTCGGCTTGAGCCGCGGCGTCAATAATCAGCTTCAGACTCTGCGTATTGCGCTGGGTCGGCCAGCGCGGATTGCACAAAATTTTAAATTCTAATTTTTTATCGCCGCATTCGATCAAATCAATGCTGGTCGCGGTCGTCGCCGGATTTTCCGGAGACGCCGTCCCTAGGGCCGCCCCGGGAATGAAAAGCACCACCCAAAAAGTCAGATTAAAAAAACCACGTCTCAAAATGAGGCCTCCCCGCTTCAACACGGAACAGAATACCCGGCTCCGACCAGACGGGATCTCAACATGTCTTTCCAACGGACATCGTCATCCAGCACGGTAAAAATACCGTGGATCAAACTGGTTGGCAGTGCAAAACTTTTTTGTTCTTTATAAAGCACAAAACAGTGGCTCTTCCCGTGGTGGCCGATCAAATACCCCAGCTTAAAGACAATATCTTGCTTGGAACAAACCCGGGCCTGCGATGGCTTGCTGTTTTTATCGTAAACAAATTCATCTCCGGACAAGACGACCACGGAAAAAAAGACATCCGGGTTGCTCCGCATAATTTCATCCAAAGCCCGTTCCATATAAACCGCAGACAAATCGATCCACGAGAACCCCATCTTCTTCAACTCATCCTGAAGCCTCTGATTAAGCTTCTCCTGGCTGCCCCCCAGGAAATAGACCTTTTTGACTGATGCTTTTACCGCAGGGGCCGGCCCGAGCGGTGAAGGCTCCGGGAGCGGTCCCTGGACCGGCTCGCTCTCCGAAGCCGCCGGCGCAACAGAGGAAGGTTCTGCCGGCACAACCGGGGTGGCCACGCCCTTTTCCGGCAACGGCTGCGCCGGAGTTACCGGCGTAGCGGCTGCCCCGGACTTCGACTCTTCCGGCTCCGTGGCATCGGCCTCTCGTTCAGGTTGGGCCGGTTGAGGCGGACGGAAAAAACATTTTTTAAAAAAATCAGAAAAAAGCATGGCTCACCCGGCTAATTGCCCGGTCATAAACTGGTCATGGAGATGAAGCAATTTCACCGGGACAAGATGGTTTGCAAGATTAGTTTTTGATTTCACCTGAACTCTGACAAAATGATCGCTTAATCCTGTCCACCCCCCCCCTTTTTTTTCTTCAAACAGGACATCCACGGTCTTGCCGGACAATGATTCGTAATATGTTTTTCTTTTTTTTCGGGAGAGGTCCCGCAATAAGGCGCTGCGGCGGCGAATTTCTGCGGCACTCACGGAATCCGCCATATCTTTGCTCTTGGCGTTCCTCCGCTCTGAATAGCTGAAAACATGAAAATACTGCAACGGCTGTTCCTCCAGGAAGGAGCAGGTCGCGTTAAAACGGCTGCGGGTCTCTCCGGGAAAGCCAACGATGACATCCGTGCCGACGCACAAATCTTCAACCTGTTCATGGGCCTTTTGAAGCCAAACGGCAAAATCCTCCGAAGAATAACGGCGGTTCATCAAACGTAAGACCGTATCATCCCCGCTCTGTAAGGGCACATGCAGATAACGGCACAACTTCCCTTTTGGAAACATTTTTTTTAAAAGACTTTGGTTGAATGTCTTGAATTCAATAGAAGAAATCCGGATACGCGAAATCCCCGGCACGGATTCCAGCCCCTCCAGCACATCAGGCAATTTTAACGAGCCATCCCGGTACATTCCTATATTAATTCCCGTCAAGACAATCTCCCTGTGCCCGGCGGCCACGAAATTCCGTCCGGCCTGTATCACATCGCCATAAAACCGGCTGCGGGCCCGCCCCCGGGCGTACGGCACTTCACAGTAAGAGCAAAAAAAATCACACCCGTCCTGTATCTTTAAAATAGCCCGCGTGTGCTGCCGGTCCCGCCCCGCCGGCGGAAGAGAAAAAGGTTCCCGCGGGATAGGCTCGACAATAACACGAGCCCCGGTCTCCGGGTATTTTTCCCGGATAATCTCCGAGAGTTTCAGCTTGGCGGCTGTTCCCACCACCCAGCGCACATTCTTAAACTGCGCGAGTTCGTCTCCCTGCAACTGGGACTGACAACCGATAAGAGCTATTCGGGTTTCTGGGAATTCGCGGGCAAGCCTGTTCACCATTTTGCGGGTATCGGCGTCCCCTTTGGCCGTAACCGTGCAGGTATTGATGACCACAATGTCCGCCGGCTCGCCAAAAGCCACAACCCGGTACCCCTCCTGCGCGAAAAGAGTCTGCAAAACCGCTGTTTCCGACTGGTTCACCCGGCACCCGAGGGTAAAAAAAGAAATAGTCGTCTTTTTCATAAAACTTTTTTAAAAATAACAACCTTACATATACACCATTTCAGGAATATTTGCAATCAAACTAAAATCAAGTATAATTGGTCGGGCTAAAACCAGTTAAGGCAATCACGATGAAAATAAATTTTTTCAACCGGGACACTCCTCTTATCCTCGCCCCCATGGACGATGTGACTGACATCCCTTTCCGCCGGATATGCAAGCAACTGGGGGCGGACGTGGTCATGACCGAATTCACCAGCTGTGAAGCCCTCATCCGTAGCATCCCTAAATCCCTGGTGCGCGTCAGAATTGAGGAAGAAGAGCGCCCGGTCGGGATACAGCTTTTCGGCAGCCGCGTCGAATCCATGCAGCAAGCCGTCGAGATTGTTTCCCGTTTCCGTCCGGACTTCATCGATATTAACTGCGGCTGCTGGGCCAGGAATCATGCCCAGCGGGGAGAGGGCGCGGCCCTGCTCAAAGACCTCCCGTTGCTGGAGCGTATCCTTGCGGCGGTTGTAAAAACTTCGCCTGTCCCCGTCACCGTTAAAACCCGGCTGGGCTGGGACCAAAATTCGATCGTCATCCTGGACGTCGCCCGCATCGTGGAGCAGGCCGGGGCGCAGGCCCTCACCATCCACTGCCGGACACGCAATCAGGCCTATAAAGGGAACGCGGATTGGCGGTGGCTAGGGGAAGTTAAGAAATCAATTTCAATTCCGGTCATCGGCAACGGAGATGTTCAAACCGCCATAGATGTGCGGGCCATGCTTGACTGGGGCTGTGACGGGGTCATGATCGGGCGGGAAGCCATTATCCATCCCTGGATTTTTAAGACAGCCCGGCATTATCTGGAAACCGGACAGGAAGCGGCCGCTCCTTCCCCGGCCGAGCGTTTTGAAGTCTGCCTCCAGCACCTTACCCTGGCTGAACAATATAAAGGCCCCCGGTGGGGCACAGTACACCTCCGGAAACATTTTATCGGCTATATCCGGGGCTTTCCGGAAGCGGCGCATATCCGGGCGACCTTGTTTAAAATCGGAGATTTAGACCTGTTGCGGGAAAACCTGCTGGCATACCAGGCACACTATCAGACACAGCCGGGAGCCCGCTGAAACGTATCGACAGAATAGAGAAATCATATCATAATACCTCACACACGGGGCCCTGCCCCCCTCCGGCTGTGCCAAAAGGAGTCCTTTATGAACGAACGGACAGGCCCTGTACGAAACAGACCTGATCGTGGATTGGCTCAAACAGAATTATTCTTAAAAATGCGTCCCTGCCGGGAAATAAAAGTACAGCATGGACAAAAATCTTGCATTCCCCGACACGTTTTGCTAAGATGAAACCCGTTTTATTCAATGAACATTTAGTTTACACGACCCAAGGGAGTGTAAACTAAAAATGCGAATTGATCCTGCGCGAGTGAGTCCAAGCGAACGAGCCGCAGGATGTTGGTTTAATAATTTTATTAATAATCGAGGATTCTATGGCCCAGAAAACCACCAAAGAACAGCTGAATGGCGCAGAGGTTCTGATCAAATGTCTGGAAGCACAAGGGGTTGAATATATTTTTGGGCTTTCCGGCGGCGCCGTTATCCCCATTTTTGACGCGTTGGTCAACTCTAAAATTAAACTGATCCTGGTGCGGCACGAACAAGCGGCGGTGCATATGGCCGACGGTTACGCTCGCGTGACCGGAAGGCCCGGCGTCGTTTGCGTAACCAGCGGCCCCGGAGCCACCAACGCTGTGACCGGCATTATGACCGCCATGATGGATTCTGTCCCGGTCATTGTCCTGACGGGACAGACGATCCGGGCCATGCTGGGGAAAGACGCGTTCCAGGAAGCGGATATCGTCGGCATCACTATGCCGGTCGTCAAGCACAGCTATCTGGTTCATGACGCAAATGATATCCCGCGGATCATCAAAGAAGCGTTTTTTATCGCGAACACCAACCGGCCCGGCCCGGTCTTGATTGATCTGCCCAAAGATATTTCCTCCGCCCCGTTTACGGCCCAAACAATCAATCCTCCCATGGACTTGCCCGGATACTCCGTCGCCGCCAAAGTCAATATCAAAGGCATCAAAACCATGGCCAGGATGTTTAAAGGCGCTAAACGGCCGCTCCTGCTGGTGGGGCACGGAGCCGTCATTGCCAAAGCGGATCAGGAAGTGCGGGCCCTGGCAGAAAAACTCCAGGCCCCGGTGATCTGCACCCTCTTGGGGAAAGGGGCCTTCCCGGAAACCCACGCTCTTTCCCTCGGGATGATCGGGATGCACGGCACGGCGTATTCCAACAAAGCGCTTATCAACTGCGACCTTATTTGTTCCATCGGGTCGCGGTTTGACGACCGGATCAACGGAAACACTGAAGAATTCTGCATCGGCGCCAAAAAGCTGCACATCGATATTGATCCGGCTGAAATCGGGAAAGTGATTAAGCCGGACAGCGCCTTGATCGGGGACGCCCGTCTTATTTTAAAAGAACTGATCAAATACGTGGATAAACTGGACACGGCCGAGTGGCTCAAGGAAGTGGAATATTACAAAAATGAATTCCCGCTCCATTATGACATCAACGCCGGCCTGACAGCTCAATATGTCATTGATACGGTTTACCGATTGACCAAAGGGACAGCCACGGTGGTGACGGATGTCGGCCAGCATCAGATGTGGGCCGCGCAATTTTATCGCTGCGACCGGAGCGACCAATGGCTCTCATCCGGCGGGGCCGGGACAATGGGCTACGGGTTCCCGGCCGCCATCGGCGCCCAGTTCGGGCGGCCCAAAGAACTGGTGGTCGCCATTGTCGGGGACGGCGGTTTTCAAATGACGCTTTATGAACTGGCCACGGCGTTCGTCCATAAACTCCCGGTGAAAATTATCATTATTGACAACAAATATCTCGGCATGGTCCGGCAATGGCAGGAGCTGTTTTTTGACAACCGCCTCTCCGGGGTGAATCTGGAGGGGAATCCCGACTTTGTCAAACTGGCGGAGGCCTACCAGGTCAAAGGATACCACATCGGGAAAGTTGAAGAAGCGGAAAGCGTGCTGAAAGCGGCCCTTAAACACCACGGTCCGGCCCTGGTGCATTGCGAAGTCGTCAAGGAAGACAACGTCTTCCCCATGGTCCCGGCGGGGAAATCAGCATATCATATGATTATCGAACCCCCGAAATCAAAACTCGAGAAGCCAACCGGCAGCACATAAAGAGGTATTCTATGTCATCAGAAAACATCGAGCGTAAAAATATCCACACCATCAGTATGACCGTCGCCAACAAACCCGGGGTTCTGGTCCGGATAGCCCATATTTTTGCCCGGCGCGGTTATAATATTGACTCCCTTGTCGTGTCCCCGGCCTACAACCCCCGCTATTCGCGGATGACGATCACCGCGCAGGGAGACCCGGAAACGCTGGACCAAATCATTAAACAGGTCCAAAAACTGATTGACGTCATTCATGCCAGCGAGCATACCGGACAGGACTCTACCCATACCGAATTAGCGCTGATCAAAATCAAGGTGTCGTCCTCCAACAGGCCGATCGTGCTTAAACTCATGAAGAAATACCGCACGCGCATCCTGGACGACTCCGACAACACGTTGATTGTCGAGCAGACTGGGCCGACGGCCGAACTGGACGAGTTTGAAGCTTTAATGAAAAAATACGGTATTTTAGAAATGGTTCGGACCGGGAAAATCGTGATGGCTCTGGGCCATTCAGAAACTTAACGGTCGGAGACCCTGCTGAAAAATTATGCAAACTTTATGCCGGGCGGGGCGCGAGTTCGGGGAGATCCCGGGGGGGCAGGATAATTTCGGAAATAGTAATCCCGTCTTCGTCGTGTTGCACCGAAGTAATCAGGCAGCGTTCAGGATCGACATTGGTTTTCTCAATCCCAAAAAAAGCGGCCAAAGAGGCTCTTAAGGCATCCCATTCAAGATATAAAATATACTGCTGTTCTTCCTCTTCCAAGTGTAAAGCGCGGACAAGGTCAGAAAAATTATAATCCAGGATTTCAAAAATATTTTTTCCCCGGCAATGACGTTGAAATCCGGTTTCCCCGTTAATAAGGCTTCTACAGGTCATTTTACTGAATTCAAAGGAAATAAAACGATCCTGATGATCCAGCCTGATGATCATATTGGATGCAGCATCTTTACAGGGCATATAGAAATCCTCACTGGGCTTATTATATACCACCGCGTATTTTAAAGGAACCATAATTTTTCTTCGCCCCTACGGAGTGTTAAATCCCGCACCGGGCCAAAAGAGCCGTATTGAAATTAACATTCAAAAGGTTGTGCTGTTGCAAGGACATACTGGCGTGAGAAAATGTCAAAGGGGCGGTCAGGACATCCTGGGTAAAAAACTTCCCGGTGTCCAGGCTGGCCGGAATATTTCTGGTCAGGCAGGCGGCCATATGCGCGATCACGGTTAACCCGTAACCCGACTCAAAGACCGAGCTGAAAACAACACGCAAGCCCCGGTCTTTGGCCCGGGTGGCCAGTTGCCAGGTTTCATGAAACCCGCCTAATAACGCCGGCTTTAAAACCAAGACCTCAACCCCGTCCAGAGACTGAATGCGCTCAAGATCCAGCGTTTGGATGGATTCGTCCAGGGCCACAGGCATAAGTGTTTCCTGGTAAAATTCCCCCACCCGGGAAAGATCTTTCAAGGGCTCTTCTATATATTCAATCGTCGTCAGGCCGACCTGCCGGATGAATTCAATCGCCTCCGGCAATTCCCAGGAGCGGTTGGCGTCAACGCGAAGCAGGGCCTTGCTCTCAATGACGGTGTTAACCGCCCGGACGCGTTCAATATCGTCCTCAAGCGCCCCCCCCTGCCCCGCTTTGATTTTAAGTGTCCGGTAGCCCTGCCGCAGCGCGGCCTCGGCCTGAGAGACAATATCCGCCAATGTCCCGACCAGAAAACGGTTAACCGGAACATGAAGCTCGGAACGCCGGTCAATCATCCTGGCTAAAGGAAGGCCCCGACTGTTGGCTTTGAGCGTGAATAAAGCTGTTTCAACCGCCCATTGGACAGCCGGCTTGTACTCCGATAAGGCGACGCCGTTAATATAGATCGCGTTCATCTCCTCCATCGCCTCCGGGAGAGGCTGATCCCTTAATAACGCCGCGGCATTGATCATTTGCGCTTCGGTTTCTTTTAGGCCATCTTGAAGAGAAGCCGCTTCCCCCCATCCCACGGCTCCGGCATTATCCGTAATCTTGATAAAGAACCCCTCCCGTTCTTTTAAGAGCCGGCCATCGAGCATCACGGGAGGTTGCAGAGGAATAGCATAACGGAAAATTTCAGCGGTTTTAATCATCAGAAAGCCCAGCCGATCGAAAAGAGCCCCGTGAACACAAGCAACAAGATCCCGGTCCAGGCGAGGGCTTTGTTTAAGGAGGGGCCGTCTGTCCTGGAAAAAACCGTCTCCAGACAAGGCAATGACGCCAGGCAGACCAGCGGAGATAAAAGGATCCAACGATGGTCCTCAATGAGCACATAAAGCAAAACCGGAAGAAAAGAACCAGTAAACATGAGCGTGAAGTATTCCTTCCTGGCAAATGACGCCCCAAACCGGACGGCTAAAGTTCTTTTGCCGGAACGCCGGTCTGTTTCGATGTCTCTCAAGTTATTGACGACAAGGATCGCGGAGGAAAAACATCCGGCGGCCAATCCGGCGAAAAAAACTCCGGCATGCATTTCAAAAGATTGAACATAATAGGTTCCCATAACCGCCACCGGCCCGAAAAAAATAAAAACGAGCGCTTCCCCCAACCCGATATATCCAAGAGGCCGGGGCCCGGCCGTATAAAAAATGCCTGCTAAAATCCCTGTCAGGGCGATCACGGCAATCGGCCAGCCGGCCCGGAGGACCAAAAAGGAGCTTATCAGGGCCGCAAAGCCGAAAACCAAGGTGGCCACCCCTATCATCCTGCGGGGGTGCACAAGCCCGGTCTGCGTAACGCGCAACGGGCCTAAACGGTCTTCCGTGTCCACGCCATTCTTGAAATCAAAATAATCATTAACCAGATTCGTGCCGATCTGCAGACCCAGGGCCCCCAAAAGAGCCAGCCAGGCAGACGGCCAATGCGATACGCCGTCACCCCACGCCATCGCCGTGCCGAGGATAACCGGCGCAACGCTGGCTGAAAGCGTCTGGGGCCGGACAGCCAAAATCCAAATTTTTAACGGTGAAAGGTTCATCTCAAAACAAATTTAAAAGGACATTTAAACCGACTCGCGGTCCACAACTTTAATATCCGTAATACACGGCAAACGGAACACCCAGTTCGCCTGCCGGTCTAGGCAAAAGGCCTCAAGCCCCAGGCACGGCTCACCCTTGTGTTCCACCTGCCGTAAAACCCGGGGAATAACCCGGCGTAAAAACTTCTGGTTATTTTCTTTCAAATAGGTGATTTCGAGCGTCTGATTCCGGGTTAAGGCCGTTTCAATGATCGCCTGGCGCTTCTTTAACGGGAACCGCGCGGCGGCCTGCTGGTACTGGAATTGGGTCAAGAATTCAGCGATCCGGGCATCCATAAAAACGTCTTTACGGGAAATCGGCCGTTTGAGCACGATCCCCTCCAAGGTCGTGCAGCGGCTCAAGGCGACATAAAGCTGCCCGTGACAAAATGTCCCTTCCCCGATATCCACAATAACATGGTCAAAAGTCTTGCCCTGGCCTTTATGAATCGTCACGGCCCAGGCCAGCTTAAGCGGAAACTGCTGAAAAGAGCCTGCGGTGCGCGCTTCAATGGTTTCGGTCTCCTCATCATAATAAAACTGAAACAGCTCCCAGATGAACGGCGTGACCTCCACCTTGCGCCCCCCGGATAATTCAACAAGAATACAGACCGGTGTTTCCCCCTCGAAAAAAAGGTCAAGGATTTTTCCTATGCTGCCGTTCACCCAGCGCCTCTCCGTGTCATTATTCAGGAGCATGACCTGCGAACCGATTTTTAAATCAAGATTCGCGTGCGTCGGCAGGAATTTGGTGTCGAACTCGCCTTTCAACACGCCTTCCACGGAAAATGAATTGCGGTCGATATCGTTCAGCCGGCGTTCGTTGATCTGGTCGGCGAGACGGTTGGTGGTCGTCAGGTAAATAAAAAATTTATCCATATCCGGCTCAAAATCCGGCTGATACCGCTCGTTGAACGCGTCGATATCCTCCTGTTCCACGGCGTTGGTGCGGATCCGGTTCAGGAGGTCGATAAACCGGTCGTCTTTCTGGCGGTAAGACTGCTCGAGCTCAACATAATGCATATCGATTTTTTGCAGGGATTTCGCCGAAAAAAAATACGGGCTGTCATACACCGTGCTGAAAATGGACTGTTCATCCTGGCGCACGACCGGCGCCAGCTGATACAAGTCGCCGATAAAAATCATCTGCACGCCGCCGAACGGTTTGTCGGACCGCGGCCCGTACATCCGCAGGAACGCGTCAATGCAGTCCAGGAGATCGGCCCGCACCATGGAAATTTCATCAATAATAATCGTATCCAGATTTTGGTAAACCTTTTTCATCTTCGGGTGGAACCGCACGGTGCGGACCCCGTCAACGGTGATGTCTGGCCGGAAATTAAAGAAAGAATGAATCGTCTGCCCTTTGATATTCAGCGCGGCGACGCCGGTGGGCGCCAGGACAACCAGATTCTTGCCTGTCCGCTGGCGGTAAAAAAGCAGAAATGTGGATTTCCCTGTCCCTGCCCGCCCGGTGATAAAAAAATGTTTCTCTTCATATTCGATACGCTCAAACAACGGAACGAAATCCTGGGTGTTAATGGAATCCGGCAACTTGTCTTGCATGGAGCATGACCCCTTCAGTAAATCTTTGTGGTCCGTAAAGTTATTTAACCCTCATAATACCCCGAGATCCATCCCGCTCATACCAGAATCGCGCTGTTCAGCTGTTTAAAAGCTTCGGCATATTGGGGATTTTGAATCTGCCACAACACAACAAATTGTCCCTGGCTGGCCGCCGTGGCCAATAACATGGCCGATGTCCGCTGATCGCATACCGGGGGAAGATTGACAAGGTATTTCTCGATGCCGTCAAATCGCACCCCGCAGTCAGGATGCCCCGGGATGGGCGAGCCATTCCGCTTAAACAACTCCCGTAAGCCCGGATGACTGTCGAAAAAACGCTTCTTCTGAATCCTTGTCAGAACTTCCGACACGCCGAAACAAAAAGGAAGAACCCCAAAAAAGATAAAAAATATCGAGAAAATGACGACAGTAATCACGAACCCTTTAGGGCTATCGAGTGCCCATCTATCCCATGGGGATGTCTGGTCAAACTGGCCAGTCGCGATAAGGTCAGCCGTTTTTACGTTGTCAGCCCGGGCTACCTGGTAACTGGCGAAGCCCGAGAGAAAAATCCCAACCAGGGCAAGTACCAGCAATAAAGAATTTTGGGCACGCGTGAGCTTCGGTGATCGTGACTCGTTCCACAATTTAACGCACGGATTGCAGAATTTGTATGTCCAGCCGATCTTCGCCACGTTATAAAAATCAACGTCCATCGTCACGGTCTGAACAGTGTGCGAAGCCAGGAACCGCGCTTCGTGTTCCATTTCAATCCGGTTCAAGTCATCCGACGAGCCGCAGATAGGACACCCATCGGGGAAGACCGGAACGCCCCGAGTCTTGATCAATTGATATTTCGCCATGCCTTTTTCTGCCTTATTAAAGTCTTATGACAATTTTCCGGGAAGCGCCCACTAAAAACGGTTTTTGTATCGGCCGAGTATTTTACAAATCCCCCCATTCTTAAAAAATCGCCTCAAATTAATTTACTATAAACCAAGAATTTTTTCGTCGCAAGGGAATTCATATATGGCTGAACCGCGGGTCATCCGGGATCCGGCCGGATGGTTCCCGGTTTCTGAGCCGAATAAATGGAAGCCATCCCCCACAAAACAGAATCCGTGGTGATATTCACAAATTCATTCTGCCGGAGCCAGCGGCAAAAATTATCCCCACAAGGGAAATATTCCACCGAACGGGTTAAGTATCGGTAGGCCTTTACGTTTCCCGAAAAGAATCCGCCGACAACGGGCACAACGCCCCGCAGGTACAGCAAAGCGGCCCGGCGGATCAGCCTATTGGCCGGGAGGGAAAATTCCAGGATAAAGACACGGCCTCCCGGTTTTAAAACCCGGGCTATTTCCTGTAAAACCCCCGGGGGGTCCGGCATATTCCGGATCCCGAATCCCATGGTCACCGCGTCAAAAATATCCGCGGAAAACGGCAGGTGCAGGGCATCGGCTTTCAGGAAATCGACATGCCGACAGGAAAAACGGCGGGACTTCTCCCGGGCGATCTGGAGCATGCTTTCCGCCTGGTCGAGCCCGTACAACTTTAACGGGGCCGCGCTATGGCGGGCTAGCTCCATCAGCACATCGCCTGTTCCCGTGGCCACGTCAAGAATCCGCCCGCCCGTCAGGCCGTTCACTTTTCCGGCGAGCCTGCGGCGCCAGGACCGGTCCATGCCCAGAGACAGGATCCTGTTAACCGCGTCATAACGGGAAGCGATCCTTTCAAACATCGGCCAGGATTCTTGCGCGGTCGGGCTGACGGTTTCGGGCCTCATGAAAAGGACATCCTCCTTGTGGACATTATTCGCCCAGTGAGGAAAGGTAACGTTCGCAATCCAGCGCGGCCATGCAGCCGGACCCGGCCGCAGTAATGGCCTGGCGGTATTTTTTATCCTGCACGTCACCGCAGGCGAAAACACCTTCGGCATTCGTGAGCGTCCCGCCCGGCGCGGTCCGGATATATCCGTCGTCATCCAGATCAATCTGCCCTTGAAGAAACGCGGTGTTCGGCGCGTGCCCTATCGCGTAAAAAAGGCCTCCCGCCTCATGGGTGGTTTCTTCGCCGGTCTTGACATTTTTCAGCACAACGGCGTTCAGGAGATTGTCTCCCTGAACGCCGGCCAGGACCGAATCCCATATCACGGAAATTTTTTTATTGGCAAATATCCTTTTTTGCATGACCTGGGACGCCCGCAGCTGGTCCCGGCGGTGGACAAGAAACACCCGGCTGGCGTATTTTGTCAGGTGGGTCGCTTCCTCGGCCGCCGTGTCCCCCCCGCCGATCACGAACAGGACTTTATTGCGGAAAACAGGCAACGCCCCGTCGCACACCGCGCAAGCGGAAATCCCCCTTTGCCAAAGCCGTTCCTCTCCGGGGACATGCATGCGCTTTGCGGTCGCGCCCGTCGCGATGATGACAGCCGAAGCAGAATATTCCGTTTCCTCCGCAAAAACCTTCAACGGCCGGCCGCTGAAATCAACCGCCGTGACGGTTTCGGTCTTAATGCGCGCCCCGCACTTTATGGACTGCCGGCGCATGTCCTCCATCAACTGCGGGCCGGGGATCCCGTCCGGGAATCCGGGAAAGTTTTCGATGTCCGTGGTGGTGGTCAACTGCCCGCCGGCCGCCACCCCGCCGGCCATCATGCCTTCGAAAAGCAGGGGATCGCACTGCGCCCTTCCCAGATAAATAGCGGCGGTATGCGCCGACGGCCCAGACCCGATAATAATAACTTTTTCCATGGCCCCTCCGGTTAAAATTATTGTTTGGACCCGCGGCATGAGGGTTTCCTCTGCCCCGCCGGCCTCAATTCACTTAAAGCTTTTAAAGATATGCCTGACGGCCGGTCCGGTTTATCCTGCGGCGTCCCGCTGCCCAACAAATCTTCAAGTTTAATGTCCGACTGAATGTCAAACCCCGCGGACCGGATCATCTGTAAAGTCGCATTGGGAGCCGCGCCCTGCACATTCAAATATCCAGTCAAAAATAGGGAGTTCGCCGCGTACAGGGCCAGGGGCTCCAATTCTCTCAAATACAATTCCCGGCCGGCCGCCACTCGGAGGTCAACCGCTGGATTAAGAAACCTGAACAAAGCAAGCACCCGCAGGCAATATTCCGGGGTCAGATGCAAAGGAGCGTCAAGCCGTGTCCCGTCGACAGGAATAAAAAAATTAACGGGAATCGAATCCGCGCCCAAGGCGGCCAGCGTCTGTGCCACTTCGATAATGTCCCGGCTGCTCTCCCCCATTCCCACTATGATCCCCGAACAAATCTGCAGCCCCACGGACTGGGCGGTCCGGATCGTGGCCAGGCGGTCCTCATAGGTGTGCGTGGAACAAATCCGCGGGTAAAACCGGCGGGAAGTATTTAAATTATGGTTAATGCGGTCCACCCCGGCGGCTTTGAGAATTTCGGCCTGCTCTCTGTCAAGGAGGCCGGGAGAAACACAAATCTCCATAGGCTGATAACGCCGTTTCATCTCCCTGACCAACCCGGCAAGTCGCTCTATACGTTTTGAAGAGGGGGCCCGCCCGGAAAAGACCAGGCAATGGCGGAAAGCGCCCGAATTGTAAGCCTGCGCGGCTTCAGCCAAAATCTCTTCATCCGACTTAAACCCGTATGACTCGATAGAAACAGACGCCTCCCGTGACTGGGCGCAATAGCGACAGTCTTCCGGACAGGCCCCGTTCTGGACATTATCAATAATGTGAATAAGAACTTTCTTCCCATAAAAAGCGTGCCGAAGCTGATAAGCGGCGTCTAACAGCGCGAGCAGACGGATCTTGGGCGATTCCAATATACCGAGACATTGGGCTTCCGAAAGCGGCTCTTTATTCAACCCGGCGCTGACCATCTGACTGTAAAAAGAATCTTCCACACCTCCTCCTTGTCAAAACGTGGGTGTATTCTAATATAAATAACTTTTGAAAGCAAATAAAACCCCGCGGCCTCAAGACAAGGGCGCGAATATAAAGATTTATTCGATAAAAAAAAATTAACCGGGCTGTTTTGTCCAACCCGGCGAAGGCCTCTGGAAGTTATGTGGCTGACAAAGGACCTCCGCTCCAAAAGCCATTAATAGATATATAACAAGCATTGTATCCTGTCAATAAATTGAAAAGCGCTTCATTGAATATCAGGGGAATCTTGCTCTTGACAGGAGTAGCGGACTGCCGTATATTTTTTAGGAGACGAGGAACGAGCAGAAAGCCCGCCCACTGCCACCTGACCTTTGGAAGATTCAACCCCAACTGGTCTGATAGGGAGACTGGCGGTTCCCTTCCCGTTTTCTGCCCAAACAGCTTGAAAACTGTTTGGGCTTATTTTTTTAAACATGCTGATTTCATTCTCCAACTCTTTGTTATCACCACGCGCCCGCGAAGGGCGCGACAGTACCTAGGCAGCCTAGCCTACCAGCCATAGACGTTTCAATCCACGCGCCCGCGAAGGGCGCGACTGACACACCAGGACAAGCTAGTACACACCCTTGATAGTTTCAATCCACGCGCCCGCGAAGGGCGCGACGCTCAGGGCGTTGCTTTGGCTCTTAATCATGTGCAGGTTTCAATCCACGCGCCCGCGAAGGGCGCGACATGGGGCTGCACAAAGAATTGAAACGCATTAAAGTTTCAATCCACGCGCCCGCGAAGGGCGCGACTTAATGTTTAATTTTTTAGTTTTTGTGTCGGCGTCGTTTCAATCCACGCGCCCGCGAAGGGCGCGACCGTGCGTGAGGAGATACACAATCGCCGGGCGACGGTTTCAATCCACGCGCCCGCGAAGGGCGCGACCATCTTTACCATCCGCGCGCGATACTCCTGATGAGTTTCAATCCACGCGCCCGCGAAGGGCGCGACCCTCTAACCAACAATAGCAAACCGAAGTCTGTTACGTTTCAATCCACGCGCCCGCGAAGGGCGCGACTTTGATTTCTGCTTTGACGAGTATTTCATACTCGCCGTTTCAATCCACGCGCCCGCGAAGGGCGCGACACGATGAATTATCCCATGCCTGCGATCGCGCTGTGTTTCAATCCACGCGCCCGCGAAGGGCGCGACATCGTCAGGTCGGAGCAACACGCTCGGCGCTGGTTTCAATCCACGCGCCCGCGAAGGGCGCGACGCCTCCACCAGAACAACCATAAGGTTGTTCGCCAGTTTCAATCCACGCGCCCGCGAAGGGCGCGACAGTCTCCGCTCAACATCGACGACGACCATGAAGTTGTTTCAATCCACGCGCCCGCGAAGGGCGCGACTTATTTCTTCATCGGCCTCACCTCTTTTTTTAAGTTTCAATCCACGCGCCCGCGAAGGGCGCGACAGTTTTTCCGCCGGCGAAAGTGTTGCGATATTAGGTTTCAATCCACGCGCCCGCGAAGGGCGCGACATATGACCCATTTTTTACCTCCTTTTTATAGATAGTTTCAATCCACGCGCCCGCGAAGGGCGCGACAGCTTGCGCAAAATCCGCACATCCGAGCGGACAAGTTTCAATCCACGCGCCCGCGAAGGGCGCGACCAGTATCAGTTATAATGGACAAGCGTCCTCCAAGGTTTCAATCCACGCGCCCGCGAAGGGCGCGACCTTTACCATCTTTACCATCCGCGCGCGCTACCCCTGTTTCAATCCACGCGCCCGCGAAGGGCGCGACCAAACAAATGCACAAAATCTCCAGATTGCCCGTGTTTCAATCCACGCGCCCGCGAAGGGCGCGACCTTTCCCGACCTCGTTTTTTATTCTGAACGGCAAAGTTTCAATCCACGCGCCCGCGAAGGGCGCGACTGTCTTCTTCTATCTGTTACAACACCAATAACTAAAACTTCTATTTCCGCGAACCTTGGCGGATTTGCTGCGATCAAACAAACAAATTATATATCGGATTGAAATAAATTATTGTTGTCAAAGAACATGTCTCCCCTGCGAACGTCCCGCATACAGCACACGCTCTCATGGTTCGCACGGCAGATTACTACGCGACAAGCGGCCCTTCCAGGTCAACAGGTTCCTTGGCCCCCATGTGCTCAACCCGCCGTCTCCAGTTGGAGCCTAAAAAATAAAACCGGAGGCTGTCTTTTTTCAAATCGATTTCATCAATCAGTTGCTGGCGCAGTTTGGCCCATTGGGCCGGATCTACGTTACATTCAAAGACAGAATACTGCACCCGCTGGCCAAAATTTTTGCAGGCCTTTGCCACCCGGCGTAACCGCCGGGGTCCACCGCTGTCGTCCATTTTTACATCATAACTGATCAACACCAGCATGGGACACCTTCTTATTTCCAGATAAATACAGGATAGCCGTCTATGTCTTCCCGGAGAAAACGTGCCATGAGCAATGCCTGGATATAAAACAAAAGCCCTACCGGCACGGTTTCCTGCAAATAGGGATGCGTTATTTCTTCCTGCTTCCTTTTCTGATAGGCCACAAGAATGCTTTTTCGGGTCTCATCATCCATTGTGACGGCACGCGATTCCGACTGCATGAAGCCCTTGGCCTGCACCTGTTCCCGGTTAATCAAAGACAAGACCAACCTGTCCGCCATAAACGGCCGGAATTCTTCCAACATATCCAAAGCCAACCCAGGCCGGCCGGGCCGGTCGCGATGCAAAAACCCGACGGCAGGATCAAGCCCTACAGTTTCGAGCGCGGAACGCACATCATGCATAACCAAAGTATAAATAAAAGACAAAAGACAATTCACCCGGTCCAGCGGCGGCCGGCGGTTACGCTCCTCAAAAATAAAGTCATTTTTTTGCGCGACGATCAGATCATTAAAAACACTGAAATACGTGTGCGCGCATTCGCCTTCTATGCCCCGGATCATATCTAGGTCAAGCGGCCGGGTCAGTTTATCCAGAGAACAACTCAACCGCCCCGAGGCCTGTTTGACATCGGGAGTATTATTTTTCTCGGGATGGTCCCTCAATCTTCGCTGCAATACAGCCCGGGCATTAGCGATCTTGCCCCGGACAATGCTGCGCGCGACCTCTGCCGAAAAGGCAGGATCGTCCGCTTTGCGGTACTGCTGGCGCCGAAGCAGCACATTACCGCAAACCTTCCCTCGCAGGCTTGCCAAAAACCGGCCATACTCGGTTAAAAAAGTAACGGCCACGTTGTTCTCGGCGCAATGCCCCATCAAAAACGGGCTCATTCCCACCTGCCCGAAACACACGATTCCGTCGAGGGTATGGACAGGGATTTGCAGGCGCTTTTCTTCTTCCACCTTCACAACCACCGTTTCACCCTCTTTCGACAGATAGGCCCCTTGAGTGGTGACATATAAAGTATTTAAATATTTCTTCACGGGTCTTTCAGTTGCTCCTCCAGGTAACAGGTTACAGACTGATGCCGGCCCATGACTTTCGGCAAGCATACCGCAAGCATAGAGCAGGCCTTGCACTTGGGCGAGTATTCCGGGAACGGCGTTTCTCCCTTTTCAAGAAACGCCCGCACCTGGGATGCGGCGTTACGGGTAACGGCCCTCAAATCGTCATCGAAAACAACTTCATGCCGATGCCGCGTGCGGCCATAATACAAGGCGCCTTTTCCTATTTTTACGTTAAGCATCTCTTCCAGGCAGAAAGCCTGGGCGCACAACTGGACCATGTCGCAAGAGTCTTTTTTGGGCTTTCCCCTTTTATACTCTACCG
Organism: uncultured Planctomycetales bacterium; assembly: GCA_964489065.1. Classification (GTDB taxonomy): domain Bacteria; phylum Omnitrophota; class Gorgyraeia; order Zapsychrales; family JANLHA01; genus JAGOJP01. The sequence continues at coordinate 30,601 of CAZAXH010000008.1, read as the reverse complement.
GAAAAGGAAGCCAAGCCCCGCCGGCAGCGCTATGAAACTCCACCACATCTGCTTTACCAATGAGGCCCAGCTCCAACGAGCGAAGAAACATGCCGCGCTCTATTTTGACGCCTTCCCGGTATTCCACTCTCTCTTCATGCACTTTATCATGCATGATCCTGCCTTCGGCCGTGAACATATTTTCCACCCACACCTGCTCGATGTGGATCAGCGCGCACTGCCGGGGGCAATACACAAAATGCTGTAAAGCCGAAAGCTGAATAAGATTGTCTTCGGAGAACATAAAATTATCCCACCCGGACAATTTTTGGTAATTCAACGACAGGCTGGTTATCCAGCAAAATTTGGTAATCGCTAAACTTCCTGGCCGGGCCTTCAGTAACACGTTTGGCTTCCACCCGGTCAAAGAGAGATGCCGCACTCGCTGTGCCCAAAGCAGTACCATGTTCAAAAACTATAAGCGCCCGTGTTGTCATAAGGCCGCGGGCCGCGGAATGATCGTGATCAAACATTTTCTGCAAAGCCTCCCAGAACAAATTTAAATCTTCCTTGGAAAACCCTGTCTGGGCTGCCAGATGAGCAGACACAAAACCATGAACGCGATAAAGGCCATAAGGAACGGTGTATTTTCGACCTTGTATTCCAACTTGCTCTTCGTAGCTCTTATCTTCCGACCTTGCAGCGCAAACAGTTAACGCATGCTCCAAACTAACTAAAGGCTCAATAGATCTCGCAAAGGTTATTTGAACAGGCCCTCGTACTTGTCCAGCGTTAGGACCAGTGCTCATAACAGCTCCAAAAGTACGAATATCAAAAAACTTCGAACACATGTGCCGACGGCCTTCGTTGACCTCTTCCCCTTGAGCTCCACCTTTACTTTTTCTTTTTTCTCCGTCTTTTGTCTTGTCAGCCTCCAAATCAATGCCTATCTCTTGATACCCATCTCGAATCAACTTATTTAAAACGGTTTCTAGACCGGAAAATTCTTTGGATTTCACAAAAATATCAAAGGGGACATTTCCTTCTTTGACTATCTGCACATAATTCCGCACCTTTCGCTTAATGCAGACATCCGTTACCAACCCCATGCCGGTCTCCGCGTCAATGCGCGGCAGGTTACCGGCATCGGGGTCGCCGTTGGGGTTTCCGTCCTGTACGTCAAAAAACAAAACAAAGTCGTAACGGTTTGTGAGTGGTGTTGTCATGGTACCTATCTCCTCCCTGAATGATAAAGTTATTATTCGTTATTCAAATCCTTTTTAGACACAAAAAAGGCCTGCCGCTGATGGTAATAACCAATCGCGAACATGGCCTGCTGGTCAAGGGTCAGATGCGATGGGAAACTTTTAATCTCACCGATAATATCCTGAATCTCTCTTTCCATATTCACCTTGCGACCCAGCGACAATTTAGGCAGATGATGATTCTTAAGTCCTAAAAGCCTGGGAAAAACCGTAACTGGTGTTGACGAAGCAGCACCATAAAATCGGTCGCGGATGGTTGTGTTGATACCGGGATTGGCCTCCTCCTGAATTTTTTCCAAAACCGCGAACAGCCGCCCCACACGGTATCCTGTGTCGGTGTTTGTTCTATCTAGAGACACGAGAACCTCCTTGGTTTGAGGGTTATGAATTCGATTAAACCGATTAAGACAAGCTTTAAGAATTGATGCTCGTATTCGATTGACATTCTGAATCGACTTACCAGTGCGCGAATCTTTCTTTGACTGTTCCGCACGAATGCGACGCATGCATTGATGCAAGAGTGTGCGCGGATACGGCGTACCATCCAGAATACTGCTGACAACCGCTCCGGCAAGATTCGGCGGGACATTGTCCATTTTGTAATCCAACACTGTCGCGCCGAGGATTTGGTACAGCGATAAATATTCGTATTTATCCTGAACAGGACGCGTAATTTCAAAATCAATAAAATGCTGATATATTTTTTCAGCAAATTCTTTAATCGTCCCTGCCTTCCAGAATCTGACAGAAATACGCGCCGCGTTCGGCGCGAGTCCCAGGACAAAAAACCTGTTATCCTCGTCCACCGGCAGACGCCCGCTCTCAACAGCATTAAACAGGGCCTTGACTGCGTTAACACCTCTCTCAGTGTCATCCTTGTCCGATTTGAAAAACCAGACAAAATTCGATTCAAGGTCAAACGCCTCAAGCGTCTTCTGAGCCCAGAAGACGATCGTTGTATCGCTGATTATGACTTTATTACTTTCCGACGAGATTAGATATTTAAGCGCCGTAGTATACGCGGCCTCCGCGTCCGAAGAAACAGGGGCATTGAATGCCTGCTCCTTACCATAGGAATCAAATCCTGAATTCTTCTGAAAACCGGGTATCTTAGCGTTCGGCCGGGAACCCAAGACAGGGGTCGGCGAGTGAAGTCTCTTTACAAAGTCCTTTTTGCCGGTTATCAAACATATCCCAGACATGCTTTTACCCTTATCCTCTGCATCTTCAGGGCTGTCTTCATCGGAGATTGAAGACTGATAAAACCTGACAGCTGCCCGTTCAGGAACAAGACAATCATCGCCTGCCAATTGAAACGTCATATTACAACCTGCCAGCCGGGCACAGTCAGGCCAAGCTGGCTGCTCTTTGACTTTCTTCCATTCATCTTTCTCATAAAACTTTAATACAGCCGCGACACCTTTATCGGTCTTTAGTGTATCGGGGAGACTTCCTAGAGCTGCGATAAAAGTAGTCTTCTGTTTCTGAGCCATCTCGACAGCCTTGGGAGATTCTTCCTTGGGATGAGCCAACAGATAACCGTGATGATCCCATAAAAGAAACGTCGTCTGGTAAGAGTTGGAACCAGATCTGGTCTTTGCCTTTGGCAACAGATACGGCTTTCCCTTTTTGCCTTCACGTTTATCAACCAGATTTAAAAACCGTCCATCCTCGTCTATTTCAATGACAAATTTTATATCCTGAATCTGAAAACCCTTGGGCGGTAATCTTCCTTTGTTTCTCTGATAATACTCGTATAACGATTGCAGGATCATCGCCGCACCTCCTCACTCATCCAGTCAGGAATGGCAAGGATTCCATTCTTGATTTCGGCTCTAAAGAACGCAGGCTTCGGATCATTGAGATCAGTAAAGTCCAGGTCATATAACATAAACCCAAGGTCGCGAGTCGCAGTTATCGGCTTCAATTCTTCTTTGTCCACGTCCTCGACAAAACGAAACATGCAGGAGAACTCCCTGCATCCGAAATAGGGACGGTTGAAACATTGCCCTTTTTTCGCACGGCGGGTGAATATCGCGTTGTATTTGCCGGGGTTCTCGTCTTTAGGGTCGCGGGCAAATTCCGCTAGTTCTTCAGTATCAACCAGATATTCAGGAACCGAATTAAGAACTTTACTTCTTTTACTTATAGGAATGTATTCAAGCTCCGCGTGAATGCGATACTTCACATCACGCAGGAAAAGCCCGGCGCGCTGCTGGCGATGTTCCTCAATGAACAACCCGTCTGAACGCGGGCTTATCACTGCGCCAACCTCATTGCGCCGCACGGAAATCCATTTGATGGGATTAAGGATTTCAACCTTGGTCGGCTTCCATTTAATTGCCGGTTTCCAGAAAATCGCCTCGAATATCGCCCGCACCGCCGACGGTGTGATCACGTCATAACTCACCCGCTCCACCTTCATCTCCGGACGGGTGAAACACGCGTAATCACCCCAGACTTCGAGGCAGAAGGGTTTATTAAAGAATTGTGTCATAAAGACCTCCTCTCAAATAAAAACTAACAAACCCATGTTTCTCTATCCCACTCTCCTGCATCGGGCAACAGGCCTAAACCACTTTTATAAAGCCCTGTGGCTTTTTGTACCCAGTAACCGTGGACATCTTCCAGATAATCACCTTCTGCCAATTTATTGAAAACCGGCAACGGGACGTTGACAATGAAGCGTTGGAATTTGCGCATAAGCCACGGTTCAGGGCCTTTGCGGCGTAGCATGGCTATCAATTCCAGACTGTCACGGGATTTGCCTTTATACCAGACGATGATTCCGCGTTGGGCAGTATCGTCAATCAGCCGGAAATCCCGGGCGAACGAGCGAAATTGAAACGCGCATTCACCGGCGCCGCTAACTAAGCGGGGCTGAAACCCTGGATTGTCAAAATCATTCACGGCATTGTAAAAAATCTTAAAATACTCATTAAAAAGTGCCGGGGTCATCTCAAGGGCTGTTTTGCCCTGCAAGATGCTTTTTGCAGTATCTTCGCCCTTACGCAGCAGTCCAGGCGGCGCGGGCCTGGGCGGGACAAAAACCACCACTTTGCCCAAACGCCCCTTTTGATTCAAACGGCCTTCACGGTTGCAGCGTCCGGCCGCCTGGACAATGGAATCAATACCTGCCAGTGCCCGGTAAACAACAGGGAAATCCATATCGACCCCGGCTTCCACCAGCTGGGTGCTTATGACCCGTACCGGTTGGCCCTGCTCCAGTTTCTTTTTGACCTCGCCAATAACTTCACTGCGCTCTTCGCCGCACATATTAGCCGACAGATGAACCGCGCCCTTGGGCATAAGTTTATGCAAAGCACGGCAATCGTTTCTTGTGTTGACCACGCACAACACCTGGTCATGCTTTTTTAAATCTTCAGCGAGCGCAGGCCAATCCGACACGGAACCGAGCGCAGGCAAAGCGACATCTACCCGCTTAAAGGCCGTGAAATAATGTTTCGGCTCATCCATAATTTCTACAGCCGGTGGCAGACCGTCAAAAACAGCAAGGCCGCTGCCAATCCGGGCAGACAAGGCCGGCTGTGTAGCGGTGCAAAAAACAACCGTGGCGCCGAAATGTTTCACAAGCCCCTGTAAGGCAGACAAAACAGGCCTCAAATACGACGGCGGAAGCATTTGCGCCTCATCGAGAATTATGACACTGTTTACTATATTATGAAGTTTTCTGCACGAGGATGTACGGCTGGCAAATAGTGATTCAAAAAGCTGAACGTTGGTTGTTACCACGACCGGAGCGTCCCAGTTTTCCGAGGCAAGCCGGCTTTTGTGCGTCTCTTTATCCGGATCAAGGTTGCTGTGATGTTCAAGCACGGTATCCTCCCCGAAGGCCTCCCTATAGACTGCTGCTGTTTGCTCGATGATACTGGTGTAAGGAATCGCCATAATGACGCGTTGTTTATTGTGTTGTATCGCATGATTTAATGCGAAAGCCATCGACGAAAGAGTTTTCCCCCCGCCAGTAGGCACCGTAAGCGAAAAGAAGCCCGGCGGAGATCCCGCTTTCGTTCGGCAACAGTGCAGAATATCAGCGCGCGATTTATTAACGTCTGTGGCCGGAGCATCGGCTTGCTTCCTGGCCATATATGTGTCAAACCGCGCTACCAGTTCTTTAAGATCGGGATAGCCGCCCCGTTTATGGAAATTTTCGAGAGTACAAAACTTTTCCGTATCCAAAAAGTCCGCATCAACAACACAAGAAAACAGCATACGAATCCACAGATGCACATATTCCATGCTCTGCCGGGCAGCTTCGGGATTAGTACACCCCAGAGGCATTGATTTAGGAAGGTCAATATCGAAAAAGGCCTGAGCGGCAGGTATGTTTGCTATTTGTTCGATCTCGTGAGTTTTTAGAATATTTTCAAGCGGATCAAAAAGCCGGGTCTGCAGGTCGCCGCCTATTTCCGGCACAGGCATCCAGTCGGGTAAGCCGGCGTGGTGACCAGCGATAATATAAGCCAAGAGCCTTGCTAAAGGGGATTTATTAAAACGCTGCATCGCCAATGCCGCGCCCGCGGAGCTGTGGTTAGGCCGGCCGGGATAGTTTTCTATATGCGCATCTTCGTCATACCCCGTTTGCCGACGGATATAGGCCTGCCACCCCGGGAGGAATTTGCCCAAATCGTGCCACGAACCGCACAATGCCGCCCAATCGCTGCTGCCAAACTTTGCCGCGAATCCCCCCGCTTGTGCAGCGACGCTCTGCAGGTGATCTTGTAAAGCATGAACTTTCCACTGTGAAGCATCGGCCGCTTGGGCAACATGAGCGATATATTCTGCGGGTGGGGACATGAAGCCAATCCATTATTGAAAAAGGACATAAATTAATATTATTTATAATAGACCTAAATTTCGCAAATGAAAAGACTTTAAATAGAAACGACGGAATTGTTTCAATATATCGCTTGCTTTCTTATAATAGGTGTACTAATATTTTTAGATATGGATTATATCGGTCATAAGATATTTATTCCGGTCATGGGGACCGGGTTCACTGTCGACACTCCTCTTCGCACCGCCAAGTATGGCCTATCATCGGTCATTTCCCTGGTTGATGACACCCTGATTGAAAAAATGCGCAAACACTACTGCGCGCAATTCGGGGAAACCTACCAGGCCATCGGTAAAGATGACGAAGATTGCCGGGCCAGGCGCATTACCGCGTACCTGAACCTTATTGACAAGATAGTCAAACAGCAGTTTCAGGAGATCCGCCAATCCGCTTTTGAGATCGGCTCAGAAATCACCAAGTATTTCGAACTGCTGCCGGAGTCCTCTCCGCTTAAAGAAAAATACCTGGCCATGCTCCACACCACAGATACGGCCCTTAAAAAAGACCTGCAAGAACAATTGCGGAATTCCATGGAAATCGGCCGTATCGACGTCAATATCATGACCAAGCTGGACAGGCCGAATTATGACCCTAAAACCAAAGAGCCTCTTCCCCAGGAATATTCAGACGCTCTGGCCGCGTTAAGAGGCTTCGCGGCAAGCACCCTGCACGCGGCTATCGTGTTTTCCGCCGGATTCAACCGGCGTCTTTATAATTATATTAGCGAGTTCAAAGATTTTTACGCGGACAAGACCGGGTACATCAAGAAAAAAATCATCTTAAAAGTCAGTGATTACCGTTCCTCTTTGATTCAAGGAAAGTTCCTTGCTAAAAAGGGCCTGTGGGTTTCCGAATACCGCTTTGAATCCGGGTTAAACTGCGGCGGGCACGCCTTTGTCGGGTCCGGGCAGATGCTGGGGCCGATTCTGGAAGAATTTAAAAACCGCAAGCAGGAGCTTATTAATAATCTCCATAAAATTTATTCGGAAGCCTTAAAAATCAAAAACCGCGTCGCCTTTTCCAACCCCCTGCCTGTCTCCATCACCGCCCAGGGCGGAATCGGCACGCACGCCGAAGACCAGTTTTTAAAAGATTACTATGAACTCGACGCCACCGGATGGGGCACGCCTTTCCTATTATGCCCGGAAACGACGGCGGTTGATGAAGAAACCCTGCGGCTCATGCAGGCGGCGGGAGAAAAAGAACTCGACCTAAGCGACGTTTCCCCCTTGGGGGTCCCTTTTAACAACCTTTTGACCAGCCCGTCCGAGCAGAAGAAAAAACAACGCGCCGCAGAAGGCCGGCCCGGCAGCCCCTGCCCTCTGGGCCACCTAGCGAACAATACGGAATTCACGGAGAGGCCAATCTGCACGGCGTCGCGGGCTTACCAGAAGCTGAAAATCGACCAGTTAAAGGCCAGGAACCTCTCCCCGGAAGAATATCAACGGCAATATGAAGCCATAACAGACAAAGCCTGTATCTGTCACGATCTTGGTGCCGGCGCGCTCAAAAAACATGGTGTCCCGTCGTCCTCAAATTTAAGCCCGGCCGTCTGCCCGGGGCCAAATCTGAAATATTATTCAAAGATTCTTTCTCTCCGCGAAATGCTGGACCGTATTTACGGACGCCAGGCCTTTGAAACCGCCACAAACCGGCCGCACATGTTTGTCCAGGAATCGGAAATCTACATTAAATATTTCATTAAAACCGTCCAGAAAACCCTGCTCTTTCACCTTCAGGCCGAAGACGTAAACCTTGAAGAAATCAAGGCCAACCTGTGCGAGGGGATCGAATATTACCTGAATCTGGTTAAAACCGAAAAGTTCCGGGAGTGGTGGGCGCAGGCTTCAGCCATTGAAGAGGAATTGCGCGTCCAAAAGGAACGATTATTCCGTTTTCTGGAAACCTGCCCTGAATCGTTCCTGGTCCCTGCCCAATCTTAACGAACATTTCCAACAGGATTAAAAGCTTACTTCCCGCCGTTGTTGAGGGAAGTTTTACCGGGAGGTTGGCGGACATCCCGGTTCAATTTCATGGAACAGAATTCCGGGCCACACATGGAACAATACGACGCGCGTTTATCCCCGTTTTGGAAAAGGGAAACATCATGATATTGTTTCGCCGTTTCCGGGTCAAGGCTGAGATTAAAGTGGTCTTGCCAGCGGAAATCCATCCGGGCTTCCGCGACCGCCTTGTCCCAAAGGACGGCTTGGGGGTGCCCCTTGGCGACATCAGCCGCGTGGGCGGCAATTTTATAGGCAATGATCCCGCTTTTGACATCATTCTTGTCCGGCAGGCCAAGGTGCTCTTTGGGGGTCACGTAACAGAGCATCGCGGTCCCATACCATCCGATCAAAGCGCCGCCTATGGCCGAGGAAATATGATCGTATCCCGAAGCGATATCCGTGGTGATCGGCCCTAACGTGTAAAAAGGGGCGTCATGGCAGACCCGCACCTGCCGGTCCATATTTTCCTTGATCAGGTGAAGCGGGACATGCCCCGGGCCTTCAATCATAACCTGAACATCCCGTTCCCAGGCGGTCCGGGTGAGTTGCCCCAGAATCTCCAGCTCCGCGAACTGCGCTTCGTCATTGGCATCCGCGATGCTGCCTGGCCGCAGCCCGTCTCCCAGGGAAATGCCGACATCATACTGCCGGAGGATGTCACAGATCTCGGCAAAATGGGTATAAAGAAAGTTTTCCTGGTTGCGGGCAAGGCACCAGCGGGCCATGATCGCCCCGCCACGGGAAACAATGCCGGTCACGCGTTTCCTGGTCAGGGCGATAAATTCCAGCAGCAGGCCGGCGTGAATAGTCATATAATCAACGCCTTGTTCCGCCTGCTCGATCAGGGTGTCCCGGTAAACGTCCCAGGTCAGGTCTTGGGTCCGGCCCCCGGCTTTTTCCAGCGCCTGGTAAATCGGCACCGTACCCACAGGGACATGCGCGTTGCGGATGATCCATTCCCGGGTCGCGTGAATCTTCGTGCCGGTGGACAGATCCATCACCGTGTCCCCGCCCCAGCGCGTCGCCCAGATCATTTTTTCCACTTCCGCTGCTATGCCTGACGACAGCCGGGAATGCCCGATGTTCGCGTTAATCTTGACCAAAAATTTCCGGCCGATGATCATGGGCTCGGATTCCGGATGATTGATGTTCGCCGGGATGATGGCCCGCCCGGCGGCAATCTCATCACGCACCAGTTCCGGGGCGCAGCCTTCCCTCAAGGCGACATACTCCATTTCCGGAGTGATCATCCCCTTACGGGCGTAATACATTTGCGTCACGCAACGCCCCGGCTTGGCCTTTAAAATTTTCCGGCACGTGCCATGGGGTAAAACCTCTGCAGGACAGCCGGAAGCGCCGTCCGCTTTTCCCGGGAAAGCGGCATCCTCTATGCGCGCGTCCACATCACCGCGGGAAAAAATCCACGGCTCCCGCAGACGCGGCAGGCCCTGGGTTAAATCCAGACGGGTCTCCGGGTCAGCATAAGGGCCGGTCGTGTCGTATAAATCAACCGGGGCCGCGGCTTTCAGGGGAGCGGCGTTTTCACATTGAGGCGCTGTCCCCACCGTGACACGGCGGAAAGGCACCAGGATATCGCTGAAAAGCCGGCCCGGCCTGTAACATTTTTCAACGCCGGGGCTTAACGCGTACCGGGGATTGATCCGTCGGATATGCGCAAGCTCACCGGCCTGACCGCCCTCATTCACAACCCAATCATTTTTAGACCCTCTCATATTCCCTTCCCGGCGCGCCGCGTCCCGGCTCTTCTGCCGGCCGCAAACCCGCTCGCTATAATGATTATTCTATCACTTCTCTGCGGGATAAAACAGGGCGATGCAAATCGACACGCCATGAAGATAATTTTTCCCGTACACCGGCCCCAGTTCTCCGGCGCTGAAAAACCCCGCGACCGGGATATGGCCAAGGTACTGATTCAACAACCCGGTGTCATGGTTCTGCGTCCCGAACAGCTCCTCCCCCCGGGCACTGCAGGAAAAAATCAGTCCCCCTTGAGGAGCAAGGCGCACGAGTTCATTCTTGTGCTCATTTAACATGGTTTTTAAATCCAAATCGGCGGACACCGGGTCACGGACATGAAAACGGACGGTCTGCCCCACCTGCACGGTATCCGTGATGATGCCCGCACCGGACTCGTCATCAATCCCCATCAGAAGCCGGATCATAAAATCACCCTGTTTCATTCTGTGCTTATACTCATTCATGGCGATCCCGATAAAGATCGCGTCCTGGGCAAGTTTCTGCTCCTGTTCCGTCGCGTCATTAATAACGTCTTCCAGGACTTCATAAAAAGGGCGGCCCGCGAGCTCATAAATGACATTATCTTCCGCCTGGGTCACGATATAGCTTTCCCCGACAGGGCGGCATCCCTGGGAAACGATGGTTTCGATATGGATGTTCCCTATGAAGCACACGCCCAGGAGCCCCTGGGAATAATATTGCTGATTGAAAACAAAAAGATTCTCCCGCGGATTATTGTCCACGCCCGTTAAAGCCCCCACGACCGGGCTGTCGGGGTAAGACCGGTTGATCCCCTCCAGAAACGCGTTCATTGCCGTGTTGGTCGACTCCGTAAAAACGACAAACTTCGGTTTCTCATTCGGATAGACGTCCAGGAGATCATACCATTCTTCTTCGGACGTCAGGGACTCATACTGGGACTGATCCAGATAAAACGGCATACAGCGCACTCCCGGCAGCCGGGCCAGCAGCAACGACACCGATGGGGAGTCCTCGACTTCTTTCCCCGGGCCGATCACGCCGTATCCCGCGCAGCCGATCAAAGGGTCGAGCCCCAGCCCCTCACGGACATGGCTGGCGATGAGTTTTGTGGAGTCTTCATTGAACCCCGCGATAAAAATAAACGCGATGTCCCAGTGTCCGGACACTCCGTCTGAAAGGTCAACGAAAATTTTGTCCAGTTCGGTTGCCGTTGAAATCCGGCTTAAAAATTCCATGATTTATTTCACCCCGTTTAATAAAAGACACCAACCCCAGAACAAGCTCTGGGCTCAAGGAACCGCAGCAAGCTGCAGGGTATTCAAGCACCATCCTTCGACTCGTTCGCTTTGGCTCTCTCGCTGAAGGATCAATTCGCATTTCTAATTTACACTCCCTTGGGTCGCATAAACTAAATGCTCATTGAAAAAAACAAGCCCGCACCGGACGGGCTTTATGTCTGTTCCCCGTCCTTTTTATAATTTTTATAATTATAAGGGCCTCCTTTCTTCTGTCAAGCATATTATAAAAAGGGTGCCGCACAATACATGATTCTGCATGGTCATAAACACAACTTTGTGTATAATAATATTGCTTTCCGTATCAGGTTAAGCGGGCCGGGGTTCAGCCTGTTTTTTTGAAAAACCTGAAAACGGACAAATAGAAACACCTTTAAGGAAAGGAATTCACTTGAAAAGCAAAGATTCCATTATTCTTGATCAGCTGCCTCTGGGGCCGATGGGTAATATCACCTATGTCATCGGCGATCCGGGAACCCAACAGGTCGGTATCGTTGACCCGGGATGGGGCGCTTCGGCCATTATTAATTACTGTCAGGCCCAAAATTATATTATCGCGGCCCTGCTTCTGACTCACGGGCATTATGACCACGCAAACGCGGTCGCGGAACTGCTGAAGCGGCACCCCGTTCCGGTGTATCTTTCCAAACATGAAGCGGACTATTACCGGCCGGACTGCGCGGGGATCCGATTCGTTGATCACCAGGATGAAATCCACATCGGCGGGCTTAAAATCCTGTGCCTCCACACCCCCGGGCACACACCCGGCTCACAGTGCTTTCTGACCGAAGGCAGGCTGCTCACCGGCGATACGCTCTTTTTCGAATGCTGCGGCCGCTGCGACCTTCCTGGAGGCAATGCCCGCCAGATGTATGACTCTTTATACAACGTCATCCTGAAACTTCCGGAATCTACCCTGATTTATCCAGGGCACGATTACGGCGACGCGTCGTCCGCGACCCTGGGGGAGCAGAAACAGACGAACCCGTACCTTCAGTGCCACTCTCTGGAAGAATTCCTGACAGACCGTATCGGGATAAACCTGTAACTTCACATGAACTTTTTAACCCGCCTCCCGCACAACGGCTTTTTTAAAAAAAATGGATTCCCGGCTGTCTTCACAGGGCTGCTGGGCACGGGGGTTTTGGGCTTCCTCGCTTTTTCCGCCTTTACCAGGCCGGTTTTTCACGATGAATTCAGCTTCCTGTCCAACAGCCTGCATTTCCTCGCGTTCCAGACGTTCCAGCCTTACTTTACCAACTATCCCAGCCTATATAGTTATTTTATCTCTCTGCCGGTTTCGCTTTTATTCTGGGGGATAACGGCAAGCCGGATTCCTTTACAAACCTACCCGGACCCTTACGCAGTCGGCCTTATTTTCGATTTAAACCTGCCTGTCTGGCTGATCACATCCCGGTTATTTTCGGTGTTCAGCTGGGGCGCGATCGTTATTTGGGCCGGCCGTCTCACGGCCCAGCGTCACGGGACACAGGCCGCCCTGGTTGCGGCTTTACTGATCATCCTGGACCCTTATAAAATTCTTCTGCCGCAGGCCTGCCTGGCGCTTCCCGACGTTATCATCGCGCTGTTAGCCCTCGCGGGATACAGCCTGTATGAAAAATACGCCCGCGGCGGCCTTGCCCCGGCCCTTTACGGCGCCGCTGTCCTCGCCGGGTTGGCGGCGGGCTTAAAACTGAACGGCGCCCTCCTGATGATCCCGGTCTTGCTCGCGCCGTGGCTCTTCAGAAACCAAACAGCCCGGCTTCTCTTGACACTAAAACTGTTCCTCGTGTTTATGCTCATATTCCTGGCGGGATCACCGTTCCTGCTGATCACACCGCACGCGTTTCTGAAAGGGATTCTGGTTGAAAAACAGCTCTTGCTTCACCAAAACCGTCCCTGGGGACTCACCGGCAATATCGCGGGAATGATATCTTGCCTCTGGCAGCAGGAAGCACTCCTGACCATTCTGCTTTTCCCGACAATCGTTTTCTCCTTTTTCAAACGGCGTTCCGAAATTTTTTTTCTATCGCTCCTTGCATCCTCCCTTCTCGTGACGGGCTCCCTCAATCAACAAAAAATTTCCTATTACCTTTTTCTGTTCCCCCTGGGAGCGATGCAAATTGCCGGATTACTTCATTTCTTCGGACAAAAACTGACGGGCAAAACCGCACGAAGGATATTTTACGCCGCCACCGCCGGCCTTTTGCTGACCTTCACGTTAAAAACAGCCGTTTTTATCCAGGCCCGGCTCCGGCCCGACAACCAGCGGCTGGCGGAAGAATGGATTGAAGAGAATATCGCGGACGGCGCATCCATTCTCCTGGACTGGGCCTACGTCCCCAACATTGAGGTCAAACGGGTGTCAAAATTCATCCAGCGACCGGAACTGCACACGCCCAGGCCCGGGCATGAATCCCTATACCGCACGATCATCAAGACCTTCCGGGGAGACATGAAATATTATCAGACATCGTCACTGGTCAACCGTTTTTATCAGCCGGCCGAAGTTGCGCGCAGCCGCGCGCGCTACCTGGTCACGTCCGCTTCATGCTACGAACGGTATTTCAAGAACCCCGCCATTTCCGCCTGGGATGACCCGGCCATGGACCGGCTGGAAGAAAACCGGCTTATGTTCTACCGGCTGCTCCTGGAAGGGCAACTCCCGTACCGGATACACAAACGTTTCGACACCGGCTCCGGGCCGGACGTTCTTATTTTTGAAAGGGAAAAATAAAAAATTCAATGAGCATTTAGTTTACACGACCACAGAGAGTGTAAACTAGAAATGCGAATTGATCCTTCAGCGAGAGAGCTAAAGCGAACGAGCCGAAGGATGGTGATTTCATACCCCGCGGCCTGCTGCGGTTCATTGAGTCCAGAGCTTGTTTTTAGATTTATACTTTTAATTTCCCGGCGACGATTTTGTTGAGAGGGATCGCTTTATTGATAAGAAAACTATAAAAGCGGAAAGGCAGGCATTTCCTTAAAAAAAACAATGTCTGGGTTTCGATATCCGGGCGGTTACGGAAAGACGGCTGCCGGGAGCGGATCAGCTTTTCGACAAGAACGGCAATATCTTCCGGGTCTTTATAACAGTCATCCACAAAGGCCTTGACCTTTTTCTCCATGTAGGCGGACATTTCGTAATAAGGGCTGTCCTCGTCATGAAAATGTTTGGCATACCGGCCGTTCTCATAAAATATTTTTGTCTTATACGTGCCCGGCTCAATCAGGAAGACATCGATCCCGAAAGGTTTCAGCTCATACCGCAGGCTTTCCGAAAACCCTTCCAGCGCCCATTTGCTGGAGCAATACGCGCTGAAACAGGGTGACGCAGAAAACCCGGAAACGCTGGAAATATTAATTATTGTCCCGCGTTTCCTGGGCCGCATGAACGGGATCGCGGCCCGGGTGACGTTCAAAACGCCGAAGAAATTCGTTTCCATCTGAGCCCGGATTTCCTCGTCGGTCAAATCCTCAAAGAACCCGGCGATCCCATGCCCGGCGTTGTTGACCAGGACATCCAGATAACCGTACCGGGCCCCCACCTCTTTAAAACAGTTATGCACGGAAAGCCGGTCGGTCACGTCACACGGCAGGACATGAACGGTCACGTTACGGCGCTGGCATTCTTCGAGCAGCGGCCCCTGTTTATCAAGGTTGCGCATGGTGGCAACGACCGTGTGCCCTTGGGAAGCCAACCGGGCCGCCGTCAGAAGCCCGAACCCACTGGAACAGCCGGTGATCAAAACAATCTGCGGGGAATTGGAAATATTTTGGCCCATTACGCGCGTATACTTTTCTGGATCAGATAACAGTCCGCAAGCGTCAGGGCGATCATAGCTTCGATGACAGGAACAATGCGTGGGCATAAACACGGGTCATGCCGCCCTCGGACTTGAATTTCGACTTCTTCATTATTTTTATCAATGGTTTTCTGATGCAAGGCAATGGATGACGGCGGTTTGACCGCCGCCCGCAAAAGGATATCCGCGCCCGTTGAAATCCCGCCCAGGATGCCGCCGGCGTGGTTTGTCGCCGGAACAGCCCGCCCTTCTTGCACAATAAACGGGTCATTATGTTCCGAGGCTTTTAAAAGCGCGGCGGCAAAACCGTCCCCAAATTCAATACCCCGGATCGTACCGATAGACATCACCGCGTGGGCCAGCCGGGCGTTCAGCTTTCCAAAGACAGGATCTCCCAAGCCGGGCGGACAGCCCTGCACCCGTGCCTCAATGACCCCGCCCACCGAATCACAGGCCCGGCGGGCATCCTCAATCACCTGCACCATCCGCTGGGCCGCGTCCATATCCGGCGCCCTGACCAGGTTCTGTTCAATGACATCATAATCCCGCTTGTCGGTCCGGATCGAACCGACCGCGATCGTGTAGGCCGTGACTTTAATCCCGGCCTGGGCTAAATATTTTTTGGCCACCGCGCCGGCCGCCACCCGCGCCGCTGTCTCCCGGCCGGAAGATCGGCCTCCGCCCCGGTAATCCCGGATGCCGTACTTCATCTGGTACGTGTAATCCGCGTGCCCTGGCCGGTAAGCGTCCATGATGTTGGAATAATCCTGTGACCGCTGGTCCTGATTCTGGATCAGCATGGCCAAAGGGGTTCCGGTGGTCTTGCCTTCAAAAACCCCCGACAAAATTTCTACCCGGTCCGATTCCCGGCGCTGGGTAGTGATTTCACTCTGCCCGGGGCGCCGGCGGTCCAAGTCCGCCTGCACATCAGCTTCGCAAAGCTCCAGCAAGGGCGGCACGCCATCGATCACCACCCCCAGGGCCGGGCCGTGGCTCTCCCCGAAGGTCATGATACGGAATAATTCTCCGAATGTGTTTCCTGCCATGCGTCTCTCCTCGCGCGGCCCGATAAGCGCCGCGCTTATGCTGTTCATCGCACATTAACAATGATATCCATCATAGCACTGTTTTAAATGAGCGCAAACAGTCCTTCCATAAAAAAAAACGCAGCCACAATTACACCAGCCAGGGCTGTTGGGTCTTCAGCCTGGCTTCATACGCATCAATCTGGTCATCGAACTGCATCGTCCAGCCGATCTGATCCAGGCCTTTAATCAGACAATATTTGATGAACGGATGAATGTCAAACCGGTATTCCCGGCCGCTTCGGTCAATAATAATTTGTTTGGGAAGATCGGCAGCTATTTCAACCCCCGGGAATTTCTGCGCCTGCTGAAACAGGTTTTCCACGTTCTCGGGTGACAAGCGCACGGCGAGGATCCCGTTCTTGCCGCAGTTATTGTAAAAAATATCCGCAAAGCTCGGCGCAATGATCACCCGGAAGCCGTAATCGGCCAGCGCCCAGGGCGCGTGCTCCCGGCTGGAACCGCAGCCGAAATTGTCACGCGCCAGCAAAACCGTCGCGTGCCGGTATTCTCTCTGATTAAGGACAAAGTCCGGATTTTCGTTTTTACCGTCATAATCCGCGTACCGCCATTCGTGAAACAGGTGTTTGCCAAAGCCAGTGCGCTCGATTTTACGCAGGAACTGTTTGGGGATGATCGCGTCAGTGTCAATATTCGCCCGGTCCAACGGGGCGGCAATGCCTTTATGCTGAATAAAAGGTCTCATAGTCTTTTCCTTTTTATTTCAAAACTGCTTTTATTGATTATCATACTCCCGGATATCCGCCACATGTCCTTTTATGGCGGCTAAAGCGGCCATGGCCGGTGACATCAGATGCGTGCGGCCGCCCGGCCCCTGCCGGCCCTCGAAATTACGGTTACTGGTCGCGGCGCACCGTTCGCCGGGTTTTAACTGGTCGTCATTCATGCCAAGGCACATGGAACACCCTGAAAAACGCCACTCCATGCCGGCGTCCGTGAAAATTTTATGCAGGCCTTCTTCCTGGGCCTGCGCCCGCACCCGTTCCGAACCCGGCACGACGATCGCCTGCACTCCGGCGTGCACGGTCTTGCCCTTGACCACTTCCGCGGCGGCCCGCAGGTCTTCGATCCGGCCGTTGGTGCAGGACCCGATAAACACGTTCGTGACCGGGATCCCTTTCATCGGAGTCAGCGGTTTCAGGTCCATATAGGACAGGGCGTTTTTCGCCGCGGCTGTTTTCACCGGGTCTCCCAGGGTTTCCGGGTCCGGAACAGCTCCGTCGATCGAGGTGACCTGCCCCGGGCTGGTCCCCCACGTCACCTGCGGGGCGATCTCCTCCGCCTGAATCTCCACGACCCGGTCGAAAGACGCGCCCGCGTCGGTCTTAAGCGTCCGCCAGTAAGCGACGGCCTTGTCCCAATCCGCCCCCCGCGGCGCGAATTCCCGCCCCTTTAAATATTCAAAGGTTTTCTCGTCAGGCGCGATCATCCCGGCCCGGGCGCCGGCTTCGATGCTCATGTTGCAGACCGTCATACGGCCTTCCATCGACAAATTCTCGATCGCGCTGCCCGCGTATTCGATCACATACCCGGTCGCGCCGTCCGTGCCTATTTTCCCGATGATATATAAAATAACGTCTTTCGCCGTTACCCCGCGGCCCAGCGCGCCGTCCACCCGGATCAGCATGGACTTCGATTTGTTCTGCTGCAGGGTCTGGGTCGCCAGGACATGCTCCACTTCCGACGTGCCGATCCCGAAGGCCAGGGCGCCGAACGCGCCGTGCGTCGCGGTGTGGGAATCCCCGCAGACGATCACCATGCCCGGCTGGGTGATCCCCTTTTCCGGGCCGATGACGTGGACAATCCCCTGGTCAGGGGTGCCGAACTCATACAGCGTCACGCCGAACTGTTTGCAGTTCTCTTTTAAAGTTTCCATCTGCGTGAGGGCCATCCCGCCGAGCTTGGACCAGTCCTGGGTGCGGGTCGAAACGTTATGGTCCATGGTGGCGAAAGTTTTATACCGGCACCGCACCTGCCGGCCGCTCATCCTCAGTCCCTCGAACGCCTGGGGGCTGGTCACTTCGTGGACGAGCTGGCGGTCAACATAAATGAGCGAAATATCGTCCTGGCTTTCCCGAACCATGTGGGCGTCCCATATTTTGTCGTATAATGTTTTTGGCATTGTTGCTCCTTCAGTCATAATTAAATTTAAGCTTAGATCCCGGACCACTCGTGCCTGTATATTAATGCCTGGCTCACCCGGCGAGCAGTTTTCTCAACACGGTCTGCAGCACTCCGCCGTTGCGGTAATAATCGATCTCAACCGGCGTGTCCAGGCGGCAGAGGCCGGAAAATTCCTTAACGCTCCCGTCCGCCTTAAGCGCCCGGACCTTAAGGACCTGCTGGGGCCTTAAGCCCTCATTCAGATCCGGCACTTCGAAAATCTCTTCTCCGGTCAGGCCCAGCGTGTCGGCGGATTCGCCCGCTAAAAACTCGAGCGGCAGAAGCCCCATCCCCGCGAGATTGCTGCGGTGAATCCTTTCAAAGCTCTGCGCCAGCACGATTTTGACGCCCAGCAGCGCCGTGCCCTTGGCCGCCCAGTCCCGGCTGGACCCGGTCCCGTATTCTTTTCCCGCCAGGACAAGAAGCGGCGTCCGGCTCTCCTGATATTTCCGGGCGGCGTCGTAGATCGTCATCTTTTCTCCCGAAGGGAAATGAACGGTCCAGGCCCCTTCGGTGCCGGGCGCCAGCTGATTGCGCAAACGGATATTGGCGAATGTGCCCCGCACCATAACCCGGTCATTCCCCCGGCGGGACCCGTAGCTGTTAAACTGACGCGGCTCAACCCCCAGCGAACGCAGATAAGAACCGGCCGCGCTGTCCGGGGCGATCGCGCCCGCCGGGGAAATGTGGTCGGTGGTGATGGAATCCCCCACCTTGACCAGAACCCTGGCTCCGCTGACCGGCCGGATCGTGCCGGGTTCACGGGTCATATCGATAAAAAACGGCGGTTCCTGGATATACGTACTTTTGGCTTTCCAGCGGAACAGGTCGCTCTCCGTCGCCTTAATCTTCTCCCAGTCCTGGTTGCCGCTGAACACATTTTTATACCGTTTCGCGTAAGCCTTTGCCGTGACCGTTTTCCGCAGCACGCCCCGCACTTCCTCCTGCGACGGCCAGAGGTCGGACAGGAACACCGGTTTCCCGTCTTTATCCAGCCCGACCGGCTGGGTCATAAAATCAATTTCCACGGTCCCGGCCAGGCTGTAGGCCACGACCAGCGGCGGGCTGGCGAGGTAGTTCGCTTTTGTGTGCGGATTAATCCGCCCCTCGAAATTCCGGTTCCCGCTCAAGACCGCGGCCGCGACAAGGTCGTGTTCCTGAATCGTGTCGGCGATCCCCGGCGCCAGAGGCCCGCTGTTGCCGATGCACGTCGCGCACCCGTAGCCGACAATATGAAACCGCAGCTTTTCCAGATACGCCAGCAAACCCGAAGCGGACAGATATTCCTCCACCACCAATGACCCCGGCGCCAGGCTTGTCTTGACATACGCGGGCACACTTAAGCCCCGTTCCACGGCTTTCTTCGCCAGCAGCCCGGCCGCGATCAGCACCGACGGGTTGGAGGTGTTGGTACAGCTGGTGATCGAAGCGATCACCACCGCGCCGTGCGCCATGCCGCCGGCGCGGGCCGGTAAAGCGTCTTCCTTCAATTCAAACCCCCGCTCCTTAAGGGGAGCGCGTAAAGCATTACGGAATGACGACTGCATGTCTTTTAACAGAACCCGGTCCTGCGGCCGCTTGGGCCCGGCCAGCGACGGCTCCACCGAGGACAGGTCCAGTTCCAGAATCTCAGTGTAATCCGCCACAGGCGTCCGGGGTGAGTAAAACATCCCCTGTTCCTTGGCGTAGCGTTCAATCAGATCGACCTGGGCCGGCTTGCGCCCCGTAAGCCGGTAATAATCAAGAGTCTCTTCGTCAATAGGGAAAATACCCATCGTCGCGCCGTACTCCGGCGCCATGTTAGCTACGGTCGCCCGGTCCGGCAGGCTTAACGTCTTCAGGCTCGGGCCGAAAAACTCCACGAATTTCCCCACCACCCCTTTCTTTCTTAAAGTCTGGGTAATCGTCAAAACTAGGTCGGTCGCGGTCACGCCTTCAGGCAGCTCGCCGGTCAGTTTAAAGCCCACCACTTGCGGCAGCAGCATATAGATCGGCTCCCCCAGCATCACGGCTTCAGCTTCAATGCCTCCGACACCCCAGCCCACGATCCCAATCCCGTTAATCATCGTGGTGTGGCTGTCCGTCCCCACCAGGCTGTCCGGATAAGCCACAGAGTCTTTCCCGGCTTTCCTGATCAGCACCCCCTGCGCGAGATATTCCAGGTTGACCTGGTGAATAATCCCGGTCGAGGGAGGCACCACCCGGAAATTCCGGAACACCCGCTGCCCCCATTTTAAAAATTCATACCGCTCGCGGTTGCGCCTGAATTCCTGGCGGACATTCGTCGCGGCCGCTTTGGACGAACCGTAGGCGTCGATCTGCAGGGAATGGTCGATCACAAGATCACACGGCACCTGCGGATTGATTTTCCGGTAATCCCCGCCCAGGCGCTTCATGGCGGAACGCATCGCCGCCAGATCGACCACGCAGGGGACGCCGGTGAAATCCTGCAGGATCACCCGGCCCGGCTTGAACGCGATCTCAGTCTGCGGCAAACCACGCCCCTGCCAGGACGCCAGTTTCTTGACGTCTTCGAACTGCACCTGATAATCGTCCCAGTTGCGCAAGGCGTTTTCCAGAAGAACTTTGATGGAATACGGCAGCTTATCCGGCGCAGGCAAGCCTAACCTAGACAGTTTGGCCAGGTGATAAATCCCGACGCTTTTCTGTCCGGCCTTTAACAGTTTAAACGTGTCTTTATTGGAAGCGGGCATAAGTGAATCCTTGAATATTATAGATTATTTAATTAAAAGAGGACGCAAAGAGTGCCGTCGTTCAAGCGCCCTTATTAAAAAAACAAAAGGGGCTAATTCACTCCAGCACCCCTTGCGTCCTCTTATCTTCAAAAATATCAAAACGATAAAAATCAAACGAAGTCATTATATAAAAATGTATTATACCCGTCAACAGGAAAGGGGGCCCTCTCCCCGTCTTCTTCGGTAACATTTATTTATGAGTCAACTGGCCCAAAAATCAGTATTCCATAATAGAAAAGCCGGTGGATGAAGTGAATTAGTCCCTTTTGTTTTCTAAAACAAGCGCTTGAGGCCAGGCGTGAAAGCGTCGTGTCCAAGGGCAGAGGCCAGGCGGATGAAGTGAATTAGCCCTTTTGTTTTCTAAAGCAGGGGCGCTTGAACGCCATCCGCCTGCCTCCGCCTATCTTCACCTTCAATTTAAAAGTTTAACAATATTCTCCAGCCCTTCCACCTTCTTATCGCCAAAACGGGCGTGATGATACTCCTCCAAAAAATGTTCGATATCGCCGATCAGCCGAGCCGGGACGCCCGGCAGGGCGCGCAGCCTTTGAATAAGCTCGGCATCCGTTTCCGTTTCCAGGCGCTCCACATCCAGCTTTTTCTTAAGAAACAGCTCAAAGTGCCGGTACACCGGTAAAAACGGATTCGCGTTCCGCATCAGGCCGTCTTCCCCTTTTTCCCGGGAGGATTTGCCTTTCTTAAAATACCGGGCCAACACTTTTTTAAGGACTTCTTCCAGGGCTATGGCGATCACCACGACGAACAGGACCGCGACCAGAGTCTTGGTTTCGATATCCAGGATAAACGCCTTCAAACGTTTTTGCGAACACCATATCCAGTCCGCGATTTTATTCAACCGGCTGTCGGCCTGGATCGCGGCCAAACGGAAATCAGGCGGCGTGGGGTCGAACCGGATCCAGCGCTGGAGCACCGGCCCCGGTTCTGCCGGCGAGTCCGATCCGGGTTCCCCGGATGACTTAACCGGCACCGGCAGCAACGCCTCAACCCAGGCGTGCGCGTCCCGGCCCCGCACCACATACTTCTCTTCGCTTAAACGGGACACCTCGGTGGCCATAAACCCGGCCACCATTCGCGCCGGGATGCCCCGCTCGCGCAGCATTAAAGTCATGGCCGAAGCGAAATACGAACAGTACGCCGGCTTGCGGTAATCCAGCATATACAAAAGCCCGCGGTCATCGCCGATAAAATCCACATACAGGTTATACTGAAAATTCTCTTTAAAAAACCGCTCAAGGCGTTTCGCCACCCGCCAGGGATCGGTTTCCTTCCCCACAATAGCATCATCGCGGGGCTTTAAATGCATACGCAGGAAATCCGGCACCGCGGTCAGGCGCCCGCGCTCCGCCTCGCGCCAAACCGCCTCTGGATACGGGCCTTTAACCTGCAATTTCGCCTTGGGTATTTTTTTATCAACATTATAGACGATGCCGTTCAGATCTTTTTTATAGGAAGCGCCTTTACTCGTCATGGCGGATGTGCCCTGCGGGACCGGGATCACATCCGCGAGATACTCATACATCACCAGCTCAATCGTCTTTGTATCTGACGACAAGCCGGACGGAAGCGGCGCCATCGGCACGTCAACCGGCGCCTTCCACACGCCGTTGCCGTAATTCTCAAACACCTGCCCGATAAGATAAGCGGTGTCCACCCCGCCCCGGTCAATTTCAAGGATAGGCCGGACGTCGCTGCGGGTGTTGCCAGACCCTGCCAGGCTCAAGGTTGAATCGAACAGATTAAGGTGCCGCCGGCCCACATAATCCTGAATCAGCGTCATGAAGATATCGTCCCCGAGCTTGATGCTCTGAACCAGTACGGAAAAAAGCCCCATGGCGATCACCGCCAGGAAAACCGGATACGCGTACATCAGAGGATTTTTGTGCTTCGACCTTTTAAGCGCTTCCCTGGAAGCGTCGGAAACAGGAATATACAATTGCGCGACCATGAACCCGACGCTGACAAAGCAGAACAGCCAAAAAACCAGCTGGGTCAAGGCGTTAAACGGCACGTTCACGGACAAGGCGACCGTCAACCAGGGTAAAAATTTAAGGTAATACGCCCGCCATTGATAATCAAAACGGAACCACGCAAGGACAGCCACCACAATGGATGCGGTCTGCAAAGCCGGGATCAGGATCGGGATAAACGACACTGCCGTGTCCGGCGGCTCGAAAAAATTCCGCCAGGTGCCGCCGAAAATCACCGCCATGCTGATAAGCGAACGCCATGACATGTTCACCGCTGACTTCCGGGACGGCCGGCCAAACACCTGTTTCAGGTAGGAAGGGAAAACCAGCAATAACGCCAGACCCGGGGCCAGGAAATCCCCCTGGCAGAACGCATAAACGAGCCAGGCCAAAAATAGCGAAATAAAGACCTCGGTCTGTTCGCGTTTGCTCATCATCGGATGGTCCCTTCATTATCTCCGGACGCCACCACCGTCAATTCCCGGTCCGGGGCAAGCGACAGCGGCTGGTCTCTCACGACAATCACCCGGATGTTCGTGCCGCGGCTCTCGATCATCCGGCACAACGCGGCCCGCTCCTCATCCCAGTCACCCAGCAGAATGATCATGGAGGACAATTTATCCAGATAAGGCTCTAGGCTCACCGTAAGCCGGTTTAAGTTAACGGACCGCGCCTCCTCGATGCAAGCCAAGAGTTCCAGCAGATTCTCCAGGTGCGCCAGGGCCCGGCCCATCTGAAAATGATGCAGCACATCCCCGGCCGCGAAAAGGTCGATAATGTAATCTTTCTTGGCGATCGCGTCCGCAATGCCGGCCACGATCGAAATGCGGCGCTCGAAAAATTTCTGACTCTGCCGGCGTTTCAGTTCCGTATCCAGGAAAAGCCCCACCCGGATAAAATATTCATCCACATATTCTTTGACGATCAGCCGGCCGGTGCGCGCGAACGAGGCCCAGTGGATGTCTTTCAGGCGGTCGCCCCGCCGGTATTCCCGGGTGCTTAAAAATTCATTCGAGTCCCCCACATGCGAACTGACCGCGATGCCGCCAGGCTGGTAAACCCGCTTGAACGGCACCAGGAAATCGGTTTGGGAAATGAACTTGGGATAAACGATCAGCCGGGCCCTGTGCCCCGTGCGGACCGGCCAGCGGAGCAGCCCCGACGGGAAACTTGTTCCCACCAGAACACGCGGCAGTTCGTAGCACCCCCGGAACTTGCAGCGGATGATGAGTTTGACCACCACGCTTTCCCCCGGCTCCAGCCAGGGGACCGTGCTGTTGTATTCCGGATGGTCCGGCGCGTCATAAAGCCCGTAAGGGAGCACATCTTCGCAGATATTCAAATCCCGCAGAGGATGCCTGCCGGTGTTCTTGACGATCACCTGATACACCAGATACTCGCCGGCACAGGGGCTGGGCGCCAGAAGCCGTTTCACCTCGACCCTGGGCTTGCTGAAGAACGCGAACATAAACGCGGTCGTAAACAGAGTGATGATGAAACTCGGCAGAAGATAAGCGGAGATGTGCAGGCCCGGTGAAGAAACCATGATGCCGACAAAGGCGATGCCGCACAGGATGCGGCCGGCATCCGTGAGCCACATGCGCGTGTAAACCACCGCCCTTTTGATGAACGCGTGGTCCTCCGCCGGCATAAAAAATGAATATGCGCGTTTCGGCATTATCGTGGCACTTTAATGGATGATAGAATTTCGGAAACGATATTCGCCCGGGCGACGCCGCCGTACTGCGCTTTGGTGTCCAGCAGAATGCGGTGCGCCAAAACCGGGATCGCCAGATCTTTCACGTCTTCGGGAATCACGTAGTCGCGCCCCTGCATGACCGCGCGGGCCCGGGCGATGCGGCCGTAAAGCAGCGTGCCCCGGGTGGAAACCCCGAGCCTTAACTGGGGATGCGCCCGGGACGCCAGCACGATCTTCAAAAGATACTCACTGACCGAAAGCTCCAGCCGGATCATGTCCACCACAGCCCTTAACTGTTCGAGGGATTCCAGAGACAGGATCGGACCGATCTGGTCCACCGGGTCCTGGCGCGTGCGGTTCAGTAAAAGCGCCTGCTCTTTATCCTGGGGCGGGTAGCCGAGGTCGATCTGCAGCATAAAGCGGTCGAGCTGGGCTTCGGGAAGTGGGTAAGTGCCGTGATAATCGATCGGGTTTTGCGTGGCCAGGACGATGAACGGCGACGGCAGTTTATGGCTGACGCCGTCAACCGTCACCTGCTCCTCGCTCATCGCCTCCAGCAACGCGGACTGCGTGCGCGGCGAGGCGCGGTTGATTTCGTCGCCCAGCAGGATATGCGCGAACAGCGGCCCCGGGCTGAAGGAAAAACTGCTGTCATGCTGGTTGAAGATATTGATGCCAGTGATATCCGTCGGCAAAAGGTCGGGTGTGAACTGGATGCGGTTAAACTTGCCATCCACGGTTTTGGCCAGCGCCCGGGCCAGGGTGGTTTTGCCCACGCCGGGGATGTCTTCAATCAGGACATGCCCGCCAGCGACCAGGGCCAGCACCACCAGCTCAATTTTGTCTTCCTTACCGCAGATCACCTGCGCGAGGTTATCACAAACGGCTTTCATCCGCTGGCTCGCTTCACTTGCCGATAAAGTCATAATCAACCCTTTCCCTTTTTTATGGCCCCTTCTCCTCCTATCCCGCGAAAATCAATAAAGACGGCCTAATTTAAAAAATCTCCATTATTTTACCTTCTATTTTCGGGTTAAACCAAAAAATTCATGACAAAATGGCTTTTTACAAGGGACAGTCCCCATTGGGGGACAGGTCAACTTCTCTTCTTTTTCTCATATAATTGCCAACGATAAAAAGCAGACCCTATAACATGTCCGTGCTCAAAAAATTCTTCTTCTTCGAAGTCAATCTCAACGGCTCTGCTCAGATTATCAGAATCAGCATAATTATCAACCAATAAATCAGGCCCTTCCCCCTGATAATGCCGTGACGAACTAAATTTCCAATCGTTTGCTTTCTTCACGAAACCTGCCTTTACCGGATTATTTTCAATATATGTCCCGCATGCCTGCAAATAAGCCTCATTCTCGATCAATAAACCTCGGTATCGGTCATTCCATATAGGCCCACTCAAATGATATTTGGCATGAAATTTATGGCTATATTGGCTCTTGACATCCCGGAGTGCGTTTGAGAACTCTTTAATATCGGGGATACTGACGGCTAAATGAAAATGGGTATGCATGAAGCAATAATGATAAATTTTAAAACAAGCCTGCCGTTTTGTCTCCGCAAATAATTGATACAACTCTTGAAAATCTGCTTTTTCCCTGAACAGCTTCATTTTACGGATCGACCGTGATATGATGTGTGCATAACACCCATCATATAATATCTCTCTTCTGGCGATTCTGGGCATAAAAAATCCCCTTTCTGTTTACCAGGGGAAAACATTAGGGGAATGTAAATATTATACCTATTTCTCCACATTATTCAACTGCATAAAAATGCCCTGTCCCTCATGGGGGACTGTCCCCTTCCACTTCCACCTTCTTCCTCTCACCCTTCCACTTCATCCGCTGGCTCGCTTCACTTGCTGATAAGTTCATAATGAATCCTTTCCCTTTTTAGTCAATACTTCGGGCATATTCCATTGTTCATTTTCGATCTCACGCGCCATACGGGCCACTTGAGTCAACGCCTGCAGATGGACACTGGTCTGGGCCTCGGGGCTGATCAGGATAAAAAAAGCGCGCGTTTTCTCCTCCAGAAAAGAACAAGCCAGCCCCTCCCGTCCGCAGCCCAGCAGTATGACAGGTTCCGTAACATAGGCCGAATGCGTGTGAAAAAGAAGGATACCGGACGACAACGCCACCGGAGCGAGCGGAGATAGCTTATCCATAACTTCCGACAAGATTAAAGAGCCCGGCGGGAACTGTGATTCCAAAAGCCGCCGGATCCCTTCCTCCAGGTTCATACTGTCAATGGGAACAGCGGGACGGCTTAATAACACGCGGGCCGTGGTACCTGCGTTTTCTAAACCCTCCTCTTTATGATCATCTAAGCCGGCGTCCTTCGGATAAACCCGGATGACATTGTTCGCCGGGAATTGCAGGCTCAAAGCATGCGCGAGCCGTTTCATGGATGGCTGCCAGGCCAGCCGTCCTTTTCTTGCCGCCATCAATAAAATAGAATCAGAGTCCTGCAATCCTGCTTTTTTGACACTAGCAGGAAGCTCGTTCCATTGATCCAGGACATGGAAAGTGACCTCACAACCGCTGGTGAAGGTCTGCGATAAACTTTGTTGCAGGAACCGGACAGTGTCCGGCACACCGATCAGGCGAAGCCCCAGTTTATTGCCGGCAGCCAAATTCTTTACGGTTTCCAGTGCGCGAGCGAACCCCTCCTGGCGCTCCAGGACCGGCGGAATAAGGACAAAAAGATTTTTCCCGATATTTAAAGCGCAGGCCATATGGCATATGAATAGAAGCTGGTGACTCTCATCACACACTTTATCCGAAACATCAAACAGCCGGGCCATGAAATCTATGTCCCTGGACGGGCTGACCCCCAGCACCAGCGCGTCCGCGCGGCACTCCTTAACCGCCCGCAGAATTCCACCCGGGATATTAACATCGATCCTGGTGACCGGCGAAACAGGAACATCGGCAGCCACAACCCTGGCGACAACCCCGCTTAACACCTTCTCGCCCAAGGTCACACGGCGGTCAACGTCAAGGCCATCCTGAATCACATATAGAGGGAAAACCGCTTCTTTTGACCCTGGCATCCGTAGACTTAAAGCCACATCCGTCAAGAATTCTGCTGACTCATCACGGCTGACGGCGACCATGACCCGGGTCCCGCCCTCCGGCTTGTGTTCGGCGGCCTTTAAATGCAACGAGCGAGCGACCTTTCGTCCAAACTTTTCCGTGAACCAGGGGCCGACCAAGCAGGTGATAAAGATCATAAAAATCGTCCCGTTCAAAATGGCCTCATTAAAAATCCCAAGGCGGAAGCCGACAATCACCGTCGCCAGGGTTGCCGCCGCCTGGTTGACGCTAAGCCCGAAGATCAGGTTCATTTCATCATCCGTAAACCGGGCTGTTTTTGCGAAAATAAACGCCGCCGCATATTTGAACACAATCACGGAAACAACCATAAACAACGCCATGCCCCAGACCTCCCAGCCCGACAACATGACCCGCAGATTAACAAGCATGCCCACCGATATGAGAAAAAACGGGATAAAAAATGTGTTGCCCACGAATTCCAGCCGGTTCTTCAAGGGGCTGGAGTCCGATATCAGCCGGCTTAAGGATAGCCCGGAGAAAAAAGCCCCGATGATGGCCTCCACCCCGGCCAGATGCGCGAAATAAGACGTGAGGAAGACCAGGGCCAGCGTGAGCAAGAATTCGCTTTCCCCATCAGGGGCGAATATCTTAAAAAGCGTGTACGCGATCCTTGGCAAGAGCCATAACGCGAACCAGATAAGCGCCAGGAGAAAAATAATTTGCCGCGTCCAGAAGACCGCCGTCAACCTTGTTACCGCGCTTTCCGCAATGACGGCCAAAACCAGCATCGCCGCAGTGTCGGTGATGATTGTGCCGCCCACTGTAGCCACCACAGACCGTTCCTTGTTGATCCCCAAACGCGCGGTGATAGGAAACGGAATCAGGGTGTGTGACGCGAACATGCTGGCCAAAAGCAGGGCCGCGGGCCAGGATAGAGGGAAAAAATATTTCGCGCCCAGAGTCCCGGCCAGCATAGGAACGCCAAACGTCAGGGCCCCGAAAAGAACGCTGCTTTTTCTCTGCCGGGCAAATTCGTTCAGGTTGATTTCCAGCCCGGCAAGAAACATAATGTAAATCAGCCCTACGGAAGAAAACAACTGCAAAGACTGCGTTGATTTCAGAATCCCAAAAGCATGGGGCCCCGCCATGATCCCGGCCACAATCAACCCGACGACACCTGGCAACCGGATCCGTTTAAAAACAGCCGGTGAAAACAGAACCAGAAACATCATAAAAGCGAACATTAAAACGGGATGGGTGATTTCCCAGGATGGCATCATCATTAAAAGTAGACCTTTAATTTATTTATCGTTTTAACCGGGTTTCCGGCCAACACCGTCTTCATCGTTCTGGCCAGCCTTTTAGGATGACAGTAAAATGAACAATACGCGAATTTTTTATAATAATTCAACCGGTCCGCCGGAACGTCCGCAGGAGGGAACCGTCCTGCCTTCGCCTTATAATAATCAAAATCTTCGAATTTCCCGGGATGGCTCTCTCCCGCGCCGTCCGCCTTCACGTAAAGATATGTGCCGGGCAACGGAGAGCATATCGTAAAGACGGCTTCATCCAGACGGGATTCGCAGGCAAAACGGATTGTGCTTCGTATATCCTCATCGGTCTCGGTCGGCGCGCCGATCATAAAATAACCGGAAGCCTGGATGTTTTTTTCTTTCAACCGGCTGATCGACTCCTGGATCACATCCAGGTTCAATTTTTTATTATACAGGCCGTTTCTGACCCGGTCGGAAGCTGTTTCTATCCCAAGCCGGACTTTAACGCACCCGGCCTCTCTGTATAAATCCAGCATTTTATAATTCAGGGTATCGGACCGGCTGTTGCACGCCCAAACGATTCCCAGTTTTTTCCTGATCGCCAGTTCACAGAATTCTCTCATCCAATCCGGGAACAAAGTTAAAGTATCATCCTGAAAAAAGGCCGCGTTAATTCGATAGCGGTCTCTCCAATCGAGGAGGTCATCGATCATTTTTCCGGCGGAACGGATTCTTAATTTACGGCCGAATATCTCGCTCAAGACAGGCTGGCAATAAGCGCAATGATAGAGGCAACCCCGGGACGCCATGACCGACAGGACTCTTAACCTCGGGCTATAAGAATCCAGGTGGATGCAATTTCTTAAATAACACTCGAGGTTCACGAATCCGAAATCCAGCCTTGGATGGAGGTCCAAATCCTCATAATGGCCGGTCCGTTCGTTCCTGACAACTCCCCCCTTTTCTTTATACCATAGGCCCGGGATGTTCCGGTAGCTTTGCGAACCAGGATAAGCCTGGATATACTCAACTAGAACCCGTTCTCCCTCTCCCACACAAACAGCGTCAATGAAACTTTTTGAAATGACGGTATCCGGGAGCACCGTGGCGTGAGGCCCACCCATAATGACATTGGCGCCATATTGTTTAGCGACACCGCCGACCCACATGGCGTCATCGTACATCAAGGAATCGGCGTAGATCCCCACAATATGAGGGCGGGCTTCCCTTATCCACTGTCCCACCGAAGCCTTATCCCGCTGGACAGCTCCATCGATAAGGGTAATCTGAATATCCGGCATGCTGCTTTTGATAAAAGTGGCGAGACTCACCAAGCCCAAAGGCACATCGCCGCTGGCATATTTAAAACGCGGGCAAATTAATAAGAGTTTCATGGAATTCTCCATCCCAATCAAAGGTATAAACCCCAGAGCAAGGTCCGGACTCAATGAACCGCAGCAAGCTGCGGGGTATTAAACCAGCCTCCTTCGACTCGTTCGCTTTAGCTTACTCACGCAGGATCAATTCGCATTGACCCACCCCCGAAAAGTTGAGCCACCTTTTGTGATAGAATAATTGTACCAAAA
>CAZAXH010000007.1:10643-138747 GCA_964489065.1 uncultured Planctomycetales bacterium | reverse complement strand
GGGTTTTAATACACGACCCAAGGGAGTGTAAACTAGAAATGCGAATTGGTCCTTCTTATTCCACGCCGGTTATCAGGCTGAGAATCCGGGGATAGATGAGCTG
Organism: uncultured Planctomycetales bacterium; assembly: GCA_964489065.1. Lineage (GTDB taxonomy): Bacteria > Omnitrophota > Gorgyraeia > Zapsychrales > JANLHA01 > JAGOJP01. The sequence continues at coordinate 138,644 of CAZAXH010000007.1, read as the reverse complement.
AATCCTTTGGCCGGGTTGCTGGGGGTCGATCAAATCATGGTTGAGTTTAAGGTCTTCGGGGAATTCATAGAAGCGGATTGCGCGGGGTCGATGTCTTTTCCAGTTGTCCTGGACAATCGCGATGCTTTTTTTATTAACGGCTTTATCGTGAGCGTTCGTTATCAGGAGGACGGATCTGGCCTTGGGGGGGGAGAGTTGCCCTTGGGCCTGGACAACCCATCCTAACCTCCGGATTTGCCCGAGTGCCTTAGATGAGAATCCGTAATATGCGGATTCCGGACCGGGGACGGCCGTTTTCAGCCGGCGGTCCCACCAGATAAAACGGTTTGGCCAGAGGGCCAGGAAATTGATCGTGTGTTTTGCAAACCAGGCGGGGATGCGAAAGGTCCCGAAATTAGGGGCGATCAAAACCGCCAGGTCGACATCATCACGGAATTGCGCGGCCCAACCAGCCATGACCCCGCCCATAGAGAGGCCGGCGACCGTGACATGAGTTCCCAGTCCCTGGGCGATATCCACAGCTTCTTCGCAGGTCGTTTTTAGTTCTTCGGCCGTAAGAAAGGCGAGTTCTTTTCCCATGCGGTCCCGGAAGCCGTGATGAGGGATACGCGGAATCAGGACATTATACCCGCGCTTATAGAATTCTTCCCCCAGGGTTTGGAACTGATGGGGGCTGTTGGTAAAACCGTGGAAAAATACAATGACATGAGGTGCTGTCCGGCCCTGGTCTAAAAATATGAGGCGTCCGTTTGGAATGACGTCTGGAGAATCAGCATCTTCCAGCGCCTGGATTCTGCGGAGGCTTTCTTCATAACTTCGGGAGGGGTGGGGAGAGGATGTTAACGTGCAGGTTTTGACGGGATAGAGCTGCAGGATTATGATGACACCCAAGAAAACCCAGAATAGCTTGACAAAATATTTTCGCGCGATAAAAACCGAACACGTGGCGTGACGCATGATCTTTCATTCCCCGGACAGTCTGGAAATTCTTTAAAAGTTCAGGCCGATCAGGAGCCCGTATTCAAGCGTGTTATTGTCCGGTTCCCAGGCTGTGTAGGGAATCGTGAGCCCGGAGTCGAGATACCACAGGACGGTGCCTCCCTCGGAGCTTAATTGAACGTGATCCGACTCCTTAATGTGCCAATAGCGCGCGTAGGGCTCAATAAAAAAATCAAACCGGTTTGACTCTTTTTCCAGTCGGATGGAGCCCCGCATGCCCACACCCATGTCCTGGGTGTTTTTCAGCGTGTCCAGAACATAGTATTTCCCGTCGCTCGCGGAGAGCATGGTCGCCCCACCGTCTTCCATGTGGCTTTCCTGTTTCCCTTCCAAAAATAGATCATATTCCCCTTTCAACCTCAGAACCCATCGTTCTTTCAGGTTATGGCTGAGTTCTATCCCGAAGGGGATGTAGAAATACTTGGATTCTCTCAGGTAACCCCAGTTCCCGGTTGATGAATAACGCCCCCGGTTGTCGTCGGTTAAAGAACGGTACCCGAATCCGGAATAAGGCATGAGCGTTGTCCGGTCCGAAAAGAGAATTTCATAACAAATCAAGCCTCTGATTTCCGTGGATTCATCCGTGATTCCGTCAATGGACCCGGTAGAATAAGAGTCATAATCCACCTCTCCTCGGGCCCACCGGCCTTCCAACCGAAGCTTCGTGTACGTCCGTCCGTCTCCGAAGTTTTGTTTGATGGTGTTTAACCGGACCGGATTCTCGATCCGGTAAGAAACAGCCATATGAAGTCCGTACATCATACCGACATTCTCCATGAGGTCCGGCTCTTCATAGCGCATGTAATATGTTTCCTGGGCGATTTCGAATTTCGTATCAGGGTTATCCCGTCCCAGGGATGTGATGATATGATTTGTGATTTTAGGGATCGCTTCGAAGATGCCTCTGATTTTTTCTCCGGTATCGGCTATGATTTGCTTGAGGATTCCGGGTTCCCCGGCGTCAGCGGAAAAGGCGGCCGAAACGGGAATGAATAATAAGAGAACGCTGGTAAGTAGAAAGATTTTAAATTTCATGGCCGCCCCTCCTGTAGGCTGTTAATGGATAAATTAATTAACTTATTAAATCATATAGAGTTATAAAAGACAATATCTTTTGGGGAAAAATTATAATAAAAATCTCCGTTTAAAGACAGCCCAGGAGAACAGGGTTGTGTTATAATTAACCGTTTTTAAAGTCATTTTATAAGGTCAGGAGAAATTATGTCAATACCAGGGCCGCTTAGAAAAACACTAAAACTATTTCTTGTTGTCTTTTTGCTGATCTTGGTAACAGGAGTCCTTCTATTTAAAACGCCGCTGATTTTAGAGCGATTGGGTCCGGCTGTCCTGAATGTCTGGCTGCCTTACCGGTATCCGGGATGTCAATTTAAGATTATCCGGCTGTCAATCGACGAGAAGATTTACCGTTTCCCGGAGGACGTGGTCTTGAATAATTTGGATATGGTTTTTAAGTTGTCTGGGGAGGAATATCATATTGGATGCCGTCAGGCCGAGATCCAGGGGCTGACCGTTCTTTTGGGAGCAGACAAAATCATGAGGATGAATATTCTGGGGGCGAGCATCCTGGCTTCGGCAGGACGTTTGAGCAACATGGACCTGAAGTTCCTGTATCATGAAACAATTATTGATTATACCAGGGGTCTTATGACCGGCGCCCGGTTGGAAGTCGGCCCTTATGAACTTCAGGATATGAAAAGCCGGATTTTTATTTATCCGGGGCAGGTTGTTTTTGAGCCGTTTTCAGCGACGCTTTACGGCGGGTCCGTGGCCGGGAAAATAACCCTGGATTACCGATACGCTTCGGCTTATTCTTTGCGCATTAAGCTCGCCCATGTTGATCTCAAACAGCTAGAAGCCGTTAACCCGGTTGTCTTTTCCCAGGTGAGGGGGTTGTTGGACGGCGAGATGACTGTTGATGGGGTCAGGAATAAGATCCGTTCTTTGAACAGTTCTTTTGAGATCAAGAGGGAGGGTTCTCTCAAGGCGGTCCTTTTAAGCCCCTTGCTATCATCGCTTCCTCCGGGGATAAATTTGAACAGGCTTGAAGATTTGATCAAGAGCGGAGGATATTTGGATTTTAGCGAGGGGAGGATGCAGGTTGAACGGACCAATAGCCAGTCCTTACGGATGATCATAAATTTACAGAGCCAGCACATCAACCTGGCAGACACGCGAATCACGGTCAATTTGGACACCGAACTCGGCGAAGGATTGCGAATTTTCCTGCAGTCCATTCCCGGAAAGTGAGGAGGATATGATTCAATTGCGAAAGAGCCGGAGTAGGCTCTTATGGATTGTCGCCAGCTTGCTCTTGTTGTCAGGCTGCACTGTCAAAGCCGTCGGGGACCCGGAACGGCCGATCACCATAAACGCTCACGTGACGATTGACATCAGAGGTTTGCAGAATACCGCCACCTCGATTGAAGATTATGTGAGCGGAGAACAGCCTAAAGAAAAGCTGCCGGTTAAAAGTTAAATTGTGCCGGGGTAATTTGTGTCTGGAAAACAGGAGGGGACAATGAAATATTCTATGATGCTACTATTAGCGGTATTTTTTACCGGGATGGTGGGGGTGTCATCGGCTGTGGCGGCAGAATATGCGATCAAAGAGATGACACCTGAGGTGCAGGCGGCTTTGGATGGCCGGCGGAGCCGCTATGAGGAACTTGTCAGTTTGAAGAAGGCGGGGCTGGTGGGAGAGAACAACCGCGGGTATGTGGAGCCTTTTAGCGAGAGACAAGATGTCCTTAAGCTTGTCGTGGATGAAAACCATGATCGCACAATCATTTATACGACGATTGCCCAGCAGAATGGATTGCTCGGCGCCTTAGCCACGATCGAGAGGGTTTTTGCGCAGGAACAGCGCGACCGGGCTCAGCCCGGAGTCAAAATTCAAAATGGGGATGGTTCCTGGGTAACAAAGTAAAACGGGGTATGAGGCGGCTTATATCGGGATGAAGAAGTTACAGATAGTTTTGGTTAATGTCGGGCGCCGGGCCCAGGTTCCCCAGTCCATCTCCCCTCCGTTGGGGATTATGTACCTGGGGGCCTATCTTCGAAGCAAGTTTCAAGCCAGCGTGCGGATTATTGATCAGTTGCTAGATAATTCCACCAATCAGCGGTTAGTTAAGACCATCGCTGATTGTAACCCTGATGTTGTGGGCTTGAGCGCCATGATCCCGACTGCCCATAATCTCCCTGATCTCACGCGGTTGCTTCATGCCGCCCTGCCCCGTTCCTTGATACTGCTGGGAGGGGGTTATGTGACCTCTTTTGAGGAAAAGGCGTTGCATAAAACAGTGGCCCACGCGGCTGTGCCCGGTGAGGGGGAAAGGGCTTTTGAGGAGATCATCCAGGCCCGTTTTGACGGTGACGGGAATTTATCATCTATTCCGGGTGTATTTTGGCGGGACAGCCAGGGAGAAATCGTGTCTAACCCCGGAGGACGGCTTTATATAGAAGATTTGGATTCGATTCCTTTCCCGGCTTATGATTTGATTCATCTCCCCGCCTATTGGAAACATCAATCGTTTTCTTCCATCATTAAAAACCGGTATGCCTCTTTGTTCAGTAGCCGGGGGTGCCCGTATAATTGTATTTACTGTCATCGTATTTTCGGGCAAAAGTTCCGTTTCCATTCCGCGGGCCGGATTATCGAAGAAATAGAGTATCTACAAAAGATGTATGACATCAATGACGTGGAATTCTTGGATGACATTTTTAATCTGAACCATAACCGGGTATTTGAGTTTTGTGATTTATTAAAGAGGAAAAATATTCGTCTTAAGCTTTCTTTTCCCAACGGTGTTCGTACTGATATATTAACGGAAGAGGAATTGTGCGCATTGGTGGAGGCGGGGCTTTATTTCTGTAGTTTTTCCCTGGAGAGTGGTTCTCCGCGGATTCAAAAACTGATCGGGAAGAACTTGGATATTGAAAAGTTTCTTAAAAATGTTGAACTTGCTGTATCGTATGGGGTCTTCTGCAATGGTTATTCCATGATGGGTTTCCCCACCGAAACAGAATCCGAAATCCGACAGACAATTGATGTCGTCTGCCATTCGTCTCTGCATACAACATCTTTTTTTACCGTAACCCCATTCCCCAACACCGATGTCTATCGCCGTGTTCTGCGTGCCACCCCGGAGAAACTTTCGGGGATTCGCTATGATGATATGGAATATGCGACTATTCACTGCAATCTGTCCGATGTCCCGGATGAAATTTTATTTTCCTGTCAACGCCAGGCCCACCGGAGATTTTATTTAAACCCCAAGCGGGTATTCCGTATCCTTAGGGATTATCCCTCACCCGGCTCTTTGCCGTTTATCCTGCCAGTATTAGTGAGTCGGTTGACAAAGGGGTTGCTCGTCCCTTAGTCCTGGGCATTTCCCTCCTTCTAGTCCTAAAAGAAAACCCCTCTGCCATTATATAATCGCAGAGGGGTTAAAGACGGTATTATAAGAAATCAATGTCACGCGTTGATCTTGCGTCTGATGAATCCTGCGCCTAATAAACCGCTGCCGAATAAAAATAATGAGACCGGTTCCGGGACCGGGTTAACAATTGGCTGCAGGTTTTGGTCAAACCAGATATAGTGGTTGCTCACGATCGCTGAAATGCCGTTCTGTAAGGACCCTTCAAGAATTTCCCCGTTATTTAACCCGTCGCCGAAACCAACGGCTGCCGGATAGCCGCCAAACCCGTTTGATCCGCCGCTGGCATCACCGGTTTCCCATTGCATTGTTTTGTAGAAAAAGCCGATGGTTCCTTCGCCGTAAGGGATGTCGTAGCCTGGACCGCGGACAACGAGTTGGAAGCTGTTGAGAAGGTCGGCGTGTGAACCGTAATATCCGACCTGATCCCAGGTGATAATGGTTTGGTTGGGGGTATCGTTTCTTAAATACATTAAACCGCTGGCAAGGTTGCGGGTATCAACATCCGCAAAAAAGGGTGAAATGATCGGCTGTGTGGCGCCCTGGGGGCCGTCTGGAGTGTAGGCCGAAATGCCATTTCCGAAGCTGATGTTGCCGTTATTGTTAGCGTAGAATTGCGTGTATGTTGTGCCAAAAAAAGAAAGGCCATACCCGAAATCGATCGGGCCGCTAAAGCCGTCGTCGTTACGGGAATATCCAACGTTGGCAGCATTTCCACCGCCGGTCATAATGAGCGCGTCCCCTATTCCGCCGCCGATGATATCGGTATAGTATTGCGTCGAAGAAACTAAGGCGCTGTTGGGGATTGTGATCACGCTTGCCTGAGCCGGAAGGGCGGCTAGCAAAAAGATTGATGCCGTTACTGCTAATGTTTTTATTAAGTTTTTCATCTCCTGAAACTCCTCTGGGGTTTTTAAGATTATCTGGGCTATTAAATTTATTCTTTAAAATAAAAATAAGCAAAAAATATGCCAAATTTAAAGAGAAATATTTAATTTTTAATAATTTAACCTTATAAAATAATTATTAAAATATCCTGCGCATCTAAATTGGCGTTGCCTGAAATGTTCAATTTCTTTCAAGCATAAAGAGTTAAGAAATTTTAGACATGTTGAAGACATAAAATTGTAATCTGAACAGCCTATGCATTTTTTATACAAGAAATTGACCGTGTAAATTCTCCCCCCTGTAGCAAACAAATCCATTCTTTAGCTACGATTAAGGCTACAAACAGTTTCCTGAGCTAAATGGGACAGCAATGTTTAAATGTTACAACATGTTGAAATTTTTAAATAAAATTTATGGATATTATACAAAAATCGTTTTTAAATCTTTCACAATAGATAATACTGTTTCAGATATAACGGATTACGTGATTTTGAGAGAAGAGACGCCCGATCCGGCGGGAGAATTTATTCCAGATGCGCGACCCAGTCGTTACTGCTGACACAGCCCCGAAAATCATGGGCTTCAACCCGGATAATCCGTAAACTTTCTCCTTCATTCCATGTCCGGTGCTGGCGCTGACAGATAATGCACAGACTTGGCCCGTCAGCGGAGAGTTCAAAATGAACGGATAACGCGGATGATTTAATCCGGGCTTCGAGGAAATTTGATATTCGGTCCATCATTTGGGCGGCATCCCGGGGCCGGGCTTGTTGAGCGTAGTATTCGTGAACCCCATCTAAGCAGATATTCGGGTTATGGTTCATCTGGAGTGATTCTAGGACGGCCAGCCCGTGTTTTTTCCAGGCCTGAAGGAATTTCCCTTTTTCATCGGCTTTTTTGAAATATTCAGCGAAGTCAGTCTTTTGGAAAGGAGACATAAAGAAATTTTTCATGGCCCGGCTACAATTCCCGTTGCGATAATTTTTGTTTTCGTTGATAATTAATGATACCATATTAGGGTTCTTTCTTGGAATTTTTATAACACAAAGTCAGCGCGCTGTCTGCAACCATGACGTGAGATGTTAACAAGGGAGGTTATGATGTGTGAACACAAGATGTCCTGTGAGCAAAAAGAAAAGGATGTGAAACTGGCCAGGACCTGTTTCCCGAAACTAAAATTTACAGTCTTGAAAAATGACGATGGATTTTGTTATCACCATTATAAAGTGGGGGATGAGTTTATCCTGGATGACTTTACTCACGCGCCGGAGCATTTCTGCCTGGCCATCGCGCATGCGGCGTTCCCCTGTATGCACGCCCTCACTTTCGGCGGCCGGTTCCCGTTTATGGAAAACACCGCATCTTTGTGCACGACCTGCCCGGATGGCGGGAAGATGGCTTTTAAGGTCGAGGTGCTCGATGAAAACGGCCGGGTTGTCGTGGAGCCGCAAAAGGAGAAGCCCAAGGGCCCGAATCCTAAAAAGATGCTCATCGAAGTGGAGTATAGCGATAATACGTGTTCGTACGGTTATCAAGTCGGGGATAAATGGGAGGTTAAAGGCTTGCGGACGCCCGAGGGGATGTGCGGCGCGGCGTATCATTTATTGTTTCCGGTTTTATTTGAAATGAATTTCGGCGCGAAATTTAGTTTTGAAAAAGATCCCAATTGTAAGACCGGGATTACGTGCCCGGACGGCGGTAAAGTGAAATTTAAAGTGACCCGGCTGGATGACGGGCCTAAGGCAACGTGAGAGCATCCGTGCGTTGAAAGGTTAGTATGCCGTCGGCTGGCAGAATATTTTTTTCCTGAGAGGGGACCTGATGCCTCAAGATAGAAATTGTCCTATGAAATCACAGCCTAACTCGGTGACGCCGGAAAAGACCCGGCATCACGCCGAAATTTTGTCCAATCGTGTGCTGAAACGCTATCAGCATATGCGAAAGCGCTTTGCCCGGCAGAATATTGAATGTTTCCGGCTTTACGATTGGGATATCCCGGAGGTGCGGGCGGTGGTCGACTGGTACGCCGGCCACCTGGTCGTGGGGGAATATGTGCGCTGGCAGACCGGGCCGCGATGGCTTCCTCAAATGGCCGCGGCTGTGGCCGCGGTTTTGGGGGTTCCTTCTGAAAATGTGCACCTGAAGCGCCGCCGTACCGGCGGGGAGGACGGACAGCCGCGCTACCGTAAAACGGGCCGGGACGGAGCGCATATTCAGGTGCAGGAAAGAGACCTCCGCTTTCTAGTGGACTTGGACGGTTTCCTGGATACCGGGCTTTTTCCCGATCACCGGGACACCCGTATGATTATAAGGGCATGCGCCGCCGGGAAGGATTTCCTGAACCTGTACGGCTATACCGGGACTTTCAGCTGCGCGGCAGCCCTGGGCGGGGCGAAAAGCACGGTTACCGTGGACCGCTCCGCCACTTATCTGAAATGGGCTCGGGACAATTTTGAGTTGAACGGCCTTTGGGGCTCCCAGCACTCTTTGGTTCAATCCGATGTGGGGGCGTACCTCGATAAAGTCATCCGTTCCGGCCGGCGTTTTTCGCTCGCTTTTGTAGATCCACCTTCATTTTTTCGGGACCGCCGTCACGGGCAGGCTTTTGATATTAACCGCGAACACCCCGCCCTGCTGGAAAAGGTTATTCGGGTCCTGGCCCCGGGGGCTGTGCTTTTTTTTTCCACGAATCATCAGCGGTTTACTCCCCGCTTAGACGACCTTCCCGTGAAAGATTTGAAAGAATTGACTCCCAAGACGATCCCGGAGGATTACCGGAACCGCTGTGTTCACCGTTGCTGGCGGATGATAATTGAGAGTAAGCCGGTTTTATGGAACAACGGCACAGGATCTTGATGATGGGCGTGGGGGATATTCAAGAGAATGTCTGAGAGGAGGGCGCCGTTATGAAGATGCGCCGAATTTATGTTTTGTTTTTTGGGCCTTTATTTTGTTTTTTGTCCCTGCTGTCTTTCCCCGTGTGCGCAGAGCTTAATCTTGATAAGCTTTCTGACCCTGATATTCAGAAAGTCAAGCGGCTGATCGCAGACCTAGAGCCGGTTATTATCCAGAGGGACAGGATGAGAACCCGGGCTAAATTGACCTTTGAGGAACTTTATGCTCCTTTAAGCGCGGATCAAAAGTCTTTTTTAAAACAATTCGAAAAGCTCAACGCCCGGGACCTTGATGTGAAAATCCCCTTTCGGGGGATTTCGACCGGAGAGGAAGATATGGTCCGGATCACCGGCCAGAAGGTCAAGGTTCGGGACCATAAGAAGGAAGGTACGGATAAGGAGGAAAGAGAGCTTTTGCCGCAGTTTCTGCCTCCCCGTGTTTATCAGCAGTATTCAGCGATGATGGATAAGATGGAAAAGGATATCGGGAAGCGCCTGCTGATTGAGTCCGGATACCGGTCAAGCGCGTATCAGTTATATCTGTTTGTTTTTTATTTGCGGAATCACGGATACTCGATCCGGGAGACCGCTCAATTTGTGGCTTTACCCGGGTATAGCGAACACGGCGCGCCTGAATTTCAGGCGGTTGATTTTATCAGCCGGGATGGGATTAATGGGAAAGACGACCCCGCCGAGTTTGAAGCCTTGGAGGAATATCGCTGGCTTTTGAAAAACGCCCGGCAGTTTGGTTTTGTCCTGTCTTATCCGAAATCTTCTACCCATGGCATTGCTTATGAGCCATGGCACTGGCGTTTTGAAGGAAATCTTATCCGGAAATTTCAACCCGGTAAAAAATGAGTTTATGGGTCGCGTTCATCCTTGAGAATTGGGTTCGAGGATTCACACGGGGGGCGGGGGGGAAGGTTTTGATTTGGGTTTGAAGATGCCGGGATCCAGGTCAATCCCCATGACTTTAAATTCTTCATAACACCGCGGCACGTAGCCGGTCGCTTCGTAATCTCCCAGGATCGTTCCGTTCGCGTCGGTCCCCTGCTGGTTAAAGAGGAAAATGTCCTTGAGTTCCAAATAGTGTTCTTCGTTCAGGCCTGTGACTTCGGTGATTTCCACGACTTTCCGGGTACCGTCCGCGAAACGGTTGACATGGACAATGACGTCCAGTGCGGTGGAGATCATTTCGTTGATCGCCCGCATGGGGAGGTCCACGCCGGCCAGGAGGATCATGGAACTCATGCGCACGAGCACGTCTTTTGTGGAGTTCGCGTGCAGGGTGGTCATGGACCCGTCATGCCCGGTGTTCATGGCCTGGAGCATGTCCAGAATTTCCGGCCCGCGGCACTCCCCGACGATAATACGGTCGGGGCGCATGTGCAGGCTGTTCATAAAAAGAGTCCGGATGGGCACACGGCCTTTCCCTTCAATGTTGGCCGGGCGGGATTCCAGCCGGAGCCAGTGGCGTTTGTTGATCCGGAGTTCCGCAGCGTCTTCAATGGTGACAATGCGTTCTTTGTCGGGGATAAAGGTGGAGATGATGTTGAGAAGCGTTGTTTTCCCCGACCCGGTTCCTCCGGAAACGATAATATTCTTCCGTCCTTTAACGCACGCTTCCAGGAAATTGCGCATATCTTCGTTGATGCTGTGGAATTTATTCAGAAGGTCATCCACTGTGGGCCGCTCCCGCCCGAATTTCCGGATCGTAATCACCGGCCCGGTCAAAGAGAGGGGGGGGATGATCGCGTTAAAGCGGGAGCCGTCCGGGAGGCGCGCGTCCACCATGGGGGTGGATTCATCAATGCGGCGGCCTAACGGGGCAATAATGCGGTCAATAATCGAACGCATTTGCATTTCGGAAACGAACTTCGCGTCTGTGCGGGTCAGTTTCCCTTTCTTTTCGATAAATGTTTGCCGCTGGCCGTTCACCATAATATCGGAAATCTCGCTGTCCTCCAGGAATTCTTCCAGGGCCCCCAAACCAAACGCCTCGCTGACAATGACCAGCGCCAGGCGTTTTCGTTCTTCCTCTTTTTGTATCATTTCCGGGCGGGCTTCTTTTAAAAGTTCGTTAACGACCGTGTTAGCTTTTTTGCGGAGTTCCTGGGTTTGCTGTTTATCCTGCAAGGCCTCCGGACTCAGATGGTCCATGTTCATGACCTGGATGAGTTTTTCGTGAATTTCTTTTTTTAACTTGGTCTCTTCATCTTCCTGGTCGATTTCAATCGTTTGCGTCACGTCCGGCCCGGATTGCGAACCGCCCAGCTTTTCCCACAGATTCTCGGTGGGTTTCACATGCTGGGACATGTCAACATGGGCCGGCCCCCCCAGCACTTCAGCAAAGATGTCATCCCGTTTCAGCTCATCGGCTAGTTTTTTTATGGCCTGGCTCACTTCGCTGTGAGGGCTGTCCATCACACAAGGCACTCCGCGGTTCAAGGCCAGGCCAACGGTTTTTCCGTCGGAAGGGACGCGGGCCAGGATGGGTACTTCCAGCTGTTTCTGGATGGCCTCGTCATCCATGGCGCTGCGGCTGGAGGCCCGGTTCACGACGAGTTTAATCATGTCGTTGGGCAATTGCATCCGTTTCAACATCCCCAAGCTTCTTTGGAGTTTATGAATGGCGAGGTCATCGGGCGTTGAAACCAGAATAATAAGATTGGAGTTTTGCAGAACCGTTAAAAGCGCTTCACTGAAAGCGCGGGGCGCGTCAACAATAATGAAGTCGTACATGCCGCGGGTGATCTTGAAAAAAGCTCTGATTTGAGCGGGAGAGAAATGGGAAATCTGAGACGTATTTAATATTGTCGGCAAGAAATCCAGCCCGCTGGAGTGGTTGATAACCACTTTGCGGATCAGTTCCGGATTGTCCGTCGTTTCGACCTGATTGATGATGTTGACCAGGCCGTAACGGCAGGGGAGGTGAAGCATCTTGTCAATATCATGAGCGGACTGGAAGTTTAATTCCAGCAGTAAAACTTTGTGTTTCGATAAAGCCAGCGCCGTGGCCGTGTTCGCCGCGATAAAGGTTTTCCCCTCCCCGCCTTTGTTGCTGAAAAATGTAATGGTCTTTGCGCTCATAATATGGAACCTGTTTTATGCCGTCCCGGGTGTAGCCAAAAAAATATTTTTATCCAGTTTAATCCCTTTGGTGATGATTTCTTCCGCGCATTTGGGGATATAATTGCAGTTTTCATAAACACCCAGCACCTTGCCGGAGGGGTCCCGCCCGGTCTGCCGGAACCGAAAGACGTCCTTGAGCACAAGCTCATGCTCGGAATCGATTCCCGCGATTTCCGTGACGCCAGTAATTTTCCTGGACCCGTCCGTAAACCGGGCCATGTGGACGATAACGTTGATGGCGGACGACATCATTTCGTTAATAGCCCGCATGGGGAGCTCAATCCCGCTGAGCAGGATCATGGAACTCATCCGGATCAAAACGTCCCGTGTGGAGTTGGCGTGCAGGGTGGTCATGGAACCGTCGTGCCCGGTGTTCATGGCCTGCAGCATGTCCAGGACTTCCGGCCCGCGGCATTCCCCGATGACGATCCGATCCGGGCGCATACGCAGGGTGTTGACGAACAGATCCCGCAGAGTCACTTCTCCGACGCCTTCCACGTTGGCTGGCCTGGATTCCAGGCGGCACCAGTGCTCTTTTTTAAGCTGCAATTCGGCCGCGTCCTCAATGGTAATGATGCGTTCTCCATCCGGAATGAATTCGGATAGGACGTTCAATAGGGTCGTTTTCCCCGAGCCTGTTCCGCCGGAAATGATGACATTCATGCGTCCCAGAACGCACGCGTAGAGAAAGTCGCGGATCGGGACGGACAAGCTTTGGAATTTTTCCACGATGTCATCAACAGAGAGCTTTTCGGCGCCGAATTTTCTGATCGTAACGGCCGCCCCGGTTAAACACAGAGGCGGGATAATCGCGTTAAAGCGGGACCCGTCCGGGAGACGGGCGTCCACCATGGGGTTGGATTCGTCGATACGGCGCCCCAAAGGGGCGATGATCCGGTTAATGATGGCCCGCAGCTGCTGGTCTGACACGAACCTGTGATCTGTGAGAACCAATTGCCCTTCTTTTTCAATGTAAATTTCATTGCAACTGTTGACCATGATGTCGGATACAGCCGGGTCTTCCATGACGACTTCCAGGACACCGAGCCCGAATGTTTCATTCACGATATCATTTACGATTTTTGCCCGTTCTTCGTGGGATGAAATGAACGCTCCGGTTTCTTCCAGCAGGAGGGAGCTGACGATTTTTCTTCCCATTTCCTTGAGTTCCTGGGCTTTGACCGGGTCGGTGAAATGCTCCGGCGTCAGTGATTCCAGGTTTAATCTGGAGACCAACCGGTTCTGGATCCTGCGTTTCAGGGCTAACAACTCCTTCAGCGCGGCGGTTTCCTGGCTTTTCGCCTCATCCGGTTTATTCTCGCTGCTGATTTGCTCCCAAAATTCTTTTGGCTCTTCAAATTTATCCGTGGGAATGTGGCTTCGTTCGGTTTCCTTGATTTGGAGATATAAGTCTGATTTCTTTAATTCATTGATGATTTTCCGGAATGAATCGGCCACCGGGCTTTTAGGGCTGTCCATCACTGAAGGAACCCCATGTTCCAGCGCCTTGCCCACGCCGATTCCGTCGGAAGGAATGCGCCCGATAATATCGATATCCACCGCATCTCTGACTTCCTGCCAGGCGACACCGCCTTGGCTTTCAGAGCGGTTCAGGACCAGTTTCACCATTTGGAGCGGGAAGTGCATGTCTTCAAGAATTTTGATGCACCAGCGGAGCTGGTAGACGGCTAAAATATCCGGGGTGGCCAGAAGCAGGATTAAACTGGAATGATCCAAAACCCCGAGCATGGTTTCGTTGAACGACTGGCCCAGATCAATAATGACGTAATCATAAAGTTGAGAAGCCGTTTTAAAGAATGGTTTGAGGTCTTGGGCTGCGAGGGTGCTGATTTCCTGGGTCGAGAGAATCGCCGGCAGAAAATCAAGCCCGGACGAATGTGACGTGACGAATTTCCTGATGGCATTAACGGTGAGAGCCTCGGGGTCCGGGCACTCTTTAAAAAGCTGAACAAGAGACTGCCGGGGGGAAATGCCTAACATGCGCGGCATGTCGTCACTGGCCTGGATATCAAAATCCAAAAGAAGAACCCTTCTCCCGGAAACGGCCAGTGAGGTCGCCAGATTAACGGCAAAAAAAGTTTTTCCCACCCCGCCTTTATTGCTGAATACAGAGATAATTCTGGAATCCATAATGGGATAATTGACGGTTAACCGCAGTTTAAGAAATTAAATATTTTCCATTATAATCATATTAAATAAATTTTTCCAGTCTTTTTAAAAAGTTCGAGACGCCGACACGGCCCACCTCAGCAACGCGGGTCATCAGCGGCCGGGAGAGCAAAGGATAAAAAATGCTTGCGGACTGTGTCGGGGCTTGCCAAAAGATATTTGCTGATGAAAAAAGTTAAGATGGGACATGGCCTTTAATTAAATAGAATAGGATGGCGGTTTATGAAGGATTGTTTTATAATAAATCCCGGTTTTTAAAGAATATTCCTTATGCCGCAACAGGCAATTTACGCACACGGATACCGGAACATGATGATACCCCTTTGCACAAGGGAAGGGTTAAGAAGCACGATTTTGGTTGACAAATACGTCAGTCGGTGGTTTTTATTCCTGATTCTGCAGCCGTCGTTTAAAGTGAGGAGCGACGGCCTGCCGGGCATCCAATCCGCCTATCGGGCCATACGGCGGTGTGAAATGCTGCTGTGGTGCCTTGGCATCGGCATGGGTGCTTTATGTTCTTTGGCTTTCGAGATGAAGAGCTATGCCCTTGCCGTGCCGGCGTTGGCCGGTTTGTTTCTTTTCTTTAGGACGTTAACAGTCAAGAAGAGCCACATTGCCGATATCAGCCTATATTTTATTGAACGGGATTTTTCCCCGGAAATCCTTGCCAAGACCACGTTGTATCAGATCGGGGAGATATATAGTGAAAGGCATAAAATTCCTTCTCTCGTTGACACGATGTACCACTTGGATAGAATTTACCGGTTTACTCTTGTGTTTTCTTTTTTTCTGGTCGCTTACATTACCAGTATAAATATTTTCATTTTAAGGCAGGTTGCCTTCTTCGCGCTTTTTTTCGGGGTTTCGTTTATCGTGAATCAGCCGTTTTTTTATCGGAACTTTCGTTAGGGAACCGTATAACCGCGCCGGGATGCCTAGAAGAGAAAATGCCGGAGATCGAAAAAGTAAGCATCCAGAAGGATGATGGCTGTGACGAACAGTCCGAAAGAGCATGTGGTCGCGAGGTAGAGGGTAAACAGCACCGGGAACATGAGCTGAAACGGGGTGTGCTGGAATTTGGGATGCTTGAAAACAAGATTGTTCAGGCCGTAATAACGCCAGTTATAATTCGCGATCCGGTTTTCTTTCAGCATGCTGTGAAACAACTGTGACCCCGGTAAAGGCGTTAACACGGAAACGACCGTGACATAGGGCATAAGCTGAAAACAGAAACGCCACAAATCCCATAAGGTCGTGTAGGTGTCTGAATCAAAGCCTATAATGAAATGGGCTTTAACGGATATCCCCAACCGTTTCACCTTTCGGGTGAGTGCGATGTATTGATCCGCCAAAGCCATCTTGCCCTTTTTGCTTTTATCATCGGCATAACCGGTGATTTCATAGCCGACCAATAACTGGGCACAGCCGCTTTCCCGGGCCAAGGCCAGCAACTCGTCATCTTTAGCAATATCAATGGAGCACTGACTGCACCAGGTTATTTTCAACGGGATTATGGCTTCAAAAAGTTTTTTAGCATATTCGCGGTCGGAAATAATGTTGTTATCGATAAAGAGCAGGAAGTGCCCTTTGGGCGGGTTGATTTTTTTTATCAACTCTACGATCTGCTCCATAGGCTTGTTGCGGAGATGCCCTTTGGCGAGGCGAGGGATAGAACAGAAATGGCAGTGATATTTGCATCCCCGTGTTGTTTCAAGAAAGTTTTCGATGATATCGGGGGGAGAGTTCAGGAGCGCGGTGTGGACTTCTTGATAGTAATCATCGGACGGGGCTTCCTCGTAAACGCGTTTTAACGCGCCTTGTTCATAGTCACGGACGATATCCCCCCAGGCGTTTTCTGCCTCCCCGATCACCACCGCGTCGCAGAATTGCAGGGCTTCATCCGGAAGGTGAGTGACATGGGGGCCTCCCATAACAACTGTTGAGCCGCACCTCCGGAATTCTTTGGCGATTTTGTAGGCCTCATAACTGTTGGACGTGAAGCACGTGATCGCAACGAGTTTCCCGCTTTTAAAAAACCTTTTTTTCCAGGTGACTTTATTGAACTCCCGAAAACAATAACCCGGAGGGGTCAGGGCCTTTAAAGTCACGAATACCGGCGGATAAAACCGGAAAAAGAAGGAACCGAGAATAATGCCTCCGGATACCGGGTTTACAAGATATATTTCACGGGGCTTATCGTAGAACTGCTCGATTTCCGGATAAGCGCTTAAGATAAGGGTGGTAAAATAAACAAATGTAAAAAAAAGAATATAGGTATAAAGAAATATCAGCTCATTAGATAGCCAACTGTTTTTCAGGGGCAGGATATGGTTTAAATTGATGATGACGGCGTTGAGGATGAACAAGAGGACCACGCCGCAAGCTTGCAGGGGTCCGATTTTAATTTTTGAATGCCGCAATCGGGTGATTTTTGAATATTTATCCTGTATGATAAAAAACCCCAAAAAGTAAAGCAACGGGAAATCAAAGAAAAAATTTTCGAATTTCCGGCTCACGTTAAAATGGTCGAACGTGACAGCCAAAAGGATATTGGCCATAAAATGCAGGCCCACACATGTTAAATAAAGCTTCCAGTATTTCCGGGAGTCTCCGAAAAAGGATTTCCTGTCAATAGCCGGTTCTTCCTGGGAAGCCAAGGCAACCAGGTTTCCGTAAATCCCGCTTAATAAATATATTTTAAGACTGATTAATCCTAAGACATAAAAGATCTGTAAAAAAGGCACCGCCCGGATAAAACCAGGGGGGTCCACGTAAAGAGAGTTGAGTACGCACGCCAGCACAATGCAAAGAAGGGCGGAATGAAGGATGTCGAAGGTTTTTGATAAAATAACCGGCTGGTGTTTTTCCATAGGGATACTATACTTCATTAAATTCGTGGAGGCAATTGGAGAATTGGCAAAGTTTTGACGGTGGGGTTACGGGCGGGTATATTGACAAATTTGGTAATGTCATTTATAGTAAACATTTATAGTTAATAAAAAATTGTGGGGAAGTTCACTGTCCCGGTAAAATCAGAGTCGAAAAACAAAGGAGAAGAGCATGAAAAAATGGCACATCGGTGTGGGATTAGTCTTCGCCCTGCTTTTAGTTGGATGTACGACAGCGCCGAAGACGTTTATGCGGACGCAGGATGAACCCGGGATATGGAAGACGGTTGAAATCAGAGAAGGGTTGGGAAACGATAAAATATGGGAAGTCTTGGTTGATACGTTGAGCCAGAAATATGATTTGGAAGTCCTGGAACGGGATGCGGGCTATATCCGTTCTTCCTGGAAATATTCCTATTTTTCCGGGCAGCAGGTTGTTGACCGTTACCGTTCCCGGGTCGTCGTTAAGGTCAAAGGGACTCCGGACTGGGATACTGTTCAGGTCAAATGCGAGTCGAACTGGCTGGATGATAGGGGTTGGATTTTGGGGTATGACACCCGCCTTTTGGAAGACATTTACGGAGACATTCAGGGGAAACTCGGCCGCGTGAGACGGTAATTGAGATTTGAAAGTTGGAGCAAGGGCCGTTTCGGGTTTGGGATCGGCCCTTGTTTTTTGGAGAAAATTATTTTATATTTTAAATGAATTATAATGGTTTTTTAAGATAAAATGACGAAAAGGCAAACCCATCGTAAGATGGGGACGCAAAGCTGAAGGATCCTATAATAGTTAGGATAGCCTGGCTACCGAATCACAACATCGCGCGGAAACTGACGCCTAATCCTGCTATTTAAGGGATTAGGCGTTTATATTTGGAGGGAGGGCGGGAGTATGAAAAAAAAGATTTTGGTGGTGGATGATGAGAGGGATGTGGTGCAGTTTATGAGCCGGAAGCTGGAACGGGCGGATTATATGCCCTTCATTGCTTTTGACGGCCAGGACGGGTTTGATATTGCCCTAGTGCAGGATATCGATATTATTTTTACAGACATTGTCATGCCCGGTCTGGACGGCTACAATTTTTTTAAGAAATTGAGGGACTCGAAAAAAAATGCCAATACGCCTATCGTGGTGTTTAGCGCTTACGCAAATCACGAGCAGACTTTTAGAGAACTGGGGGCATCTGATTTTTTGGCCAAACCGTTCGATGGACAGACTTTGCTGGATACGGTCGAGCGGATATTGAAGCGCACTAGCCTCCAAAAAACAATTGAAGCGGTTAAGGCGCAGGGAATCAGCCGCCGGATTATGATTCAGGTCGAGCAGAGCCAGTTCATTCAGGATTTGCTTAAATTGATTCAGGCTCCGGACTCCCAAATTGAGATTAAAACAGTGGGGCAACAAGAAGAGTTGCTCAATGAAGTGTTAAAAGCGCCACCGGACATTCTTTTTGTTGATGCCCTGCGTCCGGATATCCCCGCGCATAAGACTGTTCAGACATTGCGCAGTTACCCGCTTTTGAAGAATTTGACGATATTAGTCTACGCGAATCAGCCGGAAGACCCCCAAAAACAGAAAATTAAAGAGTCGCAGATGGAGAAAATCCGGACTCAATGCTTGGCGGCGGGAGCCACCTCTTTTATCGGGTCGCTTACGTATGATGCCCTGTTTTCCGCGATTTCTGAATATGGCGGCTGATTTTCTTCGTGTGCCCGGCTTCTCTAACGGCGAGGAGGGAACGGGTTGCTGCGTCCCGCTTTTCATTCTATGGGCAGGGCACATTTTTAATGGCCTCATCTATCCATCATGATGTTCCCGGAAAATCCCGTTGGCAATCACAACTGCCTTCTTGCCCACCCTCCTCTGCCGTGTGGACGCACACCACTCTCGGGTCTGGGGTGAGCCATCGCATCCTGCGGGGTTTGCGAAGTCCCAGTTTTCCCCAAAGCGTGCGGTATATATGAAAGAGGACATATTTTGTGTAAATCAGGAATTCCGCCTCGCCGGTGGCAATCCCGCCGATTAGGTCGGTCATGAATGCCAGCCCTTCACTGATAAATGCCGGCAGGGCCTTGAATATCCTCGGTTTGAGCCGACGGAGAAGCCCTTCGGGTAAGAAAGGGATAAGTTTGAAAATGATCTGATATGTCCGGCAGTGTCGCAGTTGTTCCTGGGTAAAAAGTTTGTGGCTTCGGTTATAGGAGTCAAGGTCCAGGGAAAATCCTTCGTTGATAGCTTCGGCATCGGCTTCCGTGATGATTCCGAATTGGATCGCGGTTTTTTGCAGTTCCGTACCGGGGAAATAATTAACCCAGTAGGAGTTGATCCTCGAAGGAGGATTTTCAATATAAAACTGACGGGCTGTTTCCTGGGCCTCCGGCGGCTCTCCGGGGAGGCCCAGCATATGATCCATCCTGGAACGGATATGATGTTTGCGGGTTAAGCGGATCACGTCCGCAGTCGTTTCCTTGGATTCATGCCGGTTCAGGTACTTGCTTTTGTATTCTTCATCTAATGTTTCCATCCCGATTTCCGCGGCGTCACAGCCCGCTTCGGCCAGCCACTGTACTGTTTCTGCGTCCATATGGTTCACGTGGGTGAAAATTTGAAACGGCGTGTGAATGTCCTTTTTATACCCGTCGAGAAATACCTTGAGCCACTTTTTGTCCAACGTGAAGACATCATCGAAAAATCCGATCATTCTAGTTCGATACCGTTTCTTGGCCCAACGCAGTTCGGCCAGCATATGGGCCGGGGAGCGGTATCGAACGTATTTCCCACTATTTTGTTTAGGGAGGTTGGCGAAAAAGCTGTTAAAGCAGAACGTGCACCGTAGCGGACACCCTCGGGACGCCATGGTGATGTAATAATCAGACATATTGAAATAATCTTCCCACAACGATTTGTCGAAGAAAGGGAGGCTGTCGAGATTGGGTATAAATCCAATTTGAGGGCCCTGAATGATGCGTCCATCGGGTGTTTTGTAGCGGGTGTTGGGCAGAGGAGAGGCTGTGTCGTTTTTTTTAATAGCTGAAAGGGTTTTCAGAAAGGCCACATCCCCTTCCCCCACGCAGATATAATCCACCTCCGGGCGGGTGATGACGCGGTCCGGCACGGCCGACGCGTGGACGCCCCCAAATAACGTTTTCATCCCCGGGAATAAAATTTTTGCGTTCTGGGCGACCTGAAGACACCAGCGGTAGGACCCGGATAGCGGGGAAAAGGCCAGGACATCAGGTTTAAAACGTTCGACATCCTTTAGGACATCGCGGGTATCGTCAAAAAAACGGGGGATTGGGTGCCAGGAGGTATGCAGCCGGTCATTAAAGAGCGCCACGCTGAAGGCAAGCTGCACGTCATGGCCGCGTTGTTTTGCTAGGGCAGAAAGCATGCTGATGCCGAGTTGTTCGTAAGCGATCGCGACGAACATGACGCGCATAATAAAACTCCTGGCTTTGGACCGGATCCCCGGCCCTGGTTTATACAAAGAAGGGGGGAAAAATCATGCAAAACATTATATTATTTTTTGAAGAGGGAAGCAACGGAATACCGGCGAAGATTTTGGGCCTGATTTGGCGAGGGAGAGAGAGTGGTTTCTGTTAAAATCCGGGAGACGCATAGGATAAAAAAGATCCCGGTATTTTAAAGACCTTCTGGTGCAAAAAGTTTCTTGCTGTGTTAGAATATTTCAAACTGTCATAAACTTAATGAAGGAGGGTGTGGTGAAGATTGAACAGGATTGTTGGAGACCAGCCTCAGGATGGCAGTCCCGATCTGATAAAGAATTGTCGGATAAAGCCCAGTTGGTTTTGTTGTTCGGGGAACGGCCGTTTCTGAAAGATCCGAAGGTGATTCAGAATGTCCGGAAATTGTATCCCCACGCCCATCTTTTGGGGTGTTCAACGGCCGGACAAATCATGGGAACCCAGGTTTATGACGACGCGCTTATTTTGACTGCTGTTTTTTTTGAAAAAACGGTTTTGCAGGTCGAAAAGATCAAAATGACCCCCGAAGGGAGCCGTACGGTTGGAGAACAGCTGGCTGGTAGATTTAAAAAAGACCGTTTAAAACACGTTTTTCTTTTGTCTGAAGGGCTCAATGTTAATGGGACGGAACTGGCAAAGGCTTTCTCCAATGTCCTCCCGGCGCCAGTTGTGGTGACCGGAGGCCTGGCCGGAGACCAGGATTTGTTTGAAGAAACGCTTATTTTGTTTGATGGATATGCCGAGAAAGACCTGGTTGCGGCCGTAGGTTTTTATGGGGAGGCCATAAAGATTGGATACGGGTCTATGGGGGGGTGGGACAGTTTTGGCCCGGAACGGCTTGTCACGAATTCCAAGGGTAATGTCCTTTACGAATTAGATGGGTGTTCTGCCCTGGAGTTATATAAGAAATATTTGGGACCGCATGCGCAGGGCCTTCCGGCCACGGGTTTGTTATTCCCTTTAAGCGTCAGGATCGAAAACAATGACCAGCGCCTGGTCCGCACGATTTTATCTGTAGATGAAACCATCGGCAGTATGACCTTTGCCGGAGACATCCCACAGGGGAGTTACGCCCAGCTTATGAAAGCGAATCTGGAAAGGTTGGTTGATGGTGCATCCGGGGCGGCGGAAATGTGCACGGAAACGTCTTCTTTGGCCCCCGCAGAACTGGCCGTTTTGATCAGCTGTGTAGGCCGGAAACTCGTTTTGAAACAACGGGTTGAGGAAGAAATAGAAGCGGTCCAGGAGAAACTTGGCTCCCAGGCGTTTTTAACCGGTTTTTATTCTTACGGCGAGATTTGTCCCGGGATTTCAACTGAAAAGTGTTGCGAATTGCACAATCAAACGATGACGATCACAACGTTTTATGAGGATGTCCGTCCATGAGAGGGAAAGAATGAACAAACTGCTTGCACGACAGCTTAAAAAATACATGGGCCACGACTACACTATCCCGTCGGAATGGGCAGGTTTCTTAAGGGCCGTGGATGACGCTTATGAAGGGTTCGAGGCGGACCGTAAATTGACGGAAAGGGCTTTTGAACTCAGCTCGCAGGAGATTTCGGAAATTAATAACCGTCTTCGGGCGGAAATTGAGGAAAGAAAACGGGTTGAAAAATCCATCGCGGCGGAGAAAGAACGGCTTTCTGTCACCCTGCGTTCTATCGGGGATGGTGTTATCACCATCGACCGGCACCAGCGGGTTACCCTGATCAACAACGTCGCGGAAACTCTCACCGGCTGGCCGCAGCAGGACGCGGTGGGGAAAACATTTGATGAGATTTTTGTCCTTGTAGATCCCAAGACCAAGCAGCGGAAGATAGGCTTGATGAACAGTGTCTTGAGTCATGGGGGACTGGTTGAGATTTCCCTGGGATTGCTTTCCTCCCGGGACGGGAAGGAATATTTTATTACTGACAGTATCGCGGCGATCCGGGATTTTGACAGTAACATTATCGGCGCGGTCTTGGTGTTCCGGGATATCACCGAAAAACGGAAAATGGAGGACGAAATTTTTAAAAAGAGAAAACTCGAGTCTCTGGGAACCCTAGCCGGCGGGATTGCTCATGATTTTAATAACGTCCTGACGGCTGTCTTGGGGAATTTGACGCTCCTGAAGATGTCCATGGTTTCGCCGGACGAAACTCATACCCTGTTGGGTGAAATTGAAACCCAGGCTTTGCGTGCCCAGGGCCTGACGCAGCAGCTTTTAACTTTTTCCAAGGGAGGGACTCCGGTTAAGAAACTGGCATCGGTCGGCGAACTGATTAAAGAGTCTGCCACTTTTGTTTTGCATGGCTCGAATGTGCTTGTGACATTTCTTTTGCCTGACGATCTTTGGTCGGTTGAAGTTGACAAGGGACAATTTAACCAGGTTATCCAGAATATCGTGCTCAATGCCAAGCAGGCCATGCCTCAGGGCGGCCAACTTACGATTGAGGCGAAGAATCTGATTATCGACCGGAGAGGGGTGCTCCCGTTAGAGAAAGGACAATATATCCGGATCTCCTTTGCGGATACAGGAGAAGGGATACCGGAAGAACTTCTTCCAAAAATTTTTGATCCGTATTTTACAACGAAGAAATCCGGTAACGGACTGGGTTTGGCTACCGTTTTTTCAATCATAGAACGTCACGACGGTTATATCACCGTGGATTCAGCCGTCGGCAGAGGCACGACATTTTATCTCTATATCCCCGCGGCCGGCTTTTCTCCTCCTGAGCCATCTCCGGCGGAAGTCCCGCTCTATATGCACTCTGGGAGAATTTTGCTCATGGATGACGAAGAGTCTTTGAGAGAGGTCTTGGGGAGGATTCTTAAAAATATCGGATATGAAGTTGAATTGGTCTGTAATGGAGAAGAGGCGCTTCGGCGATACCAAGAGGCCAGGGGTCAGAAGGCGGATTTTGACGTCGTTATCCTTGATTTGACAATCCGGGGCGGGATGGGAGGCAAAGATACCCTGCAGACCCTGCTGAAACTCGATCCCCAGGTTAAAGCCGTGGCTTTCAGCGGTTATTCGAATGACCCGGTCATGGCGCGTTATCAAGAATACGGGTTTAAAGGGGTTCTGGTGAAACCGTTTAAATACGACGAACTTTGTGCGCTTCTTAAAAATCTTATTAAGAAATAATGATTCTCTTCGGCTGGAATTTTGGAATAAATGGATGTCTTTTTTCTTCTTAATTTTTTCCTTCCCGAAGTTCAGGGCGCTGAACCTGCGTTTTCCGTTTTTGTCTCTTGACGGTCCGGATATGGATATTAAACCTTTGCAGAGGGATTCCCAAAATCATATTACAAGGCGTTGTGGGGCACTGGTATTAATGATGGCCGGGGTCGGCCTGCGGTTGGCGTATTTCTTTCGGAATCCGCCCTTGTGGCTTGATGAAATTAATGTGACCCTCCCGGCGTTGCATGTGCCGTTTCGTGCTTTTTTAAGCGGTGGTTTTGCTCACCCGACGGTGCCTATTAAGCCGGCATTATTTAATATCGTCCTTAAAGCCTCGCTGACTTTTTTCGGGGATGCTGAATGGAGCGCGCGCTTATGGCCACTTGCGGCGGGGTGCGTTTCTGTTCCGCTGTTTTACGCCGTCGCTTCCCGCTATTTGAACCGGGCCGGGGCGCTTCTGGCTTTAAATTTTTTCGTGTTTTCTCCGTTTTTAATTCTTTTTTCCGCGGAAGTCAATACGTATGCCAGTGATGTCCTGACCGCTTTGATGATTTATGCGGTTTTTGCTTTTCTTGGTGATCACGGCTACCGGAAAGATCCGATTTATCTGTTCGGCTGGGTGGGGATGCTGGCGCCCTGGTTGTCGTATTCGGCGCTTTTTATCTGGATTCCGGCGGCTATCCTGGCCGGATGCCGGTTATTTAAAAGAAAAGACCGGGCGGGGTTGTTCAGTTTTGGGGTTATGGCCCTCTGGTGGCTCGGCAGTGTTTTGCGGCTTGTGCAATATTATGTCATTCCTACTTTGGGGTCGCAGTCTTTTACGGGTGATAGAATTATGCATTTCCCGCACGTTCACGGGATCCCGGGTTGGATAGGGTTGGCCAGCTCCCTGGGACAGGTTTTCTTCTCGCAGACTTTGGGGATGATGCCCGGGCCTTGGGTCGCCGTGTTTGCTCTGTGGGGAGGGCTTTCCGTTTATCAAAAGCATACATCAAAAGGGTTGCTTTTGATGGTGCCGTTTTTGTTGTTTATGGCTGCTGTCGGTTGGCGGATGTATCCGTCCTTCCCGCGGTCGTTGCTTTTCCTCGCTCCGGCTTTGTATATGATGCTGGCGGCGGGAATTGCGGCGGCGGCGGAAAAAACCGGAAAAAGAAAAACGCTGGCGGCCGTGCTCCTGACGATGCTGGTTGTGGCTTATCCTTTATGGCAATCGTTGAGCCTTTTCTACCGTCCTGCTGTCAAGGAAGACAACCGAGGGGCGGTAAGAACCCTGCTGTCTTTGTATGAGCCGGGGGATCAAATTGTCCTTTCCGAATATGGTTTGCAGATATACATGTATTATTTGAAATATTTTGTGGGCTCTTTAGGAGCCGGAGAGGGGCAGCAAACAAATAACCCTGGTATTTTACGTCAGACGCCTGTTTGGCGGTTGGGCCAGGATGTGCGATGGGACAACGAGTCGGCGTATGTTCCTGTTTCTTTATATGCGGCTCATGAATGCTTTTTATTTGAGCGTATGGACGAAAACGGCAGCCTGTTGCGTTTTATGGGTCCGTTGTTTCTCAACCCCGATAAAAGGACATGGCTGATTTTCCTTCATTATAGCAAAGAGGTGGAGGCCTTTGTAACGGCATCCTTCTCCGCTTATGGTCGTTTGACACCGCGATATAAAGGGAGGAATGCGGTTATTTACGAATTTAAACCAGGGTTTTAAATGGTTCTGCCGTTTGGTAAATTATATCCCGTTTTTAAATAAATTGCTTCCGGAATTGAAATTTATAGTTTAAACTATTTCTATAATTTAGACTTAATAAAAGAATTTTTATATAATCATAAAAATATTTTTTAAAATGTTCCAAATTTGTGTTAACAAAAATAGGGTCTTCCCAGTCTTGCTGCCCCTGATTATTGTTGGGTGTATTCAGTCGCATGCCTTGGCCTCGATGATGTACCAGGATTTCGAGCCAGCCAACGGGACTCCTCCCCAAACCTCTTCTGATACCGATATCCCGGAATATGGCTGGGCTTTTGGGGAGGCATCTGCGGCCTTGACCCAGGAGGGGCACCCGGTTCATTCCGGTCAGTATTCCTGGCGGGTCGCCATCCCCGATGCAGAAGCTCTGCAATCAGGGACCGGCGTGGCGTCCATGACGCAGACGTATAATGTGAACTTTATCCCGGCTTGTTTTGACCGTCTTACATTCTGGATATGGTCCGAACCCATGCATCCCGGGGCCCACACAGTGATGGTAAAGTTTTTTGATCACGGTTTGTACCATGAACAGGGGATCGGGATTTGGACTCTTGACAAAGCCTTACCGGGAGAGTGGACCCAATTGATGATTTTATTCAGCCAGCTCCCCAAAGATTTTGACCTTTCCCGGGTGGATAAAATTGAATTCTTTAACTATTGGAACGGCATTTATTATTATGACGATATTCAGGTTGCCTCGCCAGACGGGGAAGAGCAAGATACCGCCTGCCTGGAAGCCGAAGGATATGTTGCGTGTCAATATGACCCGTTAACGCAGAACGAGGTGGAGGAGCCGTGCGTGTCTGTTTACGCGGGCCGTCATGATTTGGTTCTTGATTATATGCTTATGCAGGCTGAACATCATGTGCAAACATTTTATGATTTGCGTGAAATGGACGAAGCCTTGAAAAAGTAATCCGGTCCGATGGACGATCATACTCTTTTAAAGAAATGTCTTTCGGGGGACAAACAAAGTTGGGATATTTTTATCGAACAGTTTTCGCCCCTCATTTACGACTCCATCCTCCGGACGTTCCGCCGGTTTGCTTATCAGGATTCTTCGGAAGTCTTCTCGGATTTGTATCATGATTTTTTCCTCTGCCTGCTGGAAAATGATTATGCGATTCTCAGGGCTTATGAAGGACGCAACGGCTGTCACTTGCGCCATTATCTCAGGACGGTTGTGATCCGGAAGACCATCGATTTCCTGCGAACCCGTCACCGCCGTTTTTCTGGTCTGTATAGCCACCGGATTGAACCGATTAAAAACGCCGAAATTCTGGACGCCCTTTCGGCAGAAGTTTTCAGGCGGAGGTGGGACTGCTTTTTTTCAAAAGAGGCGGCGCAACTTCTTTTGGCGGATTTGAGTGAGGAGGAACGCAATTTATACCGTATGTTTTTTTCTGATAATATGAAACCCAGGGAGATCGCCGGCTTGCTGGGTATTTCCGTGCCGTGTTTTTACGTCCGTAAACAGAGGCTTTTGAAAAAAATGAAACGGATGGCCGAAGACAAGAGCCTGATGTATTGACCGGGGAGGAGAAGGAAGGGATGTGTCCGTGAGAGATAAGTCTTTCGACAGAAGGGCCAGGGTGGGCGATGAATGGATCGCCGCTTATGCCCAGGGTCTTCTGTCACCCGCAGAGAAGGACAGGATGGAAAACTTGATGGCCGGGGATACCCGTCTGCGTGAAGATGTGCGTGCCGTCATGGATATTCAACGGCTCCAGGACAAGGAGGGGTTTGTTCCCCTCCCGGAGGGCCTTTCCCGAACGGCCCAAACCCTTGTTCATCAGGGCCTCCGGCCCGGAGTCCTTTTTGTCGTTGCGGTTGTCGCCCGTGGTGTGTTGCGGATGGTGAAAACAACCGGCCAGATTCTGGTCGGTCCGCAGATCGTCCCGGGACATGTTTTGAGGGCCGGAGGGAAGGGCGCGAGCCACACATCCGTATTTCAAAAAAAATTTGGGGACCTTTTAGTGAGGGGAGAACTTTCAGCCGGGGAGCATAACCGTTCAACATTGGGGGTTACCCTGAATCCGGGCCAGGCTTGGCCTGCGTCGAAACGTTTCCGGGTGACTCTTTGGGATGAGGAGGGGGAATTGGAGGATAAGGATTGCGCGGGAGAGAGCGTCATGTTTGAAGGGATGACCCCCGGGAAATATAAAATTATCATTGCAGAAAACACCTTGCCGCGAGCCGGGATTGATCTCTGGCTGGAAAGCTCTTCATGATCAACGTTACGCATATTTTAGAAGTCATCCTGACGCGGACCTCTCTGACGGTCAGCCTTTACGAGAGCAGTTCCACGATGCGCCATTTTGATGAAATCCCGCTCAATAAAATAATGGTGGAGCGGTTATGCGGCGATGCCGTCCGTTTGATGAACCGGAGTAATGAAGCGGGGACATTGGCCTCCGGCCTCGCCGTGGAATTGCAAAAGGTGGGGAGGGCGCTTTTCGATCAGCTTTTAAGTGACGGGGTGAAAATCCGTTTAGAGGAGGAGAATATCCAGGACATTATGATTCTTGTGGATGAAACGCTGATCCAGATTCCATGGGAAATCCTGCATGACGGGAAGAATTTCCTGGCTTTGAAATACAATCTGGGGCGTTCGGTGCGGACAAAAAATCCTTCTTTCCCCGTGCCTCCCCGGAGAGCCGAGTTGCCTTTGAAGATGCTGGTCCTGGCGGATCCTGTGGGGGATCTCCCGGAGGCCAGGACCGAAGCGTTTAATATCCGTCAGGCCCTTGATCAACAGGAGAGTTTGTTCCGCGTCACGACGAAACTGAAACGCATTACCACGGATTATGTCGTTAAGAATGTGCGGGACTATGATGTCCTGCATCTGGCCGGACATAATGAATATAATTATGATGATCCGGTGAAAAGCGGATGGAAGCTTGATGACGGGATTTTGCGCGCGGTCGATATTATTCAGATGCGCGGCGGTGCGCCTTTGCCGTTTTTGGTTTTTGCCAATGCCTGTCAGTCCGCCGGCGTTGCGCCTTCTAAGATGGTCATTGCCGATACGGAGCGGGCGTTCTGCAGTATCGCTAACGCCTTTTTATATGCGGGGGTTAAGCATTTTTTGGGGACATTGTTAGAAGTCCCGGACCATGTGGCTGCTCAATTTTCCCGGGAGTTTTATCTACAGATCAGCCGGGGGAAATCCGTTGGCGCGGCTGTCCGGGAGGCCCGGTTGAAACTGCTTGAGTCCGCGGGGGAGGGTATGATTTTCTGGGCCACCTATGTCCTCTATGGAGACCCTTCGGCGCACCTTGTCCCCAGGGAATCTTCTCATACGGCTTTGGATGATCTGGCGACCGCCCTGATGCCGGGTAAAAGGCCGGTCGCACTTTATGTATTCGCCGGCCTGCTGGTTTTATTGGCCCTGGCGATGACGGAAAATTTTTTCCGAAAACGTTTTTCCCGGGCGACTTTGCCGTCTGGAACGACAGGGGTCGTCGCCCCGGTTCCTCCCAGCCCGGGTCCGGTTGCCCGCCCTGTCGTGACGCGGGAGGATATGCGGGCGGTTCTTTGGCCGCCCATTTCCCGGGTTAATCAGTTGCTGGCTTTTCGGATGGAACAGCCGTTAGGGGACGACGTCTCGGAGAAACTCGAATATTTTCGTTTTCTGGTTCATACGTATGCATCCCTTCGGCAGTACCGTTTGTCGATTCTTTACACAACGGCTCTGGTGGAATGGGCCGATGCTCATGCCTCTGAAAATAAAAAAACAGCCGCCGAGTATTATGCCGAGAGCGCGGATGTCCTGCTGGAAGAATTTATCTCCTCCGTCCTTTTCGCCCCTCCGACCGACATCACCCCTTTGGCGGGATGGCAGGATAGCCGCGGTTTTTCCTTGAGCATGGACCTGTATCAGAGGGGGCTTGGGCTTATCTCGAATCAGGATCCTGACGAGTTACTGCGCATCCGTGCCCGTCTTTTGGCCGGGACTGCCCGGGGGCATAAAATCCGGGGGAGCATCCAGCCGGCCATTCAGAGTTATGAACAGGCGGTTCATATTATGGAAAAACTCCCTGTCCTGTCTGTGAACGAGAGGTGTCAGCTGGCGAATGCCTATATGGACCTGGCCTGGCTTTATGTCGAGGATCAGCGGAATTTTAAGAAATCGCATGATGCCCTGATGCGGCTGGGGGGCCGTTTTTCGGAAGACACTGTTTTGTCTCTCGAAGAGCGGGTTTTGACGAGAACGGTTATAAGGAAATTTGAGCTTTTTTTGCGGGGGCTTCGTCAGGACGGCCTGGCCGCCACCCAGTTTTATGAGGACGCTTTGCAGGTTTATAAAAAAATGCCTTTATCCTTAGACTAAGCAGGGATCGCGGAGGGAGTTTCTGCTCCTGGGGGCTGCCCCCGACCGCACTTATGAATCTCAACGGTAAAGGCCGTGAAATTCGGGATGGCGGCGGAATACGATTCTCGCTGCTTCCCGCTTTATGAAAGGAGTCAGGCTGTGAAGAGAAAAGGGGTTTTCGTTGTGATGGCTGTTTTAGCGGGCATAAGTGCGTTGGTTTATGGTGCGCTGGTTTTAAAAGGGGGGGGCAACTCTTTGATGCTGGACAGTTTTGAGGGGCCGCTTAATCACAAGACAGTTGATTACGGTGCTGCGGATAATTCCCAGTTGGAGGTGGCAGCGTCTTCGGATATAAAATTTTGCGGCACTCAGGCGCTTAAAATGCAATATGCCCTGGAAGCCGGGGGGTATATGTGGTGCGCACGGGGGTATGGGCTGGATGTTTTAAACGCCGTCTGGGAAAAAGATTTCCAGAAGATTGGCTGGGACCGGTACAATGCGATCGGGTTTCAAATGTATGGGAATCAGACCGGGACCGTTGCTTTTGACATTAAAGACGCCGGAGGAGAACTGCACCGTTATTTGATCCAGGATGATTTTACCGGCTGGAAGGAGATTGTGATCCCGTTCTCGCAGTTTAAAGCCCGGGCAGACTGGCAGCCGCAGTCAGCGGACGGGAATAAGACCCTGGACTTCCCGGTTAAAAGTTTTCAATGGGAACCGAAGAGTGTCGGGCGAGGCGTGCTGTATTTTGATTGCGTCAGGTTGTTGCGGATATAAAAGGCCGATCCGCAGCACGAACAGCAGTAGCCCAGGAGGGATAAGATGCGGCGAGCTATTTATAAAAAGTCCAAAAACATCGGGTTGCCACCGGGTACGATTGTGGCGAACGGCGCGGTTCCGCGGGATGTCGAGATCACCTTAATTGATTATAGCCCTCACCATTGCCAGGAAAAGCAGGTCCGGAATGTGGAGGAATGCTTTCCGTTTAAGGCGTCTCCGTCTATTACCTGGATTAATCTGGAAGGCATCGATCCCTTCCTTATTCAAAGCCTGAATGAACATTTTCAAATTCATCCTTTGGTCTCCGAAGATATTGTGCACAGCGGGCAGCGGCCCAAGATGGAGGCGTATGACCAGTATATTTTTATCGTGTTGAAAATGATTTATTTTCAGGGCGGGACGGCTGACATCGTTGACGAACAGGTCAGCCTGCTTTTGGGCCCCGGGTATGTCATTTCTTTTCAGGAAAAACCGGGAGACGTGTTTGACTCGATCCGCACGCGAATCAGGGAAGGCAAGGGGAGAATCCGGGGAGGGGGCGCCGACTATTTGGCGTATTGTCTGCTGGACGCCATTGTTGATAATTATTTCCTGATCCTGGAAAAGCGCGAGGAAGCTTTGGAAAACCTGGAGGATGCTATCCTGGATGAATCGGGCCCTGATATTTTGCAGGATATGCATCAGTTCAAGAAAGAGATCATTTATTTAAAAAAACAGGTTTGGCCGCTGCGGGAAGTGATCAGCGGACTCCAAAGGAACGAATCTTCTTTGGTTACGGCCTCCACGCAGGTTTATCTCCGCGATCTTTACGACCACACGATCCAGGTGATCGAATCGATTGAGTCTTTCCGGGATATGATAACAGGCATGCATGATATTTATCTGTCCCGTATCAGCAACCGCCTGAATGAAATTATGAAGGTGTTAACCATGTTCTCCGCGATTTTTATCCCGCTGACGTTTGTGGCCGGGGTGTATGGGATGAATTTTAAATATATGCCGGAATTGAGCTGGCGGTGGGGGTATGGCGGAGTCTTGGGCCTGATGGCCGGTATGGCGGTGGGTATGATCATATATTTTAAGAACAAAAAGTGGTTATAGGCGGGACGGCAGGGAAGCGAGCGATTCGTTTTTAAGAAATAGAGGACGGCGAGTTGTGAAGAAAATACATTGCGTGGTATGGGTTTGGCTGGTTTTGCAGTTCTGCCCCTTGGCGGCCCGGGCCGCTGACGTTCAGGCCGGGGAGATCCGTTTCCGTTTTAACCCGCCATCGGGTGTCCATTATCAGGCTACAGCGTATTCCCATGTTACGATGGATATGGGGATGGCCGGGCAGCAGATCAGCGAGGGGACGGTTGTGTCTGAGATAAAAATAACAAAGACAAAGGACGGCGGGTATTTATTTGTTACGGAACCGGTGTCTGTTGTGATTAAACGTAACGGGGATGTTGTCCGGGACCCTTTGACCCAGTTGATTCAGGAAAGCGTTGTTTCCATCGAGGCGGACGCTCAGGGGAAAGTTGTTTCCTTGTCTGGATACGAGAATCTGGAAATGGACATCCGGGAAAAAATTCCGGCAGAGAAGGTCCAGTCATTCATGAATTTGATTAAGGTGCAAGAGCTCTCCAGCAAGGCGGCTGCGGAGTGGGAGTCCCGTGTTGGGGGCCTGGTCGGTACGGAGGTGCGTCTGGGGGATGCGTGGATTGATGCCAGGGAATATCCGCTCCCCACGGGGGGGAAGGCGGTGTATTATGTTCGTACGAAAATCGAAAGTAAACAGCGATGCGGAGATCAGGAGTGCGTCAAGATTGTTTTCCGTTATGCCACGGAGGCGGATGATCTGGAAACGGCCGGCCAGACAGGGGGCCGGAACCCTTCCGCCAAGCTTAGCCCGGATCCCATGAAGGCCGGGCTAAAAATCAGGGGATTCGGAATCCGGATATTAGAGCCGGACACGATGATGATCCATTCGGAAAATAGCCAGAAGATTGTTGAGATTCCGGCAACGGCGGCTGCACCTTCCATGAAAATTACAGAAAAGAGCGAATACCGTTGCACATTCCCGTAAGGGATTGGTTGAAAAAAAGGCCCGGCCGTTTGGGAAACGGGCCGAGTCCTGATTTGAAATGGAGTTCTTGTGGTGACCTTGGAGCCCATCAGTAGTTTTGAAACATTGCAGAAATCGATCCGTTACGATTTTTATACCGGACGCTGGTTTCATTATCTTTTTGGCTCCGGCCGAATTCAGGATGTCTTTAGGCGCGATCTGGCTACCCATGCGAAACCATACGCGACTTACAGAAACTGGAGCCGGGCCGCTGATGCGGTCTTCCTGGGAGCCATTGTTTTTGCGGCCCTCTCTTGGGTCACCCGAAATCCTTTCCCGTTTCTGTTGGCTGTAGGATTGTTTATTGCTTTTCAATACATCGGATACCTTCAAAAACAGCGCCTGGTATTTTTGGCTTCTCTCTTGCTCAAAAATCATTTCTCTCCCGAAGATTTCCGGATGATGAGTCTTTTTCAGATAGCCGAGCAGTTGTCCCGCCGTTACGGGATCCTGTCTCTCGTGGATGCGATATCCATGTCGGATAATTGCCTGCGAAAATTGTTCCTGGCCGGCTATTTATTGCCTTGGCCCGATGTCGGTCGCAGTATACTGGTTTTTTGTGTGGTCTATTTATCCTGCAAGTACGGGCTGAATACGGCTGTCGTGTATGAAGGGATCCGCTTAAGGCAACAGCGGCCTCTGTCACCGCATTTGGCAGGTTAGAGAAGCAGGCTTCCCAGAACCGTGGCGATCAGCACGATAAGAAGGATCACTCCCGCCCGGCAGGTGGTAAAGAGAAAAATAAAAAAGAGGACCGGGTGGAGCCAGCTCAACAATGTGTGGGAGAAATGTTTGGCCTGGAACACCGGCCAATAGCAGGAGTAGTGCCTCCAATTTTGGTTGAGGATACGTTCTTCGGAGAGCATGTCCCGGTAAAGCCTGGTGCCCGGCAGGGGTGTTAGAACCGACAGGCTGGTCCATTGGGGGAAAATCCGGAAGCAGCATTGCCAGTATTTGAGGATATCTTGCGGCCGGTCTGAATCAAACCCGATAATGAAGTGCCCTTCCACGCGGATTCCCGTCTTTTGGATTTTTCGCGTCAATTCCACATACTTTTCGGCCAGAGCGAATTTTTCGCCCTGCTTTTTTTCGAAGGAATAGGTGCTGATCTCGTACCCAACGAGCAGGGCCTGGCACCCGCTTTCCCGGGCGAGTTTTAAAATGGGTTCATTGGCGGCGATATCGATGCTGCAATTGGCCATCCATTTGATTTTTAGGGGCTTCATGGCCGTGAACAACTGTTTGGCATACGCCGGGTCAGAATAGATGTTGTTGTCAAGAAAAGCAATGATCTTGTATTTTGTTTGCAGTTTTTTGATCAGGGCGGTGACCTGTTCGACCGTTTTGTGCCCCACGCGGCCCTGGCAGAGGGCGGAGACGCAGCAGAAAGAGCAGCGGAATTTACAGCCGTGGCTGGCTTCCAGATAGTTGTAGATGATTTCCGGAGGGGAGTTGAGGAGTTTTTGATAAATTGTTTCGTAAACCGTTTCGTCCGCGGGGCGGCTTTCATAAATTTTTTGAAGGCGGTTATTTTCATAGTCTCTGACGACTTCCGGCCAGATGCCTTCCACCTCGCCGACAACGACACTGTCGCAGAATTCCATGGCCTCCTGCGGGACGAAGGAAACATGGGGCCCCCCCATGATAACGGTGGATCCGGCCCTCCGGAATTCTTTGGCGATTTTGTACGCTTCAAAACAGTTGCTCGTAAAACAGGTGATGGCCACCAGCCGCCCTGGACGGACATACCGGGACCGCCAGAAAACCCTTGAGAAACTCCGGACGGTATAATCATCCGGAGTCAGGGCCGAGAGAACGACAAAGACCGGAGGGTAAAACCGCAGGATGACGGATGTTAAGAGTTCGAGGATAGATCCTCCTCCTAAAGGGTTGATCAGCAAGAGTTCTTTTTGGGGTTGAGGGTGTCGGACGTGGTAGGAACTCTCTTGGAATATAATCAGGTTAAAGAAAATGACCATGACGGCGTGAATATATTTCGTGGCCAGCAAGAGCCCCAGCGCCGGCAGGGGCGTCGTCGGTTTCCCCTGTTTCAATAATAATTGACAAAATATCTGCATGGCTACGAGCCCCACCAACAGCATCGCGGAACGGGGAGAAATCCTGACCTTGAAGAGGGGACCGGCTTCCCCGGCAAAGTGACTGCGTTTGAGGATGTAGATGCAAAAGAGCATGACGGCGACCGGTTCCAGAATGATGTTCCAGTAGGTATAATCCAGGGAAGGTCGGACCAGGAAAGAAACAAACTGAAAGAGAAACAGAAAAAATTGCACGACTGCATAAGGGCCCCAAAATTTTTTGATTTGGCTCCGGAAAAGCGGGCCGGTCAAGATATATTCTTGCTGCGACGCCAGAATAGACAGGCTGCCGTATATCCCGGCAAACAGGGCGATTTTAACCGGCAAAAGAATCATAAAAATAAACGGGAGGAGAAATTTTAAGGATTGTGTGCCGAAAAAAAGGCTGATGACCGGGATTTCCAGAATAAAGGGAAGGAAAACCGCCGAAAAGAAAGAATGCAGGATTTCAACGGAATCTGCCAACGGACGGTGAGATGTTTTCATGATCTGTGTCGGTCAATCCACCCCGGGGAGGCCAAGCGTCGCATGAGCCTGGGAATAGTCTCCAGGAACGGGTTAAAATATAGTTGTCTATCTTTTAATTTATGATATTATTATTTTTTCGCGGACCTTGTCTGTCTGGAGGACGGCTCCCGCGAAGCGTTGATTTTGAAACAATTTATAATACCACACAAGAAGGAGAAAGAGGTAATGGAGAATCTGATTTCTTTCAACACGAAAGAGTGGTTTTTTGAAACCACCTTCCCAGGAATTCGCAGATGTAAAAGGGACGGGTTCCGGATTGAAGAGGAGATCTACAAAGGGAAAACGCAGTTTCAGGACATATATATATTCAGAAGCCTCGGGTTCGGGCGGATCATGACGCTGGACGGCATAGTCCAGTTGTCGGAATGTGATGAGTTTATCTATCATGAGATGATAGTGCACGTCCCGCTTTTGTCTCACCGTCAGGCGGAGCGTATTCTCATTATCGGGGGAGGAGACGGGGGGACGCTTAGGGAAATCAGCAAACACCCCGTCAAGGAGATTGTCATGGTTGATTTGGATCAGGGGGTCGTCGATATTTCTAAAAAGTATCTCCCGTTTGTTTCCGCGGGAAGTTTTGCCGACAAACGCCTGAAGCTCTTTTTTGAGGACGGGATTAAGTTTATTGGGCAGTATGCAGACTATTTTGACGTCATTATCGTGGACTGCACGGACCCGATCGGGCCCGGTCAAGTTTTATTCGGACTGGATTTTTATAAGAAACTGTACGCGGCTTTGAAAAAAGACGGGATTGCCATGTTCCAGCTTGGGCCGTTCTTAGACTTTGACCTTTTTGTTGAAGACAGCGCTAAAAAGCTTAGGAAACTTTTTTCCAGCATTCATCCGGTCCGGCTTTGCATGCCGTCATACAGCTGCGGTTCAGAATACTGTTTTATGGCGGCTTCCAAACAGACAGACCTTAAGAAAATCAAGACTTCGGCTATTGAGCAACGGCTTAAGGCGCGTTTGGGGGGGAAAGCCAAAACTTTAAAATATTATAGTCCCGAGGTCCACAGCGCGAGCTTGGTGATGCCCCGGTTATGGCAGCTTTAAGCATGGGAAAAGGATATCATGTTTCCGTCTTAGGAGACGGACGGATCGGCCAGGCGGTGCGCTTTTATTTTGAAAGGACGCCCGGAATCGGCCGCGTCGATTTTCTTGCCGACGAACGTTCTTTACAGGGGAGCCATTTGCTTGTAGGGGCTTTGCCCGGGGAACTGGGGGAAAAAGGGCTCAAGTTAGCCCTGAAATACCGGGTGCCGTTTCTGGATATCTCTGATATCGACCCGCCATTTTATCTCCGGCACCGGAAAGCCATTTCTGAGAAAGGAATTCTCGTGATGCCGGGATGCGGGCTTTGCCCCGGGATCGTTAATTTTTTACTGGCGCGGGAAATTAAGACCTTGTCCGGACAGGTCAAGGATGTTGAGATTTTAGCCGGTTCCTTGTCTGACCGGGACCATTATTTCCCTTTTCTCTGGTGTTTTGAAGACCTGATCAACGAACATCGTATCCCATCTTTTCAAATGATCTCCGGACGCAAAAGGAAGTACCCTCCTTTTGCCGGCTATCGGGAAGAAAATTACGGACGCATTAAAGCCGAGAGTTATTATTGCGCGAGCGGTTTTGAGAATATTTTGGATCAGGTGAAGGTCAAGACGCTGGTCTGCCGGGTTGTGCGTCCCCGGGGGTTCCGTGATTTTTTTCTTTTTTTGGAAGGGATGGGGTCCCTGGAAGGGGAGAACCTTTTGTTGTCTAAGAAAATTTTAGAAGCCCGGAAAGAATCGAATTATACGTTGGCCGAAGTGAGGGCCCGTACCCGGAAGGCAGAGATTTCTTGGGTTTTAAAAAGTTCTTCCCGTCCATCCGGGCCGTTGAACTCCATGCAGATGATGACGGCTTCGGTGGCCGTTGTCATGGGACAGTTGTTTTTGGAAAAGAAAATTCCTCAGGCGGGCCTGGTGTTCCTGGAAGATTTATGCGCGGACCAGGCGGTCCTGTCCGCGCTGGTGAAAGGTCTCAAGGCCAGAGGCGTTAAAATAACCCGTATCGAGAAAGGTTTGTGAGATGCTGGATCATTCGTATATGTCGAAAAAAGTGGAAGTCCGCAGTTCCGGGATTGACCGGAAGGGCGTTTTTGCCGTTGAGAAAATTTTAGCCGGGGAGCTGATTTCGATTTGGGGCGGATATATTATTTCATCGCAGGAAGTGCAGGAACTGTCTGAAACGAGTTTCCCGGGAATCGAAAACTATATTATCGCGGTAGCGGACGGCTTTTTTATCATAGGCAGCAAGGACGGCACTTTGGAAGATGATGATTATTTTAACCATAGCTGTGATCCTAACGCCGGTATGCAGGGGCATTTGCTTTTCGTCGCCCTGCGGGACATCCAGCCGGGGGAGGAGGTCACCTATGACTATGTGATGACCGACGCGGATCTTGACGAGTATTCTTTTCAATGTCATTGCGGGGCGCCCCATTGCCGTAAAATTGTGACGACTCAAGACTGGAAGAATTCCGCCCTGCAGCAGCGTTATGCCGGCTTTTTTTCGCATTATGTCCAGAGTAAGATCAATCGTTTGCGGAAGGCGTTTTAACCGGGGCCTCTTTTCCACCTTGGGGAGGGCCGCTCGCGCTCATGCCTCCTCCTCTGCCCGGGATTTACTCTGTACTTTAACCGGTTATCCCGGTATAATAAAAAATGTCGTGAGGAAAGGATGTCGAAGGGCCGCGACCTATTATGAGGATGATGCCGCTATGAGTTCAGAGAATATCCTGCTCGAATACCGTATACAATTAGATGAAGCGCTGACTTTTCAGGATTTGCCGTTGGCGGAAAAAATCGCTGATCTGGCTTTGCATCTCGCTGAAAAGCAGGAAAACCTCGCGGAGCTGTTCTATTTCAGGGCCCAATTGGAAATGCTGGATCAGGATTACACGCAGGCGATTATCTCCCTGTCCCGGGCTGTTTCTGTTAACACAAAAGATGGGGCGGCCTTTAATGATATGGCCTTATGCCTGACTGAATTAGGCATGATTCAGGAGGCCTTGTTGTTTTTTGATAAAGGGATCAGTGTGGAGCCGGATTACCCGAATATTTATCATAATAAAGGGTGGTTGCTGTCGCAGCTTGGGCATTATTCAGAAGCTATTACCCTTTTTTCTAAGGCCTTATCTCTTGACCCCCGGCGTGCCGTGACGTACGAAAATTTGGGGTTTTCCTTGGAAAATCTGGGGAGGACGGAAGAAGCCGCCGCGGCTTATCAAAAGGCCCTTGATTTTGTGAAATCAAATTATCCCGGAATTAGGGAACAGATCCAGGAGAGGATGGACAGGCTTCGGCATAAACAACGGCCTGAATTTTCTCCGGGGGAATAAACTTATTAGACAGGGATGCCGGATACCGGTATAATAAAGATGTGATACCGGGGCTTATTTTTGAGAGCGGAACGGGATTCAGTTTCTTAAAGAAAAGGACATGACCATGCCGAATTATAATGAATCGGATTTTTTTGATGAATTCTTGCCCTATCTTTTGGTCTTGCTTGTGGTTTCCTTGCTTTTGTACCTTTTTCTTTATTTTTTTAACGCCGGCGCTTATAAGACTTCTTCCAAAGGGCCTACCATAGATTTTCTCGGCCGGCCAATCGCCGAACGGTCGTCGGAAAGAGCTAAAATCATCATGGAGCAGCAAAAGTTGCTTTTACAAAGCCGTCAGGACCGGCTTAAAGACCAGCGGAATTTGTCTGATTTGAGAAAACCGTTTGGCCGCCGTGACATCTAAGAAAGAGACCCGTTTTTTTAGGGGGGAAGAGCTTGTCTTCCCTGCGGCTGTTTTAAAGAATGGTCATGAAAACTGTTATTTCCGCTTCCCGCCGGACTGATATCCCCGCTTTTTATTTGCCTTGGCTGATAGATTGTCTTCAGATGAGATCGGCCGAGATCGTTACGCCTCGCGGGCTTAGAAAATGCGTTAACCTTCATCCTGACCATGTCCATTCTTTAGTCCTTTGGTCAAAAAATTTTCATCATTTTTTAAAACGCAAAAATGTCTTTAAAGAGTACCGTTTGTTTTTTCATTTTACTTTAAATGACTGCCCGGAATTGGAACCGAATATCCCTGGCCTTCAGGAAAGGCTGGCCCAGGCGCAGGCGTTGGCTGAATGTTTTGGCCCGGCGTGCCTGACCTGGCGTTTTGATCCGGTGGTTTTTTGGGAGGAGGGGCGAAAAGACAATACCGGACGGTTCGCGTATATCGCGGAGAAAATGGCCCGGATCGGAGTCCTCCGGTGCACTTTTTCGTTTTGCACACATTACCGTAAGACCATTATGAGAACTCGGGTGGCCGGAATCCCTCTGTATGACCCGCCTTTAGAGCGGAAACGGGAAACGGCGGCCCGGCTCGGACAGATTGCCCGCGCTTGCGGCATCGGGCTTTTCGCGTGCAGCCAGAGCGGCTTGGACGGGATTGAAAATGTTGCCGTCGGCAGATGTATTGATGGCGCATATTTGCAGGAACTGTTTTCAGAAAAGTGCTCGAACGCCAGGGATCTCGGCCAGCGGCCCCAGTGTCACTGTACTCAAAGCGTTGATATCGGCAGCTACACATCGGTATGCCGCCACGGGTGTTTGTACTGTTATGCGAGCCCCGGATATTCTGCGGCGGCTGATGGTAAGGTTTTATAAAATTATAAAAAAATTTTTTTGCTATCTTGAATCTTAAATGTGTGCTAAATAAAAAGGTGGGTTATTCAATTTGGCTGGTTTGCCCCGGGGCATCCAGCCGTTAGGAGCATGAACCATGGCTAAAAAATTTAATATTCTTGTTGTTGATGACGAAGAGGCCATCCAGTCCCTGCTCGTGCGGTTTCTTTCTAAAATGCATCATGCGGTAGGGGTCGGGACCGGGGAAGAGGCTGTCGAAGTGGCGAGGGGGCAAAAATTTGATATTGTGTTTCTGGATATGAAAATGCCGGGGATGGACGGATTGGACACTCTGCGGGCGCTTAAAAAAATCCAGCCGGACGTCTGCGTTATCATTATTACGGGCTATGCTGAAGACGAACGATTGTCCGCGGCCCTTAAGGAAGGCGCTATCACGTGCCTTAAAAAGCCGTTTCATATTGAAGAGATCAAAAATATTATTGCCCAGAATGTGGAAGCGGCCTTGGATGTGCCTCTGAAGATTTTGGTGGTGGATGACGATGTCATGTTTCGGACGCTGTTTCTTAAATTGAATGCCGATCCGAAATATTCCGTGTCCGCTGTTCGTGATGCCGAGGAAGCGTTGGCTTCCCTCCGGGTGGAACGTTATGACATCTGTTTTGTTGATATTATCCTCCCGGGCATGAGCGGATTCGAACTGTATGATGAATGCCGGAAATTTTCTCCGCAGACCAAAATCATTTTATTCACCGCATCGGATGAGAAGTTCGCGAATATTCTTTCTAAGACCGGGGACGAGGCTAACTTCTCATTAAAAAAGCCGTTTTCCCTGGATGACGTTGTCAATGTGATTAACCGGATCGGGAGTTCCTCGAAAACTGATTCCTGATAGGAACCACCGCTCCGGCTTCCGCCGTTGTTTTTCTGCGCATCGTAAGATGCTTCCCATGACATAGCCATTTGGAAGGGGGTTGCTAGTGTTGTTAAAAGGCGGTATCCGCTTATGGAGGATGACCTTTATTATTGGGGGAGGACTCGTCGTGGGATGGCTGTTTGCGCTTTTCGGCACAACCTGGGGTGCGAAGGTCCTCACCCGAAGGTCGTTGGAGCATTTTTTTAACGACGGGGATGTTGTGATTGAAGAGATATCCGGCACCATGCGTGATCAGGTCTATTATACGGATATTGAGATTAAAGACCTGCCCTATTTGCCTGTTGGCTCTGTTTTGAAGATCAAATCCACTTCGGTTTCTTTTACGGCCTTAAATTTTAATGGAGTCAATGCCCGGATAGAGCAGGCGCGACTTTTTTTGCCATCCTCCGACCCTCTCCTGATTCAGGGAGAGATTTCGGGCGGACTGCTTAACCTCAATATTTTTTCAAAATATGTAAGTTTTAGAGATGTTGAATCAATAAGCCTGGAGCATGTTTTCTTGCGGTCTCTGGAGGGGGATATCGGGCCGGTGGATATTGTCGGCTCCGGCTCTATCTCCAGCCCGAGGCTGACCGGGAAAATTTTTGTTCAGAAGCTGGCTAACCGGATGGCCCGGATGGATAGCAGCCATTGGAGCTTCGATTTAGAATTTCCCCTTGCTTTGAGCGGGACCCCGTCTGTGAGCGGGATGGTCCTGATTCATGATGGGACAATTTCGGCCCAGAAGACTGCGGAGATTCATCTGGAAGAAAGCGTTATCCGTTTTATGGCGGAGGTGGATAATCCCGCCCTGGATATTAAAGGCCGCGCTGTTGTCGAGGGGGTTAACATAAAGCTCGTATGCGCCGGTACATTAAAGCAGCCCGAAATTATGCTGTCTTCAACCCCTCCGTTACCTGAGCAGCAGCTGCTGGTGATGCTGGCCACGGGAAAAGGATGGAAGGCGACAGCCACTGATTTGAATAACGGGCGTATCACCACGGACACGGCCAAGGATTTTATGGACTATTTTTTGCTGGGCGGGGCAGGCGCTCAGCTGGCGAAGAAATTAGGAGTTAAAGATTTTTCCGTAACCCTTGAGAAAGACACCCAGGGTATCGGGGTCACGAAATCTATTTCAGAGAAAATTGACGCGACTTATGCGGTGGAGCAGACCAAAATGGCCCCAGGCGAAGAGACGACAACGCAAAAAGTCGGGGGGGAAGTTAAGGTGAGCG
This sequence comes from uncultured Planctomycetales bacterium, assembly GCA_964489065.1. Classification (GTDB taxonomy): domain Bacteria; phylum Omnitrophota; class Gorgyraeia; order Zapsychrales; family JANLHA01; genus JAGOJP01. Next base: position 96,142 of record CAZAXH010000007.1, on the reverse strand, counting down.
ACAAAATATCTGTGGGGGCAGAACGGCAGTTTGTTAATGAGATATCCCCGGCGGATACGTCCGCTCAGGAGCCCCAGCGTCAGACGGCAGACAAAATTTTTATAAAGTATAAAGCGAATTTTTAGCACCGGAATTTGGTGCCGTCTTATAAAAGGAGGGGCGTTGTGGGCGGCCAGGCTGTTTTGGTCAGTTTTGGATAAGCTTATTGATCCTTTCCAATATGTCCTGCCCAAAATCGTTTTTTCGCAAGTGAATGGGGTGGCGTTCTCCTCCGGTCAGCATGCTGTCCAACTCACGGAGAATTCTCTCATAAGCGCCGAACATCCGGTGGACAAGCCGGAAAATTAATCGGGCAAATATTATATAATACAGCAGGATCAGCGCGCACAACATGAACACCCGGTCTATGAAGTGTTGGCACAGATCGGTGTGGATATAGTTGTAGATTAAGTCGCTGAAGAGGGCGAAAAAGAGCAAAATAATAAGGAAGACGGGAAGAGTGGACAGCAAGAAAACGACTTGAAGAACTCGTTTCTCGTGGGGATTTTTATTGAAGACGCTTCTTTGTGACCTGTGGGATTGGTTCATAACGACGGCCTCCGAGGGAATAGGGTTTTTTTAAAGAGGATTCACCGCAAATAATTCTCCGCCGTTTTTAATGTTGTATGTGATACCGGCCCCTTCTGGGGCATCGTCCGGATGAGCGGAGATTGTATAATGATCTTCCGAGAGTTCACAGGTATAACGAAAGCCGTGGTGAACGCCCGTAAAGTAAGCTCCTATCTTATAAGGGTATTCTTCCATCATCAATTGATCAATACGGCGCGGATAAATCCCGTGACTTTGGTGGTAGTCCTCGAGGGCCCCAGAAATTTTTCTCAAAATAACCTGGGCGAGCACGTCATCCGAAGCGGATTTAACTTCGGAGATGACCTGGTAGGTGAGCAGGCCTAAAAGAAAAGAGAGAATCAGGAATAAGGCCATTTTAATCCGATCTAAACCGGTATCCGTGGTATTCATGCGTTTTACTCCGACTTTTTAAATTTTACCTCGTTTTCTTATGAATACTAAATATTTCCCTTAAATATTCTAGGAGGTCGTGTATAATAAAAAAGAAAATCAACGGTCTGAACCCCAGCGCAAGCTCTGGACTCAACGAACCGCAACAAGCGGTGGGGTATTAAACCAACATCCTTTGACTCGCTCGTTTGGCTTACTCGCTCAGGATCAATTCGTGTTTTGGGTTTACACTCCCTTGGGTTGTCTAAACTCAATGCTTATTGAATAAGAACCACAACATTAAAAAACGGGATTAATATTGAGGAATAATGTCGCATGGGTGTTATCTTTTTGGGGGACATCGACGGCCGTTATTTTTGTGCCCTGCCGTGAAGCATCCTTTGGGGGCGGGTTGTCGCGGGTGTGCGGTAGCGCGGAAAAAACAGAGAAATTCCTAGTGTGTCGTTTATAATTCTGGTAAGTTAACACAAAGTGAGGGCCTTATGAAAAAATACGTTTGCACAATTTGTGAATATGAATATGACCCGGCCTTGGGCGACCCGGAGCAGAATATCCCGCCGGGAACACCTTTTGAAGATTTGCCTGACACATGGGTTTGTCCGAAGTGCGGGGCCGGAAAATCCTATTTTGATGCTGTGTGATTGCAACCGCGGGGGATCCTTTTAAGCGTATGATGACGCCTATCTCTGGGACGTTTGTTGAAAGAATCAAGCGAACGGACACGATCGAGAGTTTCCGTTTCCAACTTGAAAAAAAACTGGAATTCGCTCCGGGGCAATTTTTGAAACTCATTTTTGATTTGCAGAACCTCAATAACCGGGAGCTTAACAAGTTTTTGTCTTTTTCTTCGGCCCCGCAGGCCTCGTATATTGAGGTGACAAAACGTTTATCAGGCAGTATGTTTTCTGAAAAGTTAAAACAGCTGAAACATAATGATGTCGTCCCCTTCCTGGCACCTTATGGGCAATGCGTGTTCAAAGACGAATATCAAAAAATCGGATTTTTGGTTGGAGGGATCGGGATAACCCCGGTAGTCTCGATCTTGGAGTATATTGCGTCTAAAAGTTTTCAAGTCGATGTGTGTTTGCTGTATGGGAACCGGAATGAACACGAAATCGCTTTTAAAGACGAATTGCTGCAGCTTTCGAAAAAACATCGGTGGCAGGTTTGTTTGACGGTTGATGAACATCGGCCCCAATCATCCGGTATCCGTTTCGGCTGTATTGGGCAAGATCTCGTAGCCGAGGTGATGCCTGACGTGTGCGAGCGGGTGGTTTTTTCATTTGGGCCCCCGATGATGGTTAAAGCCATGAAGGATATTTGTCTTCATTTGGGCTGCCGTTCAGAGAATCTCCAGACGGAAATTTTTGCTGGCTATTGAAAAGCAGGCTTGCTGGGGGGGGAGGGGATCCCATTCACCCCTGGCCAACGCTTGAGATCAATATCCCGGAGGCAGGTATGACGCTTATCAAAGTGATCCATAGTGAACTCGGCCCCCAGACATTGTGGGCGCAGGAGAATAAACAGGTTCTTAATAGCCGGGGTATTAAAATGTTCAATGTGATGGGGATCCCAGGGGCCGGAAAAACATCTTTCATTGAGCAGACAATCCGGCAGTTAAGAGACCGGATTTCTATCGGGGTGGTGGTGGGGCAAATGGCCGGAGTTCAGGATGCGGAACGGTTATCCAGTTTGGGCATCCCGGTATGCCTTATCCAGCTTGAACAGAACGGATTTCTGCAGGCCCATCAGATCCACGAGGCGCTCTTGGCCCTGTGCGCGCAGCAGGCGTTAGATTTGATTTTTGTCGAAAATATCGGTAATTTATGTTGTCCTGCGGATTATGATATCGGGGAATTCACCAAAGTTGTGGTGGTTAATGTCACGGCAGGCCAGGACCTCGCGGACAAATATTCAGAAATTTTTAAGGAGGCCCAAGTGGTGGTCCTTTCCAAGACAGGGCTGCTTCCGTATGCTAACGTGGACCTGAATGTTATCAGAAGCAGTATAGCCCGGCTTAATCCTTCTGCTTATATCTGTGAACTCGACAGTCTGCAGTGTTCAGGTTTTGAGCAGTGGATCGATGTTTTATCCAAGATTGTATGAGAGGATCTCTAAGCCGGCTCCCATTTATATGATGGGGGGATTGGGGTAAAAAATATGAGTTGATCGTTGACAATCAAATTAACACAATGCAAAATAATACCCTGGAAGTCGGGCCGGAGATATTTAATATTATAATTTTTATTTTTCCAATAATTTATTTATGATCATGGGGTACCCCTGTTCCAGTTCATTATGTCGCGGGGTGGTTTTTGTGTTGTAGGTCAATTTAAAGGCATTAATAAGAAATTTTGAAACTAAGGAAATCAAGCCATGCCGCAGTTGAAGTTAGTCCTTCCTAACGTTCAGGAACAAGCCATGATCGCGGCCGTGAAGGGTGTTGTCGCGACAACCTGTCAAGAACGTTTCAGCCAGGAGCCTGTGCTCAAAAGAAATCATATTAAGTGGAACGAAAAATACCGCATGCTTGCCCGTGCTAAAGATAAAGGATTTGCGGAGGGAGCCCTTGTTTCCTGGATAGGACTGTTTCTGTCGGAACGGCAGATCACACAAAATCAGCCTTGCGGCGCCATTATCCTTTATGCGGATGAATATTATATGCGAAAATTGATGAGTGCGGCCGGGTTGTCGGGTGAAGATGTCCTGAAACAGGGCGCCCTGGCGGATTTTTGCAGTGAGTTATGTAATATGATCACAGGCCAGTTCATCAACCGGGTGGTCAGCGAAGGTTATCAGGAAATATTCATGACGGCCCCTGATACCCAAATCAACGAAATACAGGAGGGCGTTAAATTCAACAGCGATTACGCCGAATACATTGAATTCGGTTTTTTTATTTGGGGAAAAAACGTTTTTTCGATTGATTTGACCCTGTCCGCGATTTTTAAAAATGAATAGCATTTGAGGGATTTATGAAGCAGATTCTGGTGGTGGATGACTCGGGCGTGCAACGGAAAATCATTATTCAGATAATCCGCCAGGCAGGTTTTAATAATGAAATTCTGGAAGCCGGGAATGGCGATGAGGCCATCCAGGTCTTGGGGAGTCATTTTAAGACGGTTGGCCTGATTCTCTGTGATTGGCATATGCCGGAGATGAACGGGATCGAGTTTATTGAGGGGGTCGCGAAAGTCCCGGCCGTGGCGAATATCCCGGTTGTGATGGTGACGACGGCCGGTACCGAAGAAAAGTTGAAGCAGGCCTATAGTGTTCATCCCAACCTGAAGGGTTATATTGTTAAACCTTTTACGTCCGATCAATTGAAAGTCGTCATCGCTCCTTTTGTGTAAGGACCCCGAGGGATTCTTGAACGAGGAAAAGCCATGAATAACGGACACGACAATACCGGAGAAGATCTTCAGAGTCCCCGAGAATATTTGCAGTTTGTTTGTTTTAAGTTGGCGGAAGAAGAGTACGCTGTGGATATTAACCTTATTACCGAAGTGATCCGGGTGGTCCCTTTTACCCCGGTGCCCCAGGTCCCGGATTTTTGTCTTGGTCTTATTAATTGCCGTGGCACAATTCTCCCGCTTTTCGATTTGAGGAAGACAGTTCTGTTGCCGCAAAAACCGTTTAATGCGAAATCCAGGATTCTTATCGCCCTCATTGATCATGAAGAGTGCGGACTGATTATCGATGAAATCCTGGATAATATCCGTGTGGATCTTCGTCAGGTCGACTTGACCAAGTTTTTGGCCATGAAAATCGGGAAAGAATATATCCGAGGGGTAGCCCGCGTGGAAGACCGCATGATTGCTATCTTGGATTTACAGAAGATGCATGCTGTTATCATGCAGGAGATGGCCCAGACACAAACATCACCCTGACTTATGGTTGTTACGGTGTATTATGGAAATTCCCAAAATTAAATCCGCTGATGTATCTCCTGAAAATGTGCGCGTTGTCGAATTTTCGGTCGCACAATCGTGCTATGGGGTTTCCATCGATCAAGTCAAAGAGATCATTTCGGCGAATATCATGATTGTCCCTGTCCCGGATGCGTTGCCGGCCATTGATGGAGCGATAAATTTGCGCGGGAAAATATTGCCTCTTATTAACCTGGCGAAGTTCCTTCATGCCACTGATGAGAAAGTCGGCCGTATAATCATTTCCGAATTTGGGCAGAATTTGTTCGGTTTTGGGGTTTCTAATGTCGTTAAGTTGCATATTGTGTCTCCTGAGGATATTTCCGTCCCGACAGATTTGCTGCAGGCCCGGGAAGGGTATGCACTCGGGATCGCCAAAATCGACCGGAGGATCATATATCTTCTTTCCTTAGAGAAAATCGCCCGGACAATCAACTCTTGACCGGGGGAGGCCAGTTCAGACCAGGAGTCAGATTCATGAGCGACGAAATGCAGGACAATGTCACCGGACATCGAAAATATGTCCGGATTCCGCGCCGATATATCATTCACTGCTCACCGTTCACCGCTAAAGATCTGTTGTCCCCCGGGCGTGATCATATCACGGAAGGCTTGTTGAAAAATATCAGTTGTGGGGGTATCCTTTTCGAATCTAAGGTTAAATACGATGTGGGAATTTTGCTGCGAATCGAATTGGCCCTGCCAGGCTGGGAGAAATTCAAAACAGAATTTTTCAGGGAAGTCAGCGCCCCTTTGTTCAACCCTCTGACGGTTTTGGCTAATGTTGTCCGGCTGGAAGTGCTGGGAGAAGAGTTGTTTGACATCGGAGCCTGTTTTTCGGCCGTTGATGAAGGTGATAAATGGACGTTATTTAAATATATTCAAAACCACGCGCGGTGAGGACTCCCTTGGGCGAAAAAATAGATGTTTCTTTAAAAATTACCGATCATGAGTTTGCCCTGATCCGGGAAATTATGTATGAACGGACGGGGGTATTTCTCCGGGAGACCAAGAAAACCCTTGTCGTGGCCCGTCTTCGGAAACGGTTGGCACAATTGGGCCTGACCACTTTTGAACAGTATATCGCTATTTTGAAATCGCATGATAAGAAGGAGGTCGAAACTTTTATCAACGCGATCACGACCAATGAAACGAATTTTTTCCGGCACCCCAAACAGTTTGAGTTTTTATTAAATCATATCCTCCCGGATTTGCGGGACCGGAAATTGGAAGCAGGGCAGAAATCCTTGCGTCTTTGGTCGGCGGCATGCGCGACAGGAGAAGAGCCGTACACGATCGCGATGCTGTGCCGGGAATTCTTTAAATCTGACCCGTCTTGGGCAGTGTCTATCTATGCTTCGGACATCAACAGCGAGGTCCTGGCGGTTGCCCAGCAGGGGGTTTACACCGCCCGTAGTATCCGGGAGCTGCCAGAGATATATCTTAAAAGATATTTCCAGACGGTGCATGTGGACATGGGACATGGGCAGGAAGAACGTTATAAAATATCGGACGATATCATCCATCAGGTCAAGTTCCGGCAGCATAATCTGCTGATGCCGTTTGTGACCGACCGGATTGATGTCGTGTTCTTCCGGAACGCTATGATTTATTTTGATGACGTCAGTAAACGGGACGTTTTAAAGAAAATTTACCACCACATGTCGCCTTACGGCTATGTTTTCATCAGCCTTGCTGAAAATTTGCCGTATCGCGATGCTTTATTTGAATTTGTCGGGATGGGAGTCTATCGCCGGGTCGTTTAGAAGAATTTAAAATGTGAGGAGACTACCAATCGCCATGATTCGAGTTGTCGTCGCGGACGATTCCAATCTTTTTAGACGGGTATTAACGCAGTTGCTGGAAGGAGATAGCGGGATTAAGGTCGTGGGGGCCGCTATCGACGGACAGCAAACGGTTGAGCTGGTTAAGATCTTGAATCCTGATATCCTGATCCTTGATTATCAAATGCCGGTCATGAATGGGTTGGAGGTTTTAAAGATTGTCATGGCAGAATGTCCTCTTCCGGTATTGATGTTAAGCGCCTTGACCCGGGAAGGGGCGGTCGAAACGATACAGGCCTTGGAACTAGGCGCGGTTGATTATTATCCCAAACCGGCTTGGCATGAGAAAAAATTTAAGGAGATCAGGGCAGAGCTTGTTCAAAAGATTATAGCTATTGTCGGTCAGTCCGGGGCCGCTGAGGGGATTCCGGATGGAAGTGCCGTGGCTTTGGGGGCACAGGATGTCTTAAAGGGGCTGAAAAAACGACCGGTTGATGTTATCGCCGTCGGTTCTTCCACCGGAGGGGTTCAGGCTGCGATGAGCATTTTATCGTCTCTCCCGGAAAACACGAAACCGATTGTTTGGGTGCAGCACATGCCGGAAAATTTTACGGCCAGTTTTGCGGAACGCCTGAACCAGAAATCAAAGATGTCTGTCAAAGAAGCGGAAAACGGGGATATTTTGCAAAGTAATTTTTGTTATATCGCTAAAGCCGGGTGGCAGATGAAGTTGGAGCGGCATGGGCAGAGAACGCGGATTTGCCTTTACAAAGAAACGGAAAAGGTTTCCCTTCATACCCCGTGCTGTGATGTTTTATTTGAATCCGTCGCTGAACTTTATGGCTCCCGGGCTGTCGGAGTTGTTTTAACCGGGATGGGGGATGACGGGAAAAAAGGGCTGGGCGCTATGCACGCCCGGGGAGCTTTTGTCGTCGGCCAGAATGCCGTGAGCAGCGTTGTTTACGGAATGGCCAAAGCGGCTTATCAGGCGGGTGTTGTGGACCTGGAACTGGATGTCGCTCTGATCCCGGACGCCCTGATGCTTTTAGGGGCGGCGGGGTAAACTCGCGGAGGCGAAAGAGAGGCCATGGGGCAGAGGGAGTATGATAAAATACCGAAGGAAATTAGGGATTTCATCCCGGATTTCCTTGCTGAGAGTGAAGAGAATCTCCGTATCCTGAATGAAAAACTTCTGGAATGCGAAGAGGCCTTAAAACAAAACAAGGCCGTTTCTCCTGAAAATCTGAACAGCCTTTTCCGGGCAGCGCATTCCATTAAAGGCACGGCCTCTTTTGTCGGGGTTGATAAAATTGTCCGGTTGACCCATAAGTTGGAGACCGTTTTACAGAAAATTCGCGACCATGAGTTGGATTTTCGTGCCGATATTTTTGATGTTTTGTTCACTGCATTTGATTGTTTAGCCAAGCTATTGCTTGAGTTAAGAGAGAAGAAAGACGGGGCCGTCGATCTTCAGCCCGTTATGGGCCGGTTAGAAGGGGTGCTTTTGGGCCAGGAGGATGCGCATGACTCGCCTGCCTTGGAGCAAAAGGACTCTTCCCTCTCGGGCCCGATTTTTCTTTCGGATGCAGTTATCCTTGACTCCTGTCAAGAGCTTGTTCTTCGCCTGCGAAAAAAAATAGCGTTGGAGGAGGGCGGGGCGAAGCCGGTTTGGAATGATCTTTTAAAGATAGTGCAGCAATTGTTCCGTTTTGCCGTGCTTTTAAATTCTCCCATCCTGGAAGATATGGCCAGGAAAATTTTTGTTATTGTTTTTGCCTGGCAGGACCGGCGGGACCCGGCCTCTTTCCCACAGGATTTGTTTCTTAAAAGTACGGAAGCGCTTTCCATGATCCTTATGGCTGTTCAGAGGCATGTGCCTCCTCCGGAAGATGTCGGGCAAATCAGCGGGAAGCTGCAGGTGTACATCCGGCAAAATGTCCCAGATTGCCATGATATGAGTATTGAGGAATGGACGGGGGGGGCTGAAGATGAGGCCATAACCCCGATTGAAGAAGTGTTAGTCTTAAAACGGCTCAAAGACGCTGATAAAAAACGTCTTTTCGCTGCCCTGGATCAGGGATACGACCTTTTTAAAATATTTTGTGTGGTGGAAAAAGTCATCCCGGAAAAAGTCCTGAAGATCGCTTTAATGGAAGAGCGGCTCAGGAAAAGCGGCGTTGTCATTGCCATTCAGCCTCCACTCCTTGAGATTGAGGGAACCGCGGGGGATATCAAAGTAGGGATCTACTTCTGTTCGGTTGAGAATGAAAATAGTATCCGTAGAATTTTAACGCTGGACGGGGTTGGAGTTTTGGCGATTGAACGTCAAGGAGTGGAAGACCTGGATGATTTGACGGAAGGGGTTGCTGTGCAGGCCAACGACGAAACCGCGGCCCTTTCTGCCCGGGAAGAGAGCCTGGCTCCACTTCCTGCGCAAGCCCGGAAAGAAGCCGGGGACCAGAGCATTTCAATTTTAAAGATAGATGCCCGGAAGATTGACAAGCTCATGATCCTTTCAGGAGAATTGGTGACGATCCGCGCGCAATTTTCTCGGGTAGGGCATCTCTTGAAGGAGGCGGTGAGGGAGAGAGACAATATAAAGATGCTGATCAAAAATTTTTCCGCTTCCGTTGGCGCTCTTCAGAAGGGGATCAAGACCATGACTGAGACCAAGGCGCCGGAGAAAAGAATGCAGGCGGAACAGGACCTGGGGCAGATTATCGTGAACTTGAGTGGGTATTTGCAGGCATTCAAAGAGAAAACACTGGAGAAAGAATCGGTTAATAATATTAATTTTCTGGATGAAACGACAAATCATTTGGAAAAAATCGCCTCGGAAATTCAGAACAGCGTCATGAATGCCCGGATGGTTCCTATCGAAGGGGTTTTTAACCGGTTTAAACGCAGCATCCGTGATATGGCTAAAGAGGTGGGGAAAGACGTCGTTCTTCACATTGAGGGTGAGGAAACGGAATTGGATAAGAAGATTATCGACACGTTGGGAGAACCTTTAACGCATATGATCCGCAATGCCGTTGATCATGGCATTGAGGATATGACGACACGCCGGCGGCTCGGGAAACCAGAAGCCGGACAAATAGCCCTGCGTGCCTCTCACCTCGGTAATAGTATATGCATTGAAGTGATGGATGACGGACAGGGCATTCATTTGGACAAAGTGGTGCAGGTGGCCCTTCAAAAGGGGCTGATCAATAAGTCCAAACTTGAAACCATGACGGAGCAGGAAAGAATGGGGATTATTTTCCTGCCGGGCTTCAGCACTAGCGATAAGGTAACCGACCTGTCCGGCCGCGGGGTCGGGATGGACTTGGTAAAAACCATGATCCATTCCCTGAACGGCATGATTGATATCAAGAGCGAGCCGGGGGTGGGGACGACGTTTCTGATCAAGATCCCTTTGACCCTTGCGATCATCCAGGTTTTGCTGGCTCAAATCGGGGGTTATACGTATGCCTTTCCGGTTGAAACAGTGCTTGAAATCATAAAAGTAAAATCCTCGGAAATTTATTTTATTGATGGCAATCCTATCGTAAAATTAAGAGAACACGCGCTCAGTTTAGTGAGTTTGGAACAGGTTATTCAGATCTCTGGAACAGACCGGACCCAGCAAGATTGCCATAATGTGGTCATTGTATCCGACGGGATTAACCGGGTTGGGGTTGTCGTTGATGAATTGTTGGCGAAAGAAGAAATTGTTATTAAATCCTTGCCAAGTTATTTTGCTAAAGTCCAGGGGATATCCGGGGCATCGATCTTGGCGGACGGACGGGTGGCACTGATACTTGATATTCATGCCATTATCCGTTCGACATTATAATTATGGCTTTCCATCAAGATTTCGACAAAATTATAGTCGGTGTTGCCGACATGAAAATGGGCCAGTCGCCCCAGGTGATTGAAACCACGCTGGGTTCGTGTGTGGCTGTCTGCTTGTATGCCGCGGCACGGCAGGTGGGAGGGATGGTTCATATTATGATGCCTCACGCGGATGAAAATTCTTCCAAGGCAAAGGAAAAAAAAGCCAAATACGCAAACACGGCGGTTCCGGAATTGATCCGGCAGCTGACGTCCTGTTATGGAATTGATTCCCATCATTTTGTAGCCAAGATCTTCGGGGGGGGGAGGATTTTGAAGGATTGCACGCTTAATATCGGTGAACTCAATGAAAAGGCGGCCAGGGAACAACTGAAGAATTTCGGGATTAGAATTATGGCTTCCAAGACAGGGGGCGATAAAGGATGCCGGGTGACTTTTCTTTTGGAAACCGGGATTATCCTGTGTCAAAAGTTCGGTGAGGCCGTGGAGGAATTATAATTATGTCTAACGAATCTAAAATCAACCGGGCTATCAAGCTCGTTGCCAAAATTAGCATTGATAAAGCCTCGCAGGTTTTTTCGAAGCTTATTAAGACTGGCGCCCGGATTGAAATGGAGCATGCTTTTTTAGCTGATATTACCAGTGTCACGGAGCAGGTCAACCGGGAAAATGCGAATGTCGTTGGGGCATTTATAGATCTGACCGGGGAGGCTAACTTTAAATTTTTATTTCACGTCCCGATTCAGGACAGCATGATTTTGGCTGATTTGATGCTGCGCCGGGAGGTGGGCACAACGAAGGAATTCGATCTCTACGCCGCCAGCGCGGTTCAGGAAATCGGGAATATCCTTGCCAGCGCTATCTCCGGTGTGTTTGCGTCCGATTTCGGTATCGACATCCAGCCGACGCCTCCGGTGGTCGTCAACGATTATGTGGGGACGGTGTTTCAGGAATTCCTGGTCAGTGCCCTCCCAGAACAGAACGATATTCTCATGATTGAAAGCTGCTTTCATGTCATTAAAAACGATATCCATTGCCATATGTATCTTCTACCTCTGGGGGAAAGTGAAAAGATTTTAAGTTACATTATTAATACTACGTAACAAAGAGAGTCCTTATGTCAAAAAAAATTATTATAGTTGACGACGCGCCTATCATCCGTTCCATGCTCAAAGATATTCTTGTCCAGGCCGGATATGATGTCGTTGCGGAATGTAATAACGGCAAAGAAGCTGTGGACGTCTTCCGGGAGCTGAAGCCGGACCTCCTGACGATGGATATCGTGATGCCTGAGAAGGACGGCATCGAGGCGATCCATGATATCCTGGCCATTGACGGGAAAGCCAAGATCATTATGGTGACCGCTGTGGATCAGCGGGTGGCTTTAATGAAAGCGATCCGCGCAGGGGCCGTCGATTATATCATTAAGCCTTTTGAGAGCGATCGTGTCCTGTCCGCTGTCCGATCCGCTTTGGGGGAATAAAACAGAAGAGGGAGGCCGTATGCTTCAGGCGAGAAATATTATGGTCAAAAATGTTGTCGTGGCGCATCAGGATACCCCATTGCTTGAGGTGATGAGGATATTGGTCGAGAAGCAGATCAGTGGGTTACCGGTCGTTGATAAGGAGGAGAATCTGATCGGGGTTATTACCGAGAAGGACCTGCTGAGTCTTTTAGTCTCTGACGTTATCACCTCCCAGGAAGTCGTGGGGGATTATATGTCGTTGGATGTGCAATTTTTTTCCCCCAATGATGGTGTCGTTAAAATTTGCGAGTTTTTTATTAAAACAAATGTGCGCCGGGTTCCCATCGTTGAAAACGGCAGGGTCATCGGCGTAATCAGCCGTCGGGATATCATCAAATTGATCCTGAATTCGGCTCAATAAAGCGCGACCTATCGCCGAGGGGGCGTCCCGCGAATGATTCCCCGGGAAGGATCGTCTGGTAAAATAAGGAGCTCTCTATGAAGACGATTTTAGTGGTTGATGATGATCCGGTAGACCTGAAATTGATTTCGGATACTTTAGAAAAATTTCAATATAGAATTCTTACGGCCACAAGCGGCCTGGACAGTATTGCAAAGGCCAGGGATGTTCATCCGGATCTTATCCTAATGGATATCCTGATGCCGGAGATGGACGGGACCGAAGCGTATAGCCTGATCAAAGCCGATCCGAAAACAGAAGATATCCCGGTGCTGTTTTTAACCTGCGCCCTGTCCAAAGAAGAGGAACATTTGGGGGCCAATGTCGAAGAGTCCTTCTTTAACGTGCTCGCAAAGCCTTTTAAGACTTCCGAGCTTCTTGCCCGGATCCGCGATATTCTCGGGGAATAATCTTATCATGGGCCGAGAGGTTTTTAAAAAATGCCGGATGTCCGTTATTGTTTTTTTGGGGATGTTGGGGGGGATGGCAACTCTTGCCTGCACTTATGTTGACGCGGCGTCCGGGGGCGATTTGTACAGCAGCGCTGTGGAAGCCGCCAAGACAGGGCGGCGGGACGCCGCTTATGCGTATTACAATTCTATTTTAAGGCTGCCGCATTCAAAGTACCATAAGACCGCTTTATTCGCCAAGGCGGAATATTTCCTTCTCTCCGGGGACACCCGTTCGGCAAAATCTGCCTGGCATATCTTTCTGGAACAGTATCCCAATGATGTCCCGGAATCGCTTTTTGCCTTGGTGAACAGCTATCATATCGCCCGGAAGGAAAAAGATGAAGCCGGGGCCGAGGCCATAAAGCAGCAAATCGTGCAATCTCAGCAACTCAGCCTTATATTCAGGAAGTCGAAAGACTTTTACTTTACATCCCCATTCTTCAGGCGCTACCGGGCTGTATACAGCATAGACAAAATAGAGTTTATGATTGATGGCATTCCATTCGAAACGATATTGTATTAAACCCTTACTCGGGTGCGGGGCCGTTATTCTTCTGTCGTTTTGCCTCGCTCTGGGGCTAGGGACGTGGCGCCTGAATGTTTTAAAAGATTTGCTTTTAACCAGTCTGAATGAACAGTTCCCGCATTATCGTCTCGAGGCAGGACCTGTGTTTTTTCTCCCTCCTAATGGCGTGATTGTTAAAAATTTTTTTATTCAACGGACGGCTGGGCAAAAAGGAAGGGCTTCTGCACGTGTTTTAGCCCGGGTTTCCACGGCTGTATTAAGGCTTTCGGTTAAGAAATATTTTTTTGAACGGGAAATATCTTTTTATTTTTTTTACCTGAGATCTTTCCGCGGAAATTATCCGGCGCTCCTTCAGGCTTGGGGCGACCTCGGTTCTGTCCTGTCCCCTCCGTCAGGACAGAACCGCCCGTGTTTCACTGTAAAGGTGCGGGAGGCGCGGCTCGTTTCCTCGGAGGAGGAACAGTATCCGGATAGAGGAGTGAACATCAATGCTGTTTTCCGGCAGACTCAGCGGCAATTGGAATTGAAAGGCCGTCTTTGTCTCGCCGGAGGACGCTGCCGTTCCTTTCTGGGGCCGGTAAGAAGGATTCTGGGGTACCGGGATGCCCTGACGTTCCAGTTAGCCATGGATTTTGGGGCGGGGCAGAACCGTATTAAAGATTTGATCATAAAACATCCCCGGGGCGAAGGGAGCTGGCGGGGCCTGTGGGACGGGCATACGGCGGAGTTGTCCGGGTATGCCCTTTGGGATACCCGTCGTCGCGATCCGGAAGAGGGTCCTTTCTTGACGGGGCTTCTCCCGGCTGTGCGGTTGGATCCTGATTTGGTCATCCTGGATATGCGCGGCAGGGTCAGGGTTACTCCGGCCGAGATCCTTGTGGAAGATATCCGTTTTGACGCGAATGGTATTCCGGTGAAGATCAGCGGCGGCCTTGAGACCAAGGGGGAACTCTCGACCCATGTTTCGTTTCAGGCGCAATCGCCTAAACTTGCGAAGGTCCTCCCGGGCTGTCACAGTATACAGGGGGATATTCAGAGCCAAATCAGGCATGACCATTGGATTTCGTCCGGTGCGGTCACCTTGTTGGTCCGGTCTTTGTGGTCCCTTCCCGGGGACGCTAAGGTCGAATTCCGGCTGTCCGGAATGCATGTTAAGGATGTCTTTAGCCGCCTTCGTTTGGGGGTGGAGGAACTGACTGTATTGTGTCCGCCCGGGGAGGTTCATTTAACCGGTATCGACATGTTTTGGAATCCGCAGTTAAATGGTGTTAGCTATTTGTCGTTGACCGGGCGGCTGTATTCGGGGGAGATAGCCAGCCGGATGTGGGTCAATAAAGGAGCGGATGGGGACCTCCGGTCTTTTTTGTCTTTGGATTTGCGGAATTTGCGCCTGGAGGATTGGCATCAAGATTGGCCGGGGCTTTCTTCTTTATCCGGGCAGGTGTCGGGCCACTATTTTAGCCGTTTAGGCGATCAGTTCAGTATGAAGGGAAAAATGCTTGTCACAGATGGTGTCTTGAGCCGGGTGAGATTCCTGGAGTGGTTTTCCACCGCGTTCGGGTTTCATGCCATGAAACATTTACGGTTTGACACGCTTTCGTTGTCCGTGGTTATGGATCCGTCGGGAATCCATTTTGACCGGTTCAGCCTGAATTCCGACGGGGTCCATATCCGGGGTAATTTTTCTCTCTCGGCCCAGAAAATGGTGTCCAGCCGTATTTCGATTCTTATGGAATCGTTTTATATAAAACAGTCTTTGGAATTGGCCCAGTTGTTGAGAGAAAAGAATCCGGAGACCTTAAATTATAATTTTGAATTTCAATTATCCGGTCCCGTGGATGCGGTTAATTTCCAGTGGCTGCCTTCCCAGGTCAAGGCTCTTATTCAGAAAAGGATTCCGGACTTTGTCGAGAGGCGCATCGAAAGAAATATTAATCAAATGATTCAGGGGTCGCCGTGAGAGGAAACGGTTTCTGTGCGTTGCCAAGCCGGGGGAAATAGAGGAGGGTGTTGTGCCGGATCATCATAAGGAAGAGCCGGGTTATATATTTTTTCAAAAAGAACAGGAGCGGCGGTGGGAATCCTTGTGTGCCCGTTGCGGCGCCTGTTGTGGCGCCTTGGACGGGGATCCCTGTGAGCACTTGATGGAGGAATCGCCGGGGCGGTTTTTTTGCCGTATTTATGAAGACCGTTTTGGGCTGAGAAAAACGCGGGGAGGGCGCCTTTTCCGCTGCCTCCCGATACGGGACATTTTGCATGATTCTTGGCCCGGCCGGGAGCAGTGCGTTTACGTGCAGAGGTATAAAAAATTATTCATGGAAGGGAGCTGAAAAAGTCTCTTTACACGTTGACATCTAAGAGCTTTCCGTATATAACTAGTGTATGTCTTTCCGATTATTAACCAATACAATGGAGGCCCAATATGGTGGAATACGATCTTGAATTGATCAGAACATATTCCAAACGGCTATACTCGCAAGCCAAAGCTACAACGATGCGGCATTTTTTCATCGGCATATTTTTTGGGATCATTATTTTTGGAGCTGTGAGTGATGCTTTGTTGGGAAGTTACGACGCCCTTATTGTGGCCATCGGTGCGATGATCGGTGGTGTTATGGGATATGGTTCTGGACAAAACCGGGCATTTGAGCTGAAGATGCAGGCCCAGCAGGCTCTTTGCCAGGTTCACATTGAACAAAATACCCGGAAAAGTTAAAAATTTCCGGTAACGAATATATGATGACTATTGAAGTCCTGGCGGTGAGCCAGGACTTTTTTTGTCCTGTGTTTATCCCGTCCGCCTAGGACATTAATGTCTCTAAGGCCGGTGAACGGAGTTTTGAGGGGGTGCACCGTCCTGCGGAGGAATTTCTCGTGACACCCTGTATTCTTGCTGCCAGCCATGACCAGGCCTTTCTTCAGCGGCTCGGCCTTTTATTGGAGCAGGTCGGCTATCGGCTATTGCTGGCGCCATCCGGGGAGGCCGGGTTTGAGTATATTAACGGTCAGCCGGTCAATATTTTTCTCATTGACGAAGATTGGGCGGGGGGGAATGCCTTTGAACTATGTAAGCGCATCAAGAACGCCAAGAAACTCGCTGTGATCCCTATCGTTCTGTTGTTAAGCCGCCGTCAAAGGGAGGAGGGTTTTCGAGTTCTGGGGGTTGAGCATATCGTAAATAAACCGGTGGATGAATATTTTTTACTGTCGCTTTTATCCAGCGCCCTTTCCCGGACCCGGAACCCCGGGGAAGCTTTGGAGCTTAGCGTGAATCAGCGCCGGTCACACCTTTATCGCCGGAAGGTCTTGCTGGGGGGGCAGGACCGCGATAATACTGAAATTATGGCCAGGCTTCTCCGGCAGGAAGCCTGTGAAGTGGCTGTTATCCGGCAAGGCTATGAACTATTGACGAGGGCGTTGGCCTTTCACCCGCATCTGATTATCGTGGATGTCCTTTTGCCGGGGTTGGGCGCGCCGGCGGATTATATCCACGCCTTGCGTATTCTGCCTGATTTTCAGGCTGTCCCGGTGTTTGTGTTTAGCTATTACCGGGTGGAAAACTTGGGCAGTGAGGACATACGCCAACAGACGGAAATGATAGACGCGGGCCATGAAGCGTGCCTTTTGTCAGGAGCGAATGTTTATCTGGGACGGTTTTCTGACCGTACTTTTATCCAGCGGCTGAATGCTTTTTTAAATGAATTTTATTCCAGGAAGGAGTGAAAGGATGCGTGTCGCGGTGCTGGGAGCCTCTGATAAAGAGGACCGCTATGCTTATATGGCGGTCGAGTTATTGTTAAAACACGGACATGCGGTTTATCCGGTCCATCCCCGGATCAAGACCGTGCTGGGGGTGCCTGTTTATCCGCGGCTGGCTGCGGTGCCTGATTCCCCGGATACGATTACGCTGTATGTGAGCGCCGGGATTTCTGCCCGGATTCAGGCGGATATTCTTAAGAGCTGCCCTAGGAGAATTATTTTTAACCCCGGCACTGAAAATGAGGCATTAGAACGCGAGGCACAGGCGCAGGGCATCATGACCCAGCACGCCTGCACCATCCTTTTATTGAAAAGCGGCCAATTTTAATCCCCGCGGGAATTCTCCCCCGTTATTTAAGGCGGGGATTAGAGCCGGGGCCAGCAATGAAATTTTTGGACAACGATGGGCCCCCGCAGGGCTTGAGACAATAAGTGCCGCGTCTGTGAGGGCGTGGGAATTCAATTCTTTTGAAGGAGACGAAAAATATGAGTGATCATGCGTTGACCCCTGGCGCAGTAAGCCGTATCCGGGGTATTCACGGTTTATCAAAGATGTATAACCATAAAGTCGACTATGATCACAGCCGCCGGTTGTTGGATTTAATGGCCAGTCATGCCGCGGAGATCGAGGCGCTTTGGGCAGCGGGAAACCGCCATTTCCTGGTGGAAACCGGAGATCTGATTATTTTATGCCTGGAATTACTCCTTGAACATGAGGCATCAATGGATGATATCCTTCGGACGTGTTTTGACCGCTATGAGAAGAAATTAACGCAGTTGCTGGCGGATGCAGAGCCGTGATTTCAGCTTTTTCCACCCTGGGGCTGGATTTTTGTATACATCTTATTTGACAATATTTGACAAATCAGGCATACTACACTTGAAGTGAATAATAGCGTGAACGTGGTTACTTTTAGGTGCCCTTCTAGGCTTCGTTTCTTGAGGTCATCTCATTAATTTGCCTAAATCAAGGAGTACGAAAGGTGCCGGTTTCTGCCATTATTTGCTTGCGTGAATAGGAGAAAGGAGGGTAAGTAATGGCACAAGGTAAAGTTAAGTGGTTTAACAATCAAAAGGGGTACGGTTTTATATCCAGAGACGGGGGGGATGATGTTTTTGTCCACCATTCCGCTATTCTCGGGGATGGGTACAAAACCCTGCAGGAAGGCCAGGATGTTGAATTTGAAATTGAGAGCGGCCCTAAAGGAGAACATGCCAAGAATGTCGTAAAGTTGTAAAAAATATATGATTCTATTTTTAAAAGAGGCCTGAAAAGACAGGCCTCTTTTTTTGTCGGCCCCGGGGCTGCTTTCCGTTTCATGCGAGCCGGCAAGTTTTTTAGCTAGTGTTTGACAAGGGTATTTTTATTTTGTAATATTCGAAGAGAGCGGTATTTTTTTATAAACGGGGGGAATCATTGTTGTAGCTCGCGGCTGAGAAGGGGAAAAGTTGGCCGCTGGAGACTTGGGGAAAGGGGCGATGTTTCTTCGGATAAACCCTGCCGCGGCTTTAGGCGCGGATTTTGTATGAAAGGATGTTATGCAAGCCATTCGTATTCAAAGTTTTGGCGGGAGTGATGTTATGTGTTTGCAAACCGTTGAACCCAGGCGGCCTCAGGCCGGACAGATTCGGGTCCGGATTAAAGTTGCGGGGGTCAATCCTGTCGACACATATATCCGTCAGGGACTTTATTCTCTTGACATAAGCCTTCCTTTTACTCCCGGGATGGACGGTGCTGGTGTGGTTGAGGAAGTGGGGGAGGGCGTGACCCGTTTTGCCGCCGGGGATAAAGTGTACGTGAGCGGGACACACCTGGGAACGTATGCGGAGGAAACGGTGTGTTCTGTCCACGAGGCGGTTTTCCTTCCGGAAGCATTTTCTTTCGCTCAAGGCGCTGCGATCGGGATTCCTTTTGCCACGGCTTACCGCGCGTTATTCACCAAAGCCCAGGCGGTTGACAAAGAAACAGTTATGGTCCACGGAGGTAGCGGCGGCGTTGGGACCGCGGTGATTCAAATGGCGAAATGCCTTGGATTGACAGTCATCGCGACCGCTGGCAGTGACAAGGGGCGCTCTCTGATCCGGAGTCTTGGCGCGGACCTGGTTCTCGACCATACTTCCGAACATTATCGTCAGGAAGTCCTTGATTTCACCCGGGGCCGCGGGGTGCAAATTATTATTGAAATGCTGGCCAATAAAAATCTGGCCGCTGATCTTCAGATGCTGGCCCCGAACAGCCGTGTCGTGATCGTGGGGTGCCGGGGGGAAGTCACGATTAATCCCCGGGAGGCCATGTCTCGGGATGCCACGATTTGCGGGATGTCGCTGTTGAATCTTTCTGCTGAAGAGCGTTTAAAAGTATTTCAGGCTTTGGACCCGTATTTTCAGAACGGCAGTTTAAGCCCGGTGATTGGCCGGGAATTTACGCTTCAGGAGGCCCCTTTGGCGCATGATGCCATCATGCAGTCCGGCGCTTCCGGTAAAATTGTCCTGCGGGTTGAGTCGTGATGGCTTTGCCGTTATCGAAATGAAAGTTTTCGTTATTAGCTATTTAATGCTTTGCTTGCTTTTGTCTGTGCCTGGGTCTCTCTGGGCCGGGTCTTCCGTTTTTGCCCGCATGAAGGATTTTATGGAGACCCATGAAGAGGACCTCGATCTTACGGTGGCAGGCCTGGGGGTGCGGCTTTCGGAATCTCCGTATATTGATAAAGATGTCGATGTGTTCCCGGTTCCGATTATCGTGGCCCGGTACAAGAACTTTTTCCTGGACGGGCGTAAACTCGGGTATCAGCTCAAGCGTTTCCCGCAGGGGGATATCTCCTTAATCGGCGTTCCCCGTTTCAACGGTTATGACCATGACGATAGCCCGTTTTTAGAAGGGATGGACGACCGTAAGGGCAGTATTGACGGGGGGATCCGCTGTCTTTGGGAACACCGTTTTCTGAACTTGGAGGTCGCCGGTGTTTCAGACCTTCTTAATCATCATCAGGGGCAGGATATCAAGTTGCTCATCTCCCGGCAGTTCTACAGAGGGTTTCTGAAACCCCGGGTGGGGGTGAACTGGCTGAGTGAGGATATAGTTGATTATTATTATGGAGTGAAAGGGGAGGAGACGAAACCCGGCCGTCCGGCTTATGAAGGCGGATCCGCCCTTAATCTTATCGCCGGAGTTCAGATGTCTGTTCCTGTTAAGGGCTCCTGGGTGCTTGTCACCGATGTCCAGTTTGAGGAACTCGGGAGCAGGATCGAAAAGAGTCCGTTGGTGGATGAGTCGGGACTTTGGACGGCCATGCTCGGACTTGTATATCATTTTAAATGATATGAAGCCGGGCCTGGAAAACAGAGCATTCGGAAGCCTTCATGTGAATTTGAATTGAGCGGTACCTGTAAAATGCAAAAACGTCCTTGGGGAGTTACCTTTGTCAGCAGTTTAATGATCGTGGTCGGCGGATTTTTAACGGTCATCATCTTTGTCTACATCCTGGATTCCCTCCGTATTTATGGCTTGAGTTCCCTCATGATCACCGGCCCCATGTCTTTGGCCGGGTTTATTCTTTACGGGGTGATGCCGGTTTTGTTTTATTCGGCCGGCGTCAGCCTGTACATGGCACGGCCTTGGGCCAGGAGAGCCACCGTGACCATTATCCCCTTGGCAGGTTTTTTTTGGTTTTTCAATTGGAAATATCGTTCGATTCTGGAGCAATCTATGCTTTTAAATCCGGGGGTCTTCGATATTCTGCGCGAGTGGCCCGGTTATTTCTTTCAGTCGTTTTTGCAGTATATCTTGGGTTGGGCGCTGCTCGTCAGTTATTTTTTAAAGCCGCATGTCAAAGCTTACTTTTCTTCGGAAGCTCCCTCCACCGATTCTGGAATTTTTCCTTAATAGCCCTGAAACGTTAACCTCTTCCCCTTATGGTTGCCTAGAGATTGGACGGGTGGGGGTGTATCTCTCAGGGATTTTCGAATTATTTATTATAATGACGAATCCGATAGCGGCTCTTGCTTTGGCTTTGGAATATGTTACACTTTCCCTGTGGTATAAGGGATAGGCCCGGGAAACGTTTCCATTCAGGTAAAGTATTTGTTAACAATATGTTATGAAACTGGGCTTCTGGAGGATATGAAAGATATTAAGGTCGTTATATATAAAATGAGGGGCATTAAACTCGGCACAAGTCTGCTTCTTTGGCTTACGATGTTTGCAGGCCAGGCGGTTGCTCTCGGCACCCCGCATCCTTTGGATTATTATGAGAGGGGCTCGGAATTCCTGTCCTCTTTTCGCGGGGACCGTCAGGATATTATTGAAGCCAAAGAAATTTTTCAGCAGTTAATCGACCGGTACCCGGAATCCGCTCTCGGTTACCTTGGTATGAGCCGGGCTCTGCTGATGGACGCGGTCTTGTTTGATGATCATTACAATATGAAGTTGGTCCATGAACAAGCTTTGCCGAATGCGGTGAAAGCCCTGGAATTGGGCCCGACGATTCGCGCAGTCCATGACCATTATTCAGAGATTGAAAAGATCTTCGAAAATTACTACCTGAACAAGAAGGAAGCCCAGATTTATTTAACATTATATCCGGACGACCCTAAGACGTTCTATTACGCCGGGTCATTTGTCCTGGATCAGGATGAACCGCAGAAAGCGGTGGAATATCTCTCGATAGCCTTGGATATGAACCCGGAACAGGGGCTTCGTCAGAGAATTTTGAAACGTCTGGCCTGGATATATCTTAACAAGTATCAAGAGTATGATAAAGCGGTCAGTTATTGTCGGCAGGCTCTGGAACTGGAAGGCAATTCTTATGAATTGAATGAATATCTGGGGTTGGCTTACCTGAGGCTGGGAGATTATCACGCGTCTGTCGCGTCTTTGTCCCGGGCTTTGCAGTTGAGTGACCAAGACGGCCAGGCGCAGTTTTACCTCTGTCTCGCAAAAGGACATCAGGCCGAGTCGGAGGGCAATGTTTCTTTGGCTGCGGATTTTTTTGAGAAGGCCCTGGTATCTCGCGGTCGGGATATTGAGGTGCATTACAAGTTGGGGAATTTGTATTTCAACATGGCCGATTACCGCAGGGCGTATGATCATTTTCGGAGGGTCATTGATTTGCAGCCGGACAAGGCGAATGCTTATTTTTTCGCCGGCCGCTCCATCCAGTCTTTGGGGGATTATGATTCGGCCGTCACTTATTTTTCTAAATATTTGACGCTTGCGACCGAGGACCAGAAAGTCGACTGGATTAAACAGCATGTGCCCGCGCTTTTTTCCCATAATCAGCTCGGGTCACGGTAATTTGTTTCAAAGCATGTCCGAGGCGGGCCGCCGATATCCTTTTTAAAACAAGGGGGACGCATGCCGATAAACCCTGAGATGAAAAGGAAGCTTTCCGTCCTGATTGTTGAAAACAACCAGGTGGACAGCCGGATGCTCAAGGGGATGCTGGAAAAGACGGCTTACGGGTCGTTTGAGCTTGATTGCTGCGGCTGCCTGGCAGACGCTTACCAGCATTTGGAAAATAATTCTTATGATGTGATCCTCCTTGATTTGAATCTGCAAGACAGCCGGGGCCTCGATACCCTGGAACGGATTCATTGTAAGTTCCCGCATCTTCCCATCGTTATCAATACCGGCGCCTATGAAGATAGCCTGGGGCTTAAGGCGATCACCAGCGGCGCGCAGGACTACCTCATTAAAGGGAAATATTTGCCCTATGGCCTGACTAAAGCCCTCTATTACGCGGTGGAACGCAAAAAGGCGGAGCAGGACCTGAAAGCGGCCTACAACCATCTTCGGGAAACGCAGGCCCAACTGATTCAGGCGGAAAAGATTCATGTCGTCGGAGGTCTGGCCAGCGGAGTCGCGCATGAAGTGAAAAATCCCCTGGCCACGATTTTATACGGGATAGAATTTCTTTACAAAAAATTAGAAGACACGGATGACGAGCAGATCCAGATTACGCTCAAGGCCATTTATGAGGCGGCGGTTAAAGCGAACAGGATCATTAAAGACCTCTTGGATTTTTCCAGCCTCTCATCATTACAAAAACAACGAGAGGACATCAATGCGGTTATCGACCACGCTTTAACATTGGTTCATCACCACTGCGAAAAGTTTTCCGTCACGGTTCAGAAAAAATATTCCGCTGATATTCCTGAAATCTATATTGACCGGAATCGGATCGAACAGGTTGTCCTGGATTTAACATTAAATGCGATTCAGGCTATGCCCCGGGGAGGGACCTTGCAGATCACGACTTTGGTTAAGCCTTTGGCTGGTGATGACGACGGCTGTCCTGGCCCGCCGTCATGCTTGATGAACCTTGGCGATCCCGTGGTGATCGTTGATATCCAGGATTCCGGGGGAGGGATCAGTCCCGAATATATGACGAAAATATTTGACCCGTTTTTTACAACCAAACGCGCTGCGGGAGGCGTCGGGCTGGGGCTGGCCATCGCCCGCACTATTATGCACAATCACCAGGGATTAATTAGTGTCACGAATAGAGAGGAAGGGGGCGTTCGGGCGCGTCTGATTTTTAAAATATAGGCTTGCGCAGGATATGCAGAGGATATGAGGAAAGCTAAGGTCCTGATTATTGATGACGAACGCGGATTTACGGAAATGGTCAAATTCAATTTGGAAGTGACCGGACGGTACCGTGTTTTTATTGAGAATGATTCTGCGTTCGCCCTGGATACAGTTATCCGGACGCAGCCGGATATTATCCTCCTTGATGTTATTATGCCGTGCCGGGAAGGCCCGGACGTCGTGTTTCAGTTGCAAAACCATCCTTTATCCCGGGATGTCCCGGTTATTTTCCTGACGGCCACAATCACAAAAGAAGAAGCGGCCTCCGGGGGTGGGCTGGTGGGGGGATACATTTTTGTCGCCAAACCTTCCTCCGTTGAGGAATTAATTGCGGCCATCGAACAGCATTTAGATGGCTGGGACTGATCTCGACAAATCGTTGTTGAGCAAAAAATTGTTTAAAATATTTAGTTACCATATATTTTTGTTATAATAAGGCCGGTGAAAATCATGTTGAAAATAATCCGGCTTTTTTTTATTTGCGTCTTTTTCGGGTTGGGTTGGGGGCAAATGGCCGCAGAGTCTCTCGATATCCGTCACACGGAGAAGGAATGGGAGTTTTTTATCCGCCGTGCGGAAGTGATGAAGATACCAATTCAATCTGCTATGGCTACAGACACCTTACCGTTCCCGCAAAACATGTTGCAGCCTTCTGACACGGTTTATATTGTTTCGCTGAATATGGCCGTTTTAAAAAATGGAGAGGCTTGGCGGTTTGATGATGAAACGGGCGTTCAGTATGAATTGAGAGACACTCAGGGCCGGGGTATGAAATTCTTGAATGAAGAGAGGGGGAGCCGGGACGCTCCGTCCCCCGGGTCGCCGGATGGCCCCCGGCCTTTTATCGCCGGATCAGATAGTGTGAGGCTTTATTTCCAGTCCTGGGACGAATTTCATGATAACCTGGTTCTCAAGGTTGATGTCGCATATCCGGATATTGAATCCCCATTTGAACTTTTGATCCCTTTTGAACAAATTTGTTTTGTGCCTGGCAGTGATCAAAACAGGCCTCCGCAGGATTCGGATATTGAGATTGTATTTCCTGAAAATAATGTTCATGTTCTCCCGGGGCAGACCGTGCCGTTGAAAATTCAATTTGCGGAATATGTCAAAAAACCTGATAAATTGTTAATCCTCTCGCCTGTGTATTCGCTGGAAGACAGAGAGATTGCCTGTCAATATTCCCTGCGCATTGAACCTAATGCCAGTCCCGGGCCCTATGAAGTTCTCGTTATCGGAGTCTGGAACATGGATCATCAGGAGGTGACCGCATCTAAGCTATTGTCGTTAAATGTGATAGAACACAAGCCTTGCGACCGTCCTTCCCTGTGCCCTTTATCTCGAAGAAGATAAAGGGGTTTCCTTCTTGAACAAAAATTCTGGCGCTTGAATACCTGTCTTTTTAGTGCTATAATCTCCGCACACTTTAATTTTATAATTTTAGGATACAAGCGAACTATGCGCACATTTCTCATCATTATTTTATCCGTATCTTTAATCGGAGCAGGCCTGATTTCTCCTGCACGAGTTTTTGCAAATGAAAAATATTCTCTGGTTGATTTTTACCTCTTAAAAGGGGAGCGGTTCCTTGAGAAAGAAGATTATCTCGTGGCGATGAACCAGTTTCTCATTGTGACTCTTTTGGACCCGGCCCATCAAAAAGCCCGGGAATATTTATTACAGCCAGCCATAAATGATTTTTTAAAAGATAAGTATGACCAGTATAAATTGAAAAAATTTTTGGATTTAGCGGATCAGACCGATTTTGTGAATTCCCGTATTGCCTATCTGGATGAATCGAATGAGCGACTTTTTGAGTTTATAGAAAAAAATAATCTCATCACGGATAAAAACCGGGAGAATTTTGAAACCCTGGCTACGATGGTCAAGCCCAAACGGGATATCGCGGCATTAACGACAAAACTGGAGCAGATCCGTGACGCCCATGATGTTGAAACCTTGGGCCTTGCGGTCAAGTTGATGCTGGACCAAAAGGAACAGTCCATGCAAATGCTTGAAGCTAAACAGCGCATTAATAGTCAATTGCGTTCCCTCAAGCAGGCGCTTCTTGATAAGGAGATGTCCAGACAGCGGTCCGTTTCCATTAAAGAACCTGATACGGATTTAGATCATTTGCGCCGACAGCTGTCGGAAAAAGAATCCAGGATACAAGCCCAGGATCAACAGATTCAGTCTTTGCGCGGGGAACTGCAGGAGGTCCGGCTGGAGTTCAGCTCTTTGCAGGGTAAAATGGCTGACACGGACCGGAAACTGGCTGAATTAACAAAAGAGCTTGCGGGAATGTCTCTGGATGGGTTCGGTAAAGAGCAGATGCTGGAGGATAAGGAGGCGGTGATCCGGCAGTTAAGCGATCAGGTGAGAGAGTCACAGGCCCAGTTGCAGCTTATGCAGGGGATTATTGGAGAAAAAGACGACCGGATCGCAGGGTTCCAGGCACAGTTGAGCCAGATGGAAGAACGGTTGAAAGCCGCAGAAGCCGCCCGTTTGGCTGAGAAAGAAATTGAAATACAACAACCGGCCAGCGATCAGGCCGGGCCGCTTCTTTTTCCTCTGGGAACTGGCGGGTCTGTTGTGGCGGCTGAAGAGAACCTTGATGATTTGAAAGTGAAATATCAAACGTTGGAAGATGTCTTGAAAGAAAAAGAATCTCATATCGCTGAACTGAATCAACTGGTCGGACTGCTGGACCGTAAGGTTATTTCTTACCGGCAGAGCCATTCCAAGAAGGAGCAGGAATTGGTCCAGGTGAAAGGGATACTGGAAATTTATAAAGGCCGTTTGGACGACACGTGTGAGCTGTTGAAGCAAAGGGATATGTATATTTCCGAGATTGAACAGCAGTTGCGCGGTTTGGAAAGCCTTTTTGATCAAAATTCGCTTGATTTCTCCAATGATTCTGTCGTGGAAGAACAAGGGGTATCCGAAGAAACCCTCCCGCCTCCAGCCACCCGGGATTTAATCACTCCTCCAGGCATGATTGACAGCAAAGCAGCCCTTCCGATTCTTGAAAGTACGAAATACCGTATTGAGAATTTGATGAATGCAAAACCTCTAAGCAGCGAAATAATTCAGTATTAAGCCAAGTATGATAACCAGTTATGAAGGACGGAGTTATTTATGAAGAGAGCCTGTCTTTATTTCCTCCTGGCGGCCGTGTCTCTGGGGCTGTGTCCTGTCGACGGTTGTTGCGACAATTTGCGGGATTCGGTTGTTAAAATTTTTGTCACGTCCAACCAGATGGATTTCTATCGGCCCTGGCAGTCCCGGGGGAGTTTTTCGGCGACCGGATCAGGCTGCATCTTAAAAGGGCAGAAGATCCTGACGAATGCCCATGTCGTCGTCGACAGCACGTTCATCCAGGTCAGGAAAGAGTCCGACCCTACGAAGTATACCGCTAAAGTCGAATCTATCGGGAATGACTGTGATCTGGCTATCCTCACGGTGGATGATCCCCGGTTTTTTGAGGGGGTTGTCCCTTTAGATTTCGGGGAGCTCCCGCAGCTTCAGGACACGGTTGTCGTCCTTGGGTTCCCCGAGGGGGGAGATAAATTGTCGATTACCGAGGGCGTGGTTTCCCGTATAGAAATTGTCCCGTATGTGCAGACGTCCAAACGGCTGCTGGCGGTGCAGATTGACGCCGCGATTAATCCGGGAAACAGCGGCGGCCCGGTTTTTAAGGACGGCAAGATCGTCGGTGTCGCCATGCAGGCGATGAGGCACAGCCAGAATATCGGCTATATGATCCCGGTTCCGATCATCGACCATTTTATCCAGGATTTGGAAGATAACGGACGGTATGATGGGTTCCCTGGGTTAGGGGTGGAGTATCATAATACGGAGAGCCCTGCTTTACGGGAATATTATAAAGTCAGCGGCCATGACGGCGGTGTTTACATCACGCGGGTTTTGCCGTTCTCCGCTTCCGACGGGATATTGCGCGAGGGGGATATCATCCTTGAGGTGAATGGAGTTCCTCTCGGGATGGATGGCACGTTTGAATTCCGGGAGAATGAACGATTGGGATTCTCATACCTTATTCATAATCAGCAGATCGGGCAATCGATTCCTTTAAAGGTTGTCCGGGATGGGAACGTGGAGGAAAAGGATGTCTTGTTTAAACCCCCTGCTGATTTAATCCCACAGCCTAATTTTTTTGAGAAACCACCTTATTATATTTATGGAGGCTTGGTTTTTACTGTTCTCAGCGCGGACTTGTTGCAGTCCTGGGGTCCTCAGTGGTGGGAGAAGGCCCCACTGGATTTTATGGCTTATTTAACGGGGGAGGGACGTTTAAATCTGGCCCGAAAAAAAGAGTTGGTGGTTTTACTGCAGGTCTTGCCTGATGATGTGAATATCGGATATCATGACGCTAATAATGAAGTGATCCATGCGGTGAATGGCCAGGAATTTGAATCATTCCAAGAATTTGTAACATTGTTAGCGAAGTCAACGTCTCCTTTTACGGTCATAGAAACCCGAATGCAACATCATTTTATTTTAAAAAATAAGGAAATAGACCAAATTACAAGGCAGGTCATTGAACGGAATAATATCCCCGCTCCGTATTCTAAGGATGTGGAAGGATGGTTGAAAGATAGGGAGGAGGAATAAGTTTTAAAAAGTTTTCGTAAAAAGAGAGAGATTGTTAGAAAATAATTATTTAAAATTATAAGAGTTTGAAATATAAATATTTACATAGAATATTATTATATACATTTTTCTATTTTTTTAGTACAATAGGAATGTGAAAACATCTTTAATAAACAAGATTTTATTCATAATTTATATTTCTTTTTTCCTCGGTTTAATTTCTACCCAGAGTTTTGCCGCTGTGACGCTTTCTGTGACCCCGTCTGAAGGAGGTAACAGTATTCGGTTCGGCCGGGTCGGGACCCTTTCCTCAGAAGATAAAGAAGTCCGTATCCGGGTTACTTCCGATTCAGGACAGCAATACCAGGTTTTTCAAAGGATGGGATCCCTTGTTAATGAAAAAGGGGAAATGCTAGAGCATACCGCTTTATTAACCGGCGGTTTAATCGGGTCCAATGCCCAGGGAACGTTTTATATTCAGGATACAGAGCCATTGGGTTTTTCTGAGCAGCAGATTTATTCCTCTGATCCTGCCGGGACGTCAGACTCTTTTGTGGTTTTTTATAGGGTTGATCCTGAAGCCCTGAACGTTTCCGGCTCTTTTCAGGGGCAAATGTTTTTTACGGTTCGCCCTATAGGCGAAGGGAACATCGATGAAACTGTCCTGACGGTTACTCTGGAAGTGGGCGGCGATTTAAAAGTCGAAACTGCCGGAAATGCCGGGGCGACTCGGGTCAGAGTATCAACAGATCAGCACCCGCTTGCCGACTCGGTTTTTTCTATTTCTTTTACGAATAATATGGAGGGCAAACCCATAAAAATTTATCAATATATCGACATTTTCCCCCGGGATGAATTGATGCAGCCGGTTGAGGCGGGATTAATTCAATATTCAGCGTTTGGCGGAGAAGGGGGTGGAGATGTCCTTCAGGAGGGGACTGGGGATCTTAATCCGGAGCAGATCCTTCTTTATGAAGGGACAGTCAGCCATGACACCATCGGGATTAATTTTAGCGTGAATCAGGATTTGATACAAAATTACAAGGCGGGGCGTTATGAGGGGAGGGCCAGATATCTTATTGAAAGCAGCCAGGGGGAACAGGTATGTGATGTTGACCTGGAACTCATTCTTCCCCCGGTCTTTGAACTGAAGGTGGAGTTCCCGCCCGAAGGCATGAATTTTGAAGGCACGTTGGAAACCGATCCCCCTCAAGTCAAAGACGTGACGGTGACGGTTAAGACAAATTTGGGCAAACCGTATGTTGTAAATCAAATCCTCCAGACGCCGATGACGAATGAAAAGGGGGAGGAGTTTTCCAGCGATTTTTTCACAGTTAAAGAGGAACTGGTGCGTGGAGAAGGGAGCGTTCAGCACAATGATTTTTCTCCAGTAAGCAAGGGTGAGGTCCCTTTATACGTTTCAGACGGCCTGGGGTCGTCAGTGGTTTTGAAGGTGAGTTACCGTATGAAGCCTTACCCGAACATGCGAGCTGGTCATTATAAAGTGCAGGTCATGTATTCGTTAGGCGCAATTTAGTTGAATCCTTGAAAGGAGGAAAGGGAGAAGATGAAAAGATTAACCTTATTAACAATGTTGGTGGCAGGCGTACTGTTGTGCTGCACGTCGGGTGCTTTTGCCCAAAGCAGCTCGGCAACGTTTCCGATCAGTGTCGCTATTAACAATGCCAGCACAGCGACCTTCGTGATCTACCAGGTTGACGGCGGTGTTTTTTCGCCTTGGACCGGGACTTTGGCTTTTAATCCGGATCTTACCCTGGTCTCGGACCCCGGGGATCCGCCCGCGTATGCTTACCTGGGCGATGTTTATTACGCGATTGATGTTTTTCCGTATGGGGCGGGAGCTCTTAACGTCGGGGTTTCTTATACGGATGACAGTAATCCTAACGGCGTTATTAATGACGGAACGGGTTTAGGTGTCCACGCTATCGGCACCCCGGTTTCCAATGATAATAACGGGACACCGACAAATTACAATGATGACATTGAAACAGGGATCGGGACCAAGGCCATATTGGGTAATATTGCTCAGACTATTTTTGCTTCAGACATTCTGGCCAACGGGCAATACT
The DNA here is from genome assembly GCA_964489065.1 of uncultured Planctomycetales bacterium. Classification (GTDB taxonomy): domain Bacteria; phylum Omnitrophota; class Gorgyraeia; order Zapsychrales; family JANLHA01; genus JAGOJP01. The sequence continues at coordinate 65,620 of CAZAXH010000007.1, read as the reverse complement.
TACGTTTTTATGTTGGGTTGGCAACGGGTAATCCGTTGGAGAATGAACCAACCGGCGCAATCCCGTTTAATCCGGGAGACACTCCTGGTAATTACACCGGGACGTTAACCATGACGGTTGCCGCTCCGGGACCGTAATTTGTTTTTAAAACTTAAAATTTTTACGGGCAGGGTACTCCTGCCCGTAAAAATTATTAAATTTATGAATCGATTTGTCCATATAATCCTTTTTTTGCTTGTCGTTTTATTCGGTGTGCCGGGCAGAGTTTCTGCGCAGCTGATTATCCAGAAGAGTGTCATTACACATGAAATTGCCCCGGGATCCGGAGTGGCTGATTCTCTGGAGGTGATAAATAGTACCAGTAAGCCCCTGGGAGTAAAATTATATTGGCAGGATTTTATTTATCGTCCGCCTTTTGATAAGGGGAATAAAGAATTTATGCCGTCCGGGACATCGGATTATTCCTGTTCGGATATGGTTACCTTTGCTCCCAACACCCTGACTCTCCCGCCATTCGGTAAACAAGAAGTTAAATATTCAATCAAAGTCCCGGAGTCATTTAAGTCCGGATGCGATGGTGTGCTATTTTTTGAGATGAACACGAATGTTGAGCAGGCCAGAATTGGGATGAATTTTGTAACCCGGATCGGCACCTTGTTTTTCCTGGAGTCCACAGAGAAAGACAAAACCGCGGCGGTTAAGGATTTGCTTTTGCAAGAGGGTACCCTGCAGGGTGTCTTTCATAATCAGGGTAATGTCGTACTTTTTCCTAAAGGGGTCTTTTTTATCCTTAGTGATGACGGCCTGGTGGAGGACCGGGGAGAAGTGAATAAGCTTTATATCCCCCCGCAGACGGAAGCGGATTTTAAATTGGGCATTCCTGAAAGACTCCCGCCGGGGAAGCATACGGCTGTCTTGACCTTTGATTTGGACGGGGGGGATAATGTTGTCGTTGAAGCTGATTTTAATAAGACCCCGGACGGGGCGTTGAAGCTGTTAGCAACACGGAATTAAGACTGCATGCCGGACGGTAAATAATATTTAAGCAAGGTGGTGATTTTTTTTTCTGTGTTTCGGTTTCATGTTGAATTTTGTGCAAAGATACCATAGGGAAATGTCGGATAAGGTGGGTTTTTGTAAGTTAAATTTTTAGAAGACGCCGTGGAACCGCAGAAATGTTGCGAGGTATGATCAAATTTTTCCTTGGAATTCTTATTGCTGCGTTATTTCTTATTGCCTTCCCCCAAGGCGCCTGGGCAGGGGCGGACGCTGATTATCATTATTACATGAGTTTGGGCGTACGGGCTTTTGATAAGGGGTTCTATGAGAAAGCCATTGCGTATTTCGAGCGAGCCCAGTCTATAAATACGGCAAGAGACACTCCTCTTAAGTATATTAATCTCATTAAACGGTTTAAAGAGGGCCGCACGGCCGTGGTCCAGACGGCGGCCCCTCCTCAAGAAGCGATGGTGGCCCCCGGGGAATCGGAGAAGGACGCCCGGACAACCATCGCGCAGCAGTTTTCCCCTTCGTCAGCCATAATGCAGGCCAGAGAAATGGCGCTTAAACCTAGGGATGCGGCTATCCTTAAGCTGGATGATGTCCTTTGGGCCATGCAGCCCAATACGGAGTTAGAAATAGAAACCAATAAGGCGTATGTTCTGCAGGGCCGGAATATTAAACAGTTTTTAGCCGTCAATGAAGGCGTCCTGGAGGTGGACCGGCTGGACAAGGACCGCATCAGTTTTATGACTAAAGTCCGGGGGGCCACCTTTTTTCATGTTTGGGATGACCGGGGCCGCTGGACTTTTAACGTGAAGGGTCAGCTCCCGGTTATTCAGCAGAATTTAGCGCTGGAAAAATTTGAATTGACAGGGAAGGCCGACGCCCCGCCCTTTAATATCGCGTATTCAAATAATTGGAGTGGAATTTATTTGGGGGACCGTATTCCGGATATGGCCCGGACCAGCCTTAATTTTTCCCAGTGGGTCGGGACGTACGGGAAGACGCCGTATGGCGATTTTGACGCCTCTATGAATTTCTATAAGTATGCCGAATCCACGGAGCGGATTGGCGAACGGATGGGATTGGCCGACGGGCATATCGGCCCATTCCGGGATTTCATTATCCGGGGGTTTGATACGGAAGTCTTTTTGTCCGATTTATCAATCCCGGGCCGGAGTTTTCGGGGCGTCAAATTGGAAAGTTATGCGTTTAATCATAACCTTCATTACACGGTCTTTCAGGGGCAGGACCGCGCTCAATTTCTCTTTTTGAGCCCCGGGATCATGAGCGTCAAAAAAACCCATATTGAAGGGGCGAGCGTGACGTTATTCCCGCAAGGAGATCACACGTACACGGTCAACGCCGGGAGAGGGTATGGCGACTCGAGGGATAATTTTTTAAAAGACAAGGTTTTTTCCGCGGAGACCGAACACAAATTCCGGGATTTTAAAATATACGGGGAATTAGCGTCAGATGAGGATGTCTACAGCGACATCGTGAGGACGGAGATTAAGAAAAAGGCCTACAGTTTTAATATGAATTTCCGCGATATCCATAAAGATTACGTGACTTTGGTCGGGCGCCCTTCAGACAGGGGAGAAGTCGGAGGAAATATCCGCTACGCGTTTCGGGGAGAGAAAGCCCGGGTCAATTCGAATCTTGACTTTTATCGCGACCGGTTTTTATCCAACCCTGACAAAGAAGACGCGCTGAACTTTGATTGGAACGGCTCCTTGAATTATCCTTTGTCCTCCGCCTCGAATTGGACCAGCGGGGCTTTTGTGTCGTATACCCCCCAGCTTATTTCTCCGCACGAAAGCAAAACCCTTTCGAACATGTTTAACCAGCGCTTTCCGTTTTTATGGGGCCGGGCGATGACTTTGTCGCTCGGTCAGACCTATCAGCAGAACCGTTATGATAAATCTCCAGCTTCCGAATTTGACCGCAATTCTTTGTCCGCGGGCCTGCGGATGCCGCTGTTTTTTAATATAGGGTTTTATGTGAATTATGAATATTCGTTTGTCCGGAATCTTCTGGAAGACCGTTGGAGCTATCCGCATGTTTTTAGCACAGGAGTTGATTATTCCTGGAGGATGACCGACCCTCTGTCCGGCAGAATGAGCTTGCGCTACCGGGACGAAGAGAACACGACAGGCCAGTTTAGCTTTCTGTCCGGGGAAGATTCCATCCGCGGCTCTCTGGGGTTTGTTTATCGTCCCAACGCTGATTTTGAAGTCTATATGGATGGGAATGTCCGCAGCGTTTGGAGGGAAGCTCCGGATAATGCGGCTTATAATGACGCCGATGTCCGGTTAGGGGTGCGGACCAATTGGGACACATTTTTCCGCTGGAATCCCACGGGGAGGTTTACGGGCCGGGTTTTCAATGACGCTAACGGCAACACGGTGCCTGATCCGGGCGAAGCAGGGCTTCCCGGTATCGGGGTTAAAGTCGGCGATAAGCTTGTGAAAACCAATGACCAGGGCCGTTATTACGCGGTCGTCAAGGCGCAAAAAGTGAGGGTCGCCCTGGACATTTCAACCTTGCCGCCCGGGTATATCAATTCCGACGGGTTTATGAAAGATGTCCTGGTGGACCACCAAAAAGTGCACGTGAATAATTTCGGCTTAACCAGCCAGTCCGGTGTTTATGGCGTTGTGTTCGTTGACGTCAATCAAAATAATATTTTAGATAGAGACGATGAATTTATTTCCAAGGCCAGGATTATCCTGGACGGGAAGGACGTCACCTACAGTGATTTTGAGGGGACGTACAGCTTTGACAATATTACGCCGGGGTCGCATGTTTTGGAGCTGGATGTCAATTCGCTCCCGATAAAATATATTCCGCTTGTTAAAATCAGGAATGAAATTAAAGTCGGGGAAGGGATCACGTATGTGTTTAATATCCCGCTTAAAGAAAAATAACAGAGACCGTGGGCTGGCTCTCGGCTATCGGGCCACGATCGTTTCCCGGATCACCGTTTGCCCGTTCTCCTGGAGTTTTTCCGTGATGGTGTAAAAGGATGCCCCGGTTTTTGTGTCGTTGCTCGTTTCATCCGTCATTTGATTCAGGGGGGCGTTGACCCCAGGGATGGCCGGGATATAAACGGAAATTTTAAATTCCTGTGAAGATGTTGGCGTCGCGGCGAAAGCTTTTAGGCCGCAGGCGGCCACGATCGTCACGGCCAGCAGTATCCATAAGACGTTTTTCATGCCCCACTCCTTAAGAAAAAAGCCCTTCGAAAGATTCGAAGGGCTCATGTTTTCACGGAACCGGATGGTTACGGTAGCCAGACAACCATGTCATTCCCCTATTTATCAGAAGGAAGCTTTAGGCTCACGGCTTTGCGCCCTATTCTTTCGAATAGTTTACCTTTCTAATTGTCAACTTAAGTATAACATATACCTGGCTGGCTTGCCCACCGGACGGGAAGGATATTTTTAAAGGAAGCGTTTTTAGTGAAAATGTCTTGACGTTTAACTTTTGGATACGTTTATCTGGCGGGCCGCCCGCATGATGGTTTCCGCCGCCTTAAGGGATGCTGTTTTTATAACCTGCGCTTCTTCCCTGGACCACGGACGGAAGGGGTGGGACACCGAGAGGATATCCGAGACATAAAGAATGGCCGCCGCTTTTTTCCGGGTTAGCGCCGCTGCCTGGAATAATGCGGCTGTTTCCATATCGATAATGTCGATTCCTTGCTGGAGTAGATAATCCTGATAGTGTGTTTCTAAATAAAAAGAAGCGAAGCTGGCGGCTGCCGCAACCCGCTGTCCCGTGCCCCTGTTTTGACCCCATAAGGTTTCGGTCAGCCCTTCGTCACTTTTGTGAAAAGAAACGCGGGACATATCTCGGGCCAGAAGGGAGGAAAAAGAATCCATAGCGTAACTTCCGGACGGGATTATGATTGTCCCTAGTTCTATGCCCGGTTTTAGGGAAACGGCTCCGCAGGCGCCGAGTAGAACAAGATTCAGACCCGGTGTTTTCTCGAGGTGCAGGACTGCGTCCCCCAGATAAGTCGGACCCATGCGGGTATGAATGAAAGTCAATTCCGTGTTATGCCCGCAGGCGTAGAGCCGGCCTTGTTTCAGCTTGGGTATTTTAAAGGCCTGGAGAAGATCGGCATTATAAAATGGCGCCAGAAGGCAAAAAGGTTTAATGGCGTCTTGGTCCTCTCCGAAGATCTGTCTGAACATGGTTTTTTGACCCGGCGATTTTGATTTTTAATGAAATATGTTAGAATGTATCATTATATCACAGGCAGGATATCATGGGACGGATGGAAAGGATGAAGAATGAAATATATTAAGGAGATGCGTTCCGGGCTGAAGCTTTCGGCTTTGACTTTAGGGACCTGGGTGCATGGGGGGGAAAGCTGGGGAGGAAGCGACGAGAAGGACAGTCTGCAAGCCATACAGGCAGCTTTGGATTCGGGGGTAACATGTGTTGACACGGCTCCGATTTACGGGCGGGGGTTGGCTGAAACTTTGGTCGGCCGGGCTATTCAAGGCCGCCGGGACCGGGTTATTATCGCGACAAAATGCGGGTTGGTCACAGAGGGCCGCCGCATCCTGATCAGCCTCAAGGCCGCGAGCATCCGCTCCGAGGCGGAACAGTCTTTGCGCCGCCTGGGGACGGACTATATTGATGTGTATCAGTGTCATTGGCCTGATCCGAAAACCCCTTTGGAAGAAACCATGAGCGCCATGCGCAAACTTCAGGAAGAAGGGAAAATTCGGGATATCGGTGTTTGCAATTTTTCTTTGGCACAATTAAAAGAAGCCATGGAGTATGCCGAGATTTTTTCGGTCCAGAACCAGTTTTCCGTCCTGACCCGGGATATAGCCGGAGATATCCTCCCTTTTTGCCGGAGTCAAGGAGTGGCGGTTTTCGCCTATGGCGCTTTGGGGGGCGGCATTTTGACAGGGAAATATGCGGTGCCGCCGGCTTTGGATAAGGCCGACGCCCGGAGTTTTTTTTATAAGTTTTATAGCGGAGAACCATTCCGGAAAGCGCAGTCGGCGCTTGAAGCTTTTAGGAAAATCAGCCGGCCGCCTCAGCAGATCGCGGTCAACTGGGTGCGCCAGCAGCCGGGTGTTTCCAGTGTTATCGTCGGGTGCCGGAGCGCCCGGCAGGTGGCCGATAATATGGGCGCGGCCGACTGGGATTTATCAAAAGAGGACATGGAAACGATCGCCGCTTTATCCGCCTTCACAGAAAACCACGGGCATGCCCGGGGATGAATGCGAGGGGGTTCATAATGGATGGAGGCATTTCGATTCAGACGATTCAACGTTATACAGAGGACGTTTTTCCTGCTTTCGGGGTGAATAAGAAACAGGAAATTTCCCGCCTTTTGTTTGAGATTGTCAGAAGGGACGGCTGTCATCTCCAGAGTGTCTTGCCGGAAGCCATCAAACGCAGTGATTCCTTCCGGCAGGTCAAGGCGTTTTTGACGAAACGGCGTTATCCAAATATGACCGCGGCTCAAAGAAAAAGCCTGCAGCGTTTTCTGAAGATCCCGGAGCCCTGCCGGATGCAGGTGTCGGGGCCTGTTGCCTGCCGGTGGGAGCCGAAAAAGGTGTTCGTGGAAGAACCGCTAATGACCGACCCGCTTGTCCGGCGACTTCGGCGGCTAGCCCCCGACGCCGCCATTGAGCCGATTTTTTCGTATAAGCATTATTGCCGTCAACAGGCCTATTCCGTTGACGATTATAACCGGCGGGCGGAAACCTTTTTTGTCGTTCAGGAACAGCATCAATTTTGGCAGCCGTGCCCCTGTTCCCCAGGATCGGTTTCCTGCGGGTACGCTGTCCTGAATTTAGGACAGGGCTGCCCGTTTGATTGCACGTATTGTTTTATGCAAGGGTATCTGAATTCTCCGGGAATCGTTCTCCCGGCGAATGTTAATGATTTTTTTGAAAGGCTTGAGGCTCACGGAGGCCCCTGGCGGATCGGGAGCGGGCAGTTCAGCGATTCTTTGGCATTGGATCATTTTACGCAATATTCCCGGGGCATTGTTTCTTTCATGCGGCGGCACCCGGAGTGGTTTTTTGAATTTAAGACCAAAAGTGATAATATAGGTTTATTGTTGGAAGAAGAGCCCGTACCGAATGTTTGTGTCGGTTGGTCCCTGAATCCTGCGCGGATTGCCGCCTGTGATGAGCAAGGAACGGCGCCTTTGGAGGCCCGGCTGGCGGCGGCGCAAAAATGCGCTGCTTGGGGCTGGCGCGTGTCGTTCCATTTTGACCCGATCGTGTATGACGAGGGGTGGGCGGAATCTTACCGGGATGTGATCCGGCGTTTGTTTAGTTTTGTTCCTCCAGAAAGGGTGGTCTGGATCAGTCTGGGGTGTTTGCGGATGATGCCGCGTCTGCAGCAGGCGATAGAAACCCGTTTCCCGGCGTCCCGCCTTCTGTTCGGCGAACTTGTGCCGGGTTATGACGGAAAACTGCGGTATCAGTTGGGTGTAAGAAAAAAGATATATAAAAGCATGGTGAGCTTTATCCGGGAACATGACAGCCGCGTTCCTGTTTATTTATGCATGGAACAACCAGAGGCGTGGGAAGGCTTGCCGTTGGAGCGGCATCTTGACCGGGCCGTATTTTCTTCAAGACTATGACTAAAAATAAAGATCATAATTATATTTCTTGTCTTGATCTGACCCAGGCAGGGAAGGCCGCTCATGACCTGGGGAGAACGCTTTTCCAGGATATCAACAGGCGCAATATTAAACTTTTTGATCTTCCGGCGCATAAGCGAATTTTTCTCTTTATTATGACCCGGGCGGTCAAAACTTTCGCGGCTATTGAGGTGTTATGCAAACGCGGGTACGGGCAGGATGTCTCCTCCCTGATCCGGAGCCTGCTGGAGAACCTGATCACGGTGCGGTATATCATTTATGATCTCCGGAACGCGGATGAAAAAGCCAGACGGTTTGTGGAATATAAATGGATTATTTTTAAGCGTTCCATGGCCGAAGAAGAATTGTCCGTGCGAAGCGCGTCCCGGGAAGCTCAGCAGGAGTTCTCCGAAAAGAAAGCCTTGGTTTTGGAGCATGTGGATAATTTCAGGAAAAAATATCATGTCGTTTCAGACCGCGCTCTGGTGACCTGGTCCGGCAAGACGGTTAAAGACATGGCCCGCCTTGTCAGCCGCGAACTCCACCAGGAATACGAAGCGATGTTCCGGCAATGTTCGCGGTTTGCTCACCCCACGATCCTCGGCGATAAAGAATATATCATTCAGGGACGCAAAACGCTGACATTCGCGCCGGGACCTTCGGCCGTGGGTGTGGAATTGAATTATTTTGCCGCCACCAAGTATTTTATGCAATATTTAGAACTTATTAACGGCCTCTTTGCCCTGGGACACGAACAGCAACTCGCATGCCTTCGCCAGAATTTCCAGAACGCCCAGGATTGCCTCAATAAAAAGTCTCTTTTGTCTCCGGGCCTTTCCTCGAAATCCGGAACCCATCATCTTAAAGAAGTGAAAATATATTTTCAATATTAACGCGGGCTGCTTTCGTGTCAGGGTGTTTCCCAGTGTGTCCCTGTCTGGGGTTGTCCATTTGTGTCATGTTGACAAATTTTTAGAATTCCATTAAAAAGGGGAAGAGTCAGGTGCCTAATATAATTTGCAGAGGAGGGTTTGATGAACTTTAATACTCTTTTAGAGTATTTTGAAGAAGCTCAGGCGTTCAAACACATCCAGGAAATTATTTGTATCTTATGCGGTGCCACTTTGGAAATCCGGTCATTAGACGGCCGGATTTTTAAATGCAATTATTCCCCCGCTTCTCATAAACCCCGGTACGGGGAGGCCCAGGATTCCCACGCGGATTGCCAGTATCGGACTGAGGGTTGTGATTCTTTGATTTCAGTTATTATAGAGAAGGCGACCAGTTCCGGGAAAATGCAGATTAACAAATGCCGGGCCGGGTTTACCAAAATTTTACTTCCCATTGAGATCCGTCAGCAGATCGTTGGTTATTTGCTCGTTTCGGAGCCTCCTCATTTTCGTCTCAGCCAACAACAAATCAGAGCGATTATTAACCTTTTGGAAAATTTTTTGTCAGACATAAGTCAAGAACTGAATCAGTTCGCCAACGTTAAAGAGAACGCCATGAGTTACCAGCAAAAAATTGTTGAGAAAGTGGCGTATTATATTAATGCGAACTATCATCGCCCGGATCTTTCGCTCCGGAGCCTTTGTGAAGAAACTGGATTGAGTTATCATTATTTGAGCCGGTTAATCAAGAAGGTTTTGAAAACGAGTTTTACCCAATATCTTAACCGGATTCGCCTGCAAGTCGCTTCCCGGCTTTTACAGAACAAAAGCCTCTCTGTCACGGAAATCGCTTATGCCTGCGGTTATGAAGATCCAGGGTATTTTTGTAAATTGTTTAAGAAAGCGTATGGGCAGACTCCGGGTTTTTACCGGGTTTGTCAAACGTCCCGCCGCTTAACTTTGCCGAAGATCCATCCCAGACTTGCGCCGGTTGAGTCCGGCCTTTAATATCCCCTAAAAAGTATTGCTTTGTTAAAAAATGGCCTGCCTTTTTATGGGGTGCCCAAGACAAAAAATTCCAATAGATGAACAAATGCGGCCATTGTTTATAACTGGTTTGTTGCTAAAATAGGGGCGATTTTTTATGTCGCATGTCAGGGTCCTTAAATTGATGAAAAAGACAACTTGTAAAAAAGTCATCCCGGAAAAGAGCCAAGTAGGTTTGGTTCGTTCCGGTCTTTTTATTGTGAAGGATTTGAAAGGAGGTGAGCGCGGATATAGTTAGGAAGGACGAGGCACGTGAATTTGGCGAATAAAAATAAGTGAGTGAGCAGAGGGTTAATGGAAAGCGAAGCTGGCTTTTCGCCCTTGCAGTCAAAGAGAGGATAACAATGAAAAAATTATTAATTTGGATTTTGGCCGTGGCGTTCGCCGCCTATCCGGTGGCCGGTTACGCAGAAGGCATTGCGCTTTCTGATTCCGAAATGGACGAAATCGCGGCTGGTGAATGGATCGTGGTCGCTGAAGGCGATGTGGTGGAGGATGTTTATTTCAGCGAAAATCAACTCAAATCCGAAAGTGGCGCGCAGGAAAATTTAACAGGATTGAGTGTTGTTAATACGGTGGACAGCGCGGTTGCCGTGCAGACCAACGTCGGTAATTCTGAAGATCAGGCTGACGTGGAGGCGGTCCAGAGCAACACTGCGGCGGTGGTTAACATGAATCCTTCTGAAGATTATTCCGTGACCACCAAATCCACGAATATCGTGGAACAGGATCAGGTTAATGCTTGGTCAAAAGAAACCACAGTGAAGACGTCTGACCTGTGGGAAAAAGAAGACAATACCCAAATATATGACAACGAGCAGTCTTCAGCAGCCAGCAGTTCTTCCGAATCTACATCGGCTACATTAGACGCGTCCGCTTCTGGATCAAGCTCTGCTACTTCTGATGCAGCGTCTAAAGTCACTGATTCAACTTTGAACGAAGATCACGCCGCAGCCACAGACAGCGCTGACGCGCAGTTCAACGCTTCCCATGACACGACGTTTGATTACGATCAACAGGCTCAACAGTCAGCCGCTCACACGGCTGAATCTGAATCGGCCGAGTCGACGTCCGCGTCGTTAGATGCCGAAGCCCAGTATTCTGACAGTGCGGCCGCTCAGGCAGAAGAGGCGACCTCCGCGACCTTTGCAGCGGATTCAGCTTCCTCTAATAGTGCTGCTTCGCAATCCCAAGAAGCCACCAGTGCGTCCTTAGACGTGGCTGTTGACTATTCTGACAGTGAAGCCGCCCAGTCAGAAGAAGCGACCTCCGCGACCTTTGCAGCGGATTCGGCTTCCTCTAATAGTGCTGCTTCGCAGTCGCAGGAAGCAACGGATGCGTCCTTAGACGTAGCTGTTGACTATTCTGATAGCGCAGCTTCTGAATCCAGCGCCAGTGAAGCCGCTCAATCCCAAAGCAGTTCACAGGCTGATAATGCGACGGCCGCTTCTCTGGAAGCTGACTATTCCGCGTCGGATAGTGCTTCTCAAGAAGCTGCTGCTGAAGAAGCCACATCCGCTACTTTAGATGCCAATGCCCAGTATTCTGACAACGCGGCATCGGAATCTTCGACCAGTTCATCGGCCACGGATGGGGAAACCACGACAAGTGCGCAGGCGCTTGACGGGACTTATAGCCAGAGCACGGACACCTGCGAAGATTGCGCGACCTCAACCACCACGGTTGAAGGCGTTGCTTCCAGCAGCGACACGTATGACAGCAAAGACAACACAGCGTCAACATCAGCGGCCAGCTCCGAGGGTACGGATGCCTCCGGCGCGCTTTCTGCGACTTACAATGATTCTGCCGCGAGCTCCAGTTCTGCAGACTCTAACAGTAATGAAGCTGGGAATCTGAACGCGACTTATAATGATTCTGCGTCTAATTCTGCCAATGCGGCTGCTTCTAACGAAGCTCAGCAATCTGCCGCTGCTTCGGAAGAAACAACAGCATCGGGTTCTTTAAATGGAACTTATAATGATTCCGCGTCAGCCGCTTCTTCTTCAGAGGCGACAGCGTCTGATTCCGTAGATGCTGCGTACAATGATTCTGCGTCGGCTGCTTCTTCTGCTGACACCACAGCTTCCGGTTCTTTAAACGCAGCCTATGATGACTCTGCGTCATCTGCTTCTTCTTCAGAAGCGACAGCGTCTAATTCCGTAGATGCTGCTTATAATGATTCAGCGTCATCCGCTTCTTCTACAGACACCACAGCTTCGGGTTCTTTAAACGTGGCGTATGATGATGCGGCTTCTGCTTCTGCATCTGAAGCGGATTCATCTGACTCTTCATCCGGGTTGACGATCGGGTACACGGATTCTGACGCCGTATCCACATCAGCATCTCGTGATATTGCCGCTTCGACCGACTCGATTGACACGACGGATCATTCTGATGAAAATAGTCTGTCAACCACGAGCAATTTCGAAGCTGAAGGAGCCTTATCAACGACGTTTAACCATGAAGAAGAGCAGGCTTCCGAAAGTGCGCAAGCACGTAACAACGATGAGTTCAAAGATCAGTATGAGAAAACCGAGAATGCGGTTGAAACAAAAGACATCGAAGCGACAACCAACGATGCAAGTCAGACAATCACAAACGTAGCGGAAGTTACGAACACAAATCGTCAAAATAAGAGCGAGAAAAACGTGTTGATTTTATCCGGATCTTCACAGGCCGGCATCACCGCGTTGAGTACTGTAAACGCTGTTGGATCTGGCGTGTCTGTTCAAACGAACATTATGAGTGCGACGGGTAGTTTGAATGGTGCGATTAACCAATCCAACGTTGCGAACGTGACGAATGGTCTTTAAAAAGAAGTAGGACAGATATTCTGTGGGGGAAGGGAATTTCTTTTCCCCCACAGAATACTGTATATAAATGTTTTAGGGAAAGAGGGAGGCCCTGCGGTATGGTGCGAAAGCATGTGTTCATGATTATGGCAGCGGTTATTTTCTCCATGACTGTCGTTTCTTCGCTGTTTGCGGCGGGAACGGCTGTGGTCCTGTCAGATGAGGAACTCGATCAAATTTACGCGCATGGTTTTAATTTTAGCGGATTTAATGATTTTTTGGGGAGTTTTGATAAAATATTCATGCCGCCGGAACTTAATTTCAGCTTGGACGCAAGTGGGGATGCGACGCTGTTTTTTAGCGGGGACACAGGGGCTAGCCCTATTTTTAGTACGGGGTCCGGAGATATTAATTACATTAATTTGCAGGATTATGCCCAACAGTTCGCCAATAGCCTCGTGAATGTCAATGCGGCAGGCAGCAATGTTTTGGTCGGGTTGAACCTGAATGTTATCATCAATTCAACGATCGCCGGTAATGTGATCAGCAACAATAATCTTGTGATTGCACCTTAACCCCTTTCTTGTATTAATCATTTGCATCCCGCCGTTATTTTGTCTAAAATATAAAAATGATAAAGAAAATATTTTTCAGTCTGTGTGTCCTCTCGAACCTTACGGTGGCCGCGCATGCGGCCAATTTTTCTGCCGGGGGCATGGGGTTTAACAAGAAAGTCCGGTGCTTGAAAGAAATCCGGCAGGAAAATGTCGTAACACAAAGCCTGGATTACAGCTGCGGCGCGGCCGGTTTAGCCACCCTGTTTCATTACTACTTGAATGATCCTATCCCTGAAGTTGAAATAATTAATTCCATGCTCAATACTATCCCTTTGGACAAGGTGATTGCCCGGCAGGGATTTTCATTGTTTGATTTAAAAAAATTCGCACAGTCCAGGGGATATCTTGTGACCGGATACCGGATGGATTTCGAGTATTTAAAATCCCTGGGGAAACCGGTCCTGGTGCCAATTAAATTTAAGAATTACCGGCATTTTGTTGTTGTTAAGGGCGTTTTCGGCGACAGGGTATTCATCGCGGACCCGGCGGTCGGAAACATGACCATGAAAAAAGAGAAATTTATGTCGATGTGGACGAATGGAATCGGGTTCGTGGTTGAGCGTCCCGGCCAAGAAATTAAAGGGGACTATGCTTTAAAAGTAGACCAGGACGATATCCGTATGACAGACTATCGGGCGATTAAACGTTTCTTCAACCCGTTTCAGCTCAGGACCACGATTTTTACTAATGAGTGGTAAAGAATATTATGATATTTAGAAAGAATCCCTTTTATATAATGGCATTTGCGGCTGTGGTGGTCGTCGCGGTCTTGTTGGTTGCTCATTTTCGTTCCTCCCGGTCCGAGATAGATATCGACATCCTATCGGCTAAAATCCGCCGTGACATGCAGGGGGCCGTGCGCGCCGAAGTGTTGGCCCAAATGGAACCTTTTATCAGGGAAGCCGTGCGGAAGGAAGTGGAGTCTTTTTGGGCTCAGAAAGCGAACCCGGCGGTGGAAGGGGCCAGCTCAGAAATGGGGCTTTCTCAACAGAGTGAAGCCGTTTCCTTGAATGAGGACTTAATCCGCGAAGCTGTCCGTCGGACAATCCGGGAAGCGGTTGACCAACATAATACTGGTTTAACCGACGAGGAGTTGGATCGTGTCGTTGTCGGGAAGGGTATCGAATCGGATGTTCCGTGGCCGGGCGGGGGGAAGATGACGGTTCCTTCCCAGGATGTTATGCTTTTGGCTTCGGCGATTGCTGCAGAGAAAAGTTCTAAGAAACAGGAAGACTTACCCGGAGAAACCGAAGCTGCGGGATCTCAGGAACGGGTCGATTCGATTGAGAGGACGCTTGTCCAAAAAGGGGGTATCCTTCTTCCGAAAGGTAAATTGCAGTTTGAACCGAGCTTAACTTATGCGCATTTTTCTTCCAATCGGATTAATATTAATGGTTTTAGTATCCTTCCTATTCTGGTCGTGGGAGACATAAATACGGAGAAAGTCAAACGAGACGTATTTATCCATACCTGGGCGTTTAAATACGGGCTTTTCCATAATCTGCAGACCGAAGTCCGCATCCCGGGCCGCTTTGAATATAACCGCATTACCAACACGGACAGCACGACCTATGATCAGACTGATTCAAAAGGCGGGCTGGGGGACATCCAGGTTTCCATCAGCCGTCAAATCGGGTGGGAACACGGGATGATGCCTGATCTCGTGGCGAGCCTGTCCGTCAAATCCAATACAGGCGATGAACCCTATAATACAGATATTGCTTTGGGAACCGGGCACTGGGCGGTGAGTGGCGCCTTGGTTGCGGCTAAAGCTAGTGACCCGGCGGTTGTTTTTGGGAGCCTTAATTATACCTACAACATTCCGCGCGGTGATATCGAGAATTTTGGAGAGGTAGACCCCGGGGATTCCATAGGCTACAGCCTGGGCACGGCCATCGCTTTGAGTTATCAGACAGCGATTAACTTTTCTTTTGATCACACGGTGACCGGCAAAATGAACCGGGAAGGGCGTGATGTCCCTGGGTCTTTTCAAAACGCGGCTAATTTTAAGACCGGTTTTAACTGGACGCTCAGTGAACGGGCTTCCATGGATTTTGCCGTTAGTGTTGGGCTGACAACGGATGCTCCCGATATGACGTTTGAACTCCGTTTCCCGTACAGTTTTTAATCCCTTTCTCCAATTTCTCCGCTGTTTCTGAAATTCACTGCTCGTGCGATGGCTCACGCCTATGGGCGGGGGGGCCTAGGGACAGTTCGTTTCACGGGATCCCGGGCTTCTTAATTAATATATGTGCGAACCTCCGAAGCAGAAGACCTTGTTCCCCCCTCGCATTTATGGGTATGCCGTGGTCTTCTACGAAGGCGGATCAATATCCACCCTTTTTGAAACTTTTTGTTTCTTACCCCGAGACTATTCGGTATAATGACACGTTCAATGAGCATTTAGTTTACACGACCCAAGGGGGTGTAAATTAGAAATGCGAATTGATCCTTCAGCGCGAGAGAGCTAAAGCGAACGAGCCGAAGGATGCTGGTTGAATACCCCGCAGCGCGTTCTGCGGTTCATTGAGTCCAGAGCTTGCTCTGGGGTTTATACCTTTGATTTGTCATAGGATATTCATGCAGTTCAAGGCTCGTATAGCGATATGGATTCCAACGCTACTACTTACATTCTTATTACCTACCCGGATTTTAACGAAAGGTTAAGCCATGAGGGTTGCGCTCGTTTGGCCGCATGGCAATGATTTCACTTATTCCATTCCGCTTGGCTTGGGGTATATTATATCTAACTGCCGGGCCCCGGGAGTGGAATATAAGATATTTGACGGTACGTTGAATAATGCGCCGTCCCATTCAGATTCTTTCCGGCGATTCCTGAAGGATTACGCCCCGGATGTCGTGGGGGTTTCTTGCTGGTCTAAGACATATCAGGAAGCCCGTAAAATCGTGGCGGTTGTTAAGAACGATCTTCCGGAAGCCGTGTCGGTCCTGGGCGGAATACATCCTACGGCCTATGCGGCCAAGACTTTAAGCGACAGCCAGGCGGATTATATTCTGGCCGGTGAAGCGGAGTTCACTTTCCAGGAATTCGTAAAGAATCTGCGTGATAAAGAAAAACTCCTGCGCGTCCCTGGCCTGGTGTACCGTTTAGACGACCGGTTCATGACGAATCCTTTGGCCTTCACGCAGGATTTGGATACGATCGCTTATCCAGATTATGACGCTATTGAACTGGAACGATATTACCGTAAAGGGTACCGCTATTTTTCAGGGACACGTCGCAGCGCGCCGATCTGGATGACGCGGGGCTGTCCGTACAGCTGTAAATTCTGCACCGCCCCGCAGATTAACGGACATAAGATCCGCCGGCATTCCGTGGATTACGGGATTGAATGGATATCGATGCTTTATTATAAATATAAGGTGCGTCACGTTAATATTATCGATGATAATTTTGCCTTTCAGGCGGATTATACCAAGAGCTTTTGTGAGGCTTTGATCAAAAAGAATTTTCAGGGATTGACGATGTACACGGCCAATGGGATTCGTGCGCAGCGGGTGGATTTTGAGACTTTGAAACTTATGAAGCGCGCCGGATGGAAGACCGCGGTTGTCGCCCCGGAGAGCGGTTCCCGGCGGGTGCTGAAACTCATGAAAAAAGATTTGGACCCGGATATGTGGCCGGCTAAGGCCCGGGAAATCCGGAGCGCGGGGCTGGTGTCGATCGGATTATTTTTGATTGGGTATCCGGGCGAGACCACGAAAGATATCCGCCAGACCGAAGCGCTGATGAAAAAATGCGACTTTGATCACTTGGGGATACAGTATTTTCAGCCTATGCCCGGAACTCCTGTGTACGATGAACTGGTTAAAAAGGGGGAGATCCAGGACACTCTCCTTCCCGGCACGACCTCAGGCCGCCGGGTGTATGTGAGCAAGGGGTTAGAGAATTTTAATTTTGCGCGCTTCGCGTTTCGCATGTATCTTTATACTTTTTTCCGTCATCCTGTTCATGTCATCCAGATGATGCTGGGGTATAATCCGGTGCTGATTATAAAACGGCTCATGATATTGGGGTACGACGCTTTGGTCGGCTTAAAAACAAAAGGAGGACAGCGGCCTATATCCCGATAGGAGAGAGAAGGCTCCTCTTGGGAGTAGAGTGGGGGCTGTCCCGGGCAAGATGTTTATGAAAATCACCGCAAACCGGACATGGATTTTTTTTCTGTTTTTGATGATCGTCGCGGGCAATATTCTTATATATTTCCCGTCGTTTTCCCATATGCCTCGGGCGGATCATCTGTTTTATCTGGCTGACATGGCTTATAAACAGGATTGGGTTCCCCTGGCTATCCAATCTTTTGACTGGTCGCGCTCCCGGACTTTTGCCCCGGGGGATTATTTGATCTTCAGGCCCGGCGCGTATTTTCTTATGGGATCAGAGAAGTTTTTTTTTGGGTATAATTTCGTGCTGTGGCAGGTGACCGGACTTGTTATGCACCTGATCATCGTTGGAATGTTATTAAGACTTTTACTCAATATCGGCTCCAGTTTATTCGCCATTATGATGGCGGGCTATTTTTCTTTTCTTTTTATGAATATGGAAACGGTTGTCTGGCACGCGGTCAACAGTATTCTTTTGGCGGTGATGATGACCCTGATGAGCCTGAATCAGATATGGCTGTATCAGGAAGGAAAACGTCGGCAAACACACCGTTTGATGATCGCGTCCGCTGGAATGACCGTGGCCGCCTTGACTTATGAAATCAGTGTGGTTCTTTCTGTTTTATTTTTTGTTTATTTGTTTTTGACTGTTTCTTGGAAGGAACACGGGCGCTGGCGGTCTTTGTGGTTGTTGATCCCCCCGGCCATTTTTATGGTTGCCAGCGCATATAACTATGTGGCGCTGGGATTCCATCGCCTGCACCCGGTTAAAGGGGCGGGCCTGCCGGATTTTGTCCAAATCGTCAAGAACACCTTTCTCGCCATGGGGTGGTGGATCTATTCGGCGCTTTTTCCCGGGAAATATGAAATTATCCATGTCCTGGGCCGGGCGGAATTAGCCAACCGGCAGGATATCTTCCCGGTTATGGGTTTTTCGGAGTGGCAATTATGGCTCGGGACTTTATTTGTTTTATGTTGGGGATTTTTGGCCGTACGAAGCGGGACCTGGGAATTCTTTAAAAAACGGCTGGGCTTCCTGGCTTTACTGGGAGGTATGGCCTTATGCTGGGGCGCGGTTATTTCATCCGCGCGGGTGCAGGAGCGGGGAGTGGCTTTTGCCCTCGGAGGGACCGTGATCTATCATTACATCATCTGGTGTTTCCTTGTTGTTTTTATGTATTCGGCCGTCAACTTCGAGGCTCTGCCAAGCGACCGTTTGACCCGGGCGATAAAGTGCGCCTTTATCATTTTGATTGTGGGGCAGATGCTGCACAATGGTCGTCTTGTATACTCCATGAATAGGCGCATCTCCCAGTGGTACGCGCCGAGCCGCGAGCTCGTCAAAGCCGTAGAGTCGATGATCATGCGGGAGGGCGATCAGCCCGGGTTTTCGTTTTACATCGATTACGATTTCCCGGGGAATTTTATGTACCCCTATCGTCTCCGCGAACAGGACCCGATCGCCAAACGCTACAGTTTCGCGGAAATGATTTATTTGAACTATTTTGACAATGAGAATCCGATGTTTGTTTTCGTGTCGGCCCGTCATGATGGGACGCCCAGGATTATCCGGATGAATCAGAAAAAGATGCGGCGGGGATCTCCGTTGCTTTTAAACCAATGATATGTTTCATTCTGTTTGCATCAGGCCGATTCGCCATGATACAATATTTTATTTCTAAGAAGATGACGGGGCTATGGGGTCTGGGGGTTGTTTGGCGTTGTCATTCAAGGCTAGGGCCGGAAGAGGTTGTTTATGATTTTTAAGAAATGGATTTTTGCTTGCATTTTTGTGGCTTGCGCGTTCGTGTTGCTGGGCAGCAGCGAAAGGCGTGAGACCCTGACCAGGCCGCAGGGAAAGCCGGAAGAAGAATGCCGGATCCAGAATTGTCACGGGCTGGAGATACAATGCGGATTGAGTCAGCCCATGGCCTGCACGGCGATGTATCAACTCGGGGATTTTTGCCGCCAGTTTGCGGAATGCCGCCTGGTTGAAGGGGAGTGCCGTTTTGTCAGCAATGATATTTTTATGCGATGCAAAAGTTGTGTTCAGGATTGTGAATTGAATAAAGCTGAAATCAACCCTTTTGTCTGCGAAGTGAAGTGCCGCAAACAATTTGACCCGAATTTTTATCCGCCTTCGCAGACGACCACGGGCATGCCTGGAGATGAATGAGCGGGGTTAACAAGCTTTTCTCCCCGGGAGATGTCCGGCCCATGTTAAGACGTCAACTCATTCCGTGAAGCGAGTGGCTCATGGAGACCCCCCGGGTATAAGGGCTCCAGGGTAACCCTTCTCCGTGAATTCAAGAGACCCTTGTTTTGCGCTTGAGGGTGGGATGGAAAGAACAGAATAAATTTATAAGCCGCAGTGGCGGATTTGCTTGAAATTCCCCTCGGGACAGGGCCCTGTCAGACACATATCATCACAGTGTCGATCCTTTTATGAAGATAAACCGGGAGTTGATCCCAGCACAGCGATTTTACCCAAGGAAAGCTGTTGAGATGAAATCATTTTGCGTAGACGTGCAGGCTGTTTTGTTTGATATGGATGGGGTCATCACCAACACCATGCCGGATCATTACCGGGCCTGGCATCAGGTTCTGCTTCAGGAGGAAGGGATCGCGGTGCCCCGTGAAGAGATTTATCGCAGGGAAGGACAGAAAGGCAGCGTCAGCGTCCGGGAACTCTTATCGCTGTATCATGGGAAATATACCCTGGCGAAAAGCAGGCGGCTTCTTTTGGCCAAAGAAGCGTTATTTAAGAAAATTGTCAAGCAACGTTTTATCGCCGGTGCCCGGACATTCCTTCGTGACATGCAGCGCCGCGGGATGCTCCTGGCCTTGGTGACCGGGACGTCCCGGCACGAAATGCATCGGATCCTTCCCGATAAGGTTTTAAAACATTTCCCGGTTACCGTGACCGGGAATGATGTCCGGCGCGGCAAGCCCGATCCGGAGCCGTATTTGAAAGCCCTGAAGCTGCTTCATGTCAACGCTTCCCGGGCCCTGGTGATTGAGAATGCCCCCTTTGGAGTCCAGGCGGCGAAGGCCGCTGGGGTAACATGCTTTGCCATCGCCACCTCCTTGCCTCCGTGTTATCTTAAACATGCGGACAGGATATTTGCTTCTTTCCAAGATATGCGGGAAAAGGTCTTTTTCCGGAATAACCTGCCTGCCATTCAGAAGAGGCCTCATCGGAAATGAATATTAAAAAAGCGTTACTTTTATATAAAAAAAGCACGTACAAACATCATTTTCAGAAACACCGTTTAACCTCGCCCTTGAGCCCTACCGAACGGGTTTTTGTTTCCCGCTTTAAGCGGACCCATGACGTTCATTATAAAAATCTGGATATTGTTGCGTGCGCCTTGAGGTCCCGTGGCATTGTTTTCGACATGATCCCGCGGGGGCAATCCGCCGATTATTGCCGTTACGATTGGGTCATTACGGTGGGCGGAGACGGGACATTCCTGGAAGGGGCCCGCTTCGTGACCCGGCAATATATCTTGGGAGTGAATTCGGACCCGCAATGGAGCGTGGGGCGTTTTTGCCCTGTGACCGCGGCCCGATTCGCCTCCGTGCTGGAGAGGATTCATGAGGGCCGTGTGAAAACGCTTCTGCTAAACCGGATGCAGGTCATGTTGGGGTCGACCGGAGAAAAGATTTTCGCTTTGAATGATATCCTGGCCTGTCATTCCAATCCGGCGGCGATGAGCCGGTATAACCTGCGGATCGGGAGAGACGAAGAGGATCAGAGCAGCTCGGGGCTGTGGATAGCAACCGCCGCCGGGTCAACGGGAGCGATGCGTTCCGCGGGCGGAAGACGGTTGGCTTTAACAAGCCGGACATTGCAGTACCGGGTGAGGGAATTGTACCGGGGCCGGGGTTCCGGCGGCCGGCTTCTGGCCGGGGTGGTTGAACCGCCGGCGTCTATCTATTTAACGTCATTAATGAAAGACGGCGTGGTTTTTATTGACGGGTCTCATGAGAAGCGTTTGTTTCGTTTCGGGGAGCGGCTTCGGGTCCGGGCTTGCTCCCAGGCGCTTCGTTTTGTCGCCGGGTGATCCCGGGTTTGAAGGGTTGGGGCTGTTTCTTAATGAGTATATGTTATGGATAGAAACGCTTTTAGGCGGAGTTTGCGTTCTTGGTACCGGCGTCATGCCCGGGATCTTCCCTGGCGGAGAACGTGTAATCCGTATAAAATATGGATTTCTGAAATTATGTTGCAGCAAACAACAGTTTCCGTCGTTATCCCTTTTTATGAAAGATGGCTTGCGAAGTTCCCGGATATTGCGAGCGTGGCCCGGTCTTCATCGGCCGAGGTTTTAAAGGCCTGGCAAGGACTCGGCTATTACCAGCGGGCCCGGAATATTCATAAGGCGGCACAGATTATCTGTGAAAGGCACGGCGGGGTATTGCCTGCGGATAAAGACACCTTAAGGAGCCTTCCTGGTTTTGGGGCTTACACGACAGGGGCGGTTTTAAGCATCGCTTTTCAAAAGGCGGAGACGATTATTGATGCGAATATCCGCCGGGTCTTTATGCGTCTTCTTCTTTTGAAAGGAACGGCAGAGGGCCGGCATGACGGCGTGATTGCCGAAGAATTAAAGCGTCTTTTGCCGGTTAGGCTTCCCGGGGATTTCAACCAGGCCTTAATGGAGTTGGGGGCCATCCTTTGCCGCCGTCAGCTTCCTTTGTGTTCCCAATGTCCGGTGCGGGGGACATGCTTGGCCTATCATAAAGGAGTGCAGGAGATTATTCCTGAGCCGAAAGCAAAACGATGGGAAGACGTCCGTGCGGCGGTTGCCGTGATTAAGTATAAGGGACGATTTTTGATTCAACAGCGGCCACCGACCGGATTGTTGGCGGGATTATGGGAGTTCCCCGGCGGCCGGATTAAAGCCGGGGAAACGAGCCGTCAGGCTATGGAACGGGAGATCAAAGAAGAACTGGGGGTTGTGATTCAAACGGCCGTGCCGTTGATGCATGTGCGGCATTTTTATACCCGGTTCCGGGTGCACTTATCCGTATGGCTTTGTACTACGCGCCCGTTGCCCCGAGGCGACTCTGCCCACCGCTGGGTGAGCTTGCGTGAGTTCGCGGATTTTGCGATGCCATCCGGCAGTGTAAAAATAGTCGAGAAACTTTGTGCCCTGCACGCCCTTTGACGGGGCGCTGGTATGGTTGCAGGACGGGAGAAACAGGAACA
The DNA here is from genome assembly GCA_964489065.1 of uncultured Planctomycetales bacterium. Lineage (GTDB taxonomy): Bacteria > Omnitrophota > Gorgyraeia > Zapsychrales > JANLHA01 > JAGOJP01. The sequence goes on along the minus strand of CAZAXH010000007.1, from coordinate 43,307 downwards.
TTTTCAGGAGGAAGGGTATGACCATATTGATCACAAATGACGACGGTATTTATGCGGAAGGGATTTATGCGCTTGCCGCGGAAATGAAAAAGGTGGGGGACATCGTTGTCGTTGCCCCGGACAGCGAACGGAGTTCCGTCGGGCATGGGATTACGCTGTCGCACCCGATTTGGTATAAAACCGTCCAGCGGAAAGAAACGTTTTTCGGTTACGGGATCAGCGGAACGCCGGCGGACTGCGTTAAGTTTGCCATGAAGGTGATTTTAAAGAAAAAACCGGATTTGGTTGTGTCCGGGATCAACCTCGGCGGCAACGATGGTTGTAGCGTGTTTTACTCCGGGACGGTCGCAGGGGCCAGGGAAGGCGCCTTCAGCGGAATCCCTTCTTTGGCGGTTTCGTTGGATACCTTTGTCAAGCCTGATTTCCGGACAGCGGCGAAGGTCGCCCGGGGTATTGCCAGAGACGTGCTCAAAAGGGGGCTCCCGCCGGGGACATTCTTGAATATTAACGTTCCCGCTCTCCCCGCCGGGAAGATCAAAGGAGTCCGCGTGACCCGGCAATGCCTCCTGCCTATTGACGGGACCTTCCGGAAACGGCAGGATCCTTCGGGACGAACATATTATTGGATGAGCGGGAGGGCGCCCCGCACGGACAGGGCCCTGGACGTTGATACCAGCGCCTTAAAAGAGAAATACATCACGATTTGCCCGGTGCAGTGTGATTTAACGGATGACCGGACCTTAGAGAATATGCGGGGGTGGAATTTTGATTCAATGAGCATTTAGTTTACACGACCCAAGGGAGTGTAAACTAGAAATGCGAATTGATCCTTCAGGCGAAAGAGCTCAAGCGAACGAGCCGAAGGATGTCGGGTTCATACCCTGCGGCTTGCTGCGGTTCATTGAGTCCAGAGCCTGCGTTGGAGTTTATACCTTTGATTTTAAAAATCTTTAACGGGATTCAAAAAAACCGTAATTTTCCTTACATTCCGGCTACGCGCACACTAAAATAAGACTATTTATTGCTTTTTGTCTGCTCCGGACATGGAAGAAATATGCTCGTGTTCTGGTATGGGGTTGATTCAATGAGCATTTAGTTTACACGACCTAAGGGAGTGTAAACTAAAAATGCGAATTGATCCTTCAGGCGAAAGAGCTCAAGCGAACGAGTTGAAGGATGTTGGTTTAATACCCCGCAGCTTGCTGCGGTTAATTGAGTCCAGAGCTTGCTCTGGGGTTTATACCTCTGATTTAAGAGATTAACGTTATGTACACAAAAGAACAAATGGCTCATTCCCGAATCCTGATTGTGGATGACCAGAAACTTCACGGGCTCTATTTAAAAAAAATCCTCGCTGAAGAAGGATTTAAGAACGTGGAATATACCAATGATTCCCTGAAAGTCCTTGGGTTGGTCCGGGATTTTCAGCCGGAGATCATCGTCCTGGACATATTTATGCCGCACCTTGACGGGTTTCAGGTCATGGAACAACTGGCGGAATTCCGTAAGGAACATTATCTTCCCATCCTGGCCCTGTCTTCGGAGAAAAGTTCTGATGTCCGTTTGCGGGCGTTGCAGTCCGGTGCGACGGATTTCCTTAATAAGCCTTATGAAAATATGGAAATCATTTTCCGCATCCACAACATGATTGAAATGCGGTGTTTGCATATGGAAGTCAAAAATCAGAACAAGATCCTAGAAAGCAGAGTCCAGGAGCGGACGAAAGAACTGCGGGAAACTCAGTTGGACATCATCCGGCGACTTGCCCAGGCTGCGGAATTTCGCGATAGCGATACAGGGTTGCACATCATCCGGATGAGCCAGTATTGCCAGAAATTCGGGGTGGCGATGGGGATGAGTCTGCCGGAGTGCGACCTTTTGTTACACGCCAGCCCGCTTCATGATATCGGCAAGCTCGGTATTCCTGACGCCATTCTGCTGAAACCGGGCCGCTTGACGCAGGAAGAATATGAAATCATGAAAACTCATACCGTCATCGGCGCCAAGCTCTTGGCCGGCAGCAGTTCTCCGGTTATGAAAATGGCGCAGATCATTTGCATTACGCATCATGAAAAATGGGACGGGACCGGATACCCCAAACAGCTCCGGGGTGAGGAAATCCCTACGGTCGGCCAGATCTGCAGTATTTGTGATGTTTTTGACGCGTTAACCTCGGACCGGCCGTATAAGCAGGCCTGGCCGGTTGACGCGGCGGTGGAGGAGATTCGGCATATGAAAGAAACCCATTTTTCTCCCATTATTGTGGACCGCTTCCTGGAGATTCTGCCGCTCATCGAGGACATACGAAACCGGTGTATCAGCTAATATCCGTAAATATTATGATCAATGCTTTTTTTTATCAGGAGTTGATGCTATATTGATTTTTGAGTTTCTTTCATTTACACATTGTGGAGTTCGGTTAGCATGACCGCAGAAAAAAAAGAATTTCTGCCTCAGGTTCCCCAATTGGACCTCTCGGAAGGGACAGAGATGCTCACGGACTTCTCCCGGGAAGCCCAACGTCATCTCATTGCCGCGAGGAACGCCTTGTTGATCCTTGAAACCGTCCCGTCTGACCGGGAAGCGGTGGAAGACGTATTTAAAACGTTTCATACCATTAAAGGCCTTGCGGATTTTTTGGAGTTGCACGACATTTTCGCGCTCACCGCCTCTTCGGAAACCTTGTTGGATAAGTTCCGCAAGAATCTCTTGCCGCTGGACAATGAGATGATCCTGCTGATCACGCAGGCCATTGAAGCCCTGCAGAAATTGTTGGAACTTCTGGATGAGCAGATCGCCAACGGCGGGGAACTGAAAAGCGAATATTTTGACGTGAGAAGTATTATTACCGCTATTGAGGATACGATCCGTAAAAGCCACCTGGCCGCCCGCCCGGTTAAACCGGTGGTCCGGAATATCCCCAAAATTAACTTTGAGCCGGACATGACAGCCTGCGCTTTATTAAAGCAACAGCTCGAGCAGGCCCAGGATCGCATCGAGTGTGAGGTGAGCGTGCTTTCCAAACTTTTGCAGGATTATGAAGAAACCGGACGTGAACTGAAAGTGGCACAGAGTAAGTTGCATGAGCGGCAACGGGAACTTATCAAGGAGCGGGAACTGGCCATTAAGTTGACTCAGCAGGCCCAGGAAGAAGCCCGGGCTAAAAGTGAATATTTGGCGAATATGTCGCATGAAATCCGGACGTTGATCAACGCCATTATGGGCTTCACGGATCTTCTGAAGGAAAGCGGCCTCAACAGCAAACAGAATGAGCATCTCAATACGATTATTGTCAGCGGGCGCATGTTGCTTGAGATCGTGAATGACATCCTTGATTTTTCGAAAGTGGAATCCGGTAAGCTCAAGTTGGAAAAGATTCCGTTTCATCTTGATTATGTTATCGAAGAGGTGTTTAAAATTATCCGTACCCGCCTGGCCAGCAAACCCATTAACCTGTATTTTAATGTCGCTCCGGATGTCCCGCGGTTCCTTCTGGGGGACCCTACCCGCCTGAAACAGATTTTTATTAATTTGATCGATAACGCGATTAAGTTCACTGAACACGGGGAAATCGGCTTGGAGGTCAGCCTTGCCAGTCAGAATGGGTTTGCGGTGCCCGGGCAGGCGATTAAATTTGTCGTCCGGGATACCGGGATAGGGATTCCGGACGACCGCCAGGATGCTGTCTTTGAGACGTTCACGCAGGCCAGCGACTCGACAACACGCCTTTACGGCGGTTCCGGCCTGGGGTTGGCGCTTTGTAAAACCTTTGTGGAAACCATGGGCGGGGCGATATGGGTGGAATCAAAACTGGGGGAAGGGAGCCGTTTCCTTTTTACGATTCATTTCGATGAGGCCGCAGACCAGCCTCCGAAAGAGGATGTGGTGGTGCTGAAAGAAAATGCCGGAGCCGAAGTCTTGATTGTTGACATGCACGAAACGTCTTTGCGCCAGTATCTTCCCCAGTTCGAGGCCGCGCGGCTGAGCGTCCTGGCAGTCTGTCAGTCAGCCAAACAGGCCTCTGAATTGCTGTTGTCGCGGGAAAAAGAGCAACAGACGTTACCGGTTTTGATTTTTGTCGATTTGCTTCTCCCGGAAAAGCAGGCGTATATGCTGGCGTATAAGCTGAAGCAGCAGGAACACTATAAAAACATTAAACTGATTGGGGTGTCATCGGATGTGAAGTCGGAAACGTCTGCGGAGTTTACCCATGCCGGCTTTGACAGCTTTTTGCCGAAGCCGATTATCCCGGAGGAGTTATGGGATGTGCTTCAGCGTGTCCTGGGCGAAAAAGTTGACACCACGCGTGTTTTGTCGGATGAGATGATCCAGAAAATTTCCTGCTCCGGGATCAAAGTTCTGGTCGCGGAAGACAGCGTCCCGAATATGGAGTTGTTAAAAATCCATTTTGAGATGCTGGGGTGTACCTGTGATTACGCGACGAACGGCCAAGAAGCGATTGATTTCTTGCGGCAGAATGATTACAGCATCTGTTTTATGGATTTGCAGATGCCGGTGATGGGGGGCGTCGAAGCGACAAAAATTATACGGAACGAGTTGAAAAGAAAGTTGCCCATTGTCGCCCTGACAGCGGCGGAGCTTGAAGACGAAAAAGAACGTTGCCTGGAAGCCGGGATGACGGATTATCTTCCCAAACCGTTTGGGGTGGATGAATTGAAGGAAAAAATTATTCGCAATACCAAAATGTGACGCGGGATATTTTTAAACCAAAGGACTATTCTTGTGGAAGAATTAAATCATGGCAAAATTTTAGTGGTGGATGATTCTGACCTGGAGAGGGAATTGTTAATTGAGGTCCTTAAGGGAGCCGGGGTCCAGAATAATTTTCTGCAGGCCAGGACAGGAGAAGAGGCGATCGAGATTTTGGGGACGCACTATAAAGAAGTGGGGCTGATTCTCTTGGATTGGCAGATGCCCCGCATGTCGGGGATGGAATTTATGGAGGCGGTGGTTAAAGTGCCGCAGGTGGCTAATAAAGCGATCATCATGGTGACTGCTTCCGGGACGGATGAGAATAAAAAAAAGGCCTGGGCGGTTAATCCGAACCTCGTCGGTTATGTTGTGAAGCCGTACACCCCGGAATCTTTGCTTGATGTTATTTATCCATTCGTGCAGTTAAAAACGACGGGTTGATTTCTTGAAAGGATGTGAGTTTTGTTCTTCCTTGGAAAAAAGAATAAAGAGTTGGATAAATTTGCCGACCTCCTGGAGCAGGGGACTGTGGCTTTGTTTAACGAGCGGGGCGACGTGCATTTTTCCAAAGAGCCGGTGAAGACCCGGAGAAAGATTATTGAGTCCGAAGGGAGAATGCGGGCGGATGGGATGGAAAAATATGACAACGAGCCGACCTATGTTTCCGCCGTTAACTTTTATGCCAGCGAGAAAGACATGGCTCAAAAAAAGACGCTGGGCGCGTTGATCATTTATGTCCAGCAGGATTATATTGCCAAGATGATGAAGCTTTTGAAGTATCCTCCGATTGACGATGAAAGTGAGACTGCTATGCAGGATTCCTGCGGAACGCTTTGCAATATTATATCCGGCCGGTTCAAATCCGAGATTTCGTCCGCCGGTTATATTGAGCTTGAAATGTCCCATTTTACGAATTACCGCAATTCCGCGTTTGCCGGAGTGGATTTTTGTTATAATGAATTCGACATGGTGGAACTTGTTTTTGAAATAGAAAATGTTAAAAGGCTGGTCATGGATATGACGATGGGCGCGGTACCCCGGCTGAAATAAACAATGTTTTTCTGGAGGACGTGATGGGGCTAGTGATCAATGTGGACAAAAATTGTGAACAGCTGAAAATCGGGCGGGATATTTATTTGCGGATTTTAAATAAGGCCGTGGTCCAGACGACCACGGATATCGCCGCCTTGGGAAAGGCGCTGAACGGGGAAGACTGGGATACGGTCCAGAAACTCTCCCACCGGTTAAAAGGCGATTATGACAACATGCGCATCACGGATCTTTCGTCCGTCGCGCGTACCATGAATGTTATGGTGAAATCAGGCAATATTAATCAGGCGGAACTATCAGGATTATTCACGGTGTTGTCAGGGGTTTTTAAAGAACTGAAGCAGTTTTGTGAAAATGCCGGCCCGGAATGCCGTTGAATGAGAATAGAGACATCATGAATGAGCCATTTCAGCTTGATGCGGAACGCATCAGCGCGGATTTAAAGATCCGTCCGGATATTTATCTGCGTATCGTCAAGAGTTTTTCCGGGACGCTTAAGGAAAAAATAGCGGACTTGGAGGCCGCGTTGCAGGTCATGGATAAGGAAACCATGCGAAGGATCCTGCACGAGATCAAGGGGACCGCCAGTAATTTAAGGCTGGTCAGTATTAATGAAGCGGAAAACTTGATGCACGTTGAAGTCAAGGGGCTGGCCGACCCCGTGAAGCTGGCTGAATATCTTGTTTTGCTTAAAGGAGAATCCGAGAAATTTTCGGAATATATCAATAAAACGCCTTAGGATGTTGGTATAATAACGTGTCCGGGAGATCATAATGCATAAAATCCTCATTGTGGACGATAATTTTGAAAACAGGCAATTGCTGGCCGAAATTTTAAGAGAAGTTGCGGAATGTGATTTCGCGGCCAGCGGGAAGGAAGCCATTGACGCGTATAATTTATCCCTGCAGCGAGGGGACCAATACAGCCTTATTCTGTTGGATATCGAACTCCCGGAGATTAACGGGCTGGAAATTCTTGAAAAAATCCGAGAAAGTGAAAAAAATGCCGGAATTGCCTTGGGGGACGGGATTCCTATCATTATTGTCACGGCTTATGAAAAACGTTTCCTGGAAGCCTATGAGAAAGGCTGTGATGATTATATCCTTAAACCCATAGATGCTAATGTTTTATTGACGAAATTGGCGTCTGTCCTGGAAAAATCCGATCAGGATTAATTTTCTTCCTGCTTATCCTTTTCCTTCTATCCCCTTTAGAGAGTTGCAAATGCAAAGTGATTATAATATAATATCTTGCAATAATTTATTTCAAAAAGAAGAGGGGGCTTGCCATGTCAGAAAAAGTTAAACTTGTGATTGATGATAAGACGATTGAACTCCCGGTGGTGGTTGGCACGGAAGGCGAGCATGGTTTTGTGATTTCCAAATTGCGCCAGGAAACCGGTTATATTACCGTTGATCCCGGGTTCGCCAGCACGGGTTCCTGCCGAAGCGCGATTACTTATATAGACGGGGATAAAGGCATCTTGCGCTACCGGGGTTATCCGATCGAACAACTGGCCGAGAAGGCTTCCTTTGTGGAAACCGCGTATCTCCTTATTAACGGGGAGCTGCCATCCCGGGCCGAGCTGAGCCGTTATTCCCAGGCTTTTACCAAAAATGCCAATCTTCATGAGGACATGAAGAAATTTTTTGGCGGCTATCCGGCAACAGGCCACCCTATGGCCATGCTTTCGGCGATGATTTGCGCGCTGTCTGTCTATTACCCGGAATTGATTAAGCCGGATCCTAGGCCGGAAGACATTGAATTGAGCGCCATTGAACTGATGGCCAAGGTTCGGACGATTGTGGCTTGCACGTACAAGAAAACAGTGGGCGAGCCGTTTATGTACGCCAAGGAAGAGTTGGAATATGTGGCAAATTTTTTACATATGATGTTTTCCACGCCGACCCATGAATACAAAATTAATCAAACCGTTGTGAACACCCTGAAGATGCTTTTCCTGCTTCATGCCGACCATGAGCAGAATTGCAGCACTTCGACGGTACGGATGGTCGGCAGTTCCGGGGCCAACCTGTTCGCTTCGGTTTCTGCCGGTGTCTCTGCGCTTTGGGGGCCTCTGCATGGCGGCGCCAACCAGAAAGTGGTTGAGATGCTGGAAATGATCTCCGCTGACGGCGGGGATGTGGACAAATATATCGCGAAGGCCAAGGACCCCAACAGTAAGTTCCGGCTTATGGGATTCGGCCATCGGGTTTATAAAAATTATGACCCCCGGGCCAAGATTATTAAGACGGAGACCCATGCCTTGCTGAACACTTTAGAGCGGCATGACCCTTTGCTGGATTTGGCTGTAAGGCTTGAAGAGAAGGCGTTGAAAGATGATTATTTTGCGGAAAGAAAACTTTATCCCAACGTTGATTTTTACAGCGGCCTGATTTATAAAGCCATCGGTATTCCAACGCCGATGTTCCCGGTGATGTTTGCCATTGGCCGTCTGCCGGGATGGATCGCCCACTGGAAAGAAATGGTTGAGAATCCCGAAACGCGTATTGCCAGGCCTAGGCAGATCTATGTCGGAGCGAATAAGAGGGAATATATTCCCATCGACCAGCGTTAATAACGGAATCGCCATCGGAAAGGATTATTTTTTATGATTGAATTTTGTTCTAAATTATTAATGGATAAGCCGGCCCTTCTGGTTTTGGTCGGCAAAGATCAAATCGAACAGAAAACCTGGCTGAGCCAACTGCCCGGCGAATTGAAGTCCGCGCTTGCTTCCTTAACCCAGGGCCAGGTCTTTAAAGCGGAGAAAGGGGAACTTTTTCCGGTTGTCCAGAAGAACCGGATCGTCCTGTTTGTCGGTTTAGGGGCTAAAGCCCCCGGCTTTCTCACGACCTTGCGGGTGGCGGTCCGCCAGGCCCTGGCATCTGAATTTATCAAAACGGTCCGGGAGGTAGAACTAGCGGCGTTTTTCGCGGAAGACGCGGAAATCATTGCGGTTATTGAAGGTGTTTTAATCGGGACATATACATGGGATAAATACCGAAGCGTTAAGAACGGCGAGTGCCCGCCGAGAGACAGGAAGGTGTTCCTGGTGGTGAAGGAGAAAAAATCCTTTGCCGAAGCGGTCATGGTCTGTGAAGGCGTAACCTTGGCGAGGGACTTGGTTAATGATAACGCTGACGTGGTTCAATCAGAAACTTTTGAGGAAGCGGTTTTCTCCGTGAGCCGGGGGTGTAAACAAGCCAGTATCAAGATCCTGAATGAAGAGGAACTGAAAGAAAAAGGACTCAACCTGCACCTGGCGGTCAATAAAGGCAGTCTGTATCCGCCTAAATTAATCATTGTGAAATACCGGGGGGCCTCGCGGGATGCCAGAACCACGGCTTTGGTCGGGAAAGGGATCACGTTTGATACCGGCGGGCTGAACCTTAAACCGTCCGGCCATATGGAAACCATGCGTTGTGATATGAGCGGCGCGGCGGCCCTTTTGGGCATCCTTAAAAATGTTATCAGTTTGGGTTTAAAGAAAAACATTATTTTCGCTTTTGGGCTGGCCGAGAACGCGATCGGCCCGTCTTCATGCAAACCAGGAGATGTTTTTAAGAGCTACAGCGGGAAAACCGTGGAGGTCGCTAACACGGACGCCGAAGGCCGTTTGGTCCTTGCCGACGCGATTTCATATGTGATCAGGAATTATAAACCCCATCGCCTGATTGATATCGCCACGCTTACGGGCGCCTGCGTGGTTGCTTTGGGTTATGATTACAGCGGGCTGGTTTCGAATAATGAAACCCTGGCCGCCAAATTGCTTGCCGCTTCGGAAATCACGGATGACCGGTTATGGCGGCTGCCCAATTATCCCGAGATTAAAGACGCGGTTGAGTCGCAGGTCGCGGATCTTAAGAATCTGGGTTTTTCAAAAGGCGCGGCCGGAACTATGACGGCTGCGGAATTTTTGCGCCAGTTCACCGAAGACACGCCTTGGGCGCATATTGATATTGCCGGCACGGCTTTTCGGGAAGGGAAAGGCCGTTTGTACTACGCGCCCGGCGCTACGGGAGCGGGGGTGCGCCTTTTAACCGAATTTTTGAAGAGGAATTAAATGAAATCGTTATTAGTGCGCTTATTTGCGATTGCAGTTTTGCTGGCCGGCCTTTCCGGCGGAATGCCGTTGCTGCCTCCCGGACAGGCCGAAGCCGCGGGGGAACGCGTGTACCGCATCCGGCTTAATGATGATGCGATTAACCCGATCACCGCGGAATATATATTAAAAAGCATTGATCTGGCTGCGGAAAAGAACGCCCAGTGTTTGATCATTGAACTTGATACGCCGGGGGGCTTGCTGTCCTCGACCCGGCAGATTGTCAAGCACATACTTTCCGCCGAGGTCCCGGTGGTGGTGTATATTTCCCCCGGAGGGTCCCGCGCGGGCTCTGCTGGGGTCTTTATCACTTACGCCGCGCATATCGCGGCCATGGCTCCTTCCACCAATATTGGGGCCGCGCATCCTATTCAGATGGGCGGGCAGAAAGGCGGTTCCTGGCAAGAGATCAGGGACCTGCTGAAAGATATTGAAGAGAAACTGTCTTCGGATTCCGAAAAACAGGCGGGTGATCCTGATCCCTCCGGGACGGAGGACGGCGCGGAGAAAAGTTTTCCTTTGACCGATGGAGCCGACGAAGCAGGGGGGCAGACGCCTGCTGCCGGGGCTCCTGACCTCGAATATGCCCCGGATAACGACGCGCTTAACACCAAAATCCTCCAGGATACCGTGGCGTTTATCCGGGCGCTCTCCCATCTCCGCCACCGGAGTGAAGAATGGGCGGTCAAGAGTGTGACCAAAAGCCTGTCCATCACGGAAACAGAAGCCCTGCAAAAGAATGTCGTGAACATCGTGGCCCAGGATGTTGGGGATTTATTAAGACAGATCGATGGGAAGACGGTTCAAGTGCGGGGGGTGGACGTCACCCTGAAGACGGCCCGGGCCGAGGTTGTCGGCGTGGACATGAGCGTTCGTCAGCGGTTTTATAATATCCTTGCTAATCCCAATATCGCCTATCTTCTTCTCATTTTTGGTTTTCTCAGCCTTCTTTACGAGATCACGAGTCCCGGCTTTGGGGTTCCGGGTATTCTGGGCGCAATCTTTCTGATTTTGTCCTTTTTTAGCATGCAGATGCTCCCTACGAATTACGCCGGGCTGGCATTAATTTTTGTAGGGCTCGGGTTCCTGGTCGCGGAAAGCTTTGTACCGGGATTCGGGGTTATGACGATAGGCGGGTGTGTGTGTCTGTTCCTGGGGTCGTTGCTTTTATTTGACAGATCCGACCCGATTATGCGTATTTCCATACCTATTATCATTTCTATCCTCGGCACGACTGCGTTGATAACGTCATTTCTGTTAAGACTGGCGATCAAGTCTTTAAGGCAGAAACCGGTGTCCGGGCCGGAGGGGATGGTGGGTCTCCCGGGAGTGGCAAAAAAAGATTTTGGCCCAGGCATGGACGGAAAAGTTTTTGTCCACGGGGAACTCTGGAACGCGGTGACTGACGAGACGCTCTCTTGCGGGGATAAAATCACCGTTGTGGCGATCAATGGACTGACGCTCAAGGTCAAAAAATCCCTTAAAGGTTAATAGAAAATAAGCAGCTTTATGAAAGGAGCGGGATATGTGGTTTATAGGCTCTCTGGTTATTCTGGCCTGGTGGTTGATGAACAGCGTGAAGATCATTAAGGAATACGAACGCGTTGTTATATTCCGTCTTGGAAAAATCGTGGACGCGCCCCGCGGCCCGGGTTTGGTTTTTATCTTTTTTCCTATTGAAACCGGTGTTGTGCTGAGCCTGCGTTTGGTGACCCTGGACGTCCCGCCCCAGGATGTGATCACCAAGGATAATGTTTCGGTTAAAGTGAACGCGGTGGTGTATTTCCGGGTCATGGACCCGATCAAGGCGATCATTGAGGTTCAAAATTATCAATACGCGACATCCCAGATGGCGCAGACCACACTTCGGAGCGTGGTCGGGGAAATGGATCTAGACGAAATCCTGGCCCAAAGGGAAAAAATTAACGACAGCCTGCAGACGATTCTGGATAAACAGACCGATCCTTGGGGGATCAAGGTGACCAATGTGGAAGTCAAGCATGTGGATATTTCCGAGGAATTGAGGCGGGCTATGGCGCGCCAGGCGGAAGCGGAACGGGAACGCCGGGCGAAGATTATTTCGGCGGAAGGCGAGTTTCAGGCAGCGGAAAAGCTCTGCCAGGCCGCCGAGCGGATGCAGAGGAGCCCCATGGCGTTGCAGTTGCGGTATCTTCAGACACTGGTGGAGATCGGCAGCGATAAAAATACAACAACGTTATTCCCGATCCCGATCGACCTGATTAAATCAATGTTCCTGCAGAAAGAGTAAAGGTTTTTTATGGATTACAGAATGGAATCAGACAGCCTGGGTGAAATTCCGGTGCCGGCGCATGTTTATTATGGAGCGCAGACCGCGCGTTCGGCCACCCATTTCGACATCGGCAGCGAAGTGATGCCGTTGGGGATGATCCGGTCCCTGGCGATTATTAAAAAAGCCTGCGCGCTGACCAATGCTGATTGCGGCAGGCTGGATGCAAAAATTTGCGAATATATTGTCCAGGCGGCCGAGGAAGTGATCGATGGGTTTCTGTTAGATCATTTCCCTTTAAGAATTTGGCAGACCGGGAGCGGCACGCACTCCAATATGAACGTGAATGAAGTCATTGCCAACCGGGCGATAGAACTGGCCGGAGGGGTCATCGGCAGCAAACACCCCGTTCACCCCAATGATCATGTGAATATGTCCCAGTCCTCCAACGATGTCTTCCCGACGGCTATGCATATTGCCGCGGTGACCGCCCTCCAGGAGGGGCTGATTCCTGCCCTTAAGGGACTGGAGGAGCCGTTGGCGCAGAAGGCCGGAGAATGGAAGGACGTGGTGAAAATCGGGCGAACGCACCTTATGGACGCGACGCCTTTAACCCTGGGACAGGAATTCAGCGGTTTCTTTCAGCAGATCACCAACGGACTGGAGAGGATTCAGGCCGTGCTCCCCCGGCTGTATGAAGTGGCTCTGGGGGCGACCGCGGTCGGGACGGGACTCAACACACCGGCCGGGTTCGCGGAGAAGGCGGTGGCCAGGCTGGCAGAACTGACCGGATATCCTTTTGTGAGCGCCCGTAATAAATTTGAGGCGATCGCGGCTCACGATGCTTTGGTTGAATTAAGCGGGGTCCTGAAAATTATCGCGGTTTCCCTGATCAAAATCGCCAACGATATCCGGTGGCTTGGTTCCGGACCGCGGTGTGGCATCGGCGAGCTCCGGCTGCCGGCCAATGAGCCGGGAAGTTCCATTATGCCGGGGAAAGTCAATCCCACGCAGGCCGAGGCCCTGCTGATGGTCTGCATGCAGGTCGTGGGCAACGACACCACCGTGGCCTTCGCCGGAGCCAGCGGGAATTTTCAGCTTAACGTTTGCAAACCGGTTATTATTTTTAACGTGTTGCAGTCCATCCAATTGCTCTCTGACGCGGTCCGGCATTTCACCCGGTATTGCGTGGAAGGCCTCTCGATTCATGCCGAGAGAATACAGCGTCATGTGGAGCAGTCGCTCATGCTGGTTACCGCCTTGACCCCGCATATCGGTTATGACAAGGCGGCCCGGATCGCCCGGAAGGCTTTCGAAGAGAATAAAACATTGCGTGCCGCAGCGGCCGAATCAGGGTATCTCACCGAAGCCGAATTTGACACCCTTATCCGTCCGGAAGATATGACACACCCTGTTGAGCCGGGGGCGTGATAGATTCTATGAAGCGGGTCTGCTGACGGATACGGCATGGAAATCATGAAATCAATACCGCGTTTTTTTTACCTTTTCCTGGCGGTCTTGTGGTTTTTTAATCCCGCCGGACTTCCGGCGGGTGCCGGTCTCGTGGAGTATCTTCCGCATAAACAGGCGCCGACGCTTCGGCCCGGACTGGACTGGTTGAACACCGAAGCTCCGTTGACTTTGGCGGACCTGAAGGGCAAGTTTGTCCTGCTGAATTTCTGGACATATTCCAGCGTTAACTGCGTCAATGTTTTCCCTGAATTAAAGGCCTTGCAAGAAAAATATCCCCGTGAGCTTGTCATTGTAGGAATCCATTCTCCCAAATATCCTGTTCAGCGTTATACGGATAATGTCAAGGAAGCGGTGATCCGTTACAGCCTGGATTATCCGGTGGTGAATGACGCCTCGTTGAGAATATGGCGGGATTACGATATTCACACCTGGCCCACGGTTATTTTGATTGACCCGGAAGGTAAAATCGTTCATAAGCAGATCGGGGAAAATATTTATCCGGCCGTGGATAAAGAACTCCGGACCCGCATCAGCCATGGCGGTTATTTTATCCGGACCACCCCGGTGTCCTTGCGGCTGGAAAGGCATAAAGAGCCGTTGACGAGCCTGTTGTTCCCGGGGAAGGTCCTGGCCACAGACGATGAACGGTTGTTCATCGCCGACTCCGGCCATAACCGGATCCTTATAACCGATGGGCAGGGGCGTATTCAGGATACGATCGGCTCTGGGGTTCCCGGGCTTGAAGACGGGGCGTTTGAGACCACCCGGTTCACCGATCCTCAGGGGATGGCGAGGCAGGGGGATAGCCTTTATATCGCCGATGCCGGGAATCACGCGGTCCGGAGGGCCGACCTGAAAGCCAGAAAGGTGGTTACCATCGCCGGGACAGGGCGTAGAAGTCTGTCTCGTTTTCCCCAAGGGGCCGGGACTGCGGTTGATTTAAATTACCCGACGGATTTGACACGGGTCGGGGAACAGTTATATATCGCCATGACCGGCGCGCACCAGATCTGGACCCTGGATCTTCAGGATGGAAATATCAAGGTGTATGCCGGGTCAGGGATTGAAAATTTGCTTGATGGTCCCCTTCTCAAGAGCGCCTTTGCGCAGCCGGCCGGGATCGTTCCGTCCGAGAATGCCGTTTACGTCCTTGACAGCGAGGTCAGCGCTATACGGCGTGTCGGGCTGTTTTTGGGTGCGCAGGTGGAGACAATGGCGGGGAAAGGTTTGCATACGTATGGCGATGAGGAGGGGGGCCCGGAGCAGGCGCGCTTGCAGCATCCGTTGGGGTTATGCCGGACTCCGGAATCCTTGCTGATCGCCGATACCTACAATAATAAAATCCGGGTGTTTTCCCTGTCCGACAACACTTTGACTACTTTAAGCGGTGACGCTCGCAGAGGCTTTAGAGACGGCCCTTTTCACCGGGCCCTGTTCAATGGGCCCGGCGGGGTAAGCTATATGAATAACCGTGTGTTTATCGCTGATACGAACAATCACAGCATCCGTATTCTGGACTTGGAAAATAAACGGGTGGGAACCCTGCCTCTCAAGGGGAATATCGAGACCTTCCTGGCCGCGCAGCCCGGGATAGAGGATTTTAAGGGACCTACGCAGAAGATCCGTAAAACTTTTTCCAATGATATTCAGGACTTAACGTTTTCCCTGAAATTGCCCCGGGGAGCCAGGATTCTTTATGACAGGAATCCCTACGTCAGGTTATTTACCGCTTCCCGGGATTTTCAGCGCCTCTATGCCATCTATGACGAAACAGCCACTTTCCATGTTTACACCATTTTCCCCGTTGATACGCTTTACGCGGAGGTTTCCTTGACGTATGGCATCCAAGACCAGCCTGGTCAGCCGATAGAAGAGAAGAGGGTCTATATTTTTTCTTTGACAGACCAGAAACCCTCTGGGGATATCCGGTTGTTTTTTAAACGGAACACCTTTTAGCCCCGGGAAATCAACGCTATAAACCCTAGAGCAAGCTCTGAACTCAATGAACCGCAGCAAGGCTACGGCTTATTAAACCAAGAGCCCCGCTAAACTTACTGAGCAACCTCTTGACGAATAAGGATTTAAAGATTATCCTTATTAAAGGACTTGTATTATAAAAGAGGGAATTATGGTTAAACAGCCTATTGGCGAAATGAGGCAGGCTTTACGCGCAAAACGTATTCTGAGCATCCAGTTCCGGGTCGTAAAAACACGGATTCGGAAAGCGGATAAACGCTGGCATTTATCCACGACGCATGATATGAGCTTCCTGGGGCTGGCGTTCTTTTCCGATATCCCTTTGCACGTCGATGACATCATTGAAGTTAACGTGGTGATGTCCGGGATCCTTGATATTTTTAAAGGATACGGCCAAGTGGTCCGGGTGGAGAAAAAGGCTGCTGGCGTGTTTTTCCTGATTGCTATTAAATTTGTTGATTATAAAAAGACCCTCCGCAACAAGCCGTCACGGACAGCCGGCGCGGCGGTATCATCTTCCAGGCGTACCCATTCCAGAAGATAAATAGAGACAACACGTGTCAAGAGGAGAGACGGGGTTTCTTGATTCTTGCGCGGGGGATAGCCCCGGGAACAAGGAGTCTGCCCGGTCGCCCTTCAGAAGGGCTAAATGCCGCTTGACAAGACGTAGGCGCAAAGATATAGTAAAAACATTTAAGCGATCCGGCAGATGAAAACATGACTCATACCAGTCGGAATGTTGAGCATCCGGGTGTCGTTAAAGAAATCCGCGGCCGTGATGTTTTTGTGGAGCTTTTAAGAACATCGGCCTGCGGCTCATGTGAGTCCCGGCAACATTGCGAACTGGCAGAAAAACAATATCAAACCCTCATCTTCCATGACCAACCGGAAGATTTCACGATAGGGGAAGAAGTCAACATTATCCTGGAAGCATCAGAAGGTTTTAAAGCGCTGTTTTTTGCGTATGTATTGCCGCTGGGCCTTGTTGTTTTTTCACTCCTTGTCTTTTCGGGGATAACAACCCGGGAGTACCTGGCCGGAGGCGGAGCGTTGCTGATGTTGGTTCCTTATTATATACTTCTGCACGTACTAAGTCCCCGGTTGCAGGGATCTTTCCAGATGAAACTTTATAAAAAATATCATCTCAAAACATGACGATTATTTTTACAGTCGCAACATTAAGTATCCTGGGTATTCTGTCCGCTGTCATCCTATATGTCGTGGCCCAGAAGTTTAAAGTGCAGGGAGACCCCCGTGTCGATCAAGTCGAAGCGGCATTGCCGCTGGCTAATTGCGGGGGGTGCGGATATCCGGGCTGCCGGAATTTTGCCGAGGCCTGTGTGGCGGCCGGGGATTTAAGTGATTTATATTGCCCGGTCGGCGGCCAGGCCTGTATGGAAGCGGTGGCTGATATTCTGGGGAAGAAGGTGTCCCTAAAGGACCCCTTAATCGCGGTGGTCCGTTGTCAGGGGACACACGCTTACCGCGCTAAGACCAGCGTTTACGACAGCGCCCCGGTTTGTGCTGTCGCGGCTTCCCTTTACGGCGGCGACACGGCCTGCGCTTACGGCTGCCTCGGAATGGGCGATTGCGTGCAGGTATGTAAATTTGAGGCGATTTATATGAATTCGGACACCGGGCTTCCGGTTGTCATCGAGGATAAATGCACGGCCTGCGGGGCCTGTGCCCAGGCTTGTCCACGGTCTCTTATTGAGTTGCGCAAACGCGGGCCGAAGAACCGGCGTATTTTCGTGGGCTGTATGAATCAGGACAAAGGGCCGGCCGCCAAAAAGGCCTGCACGGTGGCCTGTATCGGCTGCGGGTTGTGCGTGAAAGCCTGTCCTTTTGAGGCCATTACATTAAATAATAATTTTGCGTATATTGATCCCGGGAAATGCCGGCTTTGCCGTAAATGCGTGCCGGTGTGTCCAACGCACGCGATTCTTGAAATCAATTTTCCGGAAATTAAAGCCAAACTTGAGCCGGCGCAGGTGAACGTGTAAGAATGGGACGGGCTGGAGTAAGACGAATCCCGGCTGTTGAAATAAAAATTTGACTATTATGAAGAACGGTCCATCTAAAACTTTTCCTCAGGGAGGCGTTCATCCTCCCGACAGCAAGCTTTCGGCGGACAAACCTTTATCTGTTTTCCCATTGCCGAAAACCGTTGTCATTCCTCTTGCACAGCATATCGGCGCTCCGGCCGCGGCTGTGGTTCAGGCGGGGGATTTTGTGAAGACCGGGCAGCTTATCGCCCGGGCCGGGGGATTTGTTTCCGCGAACATCCATTCCTCCGTGAGCGGGAAGGTGAAGAAGATTGATTTTGTGAAAGACGTGACCGGGTACAAGGTTCCGGCTGTGATTATTGAAGTTCAGCAGGACGTCTGGGAGGACGGTGTTGACAGGACTCCGGGGGTAAAGAAAGAAATCCCAGAGCAGCGGGAGGACATTATCGCCAGGATCGCGGCAGCGGGTATCGTTGGCTTGGGCGGGGCGACGTTCCCGGCGCATGTCAAACTGTCTCCCCCGAAAGATAAAACCATTGAGTTCCTGCTGATTAACGGAGTCGAATGCGAGCCGTATCTCACCGCCGATCACCGTTTAATGCTTGAAAAAAGTGAAGAGATTATGACCGGCGTCCGGATTCTTTTGAAAGCTTTGGGCATTGGTCATGCGTGTATCGGTATCGAGGAAAATAAGCCGGACGCGATGGACATCATGACAGCCGCCGCCCGATGTGATTCCGGTATCCGGGTTGAATCGCTTAAAGTCTGCTATCCCCAGGGCGGGGAACGGCAGCTTATTAAAGCGTTGACCGGCCGGGAGGTCCCGCCTCCGCCCCGGGGGCTTCCCAGCGATGTCGGCTGCGTGGTGTGTAATGTCGGGACGGTTTTCGCTGTCTATGAAGCTGTTCAAAAAAGCAAACCGTTGATGGAACGCGCCGTCACCGTGACCGGGCCGGCGCTTAAAAATCCGTCCAATTTTTGGGTCAGGATCGGGACTTCGGTGCAGGAGCTTATTGAGGCGGCCGGGGGGCTTCCGGATAAGACCGGCAAGATCATTGCCGGCGGCCCGATGATGGGCCGGGCCGTGGACTCGGCCGATATCCCGGTCACCAAAGGGATGTCCGGGATTCTTCTCTTGCCGGAAGACCAGGCCAGGCGCGGCCCCGTGCAGAATTGTATCCGCTGCGCGAAATGCGTGTCGGCCTGCCCGCTGGGGCTGGAACCGTATCTCTTGATGGCGCTTGTTGAGCGGCATTGGCTGGACCGCGCTTTTGAGGAAAGGTTGTTGAGCTGTTGTGAGTGCGCCTGCTGCAGTTTTGCCTGCCCGGCTCACCGGCCGCTTTTGGATTATATCCGGATTGGAAAGGCAAAAGTATTAAAAAGATTAAAGGAACAAAAACAAAAATGAATTCATCACTTTTAACGGTTTCTTTGTCGCCGCATACCCACGGCGGGGAGTCGGTCCGCAGGATTATGACCTGGGTCCTGATCGCTTTAATGCCCGCCTGGGTTGTGTCGGTTATCGTCTTCGGCTGGGCGGCCCTGAAAGTTTCGGCTTTGGCCGTTATCTCCGCTGTGTTTTTTGAATATATCATTCAGAAATATATATTTAAGAAAGACCCGTCGGTCGCGGACGGATCGGCGGCGGTCACGGGCCTTTTGCTGGCGTTTAACCTGCCGGCCACGCTTCCCGGGTGGATGGTGGTGCTGGGCAGTTTCATTGCGATCGCGGTGGCCAAAATGTCTTTCGGCGGTTTGGGGAACAATCCGTTTAATCCGGCGCTGGTCGGCCGGGTTTTCCTTCTGGTGTCTTTCCCGGCGGCCATGACAACGTGGCCCAGGCCATTCAGCGGCGCGATGGTGGCCGTGGACGGCGTGACCACCGCCACCCCGCTGGCGATTATTAAGGAAGGCTTAAAAAGCGGAATGACGCCGCAGCAGTTGATGGGTGAATTGCCGCGTTATTCGGATATGCTGTTGGGGAAGATAGCCGGGTCTATGGGGGAAGTGTCCGCCCTGGCGCTTTTGGCGGGCGGCGCGTATCTGCTGTACCGGAAAATCATTACCTGGCATATCCCGGTTGCCGTGATAGGAAGCGCCGCTGTTTTTTCCGGTTGCTTGTGGCTGATGAACCCGTCCCAATATATGGATCCGGTTTTTCATGTTTTAAGCGGAGGAATTGTCCTGGGCGCTATTTTTATGGCCACGGACTATGTGACCTCCCCCATGGTCCCCCGGGGGATGTTTATTTACGGCTGCGGGATCGGGATCCTGTCCATCACCATCCGGGTTTTTGGCGCCTATCCGGAAGGGGTGTCTTTCGCGATTCTTATTATGAACGCGTTTGTCCCGCTGATCAACCGGTATTGTAAACCGAAACGGTTTGGGGAATAGAATGAAGAAAAGGGAAGCGACATTCGCCAATTTGGTGGTGACTCTTTTCGTGGCGACATTTGTTTCTTCCGCCGCTTTAGGGGTTGTTTATGAAGTCACAAAAGGCCCTAAGGCCCAGGCGGAATTGAATAAAAAGACCGAGGCGATCAGGAACGTTGTGCCGGAATTCGACAGCTCGCCTTTTGACGATAAAATTGAGCGGTGTCAGAACGACCGTTGTATCACATTATATCCCGTGAGAAAATCCGGGGAACTGGTCGGCACTGCTGTCGAGTCCTGGACGCAGCAGGGTTTTGGGGGGGAAATCAAGCTCATGGTGGGATTTCTCCCGGACGGGACGATTTATGATGTGGCGGTCATCGACCATAAAGAGACCCCGGGACTGGGGGATAAAATCGACCGGAAGAAGTCGGATTTCAGCCGCCAGTTTAAAGATAAAAATCCGGCCGTGTTCAAACTGACGGTGAAGAAAGACGGGGGGGATGTGGACGCGATCACGGCCGCGACCATAAGCTCCCGGGCTTTTTGCGATGCGGTTCAGCGGGCGTACGACACCTATAGAAAGGAGACGGACCATTAGTATCTGGAAGAATTTCACTAAAGGTTTTCTCCGCGAAAACCCTGTTTTTGTCCTGGTCCTTGGAGTCTGCCCCACCCTTGGGGTCACGACGTCCGCGGCCAACGGTTTGGGGATGGGACTGGCCGCGACTTTTGTGCTGGTGATGTCCAATATGGTGGTGTCTTTGATCAAATCCCTGGTTCCGGACGATGTGCGGATCCCCTGTTTTATCGTGGTGATCGCTTCTTTCGTGACGATCGTGGACCTGGTGATGGCGGCGTATATCCCGGCTTTGCACGCGCAGCTGGGGCTGTTTCTGCCCCTGATCGTCGTTAACTGTATTATTTTGGGGAGAGCGGAAGCGTACGCGTCTAAGAATCCCGTCTGGCTTTCGGGCATCGACGGTTTAAGTATGGGCCTGGGGTTCACCTTTGCCCTGACGCTTTTGGGCACTGTCCGGGAACTTTTAGGCAGCGGTGCGGTTTTCGGCCACAAGTTTATCGCCGGCGACGGAATATTGGTGTTTGTCCTGGCTCCCGGCGCTTTCATTGTTTTGGGGTACATGATCGCCCTGGTTCGATTATTCAATAAAAGGGATTAAAGGTATGGAATATGTTTTAATTATTATCTCCGCTGTCCTCGTGAACAATATCGTCCTGACCCGTTTCCTGGGCCTGTGCCCCTGCCTGGGGGTTTCCAACCGTTTTTCCAACGCTGTCGGCATGTGCGGGGCGGTCATTTTTGTCATGACCCTCGCCACGATTGTGACGTACCTGGTCAACACATACATCCTCGCTCCTTTTCAGATCGGTTATTTGCAGACCGTGGCCTATATCCTGGTCATCGCCGCGCTGGTTCAGATGGTCGAAATTATTTTAAAGAAGGTCAGCCGCCCGCTTTACCAGGCTCTGGGCGTTTTCCTGCCCCTGATCACGACCAATTGCACCGTCCTCGGGGTGGCGATCCTGGTCATTCAGAAGGAATATAATCTCCTGGAAAGCGTGGTGTTTGCCATTGCCAACGCCGTCGGATTTTCCCTGGCTTTGATTCTTTTTTCCAGTATCCGCGAACAGCTGGATCTTGCCGATATCCCGCAGGGGATGCGGGGGATCCCGATTACGCTTGTCATTGCTGGGCTGCTTTCCCTGGCGTTTATGGGATTTGCCGGAATCGTGCGCTGATACATACAGCGCCGGTTTGTGGTCACCTACTAGGGACGATCCATGAATTCGTATCAAGAGCCTTTTACCGCCCGATATTGGGACAAGGCCGATTCAGGCCATATTGTCTGCCATCTCTGTCCGCGGGCCTGCCGCCTCGCCGAAGGCCAGAGGGGATTTTGTTTTATCCGCCAGAACATAGGGCAGAGTCTTGTCCTGACTGCCTACGGCCAGACCAGCGGATTGTGCATTGACCCGATTGAAAAAAAACCGTTGAACCATTTTCTCCCCGGCTCCAGTGTCTTGTCTTTAGGAACCATCGGTTGCAACCTGGGCTGCCGTTTTTGCCAGAATTGGGATTTAAGCCGTTCCCGGGGAGAGGACCGGCTGGCGGTTCATGCGCCGCCTGAGGCCATCGCCCGCCGGGCCCGTGAGATGGGCTGCCGCAGCGTGGCCTTTACTTATAACGAACCGGTTATTTTTGCCGAATACGCGATTGACACCGCGGACGCCTGTCATGAAGAGGGGGTCAAAACCGTGGCGGTGACCGCCGGTTATATCACCGGTGAGGCGCGCCGGGATTTCTTTCAAGCCATGGATGCCGCCAATGTTGACCTTAAGTCCTTTTCCGAAGAGTTTTACCGGGAATACTGCCAGGGGTCCCTGCGGCCTGTCCTCGAGACCCTGCTGTATCTTAAGAATGAAACGTCTGTCTGGGTTGAAATTACCACCCTGCTGATTCCGGGACGGAATGATTCCAAAGAAGAGGTTTCCAAAATGGCAGAGTGGATTGTCTCCAACCTGGGGCCGGACGTGCCGCTGCATCTGACCGCGTTTCATCCCGCCTACCGGCTTGTGGACGCCCCTGTCACCCCGGCGGACATTTTACAGTGTTCCAGGCGTATTGCCCGATCCCAGGGCGTGCGGCATGTTTACACGGGAAATATTATCGATCCGGAAGGGAGCAGCACATATTGCCATGCCTGCGGGAAATGCCTGATCGAACGGGCGGGATACAAAATCGGCGCGTATCATTTGATACAGGGCAACCGGTGCGCGTTTTGCGGTGCGGAGTGTGCCGGGGTTTTTCCTGTTGAAACGGGCGCCGGATCAGGGGGTGTTTTATGAAATTGCTCAGCTGGAACGTCAACGGGATCAGGGCGTTTGAGAAAAAAGGGTTTTTGGATTGGCTGCAGCAGGCCTCTCCGGATGTTTTGTGCCTGCAGGAAACCAAGGCGCAGCCGGATCAGCTGTCTTCGGCGATTACGGCGCCGGAAGGATACCATTCTTTTTGGTCGTCGGCAGAGCGGAAAGGGTACAGCGGGGTGGCGGTGTACGCCCAAACCCGGCCTTTGAAGGTTGAGGAAGGACTGGGAGTCGATGAATTTGACGCGGAAGGCCGGGTGCTGATTTGCACGTTCAGCGAATTTATCCTGTTTAACCTGTATGTACCTAACGGCGGCAGCGGTAATAAACGGGTGCCTTTTAAAATGGCCTTTTATGATTGTCTGCTGAAGAAACTGGAGAAGCTCCGGAGAGCCGGGAAACCGGTTGTTGTCTGCGGGGACATTAATACTGCCCACACTGAAATCGACCTGGCCCGGCCCAAGGAGAACGAAAAAAACACCGGGTTCCTGCCTGAGGAACGCGCCTGGCTCACGCGTTTTCTGGACCTGGGGTATATTGATACGTTCCGGCATTTTCATAAAGGCCCGGGCCATTATTCCTGGTGGGATTATAAAACAAAAGCCAGGGAACGGGATGTGGGCTGGCGGATCGATTATTTTTTTATGACGCCTGATCTGCTCCCGCGCCTGCAAGACGCCTTTATCCTGAAGGACGTTTTGGGCTCTGACCATTGCCCGGTGGGCATTGTTTTGAGTCTCTGACCCTTTCTCTGCTTTTGGAACGGCCGCCGGGAGGGGCAGGAGTCATTGGGTGATAATAACACAGGAGGATCTTATGAGAATAAATCAGGCGTTTGTGTGGACCGGTATTTTCATGCTGTGGGGGCTGGGGATAAACGTTAAACCCGGGATAACCGCTTCTGTATTTCAGGTGACGAGCCCGGCGTTTTCTCTCAACGGAAAAATTCCCGTCAAGTATACGTGTTCCGGAGAGGATATCAATCCGCCTTTGTCGATCCGGGGGATCCCGGAAGGGACCAAAACCCTGGTTTTGATCATGGATGACCCGGATGCGCCCATGGGGACGTGGGTCCATTGGGTGGTCTATAATATTCCTCCGGTTGAGATCGTCGGGGAAAATTCCGTTCCCGGACAGCAGGCCTTGAATAGTTTCGGGAAAATTGATTACGGCGGCCCGTGCCCGCCCATCGGAACGCACCGGTATTTTTTTAAAGTGTACGCCCTAGACACGTCTTTAACCCCGTCGTCAAAATGGGCCAAGGCCGACGTCGTAAAGGCCATGAAAGGGCATGTTCTGGCGGAGGCAGAACTCATGGGACTGTTTAGCCGCAGCCGGCCTTAACCGGGTCTGTCTGCGGGGCGCAGAAATTTATTTTAAAGGTAGATTAATGACGGGGAAATTGTTATATTCAATAAAAGAATTAAATTTTACCCCAAAGGATTTTTATGAAGGATGCGACTCCACTTTTAAAGAAAGCCCTTATTTTCGGAGGCATAGCCGTTTTGTTGCTGGCTGGGTTCTGGGTTTATATGGGCAGCCGTTAAGTCTTTGCCGTCTGCTTGGGGATTGTTCACGCGGGCGGCTTTAGAAATCTTTTCTCTTACATTGTGCTTTTCAGCGGATTCTTCCATTTCTGATGGGGAAATTCCTGTTTTTATTGTCCTCAAGATTAACCCTATTTTAAAATCAATGATACCCACCGTCCTTCAGGCCGAAACGATTGTACCGTGCCCGGTAAAGGGGTTGCGCTGTTTTCGCGCGGGAAAAATTTTGTGTAACTTTTTCATAAGGCCGGGGTTTAACCAATAGGAGAGAGCGGACAAGAGGATATGAAGCGCGTTGACGAAGAACTGATTTTGGAATTTCAAAACGGTCATGAGGACGCTTTTGAAGAGCTGTTTCGAAAGTATAAGACCCCGGTGTTTAATTTTGTCATGCGCCTGCTGCGTAACCGGGCGGATGCGGAGGATGTTGTGGCGGAAGTCTTTATGAAATTATACACCCATAAGCACAGCTACAAGCCCCGGGCCAGATTCTCGACCTGGCTTTTCACCATCGCCCGCAATACTAGCATTTCCCGGGCCCGCGTCCGTAACCGGTTTTCCTCTCTATGGGTGTCCCATGATCAGAGTGACGGTTATGAAGAAATTCCCGTGCCTGATTCCGGCCCGCTGCCGCCGGAGCATTTGATAGGCCGGGAAACCGCGGTTGTGCTGCAGGAGGCGGTTGAAAAATTGCCGGACGACCAGAAAGAGGCCCTGATCCTTCGGGAATATCATAGTTTTAAATATGACGATATCGCCGCGATTATGGGCTGCTCGCTGGAGAATGTGAAAATACTCATTTACCGGGCGAGGGTGCGGCTGCGACAAGATTTACCATCCATATTAATGGAGGGGCAAGATGACTGACCATGAAAATATGCGCGTGCTGATTTCCGCTTACGTCGATGAGGAATTACCGGAAACCGAACGCCGGACCGTTGAAGATCACCTGGTGGATTGCGAAGAATGCCAGCGTTTTTACCGGGACATCCGCAAGATTTCCTCATCGCTCAAAAATTTAAATTCCGAACCTTTCTCTCCTGATCAAGAACAGAATATTGTCAACCAGATCAAGGCTGTCAAAAGCCGGGAGGGGCAAGGTATGCGTAGATTTGAACATTATTTCCCTTACAGTGCGATGAGTACGCTGATTATTTGTATGCTGGTTCTTACAGTTTTCCTGCGGGTGTACATGAAGCGGAACGTGCAGACGGCTCTGCGGGACGCCCACGAGGAGAGTGTCCCTCGGGTTGCTATGCCGCCCGTGAATGCCGCACGCGGAAAAATGGAGGAGGGCTCTGCCCTGCGGGAAAAGGCGAAGTTGGCCGTGCCCCTTTTGGAAGTTCCATCCAGCCAGAACCGGTTAGCTTCCGCACCTCTTGAGCCGGGTGAAAAGCGGAAAGCGGTGATGGATGCCGTGTCTGGCCCTGTTTTGGGAGGAGAGGTGTCTGGCGATGGGTTTTTATTTAAAGGCCAGCCCGCGCGGGAGGACATTTCTTCTGAGAGCATTACGCGGAATGAGGTCCCGGTCAGGAAAAACAGTGAACTCGGCGACCAGAAGTCTCGTCCGGTATTTTATGGGGGCTTGGCCTCCAAGACGGAATCCTCTGCCCTGTACGGGGTGGAGGGGAAGGCGTACGGCAGTCTCGGGAAGAGGACTGTGGAAACGGGGGCGCTCACCATGACTTCCCCGGCGGCGTCCATGTCCGTGACACCTGCCTTACGGTGGGACACTGCCAACGGGCGGGCCGGAGAGATTTATAACTATACGGACAAGGGGCTGGTACCCATGCGTCCGGGGTTTATGATTGTTGAGCCGCCCAAGGACACGGAAGCGGGTTATCCTTATTACGGCAGGATTGAGGAGGAGAACACCGAGGAGTATGACCGCATGTATGAAAACGAGTTTCTGGCGGTGCTGGACAATCCTCTTTCCACGTTTTCCATTGACGTGGATACCGCTTCTTACGCGAACGTGCGCCGTTACCTGAACGCCGGGCAGATGCCGCCGAAAGATGCGGTGCGCGTTGAAGAGATGGTGAACTATTTCGTGTATGATTACCCGCAGCCGGACGGGGACGAACCGTTTTCCCTTGTCACGGAAGCCGCGCCCTGCCCTTGGAACCCCGCGCATCAACTGGCGCTGATCGGGATGAAGGCCAGGGAGCTGTCGGGAGAGGAGATGCCGGCGAGCAACCTGGTGTTTCTGGTTGATGTTTCCGGGTCGATGAACCGGCCGGAAAAACTTCCGCTTTTGAAGTCCGCCCTTCAGATGATGGTGGAGCGCCTGCGGCCGGAGGAACGCATTTCCATCGTGACGTACGCGGGCCACGCCGGGCTGATGCTCGATTCCACGCCGGGGTATGAAAAAGAACGGATTCTCCAGGCGATTGACCGGCTGGAAGCCGGTGGGTCCACGGCCGGGGAACAGGGCATTCATCTGGCCTACCGCATCGCCCGGCAGAACTTTATTCCCCAGGGCAATAACCGGGTGATCTTGGCGACGGACGGCGATTTTAACGTTGGGGTCAGCAGCGACGGCGATCTGACCCGTCTCATTGAAGAGAAGCGCGGGGAAGGGATATTCCTGACCGTGCTGGGCTTTGGCACCGGGAATTACAAGGATTCCAAAATGGAGAAGCTCGCCGATAAAGGCAACGGCAATTATTATTACATCGATACGCTTCAGGAGGCCCGGAAAGTGCTGGTTTCGGAACTGGGATCGGTGTTGTTTCCCGTTGCCAAAGACGTGAAAATCCAGGTGGAGTTCAACCCTTCGACGGTCCAGGCGTACCGCCTGATCGGATATGAGAACCGCGCGCTGGCCAAGGAGGATTTTAATGACGACACCAAGGACGCCGGCGAACTGGGCGCGGGCCACACCGTGACCGCGTTTTATGAAATCGTCCCGGCCGGCTCTCCGGAAGATCACCGCAAAACCGATCCCCTGCGGTACATGGAAACCGTTGTGCGGGACAGCGGAGATCTGATGACGGTTAAATTGCGGTATAAGGAACTTCAGCACGACACAAGCCGGCTGATCACCCGGGCGGTGCCGGCCTCACAGGCCGGGGAGCCGGAAGAGGTGTCGGACAATTTCCGTTTCGGGGCCGCTGTGGTCGAGTTTGGCCTGCTGCTTAAGGATTCCGCTTTTAAAGGGCAGTCCTCTTATCTGGACGTGCTTCAGCGCGCTAAAGCCTCGTTAGAAGCGGATGCCTGGGGGTACCGGCAGGAATTTATCCGCCTGGTCGAGAAGGCCGCGGTCCTGGATTCGGGGTATTGATTCTAAAGATTATCCGGCTCCATTGCGCCGGAGGCTTCAATATATATTTATTGCCCATCAGCCGGATGAGGCTTATAATAGAGGTACCGTAAATATATTTTTGGCGGTCAGGTATCATGATTAGACGATGAGCTCCCCGGCATGAAAAAGAAAGTCATACGTATATGCTGTTTTATGATTGTGTGGGTGTCCCTTCAGGCGGCACCGGCTGTCGCGGAACAATTTCAGCTGTTTCCGTTTGATCCCTCGTTAAGCCACTACATTCAGAATTACCATAATAATCCAGACCCGAAAGGAGCGCTGGATTTCTTTTTCCGGGTTGACCTCAGCCGCTTTGAACGCCTGGCCGAGGAGAGTGCCCGGCCCCACGCCCGCGCGGTCTTAATGGCCTTTTATGTTCATATCTTGCATGACTCCCCGGACGAAGTGTTCCCGTTCGCCAGGCGCCTGGCTTTGGAGAGCCGCGGACTCCAGGCCGCTTTCGGCACGGAAGCGATCGCCTACGGCGCCACCAAAAACAGAAGGGAAGCCCTGAAGCTTATCGCCGACGTCTTTGGCCTTTCCCCGTCCGACCTGGATGAATATGACGCCATGCAGAGTTACCCGTATCCGGATATGGAGGCGGAGCACTGGCACACGTTAGATGTGCTTTGGGCGAGTTTTTTCGCGACCGGTGACAGGGTGTATATCCGCAAAATTACCAAGGCGCTGAAGTATTTTAAGGCCATGGATGATGATTACAAAGAGAGGCTGCAGCTTTTAGCCCAGCAGCACCCGACAGCCGGTAGCCGGGAATATGATGAATGGGTCAGCGGGTTGACCGCTCGGGAATCCTTGTTTAGTCTGACTTTAAATGCCGCCGGTGATGAGGAGATTCTGGCCGCCCTCAAGGACATCGCGGAAAAAGAAAACGGCCGGGCCGGCCGAGTGGTGGAGACGATTATCCAGCGCGTTGATAAGGCCCGCGCCCGCAAACAGCTCAGTCATCGGTAGATTTTTTTTCATGGGTATTATCCGGCGGCCCTTCCCAGGACGGTTTTTTAGAGCGGCCGGTTTTTTTGTCGAGACATTTGGACACGCCCCGGATCAACGTGTAGAATGAAGAAACAGTCGCGCGGCATAAGACGGTTGAACCCGGTAAGAAAGGAATTTGTCCATGAGGTCTTTAAAAACAGTATCCTGTCTGATAGCGGCCGCCGTGTTTTTAACGGGGTGTTCCGTAGCCGCCAAAGTGAATAAAGACTATGCGGGAGTGAACAGGACGGACGGCGTTGATGAAAAGGAAGCCGGTGCGATTGCCCGCCACGCGCTTTTAAACTCCAAGAGCCCGAAGCGGTTTCACATTAATAAAGCCGGCATTTTAAGTGACCGCCTGGTGGAGCCGTATCCGGACTATTTTTTTGTGTCCTTTTATCCGGTCGCCTTTGATGACCATTTCTGGCGCTATCTTGTCGTTATTGACAAAAAAACCGGGAAGGTGGTGCGTGCGGAACAATACCGGCCGCTTAAGAATTTTAATTATGAATGGGTTTTTAACGGCGGGAAGCCGCGTTAAAAAAATCCCCCGTTCCCTTTAAGGGAATCGGGGGATAAAAGGCTGATCGGGCCGGACGCGGCTTATTGTTCGGCGAGAGGCGTTTTATGCTCGTTAATGGGCGGCAGGTTGGGTGCTTTATCAGCGTTGAGCTGAATAAAACTTTGCCACTTTTTCGGCACCTCTTCCGCGGGATAAATGGCTTGCACCGGGCATTCCGGCATGCAGGCGCCGCAGTCGATGCAGACGTCCGGATCAATCACGACCATCTCTTCGTCTTCCCTGAAACTCTCCACCGGGCAGACCGCGACGCATTGCGTGTATTTGCATTTAATACACGGTTCACAGACAACATGTGGCATGAGAAACCCTCCTGAAATAATGATGAAAAAATTTTGACCTGCCTAAATTTAACAGATAGACCGGGCGCTGTCAAATGAATATTGCGGATTCGGGGGGAGATTCAGCGCGCGCCGGACGGGCGGGAACGAATTTTATTAAAGAAGTAATTGAGGAAGGCCCCGAAACCGTAAAGCTTCCGCCAGAGGTCGCCGGCGCTGCGGATGGAGATGAGCATGCGCCATATCTGGCCAGGGCGGAGGTAGAACTGTTTTAAGCCTTTATCGATAAACGCGTCGATGTCTTTGTTGGAAAGCTGGGGATAAGATACAAGGGTGCGCTGTTCGTTTTCCGCGGTCAGCCACTCGCGCCAGTCTTGGGCGATCAGGTAGCCGTTTTCTTTGGCCCATTGATACATGGCGGTGCCCGGATACGTCGCGATGCCAGTGATCTGGACCGTGTCCAGGGGCAGGGACTTGGCCATGTCAAGGGTTTCCTGGGCGGAGGAGCGGGTTTCGCCGGGCGCGCCGATCATGAAACAGCCGTGGATAATGAAGCCCAGCTCATGGGCCCGTTGGGCGAACTGCCGGGCCATGGCCACGTTCACCCCGCCTTTCCTGACCGCGCGGAACGCCTCGTCATACCCGAATTCAAACCCCACCATCAGCATGCGGCAGCCCGCGGATTTCATGAGCGGCAGGAGGTCCAGCGGCGTGTTGATGCGCATGTTGCAGGACCAGCATATTTTTTTATGCAGTCCCCGCCGGAGGATTTCGCGGCAGACCTCCTCGGCGTGCTCGCGGCTGGCGGCGAAGGTGTCGGTTTCAAACATGATTTCCCGGATCTGCGGGTGGACGGATAGGTCGTATTCCATCTCGTCCACCACTTTTTCCGCGGAGCGCATGCGCAGGCGGTAGCCGTACATGAGCTGCGGGTCGCGGCAGAAGGTGCAGGCGTTGTTACAGCCCCGGCCGCTTATGAGCGTGAGGAACGGGAATTTTTTCCCGGCGTCCGGGTACCATTCCGGTTTAATGAGCTGCCAGGCCGGGAAAGGGAGGGCGTTGACGTCCAGGGGCCGCCGGTCCGGATTATGGACGGCCCGCCCGGCCTGTTGCCAGGTCAGCCCGGCGATATCGGCAACGGGTATCCCGGCGGCCAGGTCGCGCAGCGTCTCATCGTATTCGCCTTTTAAAATATAATCCACTGCGCCGGCGCCGATTTCAAAGGTGTTGTCCGGCTCGGCGGTGACGTGCTGGCCGACGAAAGCCGTGCGGCAGCCGGTCTGTTCCTTAACGGCCCGGGCCTGTTCGATATCGTTATAGATCGACGGGGTGGTGGCGTGGATAACCAGAAGGTCCGGCTTGAACTTCCGGAGGATGGCATAAGATTCTTCCGGAGTGAAATTGCGGGCCGCGGCTTCAATGAACCGCACGTCATGGCCGGCGTCGATCAGGACCTGGGCGGCGATGAGCAGGTATTCCGGGTGGCGCTGGACGCGGCCCCGGGACTTGGCGGCCCAGCGGGCCACTCGGACGAAATTTTTCCCGAATGACGGATTGAATATGGCGATTTTCATGTTCAGGCTTATGGGATTTTCATGTTCCGGCGGGCGCCCATGCCGCGGGCGCTTGTCAGATAACCGACCGCCGGTTGTATGATAAATCCCCCGCCGCCTTAAAGCAAGGGTTTTATGGGGGAAAATAGTATTTTGAAATTGCGAATTATTTTTCCTGCTTGACAAAAGAAAAAAGGGAGATTAGTATAAAAATTGTAGTTCCCCAATTTCCCCAAAGGAGTTATGAGAAGACTCCAAACATACCCTAGTTTTAAACTTCAAAATTGTAATTTTGAAAACGTCAGGGATTTCTATAAAAATTTTGCGCGCCCTTGCTGTGTTCGCAGCCTAGATATCAAGTAGAACAATTGTGCGAAAATTTTAAAGGTATATGAGCCCACCAAATAATTCCTATATAAAGCGACCTTCTGTCTGCCCGGTGCAGAAAGTCGATTTATATAAATTTAATTTTAATCCTACACCACCCATAATTTAAAAATCATGAAAAAAATTTTCCAGCCTTTATCTGTTTTTCAGAAACCTAATTTAAAAAAGATTTTTCAAACCAAGATTCCCATCCTTTTTTTGTTTTTAATAATAAATAGTTCGATTGTCTTTTGGTTTACTAAGGCAATATATGCGCAGGAAGTTGGGGTGACGTGGGTGGACCTGGTCGGGGTGACGGTGGATGGCAATACGATCAGTAAGAGCGCGGGGACCGGATGGGGTAATGGCGGCGCGGCGTCCGGGCAGACTATCAGCGGGGACGGGTGGGTGGAATTTGGTGCGGTGGAAACGAATACATACCGGATGTGCGGGCTGTCCGACAGTAACCCGGATGCGCATTACACGAGCATTGACTACGCGGTTTACCTATATAACGGGGCGGTCTACGCGTTTGAGAACGGGACGAACAGAGGATCGTTCGGGGCGTATCAGAGCGGGGACCGGTTCCGGGTGGAACGGACGGGAAGCACGGTGGTGTATAAGAAGAACGGGGTTGTATTTTATACGAGCACGGTGGCCAGCAGCGGGACAGTGATGGCTGACGCGGCGGTTTACACGGTTGGCGGGACGGTGGCTGACGCAAAGATGAACGGGGTTACGTTCGGCCCGCCTAACGCGGTGGATGATTTAACGGCCGTAGCCGGGGACGGGGAAGTAACGTTAAATTGGAGCGCGCCGTTTGATAACGGGTCGTCTATAGCAGGGTATGAGGTTCAATACGGTACCGTGAGCAGTGGTTTGTTTGACAATATTTACAGCGATGACGCGGTGGCAGGGGCCGTGGTAAGCGGGTTAACGAACGGGACGGAATACCAGTTCCGGGTGATTTCGAGCAATGGGTATGGTGAATCGGCGGTGTCCAATAGTGCGACCGCCACGCCCCAGGTGGACACGAGTGTTGAGGTGACGTGGGTGGACCTGGTGGGCGTGACGGCAGACGGTAACACGATCAGTAAGAGCGCGGGGACCGGATGGGGGAATGGCGGAGCGGCGTCCGGGCAGACGATCAGTGCGGACGGGTGGGTGGAATTTGGTGCGGTGGAAACGAATACATACCGGATGTGCGGG
>CAZAXH010000007.1:0-10543 GCA_964489065.1 uncultured Planctomycetales bacterium | reverse complement strand
GGACGGGGAAGTAACGTTAAATTGGAGCGCGCCGTTTGATAACGGGTCGTCTATAACAGGGTATGAGGTTCAATACGGGACAGTGAGCAGTGGTTTGTTTGACAATATTTACACGGATGACGCGGTGGCAGGGGCTGTGGTGAGCGGGTTAACAAACGGGACAGAATACCAGTTCCGGGTGATTTCGAGCAACGGGTATGGGGACTCGGCGGTGTCCAATAGTGCGACAGCCACGCCCCAGGTGGACACCAGTGTTGATGTGATATGGGTGGACCTGGTCGGGGTGACGGCGGATGGCAATACGATCAGTAAGAGCGCGGGGACCGGATGGGGCAACGGCGGAGCGGCGTCCGGGCAGACGATCAGCGCGGACGGGTGGGTGGAATTTCTGGCGGTGGAAACGAACACATACCGGATGTGCGGGTTATCCGACAGCAACGTGGATGCACATTACACGAGTATTGACTACGCGGTTTACCTATATAACGGAGCGGTTTATGTGTTTGAGAACGGGACGAACAGGGGATCGTTCGGGTCGTATCAAAGCGGGGACCGGTTGCGGGTGGAACGGACGGGAAGCACGGTTGTATATAAGAAGAATGGGGTTGTGTTTTACACAAGCGGGGTGGCCAGTAGCGGGGCCTTGATAGCGGACGCGGCGATTTACACGGTTGGCGGGACGGTGGCTGACGCGAAGATAGGAATAGTCGTAAATCCGCCGGATGCGGTGAATGATTTAACGGCAGTAGCCGGGAGTGGCCAGATAACTTTATCTTGGAGCGCACCAGCTGATAACGGCGCCCCGATCAGCGAATATGAAGTGCAATACGGGACGGTCGCCAGCGGGTTGTTTGATATTATTTATACAGATGATGTGATGCCCGGTGCCACTATCTCCGGTTTAACGAGTGGAGTGGAATATCAGTTTAGAGTTGTTTCAAGAAATAGCGCTGGGACGTCAGGTTTTTCCAACGTCGTTACAAATGTGCCGTTGGCCGTTATCCCTGTTATATGGCGGGATCTGGATGGGGCTGCGGCTAACGGAAATACACTTACAAAAACTTCAATATATTCCTCGAGTTGGGAAACCGGGGGAGCGGCTTCTGCCCAATGGTTTAATGGCGATGGCACTGTCGATTTCTTGGTAACTCAATATAACACCGAACGGGTATGTGGTTTGTCTAATTATAACAAGGACTCCAAGAATACGACTATAGGTTACGGTATATATTTGAACGGATTAGGGAGTCTCTTCATTGTCGAAAACGGGGTCAGCCATACTATAACGGGTGTGTATTACAATATTAATGACCGCCTTGCAGTTGAACGCATAGGCACAACAGTCACATATAAGAAGAATGGCGTTGTGTTTTATACCAGCACGGTGGCCAGCACAGGGCCGTTGCTTGTGGATGCGGCGATCAGGACAACGAATGGAGTTATCGCGGATGTGATGTTGCGGGGGATTACGGCAGGTGTCCCGGACCCGGTCAATGATCTGGCTGCCAGTGGAGATTTAGGTAACGGAGAAATTGTTTTATATTGGAAAGAACAGCCCAATAACGGGTACCCGGTTAGTGAATATGAAATCCAGTACGGCACCATATCGAGCGGGAATTTTGAAATAGTTTACACGGATAATGCTTATCCCGGGGCTAGGATTACGGGCTTGACAGAAGGGGTGCCATATCAATTCCGTGTAGTATCCCGCAATCAGATGGGAACCAGCGTTTTTTCCAATATTGCGACTGCCACTTTATGGCCTGCCCCGGAGGTGGATGTGGTCTGGACCGATCTGGTCAATGTTTCTGTGGACGGTAACAGTATTACCAAGACCGCTGCCACGTTTAATAGAATGGACAGCGGAGCCGCTTCCCAGCAACGGGTCGCGGGGGATGGTGAAATTTTATTTACTGCCCCCCAGACAGACAAGTCAATTTTTTGCGGCCTGTCTTATTCGAATCCGGATACGTTTTCTTCATCCATGCTTTACGTAGTTGGCTTATCCAGTATTGGCCGGTATTCTATTTTTGAAAGCGGGATGTCCCGGCATATCTCCGGATATTATTATGCCGGCGATATTTTTTCGTTGGAACGGATCGGCACGACCGTGACGTACAAGCATAACGGTGTACCGATTTACACGAGCAGTGTCGAGTCGGTCGGGTCGTTTTTGGTTGACGCGGCCATCGCGGACAGCGGTGCGACAATAGCGGACGTGCGGATCATTGACCACTCGCTGGGGGTGCCGGAAGCTGTTGATGACTTAAGCGCATCCGGGAATTACAAACAGGTCACTTTAAGATGGAGCGAACCTGCGGATAACAGTGATCCCATTCAGGCATATGAAGTTCAATATGGTACGACAGCCAGCGGCGTATTCGATAATATTTATGCGGATGATGATGTGCCGGGCGCGGTTATCGCCGGGTTGACGAACGGTGTGGAATACCAGTTCCGGGTAGTGGCTAGAAATTCTTATGGGGATTCTGACCCCTCGAATGTTGACACCGCAGTACCTAGGGCAGAGCTTGTCGTCAATTGGATAGACCCGGCGGGGGTGGCCGTGGATGACAATTCTTTTGTCAAAACAAGCCCGTCTTTTTCCTGGGATTCTGGCGCGGTTTCAGAAACCACATTTAACGGTGACGGCGGCGTGACGTTTACTATCCCGCAAACGTCCGGCAGCCTCATGGCAGGACTCTCTTGCCCGAATTCAGAGATGACATATCAAAGTATCAGTTATGCCATTAACACCGCTGATAACGGGAATGTCTATGTGTATGAAAGCGGGGTGTCCCGAGGGGGATTCGGCGTTTATCAGCCCGGGGACCAGTTCAGTGTTGAGCGTTCAGGCACGACGATTATTTATAGAAAAAACAGTGAATCCTTTTACACCAGTATCGTGCCGGCAAACGGTATTTTACAGGTTGACAGCGCGGTTTACACGCCCGGCGCAGGCATCTCTGACGCTGTTATAACCGGGTTCCTGCCCGGTGCTCCGGATACGGTAACCCAGCTTCACGCAAATCCAGGGAGTGAAGAAGTCACGCTTTATTGGGAAGCGCCGGCCAATAACGGCGCGGGCATTACGAATTATGAAATTCAATACGGCACATCGGCTAGCGGGCTTTTTGATCAAACTCTCAACGCCGGGGCCAATCAATCTGTCGTCGTTGATAATCTGAATAACAGCGTTGAATACCAGTTTCGCGTTATGGCCACGAATGTGGACGGCTCTTCCGTACCGTCAGCGCCTATCACCGCTATCCCGGTTGTTGAACGGGACGTGCTCTGGATGGCTAATGACAGTGTTACGGTTGCTGGGAATTCTATAACCAAAAATTATGGCACGAATTCCTGGGATACCGGTAGCGCGGCCATGGCCAGGTTCCCGGGTGATGGGGGGGTGGAATTTACCGCCGCTCAAACCAATAAGATTTTGGCCTGCGGGATTTCTAGTAGTGACACCAACTACAATTATAATGAAATTGATTATACTTTTTATTTAGGTGCTGCCGGAGATTTGTATATTTATGAGAACGGGGTGTCCCGGGGCGCTTTTGGAACGTATCAAATTGGAGACCGGTTACGGGTTGAACGGCTGGGCAATACCGTGGTTTATCAACTGAACGGGTCGCTTATTTATACCAGTTCCGTCCCGAGTACAGGAACGCTCCTGGTAGATAGCGCTCTTTTTTCAGCCAATGCCCAGATCCAGGACGCGACCCATGTGGGATTAACTTGGTCTCTTCCGACGGGTGTTTCCGACCTAGTGGCCACACCGGGTTCGGGAGAAATTCAATTGGCGTGGACCCGGACGGAGATGGCGGAAGGGTACCGGATTTATTACGGCACCGCCAGCGGAGTGTACACGGATTCTGTAGATGCGGGGGCGGTGGAGAATTTTACCGTGACCGGGCTTGCCGTCAATACCCGTTATTATTTTGTGGTAAGAGGCTACAATTATATGGGTGAAGGGTTAAGTTCCAATGAAGTCAATGCCATACCCGAGGAAAACCAGGGGACGAATGTTTATGAGAGTGTTACAACCGACACAACCTGGACTTTGGCCGGAAGCCCCTACCGCGTGATGACTGATATTTCTGTTCAAGCGGGGGTAACGCTTACCATTGAGCCGGGGGTGGAAGTCAGGGTCAGAAAACTTCATGGTATCGCCGTTTACGGGACTTTGATCGCCCAGGGGACCTCGGCGCAAAGAATCCTCTTTGCCTCATATTATGAGGATGGGGTGGACGATGAGATTTGGCTGGGTGTTACTTTTTACGGTCAGGGTATTATCTCGCACTGCGAGTTCGAAGGCGCTTTTGAGGGGCTTATTATTGATAATGCTTCTCCCACGGTAGAATACAGCTTTTTCTGCGGTTATGTGCGTATTAGAAACGGATCTTCATCGATTATCTCGCATAATACATTTTATACCAGTATAATCCTCCAGCCCTCATTAGCCGCCCCCCTTAATCCCGTCATTAACGACAATGACTTTATAGAAACTGGCATTGTTATGTTTGACATAGACGGGCTTGATTATTCGTCCATTGTCATCAACGCGGAAAACAACTGGTGGGGGACTGCTGATCCTCTGCAGATCGCCGAGCAAATCATTGATCACAACGATAATCCTTTTTTTGTAGTCGTGGATTTCGAGCCTTATCAACAAGAGTCCAGCCGGATCACGATTTCAAACGTGAGCGTGAATCCGTTGGTGATTTCGCATTATGCCGGGGAAACTACGAATATCAATTATTCCCTTGATCATGACGGCGCGGTCACGGTAAATATCGTAGATTGCCAGACCTGGCAGGACATCCGCACTTTGATCGATTCCGCGTCCCGGACAGCCGGGACTCATGCGGAAACCTGGGACGGTCGCGATGACACCAGCACGCCGGTCGCATATAATGCGTATTGTTATACGATAAGCGCGGTGGACAGCCAGGACCGATATACGTATTACAGGCCTGCGTATGTTGAAGGAAACGCGGACTTCCTGAATTATTCGATCACACCAGAGACTTTCGACCCTTACCAGAATGAAGTTTTAACAATATCCTATGACCTTGTTGTCCCGTCCTGGGTGATGATGACTGTCAATGAACCACGCCATGTTCAGGAAAACATCTATGAGATTGACAAGCTGGTTGCCTACCAGCCCCGGAATACGACAAACAACATCGAAACCTGGGACGGCCGTGATGAGAATGGCTTGATTTTAGACGGCGAATTTGAAATAGGGGGGTGGGGAACGATTCTCCCGGACAATGCTGT
The DNA here is from genome assembly GCA_964489065.1 of uncultured Planctomycetales bacterium. Classification (GTDB taxonomy): domain Bacteria; phylum Omnitrophota; class Gorgyraeia; order Zapsychrales; family JANLHA01; genus JAGOJP01. The sequence goes on along the minus strand of CAZAXH010000007.1, from coordinate 5,254 downwards.
TATACTGGAGCCGGATTTTGAAATAACGGCTTTGACCACCGCACCCTATTATATGTTCCCGGCATATGGTGAGGTGACGCATATCGCGTTCGCGCTGCAGGCGGACGCTGTTGTGAATTTGGATATTCTAGATATTGAAGGGGCTCCCATTCGCAGTCTGCTCGCGGATGAATTAAGGGCGGAGGGAACGCATGGCGATATTATCTGGGATGGGAAGGATGATGTCGGCCGGATTGTTGCCCCGGCCGGGAATTACACCGTCCGGCTGACTGCGACCAGTGTGTTGGATAACGTGACTCAGGTCCGCTACGCCAATATTACGATATTCTATTAAACTGCGGGGCCGCTTGTTTTATAAGGAATTTTTATGTTCAGAAAATTAACTTTCTTATTTAGCGCGCTTGTTTTATTGACATGCTGCTCACCCCTTTTCGCGGAAGAGCGCATCGTGTATTCCGGTCTTTCCGAGGGATACTGGCAGTTGTGGACTGTGTACCCGGACGGGAGCAATAGAAAGAAGATCACCCAATCCCCTTTTGACAAACGGGAACCGGCCTGGATCCATAACGGCCGCGGGCTGATGTTCCGCACGAATAACGGGGAAGTTTGGATGGCGAATTTGGAATCCGGGACAGAAAAACGGATTTTGGCAACTTATCCGATTGTCCACAACCCCGATTACTGCGATGCGACCGGGGAAATTATTTTTGTCCGCGTTGTCCCGTCTCCTGACGGAGGCAGCTTTATCTGGAAAACAGATCTAGGGGATAAATACCCTGTGGTTCTAACCCGGGAGGGGGTTTTGAAATATCAGCCGGCATTCTCGTGGTCCTGCGACAAAATCGCTTTTGTTAAAGCCGACCCCGCCACGGCGAGTCATCACATTTGGACCATGGACGCTGACGGCAAAAACCAGGAGCAGATGACAGCAGGGGAAGGATTCTTTACCCTGCCGGCATTTTCCCCGGATCGGGGAACGCTTGTTATGACAGTCAGCGGAAATAAGGAAAACTATGACATTTACACCCTGGACTTAACGGATAAAACCATGACCCGGTTAACTCAAGAACCCGGGCTGGACAGTCACGCCAAATTCTCTCCGGATGGCGAAAGTATTGTTTTTGTGTCGAACCGCACCGGATCGCAGCAGATTTGGACCATGAATAAGAACGGCCGGAATTTAAAACAAATTACACCCGGCCCGGAGGAATGTGTGGCTCCTGTCTGGGGCCGGGTGGATATGTAACAATTATTTAACACAAAGGAAAAACATGAAAAACATTTGTTTATTAACACTCATATTATTTATGCTCGGTATTTTTTCCCCTCTTGAGGCGCCGGCTCAATCAAGCCCGGACATTAATATTAATTTTGTCCAGGAAGAACCGGATGATTACGGTACGGATGTCAGAAATATATACAGAGTGGACGTTGTTTTTGCTGACCCTGGCTCCGCGACGTCCGATAAATTTACTATCCTTTATTATCTGGACGGGGTCATCGCGGCAGAGTTTAATGAGCAGGCTTTACCGTTTTCTTTCAAAAGGAATTTTAAGGGGAAGCAAAACGGAACACACAATATTAAAATTGAAGTCCTTGATGCCGGAGGAAACCTTGTCCGTCAGGAAAACTTTTCAATAACAGTCGCGCGCTAGAAAAACCTGGCCGGGCCGGAAGGAATGGCGATGCTTCAGAGAGTATTAATAAGTTGTGCGGTTATTTTTATCGGCGGATGCGGGGATACACCTGTTAAACCGGTGAGTGCCCCGCCTGATGAACAGCCGGCAGTGTCAACCCCGGCTTCTGCCCTGGAAGAGGACGCCCAGGTGGGCGGCCTTTCTTATGACAACAACACCGGGCAGCTGATTTACACGCTTGCCGAACCGGCGGTTGTCCGTGTCCGGTTCGGGCAGGACAATAACGGCCCGTTACTGATAAACCTCATTGATTGGGAAGCACAAGATAAAGGGGTCCATAAAGTTGTATGGGATAAAAAAGACAAGAGCGGGCGGGTTGACTTTTCGTCCCGCCGAGGATTGATGGCCTCGGTTTTTACTCTGCCGCGGGATCCTCAAAAACGGGCTGCGTATACGGGACCTATTCGTGGCCTGCGGAAAGCTCCGGATATTCACCTGGAATTTCCCGCGAGCCCGGATAATGCTGGTAATGAAATTCCTGTTGTCAATGGGCTGGTGCCGGTAAGAGTTATTGTGGATGAAAAAGACAAAAAATGGCTTACGGATGTTAAATACGGGGTGAGTTTTTTTATCGACTCCGCGCATTTGCTGACAGACCAGGAAGGGATCAGCCCCTACACATATTCTTTAGAGACCCAGAGATTAAGAAACGGCCTGCATACTGTTACTGTCAATATTACGGCTTACTCCGGTGAAATCGCCACAGCCAGCCGAATGATCAAGGTCAACAACACTCAATTAAAAGGATCCGCTTATGAATAACTTGCCTAAATTCCGCAGTATTTCCGTGCTGACATTGTTTTTCTTTATCATGAATTGTTTGCTGCCGGGTATCAGCGCGGCCGGTATGTATGTCAATGCTTGCAGTTTTGGCGTCTGTCCTACTCCGATTGCATGGATACCGCAATGGCCTAACGGCGGCACGACGATCGGGGGAGGCGGCGCCGGAAGTAATGACGACCCCAATGGCGGCCCCAACGGAGACGGCGGCGGGCCGGCTAACCCGGAAGGTTATAAGGATGAGCCGGTCAACAATTCGGCAGAAGTAGCGGATCCGGTTTTGGCCTATACCGGCCAGTCAACGTATGATTTTACTTCTCTTACGATTCCCGGCTTGGGCATTGATGTTGTGGTCAAACATGTCTATAAAAGTGGTATTGATTTTAATAATCAGTTCGGTTTTGCCTGGAATATGAATTATTATATCCGCCTTAAACCGCAGTCAGACGGCAGCGTGCTGGTTTTTAACGGGGAAGACGGCAGCCGGGACCAGTTCACTTATTCCGGAAGCCAATATGTGCCGCCGGACGGGGTTTTCCAGTCATTGGTCCATAATATGGACGGCACCTGGCTTTTGACCAAGGCTCACGGGGAGAAATATTATTTTAATGTGGCCGGCAATATCACGGCTATCGAAGACCGCAACGGGAATCAGCTTACCTTTACTTACGACCCGGCCGGGCTTCTGCCCATAATTTTATTTGGGATTGATGCCGGGGTATATGATTACCGCCTTATCCGGATCACAGATACACTCGGCCGTGATATTAATTTGCAGTATGATAACACCGGCCGGCTTTCATCTATAACAGATTTCCTGGGCCGGACCGTGACCTATACCTATGACCCGGCAACGAACGACCTGCTTTCCGTTACAAAACCCGGTTGCAGCCAATATCCGGCCGGATTTACATACACTTTTACTTATCTTGACCACAAACTTGAGGCCGTCACTGATCCCAAGGGCCAGGTTTTTTTAAGCAATCATTATGATACAGAAGACCGGGTGGACCAGCAAACTTACGGGAACGATACGTATTATCTTAGTTACAATGAGGCAAACAATCAAACTTCTATCACCGACCGTAACGGCCATGTGACGACATACACGTTTAACCAGAACGGCAATGTCCAGGCGACCGAGGTGTTTACCGAAGGACTGCATACAGGGGAGCCGGCCCGGTACATGACACTGTATGGGCATAATCCGGATTCCCTGGTTGTAACTATTACTTATCCTGACCAAAGCGGTGTCATCAATACGTACGATATGAGTTCCTCCAACCCTAGGGCTAATGGGAATATCCTGACAATCCGGCAAATATCCGATATGAGTATGCCTTCGGACGTAAAGATCCTCACAACGAGTAAAACATACGAATCCGATTTTAACCAGCTTAAAACCATGACCGATCCTAAAGGTAATATAACCACATATACCTATGATTATGAGCTTGCCTCTTCTGAGCCGCAGTACTCAGAAAAAGGCAACCTGGTTAAGATCACGTTCCCCGAGGTTGACGGCCAGACACCGGAGACCAATCTTTTCTATGATCAGAACGGCCATATCACGCAGATAGAAGACCAGAATGGGAATATTACTCAATACACCTATTACGCCGCTAACGGCCAGCTGCATGAAATAATCCAGGATCCCGGCGGCATTAATGCTGTAACGACTTTTACCTACGACCCATATCTTAATGTCGATACAATCACTGATCCGAACGGACGCACAACAGACTACGATTACAATGAAATCGGCTGGCTTATTCAGGAAACCAGCCCGCTGGGATATACAACGCAATATGAATATGACGCGAATGGGAACGTTACCCGGCAGGCGCGCCAGGCCGATCTGGCCGGAACTATCGAACAGGTTTATCTTTATACTTACGATGTGCTTAACAACGTCGAAACTGTAACCGATCCTTTGAGCCGGATGACGCATTACACTTATGATGGAGAAGAGAACGTGATTGCGGTTGAGGACCCTGAAGGCAAAACCACTTCTTACGAATATGACGAACGTAATTTGCTCTACCGGGTAACCGATGCCAACACTCCGCCGGGCGTGACCCTGTATGATTATAATCTCAACGGCCAGCTCGCCAAGGTGACCGATGCCAAGAACCAGAGCACAAGTTATGACTACGACGCATTCGGTCGGCTGGTTACCACCACTTATCCGGACCTGTCAGCCGGCTATAGTGAATATGACGATAATTCCAACCTGGTGCTGCACACTTTGCCTAACGGCAACCAGATAGAATATTATTATGACGCCTTGAACCGCGTGACCAGTAAGCAATATCCTTTTCATCCGGCGCTCAATGTCTCATACACTTATGACCTTGGCTCACGCCTGCTCAGCGCCAACAGTATAGCCGGCAACCTGGCGTTTGGCTACGATAACGCCAACCGCCTTATGTCCGCCACCCAGACCATCAGCGGCTTAAGCGCCAAGACCGTGCAGTATGGGTATGACGCCTCCGGCAACCGGACGAGCGTCACGTATCCTTCGGGGAAGATCGTTGAATATGATTATGATTTAAACGGCCGGAACACCCAGATCGACGTTAATTCCAATCCTTTAGTCGGCTTTACTTATGACCCTCTTGACCGCCGGGAATTAAAGAGCTTTGCCGCACCGTCCTCTCTGGAGACTGCTTACACCCTTGACCTGGCGGGACAGCTGCAGACGATTCAGAACCGCATCAACGGCGGAGGGGTGATTTCCCAAAGGGATTACACGTATAACCTGGCCGGGATACGCC
>CAZAXH010000006.1:0-139588 GCA_964489065.1 uncultured Planctomycetales bacterium | reverse complement strand
GAGGCAGCCGTTGTTCTTTAATTAACCAGTCCGTTAAACCGGGGGCAGCTCAGGCCCCCAAAAGGGCATTTTTATACGGGAGACAAAAAAACCAGTTTGTATTTTAAAAGTTAATAGATATAATCATAGCGCTCCCCCAAGATCAAAAATCGCGTGGGAGACGGATGTGCACCGAAATCAATTTTAAAACCACCCAAAAGGAGAGTTGTATGCGATACGTCAAATTGTTTCTGATAGCATTGGTTCTAAGCGCGTTCCTGGCCCAGTTCCTGCCGGCCTACGCCGACGATGTGCTCGACACGGTCGAGGAGGCCATCACTCTATACAAAGCGGGGAAATATGCGGAAGCCGCGGGGAATTTTGAATATGCCGGCCAACTGGCCAGGCAGAAACGCAGCGGCGAGCTTTCGGATTTTCTGCCACAAGCGCTGAACGGCTGGGAGGCCGAGGAGGCAGAAACACAGGCGATGGGCGCGGCGATGTTCGGCGGGATGACTTCAAGTGAGCGGACTTATAGGAAAGGGGACTCTATGGTGACGGTGAGTATTATGGCTGATTCCCCCATGATTCAAAGCGTGATTATGCTGTTACAGAACCCGATGCTGGCCGCCGCCCAGGGAGAATTGGTAAAAATCGCCGGAAGGAAAGCCATTATTAATTATGACGCCTCCGATCAGAGCGGGCAACTTCAGCTTGTGGCCGCCAACCAGTATCTCATCCAGGTGAGCGGTTCCGAAGCCGCGAAAGAAGATATCCTCGCTTATGCCGGCGGTGTCAATTATGACGGGCTGGAAAAGAAATAAAAAGCGGGGATAATAAAACAGGTGTGCCGGGCACACGGACAGGGAGGATAGCAGCGCTACAACCCCCGCGCTTCCTTGATCTTCCCGCCTGAAAAGGTGACGAATTCCTTGTACCCTGTCTCGCCCAATCCACAGTTTTCTCAAAATTCACTAATTTGGGGAAAGTCATAGTAATTTACATAAATATTTGTAAATAATATAGTTGTATATTTAATAAGTGATTTGTTGCAACTATTTGAAAACAAAAAATATGCTTGCACTTGCATTGTCATTACGTTATACTTTCTACAGAAGGATAAACAAGGAGGTATTAGAGCCATGAAAGCATATCAAACTAAACAAACCCGGGATATTAATATTACCATTCGGTCTCATGTGCAAGAACGTGATTTTATTGATCACGCAGCTAAAGTTGCCGGTAAAAACAGGAGTGATTTTATGTTAGAAGCTGCTAAACAAAAAGCAGAGGATACCTTATTGGATCAAAGGTTATTTTTGCTTAATGAAAAAGAAATGAAGGCTTTTATGGAGGTTTTGGATAATCCACCAGAGCCAAACGCAGCCTTTAAAAAGTTAATGTCGACCCCGGCTCCCTGGGAAAAATAAAGAGGAATATCTGTGTCTATTTATCAGCCGCCATGTCCTCTTTTGGACAAGCATAACTTGGATGATTTTGATTGCGGTGTTCCCAGCTTAAATGAATGGCTCAAGCGCAAGGCTAGACGTAATGAAGAAAACGGGGCCTCTCGCACATATGTCGTCTGTGATTTTCAGGACAAAGTTCTTGGTTATTACTCTCTTGCCAATGGTGCCGTCATCCATGAAGAAGCTCCTAAGAAATTAACACGTAACATGCCTGATCCTATTCCGATTATGCTTATTGGTCGGTTGGCTGTTGATTTGCAGCATAAAAACAAAGGGTTGGGTTCAGGTATGTTGCGGGATGCTGTAGCGCGTGTGCTAAAGGCCGGAGAGATAGGAGGTATTCGAGCTGTTTTGGTGCACGCGATTTCCGATGAGGCAAGGGATTTTTATTTGCGGAATGGTTTTTTAGAATGCCCTTTTGACCCAATGAAGCTCATGTTTCTGATAAAGCCTATAAATAAAAATGAATGATAAAAAGTAGGTGCCCGGCACCTTAACCCTTTTAGGAGGCAACATGAGAGAAATTTATGTATTAATTCAATTAATAGGTGTAATTATGCTTTTTATATTATTCCCGATTGGGACATTAATTGGAATTATTTTGTTGATTTGGGGGGGGATTGGTTACCGCAAGGAAACGGAAAAGATAAAAGAAGAAAAAAAATTAATGAAATGTCCTTATTGTGCGGAATTAATAAAATCCGAAGCAAAAATATGCAAATATTGTAAAGAAAAACTTAAATAAAAAATTAAGGAAAATTATATGTTATCAGAAAACGATGTATTGAAGTATTCCCTGAATACTATAAATAGGAATACGGTGAAACGTCATTATTCAAATTGGAGGAAACGAAACAATTTACCTGATAGGTGTGATAATAAGGAATGTGTATTTTATGAAAATAAACTTTTTTGGAGTCATACTGAACTTAAGCCTATTCTTGATCACATTGATGGCAACAAAAAAAATAATACACCTCAAAATCTTAGATATTTATGTCCAAACTGCAACTCACAACAACCTACACAAGGTGGAAGAAATATAGGTCGAATTCAAAATGAAAGCAATAATGGGTACCAAATAAAGGATAAAGATCAAGATAGTACTCATGCTAAAATATTTCCGGAAACACAAAATCTATCTTTAAGTTTGAGTGGACAAAAATAATTCATAGAGCGTGCCAATTACTTCAGTGACCTTGCCTATTAATGCTGATAACGTATAATATCTTTCGCACAATTGAAGAAAAGGGCAAAAAAAGTCCTCCAATTCGGTAAAAGAAAATGAAGGGGACGGGCCCCCAAAAGGGCATTTTTATACGGGAGACAAAAAAACCAGTTTGTATTTTAAAAGTTAATAGATATAATCATAGCGCTCCCCCAAGATCAAAAATCGCGTGGGAGACGGATGTGCACCGAAATCAATTTTAAAACCACCCAAAAGGAGAGTTGTATGCGATACGTCAAATTGTTTCTGATAGCATTGGTTCTAAGCGCGTTCCTGGCCCAGTTCCTGCCGGCCTACGCCGACGATGTGCTCGACACGGTCGAGGAGGCCATCACTCTATACAAAGCGGGGAAATATGCGGAAGCCGCGGGGAATTTTGAATATGCCGGCCAACTGGCCAGGCAGAAACGCAGCGGCGAGCTTTCGGATTTTCTGCCACAAGCGCTGAACGGCTGGGAGGCCGAGGAGGCAGAAACACAGGCGATGGGCGCGGCGATGTTCGGCGGGATGACTTCAAGTGAGCGGACTTATAGGAAAGGGGACTCTATGGTGACGGTGAGTATTATGGCTGATTCCCCCATGATTCAAAGCGTGATTATGCTGTTACAGAACCCGATGCTGGCCGCCGCCCAGGGAGAATTGGTAAAAATCGCCGGAAGGAAAGCCATTATTAATTATGACGCCTCCGATCAGAGCGGGCAACTTCAGCTTGTGGCCGCCAACCAGTATCTCATCCAGGTGAGCGGTTCCGAAGCCGCGAAAGAAGATATCCTCGCTTATGCCGGCGGTGTCAATTATGACGGGCTGGAAAAGAAATAAAAAGCGGGGATAATAAAACAGGTGTGCCGGGCACACGGACAGGGAGGATAGCAGCGCTACAACCGCCGCGCTTCCTTGATCTTCATGCCTGAAAAGGTGACGAATTCTTTGTACCCGGCCTGTTTCGCCCAGTCCACGGCTTTGTCAAAATCCCGGTAGGGGAAAACATGCAGGTCACTCACAGGGGGCAACCAGGAATCAGATAAAACATATTTCTAATGAACAATCGGGTTTATTATGCAATAATAAACAGTCAGTATTTGCCACTTGTTCGGGAAATCTAATCGACAAGGATATAAAAAATAATAAAATAGATTTAAGAATATTCTAGGAAATATTTAATGCCGAGCAACAAAAAGGTTAAAATCAAAAAATTCCCGTCTGTCATAGGCATAGAGACAACGGCATTCTGCAATGCAGTTTGTCCTTTTTGCCCGCTACATGGCAAAGATGGGGACTTGCGCCGACCCAAGGGATTTATGACAAAGGATTTGTTTGAGAAAGTTGCCGTCGAACTTTCCGCGCATAGAAATGGCATTGATACAATTTTCTTAAATGTTTGCGGAGAACCCCTGCTTGATCCTGATTTCCCCTCCCGAATTGAGACTTTACGTAGATACAAATTGACTCCCAAACTTGATATTCAAACTAATGGGCAATTTCTGAAAGAATCCTTTTGTCGCGACATTCTCAATAATTCCGTAAAATGCATAACATTAGGCTTTGATGGGGCAAGTAAAGAAATTTATGAAGACCATCGTAGAAACTGTGATTATGAGAAAGTCCTTTCAAACATCGATACTTTTTTGAAAATCAGAGCAGAACTAAACTCAAAAGTTCAAATTATTATAAAATACGTCCTCACAAATAAGAATTCTTCAGAAGTTGAACAGGCCTACCAAATGTGGGCGAAAATACTAAGCCCTTGGCTCGATCGTTTTGTCATCTGCCCATCAGAAAACTGGTCCAATTCCAAATTAAATACCGATCCCCAAATTAGGAAAACAACAAAAGATAAAGAATTGTCTTATAAGTTTTGTTCCCAACTCGTTCGATCCTTCAATATTTTTCACGATGGGGAAGTGCCGGCTTGCTGTTGGGACTATAATCTTATTGTTGCCAGAGGAGGCATGGGGAATGTGAATGCCAACACTATAAAAGAAATATGGGAAAACGAAAAATTTAAAGAATTAAGGATGTTACATCTACAAAAAGACTTCTCTAAATTACCCCACTGTAAAATTTGCTCTCAAATAATTGAATTCCCGGATGTTTTTCAAGGGACCGGGATCAAATGGAAGTGGCGGCTATTTGATCCTCTTTCACGTCATCTTTATTCCTTTAGAAAGGGAATATAATATTCCTTACTAAGGATTATTCTCTCAATCAATTTTTTTCAATTTAAAGGTATGAGTTTCCGGCAATCTTTCCGCCTGAAAACGTGACGAATTCCTTGTACCCGGCCTGTTTCGCCCAGTCCACGGCTTTATCAAAATCCCGGCCCACGTCCTGCGACTGGTGAGCGTCCGATCCGAACGTTACCGGCACCCCGGCTTCGCAATAAAGCCTCAGGGCCGAAAGGGAAGGATAGATTTCCTGAACCGGTTTACGCAGGCCTGCGGTGTTGATTTCAATGGCCACCCCGCTGTCCTTGAAAACCCGGGCCGTTTCCCGGATTTCGTCCTCAAGGCCTTGCGCGGGCCGGTGCCCGAACTTCTTAACCAGATCCACGTGCCCCATGATGTTAAACAGCCCCGAAACCGCGGACCGGCGCAGAAGCCCGTAATATTTCCGGTAAACGGCCGTGACATCCGCCTGGTCCCAAAGCGCCATCTCTTCCGGATTGTCAAACCCCCAGTCATCCAGAAAATGCACGGATCCTATTACATAATCATAAGGATACGCAGCCAGAATATCCCGTGTTTTGTCCTCATACCCGGGCTCAAAATCCGCTTCAATGCCAACCTTAACGTCCAGTTTCCCCGCGAACTGCCTGCGTACCGCTTCGATCATGCGGTGGTATTCCGGCAGTTGGTCAAACGCCATGCAGATATTCTTCCGCTGGTGGGCAAGAAGCGGCATGTGGTCGGAAAAGCCGATCTCTTTCAGACCAACGGACACAGCCTGGCGGGCGTATTCCTCCGGCCGGCCTTCCGCGTGCCCGCATAAAGGGGAGTGCATATGATAATCAACAAGAGAAGGCGTGTGCATAATCGTCCTTATCCTTCTTTTAAAAATGGCTTATGGGGGGCATTATAACACAGGCCAGGGCCGGGCACCCGAATTCTTTCCTGAAAAACAGCCTCGAGGCGGTTTGACATAGAAAGGGGCCTGTGTTATTATCCCTTAAAACATTCAAGATAGAGGAGAAGGATATGGAAGCATTTTTCAAAAATTTACTGGTTGAAATAGGGGAAGACATTAACCGCGAAGGACTGCGGGCCACTCCGCAACGGGCGGCCAAGGCCTATAAATATCTCACCAAGGGTTATCACGAGTCAGTCCAGCAGATCATCAACGGCGCGCTCTTTGAATCTGACAACGATGAGATGATCGTCGTGAAAGATATTGAACTGTATTCCCTGTGCGAGCATCATCTGCTACCGTTCTTCGGCAAATGCCACGTGGGCTACCTGCCGAGCGGAAAAATCATCGGCCTGTCCAAGGTGGCGCGGATCGTGGACGTGTTTGCCCGCCGCCTGCAGGTGCAGGAGAATTTAACTAAGCAGATCGCGGAAGCGATTATGAAGAGCACGGGCGCCAAAGGGGTGGGCGTGGTCATCGAAGCCAAACACCTGTGCATGATGATGCGCGGGGTTGAGAAACAGAACTCCAGCATGAACACCTCGTGCATGCTGGGGCTGTTCCGTTCCAACAGCTCCACCCGGTACGAATTTTTGAGTTTAATCAAGTAAGAGGTATAAACCCCAGAGCAAGCTCTGGACTTAATTAACCGCAGCAAACTGTGGGGTAATAAACCAAGATCCTTCAACTCGTTCGCTTGGCTCACTTGCTGAAGAACCAATTCACATTTTTAGTTTACACTCCTTGGGGCCGCGTAAACTAAATGCTCATGGAATAAAAATATTTCTGATATGGCTCAATCCTCCAAAAACAAGGCGGCGCTGATCACCGGCGGGGCCCAGCGCCTCGGCGCGGCCATGGCGGTGCAGTTGGCCCGGATGGGCTACGACATTGCCCTGCATTACAACCATTCCCGGCGGCCGGCGGAAATCACACAGCGGGCCGTTGAGCGGACCGGCGCGGCGTGCCGTTTATTTCCCGCCGACTTGGGCAACACAAAAGCCGCGAATCGCCTCATCGGGCAGGCCACGAAAACGTTCCCGGGGCTGAATCTTCTGGTCAACAACGCGTCGGTTTATCAACATAACACCATTACAAAAGCGGACAGCGAGCTTTATGACACCATCATGGCCGTCAATTTGAAAGCGCCCTGCCTGTTAACCAGTTATTTCGCCCGGATATGCCAAAAAGGGGACGTCATCAACATGCTGGATGCGCGAGTCACCCAGAACCGGACGCCTTCTCTATATTATCTCCTGTCCAAAAAAGCTTTAAAGGAATTCACGCAGATGGCGGCGCTGGCCCTGGCTCCGAACGTCCGGGTGAACGCCATCGCGCCGGGCGCCATCCTGCCGCCGAAAGGGAAAGGGGAATACTATATGAAATCCCTCGCCCAAACAATCCCCCAGAAAGAAACCCAAAATCCGGACCAGGTGCTCCGGGCCCTGGTATTTTTGCTGGAAAACCCCTGTTATACAGGGCAAATTCTTTACGTTGACGGCGGGACGCACCTCATTTAACCGGGAGGCCCACTATGACTCAAGCCACTGTTTATATCGAAGACCTGCGGTTAAGAGCGATCGTGGGGACCAATGACTGGGAGCGGGAAAAGGAACAGGACATTATCATTAACATCTGCTTCCGTTACGACGCCTGCGAAGCCGCGGAGAAGGATGCCATCGAAACCGCGGTTGATTACAAGGCGCTAAAAAGGGAAATCATCGCGTTCGTTGAAAAATCCGGGTTTTTTCTCCTAGAACGGCTGTGCCGGGACATTCTAACCCTTATCCTGAACGAAGAGCGCGTTCTCTGGGCGAAGGTCAGGATCGACAAGCCCCATGCCCTGCGCTACGCCAAATCCGTGGCCGTGGAAATGGAGCGCAGCCGCGCTCCGAAAGAAAGCCATGAGTGATAATCTGGCGATCATCGGGCTGGGGTCGAACATAAACCCCGAGGACAACATCCCCAAAGCCCTGCGACGGATAGAAGAAGTCTTCGGCATTGAGAAACAAAGTTCTTTTGTCCGCACCAAGCCGGTCGGTAACGCCAAACAGGATGATTTCCTCAACGGGTGCGTCCTCATCCGCACGGATCTGGATAAAAACGCTTTAACCGCCCGGCTGAAACAGCTTGAGCGGGAGCTCGGGCGCATCAGGACCGCCGATAAATACGGGCCTCGGGTCATTGACTTGGATGTGCTGACGTTTAACGGCAGGGTGGAGGACCCGGATGTTTTTAAACGGGATTTCATCAAAACAGGCATTCTGGAAATCGATCCGGATTTTTCTTTTTAAAAGGAGGGGCGCATGCTTTCCTATCTGATGGCTTTATTTATCATTGTTCCGGCCGTTGAACTCTATCTTCTCATTAAAGTGGGCGGCGTCATCGGGGCCGCGAACACCATATTTCTTATTATCGCGACCGGCGCCCTCGGCGCGTCCCTGGCCCGGGCTCAGGGTTTTACCGTGCTGCGCCGCATCCAGGACAGCCTTAACTCCGGGCGCATGCCCACCGACGACATGGTGAACGGCGTCATGATCCTGATCGGAGGGCTGCTCCTTTTAACCCCCGGCATCCTCACCGATATCCTCGGTTTTCTTTTGCTGATCCCGTCCACCCGGGACATCATCAAGGCGCTGGTCAAGCGCCATTTCAACGGCATTATCGTCAGCCGCTCATCATCACCGTCGGGAAACGCCGCGAAGCCGTTTTCTTCCCGTCAGAAGGTGGAAGACGCGGAGTTCCGGGAATAAGCCCGCGGTTACCCCAAACGCCTTCTTTTGATTCTATTTTTCAGTTTTTGTCAATTATTTTTTTACCTATTTTATAACTGATTTTATATCAACGCATTAGATTTCTGGCTGTCCGGGGCTGTCCTATTGCCATTTCCGGCGGAGAGTGGTATGGTATTTAAATTTGGTGAGCATTATGCGAGAAACCCTAAAGATAATCACGATATTCCTGACGATGGTTTTCACGGTGACTTTGGCTGACGCGAAGATTGACGAAGCCCTGCGGCCTCCACCCAGACGAAAATATATCGTTGGGCAGGCCTCCTGGTATTCGAAACAGTCTCCTGGAATCAACAAGCACACGGCAAACAACGAAATATTCGATGACCGGAATTACACCTGCGCGATCTGGGGCGTCAAGTTCAACCAAAGAATCAAAGTCACAAACTTGGCCAACGGAAAATCCATCATCGTCCGGGTCAACGACCGCGGGCCGCACAAGCGTTTCGTCCGCAAAGGGCGCGTGATAGACCTGACTAAAAGCGCATTCGCCGAACTGGACGACCTGAAACTCGGACTCATTGACGTCGCCCTTGAATTCATCTAAATTCCCTTCCTTTATATATTAGCCTCCTGTTTCTCCAGTATCAGCGTTCTCCCCACCAACTTTCCCCATATAAATCTTTTCCCGCTTTTATCACAACAATTTTATTTTTTTTCTTGCAATCATTTCGAATATTGCTATGATGAAGGCGATTATTTTCAAACATAGTCATTTTGGGGAGTTCATTTTATGCGATTAAAAGGACAGATAGCATTAATTACCGGCTCAGCCCGCGGCATAGGGAAAGAAATCGCCCTGACCTTCGCTCAAGAGGGGGCCAAGGTCGTCATTTCCGACATTAACAAGGCAGCCGCTGGCGCGACAGCCGAGGAATTCCGATCGCTGGGGCATGAAGCCGTCAGTTTCTCCTGCGACGTCACAAATTCCGATGATGTCGATGACATGGTGAACAAAATTCTTGACAAATATACCCGCATTGATATATTAGTTAACAATGCCGGCATTACCCGGGACAATCTGCTGCTTCGGATGAGCGTCGCCGACTGGGATGCGGTCATTAACACCAACCTTAAAGGGGCTTTCGTCTGCACAAAGGTTGTCAGCAAATCCATGTTGAAAGCCAAAAAAGGGAAAATTATCAGCATCGCTTCTATTATCGGGATCATGGGAAATGCCGGGCAGGCCAATTACGCTGCCAGCAAAGCCGGTGTCATTGGGCTTACGAAATCTGTGGCCCGAGAGTTAGCGTCCAGAGGAATCACGGCCAACGCCGTGGCTCCCGGCTTTATTCAGACTGAAATGACTGAAAAACTGAGTGAAAAAGCCCGCGAAGCAATCCACAAACAAATTCCCCTTGGAAAATTAGGAACACCTCATGATGTAGCGCAAGTGTGTTTATTTTTAGCATCCAGTGATGCGGACTACATCACCGGACAAACCATCGTGGTCGATGGGGGGATGGCGATATAGCTAGATTTAAGTTAGGTTAAAAAGGAGGTTATTCATGGCTGTTGAAGAAAAAATAAGGTCGATCATTGCTGAACAGTTAGGCGTCAAGGTTGATGAAGTCACTCCTCAAGCGTCTTTTATTGATGATTTGGGGGCCGATTCTCTGGATACCGTTGAGTTGATCATGGCCTTGGAAGAAGAATTCAGCGTTGAAATCCCGGATGAAGATGCCGAAAAAATGACAACGGTCGGCGATGCGATCAAGTATATAGAAGAAAAATCCACGAAAAAATAAGAAAAATTCATCATTTCAATTCAATACTGGATTGCCCCGACCGCTATCGGGGCAATCCAGTATAATGCCTGTGTAAATCCATAAAATATTTGGAACAATGTCATGAATAAACGGAGAGTTGTTGTAACGGGGCTTGGAGTCGTGTCCCCGGTCGGGACGGGAATTAATAAATTCTGGGAATCCCTGGTAAACGGCAAAAGCGGGATCGCCCCGATCACGCATTTCGACGCCTCGGAATTTGACTGTCGGATATGTGGCAAAGTAACGGATTATGACCCTCTCAATTATTTTTCCTCAAAAGAATCCCGGCACCTGGCCAGCTTTACTCAATTCGCGGTTGTTTCAACGCGCGAAGCCATCGCCCAGGCGCGCCTGGATCTAAAAAATATCGATTTAGACAGGATGGGCATCCTCATCGGCTCCGGGATCGGCAGCATGAGGACCATGGAAGTGGAGTATCAGAAATTCATTGAACGCGGCCCGTCGAAGATTTCCCC
This sequence comes from uncultured Planctomycetales bacterium, assembly GCA_964489065.1. GTDB lineage: Bacteria > Omnitrophota > Gorgyraeia > Zapsychrales > JANLHA01 > JAGOJP01. The sequence continues at coordinate 128,752 of CAZAXH010000006.1, read as the reverse complement.
TTTCTTTATCCCCCGCATTATCATTAACGAAGCGGCCGGGCAGGTTTCCATCGATACCGGAGCCAGGGGGCCGGCGACCTGTATTGTCACGGCCTGCGCCACAGCCACCAACGCCATCGGGGACGCTTTCCGCATGATTCAATACGGCGACGCGGATATTATGGTAGCCGGAGGGACCGAAAGCGCGACAACAATCCTGGGGGTCGGCGGGTTCTGCGCGGTGAAAGCCCTGACTAAAAATAATGATAACCCGGCCGGGGCCAGCCGTCCGTTCGATTTAAATCGCGACGGCTTTGTTATGGCGGAAGGGGCGGGGGTGGCACTCTTGGAAACCCTGGAACACGCCAAAGCCAGAAAAGCCCCGATCCTGGCGGAACTCGTTGGATACGGCCGGACATCAGACGCCTATCATGTCACGGCTCCTGAGCCGAGCGGAATCGGAGCCGCGAAATCCATGATCTTAGCCATGCAGGATGCCGGCGTCAGCCCACAGGATATTTCCTATATCAACGCCCACGGCACATCCACAAAGCTAAATGATAAAGTGGAAACCCTGGCGATTAAGACAGCGTTGGGCGAATATGCCTATAAAATCCCGGTTTCTTCCACAAAATCAATGACAGGACATCTGCTTGGAGCTGCGGGGGGTATAGAATTCGCCGCCTCTGTGCTTGCGATCAGAGATAACATCATTCCTCCCACAATCAATTATGAAACCCCTGACCCGGACTGTGACTTGGATTACGTCCCGAACCACGCCAGGAAAACCCCGGTTGATGTCGCCATGTCCAACTCCCTGGGTTTTGGCGGACATAATGCTTCGCTCATCCTCCGGAGATTTCTGGATTAGCCCCTAAATTTCTGTTCCCCTGTGAAAAAATTATGATATAATGTGGGCTTGTTTATTCAATGAGCATTTAGTTTACACGACCAAAGGGAGTGTAAACTAGAAATGCGAATTGATCCTTCAGCGAGAGAGCTAAAGCGAACGAGCCGGAGGATCAAGGTAAAAGCTGTATAAAAGGAAGGGTGTTCCATGAAAACATACAAAATTGCTGTCATTCCAGGAGACGGAACCGGCCCTGAAGTCGTGGCAGAAGGGTTAAAAGTTCTTAACGCGGCGGCTCAGGTGTGTGAGTTCAAATTTGAAACCGTTCATTACGACTTTGGCGGGGCGCGCTACCTGCGCACGAGGGAAGTGCTGCCGGATTCCGCGGTCGCGGAATTAAAGACTTTTAACGCAATTTATCTGGGGGCCATCGGGCATCCGGACGTTAAACCAGGCATTCTCGAGAAAGGGATTCTCCTGAGACTGCGCTTTGACCTGGACCAGTATATCAACCTGCGGCCGGTCCAACTGTATGACGACCGGTTTTGCCCTATAAAAAACAAAAAACCCGAAGACATTGATTTTGTTGTCGTCCGGGAGAATTCCGAAGGGCTCTATAAAGGCTTGGGGTCTTTTGAAAAAAAAGATACCGCGGATGAAATAGCCATACAGATTTCTCACAATTCGCGCAAAGGAGTAGAGCGCTGTATCCGCTACGCCTTTGAATATACGCGACAACACGGCAAAAAGAAACGGCTCACGCTCTGCGGCAAAACAAACGTGTTAACCTACGCCTTTGACCTCTGGGAGAGGACATTTTATGATGTGGCTCGGGACTATCCAGACATCCAGACGGATTACGCGCACGTTGACGCCACGACCATGTGGTTCATCAAAAACCCGGAATGGTTTGACGTGATCGTGACGGATAACATGTTTGGGGACATCATCACCGACTTGGGAGCCATGATCCAGGGCGGCATGGGGATCGCTGCCGGCGGCAACATTAATCCGAAAGGGGTTTCCATGTTTGAGCCCATCGGCGGGTCGGCGCCTAAATACACGGGGAAGAACATCATCAACCCGCTGGCAGCTATCTGCGCGGCTGCAATGCTGCTGAAGGAGCTTAAGGAAGAAAAAGCCGCGCGCATGATTGAAGACGCCGTCATCACGGTCGTCAAAACCAAACTCAAAGACCTCGCTGCGGGGAAAATGGGGTATTCCACCTCCGAAGTCGGGGATATTGTGGTCAAACATCTTTAACACTCAATGATAAAAAAGGACCTGGGGCATGAAAAAATATAATGTCGCAATTGTGGGAATCCGGGGGGCCGTGGGGCAGGAAATGCTCAAAATTCTGGAACAGCGCCAGTTTCCTGTCAATGAACTGCGCGTGATGTCGTTTCATCCGGCGGAATGCCCGGAATATGACTTTATGGGCCGCAAAATCAAGGCAACGGAACTTACACACGACGCTTTTAAAGGAATTGAAATTGGGTTATTTTCACCGGGGGCGGCGGTCAGCAAAGACTATGCCCCGTCCGCGGTCAAGGCCGGCGCCGTCGTTATCGACAATACCAGCCAGTTCCGCATGGATCCTGATGTGCCTTTAGTCGTCCCGGAAGTGAACCCCCAGGACATTTTCAAACATCACGGCATTATCGCCAACCCCAACTGCTCCACGATCCAGATGGTGGTGGCCCTGAAACCCCTGCACGATTTCGCGCGCATTAAAAGGATTGTCGTGTCCACATACCAGGCCGTCTCCGGGGCGGGGTCTGAAGCCATGACGGAACTGGAAAGCCAGGAACAGGGGAAAATGGTCATTCAAAAGTTCCCCTACCAGATATTCCACAACCTTATTCCCCATATTGATATCCCCCAGGATAAACTCTATACCAAAGAAGAGATGAAAATGTCTCTGGAAACGAAAAAAATTATGGGGGATGCCACGATCAAGGTCACCGCAACCTGCGTGCGCGTGCCTGTCGTCCGGGCGCATTCGGAATCAGTCAACATCGAGACCGAGAAGAAGATCACCCGGGAGAAAGCCATTGAATTGCTGAAAAAGGCCCCCGGCGTCCAGGTTATGGATGACCTGCCCAACAACATCTATCCCGTGCCGTTGATAGCGGAAGGGAAGGATGACACGTTTGTCGGCCGAATCCGGGAGGACGACACCGTGCAGTTCGGGCTCAATCTGTGGATTATCTCGGACAATCTGCGCAAAGGAGCGGCCCTGAACGCCATTCAAATCGCTGAAGAATTGATTAAAACGAAAACGTGACCCCAAAGCCGGGGCTGGCGCGAAGCGTGTCATGAGAACGGTCAAACTCACGATCGAATATGATGGAACCGAGTTGAACGGTTGGCAGGTGCAAAAAAACCATGCCAGCCGGACCGTGCAAGGGGAGATGGAAAAAGCCCTGACACGAATTTTTAACAAACATATCCCTGTGCGGGGAGCCGGCAGGACGGACGCCGGAGTACACGCCGAGGGGCAGGTGGCCCACTTTAAGACCAATTGCCACATGCCGGCTCCGGAGATTCTAAGGGCGTTAAACGGAAACCTCCCCCGGGATATTTCCATTATAGATGCACAGGACGTTCCGGACAGCTTCCACGCTCAATACGGAGCAAAAAGCAAACTGTACCGTTACCGGATTTTTAACCGGCCTGTCCGGCCGGCGCTGGAACGAAAACGCGTCTGGCATTACCCGTATCCCCTGCATCTTAAATCCATGAAAGCGGCCGGGGAGGAGCTATTGGGCCGACATGATTTCCGCTCATTCATGGCTTCAGATCCCGCGCGGGATCGTGGGCCCCATGCCTACGACACCCGCCGCACCATGTACCAGGTGAGTCTAAAAAAGGCAGGAGGCATGATCACCTGCGATTTTGAAGCGGACGGGTTCCTTTATAAAATGGTCCGTAATATCGTTGGGACTCTGGTGGAAATCGGAAGCGGGCGCTTTGAAGAGGGTGGCATAAAAACCCTGCTGAAACGGGCCGACCGCAATTTCGCCGGTCAAACTGCCCCTCCGCAGGGGTTAACCCTGGTCCGGGTGAATTATGATTAAAAAAAGAATTTATTGACAACAGATAATAAAGTGATATACTTTATTTTCTAAATCTTGGAAGGCCTCTGGAGTGACATTATGAATAAAACATTTTTTCCGAAGACGGAACAGTTACAAAAAAAGTGCTATGTGATCGATGCCAAGGATAAAATCCTCGGACGGGTGGCGACCAAAGCGGCTATCCTCTTGCGGGGAAAACACAAAACAATTTTTACCCCGCACCTTGACACAGGTGATTTTGTCGTGGTCATCAATGCGGACAAGGTTAAATTTACCGGCAAGAAAGCGGCCCAGAAAGTCTATCAGCGCTATTCTGGATATCCTTCGGGACAAAAAAGTGTTACACTGGAAAAAATGTTGCAAAAAAAACCGACCCAGGTTTTGCGTCTGGCCATCAACAGGATGATCCCCAAAGGCGCGCTGGGCAACAAAGTCCGGACCCATTTACGCATTTACGCCGGTGATAAGCATTGTCACCAGGCACAGAAACCGATATCAATCGAGATTTAACAGCGGAGGAATGATCTATGGTCGAGTTAGTGAAATACGGCGCGACGGGAAGGCGCAAAAGTTCTGTTGCCCGTGTTGAACTTTCCCCTGGACAGGGAGCTATTCAAGTCAATGATAAAGAATTCAGCACTTACTTTAAGCGGGAAACAGACCGCTTGATGGTTATTGGACCTCTTAAATTGACCAACACGCTGAAGAAATTCGATATCGCAGCCAAAATTGTGGGTGGCGGGACGACCGGCCAAGCAGGGGCTTTCCGCCTCGGCTTATCCCGCGCCTTGGTTAAATTCGATCAGGAAAATAAAAGTATTTTAAAGAAAGCCGACTGCTTGAGACGCGACCCCAGGATGAAGGAAAGAAAGAAACCCGGACAGAAGGGGGCAAGGAAAAAGTTCCAATGGGTTAAGCGTTAATTTCATCAAAAAGATGTGCCCAAAAAACCTATCTCCCTCGAGAAAAGAGTTGACGAGATAGGTTTTTTATTTTAATATAAGCCATTATTCTCCAATATATTATCATTTTTCTGAAGGAGAGGAATCAATGGAAAACCATATGATACGGGCAGGAATTGTGGGGGTCAGCGGGTATTCCGGATGCTCTGTTCTTGAAATCCTGCTGAAGCACTCTTTTGTCCGGATCACATACGTTTCGGCAAACAATACGGAAGGGAAAGTGGCCGATCTCTGGCCTCATTTCCGGCAGCGGACCAAGCTCTATTGCCATAAATATGATTATGATGAAGCGGCGGAAAATTGCGACCTGATTTTTCTGGCTGTCCCCCACACCGTGGCCTTCACCCTTGTCCCGCCGTTGTTAAAAGCCGGCATCCGCGTTATTGATTTAAGCGGAGATTACCGCCTGAACTCGGCCGCGGAGTACAAGGCCTGGTATGGAACCGCGCATAAAGACAAACTCAATTTAAAGAAAGCCGTCTATGGCCTTCCGGAACTGTTCCGGGTCACCATCAGAGATGCAGACCTCGTGTCCAACCCCGGATGCTATCCGACGGCGGCCATATTAAGCCTGGCCCCGATGGCGGCTATTCATACCGACCGCATAGAACACATCATCATCGACGCGAAATCCGGCGTCAGTGGGGCCGGGAAAAAATTAAGTCCGGCCATGATGTTTAAAGAAATTCATGAGAATTTCCGGGCTTACAAAGTCACCCGGCATCAGCATACGCCGGAAATTGAACAGTTTCTGTCTAAAATCGCCGGCAAGACCATGAATATCACATTCGTGCCGCATTTACTGCCCATCGACCGCGGCATTCTGGAAACCATCTACGTGAAGTTAACGGCGGAAATTTCTTTAACTGAAATTCATGCTCTCTATCAGCGTTTTTATAAAACCGAACCTTTTATCCGGGTTCTCCCCTTAGAAACCCAAGCGGAAACCCAGCATGTCCGCGGAACAAATTTCTGCGATATCAGCCTGGCTATGAACCAAAAGAAGGACACCCTCATCATCACCAGCGCGATTGACAATCTGATCAAAGGCGCAGCGGGCCAGGCCGTGCAAAACATGAATATCATGTGTGATTTTGAAGAAGAGATTTCTTTAATATAACGACAAAAGGATCAATCATGAAAATACTGAAAGGTGGCGTAACGAAACCTCAAGGCTTTAAAGCCAATGGGATGAACTGCGGGCTCAAACGCTCCGGCAAGCCGGACCTGGCGCTCATCGCCAGCGAAGTGCCCTGCACCGCCGCCGGCATCTACACCCGGAATTCCATTATAGCCGCGCCTCTTGTTGTCACGAAGAACCATTTGCGGAACGCCAAAGCCCAGGCGGTTATTATCAACAGCGGTAATGCCAACTGCTTTACCGGGCATCTCGGCTATGTCTACGCCCAGCAAATGGCCGAATTCACGGCGAGAAAGCTGGGGCTCTCGGACACCGATGTGCTTGTCGCGTCTACCGGTATTATCGGGAAACCTTTGCCCATAAAAAAAATCCTGACCGCCATTCCCGCTCTGGCCGAAAAATTATCCGTCCGGAACGGCACTTTAGCGGCGCAAAGCATTCTCACAACGGATACGTTCACGAAAGAAACCGCCGTCTCTCTCTCCATCGGCGGGAAGACCGTGACCATCGGCGCCTGCGCTAAAGGATCCGGCATGATTGAACCGAATATGGCTACGATGCTGGCCTTTATTACAACGGACGCGGCGATTAAGCCGCAAAGCTTAAAAGCCGCGCTGAAAAACGCCGCGGACATAAGCTTCAATTCCATCACCGTGGACGGATGCATGAGCACCAATGACATGTGCCTGGTTCTCGCCAACGGGTTGGCCGGGAACCGCCCGATTTCAGAAGGGCAAAAAGATTTCAGGGTGTTTTCCCAAGCGCTGAATTACATATGCCTTCAACTGGCAAAAATGATTGTCAAAGACGGAGAAGGGGCCACCAAATTTATTGAGATCACGGTCACCGGAGCCCGGGACGATCGGATGGCGAAAACGGTTGCCATGAAAATCGCCAATTCCAACCTCGTCAAGACCGCGGCCTTCGGGAGCAACCCTAACTGGGGGCGTGTCGCCGCCGCGGTGGGTTCGCTGGGCCTTCCGCTGACCGAACAAACCCTAAAAATAAAGTTCAGCCCTTTTGATAAAAAAGATATCCGCATTTCTGTCGACCTCCAACTAGGCAAGCATTCAGCGACTGTCTACACGTCTGACTTGTCATATGAGTACGTCCGCATAAATGGGGACTACACCTAAACCAATCAACCCTGGAAAAAACCATGGAATCCATTATTAAAAAAGCCGGAGTTCTGGTCGAAGCCATCCCTTATATCCACTCCTTCCGCCGGAAAATATTTGTCATTAAATACGGCGGCAGCATCCTTGACAATGACGCGATCCGGAAATACGTACTGGAAGACATCGTCTTTCTGAGCTACGTTGGCATCCGCATTATCCTGGTGCACGGAGGCGGACCTTTTATCAGTACTCGGCTGAAAGAAAGCGGGATCAAGCCGGTATTTCATAACGGGATCCGCGTCACCGACCGCTACACTCTTGACATCGTTTCTGAAGAACTCGACAAGCTCAACAAAAAAATTGTTTCGGAAATCAAGGAGTTAAAAGGGGATGCCACCGGGCTGAAAGGCCAGGAAAATATTATTCATGTCGAGAAGAAGCGTGCGGCGCAGGAACTCGGCTTTGTGGGGACGATCAAAAACATCGAAAAACAGGCGATCCAGGAACATCTCCGCCGCGGACGAATCACCGTGATTTCCCCGATGGGGGTCAGCGTGGAGCGCCAAACCCACAACGTGAACGCGGATGAAGTCGCCAGCGCGATCGCGTCTTCCATGAAGGCGGAAAAACTTGTTCTCCTGACGAACGTGACTGGGGTGATGCGGAAAGCCGATGACCCGAACTCCCTCATCTCCACCCTGCAGGCCGATGAAATTGAGAATTTGATCAGGGAAAAAATCATTGAAGGCGGGATGATCCCAAAAGTGGAATCCTGCATGAAGGCGCTCCTAGGGGGTGTCAAAAAGACACACATTATTGACGCACGGATGCGGCATGCGCTGCTGCTGGAAATTTTTACCGACCGTGGTATTGGAACCCAAATTATAAAGAAATAAAGGCACGCGATGAAAAAAAATGAAATTTTTCAGGGCTACGAACACTACATCCTCAACACGTACACCCGGCTGCCGGTCATCTTTGTCAAAGGGAAAGGGATGACACTGGAAGATATTTCCGGTAAAAAATATCTTGATTTCTTCCCCGGCTGGGGGGTCAACAGTGTGGGGCACTGCCATCCCAAAGTGATGGCCGCGGTCCGGGACCAAATCGGGAAACTGATTCATATCCCCAACAACCTTTACCATCCCGGTCAGGCCCAGTGCGCGAAAGAAATCATCCGCGCATCGTTCCCGGGGAAAGTGTTTTTTTGTAATTCCGGGGCGGAGGCATGCGAAAGCGCCATTAAATTCGCCCGGGCTTACGGGAAGAAAAAACGCTTTGAAATCATCACCATGGAAAATTCTTTTCACGGGCGCACCCTGGGAGCCTTAACCGCAACCGGACAGGCAAAATATCAGGACGGGTTCGCCCCGTTGCCAGAAGGGTTTAAAACGGTTCCGTTTAATAATCTGCAGGCTGTCGCCGACGCCGTCACGGACAAAACCGTCGCCGTTATCCTTGAATTAGTCCAGGGAGAAGGCGGGATTAACATCGCCCGCAAAGATTATGTTCAAGGACTCCGGAAACTCTGTGATGAAAAAGACATTCTCCTTTTTTTTGATGAAGTCCAGACAGGTATGGGACGGACAGGCGAGATGTTCGCCTTGAAGCATTACAACGTGCGGCCGGACGGCATGATGTTGGCCAAAGCCCTGGGAGGAGGGCTGCCGATCGGCGTGCTCGTCATCAGAGACGGCATTACAGACACCTTTAAACCCGGAATGCACGCTTCCACATTCGGGGGCAGCCCTCTCGTATGCAAAGCTGCTTTGGGCGTATTTAAAGCCATTTATTCACAAAAAATGTTGCAAAACACGAAAAAAATGGGAAAATTCATATTGCAAGAATTATCCCGGCTTAAAGAAAAACACGCCGTTATCACCGACGTACGGGGCCTCGGGTTGATGATCGGGGTGGAACTTTCTATCCCGGGGCAACCTATTGTCCAGTCATGTTTTGAAAAAGGGCTTCTGATCAACTGTACCCATCAGAAGGTTCTGCGGCTCATGCCGGCCCTGAATGTCACGGAAAAACAGGCTCAAAAAGCGATGGGCATTCTGGATAAAGCCTTCCGAGAACTCAGCGGGAAGATATCATGAAGAAAGATCTCTTAAGTTTAAAAGACCTCACCAGCGTTGAAATCCATTATCTGCTCAAGGAAGCCGGCCGGCTGAAAGCCGACCGGCATGGCGCTTCGTCGGTTCTGAAAGACAAGACCATCGTCCTTATTTTTCAAAAGCCATCCAACCGCACCCGTGTTTCTTTTGAAGTGGGGATTCATCAACTTGGAGGAAAATGCCTTTACCTGGGGCCGGGGGAGATCAACTTGGGAAAAAGAGAATCCACCGCGGATGTCGCCGCAACGCTGTCCCGGTACCTGGACGGGATCGTGGCCAGGACGTTCAAGCATGACGATATCGTAGAGTTAAGCCGGACGGCAAGCATCCCTGTTATCAACGGATTATCGGATTTATATCACCCGTGTCAGGCCTTAGCGGACCTCATGTCGATTCAAGAAAAATTTTCGGAACTCAAAGGTCTGAAGCTGGCATACATAGGCGACGGCAATAACGTGTGTCATTCCCTGATGCTGGGGGGCGCCAAAGTCGGCATGAATGTCGCTGTTGCGACCCCGCCGGGCTATGAGCCTAATTTGGAAATCCTTAAAACGGCTCAGGAAGAAGCCAAGCCGTTTAACGCCGCCGTGTCCCTGACCCATGACCCGTGGGAAGCGGCCCGTGACGCCCATGTGATTTACACGGATGTTTGGGCCAGCATGGGGCAGGAAGAAGAACACGACAGCCGGGTAAAAATATTCCGGGATTATCAGATTAACACCGCGCTGTTGTCCCAGGCGCACAACAATTGTATTTTTATGCATTGTCTTCCGGCGCACCGAGGAGAGGAAGTGACAGCTGGAGTGATTGACGGGGCCCATTCCATCGTCTTCGACCAAGCGGAAAACAGGCTGCATATACAAAAAGCGATTTTACTGTTTCTTTTTTCTTAATCTACCTTCAGGAGAAAATAAAAATGAAAAAAGTTGTTTTGGCCTATTCAGGCGGCCTGGACACGTCCTGTGCGATCAAATGGCTGACGGACCGCGATTATCAAGTCATCGCTTTCATCGCCGACGTAGGGCAAAATGAAGATTTTAAAACAATCCGGCAACGGGCGATGAGAACAGGCGCGGCCAAGGTTTACGTCTTAAACCTCCAGAAAGAATTCGTGCAGGACTACGTCTTTCCCGCCCTAAAAGCCGGCGCGATCTATGAAAATAAATACCTGTTGGCGACAGCCCTATCCCGGCCGCTTATAGCCAGGCACCTCGTTGAGATCGCAAAAAAAGAAGACGCCGCGGCCGTGGCCCACGGCTGCACCGGAAAAGGCAATGACCAAGTCCGATTTGAAACCACCGTGTCGATCCTAAACCCAAAACTGGAGCAAATCGCGCCCGTGCGCATATGGGAATTCAAAACGCGGGAAGAAGAAATCGAATACGCGCGCCAGCACCGCATTCCCGTGGATGTCACCAAGAAGAGCCCGTATAGCATCGATAAAAACCTTTACGGCCGCAGCATTGAATGCGGGGTTTTAGAAGATCCCTGGACCGAACCGCCGGAAGAGATCTACCAGATGACCAAAAACCCGCAAACCGCGCCGCAAAAGCCGGAAAACATAGAAATCAGTTTTATAAAAGGGATCCCGGCCAAACTGAACGGAAAATCACTTAACCCTGTGGTCATGATCCAGACCTTGAATGACATCGGCGGCCGCCACGGGATAGGTCGGGTGGATGCGGTTGAAAACCGGCTGGTCGGAATTAAGTCACGGGAAATTTATGAAAATCCCGCGGGCACAATCCTGCATCTGGCCCACCAGGAACTGGAATATCTGGTCCTGGACAGGGAAACGGTTCACTTCAAGCATGTGCTGGCTTATAAATACGCTGAAATGGTTTACTACGGGCTATGGGAAACCCCGATGAAAAAACAGCTTGACGCCCTGATCGCTCAGACCCAGGAAGAATTAACCGGCACGGTCCGCTTGAAACTATATAAAGGAAGCTGCATAGTAACAGGAAGAAAGTCCCCGTTTTCGCGCTATAAACTTGAACTGGCGACTTACGGGGATAAAGACGTATTCAACCAGAAACTCGCGGAAGGTTTTAACCGGCTATGGAGTCTGCCGTACCAGCGCTTATAACCATCCCGGGATTCTACGCAGGCATCGCAAAGCCAGAGAGGTTCACATGAGCAAATTGTGGGGCGGACGCTTTTCTCAGGAGACAGACACGGCCGTAGAAAATTTCACGCGATCCATTCATTATGACCAGCGGTTAGCCAAATTTGACTGTTGGGGCTCCCTCGCGCATATTCATGTTTTAAAGCAGGCCGGCCTGTTAAGACAGCAGGAATTTCACCAACTGCAAACCGGGCTTAATAAAATCCTCGACACAATCGAAAAAGGGACATTCAAGCCTGACCCGGGGGTTGAGGATATCCATTCTTACATCCAGAGCCTGCTGGAAAAACCAGGGTACGCCGGGAGTGCGGCTTTAAAACTGCACACCTGCCGCTCCCGCAATGACCAGGTCGTGCTGGACACAAAATGGTACTGCCTGGAACAGCTTCTCGTGACGGAACGGAAGCTCCTGACCTACATGAAAAGCCTGTCCCAGTTAGGGCAAAGGCACGCCCGCGTCATCATGCCCGGCTTCACTCACTTACAACACGCGATTCCCGTGGCGTTTCCCATGTACTGCGACGCCTTCATTCAAATGGCGGAGCGGGACGAAAGCCGGTTGCTGAGGATTTATAATAATATCCAATTAACCATGGGCTCCGGGGCGCTTGCCGGGACATTCCTGCCGGCGGCGTTTTACAGCCAGCCGATCAACCCGGACTGGGACAAAGACATTTCGCCGGCCACAAATTCCCTGGACACCGTCAGTGACCGTGATTTCATTATTGATATTTTGTCCAGCCTGGCCATTACGGGCATGCATTTATCCAGGTTATCGGAAGACCTCATTCTATGGGCCACCACAGAATTCGGTTTCGCGGAATTATCCGACGCGTTCTGCACCGGCAGCTCGCTTATGCCACAGAAAAAAAATCCCGATGTGCTGGAGCTCATCCGAGGGTACACCGGTCGACTCTACGGAAACCTAATCAGCGTTCTGGTCGTTATGAAAGGGCTCCCCATGACCTACAACCGCGACATGCAGCTGGATAAAGAGCCGTTGTTTGATTCATTCCGTATTGTCCAGGAAAGTCTGCAGATTCTAGCGTCATTGCTGGATCATCTTCAACTGAAAGAAGATCGGATCCGGAAACACCTAGACGACGAATCCTTGTATGCGACAGACCTGGCTGATTATCTGGTGCAAAATAAGGTGCCTTTCAAACAAGCCCATCATTTGATCGGGCAGCTGATCCAGATGAAAAACACCTCCGGCACGGACATCAAAGCAATGGATGATAAAACCTTGCAACAAATTCATCCTTTATTAAACACACAAGTTGTCCAGGAAATTATAAACCCGGAGAAATCCGTCAAGGCGAAGAAATCCCTAAAAAGAAGGAAAAGAACTTCCCATGCATGACTTCCATTTTAAAAATAAAGAATTATATTGCGAACATATTCCTGTGGCCGATATCGCTCAAGCCGTGGGGACGCCTTTTTATCTTTACAGTCACAAGACCCTGCTGGACCATTTCCTCAAAATCCAAACGGCGTTTGCGGCCGTGAAGCCAGTCATCTGTTTTGCCATGAAGGCCAACGGGAACCTCGCGGTCCTGAAGGCCCTCGTTAAGGCCGGAGCGGGCCTGGACATTGTATCCGGCGGGGAACTAAAAAAATCCCGGAAGATCCAGGCGGATCCCCAAAAAATAGTCTATGCCTCGGTCGGGAAAACCGATGAGGAAATCCTGGCCGCACTGGAAACAGGAATTTTATTCTTCAACGTTGAATCATCCGCCGAATTGGAGAGGATCAACCACATCGCTGAAAAAGGAGGCATGACCGCTCCGGTCGCGATCCGCATCAACCCGGACGTGGAGGCCACAACACATGAATTCATCACCACCGGGACCTTAAAAAACAAATTCGGGATCGATCTGACGTCAGCCAAGCAACTCTTAAAAGAGTCCAACAGGCATACCCATATCCAGATCATCGGCCTGCATATCCACATCGGATCGCAAATCGTGAACAGCGCTCCCTTTATCAAGGCCATCACGCGCGTGACCGAATTTATTGAAGAGCTTAAAACAGAAGGCATGACCATTGAATACCTCGATATCGGCGGAGGCCTAGGCATCATCTACAAAGACGAAAAACCGCAGACCGCCCAGGAGTTCGCTGAGGCCGTGTTGCCGTGCCTTAAAAAAAGCGGGCTGAAGATCGTTATGGAACCGGGACGTTTTATCGCGGGCAATGCCGGGATCCTCGTCACCAGAGTCCTGTATTTTAAGGACAACGGTTATAAAAAATTTCTTATCGTTGACGGCGGGATGAACGACCTCATCCGCCCTTCTTTTTACGGCGCTTATCATGAAATCGTGCCCGTGAAAGAAACTCCGGGTCCCGCCGTCCAATTAGACGTTGTGGGCCCGATCTGTGAAAGCGGAGACTTTCTGGGAAAAGCCAGGCAACTTCCGGTTTTACCGCCGGGGGAACTGCTCGCGGTCATGAGCGCCGGGGCTTATGGATTTGCGATGTCCAGCAATTACAACGCCCGTTGCCGGGTCCCGGAAGTCATGGTCAAGGGCAACCAATACGCGGTTGTCCGGGAGAGGGAAACGTTTGAAGACCTGATCCGGGGAGAAAAAATCCCGGAATTCCTGTAAGCCCAGGCCATAACCAGGTGACTTAAAATGAAGCAAAAAACCATTAATTTTATTAAAATGTCAGGCGCGGGGAATGACTTCCTTGTGCTTGAAGACGTGAAAGGGCTGCCGCTTAAAAAACTGGCCCCGGCCATGTGCGACCGCACAAACGGCATCGGGGCGGACGGTTTGCTCATCCTGGGACAATCCCGTAAAGCAGAGTACCGGATGAGAATCATCAATGCCGACGGATCGGAAGCTGAAATGTGCGGCAACGGGGCACGGTGCCTGGCGGCTTATATCGCCCGTTATAAAAGGGAAGGGCACGGACAGGCCACGTTTACCATCGAAACCCTGGCGGGCATTCTTGACGCCGAAGCCCGGGAGGAACAGGCGCGCGTGAGGTTAAGCCCGCCGACCGATTACCGGCCGGACATTGCCCTCACGGTCAACAAGCGCCGCGTGACCGTCCAATACATTGACACGGGCGTTCCGCATATCATTATCTACGTGGACCGTTTAAAAGATATCGATGTCAACCGGATCGCGCCTGCGTTTCGTTATCATAAAAAATTCATGCCGCGGGGCACCAACGTGAATTTTGTGGAACAGCTCAAACCCGGTCTGGTGGGCATAAGAACATACGAACGGGGGGTCGAGGCCGAAACCAAAGCGTGCGGGACCGGCAGCGTCGCCGCCGCGTTGGTCACGTTTATGAAAACGCACCCTGGCGAAGATACCGTCACCGGGGCCAGCATGGATGTCTTAACACAAAGCGGCGAAGTCCTGAAAGTCATTTTTGACGTGGCCCACGGCCAATTAAAAAATGTCCATCTGAAAGGCAGCGCCCATTTTATCGCACAAGGTCAATTTTTTATTTAACCGCTCGGAGCGAAATCCGAAAAATTAACGAACAGGGGAAACGTGAAATGATCAGTGGTTCCATTGTCGCACTTGTAACGCCTTTCAAGAACGGGAAAGTTGACGAAAAAAAATTAACCGAACTGGTTGATTTTCAAATCCATAACGGCACGAATGGAATCGTCCCGTGTGGGACGACCGGGGAATCCCCGACCTTGTCCTACGAAGAGCATAACCGGGTCATTGAGATATGCATCAAAGCCGCTGAAGGGCGGGTTCCGGTGATCGCAGGGACCGGGTCCAATTCAACCGCCGAAGCCGTGGAATTAACCCGGCACGCCGCCGAAGCAGGCGCGGATGCCGTGTTGATCGTGAGCCCATATTACAATAAACCCACGCAAAAAGGCCTCTACGCCCATTTTAAAGCCATCGCGACGGCTGTAGATATCCCGATTATCCTTTATAATATTCCTGGCCGGACCGCCTGCAACATTGAGCCCGCCACCATAGCGCAGCTGGCACAAGACTGTAAAACAATCATCGGGGTCAAAGAGGCATCCGGGTCCCTGGCCCAGATGCAGGACATCAAGCGGCTTTGCCCTGAAGAATTCTTACTGCTCTCCGGTGATGACGCGCTTCTCCTACCCGTCTTAAGCATCGGAGGGAAAGGGGTCATCTCGGTGGCCGCCAACATCGTGCCACAGGACATCGTCCAGATTATCACCGCTTATGCTGACGGACACGTTAAAAAGGCCCAGGACAGGTACTACCGGCTGCTGCCTTTGGTGCAGGCCCTGTTTTTGGAAACTAATCCCATCCCGGTCAAGACCGCAATGGGGCTGATGAGACTTTGCCCGGACGAGCTGCGCTTGCCGCTGTCTCCCATGTCGGAGAGCAACAGGGACAAACTGAAAAATGTACTCAAAGACTTTAATCTTATCAAATCATAACAGAAAGCGGAAAGGAAACCATGATACCCATAGCGATTAACGGCTGTCAGGGGCGCATGGGACAACGCATCACCCAGCTCGCCTTACAAGATAAAGATTTCCAGATCGTCGCCCTCATGGAGCATCCGGATCATCCCCTCATAAACAAAGTATACGAAGGGACATTGATCTCCGGCGAACCCGCAGCCATCGGGAAAAGCAAAGTCCTTATTGATTTCACCTCCCCGGAGTCGACCATGACCTATTTAAAGATTTGCGAGGAATACGGGATTAATTGCGTCATCGGGACCACCGGCCTGAATGATTCTCACCTGAAGGCGATCCAGGCGGCCTCCAGCCGGATTGCGATTGTGCTTTCCTCCAACATGTCCATCGGGGTCAACATTCTCTTTAAACTCACGCAAACACTCGCGGCGGCCGCCCCGGGACATTACCAGGTGAAAATCATGGAAGCGCATCATATCCACAAGAAAGACGCCCCTTCGGGAACGGCCAAAAGCCTGGGCCGTCTTATTGAAGAAAACTCTGGGCACCGCGTCCAAGACATTCAATCCATCCGGGAAGGGGAAATTGTCGGAGACCATACAATCATTTTCGAATCGCCCGAAGACCGCATCGTGATTGAACATCACGCCAAAACCCGGGACATTTTTGCCAAAGGGGCCCTGGTTGCCGCTAAATTTCTTTCAACCCAGGCCAAAGGACTGTTTGACATGCAGGACGTCTTAAACATCCGCTGAACCTCTGTCGCAGCCTCCCGACTGAAAAAATTTTTCCCTAAAGAATAGCCACGTAAAGGAGTAAAAATGACAAACACCATTGAATGGGCAGACCGGCTTAAAGAGCTGCCGCCCTATCTTTTTGTTGATATCGATAAAGCCAAACGCAAAGCCATCGCCGAAGGCCGCGACGTCATCAACCTCGGGATCGGGGATCCGGACCTGCCGCCTTTCCCGCACATCATTGCAGCCATGAAATCCGCCTTGGACAACCCGGGAAACCATCATTACGCCCTCGATGCCGGGCTTCCCGACCTGCGCCAGGCCATCGCCGAATGGTTTCAGACCCGCTTTCAAGTCAGCCTAGACCGGGACACGGAAATTTATCCACTGATCGGATCCAAGGAAGGGCTGGCCCATTTACCGCTGGGGATTATCAACCCGAATGATAAAGTATGGATCACCGACCCGGCCTATCCGGCCTACCAGGCGTCCGTCCTGTTTGCAGGGGGAAAAATCACCCGTATCCCGCTCAAAGAGGGCCAAAATTTCATGCCGGACATCTCCAAACTCCCTTCAGCCAAGGGCGTCAAAGCGATGTTCGTCAATTATCCCAATAACCCCACCGCGACCTGCGCCACGAAACAATTTTATCAACAGCTGGTTGAATTCGCCCTCGCCAACAATATCATCCTCATCTCCGATATGGCCTATTCAGAAATTTACTACGACGGCGTGAAACCGGTCAGCATCCTCGAAGTGAAGGGAGCGAGGGATATCGCCATTGAGTTCCATTCCCTGTCAAAAACCTACAATATGACCGGATGGCGCATAGGCTGGGCCTGCGGGAACCCCAGGCTCATCGCAGCTCTGGCCAAGGTGAAATCCAACTATGATTCCGGAATATTCCAGGCGATCCAGGTCACCGGCATCTCGGCCCTCAAAACCCCGCCCGAAGAAATCGACGATTTACGGCGTTTATACGAAGAGCGGAGGGACTGTCTAATTAACGGTCTGCGCAGCGTCGGATGGAAAATCCAACCCCCCGCGGCCGCTTTCTACGTCTGGGCGAAAATCCCAAAATGTTTCCAGGATTCCATGCAAGCGGCTCAAGCGTTTCTGGACCGGGCAGACATCGTCGCGACACCTGGAGTGGGGTTTGGGCCTGCGGGAGAAGGGTATATCCGCATGGCCCTGACGGTTCCGAAGGACCGCCTGGCGGAAGCTGTCAGCAGAATCCAAAAAATTCTTTAACGCGCGCCGCCGTATCGTCAAGAGGGAACAGCATGGCCACCGTATTTTTAGCTCTGGGATCCAATATCGGGGACCGACGTAAAGCTATTCGGCAGGCCCTTCAGGCCCTTGAGGCAGAAGGCATGAATATCGTCCAGGTTTCTTCCATCATTGAAACCGAACCGGAAGGGGGGCCGCCGCAAGGAAAATTTCTCAACAACGTCATCCGGGTCGAAACCGGGCTTCTTCCCGAAGAGCTTCTGGTACGCATTAAAACAATCGAACAGGCTCTGGGGAGAACGCCATCGGTACGCAACGGGCCGCGGGTTATTGATATCGATATTCTTCTTTACGATGATATCGAATGGCATTCCCAACGGCTGGATATTCCTCATCCGAGGATGAAGTCCCGGCCTTTCGTCATGACCCCTTTGGCGGAGATCGCCCCGGACTTAGCAAGGAGGCTAGGCCATGAAAATCATCACACAGATTAAAACGATGCAGGAACTCAGCCAAAAATTCCGTCGAGAAGGAAAAACGATTGGCTTTGTCCCAACCATGGGATACCTTCATAACGGGCATCGTTCCTTGCTGAAAGCCTGTCACCGACAAAATGACATTTCCGTTTTAAGCATCTTTGTCAACCCCGCACAATTCGGGCCACGAGAAGATTTTCAATCTTACCCTCGAGACAAAAAAAAAGATGTTTTATTGGCAAAAAAAGAAAATGTTGATATAATATTTTATCCGTCGGAAAAAATGATGTACCCTGGACGGTATTTGACATACATCAATGCAGAAAAAATTACTGCGACGCTTTGCGGAGCGTCGCGCCCGGGGCACTTCCGGGGAGTGGCCACTGTCGTCGGAAAATTATTAAACATCGTCCAGCCACATAAAATTTATCTCGGGCAAAAAGATGCCCAGCAATGCGTGGTGATCCGGCAAATGGTGAGAGATTTAAATTTCCCGGTGCAGGTTCGAGTGTTGCCGACAATCAGAGAAAAAGATGGATTGGCCCTCAGTTCACGTAATGCCTATTTAACGGCAGCGGAACGGCAGGAGGCCCCGGCGTTATATCAAGCGCTCAAGATGGCGCAAGAAGAAGTTCGCCGGGGGGAAAAAGATTCAAGCCGATTAATCCAAAACATGAAGGATGTCCTCAACAACCGCTGCCGTCACGGGAGAATCGAATACGTCGCGTGCGTCAAAGCGGAAACGTTAGAACCGGTCAAAATCATTCAGGGATCAATATTACTGGCCTTGGCTGTCCGTCTTGGGAAGGCCCGGCTGATTGACAATATATTCGTGCGAGCCTAAAACAACCCCCAGGGTCGTTCATCCTATGGAATTAAATTCTGTAGACGCAGGGAGCACCAGAAAAATTAAAAGGGTCGCCATTCTCGGCTGCGGGGCTATTGGCTCGAGAATCGCGCATGCCATAAAAAAAGACCTGCAGTCCTTATGCGCTTTAAGC
Source organism: uncultured Planctomycetales bacterium (assembly GCA_964489065.1). Taxonomy (GTDB): domain Bacteria; phylum Omnitrophota; class Gorgyraeia; order Zapsychrales; family JANLHA01; genus JAGOJP01. Next base: position 109,549 of record CAZAXH010000006.1, on the reverse strand, counting down.
GGTATCTACGATATTGACCCGTCTAAAACCGCCAAATTGGAACAAGCTCTCTCCGAAGACAATCTTATCAGGGATTCCTTTTCTGCCCTGTTGCAGGATTGTGATATCCTTGTCGAAGCGATAAACTCCGATACCCATGACTTCATACAAATGGCTTTGGAAGCCAAGAAAGATGTTCTTTCGGTCAGCGTTGGGAGGCTGCTCAACGCTGAAGACCTGTTGGCTTTATCGATTAAAAACGGCTGCGCCCTCCTAATCCCATCGGGCGCGATTGCCGGGATCGATGCCGTAAAATCAGCGTCCTTGGCTTCGATATCAAAAATTACGTTGACCACCCGTAAGCCAATCGCCGGGTTCTCCCATAACCGCTATATTGAAGACCGGGGGATCAACCTCGAGGATATCACAGGCGAAACCTGCATTTTCGAGGGAACCGTCGATGACGCCGTGCGGTATTTTCCAAGAAACATCAATGTCGCTGCTACGCTGGCGCTCGCCTCACATGCAAAATCGAAAATCGTCATCCGCCTCCTGACATCACCGGAATATACAATAAACTCCCATGAAATAGACATCCAAGGAGATTTTGGTCATATGATAAGCCGCACCGAAAATGTGGTTTGCCCGGATAACCCGAAAACGAGTTATCTGGCGGTGCTGTCGGCTGTCCAGACACTTAAAGAATTTTGCAGTGGGGTTCGTGTCGGCACGTAGTTTCAACTATTTATTAGAAAGGAGGTGAAACTATGGCTAAAAAGGTAGCTAAAGTCGGAGTCAAGAAAGAAAAGGGATACCTTTACTTTGTAGACAAAGACGGTGATGTTTCTTGCGCGATCATGGCTCGAGGCAGCAAAAAGGGTGGAAAACCGAAAAAAGTCGCAAAAGTCGGAGTCAAGAAAGAAGTCGGTAATCTGTATTTTATCGACAAAGACGGGGATATCGCCTGCGCCAAGATGGTCCGGGGCGGCTCCAAGAAGAAAAAGAAAGCGGCAAAGAAAACCTCAGCGAAGAAAAGTAAACCTGCCAAGAAAACCGCAAAAAGAAAATAGCAGCGTTGACGTGAAAAAAATAGCCCCTGTTATAGTTTATAACAGGGGCTATTTTAGATTACACTTTCCCTAATCAGCAGTCGATTGTATAATATTAATTTTATAAAACAACAGGCTCAAACCCTCCGGGATAATATTTATGCAGACGGAATTCATATTTATCAAAAATGCCAATGAGCACAACTTAAAAAACGTTAACCTCGCGCTCCCCCGGAATCAATTTATCGTTATCACCGGGTTAAGCGGATCCGGGAAATCCTCCCTAGCCTTTGACACAATTTATGCAGAGGGGCAACGCCGCTACGTAGAGAGTCTATCCGCCTACGCCCGCCAGTTCCTTGAACAATTACAAAAACCGAACGTCGAATCGATCAGCGGGCTTTCCCCAACCATTTCGATTGAACAAAAAACCATAAGCCATAATCCCCGCTCAACCGTTGCGACCCAGACTGAGATTTACGACTATTTAAGAGTTTTGTTCGCCAGGGTCGGCACGCCTTACTGCCACCGGTGCGGCAAAGAAATCACACAGCAGTCCAACGAGGAAATGGTGAAACAACTGATGGCTCTGCCGGAAGGAACCCCCCTGATCATCCTCGCGCCATTCATCCGGGGGAAAAAGGGGGAATACAAAGACGTCCAGAAACAGGTCAGCAAAGCGGGATTTATCCGCATGCGCATTGACGGGGAGATCTACGAAGTCACGGATACAATCAAACTGGACCGATATAAAATCCACCACATCGAAATTGTTGTTGACCGCCTCTCTTTGAAACCCTCAATCCGCCAACGCCTGACCGACTCCCTGGAAACAGCCCTGAAAATCGGCCAGGGGATCGTCATGGTAAACTTTAATCAAAAGTACCCTGAAAAAATATTCAGCGAAAATTATTCCTGTATCGACTGCGGCATCAACCTGGCCGAAATTGAACCGCGCATCTTCTCATTCAACGCGCCTTACGGAGCCTGCCCGGATTGCAACGGCCTGGGTACCAAGATGGAAATCGATCCGGAGTTCCTCGTGGAGGACCCCTCCAAGCCATGGGTCAATGCCATCGCCTCCTGGCGCAAAGGACGGAGGAATTATTTGATGTATTACCGGGCCGTCTTGCGGGAAATCGCCCACCTCTATGACGTCGACACGACCCTCCCCTTTCGCAAATTATCTCCGAAATTCAAAAAAATTATTTTCGAAGGATCCGATGATATTATCTGGGACAGACCGTTTGAAGGCCTGCAAAAATACCTCAAACGGCTGTTTGAGGAAACAGACAGCGACTGGCTTAAAGACGAGATATCCCGTTACATGTCCATCCTCCCGTGCCCGACATGTCACGGCAACCGCCTAAAAAAAGAATCCCTGGCGGTCAAGATCAACGGGTTGAACATCGCCCAAGTCTGCGCAATGTCTATCAAGGACGCTAAAGACTATTTCAGCCATCTGGAATTAAATGAGACACACCGGCACATCAGTGAACCGGTGATCAAGGAGATCATCCGGCGCATTGATTTCTGCATTAATGTGGGGCTGGAGTATCTCACCTTAGACCGGAAAAGCGGCACACTCTCCGGAGGGGAGGCGGAACGCATCCGTTTGGCCACCCAGGTGGGGTCCGGGTTGGTCGGAGTCGTCTATATCCTGGACGAGCCCAGCATCGGCCTGCACCAGAAAGACAATGAGCGCCTTTTATCGACCCTGCAATCTTTAAGGAATATGGGAAACACTTTGATCGTGGTCGAACACGATGAAGCCACCATCCGCGCGGCGGACTACGTGGTTGACCTAGGCCCCGGCGCCGGGGAATTCGGAGGGCAGGTGATTTATGCCGGGGACGTTCCCGGGCTATTAAAATCATCCGAGTCGTTGACCGGGCAGTACCTGCGCGGGGAGAAGCGCATTCCGGTTCCGCCCCAACGAAGGGCCATTGAAGGGACAAAACATCTGACGATTATCGGCGCCAGGGAAAACAACCTTAAAGACCTCAACATTTCCATCCCCCTGGGTGTCTTTGCCTGCGTCACCGGAGTTTCCGGATCAGGGAAATCAACCCTGATCAATGATATCCTGTATAAAGCCCTCGCCCAAAAACTATATCAGGCCCGCGACAAACCCGGACAATTCCGTCAAATAAAGGGGGTCGAACACATCGATAAGGTGATTGAAGTAGACCAGACTCCGATTGGCCGGACGCCCCGCTCCAACCCGGCCACATACACCGGTGTCTTTAGCCTCATCCGCGAACTTTACAGCCAGCTACCGACGTCTAAAAAACGCGGATTCAAACCGGGGCGGTTCAGCTTCAACGTCAAAGGGGGGCGTTGCGAAGCCTGCAGCGGAGACGGCATCAAAAAAATTGAAATGCATTTTCTGCCGGACGTCTATGTGGAATGCGAAGTCTGCAAAGGGAACCGCTTCAATACCCAGACCCTGGATGTTTATTACCGGGACAAAAATATCGCGGATGTCCTGAATACGGCCGTTGATGAAGCGCTCCTGTTTTTCGAGGATATCCCGCGGATTAAAAATGTTTTACAAACTTTATGTGACGTTGGGCTGGGCTATATCAAACTCGGTCAGCCGGCTACCACCTTATCCGGAGGCGAAGCCCAGCGCGTTAAGCTGGCAACCGAGCTATGCAAGAACGCCACAGGGAAGACGTTGTATCTTCTGGATGAACCTACGACAGGCCTGCATTTCGCAGACGTCGACAAGTTGCTGAACGTCTTACAACGGCTCGTTAATAAAGGGAATACCGTCCTTGTCATTGAGCATAATCTGGAAGTTATTAAAAACGCGGATTATATCATCGACCTTGGCCCCGACGGAGGCGATAAAGGAGGCGAGCTGGTTTTCGCCGGGGCTCCGGAAGACATTTTAAACTATCCGCAATCCCACACGGGGAAATATCTTGCGGATGCACTGCCTTCTTAAGCACGAACCTTGGGATACAACACAAGACCCATGAACCATCTTAAATACCAGGCGAAAGCTTTAGCTGTTATCCTCATGACCGCGGTCCTGCTGACCGGGATGCCGTCTTTTGTTGCGTCTGAAGAGGACGGTTCGACGCAGGAACTTTTTTGGGTCGCACAGAGGGCCTTTGATGACGGCTTTTACGATGTCGCCGTCCGCTATATCGAACAATTCCTGGAACTCAACCCGGAACCGGAAAAACTGGTCCAGGCCAAACTCTTATTAGGCCAGTGTTATTTTTTTAAAAATCAATATCTAAAATCATATTCCGTCTTTAAAGAATTGCTGGCCTTCGACGTTCTCAAAGACGCCACCTATTTCTGGCTGGGGGAAACCTATTTTAAAGCGTCCGATTATAACCAGGCCACCCATTATTATCAGCAGGTCCTGGACAACTATCCGCAATCCGATTTTATTCCCCAAGCGCTCTATTCTTTAGGCTGGACGTTCTTTGAGAAAAAGAATTATGACAAGGCCCATCAGCAATTTCAAGAACTTATCACACGGTTTCCCGACCATCCCCTGTCGGAAGACGCTTTCTTTAAGACCGGGGAATGTCAACACAATCAGGGAAATTATGACACAGCTATCTCCCTGTTTCAAAAGTACCTGGAACGCTTTCCCGATGCGCCCCATAAATCCGAGGCGCTTTTTTATCTGGCGGAAGCCACCTTCTATAAACAGGATTATCTCACCGCCATGACCTACTATGCCAAAGCCGCGGATATTGCGACAGACCCGAAAATCATTTACATCGCCCGTGTCAGCATGGGGTGGTGTTACCTGAAACTTGAAAAATTCGATTTATCAAAACGCCATTTCCTGGAAGCGGAAGATTTCGCGATTAGCCATAATGTTCTGTCAGATGATGTCTACTGGGGGCTGGCGAATCTTTATACGCATGGAGAAGACTACCCTGCGGCTTTGGAAGCCTACACCAATATCATCAAACTTTTTCCGGAAGACAGCAAAACCATGGAGGCGGTGCTTGGGCGGGCCAATATTTATTACACAACGCAGGATTATCCGGCCGCTCTCCGCGAATATCAAACGGTCCTCGACCGGGAGACAATGAAAAGTCAAGGAGACCTCCGGGAGAAGGCCTATTACGGGCTGGCCTGGACCTATCTCAAATCCGGCGCCCTTGATAAATCCATCAGCACGTTCCAGACTATTATCGCCCAAAGCGACAGCAACATCGTAAAGGTCAGCGCTCTGACCCAAATGGGAGACGCCCATCTTGACAGCGGTTATGTTAAAGAAGCCATTAACATTTATGATAAAATTTTAAAAGAATATCCTGACAGTGTCTACACAGACTACATTCAGTTCCGCCTAGGCATAGCGCTAATCCAGTCCCAGCGCCCGGAGGTGGCTATTTTATCGTTCAAAAGCCTCCTCAATAATTTCCCGGATTCCCAATATAGCCACGAAGCCCTGTATTACCTCGGGGCCGCTTATTTTAAAAAAAATGACATGCCCCAGGCGGTCGATTTCCTTTCGCAATACCTTGCCACCAATCCTTCGGATAAAGGCGTCATGCGGGACGGGTATTTCCTGAAAGGGCTGGCCCTGTTTCAGTTGAAGGACTATCAAAAAGCCATGGAAACTTTCCTGGCCATGGAGGGCTTGTTCCCGGGTGAAAAGGCCACAATCCAGGCCAGCGAGCTCAATATCGCAAAATGCCTTTATCAAATGGGCCAGACCGCCGCGGCCATCGACCAGTTCGAAAAAATTATTCAGAAATATCCTCAAACGGAATCCGCACAAGAAGCCCTTCTTTGGCTGGGGAATTATAACCTGGAACACAAGGAACTGAAAACCGCCATACAATACTATGAAAAAGCTCTTGAACAATTTCCGTCGTCGCCTAAAATTAATATCATATATTTCGAACTCGGCCAATCGTATACCGCTTTAGGCGAGTATGATCAAGCCATACGCCACTATCAGGAAATTCCCCAAGACGCCTCTCCCGAAATATACGGTAAGGCCCAGCTCGCGATTGCGGATATTTTTTCTCGAGACATGCCGCCGGAAGAGGCCCTGGAGACATATCAAAAAATCGGCCAGGCCGCCCCCGACTTTAAATGTGATACGTTCATCAAAGTGGCCGGGATCTATATGAAACAGGAAAATTATCCCGCGGCCATTGATGCGTTTCAGACCGCGAGAGAACATTACACATCCCGATGTGAATATTCACCAGCCGAATTGCAATTTTCTATCGCCGACACATATGAGCTGTTGAATAGGCCGGACAAAGCCGTGGAAGAATACTTTAAAATTCCTTACCTTTACGCCCATGAAACAGGCTGGATGATCAAGGCCTATCTGCGCATTGGGCGCATTTTTGAAGATCAGGAAAACTGGACGGAAGCGAAACGCGTCTATTCCAGAGTGCTTGAGCACAACACAGAGGAAACCAAATACGCGCAAGAGCGCCTGGAGTGGATCAAAAAGAACGTGACCAATCAACAGGGGACAGACTAAAAACCCTATTCCCCTCACAGAACCAAAAAGAAGTTGACACAAAGGAGGGATCGCATGGGAGGAGCATGGGAAATCAACGCGGGAGAACTGATACTGGCCGGGGGCCCGATCATGATACCTATTGGCATATGCTCGATTATAGCGGTAGGAATCATTTTAGGAAAATTAATCTATTTTGCCAGCATCAGTTCCAACCCTAATAAACTGAAACACACAGTTTTCACGCTCATTAAAAACAACAAGATAAAAGATGCCATCGCACAGTGCGACCAGGACCCTTCGCCGTTAGCCCAAATATTGAAAGCCGGTATTCTGCAGTACGGGGCCTCCCGGGAAACGATTAAAGAAGCCATGGAAGATGTCAGCCTTTTTGAAATCCCCAAGCTGGAAAAACGTTTTACCGCGCTCGCCACGATAGCCCACATCGCGCCTCTGCTCGGGCTATTCGGGACGGTAACGGGAATGACCCGATGTTTCTATACGATCAAAGGGTTGGCCGAAACCATGAACCCCGTCACCCCCGGAGAGCTGGCCGGAGGGATCGGGGAAGCGCTCCTGACAACGGTGGCCGGCCTTACCGTAGCGATCCCCACGTTCGTGGTCTATAACTATCTGGTGAGCCGCGTGAACACCTTTATCCTGGACATGGAACGCGGAGCCACGGAATTAGTTAATTTATTATGCCATATCAACGAAACATCGACTTCCAGCACACATTCTTAACGCCGTTACGAGGTGAATATGAAATTCAAGCGTCATGTTAAATTAGAGCAGGGAGTGGAACAAATCAATCTTGCGCCGATGATTGACATCATTTTCCTCCTGCTCATATTTTTCCTGCTTTCATCATCCTTTACGTCCCAGTCGGGGATTAACGTCAAGCTGCCCAAAGCGGTCACCAGCGACTCGATCACCGAAGATAATTTTATTATTATCATCAGCAGCGAAAATGTCATTTATCACAATGACGCCGTTTTGACTCTTGAAGAACTAAATCAACAGCTCCAGGAACTTCGGGGACAAGACATCCCCGTGCTGATCAAAGCGGATCGCAGAGCCTCGTTAGGCCGGATGGTGGACGTGTGGGATATTTGCCGTAAATACGGGATAGAGCGCATTAACATTGCAACGACACAAGACCGCTGAAGCCCCACGGGGGTTTTTATTGTGCCATGAAATTTGTTTTCTCTAAAAAATTCTATCGGCAGGAACGTGACCTGGAAGCGTTCCTGTTTTCGATCCTGATTCATGTTTTTATCTTTACATCCGTATCCTTTATTTTTTATAACTTTAAACGGGCGCCGAAACCGGCTTTTGTTTTCTTGGGCCCTATTCTAGGATATGAAGAAATTCAAAATTTTAGAAAACAGGACGGCCCGGATGGCCCGGGGCCGGTTCTGGGCAACAGCATAAATCTCCGGGTACAGCCCATCCGGCCATCGGCGTACTCCGTTCACAAAACACTTCCAGAGAAAACTCTTTTTATAGCGGAGGAGCCCTCAGGGGGGGATAAGACATACGTCAAAAATCCTTTTATGAAGGAAAAAAGCCGTATCCAGATCGAACGGGATGAGCTCTTGAAACTGGGAATCGACCCCGATATTCCCAGGTGGGTTCCGCTCCGTCTGAGTCATTAATTTCATCCTTATCACTACATTATGCAAATCAAAATAGAATTTACACAAACGATGGCGGTCTTTTTATCTTTCGTGGTTATTCTTGTTTATTATCTGTGGTTATTTTATACTAAAAGCAACAACGATAAATCGGAACCATTAGCGGAGCATGTCCAGCAGTGCCCTTATTGCCTGTATATTTTTATTGCTTATAATCCCAAGTCTATCTGGAAATGCCCGCGATGCAATAGTCTTCTTGAAAAGGCAGGGGACAATGAAACATAAATTTTTTTTGAGACACCCGCGCCAGTTGGGTAGAAACCAAGGCATCATTTTTCTGACTGTCCTTATTCTGAGCATTATTCTTTCCATTGTGGTCGTCAGCGTCATGAGCCTGTTGGTGACTCACCAGAAATCCGGACAGGATGTCGTTGATCAAATTAAGTCCGAGCAGTTCGCTATCGGGACATTCTACCGCTATCACCAGGCTCAAATGGAAAAAGCCACGATCCCCCTCGCCAATGCGGAGATCATCTCCGGAAAAAATTATGCCTACACTATTCAGGACCAAGGGAATATCAATATCGCGCCCACGGGCTTAACCCCTGTCCTGGTGAATCGCATTCAAGTTCAGATTAACTATTAACCAAAATTCAGAAGCCAACCCTTGCCATTTCCCTATTCCCCAAACATCATTTCGAAAAACCATAAACCCTCATATGGTTTCAATAAACCATGATTTAAAAACGGCTTTTTTTTGGGGAACTTAATTGACAAAGAATAAACGATAGTGTTTAATGAGAATAACAATTTATAATATTTATAAACTTATTATATAATGGCAGATTTTCAAACACATATCGGGCTTTACTGGGGCAAAAAATCTCTCTCTTTGGCGGAAGCGGGGAAGGGGGGAGCCATGATTCACTCGAGCTTCGCCCCTTTTGAAGAAGTCTTAAGCCAGCAAACTGAGAACGTCCCGGAAGGCCTTTTATTCACAGACATTCTTCAAAAAGCATTTTCCCAAGCCGCCTTTTCTCAACGGAAAATTATTCTGAGCATACCCACCCAAGACCTGATTTTCCGGTCATTCGTGATCCCCTGGATGGCCCCGAATGAAATCCGCGGGGTGGTGGAATTCGAGGTCACAAAATACGTCCCTATAAAAGTCGAAGAACTGGTTTATACATTTCACAGCATCCCTTTTGAGAAAGATAAACTTAAAAATCTCCGGGTTATTTTTGTCGCGATCAGAAAAAAAACGCTGGAGAAATATACGGAAGTTCTGCAGCACACCGATATCAAAATCGCCGGCATCGAGCCGGGAGCGGTTTCGCTCTTCCGGCTTCTTAGAAAGCAAAAAATCATCCCGCACGATCACGCTTCGGCTATCGTCCTGATCGAAAACAATTCTATCCACATTATTATGATCGATAATGATGTCGTTCAGTTTGTCCGGGAATCCCCGTTTTCCTTCGATGTTAAACAACAGGATCAGTTTGTGTCCCGTCTTTTTACCGACTTGCGGGTGTCGATTAATTTTTTCACGCGTCAAAACGCTACGGCCAAGGTCAAAAGAATCGTGCTCATCTCCCAGGAGCTGATGCCGGACGCCGGCAAAGCCATTACGGAAGATTTTAAAATCCCTGTTCTCGAAATCCTGGCTTCCGATTTGATTAAGGGCCCCCAAGAAATCCCCTCCCTAGGGCTTTTGAGCGCCTTAGGGGCGGCGCTCAAGCCCCCGAAGCTGACGACAAAAGATTTCAACCTCGGGCAGGATCCCGCACAAATCGTTTCAGCGGAAACATCCCTGCACTTCAACATCGAAAAATACAAACCATTATTGGTCAGCGCGGCTTTATCCGCCCTGGTGATCTTCGCGGTGATTCACTCCTCTAATAGCATGGCCCAAAAACAGTATAACCGCATGGAGAGCCTGAACAAAGAATTGGGCCCCTATAAAAGTCTGGAAAAAAAAGACATTGAAAAAATGTCCGAAGACATATCCGGAAAACTCAGCAAATACAAAAATGTCCGGGTCACCAGCGATTTAAAGTATTATTTATATAAAATTCCTTCGCTCATGCCCTACGGCATGTGGCTCAAATCCATGAAAATCCGCTATGAGGCTAATAAAAATGCGGCTTCGACGGGCAGCCTGGACACTTCCCAACCCGAAACGCGAAGATACATTGAACTGCAGGGATACGTGTATCAGGACAGCATCAATGACCAGTTTAAGCTCATTAACCAGTTCTATTCCGCCATCAAAGAGCAGGACGGATTTAAAGACTCGTTCAAAAACATTGAACTCAAAACACGGCAAGAAGAACTCCAAAAATTCCAGGTATCTTTCTTTGTGATCACTTGCAGTTAAAACGGATATCACGAAAACATGAACCTAAAAGAACTCAGCAAACTGGATATCAAGGATTTAAATAAAATTGATTATGGGAAGGTGGGGGAACAATTCAAGAAAAACCCCGAACAACTTCTCACCGCCCTAATCATCATCGGGGCCATTGTGTTTAGCGCCCATTTTTATATCAATAAAAGAATGGAACTGCACCGGGTCACGATCCAGATCAATGAGCTGCTCAAGAAAAAAGTCGCCATGACTGAATATAACGACGCGAAAAAAAGCCATGATGACTTGCTCAACAATTTGCCGCAGGGGTTATCCGCGGACGCGTTGGCCAACACCCTCACAACCATGGCCATCCACCGGGGCGTCCGGCTAGAATCGTTTTCCCCGGCTAAAAAAATAGATGAACCGCTGTATGAACTCACAAGTATTAACCTGGTCATTACTTCAAAAGAATATGACAACATTTTTTTATTCATTCATGACATTGAAAGTTCTCAATACAATTTGAGGATCGAAGATTTTCAAAGCACGGTTTTAGACTCATTCATCAGCAAACGACGCTACCCCCAACAACCGGTCGGGGAGGCCAAAGAAGAAAACCCGGAAATCAGGATACAGATGGAAATCGCTTCTATCATTTTTAAAAATGAAACGAAATAAAATTCTTATATTGGGCCTACTCGTATTGGCCTCCAGAGAGATGGGAGGGACAACAGGCTTTACCGAAGAAGCCTTAGTCGACAAAGCCAAAGAATTCACCGAATTTTATGCGAACCGGCTCACCAAGGATAATATAACCGAGCAGGCCAGCCAGCTTGAACAGCAGTTTCATCTGGATCAGTTGCAGATTGACGAGGAAACGGCCAAAATGCTACGCGCCCTGCGAAACCCGTTTGTTCCCCGACTTCCGGACGACCCCCCCCAAGAGGAACCAGAGATCGTGGAAAAAACGCCGGAGGCGGCATCTCCGATTCAACCGGATATTCAAACAGGCGCGGCGGAAACCCCCGTTATCGTTTCCCAGCAAACTCAGGCGGTGGAAGAGGTCTTGCTTCCGAAACCGGATTATAAAATTTCCGGAATTGTCTGGAACACAGACCGCCCTCAAGCTATCATGGAAGGAAGGATTCTTGATGTCGGGGACTCCATCGAACAATGGCGCATCATAGGGATATCCCGCGGTGGAGTTGAAATTTCATTTAAAAATCAAAAATTCCTTATCGAACCTTAATTGAAGGAGTTATATATGGATCAAAAGGGCAGGCTATTTCTTGCCACTGTCCTGCTCATCTTGGCAGGATGGGCGGACATAGGGAGCGAGCCGGCGGCGACATCAGGCACGGGAAGTCCTTTTGTCTATCCTGAATACTCAAAAAAAATATCAATGGACTTCCAAAGCGCAGCGCTGGTGGATGTCCTGAAAATTTTCTCCAAACAGACGAACCTGAACCTGATCACAGCGGAAAACATCGCCTCGAAACGGATAACAATTTTTCTGGATAATGTACCTATTGAGCAGGCCCTGGAACAGTTGCTCAAAGCCAATGATTTAACCTATGAGATACAGCCCGACACTAATATTTATATTGTTAAGCCGTTGTCCCAGCCGGACACGGAACTCATAACCCGTGTTTATCCTCTCAAACATGCTACCGTCAGCCAGTCAAAACTGAAAAAAACTTTAAATATCAGCCTGGTGGAAGGGCTTTCAATAAACTCCAGCGACACAAATGATGAGACCGGGATTAAAGGGGCCGTCATGGCGATCCTCTCCCCCAAAGGGAAAATCACCGAAGACCCCCGCACGAATAGTTTTATCATCACGGACATCGCGACAAACTTTTCTTTGATTGAAAATACAATCGCCCGTTTGGATGTCCCGATCCCCCAAATTATGATCGAGGTGGAAATGTTGGAAGTGTCCCAAGGGACGACTGAAAAAATCGGCGTTAAAATCGGAGACACCCCACTGAGTTTTACCGGCGGGAAACGAGCACACGTTTACCCCTGGGACCAAAACAAACTCTTGAAGAAAGGGCAGTCCTTTCAAAGTAACGAGTTCGATGATGAGGGAGCCCAGTATTATACAGGCATCATTGATGCCAGCGGGTTGACCGCGACCCTGCAATTTCTGAAGACACAGAGCGGCACAAAAACTCTGGCACGACCGTCTATTATGACATTAAACAATGAAACCGCTCAAATCAAAATCGCGGCCGATGAAACCATCGGCGTTTCGACCCAAACGGAATCCTCGCAAAGTATCGCCACACAGTCTCTGGAAGCAGAGAGGGCCGAAACAGGCGTTTTCCTGACCGTGACGCCCCAGGCCAACGTGGAAACCGAAGAAATCACCATGGCACTGGTCCCTAAGGTCATCCTGGCGCGCGAGGGGCAGACCTTCAGCGGGCAAACGTTCCGCGACCCGGAAGAGCGGGGGACACAGTCCATCTTGCGCGTCCTAAGCGGAGAAACCATTATTATTGGGGGATTGATGCGGGAAGAAAAATCAGATACCATCACGAAAGTGCCGCTCTTGGGAGACATACCGGTCCTCGGGCAGGCCTTCCGGCATAAAGATGAATCCCATCAGGAACGCGAATTAATTATTTTTATCACCCCCCGTATCATCAAAGAAACAGAAAGAATCGAATCGCAAGAAATCATAACACGGTCCATTATCCGCGAACAGGATTTTCCTTCAAGCCGATTCGATCAAATCGAAAAAGAACTCCGGGAACTTGAAAACAAATAACCAACCCCTCGCGCCGTTTAAGGAAATCGACCTATGATGCACTATAAAATTGGCGAAATCTTATTGCAGCAAAAATTGATCACCGAAGATCAGTTGCAGGACGCCATTGCCATGCAAAAAAGGGACGGAGGGAGAGTGGGGGAGAACCTCATAAAACTCGGCTACCTCACAGAAGAAGACATTGTTTCCGCGCTGGCCGCCCAACTGGATCTCCCCTATGCCACCCCTGAAAACGAGTTATTAAACCCGGATGTATCCCAGGATTTAGATAAAGTGATTCCTTATGATTTCGCCAAAAGGAACATCGTCCTACCCATTGCCCGACAAGGCAACGTCATAACCGTGGCATTGGAAGACCCCCTGGATCTGGTTGTCCTTGATAATTTAAAAATGCTCGCCAAGGATTGTGAAATCCGTCTCTTGCTGGCGACCCGTAAGAGCCTCCTTCCGGCTATCCAAGAATTCTATTCTTTATGCCGCACCGCCCGTGCCGACCCAGGGGATAACGTGATCGCCGGAGACGAGGAAACCCCCAGGGTCGAAATTGAGAACGAGGAATTCACTCCCCCGGGCTCCGCTGATACGAATGTCGATGAATTGATTGAGAAGGCAGAAGAGGCGCCGGTCATTAAACTCGTGGATCTGATGATCCAGCAGGCTATTGAACAGCGGGCCAGTGACATCCATATCGAACCGTTCAAAGACAAAATCAGTCTGCGGTACCGGATCGACGGGCTCCTCTACCAAATCCCCCCCCCGAACCGGCACCTCATGCTCCCGATTGTTTCCAGGCTCAAAATTCTGGCCAAACTCGACATCGCGGAAAAACGACTGCCCCAGGACGGCGCCATCAGCTTTAAATATAACGACCGGTATGTCGACTTACGTGTTTCGACGGTTCCCACCATCTGGGGAGAAAAAGTGGTTTTGCGTATCCTGGATAAATCCTCTGTCCCTCTGCAACTGGAGAATCTCGGATTTGATAAAGTCCAATATGAAAAAGTCAAGCAGGCCTTGAAATCTCCTTATGGGCTTTTCTTTGTCACCGGCCCCACCGGTAGCGGGAAATCCACAACCCTTTATGCCATCTTGAATGAAACTATCGACCCTCACAAAAACGTTCTCACCGCAGAGGACCCGGTCGAATTTAAAATTGAGGGTATTAATCAGGTGGGTGTCCGGGCTGATATCGGGCTGACGTTCGCGGCGGCCCTGCGTTCTTTCCTCCGGCAAGACCCGGATGTCATTATGGTCGGGGAAGTCCGCGACCTGGAAACCGCGCAAATTTGTGTACGCGCGGCTCTAACGGGGCATTTTGTTTTAAGCACCATTCACACCAACGACGCGGCATCGGCTATCACGCGTCTTACCGACATCGGCATTGAACCATATTTATTAACGCCCTCCCTGGTTATGGTCGTCGCCCAGCGGTTAGCGAGACGTCTTTGCGTCAAATGCAAAGAAGCCTTTGAGCCCCTTCCAGGACAATTTGCCGATCTGAATCTTAAAAGCGATTTGCTTTATAAAGCCGTTGGCTGCGACGAATGCAACCAAACAGGCTATCGAGGAAGAATTGTATTAACTGAGACCATGCTGATCGATGATGATATCCGAGCTCTCATTGCCAAACGCTCTAACTATACGGAAATACATGACATGGCCCGCAAAAACGGGATGGTCACCCTTTTTGAAGACGGACTTAAAAAAGTGGAGGCAGGGATCACCAGCGTGGATGAAGTCATTAGCGTCACCACCGTCTATTAAAAGTCCCTGCCCGGTTCATGATTGAGGAAATATCTATTCGAAAGGTTTATGTGTGCCGAATTTTCATTATATAGTTAAAGACGCCCAAGGGAAAACCATTGAGGTTGATACCGAAGCTTATGACAAAAACAGCCTGATCCAAAAGCTTCAAAGGCAGGGGTATTTTATCATTAAGATCGAGGAGGGGCTAAGCGCCGAGCAAAAAAGAGGCCAAGAAAGAGCGCTTAAACAAAAGTCGGGCGACCGCAAATTTGCCTACTCCAAAATCAAGTTAACCGATCTGCTCTCCTTCGCCCGCCAGCTCACGACAATGCTTGAAGCCGGGGTTTCCCTGCTGCGGAGCATTGACGTCATTACCGACCAGACGGGAAGCGCCAACTTTTACAAAGTCCTGACGAAGATCAAAGCAGACGTTGAACAAGGGAGTTCCTTGTCCCAGGCTCTCGGTCAGCATCCGAAAGTTTTTAACCAATTCTGGGTGACGCTGGTGGAAGTAGGGGAGGCCTCCGGGACGCTTCCCACAGTTTTAAACCGGCTGGCCTTTTATCTGGAGCAGGCCGAACGTTTCCGGGCCACCATCATGTCTGCCATCCTGTATCCGGCGGTGCTTTTTATGATCTGCCTGGGGGCGATCAGCATCTTCGCGCTTTTTATCGGACCCCGGTTCGAAAACGTCTTCGAGAGCATGGGAGTCGAACTGCCGGGTATCACCAAAATATTGTTGAATACTTTCCGTTTTATTAAGGTCAATTTCATTAAGATCGTCATGGCGGCTTGGGTGGCGGTTTTTCTTTTTAAAAAATGGACTAAAACCAATCTTGGACGGAAAAGGATGGAGCAATTCATGTATTCCTTGCCGACTTTTGGCGGGATTTACAAACTTACCATCGTGGAACGATTTACTTCACAAATGGCGATTTTAGTCGAAAGCGGGGTCCCCATCCTGCACGCCCTCGATATATCGGAACGCCTTGTGGATAATCTGACTTGTGCCGCGGTCGTCAACAGCATTAAAGAAGCCGTGCGCCAGGGAGAACTTCTGGTCGGCCCTATGGAACGGAGCCAATTTTTTCCCGTCATGTGCCTTCAGATGATTTCAGTCGGGGAAGAATCGGGAGAACTCAGTAAAATGCTCCGCCATGTCGCGACCTTTTACCAGGAAACCGTTGAAACCGCGATGAAACGTTTCGCCACGCTCATTGAGCCGTTTATGCTGGTTTTTATGGGTGCGGTGATCGGCGTGATAGTCCTCGCCATGTTCCTTCCTATGTTTAATATAGCCCAACTGGGCGGCGCGAAATAAGGAAACGCTTCCTTTTTTTTAAAAAAAATATCCCCCGCTGAATTGACTTTTACAACCCCGTATGTTATACCTTAACTAGATTTCGACATAGCTGTTATCGATCAAGGTAAACTACCCGTGAGGGTAGGGCACAAAACTATAGGGTCCAGGGATAACTCCCTCGACAGCCAGTTGCCGATAAACGGAAAAGAATGTGCCTATTTCACTCACCGGTGAAATAGGCCTTTTTGTTGAACCCAACAACCCTGAAAGGAGTGATGTCAAAGGCCAGGAAAAATAGATTGGAAAATGGTTGAGGAAAAAATTAATTGAGATATCGTAAGTATAAAGGAGATATAAGATGAAGAAAATGAATAATAAAAGCGGTTTTACCTTATTGGAAATCATCATTGTCATTATCATCGTTGGTGTTTTAGCTAGTTTGGCTTTACCGCGATTCTTCGCGACGGTTGAATATTCCAGAAGTACAGAGGCTTTGGCCGCAGCGACAGCCATCCGCCAGGCTTTGGAAAGATGCTATTTACAGAGGAACGGTGATTATACCAGCTGTACCGGATTTAACGTGCTGGATATCGAAGACCCGGGCAACTCTCCGAACAACCATTTCACATACGGCATCGGCGGTACCAGCGCGACCGGTTATACGGTGACGGCGACCCGAAACACGCGTGATAATGGTGACGGTTCTTCTACGATCGTGATAACCCAGGATGCGACCAGTGTGACCCGTTCTGGTACAGGCGCGTTTGCAGGCATTCAATAATAGAGAACGGCTGATAAGACGCACATGAAACTTGGGAGCAACATTGGGTTCCAATGTTGCTCCCTTATTTTTCTATAAGCTATGATAACAAGATGCCCCAATATTAGAACAAGACAGGCCTTTACGCTGGCTGAGCTGACCGTGGTTGCGGTGGTGTTGGGCGTGTTCTCCATGGTAGCGATCCCCCGGTTGGGAAACACGGTCGAGCGGATGCGGGCGGAAGAAGGGAAGCAGATGCTGATGGCCATTTATGCCGCCCAGAAGCGTTATTGGCAGGAAAACGCGCATACCTATACAGATGACCTTGACGCCCTGGATATTGAAATTCGGCCAAACAGCAATTTCGAGAATATTCAGTTGAATTCGTCCGGATTCCCCCTGGTGCAAATGGACCGGACAACCGGGGCCTACACGTTAACAATCAATGAAATGGGAAATATCTATTGCATGGGGACCATGTGTTATGAACTCGGACTCTATTAACATAATTCGCCTGACGGAAAACAAAGCTTTCACAATTGTGGAGCTGATCGTCGTCGTTATTGTTATGGGAGCGATCGCGGGATTCGCCATCCCCAACTATACGCGTTCCGTTGAAAACGCCCACTATCAGGACGCGGTCCTGCAGTTAAAAGCGATTCACTCGGCTCAACAAATTTATAAAGCCCGTTCCGGGCAATACTGGCCCACAGACGGCAGCACCCACTATGCTTATGACATGAATAACGATTTAAACCTGAATTTAATTGAAGACGGGATTACCTTCACGTGCGCCAGTTCGGACCCGGCCACTGGGTTTTCCTGCCAGGCTGAAAGGGACGGATCTTCCTTCACACTAACGGTGGACCAGGCCGCGCTGTCCGGTTCCAACCCGAGTTGTACTGGAAATTGTCCATAAACGGAAGGCTCTTCTGCGGGAAAGAGAGAGGACGGTAAATGTTTTGTATAAAGCAAAATCTTCTTAAGGAAGGCTTTTCCATAACCGAAGTTATCATCGCGACGGTCATTTTTTCCATGGTGGTAGCGGGGTCCATCACCGCAGTTTCAGCGTTGAGAAAACCAGCGTACGCATCCAAAGAAGACGTAACCGCTGCGTATCTGGCGAAACAAATCCTCGAGGAGCTCCGTTGCGATGTCCATGCAGGAACATGGAACACCGGGGGGCTCAATCCGAACGGCGGACCAGGGGGCGATGGGCTCTATAATAACTTAAATGCGGTGGTCATTGACGGGATCACGTACACCCCGTCCTATCAGGTGGAAAATGACACGTTAACCGGGGCCCGGAAGGTCACGTTAACTATCGATTGGTAAGATATGATGAACATTCATTTTAAAATCCATGGACAGACCGGGCTGACATTAACGGAACTCGTTATTGCTTCGATCCTCGTAGGCATCGTAAGCTTGGGTATTTTTTCCGTTGATTACGCTTTACGCGGTTCCCGGGCCGCGGCATCCGATGATTCCATCCTAGCGATGAAAACCTGGGCCACTATGGAGCATATCACTAAAAACGCCAAACTCGCGGTAGGAGACATCAACAGCCCGGGGATTATCGCTTCTTCGGGAAGCAATTATCTCTGCTTCCGCCAAGATACAAGCAGCACCCCGAATGATTACACGGACGACGTCTGGCGCTGCTACTCCAAATTCTCAAATAACATCCACACCTGCACGAAGACCTCCGCGGCTGGCGCTTCAGCATGTAGCAGCGCAGATGAAATTATCGGGACATACGCCGTGGCTGACAGCTGCAGCGTCAATTGCGATTTATTCACCTACACCCTAGTCCAGAACTCATCCTTGCAAAAATTTTACCTTGATATTTCCCTGACAAACCGTTCAAGCCCTGCGACGCCTTCTGATCCGATGGATAATCCAAATTATTCACTGCAGACCCGCATTTTCCCTGAAGGGCAAAGTTATTACTAAAAAGCCTATCAACCCACTCCAACGGGGCCGTTAAGGATGCTCCCTTAAGGTCGGATGAACATACAAAAAGGCGAACGGAGAACCTGTTGCAAAACGGGGAAAAAAGAGGGGGGGGAAAAACCGCGTCATTCTGATTCATCAGAAAGGGTCGACATGCTTTTCTGGAAACGGTTCAACTCTTTCTTGGAGGATTTGGACTTAGAACTCAACATCATAGGGATGATTACGAAATATACGATGACCGCAATAAATATTGTGATAACAACCGTAGCTCCGGTGACTTGCCGGTTCAAGTTGAGCCCCCCACTCCGCTGGGATCCAACAGCCGGAATCAAAGATGAAATAAGCTGGTGAATTTCATAGGAAGAAAACGGTTTGGCAATAATTTCATGAACCCCCAGATCACGGTACAGCTTTTTATCCACAGGGGTTTCTGCGAGAACAAGTATCAATGTTTTTGAAAACTTTTGTTTCTGGCGAATATGCCGACAGAGGTCAAGCGCACCGGGGCCTTCCAACAAAGAATTAAGGATAATCACCATCGGGGGTTTATTGGCGTTGAGTACCTGCAAGGTTTCCTGGCCATTGCAGGCCGCCAGGACAGTGTATCCCTGGTTCTGAAACCCCTTGATGAGGCCGTCTGTTGCGGCTCCGGCCTTTTGAGCGAAAACCATAGAACGGGTTAGCATAAAAAATTCTCCATTTTGGCACTATTATACACCAGCTATTTCAGTCGCCCTAATCAAATCCAATATTTTTTTCGTCCCTATGACCATCGCCCAAACCGCCGGGAGAGCCATTTGAGCTAAGGAAGGAGGAATTCGATTTATATAAATCTTTCTGTACAGCTTCCGAAAAATCTGGTATAAAGGTTTTCAAAGTAAAGTCAGACACCACTCTTCTGACCTAACCAGTCTTATAAAAGCTGCACAGGGGAAGAGGGGGCGGCTGGGGATAAATGACCTTTTCACTGGGCCGATAGTTCAGTTGGGAGAACGCATGGTTCGCAATCATGAAGTCGGGGGTTCGAATCCCCCTCGGTCCACTTTTTCTCCCGCAGATCAATTCCTGAATTTCAAACACGTTGCCAAACAATACGTTTTCTTATGCGCCGTTTTTTCTCTGATATAAACCTGCAAAATCTTTCTGTCGAAATAACCTCTCCGGAAGAAATACATCATATCCGAACCGTCCTGCGGCTGAATAAAGGCGACGCCATCTGTCTCTTTAACAAAAACGGCGATGAAGCCTATGCAACCCTCATGTCCGTTACTTCTCAAAAAGTCTGTGCCAGGGTCGACCGTTTTCTCCCCGCAAACCCGAGGACCGTCCCCGGAATCATTTTAGCCTGCGCTATCCCTAAAAAAACCAAATTTGAACTTATTGTGGAAAAAACCACCGAAATCGGGGTGACGGACATTATTCCCATCATAACCCAACGGACTGAAATCAGGCTCAACGACGATCGCGCCGGGAAAAAGCTGTTCCGCTATGAAAAAATAGCCGTTAACGCCGCAAAACAATCTCAAAGAAATACGGTCCCGGTCATTCATCCCTGCCAGACGTTCAGGGACGCCGTCAACCGGATTGCCGGAGCCGGGGTATGTGTCATCCCCTGGCTAGGAGAAGACAAAAAACCACTGCCGGAGGTTTTAATGTCATGCCGCCCAGATACTTCCGTTATGGTTTTTATCGGGCCGGAAGGGGATTTTACCCCCGGCGAGGTCAAAGAGGCGGTGGAAGCCGGCGCGATTCCGGTTTCGTTAGGCAAAAACGTGCTGAAAGTTGACACCGCCGCTCTTGTCAGCGTAGCGTTAATCCGCTTTTATTGTTGCCATGCAAAATAAACCGGCTTCAACAAAAATTAAATCCGGCTGGCTTTATGCCGGAATTTTTGTCCTGGCGTTCTGTCTGAGGCTTGGATATCAGCAGTTCCTCAAAGCAAATTATTTATTTTACGGATCCCCGAGTTCCGATGTCACCTATTATCAGGACTGGGCCAGAGAAATCGCGAGAGGGAACTGGCTGGGAGACCAGACCTTCTTCGGGCTGCCGCTATACCCTTATTTTCTGGCCGTCCTCATCCGTCTGGCCCTGGGGCACATTGAAATCGTTCGTTTTTTCCACTTGGTTCTGGGATCTTTAAATTGTGTCCTGCTTTTCGCCATCGGGGGGAAAATCTTTTCCCGGCGAGTGGGCTTCCTGGCAGCCCTTCTGGCCGCGACCAACTTTTTCCTAATTTACTATGACTGGCTGATGATGCCAGTCACCCTGTTGATATCCTTATCGCTGTTTCTCCTCTATTATCTGGCAAACGATCTGCTGAAAGACCGGCCCCGGGAGTGGTTCCTTTTCGGGGTCATCACCGGGATCGCCATTCTGGGAGACGGGAAGTTCGCATTTTTCCTGTGTCTTTTAACCCTAAGTATTGTGGCGCGATGGCCCTACTTTTGGCGGGTTAAATTTTTAAAAATCCTGCTGCCCCTGGGGTTGGGTGCCGCCCTTATCCTGGCATCCGCGGCCCTGCGCAACCGCATTGTCGGCGGGGATTGGACGGTCATCAGCGCGCAAAGCGGTCTCAGTTTTTATACCGGAAACAACCCTCTGGCCACCGGCGTCTATGACCACCCGGCGTTTTTAAGGCCGTCGCATCAAGGGCAGGATGAGGACCAAAAAATTATCGCTGAAAAGATCGCCCGCCGGAAGCTATCCCCGCGACAAATTTCACAATTCTGGCAGGACAAGGCGTTCCAGTTTATCCGGGAGCATCCGTCGAAATCCCTGAAACTCTTCCTGCGGAAAAACAGACTTTTTTTTACGGACACGGAAAACGCCCATGATGCCGATCTGCTGTTGCAGGAAAACTGGCAAAGGATTCTTGACATCAACCCTTTCGGGATTATCTGCCCCCTGGCGCTCATTGGTATTTTTTTTACCCGTAAAAAACACCCCGCCACGCTCTTTCTAAACCTGTTAATAATCAGCCAATGGATTATGACAACTGTTTTTTTCCTGACAACCCGGCACCGAGCGACTGTCTTACCTGTCTTTCTGCTTTATGAATCCTACACGCTGCTCTGGACCGCGGACTCCTTTAAAAAGAAAGAATGGTCTCACCTGGGGATAACCGCTTTTTTTATTCTATTATTTATTTTAGCTTTCCCTAAGGAGCAGGCCGACCGTTCGTACACTGATTTTATCCGCTTTAGTAAAACAGGTATGATTTATCTGCAGCGGTCCGATCCTTTTCAAGCCCAAGTCGCTTTTCAGAATGCGCTCAACATCCGTCCTAACGACAGCACCACCCTTTATAACCTAGGGAACACCTGCCTACAAATCCGCAATTATTCCATGGCCCAGGATTATTTTGAAAAATCGCTTCGCCTGTGCTCGCATAACGTTGATGCCTTGTTTAACCTGGCCTACACGTTTGAACAAACTGGGCAAACAAAACGGGCCGTTGATTTATACCAACAGGTTCTTCAGTATCAGCCCGGCAGCACTGACGTGCTGTTCCGACTCACCCAGGCACACCAACAGGCAGGAGAATGCGAACAGGCGCTTGATTATTTTCATCAAATCGTGAAGCAAAATCCAGCCCTCAGCGAAGCCCTGAAGCCATACCTCAAGGAATGCCTTAACCCATGAAATCCTAACCCCTTGCAAAAACTTGTGTTGCTGTTTCTCCTATGACGGGGGAACTATTGACAATCCCGGGGGCATCATGTATAATTGTTTTTCATTTTTAAAATAATATTAATTAATTATATATGAGGTCCCACGTCCATAGGCGCGGGACTTATGAACAATTCGCTTCACAGAATAACCTGACTTCTTAACATACGCGTGAACATTCCCGGAGCAGAAGACCTCGTTAAGCTCTTGCGTTGATCCACGGGCAGGCCTGCGGTCTTCTGCGAAAGTGGATAAATTTTTACCCCACAGGTCAGAGCACAAGGAACGGTGCCAAGTAAACATGGCTAACAAACGGAGGGTAAGATGGCAGAAATGAAGAAAACGGCAGATGTGAAAACGGCAGACGTAAAAATGGCAGAATCTGAAAATAAACGTAAAGCGTTGGAACTGGCTTTAACCCAGATTGAAAAACAATTTGGCAAAGGGGCCATCATGCGTATGGACGGGACCGCTCACTTGGATGTCCCGGTTATTCCCACCGGGTCATTAGCATTAGATCTGGCCTTGGGAGTGGGAGGCGTCCCCAGAGGAAGAATCGTGGAAATATACGGCCCAGAGGCCTCCGGGAAAACCACTCTGACCCTCAGCATTATCCGGGAAGTTCAGAAACAGGGAGGTGTGGCCGCTTTTATCGATGCCGAGCATGCCTTTGATTCCAGTTATGCCAACAAAATCGGTATTAAACTGGAAGACCTCCTGATCTCCCAGCCTGACACTGGAGAACAGGCCCTTGAAATTGCCGAGACCCTGGTCCGTTCCAACGCGGTCGATCTGATCGTCATCGATTCCGTCGCGGCCCTGACCCCCAAAGCGGAAATTGAAGGGGAAATGGGGGACTCTCATATGGGCCTGCAGGCAAGGCTCATGTCCCAGGCGCTAAGAAAATTAACTGGCGCTATCAATAAATCCAAGTCCACTGTTATCTTTATCAATCAAATCCGGATGAAGATCGGCGTGATGTTCGGCAACCCGGAAACCACGACCGGAGGCAACGCTCTGAAATTTTACGCCTCTATCCGTATTGACCTGCGGCGCATCGAAACGCTTAAAAAAGGCGATGATTTTATCGGGAACAGGATTCGCGCCAAAATCGTAAAAAATAAAGTGGCGCCGCCTTTCCGCACGGCGGAATTTGAAATTTATTTTGATGAAGGCATATCCCGGAGCAGCGACATCCTGGATTTGGGCATCCAAACTGAAATTATCTCTAAATCCGGATCGTGGTTTTCTTACGAAACGGAAAAAATCGGACAGGGAAGGGATAGCGCCAGAAAATACCTGCTGGATAATCCCAAAATCCTTAGCCAAATCGAGAAAAAAATCCTAGAATCCTGCGGATTAAAAAAATAACGGTCCTCTATGAATAGAGACAAAAATATCCCTTTGCAAATGCGGCAAGCCGTCGTCTGTCTCGGCGTGGGGCTAACCCTAGCCAGCATATTGGCTTGGCCGGTTGATATTCATGCGGAAGAACCATCCTTGATCCACGCGATAGAGTCTGTGGCCCAAAAAGTCGGGCCGTCCGTGGTATCCATCAAAACAGAACAGCTGCAATATTATCAACGCCGATCCCCTTATGAGGGGGATATTTTTGACCAGTTCTTCGGAGAATTCTTTGGAGGATACCCGCACTATGAACAGCGACGGCAAGGACTAGGATCCGGCGTCATCGTTGACGATAAAGGCTATATTCTGACCAACGAACATGTCGTCCGGGGGGCGGACACGATCACGGTCATGCTCCCGGACGGCCGGTCTTTCGAAGGGGAACTCAAAGGGACCGATTCCCGCTCGGATCTGGCGGTCGTAAAAATTCCGGCCTTGGATATATCCATCCCCCCTTTAGGCAACTCCGATGATTTAAAAATCGGCCAATGGGTCGTGGCTATCGGAAACCCGTTCGGCCACGTGCTGAATGACCCGCAGCCCACAGTCACCACCGGGGTCATCAGCGCTCTTCACCGGGCCCTTCCGGCAACTTCACGGAGGGACACGGATTATTCCGATTTAATTCAAACCGACGCGGCCATTAACCCCGGGAACTCCGGGGGCCCCCTAGTTAATTTAAACGGGGAAGTCATTGGCATCAATGTGGCCATTTTTTCCACCTCCGGCGGTTATCAGGGGATCGGGTTCGCCGTGCCGATTAATTATGCCAAGGCGATCGTTGACCAGATTATCAAGGGCAAAAAAGTGAGCCAGGGATGGATCGGGATCAGTATCCAGGACCTGGACTACCGCCTCGCCCAATATTTTAATCTGCCGTCCGCTGAAGGCGTGCTGGTTTTAAAAGTCCTGAAAGACGCGCCAGCCCAACAGGCGGGGCTGACCGACGGGGATATCATCTTATCGATTAACGACGTTAAGATGCGGACATCCGCCCTGTTGAGCAAATACATTGCCAACCGGGATATCGGGGAAACCGTCCAGGTCCGGGTTCTTCATAAAGGGGAAGAAAAAATCCTGAATGTGGTGATCGCGGAACGGCCCGCCTTTAAAGACCTTCTTCCGAAACCGGCTGTTCCCCAGCCCGGAACCGACGGCTTCCCGGTCTGGAAAGGGTTGGAAATCCAGGATATAACCGAAGAAGTGGCCGAACAGTTCCGCCTGGAAAATATCTCCGGAGTGATTGTGACCCGGCTCCATCCCGGCAGTCCGGCCCATCAGGCGGGCATCCGGGAAGGGGATATCATCATTGCCATCAATAACCAGGCGGTTAAGAATACCGGAGACTTCCGCCAATCCATTTCAAGGACATCGGGAAATTGCCTGATTCAAACGTTACGGGGATTTTTTGTTATAGGAAACTAAAACCATGCTCACCGCCTCTGCCATCAGAAAAAAATATCTGGACTTTTTTGTGTCCAAAGGACACACTCCGGTCCGCAGCGACTCTTTGGTGCCCAAGAATGACCCCACGGTTCTCTTCACAACCGCCGGAATGCAGCAATTCAAGCGCCAGTTCCTCGGGCACATCGAAGGATACACCCGGGCCACATCCTCCCAGA
Source organism: uncultured Planctomycetales bacterium (assembly GCA_964489065.1). Classification (GTDB taxonomy): domain Bacteria; phylum Omnitrophota; class Gorgyraeia; order Zapsychrales; family JANLHA01; genus JAGOJP01. The sequence continues at coordinate 83,825 of CAZAXH010000006.1, read as the reverse complement.
AATGCCTGCGCACGGATGACTTGGACCAGGTGGGGAAGACCAATTTTCACCACACGTTTTTTGAAATGCTGGGAAACTTTTCCTTCGGCGACTATTTCAAGAAAGAAGCCATCACCTGGGCCTGGGAATTCCTGACCGGAGCCGTCAACTTGCCGCCTGAAAAATTATGGGTTTCCGTGCATAAGGACGATGAAGAGGCGGCCGCGATATGGCTGAATACGATAAAAATTCCGCCCCGGCAGCTGGTGCGGCTGGGGGATAAAAGCAATTTTTGGCCGTCCAACGCCAGGACGGAAGGGCCAAACGGACCCTGCGGACCCTGCTCGGAAATTTTCTATGATTACGGGCAAAATCCAAAATGCTCCAATCCCCATTGCAACCCGGACTGTGACTGCGGGCGTTTCGCGGAAATCTGGAACCTGGTTTTCACCCAGTTTGAGCGCAAAGACGGCGGCATTCTGGAGCCGCTCCCGGCCAAAAACATTGATACCGGCATGGGATTAGAACGCCTGACGGCCGTGATCCAGGGTAAAAAGAATAATTTTGATACAGACTTGTTTGCGGGGATCCGGCAGGCGATACGGCGGCTGATTCCCATTGAACTCTCCTGGGAAGAGGAGTGTGTCGTGGCCGACCATATCCGGGCTATCGTCTTTGCGATCTGCGACGGGATCATCCCTTCCAATAAAGAACGGGGGTCAGTGGTCAAACGGCTGATCAATGACAGCGCCAACATCGCTTTATCCCATGGCCCGCAACAACCCTGCATCTACCAGCTGGTTCCGGACGTCATCCGGGCGATGCAGGACCAGTACCCGGAATTGGCCGATAAATCCGCCGATATCTCCGACTTCGTGAAAAAGACCGAGGAAGCTTTTATCCATGTCCGGGCCCAACGGATCCCGGAACTGGAAAGTCTGAACTTAACCGCCATGTCCTCTCAGGAACGGGGAACAACCTATTTTAAATTCCGGGACACCTACGGGCTGCCGCTTTCCGTAATCCTGACAACGGCGAGAAAGAAAGGGATTCCGGAACAAACCCTTTGTCAGGACCTGGCGGTTTACAAACACCTCATGACGGAACAGCAGTGCCGTTCCCGGGCGGCCAGCAAGATGGCCGGGGATGTCTTCACCGATACAGAGCTGAATCTTAATGTGTGTAAAACACGGTTTCTGGGATATGAGCACCATACGGCCGAGGCGAGGATTCTTAAGCTTTTTGTCAACACCGAAGAGCGCGCCACCGTGCAGGAAGGGGAAGAAGTGCAATGCGTGCTGGACGCCACCCCCTTTTACGCGGAATCCGGAGGCCAGGTCGGCGACACCGGCATCATCCAAGGACCAGCCGGGCAAATCCGCGTCACGAACACGCACAAGATTTCCGATATTTTTATTCATACCGGGCAGGTCGAACGCGGCTGCCTTAAGGGGAATGAACTCGTGACCGCGCAAATCGACTCCAAGCGGCGCCTGGCAATTATGCGGAACCACACCGCCACCCATCTGCTGCAGGCCGGCTTACGGGAGATCCTGGGACAGCATGTCCAACAGCAGGGGTCCCTCGTGGATGAAAAACATCTGCGGTTTGATTTCTCTCACCCGAAAGCCCTAAGCACCGACGATATCCGGGCCCTGGAAACTTATGTCAACGACCGCATCCTGTCCTGCGGGGCGGTGTCCAAAGAAAGCATGCCTCTGGATCAGGCCAAAGATAAAGGCGCCCTGGCGTTTTTCGCAGAAAAGTATTCCGACACGGTCAGGGTTGTGGCGATTGATGATTTCTCGATTGAGCTGTGCGGAGGCACCCATTTGGATTCCACCGGGCAGATTGGCGTTTTTAAAATCGTCAGCGAGTCCGCCATCGCGCAAGGGATCCGCCGCATCGAAGCCAAAACCGGCACCGGAGCTCTGGAGCTGATCAATGAACGGGAAGATATGCTCCAGCGCCTGTCGCAACTCATGAAATCCCCGGTGGCGGAGCTCGACAGCCGTGCCGCTTTGCAGGCCCAGCGCATGAAGCAGATGGAGAAAGACCTGGAAAAATTTCAAACGGAAGCCGTCCTCAGGGAGCTTCCGCAGATTCTCGCTGAGATGCAGGACTTGAACGGCACGCGGGTCATCACGCACACGTTTGAAGGTGTCACCAGCAATGTTTTAAGAAAACTCGCCGACGCTATAAAACAGAAAATGGATGCGATCGTGATCCTGGCTTCCCGCGGTAAAAACGATGTTCAGGTCCTGATTTCCGTGGGTCCCGCGCTGATCAAGGCGGGGTGGAACGCGAAGGACATTATTCAAATCATTGCCGAAAAAATCCAGGGGAACGGCGGGGGCCGCGATGCGATGGCCCAAGCCGGCAGCCAAAATCCGGACTTGTTGCCCGACGCACTAGGCCAGGCCGAGAATTATATTAAGAAAAGGGACACCACCGCATGAAAATCCTCAAACTCAACGGTCCGGGGCTTCAGGACATCTATAACCGTCATTACAATATCCGCAGACGGCATACGGAAGAAAAAGTCAAAAAGATTATCGAAGAGGTGCAGGCGTGCGGCGATGATGCGGTCGTAAAATACACCCGCCGTTTTGATAAGGTCAAACTGACTCCTAAAGATTTATCCGTCGCGGAAAATGAGATCAGCGCGGCGTATCAGAACATCACCAGCGATTTTATCAACAATTTAAAGGTGATTATTAACAATGTAACGCTCTTTTACAAAAAACAGGTCCCTAAACCCTGCCGCATTAAAAATCAGGAAGGGGTTTTACTGGGGGAACATATTCATCCTTTGGACACCGTGGGTATTTACATCCCGGCCGGCACAGCGCCGTTGGTCTCGTCCGTGTATATGACCGTGATCCCCGCTAAAGTCGCCGGCGTCAAAAACATTGTCATCGCCACACCCCCAACGGCCCAGGGGCATATCAACCCGCATATTCTCGTAGTGGCTAATTTGCTGAAAGTCAACGCGATTTATAAAATGGGCGGGGCGCAGGCCGTGGCCGCCCTGGCCCTGGGCACCAAAACAATCCCCCGAGTCGACATGATTGTCGGCCCCGGGAATATGTATGTCACGGAAGCCAAACGGCAACTATTCGGATTTGTGGATATCGACATGCTGGCCGGACCTTCGGAACTCGTGATTATCGCCAACCGCTTCAGCAACCCGGATTATGTCATTGCCGATCTTGAGGCGCAGATGGAGCACCTGGGGGGACTGGCCATCCTGGTCACCACCTCGAAGCAACTCCTGAAACAGGTCCGGGGACGCCTCAAAAACGGATACGGGATTTATGTCCAGAACATGGATGAAGCGGTGGACGTTGTCAACAAAATAGCGCCGGAACATCTGGAAATACTCACGAATCATCCTAAAAGCATATCTAAAAAAATCCGCAACGCAGGAGCGATATTCCTGGGGCCTTACAGCCCCACCGCCGTAGGAGATTATGCCGCCGGCCCCAGCCATGTGTTACCGACCATGGGGACCGCCCGCTTTTTTTCGGGTTTGAGCGTGCACCATTTCATGAAAACCAGTCACGTGATTTCCTTCTCCCGGCGCGCCCTAGAAAAAGTATATCCGAACGTCATTAAAATCGCGCAACTGGAAAATCTTGTCAAACACGCGGATTCTGTTCATGTCCGCTTCGCAGGGCACCATAAACCAGAAACCAAGGGATGAAAGGATTGTGAGCATGGGCCAGGCATACCAGGAAAGAAAAACCCAGTTTGTACGCAAGAGCAGCGAGACAGAAATTTCCTGTTCCCTGAACATCGACGGGAAAGGAGAAGCCCGGATCAAGACACAAATCGGGTTTCTGGATCATATGCTTGCCCTCTTTGCCTTTCACGGCTTCTTTGACATGGAACTGCTGGTCCAGAAAGCGGATCTACAGATCGATATTCATCACACGAACGAAGACATCGGGATCGTACTCGGTAAAACTTTTAAGAAAGCCCTGGATGAAAAACAAGGGATACGCCGCTTCGGGTCCGGCTTCGCCCCCATGGAATCAACCCTGGGGCACACGGTTATTGATATCAGCGGGCGGGGGTATTTCAGCCATAACCTGACCCAGGGGCAGGACCAGGAAGAGTATTCGCTCTCTTACATGGAACATCTGCTGGAATCGTTCGCCCACAGCCTGGGAGCCACTCTGGTCGTCCAGGTCAGCGGGCAGAGCAACGACCTGCACACCAATTTGGAGACTGTTTTTAAATCCCTAGGTCTGGCGCTGGATCAGGCAACACAGATCGACCCGCGCCGGGCTGCGGCGGTCCCTTCGACAAAAGGGGTCATTGATTGAAACAATTTATACGCTGAATTCTTTAAGCAGGTAAAAATGGATATCACGATTATTGACTATGGCATGGGCAACTTACGCAGCGTTCAAAAAGCATTCGAAAAAAGCGGTGCCCGGGCCATTATTACCCAGGATCCGGGACGGATCGGACAAGCCGAAAAACTCGTCCTCCCGGGAGTCGGGGCCATGGCTCCAGCCATGCAAAAGTTGAGGGAACTCGGGCTTATTGACGCGATCCGGGATTTTGTGGCAAAAGGAAAACCTTTTCTGGGGATATGCCTTGGCTTTCAATTGCTGTTCAGCCGAAGCACAGAGGGGGGGGCGGTTCCGGGATTAAACCTTTTGGCCGGGACAGTCGAACGGTTCGCCCCCGGGAACAAGGTTCCCCATATGGGGTGGAATACCATTCGCTTCTCGCAAGATAACTGCCCTTTATGGAAAGGGCTGCCTTCAGAAGCCTATGTGTATTTCTGCCACTCCTATTACGTCAAACCGGATAAACCGCAAATCAGCGCCAGCCTAACGGAATACGGCGTGTCGTTCGCCTCTTCGGTCTGGGACAAAAACGTGTTCGGAGTGCAGTTTCACCCGGAAAAAAGTCAGGATATTGGCTTGCGAATTCTAAAAAATTTTATGGAAAACATATGATTCTTTACGCCGCTATAGATATCCAGGACAAAATGGTTGTCCGGCTTAAACAGGGACGTTTTCAGGACACAACGCGGTACGCGGACGACCCTGTCCGGGTGGCGCAGAAATGGGAAAAAGCCGGGGCAGAATGGCTGCACGTCATTGATTTGGACGGGGCCCAGACCGGCGCCCCCAAGAATACGGGAACGATCCTTGATATTGCCCGCGCTGTTAAGGTCCCGGTCCAATGCGGGGGAGGGCTCCGCACAGAGGCCGACATCGCCGCCTTGCTTGACAACGGCGTGAAACGGGTTGTCTTAGGCACTCAAGCCATCGGGAACCGGGAACTCCTCCGGGGCATCCTGGCACGCTGGCCGGGGAGGATCGCTGTCAGCCTGGACTGCAAGGACGGCTATGTGACGACAAAAGGGTGGACGGAAGTGACGCGTATCAAAGCCACCGATTTCGCCCGGAACTTGGAAGGCATGGGGCTCCCGTGCCTGATTTACACGGATATCAAAACCGACGGGATGCTCACCGGGCCGAACTACGCGGCCCTGCAAGATCTGCTTGACGCAATCAGCATTCCGGTAATCGCCTCCGGCGGCATTAAAGATATCGAGGACATCAAACAGTTGCTGGAGATGGAACCCCGCGGCATCGCCGGGGCGATTACCGGCCGGGCCATCTATGAAGAAACCCTGGATTTTAAAAAAGCGGTTCAATTATGCTCACGAAGAGGATAATCCCCTGCCTGGATGTTAAAAACGGCCGCGTCGTCAAAGGCGTTAATTTCGTCCAATTACGCGACGCCGGAGACCCCACGGAAATCGCGGAAAATTATAACCGTCTGGGCGCGGATGAAATTGTTTTTCTGGATATCACCGCCAGTCATGAAGCGAGGCCGATTATCCTTGACGTCGTGCGCTCAACCGCGGAAAAAGTCTTTATGCCCCTGACAGTAGGGGGGGGAATTCAGGACATCCGGGATATACGGCAATTGCTTAACGCCGGCGCAGATAAAGTGTCCATCAACTCAGCGGCGGTCCGTGCCCCCGGGCTGCTCAAGGAAGCGGCCGACCGGTTCGGGAGCCAGTGCATTGTCCTGGCCATTGATGCCAAACGGGAAGGCGATCATTGGACGGTTTATATTAACGGCGGCCGCATCCGCACAAACCGGGACGCCGTCGCCTGGGCCCAGCAGGGGGAAGACCTGGGGGCCGGAGAAATTCTTTTAACCAGCATGGACCATGACGGGACCAAAGACGGGTATGACCTGGTGCTGACCAAGGCCGTGTGCCAGGCGGTCAATATCCCGGTGATCGCTTCCGGTGGGGCGGGAAAACCGGAGGATTTTTTAGATGCGCTGACACAAACAGGAGCGGACGCCGCCCTGGCCGCATCCGTATTTCATTATGGGGAACTGGCCATTCAAGATATTAAAAACTATCTTAAAGGAAAAGGTGTACCGATACGCTTATGAAAAACATGGAAACAATCCAGATTACCCCGCGTACCCTGCACAAATTGAAATTTGACGCCAACGGGCTTATCCCGGCGATCGTCCAGGACCATAAGACAAAAGAGGTCCTCATGATGGCGTATATGAATATTGACTCGCTCAAGGCGACCTTAAAAAAAGGAAAAACCTGTTTCTGGTCCCGGTCCCGCCAGGAATACTGGGTGAAAGGCATGACCTCGGGGCACTTTCAATATGTTAAAAAAATTTACTACGACTGCGATTGCGACACCCTGCTGATCATCGTTGAGCAGATCGGGGCCGCATGCCATACTCTTAAAAAAAGTTGCTTTTACCGAGAAATTACACCTTTAAAAAAGACATGATAAAACCGGATTTGAACGAATTTTTAAAACTGGCAGAACAAGGGACCCTCATCCCGGTTTTTGCTGATGTCCTCGGAGACATGGACACCCCGGTATCCGCTTATTACAAGCTCGCCGATAAGAAAGGGTATTCCTTCCTCCTGGAATCGGTGGAAGGGGAGAAGAAAGTAGCCCAATTTTCTTTCCTGGCGTCCAATCCCGAGAAAGTGATCCGGGCCCGCGGACGGACGGTCGATATTATCGACCTCGCCCAAGGCACAACCGTTCAAGAAACGGTCCCGGCTCCGGATTCCCCGCTCAAAGTCATCCGGGACATCATGAAAGAATACCGTTTTGTCCCCCTGCCGGGGCTCCCCCGCTTTTGCGGCGGGCTGGTGGGGTACCTCGGGTATGATATGGTGCGGTTCTTTGAGTATCTCCCCAACCAGCCCCCCAAGGATATGGATTTACCGGAAATGATGCTGGTGCTGGCCAAAAGCCTGGTCATCTTTGACCACCTTAACCACAAAATCAAAGTGGTCTACTGCGTCCACATCCCGGAAAAGATGGATACCCAAGCCCGTATCCAGGCGTATTCCCTGGCCGTGGAAACCATACAAGATATCCTCAAGAAACTCCAACGGCCGCTTAAACCGGAAACCCAGAGCTGGGAAGGCCCTCCGCACGCGCTTGCGGTACGGTCCAACATGTCCCAGGAACGTTTTGAAGCCATCGTAAAAGAAGCCCAAAAGCAAATCCAGTCGGGGGAAATTATTCAAATCGTCCTCTCCCAGAGGTTCGAAGTGGATATCCATGTTTCTCCATTTTATCTTTACCGTATGCTGCGGGCGCTGAATCCCTCGCCGTACATGTACTATCTGTATTTTAACGGAATCGCTATTGTCGGGTCTTCCCCGGAACTGCTGATCCGCTGCGAAGACGGGATCGTTGAAACACGTCCCATCGCCGGGACTCGTCCGAGAGGCCAGGATGAACAGGAGGACCGTAGACTGGCGGCAGACCTCCTGCGCGACCCCAAGGAAATCGCCGAACATATCATGCTGGTCGACTTGGGGCGTAACGACCTTGGCCGGATATGCCAAAAAGGCACGGTCGAGGTTTCCGAACTCATGGCGATTGAGAAATATTCTCATGTCATGCATATCGTTTCAAATGTAAAAGGGCGGCTTGCCCCGGGGAAAGACTCTCTGGACGTCCTGGAAGCGGCCTTCCCGGCCGGGACCGTGTCCGGCGCCCCGAAAATCAGAGCGATGGAAATTATCGACACGCTGGAAAACGTCTCCCGGGGGCCTTACGCCGGATGCATTGGTTATTTCAGTTTTTCCGGAAATCTGGATTCCTGCATCACAATCCGGACCATTGTCGCGCATAAAGGCAAAGCCTATATCCAGGCAGGCGCCGGAATCGTAGCCGATTCCGTGCCGCACCGTGAATACCAGGAAACCATGAACAAGGCCCGGGCGCAGGTGCTGGCGATCGAACAGGCCCATCATATTTGGGATAACGGGACCGCGCGTCCCCTGAACAAGAAAAAAACACACGCTGCTTATAAAAAGGAACAAGGAGGAAAAGTAAATGGAAGTACGGATTCGTCTGCAAAAAGCAGGAGCAAAAGCCAACAAAAAATATAACTACAGGATTGTCGTTTTAAACAAAAGCGCACCCAAACAGGGACGGGCCTTGGACATTCTGGGATATTATGACCCGGCGAAGAAACCCGCGGTCATCTCGGTAGACAATGCGAAGCTTGAAAAATGGCTGCAAAAAGGGGCCAGGATGACCGACACCGTGCGGTCTCTGGTTAAAAAAGTCGCGAAGGCTTAATTCCCGCGCCTGACATTCACTGGGATATTTTTTATTAACCGGGTTAAAGAAAGGGTCCTCTTATATGCCAGCAGAAGCGACAGCCAATCAATTCTCGCAAATGATCCCGTTTATTGCGATCGCGTTCATATTCTATTTCATCGTCTTTAGGCCGGAAGAGAAGGAAAAGCAAAAAAAGAAGAAGGAACTCCTGGAAAAGCTGAAGAAGAACGATCAGGTTGTCACCGCGGGCGGCATTCATGGAACGGTCGTTAACGTCAAAACGACCACGGTCATATTGCGCGTTGATGATAATGTAAAAATCGAAGTGGATAAAGAAGCTATCGCGACCATCAGCGAAACATAGCGTTACGATAAAGGAGAAAACAAACCGATGAGCAAAAATCTGAAAATACGTTTACTGGTCGCAATAGGCGTGATTGCGGCCTCCTTGTACTTTGCTTTGCCCCTAGGCAAGAAAATCAACCTCGGGCTTGACCTGAAAGGCGGTATTCACCTGATCATGAAAGTGGACACCGAAAAACTGGACGAGGAAGCCAAAAAAGACGCGGTGCCCCGGGCTATTGAAATTTTAAGGAACCGTATTGATCAGTTGGGGGTGGCCGAACCGGTTATCCAGCGGCAGGGGGAGACCCAGATCCTCGTTCAACTGCCCGGCATCACCGACCGTGAAAAGGCCAAGGAACTCATCGGCACTGTGGCCCAGTTGGAATTTTGCCTGGTCAATGAAGACCCCAACCTTCTCAATGAGGCGCTGTCGACCGAGACCAACCCGCCGGGTTATCTCCTGAAACAAATCAAAGGCAAACCGGATTTCATTCTGGTCGCCGAAAAACCTGCTTTGACCGGGGATACCATCGCCAACGCCATGGTTGATTTTAACAGCGCCGCCTTCGGGGAACCCCAGATCAGTTTCACCTTAAACGGCGAAGGGGCCAAAACGTTCGCCCGGCTGACGCGCGCGCATGTCAATGACCGCCTGGCAATCCTGCTGGATGGGGAAGTCCTTTCCGCCCCCAATATCAGCGAGCCGATTTTAAGCGGCCGGGGCGTCATCACCGGACAGTTCACCGTGGAAGAAGCGTCCCTGCTGGCCCTGGCCTTGCGTTCCGGGTCTTTGCCCGCGCCCATGCACGTGGAAGAGGAACGCACCATCGGGCCGCTCCTGGGCCTGGATTCCATACGCGCCGGGGTGACCGCCAGCGTCTTCGGAGGCATTGCCGTCCTGATCTTCATGCTGATCTTTTATTTAAAAGCAGGCATTATCTCCGATATCGTGCTCTTGTGCAATCTCGTCATTATCGTCGGGGTCATGGGGGCGCTGAACTTTTTACTGCCAGGCTCTAAAGTGACCCTCACGCTGCCCGGTATCGCGGGGATCATCCTCACCATGGGCATGGCGGTCGACGCCAACATTCTGATCAACGAACGCATCCGGGAAGAGCTGGTCAACGGCCGGCCCATGCACGCGGCCATATCCAGCGGCTTCGGCAAAGCCTTTTCCGCTATTCTGGATTCCAACCTGACCACGCTGATCGCCGCCTTTATGCTCTTTCAATTCGGGTCGGGCCCCATTAAAGGGTTCGCCGTGACCTTGACCATCGGCTTGTTGTCCAGTCTTTTCAGCGCCATCTTCATCAACCGGACCCTGTTCCAGCTCCTTTCCGAGATGAAACTCCTGAAGACACTGCCCATGATTCAGACTTTCCGCAATATCAACATCGACTTTGTTTCCAAACGTTATTTCGCCCTAGCGTTGTCCGTGATCCTGATCGTCATCGGGCTTTTCAACTTTTTCCAGAAAAAAGACACGGCTTATGGCATTGATTTCGCCGGCGGGCAGGTTCAAGAATACCGTTTTCAGAAACCGGTCCAAGCCCAGGCGCTAAGGGATATTTTCAAAGCCAACGGCATCCATGATCTCGTGATCCAGGGGTTTGACAAGCATCCGGAGGATATTATCATCCGGTCGGCAAAAGATACAGACAAGGAAGTCATCAAAGTATTCAAAGAACAAATGGCGGACAATCCGTTTGAAATCATGCGGATTGAAGCCGTGGGCCCCGTCGTAGGGAAAGACTTAAGAAAACGGGCCGTGTCCGCGGTTGTGTTCGCCCTGGTCGGGATCCTGATTTACGTGGGATTCCGCTTCCACCATTTTGATTTCGCCACGACCGGGGTGATCGCCCTGCTACACGACGTTGTAATTACGGTCGGGTTCCTGGCCATCCTGGGCCGACAAATCGACCTGCTCGTTATCACGGCTCTGCTAACCATCGCCGGGTACTCCATCAATGACACGATCGTTATCTACGACCGGGTCAGGGAAAACATGCCGAAACTTAAAAAAGCAAAATTCCGGGACGTCCTCAATACGAGCATCAACCAGACATTGAGCCGAACCATCTTGACGACAGCCACCACGTTAATGACCGTCATCTCCATTTATTTGTTCGGGGGAGAAACTTTGAACACGTTCGCGCTCAGCCTGATTATCGGGTTTGTCGCCGGTACGTATTCGACGATTTTCATCGCCGTGCCGCTGGTCCTGACCTGGCAAAAGAACAAAATTTAGGATGTTCCGGTCGCTCAAACTTTATGTCGATCAAACCATCCAGCTAGACGAAATCCTGGATGAATTGGTGCTTTTTCATTACCGCAAGGTTCGGGACGTCCAGGGGGAAGGGGACTTCGCCTGCCGGGGAGAAGTCCTCGATATTTTCCCGGTGAATTTCGACAGCCCGATTCGGATCGCCCTGAACGAGGACCGCATCCAGTTTATCGCCAGCTACAACATCCGTTCATCCCAGACGATCTGGAAACACAATATCGTCTTTATCCTTCCCCGGAAGAAAACGGAGAAAACCCCTTTCACTGCCGACACCCCGTTAAACCATTTCGTTGACATCCATCAAGGAGACTACGTCGTTCATAATCATCACGGCATCGGAAGATTCCTCGGGATCAAACCCATGTCCGTCAACAACCAGAATAAAGATCATCTGGTCATTGAATATTCCGGCGGCGACCGCCTGTACATCCCGCAGCATGACATGCATCTGATCCAAAAATACATCAGCTTTCACAAAAAACCGCCCCGTCTCTATAAACTGGGGTCCAAGGAATGGACCCGGGTTAAGGCTCATATCCAAAAAAAGCTGCAGCGCTTCGCAGCGGAGCTTTTAAGGCTGCAAGCGCTCCGCACAAGTTTGAAAGGGTTCGCTTTCAACAAGGATTCTGAATGGGAAAATGAATTCGCGAAATCTTTCCCCTTTCCAGAAACGCCGGATCAGAGGAAGTCAACGCTGGAAGTGAAAGCGGACATGGAAGCCGATTGGCCGATGGACCGGCTGCTCTGCGGGGACGTCGGGTTCGGGAAAACCGAAGTCGCCCTGCGGGCCATGTTCAAAGCGGTGCTGAACAACAAGCAGGTGGCCGTACTCGTCCCGACCACGATTCTGGCCGAACAGCATTACTACAATTTCCGCGAACGGATGAAAAATTATCCCGTTGAGGTCGCGATGCTCAGCCGGTTCCGCACCCGGCACGAACAAGAAGCCACCATCCGGGATTTAGCCGAAAAGCATGTTGATATCGTCGTTGGGACCCATCGGCTGTTGTCCCAGGACATCGGCTTCAAAGACCTGGGCCTCGTGGTGATTGACGAAGAACAGCGGTTCGGCGTGAAAGCCAAAGAGAAGCTCAAGCATCTCAAACTCCTGGTGGATGTCCTGACCTTAACCGCAACGCCGATTCCGCGCACGCTCTACATGGCCATGGCCGGAGTCAAAGATATGTCCGTCATCTCAACCCCGCCCAAAAACAGGACTCCGGTCTTGACACACATTGTGGAATTTGACGAAGACCTCGTGCGCACCGCTATCGAACGAGAAATGAGCCGGAAAGGCCAGGTCTTTTTCCTGCATAACCGAGTTGAAGATATTGAAAAAATTGCTAAAATAATACAACGACTGGTCCCCAAAGCCAGAATCGCCGTGGGACACGGGCAAATGCCGGCCAGGCAACTGGAACACGTCATGCTGCAATTTCTAAAAGGGGAAATTGATGTCCTTGTCTGCACAACGATCATCGAGTCGGGGATTGATATTCCCAACGCAAACACGCTCATGGTGAATCATGCCCACCATTTTGGATTAGCGGATTTACACCAATTGCGGGGCCGCGTGGGGCGGTTTACGAACCAGGCTTACGCGTATTTCTTTATCCCTTCGGAGCTGGCGCTTTCCAAAATATCCAAAGCCCGGCTCAGCGCCCTGGAAAAACACAGCGAACTGGGAGCCGGATTTCAGATTGCTTTTGAGGACCTGCAAATCAGGGGGGCCGGGAATCTGCTGGGAGAAGAGCAAAGCGGATATATTACCGCCATCGGGTTTGATTTATACTGCCGGCTCTTGAAGGAATCTATTGAACATTTAAAAACCAGCCAGGAGATCCTAGAATATGGGCAGACAAAATAAAGGCCTTAGCGGAGGCGTGGTGGCCCTTCTCCTTCTTTTAAGCTCTTGCCCCATGGCGCATGCGGTGGAGGACGCTATTATAGCCGTCGTGAACGATGACATTATCACCTTAAAAAATTTCAAGGACTATGTTCATTCCTTGTTCACACAATTGAGAATGGAAGGGAGAAGCAACAGTGAAATACAGCGCATCATGCAGGAGATGGAACAGGACGGAATCAGCCACCTTATTGAAGACAAATTGATCCTGACCGAAGCCAACCGCGTAGGCCTTGCAGTGCGGCCGGAGATCATTGAGCAGCGGCTCGCGGAAATAAAACAAAATTACAAATCAGAACAGGACTTCCTGAAGGCGCTTTTATCGGAAGGCGCCACGGTCTCGGAACTCAAAACAAAGCTGAACGACCAGTTTAAAATAAAATTTATGGTCGAAAAGGAAGTAAAATCCAAAGTGGTCGTGAACCCCCAGGAAGTCACCGACTATTACAAAGAAAACTTTGAGGCCTTTCAACAGCCAGCCAAGGTGGAATTGCTCTCGATCTATCTCCCCAAAAAAGACGACCCGGATGCGGCCCGCCAGCAGGCAAAAGATATCCTTCTGCAGATCATAGAAGGGCAAGATTTTAAACGGCTCATGGATACCTATTCGCAAGGGGCACCGGTCGGGACTATTGAAAAAGGGCGGGTATTGCCCGCCATTGAAAACGCGGTCTTCGGACTGAAGGAAGGGGAGGTTTCTAAAATCATCGAGCTTGAGGAAGGATTTTATATTTTTAAGGTCGTGAAACACATCCCCCATCAGATTGCTACCCTGGATGAAGTGAAAGATGTCATCACCGAAAAGATTTTTCAGGACAAATTCCGGAAACGATTCAATATCTGGATTGAAGAACTTAAAAAACAAGCCTATATCGACATTAAAAGTTAACCGGCCCCGTAAATAACCCGTAGAGAAACCGAAGCCGGACCGGAAATCCGGGAAACCTGCTCTATTCCATGAATTTAAAAAACAAAAAAATAATAGCAATCACAATGGGCGACCCCGCAGGCATTGGCCCGGAAGTTCTCGCCAAGGCGCTCAAGCACCCCGCCATCCGGAAAGGGGGGCCTTTCTGCATTATCGGGGATAAGGCTGTCCTGAAACGCTATGCCTCGAAGTTGCCCGATAACTGTGACCTGCTTGATCTCAAACGGCTGAACGAAGACACGGTGAAGCCTGGGCAGGGCACGGTGGTTTCCGCCCAAGCCTCTTTGGTTTACCTGCAGGCCGCCGTCAATTTACTGAAACGGAAAAAAATATCTGCCCTGGTGACGGCACCGGTTCATAAGGAAAATATCTGTAAATCAGGGCTCTTTTTTGAAGGGCACACGGAGTTCCTGGCCCGGGCGTTTCATCGCGAGCATGTCGAGATGATGTTTGTCGCCCGGGATTTACGCGTCATGCTGCTTACCCGCCATATCCCTTTAAAGTGCGTCAGCCGCTCAATCACCGCCGAGACTCTCCTGGCCACGCTCCAACGGGGCCAGAAAACCCTGCGTACCCAGTTCGGGATTCCCAAGCCGCGCATTGCGGTCTGCGGACTGAACCCTCATGCCGGGGAAGGGGGGCATATCGGCGAGGAAGAAATCCGCGTCATCATACCGGCGCTTGCCGCGGCGAAAAAAAAGAAAATCCGCGCCGAGGGCCCGTTTGCCGCCGACACCCTATTCACCCCGCACAAAGCACAACACTTTGACCTCATTATTGCGATGTACCATGACCAGGGGCTGACGGGAATCAAAGCCCTCTGCCTGAACAATCTGGTAAACTTTACGGCCGGGCTGCCTTTTATCCGGACCTCTCCCGCCCACGGCACGGCTTTTGATATCGCCGGGAAGGGGAGAGCCCACCCCGGATCCATGACGGCCGCTATCCGCTTAGCCGATCGGCTAACCAATGGTTAAAGTCATGCCCAAACACCGTTCCCGGCCCCGGTCTTCAGTTGTTCTCCCCCGGGCCAAGAAACACCTCGGCCAAAATTTTTTGACCGACGAAAATATTATCCGTAAAATTGTCTCTGCGTGCTCTCTGCAGGATGATCAGCCTGTGCTGGAAATAGGCCCCGGGCGAGGCGCCTTAACCCGGCACATAGCCCCGCGGGTGAAATCGCTTTACGCGATAGAAACGGACCCCGCCTTGTGCGGCCTGCTGAAAGAACTTTTTCCGGAAGACCACGTTCACCTGATTCAATCGGACTTTCTGAATTTCCCGATGTCCGGGCTTCCCGCCCCCGTTAAAGTTATAGGGAACCTGCCCTATTGCATTTCCACCCCCGTTATTGAAAAACTGATTTCCGAACGTCATTGCGTCACAGAAGCCTTTCTGACCGTGCAACACGAATTCGGAAAAAGACTCACGGCCCGGCCTCATTCCAAAGACTATGGGTCGCTATCCTGCTATATCCAATATTACGCGCAGACCCAAATTCATTTCCTGATCTCACCGTCGTGTTTCAACCCGGTCCCCAAAGTCACCTCGTGTTTCCTTCACATATCCTTCCGGGAGACAAAAATTCCAGTCACGGATGAGGAGCTTCTCTTTAAATTGATTCGGACGGCTTTTCAACACAGGAGGAAAACACTTGTCAACGCTTTGGCGGGAGGGTGGAAAAAAGCCACAATCCTAACGGCCTTGGAACAGCTCAAAATTAATCCTTCTTCCAGAGCCGAAACACTGTCCCTGACGGATTACTGCCGTCTTATCAACGCGATCATAAAATAAGCCCAAAATTTAATTTTGCGGGGGAGGGGTGGAGGAGGACGGCTCCGTTTCCGCGCCGGCCTGCCATCCTTCGAACCAGTGCTGAACAAGAGCGTTCTTCTTGAATTCAAACGCGTACTTTAAAATCGTATCCTGAATCTCCAATTCAGTGTTCTCAAAACTGATTCCAGCCAAGTTCCCATAACCGGATACCCGGCTCCAAGCCACGTGTCCGTCGACTTCCACGGCCTTCGCCTCGGTGAGATAAATCGTTAATTTAACCTTCTGGGCCGGCTGCAGTCTTTGACGCATGACCAGGCACACTCCGGCACAGCTCAGATCCATGCTCCGGCACTCGGCAGAATCAAAGCCTTCGTCCGTACGGCACAAAACACGATTATTCACCTCCCAACGGGGCAAATACCGTTTCTCCGGGCCAGAATAACCCGAGGCCGCCTGACGCACGTTTGGTTGCGCTTTTTCCATAACTTACTTACTTTAATTATTTTATAAGAAATATTATTTTTATATAATCCGTCCATAATGTACCATTTTTTTTATCTTGATGCAAGAATAAGGAAAAAAAATATTCGATTCAATCCCCGGACCTATTTCTTGACAGTTCAGATAAAGCATGTTAAAAGTAGAATTTAAAATCAAAAGTATGAACCCCAGAGCAAGCTCTGGACTCAATGAACCGCAGCAAGCTGCGGGGTATTAAACCAAGATCCTTCGACTCGTCCGCTTGGCTCACTCGCGCTAAAGGATCAATTCGCATTTCTCATTTACGCTCCCTTGGGTCGTATAAATTTAATGCTCATTGAATGAAGGAGCTCACAGATGGAAAAAAGGATTTTTTATCATGACACCGACTCCGGCGGCGTTGTTTACTATGGGAATTATCTAAAATATCTTGAAGAAGCGCGGACAGAATTCCTGGAGAAGAAAGGGTTAAGCGTCACCATGTTTCATCAACGGGGTTTTGTGTACGCGGTCCGGAAAGTCACGATCTCCTATAAAAGCCCCGCTAAGTACGGGGATATCCTGTGTTGCGACGCCGCGCTGATAAAAATTACGGCCGCTCAAATCTTCTTTTCTCAAAGAATTTACCAGAAAGACGCCGGGGCTTTAGTCGTGGACGCCGAAGTCGTTCTGGCCTGTCTCAATCAGGATTTTAAACCCGTTCCCATTCCCGAGGATCTTAAAACCCTGCTGCTGAAATAGAACTTGTGCTTACCGTAGGAGGATGATATTATTTATTAATATTTATATTATGAGGTGTCTATGATAACTCGAAATACGGTTCAAACTATTGCCAGCCTCGCCCGGATGAAGTTAACCAATGCCGAATTAACGACCTTGACGCAGGATCTGGAGGCGATCCTGGATTACATCGCCAAACTTGAAAAACTCGATACTAGTGCCGTTCTCCCGACGAGTCATGTCCTCCCGATCCAAAACGTGTACCGGGAAGACCGTGTGGCTCCTTCCCTTTCTCAGGCGGAAGCCCTGCAAATAGCCATCACCCAGCAGGAGGGGGCGTTCACGGTACCGCAGGTTATCGAATAAGAAAATAAAAGACATGAATTTTTTTGAACTGACAGCCCATGCTTTAATAGAAAAGTTGCGATCCCGGGAGGTTGATCCGGGTACCCTTTACCATTCTTTGACGCAAAGGATCAAAGCTCACGATAACTTGGTCCACGCCTATGTCCTCCTGCAGGAAGAGTTCCCCGGGATACCGAATTCATCTCCCAAGGGATTGCACGGCCTGCCGATCGCCGTAAAAGACAATATCTGCGTCAAAGGGATGGAAACAACCTGCTGCTCAAGAATTCTGAAGGGATTCAAACCGCCTTACAATGCGACGGTCATCGGGAAACTCCTCTCGGAGGGAGGTGTCGTGCAGGGGCACACGAATATGGACGAGTTTGCGTTCGGCTCATCAACGGAGAACTCCTGTTATGGCCCCACCCATAACCCCTGGGACCTGACAAAGGTTCCCGGTGGAAGCAGCGGCGGTTCGGCCGCGGCTGTGGCCGCCCATGAAGCCATCTGGGCGATCGGCTCGGATACCGGAGGGTCTATCCGCCAACCGGCTTCATTCTGCGGCGTCGTAGGTCTTAAGCCGACATACGGACGCGTTTCCCGGTACGGGCTCATTGCGTTTGCCTCCAGCCTGGACCAAATCGGACCGATCACGAAAGACGTCCAAGATGCCGCCCTGCTTTTGGGAATTATATCCGGGCATGACCCCATGGATTCCACTTCCGGGGATATCCCCGTCCCGGATTATACGGCGGCGCTTGGCAAAGACATCAAGGGGCTTAAAATCGGCGTGCCGAAGGAATATTTCATCGACGGGCTTGCCCCGGAAGTCCGGGCGGCTGTTCAGGAGGCGATCAACCTCCTAGAAGACATGGGCGCAGTTATCGTTAATATCTCGCTACCGCACACGGAGTATTGCGTGGCCACCTACTACATCATTGCCACCGCCGAGGCCAGTTCGAACCTCGCCCGCTATGACGGCGTCCGCTACGGGCTACGCTGCACGCCCGCCTCGCCCCGCAAAAGTGCCATCGTGGACATGTTTGAAGAAACGCGGGACCAGGGGTTTGGGGAAGAGACCAAAAGACGCATCATGCTCGGGACATTTTCGCTCTCTTCCGGCTATTACGACGCATATTATTTGAGGGGACAAAAAGTACGGAGCCTTATTAAAAATGACTTTGACCAGGCTTTTGAGGACGTCGACGCCATCGTTATGCCGACTTCCCCAACGACCGCCTTTACCATCGGGGAGAAAAAGGACGACCCTCTGGCCATGTATCTTTCTGACATTTACACCATTTCCGCAAACCTCAGCGGGGTTCCGGCCCTATCGCTTCCCTGCGGGTTTTCCAAAAACGGGCTGCCGATCGGATTGCAAATATGCGCCAAGGCTTTTGATGAAGAGATGATGTTACGCGTCGCGTTTCAATACGAACAAAAAGCCGGCTGGTATAAAGAAACTTTAAAACCCAGGACAAACTCATGAGCGAGAGCCGTCAACAATCCTACGAAACAGTCATCGGGCTGGAAGTTCATCTTCAATTCAGCACGCAAAGCAAGATTTTCTGCGCGTGCGCGAATCACCAGTTCGAGCAGCCGCCCAACACCAATACCTGCCCGGTCTGCCTGGGTCTTCCCGGGACCCTTCCCGTGCTGAACAAAACAGCCCTGGACTACGCTATCAAAGTGGCCTTGGCCTTGCATTGTCAAATAAATTCCTATATCAAATTTGACCGTAAAAATTACTATTATCCCGATCTGCCCAAAGGATATCAAATTTCCCAATATGATTATCCGATCGGGAAAAACGGCTGCGTCGAAATTTTCTCGGAGGACAAGTTTAAAAAAATCAGGATTCACCGGGCGCACCTGGAGGAAGATGCCGGGAAACTGATCCATGACGCGCACCATAAAGTCAGTTTAGTCGACTATAACCGCACCGGAACCCCGCTTATGGAAATCGTCACCGAACCGGACATCCGTTCCCCCCAGGAAGCCTATGACTACCTGACCGCGCTGAAACTCCTGCTGCAATATTTAAAGGTATCTGACTGTGATATGGAAAAAGGCAGCCTGCGTTGCGACGCCAACATTTCTGTGCGGCCGGCAGGGGAGACACGGCTCGGCGTTAAATCAGAAATAAAAAACCTCAATTCCTTCCGGGCCGTTAAAGCCGCTCTGGACTATGAAGCGAACCGCCACCGCAAACTCCTTGCCTCCGGACAAACTCTCGTCCAGGAAACCCGGCTATGGGATGAACAGGAGGCGGTGACTCAATCCATGCGCAGCAAAGAACAAGCGCATGATTACCGGTATTTTCCCGAACCGGATCTTGTCCCGTTCACCGTTTCGGAGCCAGATATCGATTTGATCAAGACGTCGCTACCGGAGGAACCCTTTCAAAAACTCCAGCGCCTGCAGGCCCATTATGAACTCACGGCCTACGACGCCGGTATCCTCATTCAAAACCAGGATCTGGCGGACTTCTTCGAAGCCTGCGCAAAACTATTTTCTCCCGGCAAAAAAATCTGCAACTGGATTAACGGACCGCTCCTGCAGGAGCTCAATGCCCAGAAAAAAAACGCGGAAGGAGTCCCGGTTACCCCGGAACAATTCACAGACCTCATCCGCAAGGTGGAAGAGGGGACCGTCAGCCAACTCGTTGGCAAAGATATTTTAAAGAAAATGATTCAAACCGGGCAGACCGCCCAGGCCATCATTGAATGCGAAGGGCTCGCCCAGGTTTCCGACGACACCGCCTTGGAAGCGTTTATCAACCAGGTCATCGCCGAAAATAGCAAGGCGGCCCAGGAAATTCAAGATGGCAAAATGCAGGCGCTTGGTTTTCTAATCGGACAAACGATGAAGCTCACCCAAGGGAAAGCTAACCCAAAGGTCGTGGGCGATCTAATAAAAAGGAGGCTTTTTCATGGGTAAAAAGTTCGTCTCATTCTTTTTCAGTTTAACCTTGATCCTCGTGTTCTGTTCTTTGGGCGTTTCCCAGATGGACGCCTCCAAGAAAATTGAGGATCTTTACTCGCAAATTGAAATATTCAGTTATGCCCTGACAACAATCCAGTCTGAATATGTCGACGATAAAAAACCCCAGGAACTGATTTACGGGGCGCTCAACGGGATGTTAGCCGCGCTTGACCCGCATTCGCAATTTCTAACACCGGAGGATTACCAGGAATTAAAAACCGAGACCCAGGGGAAATTCGGGGGATTGGGGATTGAAATTTCCATTAAAGACGGCCTATTGACCATCATTTCCCCCATCGAAGACACGCCGGCCTGGCGTGCCGGGCTTAAAGCCGGAGATATTATCGTAAAAATAGAGGACGAAATCACCAAAAACATTTCCTTAAGCGACGCCGTCAAACGCCTACGCGGAGAGCCGGAAACCCCGGTCACTATAACGGTGCTGCGCGAAAAAGAGTTCAAATTCCAGGATTTTACGATTGTGCGGGAGGTTATTCAAATCCAGGATATCAAAGACACCCAGATTCTGGAAGACAAAATCGGATACATCCGCTTGACGGAATTCCGGGAAGACACCCATAAAGACTTTCTCAAGGCGATCGAGGATCTCCGCGCGCAGGAAGCCAACGCCCTGATCCTGGATCTCCGGAACAACCCGGGCGGCCTTCTGAACGTGGCCATTGATATCACGGATGCATTTCTGCCCACCGGAGAAATGATCGTATCCACTAAAGGGCGGCGGCTGTCCCAGAACATAGAAAGCAAGGCCACCCATAAAGAAAAACAGATCGACTGGCCGGTCGTGGTGCTGATCAATGAGGGGAGCGCGTCCGGGAGTGAAATTTTAGCCGGCGCCCTGAAAGACAACAAGCGGGCCATCATTGTCGGGGAACAATCGTTTGGGAAAGGGTCGGTTCAGTCTGTGATTCCTTTACCGGACGGATCCGGGCTCCGCTTAACGACAAGCAAATACTTCACCCCCTCCGGAGTTTCCATCCATGGGACAGGGATTACCCCGGACGTGGTCGTAAAACGCATTTATGAAAATCCGGAAACCACCGACACCGAACAGATGATCAAAAAGAAAGAAAAGGAAATCAACAAAATCTTTGACGACGTGGAAATGAATGAGGCGGCAGAGCCGGGAAAATTACAGGAAGACAAAAAGAAACAAAACGCGAAACAACTCCTTCTGGATGACAATCAAATTCAAGCCGCTATCAGTATCATCAAAGGGATACGCGTTTATAAGGACTTCGGAGAGGCGAGTTGATTCCCATGCCCCAGCGACACAAAGCCAAAAAATCAGGCTCGCGGGACACCTTTAAAAACAACCTCATTGTGTTCCTTTTCTGTATCATTGTTATTGAAACAATACTCTTGGCGAAAGTCTACGTTCCGGGATTCCGGCCAAAAATCAGGCCCCCGGAACGGACTTCGTTGGGGAAAATCGCGATTATTGTCGACGACAGCGGCTACAGCATGAATGACTGTTCCGTCCTCTCCCAGATCAAAGCCCCGGTCACGGTGTCCGTGCTGCCCCATCTCCGGTATTCCCAGGAAACCGCTTCTTGCGCCCATCATCAAGGCAAAGAAGTCATGCTGCATCTCCCATTGGAGCCTTACCAGAACAAAGACCCTTATCCGGCGAACTATATTATCACGACATCCATGCCTCCCAGCCTGGTTGTCCAGAAATTCAACGAAGCGCTGGCCAGCGTCCCGTACGCGAAAGGGGTCAACAACCATATGGGTTCCAAAGCCACAGAAGATACGGCTCTCATGTCGATCCTTTTTACCGAACTAAAGAAAAACAACCTCTATTTTGTGGACAGCCGGGTAACACGTAAAACCATTTGCCCCCATCTCGCGAGCCAGAGGCACCTGCCGTTCGCACAGAGAGACGTCTTTCTCGACAATCAAAATGACCGCGCCTACATTGAACAGCAGTTCCGGATTTTACGGCAGACCGCCGTCAAACATGGATACGCCGTTGGAATCTGTCATGCCCGGTCATTATCCTGGGATATCCTCAAAGAACAGACTGACCTCATGACATCGCTGGGATACGAAGTTGTCCCCGTAAAATCCCTTATCAACTCCCTGTGATAGAAGGCCAGCCCATGAATATTCTCGGAATAGAAACTTCCTGTGATGAAACAGCCGCGGCCATAGTCCAGGATGGGCGCTGGATCCGGTCCAGCATCGTTTCCTCCAGCCTTAAAGAGCATACACGATACGGAGGCATCATCCCGGAAATTGCTTCCCGGCGTCAGCTCGAAGCGATCAATCCTGTCGTTCGCCGCGCCGCGCTGGAAGCCCGCTGCGATCTGTCCCGGGTCAACGCGATCGCCGTGACCAAATCTCCGGGGCTTATCGGCTCTCTGCTCGTTGGGCTCTCCTTTGCCAGGGCCTTGTCCCTCACACTGCATAAACCCCTCATTGAAATCGATCATGTCCAGGCTCACCTGTACGCGCCTTTATTAAACAAAACTGTAAAAGGGAAAACATCGCCACCGCCGGCCGTCCTGCCAGCGGTGGGGATGATTGTGTCTGGCGGGCACACCAGCCTCTATCTGATAAAATCCTGGACTCATTTCAAACAGCTCGGGAAAACGCGCGATGACGCTGCTGGGGAAGCGTTCGACAAGGTCGCCCGCATCCTGAACCTGGGCTACCCGGGAGGGCCGGTCATCGACCGCATGGCACGGCAAGCCTCGGGCCATACGCCGGCCTTCAGTTGCGCTGAAATGCCGGGGACATATGATTTCAGTTTTAGCGGGATCAAAACAGCCGTTTTATATTATCATCAAAAAAATAAAATCCAGGATAGCGCCCATAAGGCCGGGATCGTGCGTGCTTTTCAGGAAAGTGTCGTATCGGTTCTCATAAAAAAATGCATCACCGCCTGCCTGGATTTCCGTATCCGAAACTTAATCATCGGAGGAGGAGTGGCCGCCAATTCCCGCCTGAGAGAGGCCCTTGAAGAAGCCGCAACATCCAATAGCATAAAGGTTTATTCCCCAGATCTAAGCTTGTGCATGGATAACGCGGCTATGGTAGCCGGCCTAGCCTACCACTGTTTAAAAAATTAGAAATCAATTTTCATTTATGAAGTATTTGCTAAAATAATGATATCTAATATAATCAAAGAGGTTTAAAATGAATACATCTTCTCTTGGAGAACTCCTCTTCAAACTCATTTTAACCATTTTACTCTGCAGCCTGATCGGAGGTGAAAGGGAAGCCCGGCATAAAGGCGCGGGATTAAGAACCCATATTCTCGTTGGGCTGGGGTCAGGCTTGTTTGTGCTCACGTCCTATCATATTTTTTATACTTTAAGAAATGAAACCCTCGTAGACCCGACGCGTATTATTACAGGCATCGTAACAGGCATCGGTTTTTTGTGCGCGGGGACGATCATCCGCTGCGAATCTAACGTCATCGGATTAACCACGGCCGCCACCTTATGGATCGTATCCGGAATCGGAATGGCCGTAGGCACAGGTTTATATTCTGCAGCGATCATCGTGACCCTCGCAGTCTTCTTTGTGCTGGTGGGCGTGCGTTCATTAGAGAAAAGATTGAAAAATGGATTAAACAACCAAGGAGGATGCTATGGTGATCCGGGGCCGCAACAGGGTCAATGAAGTCGAACCTCAGGAAAAAAGTATTGACATCAACGCGCAAATGCAGGGGACATTATCTTTTAAGGATCCGGTTAATTTAAAAGTTAACGGCAATTTTAAAGGCACCCTGGAAGTCCGTGGCACATTGACCATCGGAAATGCCGCGTTTGTGGAAGCCCACATTACCGGTGAAAATATTATTATCGCCGGTAAAGTACGGGGCGATATTATCGCGAAAAAAATGCTCGTACTGATGCCGACAGCCGTATTAACCGGGAATATTTCCACGCCCAAACTGAATGTGGTGGAAGGGGCGATATTCCAGGGAAAATGTCAGATGATGGAAGACATCCTTTCGGTGGAAGAACTCTCCAAATACCTGGAGATTGAATCGCCGGCCATTATCGAATTGGCGAACGCCGGCCAAATACCCGCCACACGCAACGGCAACGACTGGACCTTCGAGCGTTCCAAGATTGATACCTGGGCGGCTTCCGGGAAAATAACAGATTAAACATCTCTGGCATAACGGGAACGCACGGACACACGACGGGTATGAATGAGAACCAATATATCTCGGTGAGAGAGACGGCCCAAATCCTGGATATTACGGAGAAACAGGTTATGGACCTCATTGAAAAAAAGCAACTCATCGCTTATCGGATCGCGAATCAATTCTTGAGGCTCAAAAAATCCGAGGTTGTCGCTTTAAGGGCGCAAGGGCAGGTGCCCCAGGAAAAAGAAACAAACCATCCTTACACATCCCTGGAACGTGTGCAGGATTTTTTTTATTATAATGATTTCTACTTGATTTGTTTCCTGATTGTCCTGGGCTTGCTTTATTACATTTTTAGATGACGTGGCGACCCAATCCTTTTAAACGGAGATTATGAAATCCCGGGCTAGAATCGAGAGTCTTAATAAATATTCTTTCCTCCCTATGGATAACCGTCCTTCGCATACTTTTATACGTACACTCCGAACAATAAAGCTGTCGGCTTTATGTTTTGCTGTTCTTGTTTTATCAAACTGCAGCGCCGCCAAACAAGCGGAACAAAAGGCGGCCATAGCCGCTCAAGAAGCCAACTTCCATGCCTTGAATACGGCCGTGATGGAGGGGGAACTGAAGCCGGGCCTCTCGGGACAGGAAATACAGGCCCGGTTCGGGGCGCCCGACGATATTTACCGCTTGATTTCTCAGGTCAGCGTAACCGAAATCTGGACATATCAACAAGATTCTCATAAGGCCAACACCTCCCGATGGCGTCCCATCCGCCTGACCTTTGAAAATCACAAACTCCTCAACATCTCTTATTAACAGCGCCTCTCAACTCATAGCACCGGGGTTCAAGGGAGATTCAAGCTAAAAAAGGCTTGCCAATCCAAAAAGTTTAGCGTAAAATTTAGAATCTCGGAATACGAGTTTTTTCCCAGACGACAAAGGCGGGAACACGCTTTTTATCACTTTGGGGTCCCCTTAGAATATCATCATGGCGAGGTAGCTCAGCTGGTTAGAGCACGCGGCTCATACCCGCGGCGTCGACGGTTCGAATCCGTCCCTCGCTACCATTTTTTCTGTCAAAGGGTCCGGTCCCTTCAGGTTCATGTTCGTAAAAAACCTTCTTATTAAAAATAAGGATAGACGATATATCAGCATTCTGTATGGTTTTTCCTGTCGGAATAATTTTTATTTAAAAATTTTACGAAAGGAAGCATGATCATGCATTCCCCTGTTCGAATCCGGCGGTTCCCGGGGTCTTTTCCCATCGGGCTTGTGATTTTTTTGTTTTTCCTCCTCATACACTCCCGCGCAGAAGCCGATATCCTGTTTCACGATGACTTCAATACCCCGGCCGAAGATGTCGACCGTTCCCTTTGGACCACACCGGAAGGCCCTGCGGGCTTTTTCGGGCAGACGGCGATCCGCAACCCCCATATCCCTGACAGCATGACCGGCGGCTTACGGAAAACCGTGGAAATCGGGAATTCTCTCGCGGATCCCGCTGTTGGCGTGGCCAAACTCCTGTTAAGCACATATAACCCCACCGACCCCGCCCACCTGACGTTCTGGGGATCCGAGATTGACACGATTCAAACATTTTTTCCCACCCAGAAGCAAGGGATCGCCTTGGAAGCCAGGGTGCGGGCCTCCGAATCCATCCCCCCGGGAGTGATTACTTCCATATTCGGATTCGGCGAAATAGGGGCAGGGAATTTAAAAGATGAGATTGACATGGAATTCCTGTCCAATCTTTATCTGCCGGCCGGCGGCACTCCGCAGTTTCTGGTCAATCGCTTTGTCAGTGAACCGCCCTCCGCCGCGGGACGTCCGGAAACACTCCCGTTTCCGGACGGAGTTAACATCACAGAATTTAATACCTATAAAATCGTGTGGTTCCCGAATAAGATAGAATGGTACGTCAATGACGTCCGGGTGTCCGAAGCCAACAGCGATATACCAACCCACCCGCTGAACATGCGCCTCAACATCTGGGTGCCGGGCCCGGAATGGGCCTTGGCCTATGACCCCAGCCTTCAGTCCTCCCCAAACCTCCAGGAAAACATAGACTACCTTTATGAAATCGATTATGTCACGGTGTTCAACGTTAAAGCCGTGCCAGAGCCGCCAACGCTTTTTCTGCTGGGGGGGACGCTGCTTTACGGCTTCTTCTGGCGACGGCCGCGTGCCGGAATTTTTTAAAAAATGGCGAACCGAAGATTATCATTGACGATCCGAGCCTTGAAAGTCTATGATATCTTTTGAAGAGGACATCGCGATGAAATGCCCTAATAAATCTATTAACATGGAAGGCTGTAACTGTACCTATACAGGGTGCGACAAAGCCGGGATTTGCTGCGAGTGTGTTCGCTACCACAGAAAAAAAGGGCAAATTCCCGCCTGTTTCTTCCCGGCAGAGGCAGAAAAGACGTTTAACCGTTCCATTGATTATTTTGTCGAGCTTCATCAACCCGCCCGGCATAGCTCATCATAAACGTCTATGGTCCTGTCCAGGTTTTATTGCCGCCGTTTCATGTTAGAACCCATTAAAAGAATTGGGGTCTTGTGGTTGGCGGCATGTTATTTTTCTTCACCCCTTCCGGCGGCGGAGGAAATTCAGTTCCTAAACAAGCCGGGAAAAGAACGCATGGTAACGGGAGTCATATCCGCCGACACGATCATCCTGGACCACAAAGATAAAATTAAACTGATCGGGATTAAATCCCCGGAACCGCCCCGGCAAAAAAAAATTATCCGTGACCAATACGGATTCATCACGAAAGAACCTTCGCCGGAGATGTCCCTGGAAGAACGTGCTATTGATTTTGTCCGTACGCTACTCCTTGGGAAAAGAATCACCCTGGAATTCGATATCCGAAAGAAGGATGAATTCGCGGCTGATCTTGCTTACGTTTTCTTAGCCGAAGACCGGCGTTTCGTGAATGCCGAAATTGTCCGGCAAGGATTCGCCCACCTGCATATACAACCGCCCAATTTCAAATATGCCGAGGAGCTCCGGGAAGCGTATCGGGACGCCCGTGCGGAAAAGAAGGGACTCCTGGGTGAATAAAATTCTATGGGGAAGCCTCCTCCTTTCGGGCGTTCTCTTACTCATGATCGGAATCGCGGTCGCCGGCAACAAGTGGCTTAATCGGTTCTGAACCCCAAGGATCATTATTTATGACGGACATCACCTCACAGGTCAAAACAAACATCATTCGAAAACACCTGGTCCGAAAAGGGGACACGCTGTTAATCGGGGTTTCCGGAGGCAGCGACTCCATAGCCCTGCTGCACGTCTTAAGCCGCCTCCGGCATCTTTTGGCGTTTCAGATCCTGGCCGTGCATTTTAACCACCAGCTGCGGGATGACGCTTCCAGCGACGAGAAATTCGTCGGACAGTTTTGCCGCTCCTTGAATGTCCCCTGTCAATCTGTCCGCCTGACCATTCAACGCACCAAAGACCAAAGTTCCCTGGAAGAAAACGCCAGGCAGGCGCGCTTATTCCATCTGGCGCGCCTCACAAAAAAGCATCAGGCCGATAAAGTCGTCCTCGCGCATCACCGGGATGACTGCGCGGAAACTGTCCTCATGCATATTTTACGAGGAGCCGGGCTACAGGGCTTAAGAGGGATCCCTCCGCAAACCGGGCTGAATTCTTTAACCATTATCCGGCCTTTTTACAATGTCCCCCACAAGGACATTTTGCAGTACCTCCGGGCGCATAAAATACAATACCGGGAAGACTCCACCAATCAAGATGCCTATTATTTCCGTAACGCAATCCGGAAAAAACTCCTTCCTTATATAGAAAAAAATTACCAGCCCAAAATTAAAGAACTCTTATTCCAGCTTGCCAGCCTTTGCGCAGAAGACTACGACTGTCTTGTGGAAACCGGCCGGCAATGCCTTAAAAAAGTCCTCCGGCCCGGAGCACCGGAAAGGACGGTCAAACTCCATCAAAAAAAACTGGCCCAAATGCATCCGAGCCTGCAAAGAATCGTCTTACGGCTGGCCTATGAAAAACTCCAGGGAGACCTGACCCGCTTAACACTCAAACACGCGCAGGAAATGGAAGACTTACTCATAAACCGAAAAGAAGGGGCGTCGGTTCATCTGCCTAACGGGATCCTTGTGCGGAAAGAAGCCCCCGACATTATTCTCAAAAGAAGAAACTCTTGAAAGTCTATCGCGATCAGTTATAATACTAAAAATTTTATTATCAGGATTGTGAGGAAATATGCAGAACTATAAACGTCCCAATCTGAAACGGCCGGTCCGTCCGGCACCCAACCGGGGGAAAAACCGTCCTCCCAATAATAACATCCTATTTTTGCTCATGATCGGTTTCGTCCTTCTCCTGCTCATGAGCCAAACCGAATCGGTCAATAAATTTAAAGTCCCCGAACCATTGGCCTACAGCACTTTTTTTAAAATTTTAAAAGAGAATCCTCAAACCGGA
The DNA here is from genome assembly GCA_964489065.1 of uncultured Planctomycetales bacterium. Lineage (GTDB taxonomy): Bacteria > Omnitrophota > Gorgyraeia > Zapsychrales > JANLHA01 > JAGOJP01. The sequence goes on along the minus strand of CAZAXH010000006.1, from coordinate 54,877 downwards.
CGCATAAAGAAAGTGGATCTGATCGAGGGGCCGGAGAACGTCGTCAAAGGGACGTATCAGGACGGCACGGAATTCCGGCTGAACATTCCCAGCAAAGATGAAACCATCCTGGAACTTATGCGTTCCAATGTCCCGGACGTCCAGGTTAAACCGGCCCAGACTTTCTGGAGCCAGATGATCCTGTCGCTGGTGCCGATCCTGATTATCATTCTTTTTATCTGGTTTATTTCCTACCGGGGCAGCCAGATGGGAAATAAAATCTGGTCCTTCGGGAAATCCCGGGCAAGGCTGAGTACCAAAAGCGGGATGAACATCACCTTTAAAGATGTCGCCGGAGTGGACGAAGCCAAAGAGGAATTACAAGAGGTCATTGAATTTCTGAAAGAGCCCCGTAAATTCCAACGGCTGGGGGGAAAAATCCCCAAAGGGGTCTTACTCGTCGGGCATCCCGGGACAGGGAAGACCCTCCTAGCGAAGGCTGTGGCCGGGGAAGCGGGGGTGCCGTTCTTTTCTTTAAGCGGATCGGATTTCGTCGAAATGTTTGTCGGCGTAGGCGCCTCCCGGGTCCGGGACTTGTTCGACCAGGCCCGCAAAGCCTCCTTGAGTTCCGGGAAAGGGGCGATTGTTTTTATCGACGAAATTGACGCCGTAGGACGCCAGCGTTTTGCCGGAATAGGCGGCGGGAACGATGAAAGGGAACAGACATTAAACGCCCTTTTGGTTGAAATGGACGGATTTAATACCCAGAGCGGGGTCATTATTATCGCGGCGACCAACCGGCCCGACACCCTGGACCCGGCTTTATTGCGCCCCGGAAGGTTTGACCGCCAGATCGTCGTGGCCCTTCCGGATATCAAAGGCCGGGAAGGCATTCTGAAAGTCCATACGCGGGATATCAAGGTGGATGACAAGGTTAATTTTGAACGGCTGGCCCAGCAAACCGTTTATTTTTCCGGAGCTGACCTCGCCAACGTCTGCAACGAAGCGGCCTTGCTGGCGGCCAGGAAAGATAAAGAAAAAGTGGAAATGGATGATTTTCTCGCCGCCATCGAACGGGTGACTATGGGGCCGGAAAAAAAGAGCCGGACAGTTTCTAAAAAGGAAAAAGAAATCACCGCCTACCATGAAGCCGGGCACGCGCTCCTTTCCCTGCTCATGGATGAGGTCGACACCTTTACAAAAGTTTCAATTATCCCCCGGGGCATGGCTGGAGGCTACACGTTGACCCCTCCCAAAGAGGACCGCCATTATCTGAACAAAAATGAACTCAAAGGACAGATGGTTCTTCTTCTGGGCGGGCTTGTTGCGGAAGAAATCGTGATCCAGGACACCACCACTGGAGTTTCGAATGATCTCCAACGCGTGACACAAATCGCCAGGGCCATGGTGTGTGAATACGGCATGAGTGCTCATTTAGGACGTTTGTCTTTCGGGCATAACCCCCAGCATCATTTTCTGGGGCGTGACCTTTTTGAGCAGCGCGATTACAGTGAAGAAACCGCGAAAAATATAGACCATGAAATCCAGACCCTCGTAGAAGAAGCGTACACACGGGCGCGCACGTTATTAACCGAAAACCGTGACAAGCTGGACCGGATCGCAAAAACCCTCATCGAGAAAGAGGTCATCACGATCGATGAAACAAGGACGTTGCTGGGAATGACGCCGGAGGAAGAAGGGGCCCCCGAGGGACAAAACCTATCTCCAAACGCAGTTGAAGACAGCGCTCCGTCTCCCGTCTCTCCCGGCAGGGACACATGAGTTAGACGGCTATTCGTGCAAAAAACTATTCTGCAAAGAAAAAATTTCCTGTTACAGGCCAGGGGGTACTCCATGAATCTTGGGGAAGCAACCCGGATCATGGGCATTATTAATGTGACGCCGGACTCCTTCAGCCAGGACGGATGCCTGCAAGGGAAGAGAGACGGGACCACCCCGGCCCTCCGGAAAGCATTAACATTTATCCGGCAGGGGGCGGATATTATTGATATCGGCGGCGAATCTTCCCGACCGGGAGCTGTACGTGTTTCCGTCAAGGAAGAAGTCGCGAGGGTCGTTCCCGTTATAAAAGCACTCGCCCAGAAAGCCACCATCCCGATTTCTGTTGATACCTATAAACCCACAGTCGCCCGGCACGCGCTTGATGCCGGAGCCAGCATTGTCAATAACATCATGGGGATATCATCCGACCGTGCCCTGCTTAAAATGATTCACCGCTACGGAGCCGCCGTTGTCTTAATGCATATCCGGGGGGTCCCGCACACTATGCAAAAAAACATTATCTACAATAACTTAATAATTGAGATAAAAGATTCCTTGCGAAAATCTGTTGAAATTTGCTTGGAAATCGGGATTAAATCAGATAGAATCATATTGGATCCGGGGATTGGCTTTGGAAAAACAGCCGAGCATAATCTGGAACTCATTAACCGGCTTGACGAATTCCAGTCTTTACAATGCCCCCTTCTCCTAGGTACATCACGAAAATCTTTTATTGGCAAAGTGTTAAAAAAAGATGTCCCCAAACAGCGCATATGGGGCACAGCGGCAACAGTCTGCGCCAGCATCCTTAAAGGAGCCCATATCCTTCGCGTTCATGATGTTAAAGAAATGGCAGATGTCGCCCGCATGACGGACGCAATTATCCGGCAATCAATTCATTAACCAAAATATGACATATGTTTTTTTTCATTTGGTCATTTTTAAAACCAGTCATTGAAATAGCCATCCTTTGGTTTATCTTTTACCAGACGCTGGTTTTTTTTGAAGGGACACGCTCCTTTCAAGTACTGAAAGGCGTCACCCTGCTTGTTTTCGCGTTTGTGCTTTCACAGATCGCGGGACTGGACACCATTAACTGGTTGCTGACAAAACTGTTTGGCATATCCATTATCGCGCTTTTGATTATTTTCCAGCAGGAACTGCGATTGGGCCTGGCGCGCCTGGGGCAGCGGCATCTTTTTAATATCGCCCTGGAAGAAACTGAAGTCATGGCGATTATCGAGGAAATTTCCGACGCCGCTTACCGGTTCTCAAAAAACAAGACCGGATGCATCATGGCGATTGAACGTGACTCAAAACTGAAAACTTACATTGAAAGCGGCATTAGCCTTGACGCGAAAATTTCCTCTGAACTCATACAAAGCATCTTTAATCATAGTTCCCCTTTGCACGACGGCGGGATTGTAATCCGCCGGGACAGGATTATTGCCTGTGCCTGCCTGTTCCCGTTGTCCGACAACCCCAGTTTCAGTAAAATTATCGGGACGCGCCACCGGGCCGCGCTGGGCTTAACGGAACAGACGGACGCAATCGTCGTTATGGTTTCAGAAGAATCCGGCGAAGTTTCTCTGGCGTCTGATGGCCGGTTCATCCCGGTCATCAACCGGGACAGGTTTACCAATATTCTTAAAAATCTGGTTATCGGGAATCAAAAGCCGCAAAAATAAATTTATAACTTTCAGAGATGAAAAAGTGGTTAACACATAATTTGGGCTTGAAGCTGATTGCGTTAGGGCTGGCGATCATTACCTGGATTTATGTCTCCGGGGAAATCCTGCGCCAGGAAAAACGCCAACACCCGCAGAAACAAGAGCAGTCCACCTTCCCCTGATAAACCAGCACACGAACCAGAAAGGACAAGAGAACGATGAAGCTCGGCGTTAACATCGATCACGTGGCCACGTTACGCCAGTGCCGGCGGGGTGATGAGCCAGACCCTGTCATGGCGGCAAAAATCTGCGAACGGGCCGGAGCCGACAGCATTGTGTGCCACTTGCGGGAGGATCGACGGCATATTTTAGACGCCGATGTGAAAATGTTAAGAAAAACCGTAACAACACGACTGAACCTGGAAATGGCGTTAAGCCAGGATGTCCTTCAAATCGCCCTGAAAATCCGGCCGGACCAGTGCACGATTGTGCCGGAACGGCGGCAAGAGCTCACGACAGAGGGGGGACTGGATGTCATCCGGTATTTCCAAAAAATTACCCGCGCGGCGGAACGCCTCCAAGCCAAAGGGATCACCGTAAGCTTATTTATTGCCCCGGAGAAATCCCAGATTACCCGCGCCGCAGAAACCGGGGTAGGCATGATCGAACTGCACACGGGCTGTTACGCCAACAGCCGTACCCCCAGTGCCACTCAGAAACAATTAAAACAAATATCGGACATGACCCGCTTCGCCCGGGACCTCGGGCTTACCGTCAATGCCGGCCACGGGCTCAATTACACCAACACGGCCGCGATCGCTGGGATTGCCGGTATCGAAGAACTAAACATCGGACATTCAATCATCTCCCGGGCGGTCACGACAGGGTTGGAGACTGCGGTCAAAGATATGATCCAGATCATCAGGATATCAACATGATTATGGGGACAGGAGTCGATATTATTGAAGTCGCCCGGATTGAACAAGCCATGACCCGGTGGGGGGAGCATTTTCTGCGTTATGTTTTTTGCGATGAAGAAATTCAATACGCGAACCAAAACAAATTTCCGGCCAGGCATTTCGCCGGCCGTTTCGCGGCCAAAGAAGCGGTCTTCAAAGCCCTGGACGAATCCTTCCTGCCCATAGGCTGGAAAGACATAAAAATTCTTAATCAGAAAAACGGGAAACCTTACTGCCACATCAACAAACCTGAATTCCCGCATACCATTCATCTTTCTATTTCCCATTCAGATAATTATGCGATTGCCAACGCCGTTATTACGGCTTAAAAAAAATGTCTATAAAAACCATTTCGGGCATGTCCTGATCCTGGCCGGGTCCAAACGCATGCTGGGGGCAGCGGCTCTTTCGGGTCTGGCCGCCATGCGTTCCGGGGCCGGGCTGGTGACCGTGGGGGTGCCGCAAAGCCTGAACACGGCCTTGCATAAAAAATTATCCCCGGTCATCATGACGCTGCCCCTGGCCGAAACCCCGGAGCAAACGCTCTCTGAACAGGCCTGGAAGCCCCTTGCCAAAGAACTCCCGCGTTTCAACGCCATCGCCATAGGCCCGGGGCTATCAGCACATCCAAGCACGCAAAGGTTTATCCGCAAAGCCGTCAGCGCCATTTCGAATCCCCTGGTCATTGACGCCGATGCCCTGAACGCCTTATCCGGCCAAATCGATATTCTAAAAAAATTTTCCACGCCGAAAATTTTGACCCCGCATCCGGGAGAAATGGCCCGGGTACTTAATATTTCCAAAATATCCATTGAAGAAAACCGGAAGGCAGCCGCCATCAGCCTTGCCCAGCAGACCCATACTGTGGTTTTGCTCAAAGGAGCCTGCACCGTTATTGCTTCCCCCGATAAAAAATACGCCCTGAATCCCACGGGAAACGCGGGAATGGCCACGGCCGGAAGCGGGGATGTTTTAACCGGCATGATCGCCGCCTTTTTAGGCCAAGGCCTGAATGCCTTTGAAGCGGCCCGCTGGGGCGCTTACCTGCATGGGTTAGCCGGGGACCTGGCCGCCAGGGAAAAAACCCGCCTGGCCATGATTGCCAGCGATATCATCGATTTTATCCCGCCAGCGGTCAAATCTCTAAGTTAATCAATAGGTTATAATAAAGCCCCCATGCCCATACGCGTGGTTTCTATTAATAATTCGCTTCATGGAATGATCTGACATCTTAACATATACGCGAACATCCCCTAAGCAGAAAACCCTGTTACCTCTTGCATGTATCCACGGGAATACCCTTTGGTTTTCTGCCAAGGCGAACTTGACAAACCCTGTGTTATCAGGCAGAATAGACATATGATAAAAACAGTGCGTAACCCCTTAATAACACCGATATTAGGGGAAAAAGTCCTCCTGCATTCCTGTTGTGCCCCGTGTTCAGGGGAGATCATAGAGGCGATTAGTTTTTCTAAAATCCCGCTGACCGTGCTTTTTTACAATCCCAATATTTATCCGGAAAGCGAATATCAATTAAGAAAACAGGAGACCGCGCGTTTTTCCTTAAAAATGGGTATCCCGTTTGTCGACCTCGACTATGATCAGGACGCATGGGCGCGCGAAATCCAAGGGCAAGGGCTGGAACAGGAGCCGGAACGAGGGAAACGCTGTGAAGTCTGTTTTTCCATGCGGCTAAAACGGACCGCGCAATATGCGGTGGAAAACGGTTTTAAAATCTTTACCACGAGCTTAGGAATTTCCCGGTGGAAAGATATTCAACAGGTTTATCAATGTGGCCTGACGGCTGCCGCACGTTATCCCGGGCTTGTTTTCTGGGATTACAACTGGAGAAAACAGGGGGGATCAGAACGGAAGGAACAGATCACGAAACGGGAAAATTTTTACAGGCAAAATTACTGCGGGTGTTATTTTTCCATAGAATCGTCATTGGTTAAACACAATCAAAGTGCCAATCACGCCAAATTAAACCCGGTGTAGCCCTTCAGGAATTCTCCTTTATCAATCCCTCTTCAGACATAATGTGCCGGATCAGTTATATTCATGAGAATTATTAATAGTATTGAATCTGGGGTACTTTCTTGTATAATTATTTATTAATAAATATATTAATAGAATGAAGGGACTGATTATGAAAGGGATTATTCTGGCCGGAGGGAGCGGAACCCGACTTTATCCGATCACAAGAGGAGTCTGCAAGCAATTACTCCCTGTTTATGACAAACCGATGATTTATTATCCCCTCTCTGTTTTGATGCTGGGGGGGATCACAGAAATACTGATTATCTCCACCCCCAAAGATCTGCCGCGTTTCAAGACCCTGTTCGGGGATGGCCGTCATTTGGGGCTAACCATTTCGTACGCGGCTCAGAAATCACCGAAAGGGATCGCCGAAGCCCTTTTGATCGGGGAGACCTTCATTGATCACAAGCCTGTCTGCCTGATCCTGGGGGACAATATTTTTTACGGCCACAATCTCAGCGAACTTGTAACACAGGCGTGCGGGCTTAAAAAAGGGGCTATGATTTTCGGATATTATGTCAAAAATCCCCGGCAATACGGCGTGATTGAATTCGACGCGAAGAACAAGGTGGTTTCCATAACGGAGAAACCGCAAAATCCGAAATCAAACTGGGTCGTGACCGGGCTTTATTTCTTTGATGAGAACGCCGTAAAAATCGCCAAATCCGTACGGCCGTCACCCAGAGGAGAGCTGGAAATCACCGACGTAAACAACCGCTATATAGAAAAAGGCGCCATGCAAATCAAACAGCTCGGGCGCGGGTACGCCTGGCTGGATACCGGCAGTTACAACTCCTTAATTGACGCCTCCATATTTATCAAAACCATCGAAGAGCGGCAGGGGCTTAAAGTGGGCTGCATTGAAGAAATCGCGTTTCGAAGGGGGCTGATATCGCGCGACGATATTGTGCGGCTAGCCAAGACAATTAAAACAGATTACGGGACTTATCTTATGGAGCTTGTTCATGAAAAATAAGGTATTGATTGTCGGGAAAGGATACATTGGCCAAAGGCTGAAAAAAGAACTTGGGGGCACCTTATCAAAGGAAAGGATATCTTCCTTCCAAGACGCCGTTCAACTGGTCCGCAAAGTCCGTCCAAAAATTCTTATCAATTGTATCGGATACACCGGCATCCAGAATATCGATGACTGCGAACGTAATCCGGACAAAAGCATCTCCGCCAACACGTTCGTCCCTATTCTGTTGGCGGAAGCCTGCCTGCGGTATAACGTGAAATTTGTTCATATCAGCAGCGGCTGCATTTATCATTATGATTATAAAAAATCCAAGCCCATCACGGAAACCATGGTGCCGGATTTCTTCGAGCTCTATTACAGCCGCACAAAAATTTATGCCGAGCATGTGCTCAACGCTTTGGCCAAAAAGTATAATATCCTTACCATCCGGATCCGCGTCCCCCTGGACAACCAGCCGCATCCTAAAAATATTTTGACAAAACTTATCAAATATAAAAGAATTATCGACGTGCCGAACTCCGTGACGTACATCCCGGATTTTATCCGCGCTTTGCAGCACCTTATTAAAATTGATGCGAAGGGGATTTATAACGTCGTGAATAAAGGCGGACTGCGTTACCCGGATTTAATGAGAATCTATTCAAAATATGCCCCGGATTTCCGTTACACCGTCATCGGTTTTAAAGATTTAAAGTTAGTCAGGACGAACCTGATCCTGTCGACGAAGAAACTCGAATCAACCCGTTTTAAAGTTCGCCCCATAAAGGATATTCTGGAAGAATGCGTCAAAGATTACATAAACTGCTCGTAACCGGAGGCGCGGGCTTTATTGCCAGCACCTTTGTCCGCAATGCGGTTGAAAAGGGCCACCGCGTCGCCGTTATCGATAAATTGACATACGCCGGAGATGTGGTCCGTTTACAACCGGTTAAGAATCAAATCACATTTTATAAGGCGGATATCGTTCAGGCCAAAAAAATTGACGATATTATCAAGAAAGAACGGCCTTCCGCCATAGTCCATTTCGCCGCGGAGACACACGTGGACAGAAGCTTATTGGATGTTTCCCCGTTCATTTCCACCAATATCCAGGGGACCGCGACTCTCATAGACTACGCGCGCCGGCACCGGGTCCCGCGTTTCATCCATATTTCCACTGATGAAGTCTACGGGGAGATCCCCAAAGGGGCTTTCACGGAATCATCGCCGCTGCACCCCAACAATCCGTATTCCTCAACCAAGGCCGCCGCGGACTTCTTAATCCAAGCGGCCGTCAGAGCCCACAAATTCCCGGCCATCATTGTGCGGCCGTCAAATAATTACGGGCCCTGGCAATACCCGGAGAAACTTGTCCCTGTCGTGCTCCTCAAGGCGCTGAACGGACAAAAAATACCGGTGTACGGGAAAGGCCTGCAGATGAGGGAATGGCTCCATGTTTCGGATTGCGTGCAGGCGATTCTTTTGGTTCTGGCCAAAGGCCGCGTGGGCGAAGTTTACAATGTCGGCTCTCATATAACAAAGAAAAACATCGAGACCGTCCGGGCCATTCTAAGTCTGGTCGGCAAACCGCATAGCCTCATTCAATTCGTCAAGGATCGGCCCGGCCATGATATCCGCTATTCTTTAAATGCCGACAAAATCCGCAGCCTCGGGTGGGAACCCCAAATATCGTTTGAAGAAGGGATGCAAACCACAGCCGCATGGGCTATGGACCATTATGAGTGGCTTTTCAACAAGCTTAAATTCTTACAGGATTATTGGAAGAAAGTTTATTATCCCGGCTGAAACAGAGGCTTAAGACGTTAGTGAAATTTTATTTATATAAATTTTAAGGAAACAAACAAAAATACTTTAGGGGCCGGCCATGAAATTAGTCATACAAATTCCCTGCCTTAATGAAGCGGAAAGTCTGCCCAAAACATTGGCGGACTTACCCAAGCATATTGACGGAGTCGATGACATTCAAATCCTTATCATCGATGACGGGAGCACCGATAACACCTCGGTGGTGGCCCAAGAGCACGGGGTGCATCACATCATAAAGTTCACGAAAAAGAAGGGATTGGCGAGGGTCTTTCAAGCGGGGTTGGATGCGGCCTTGGCTATGGGGGCGGATATCATTGTCAATACCGACGCGGATGGGCAGTATAAAGGGGAAGACATCCCCCGCCTGGTAAGGCCTATCCTTGAGGGGAAAGCCGATATTGTCATAGGCAATCGGGACATTGAAAACGTCAAACAATTTTCGTTCATTAAAAAACGACTGCAGAAACTCGGCAGCTGGGTCGTCAGACAGCTCAGCGGAACCTCTATCATTGACGCGACAACCGGATTCCGCGCTTACAACCGGGAAGCGGCCCTCAATCTCAACATTATTTCGGAATACACTTATACTCTGGAAAGCATCATCCAGGCCGAGCACAAAAACCTGGCCATAGCCAATATTACGATCACAACGAATGAAGTCCACCGGCCGTCCAGATTGTTTAAAAGTATTCCGGAATATATTAAACGGTCTGTTCTGACCATCATCCGCGTCTATTCCATGTTCAACCCGTTACGGCTGTTCTTGACAATCGGCTCCGGGCTTTCTTTACTGGGCTTTCTGCTCGGCTGCCGCTTTCTTTATTATTTCATTATGGGAAGCGGGGAGGGGAAAATCCAATCCTTGATTTTAGCCGCCGTTTTGGTAATCATCGGATTTCAAATTCTCATTATCGGGCTTGTTTCTGATCTTATCTCTGCGAACAGACGCCTGATTGAAGATATTCTTCTCAGGATCAAGAAGTCAGGGATGTAAGTAAACTGGAATCGGATATGCAAAACGTGCTTAAGGACGACGGACACCGCCCGGCACTCGTCAACAGGGATCATCATTATTCTATAAGTTAAGATATCTTTATGCTTGGCACTAAAATTAAAATGGCTGATTCACAAGTATCAATCTGTTTCTTGCCGGGCCGGGAATCCAGCTATGCCAGGACACGGGTTATCTTAAGAAGCCTGCAAACCGTGGAGGAACTGAAAATTTATGATTGTTCCTGCGCGCTTAAATCCAAACTGCGTTATTTTTTAAGTTTCTTTTATTTTTTAAAATATAAAGATAAGAGTGATTTCATTTTTATAGGCTTTCTCGGCCAGTTCCTTATCCCTTTCGTAAAACTCTGCACCCGTAAAAAAATCATCTTGGACGCTTTTTTGTCAATTCACCAGACAATGGTTTACGACCGCAAAGTATTCAGGGCCGGAAGCGTCCTGGCTCATTTAGCGAGATTTTTCGACCGGATGGCCTGCCGATTCGCCGACATCGTCATCCTGGATACCGATCAACATATCCAATACTTTCATAAGGAATATCGTCTTGAGAAGCGGCACTTCGTAAAAGTTTTAGTGGGCTCGGACACGTCGGTCATGCATCCCCGGACCGACATCCTTGAAGAAAAGGAATTCCTGGTTCATTTTCACGGAGAATATCAACCCCTCCATGGCGCGATTTATATTGTCAAAGCCGCAGCGCTTCTGCCGGATATTAAATTTCAAATGATCGGTAAAGGGCAACATCATCTGCAATGTGTTCAATTAGCCCAAGAACTCAATTTGAAGAATATTACGTTCTTGCCGCCGGTCCCATATGAAGACCTGGCTCATTATATGGCCCGCGCGTCTGTGTGTCTGGGGCTTTTTGGGGACACCCCTAAAACTCAAATGGTTATTCCTCATAAAGTGTACGAAGCCATCGCCATGAAGAAAGCGGTCATTACTGCCGACACACCTGCCGTGAGGGAACTTCTGGAACACAGAAAGGACGTGTTTTTCTGCAACCCGGAGGATCCCCGTAGCCTGGCTGATGCGGTTCTTGAACTTCGGGAAAATCCTGAGTTGAGAAACCGCATTGCTGAAAATGGATATCTGACTTTTGAAAAATACTGTTCGGAAAGCCAAATTGGACAAACTCTAAAAGGAATCGTTTCATCTCTCAACTCGCATGAAAATTAGAATCTTAATGGTTATAGATTGTTACGCCCCGTATTGGGGCGGGGCGGAAAGCCAGATGACGCAGTTGGCCTCGCGGTTATCGGAGTCCGGGTGCGAGATCACGGTCTTAACCCGCCGGTGGGACAAAAATCTGCCGCGCCGGGATTCCGCGTTCGGGTTTCCTGTCTTCCGGGTTGGAATGCCTGGCCGGTCAATATGGGCGACGGCCAGTTACATATTGGAACTCTTCATTTTCGCCCTGAAGAAACGGAAAACATTCGATGTCATTCACACGCATGGCGCGGCCGCACTGGGGGCCGTCGGCAGAGTGATGGCCTTCCTCTCCGGTAGAAAGAACGTGGCCAAGGTTTCCTCCTCACTTCGCATTCCCCAGTTGCAAAAAAAGCCGTGGGGGAGCATCGTTTTAAAAATATTCAGTCGCTCGGCCGCCATCACCGGGCTCTCCGAACAAATACGGCAGCAGCTGCTGGAAATCGGCACGCCTCCCGACAGGATTAAAAAACTCTATAACGGGGTGGACACCGAACGATTTAAACCGCTAAACAGGGAAGAGAAAGAGCGCCTTAGAGAACGGTTCCATTTCGGCCCCGATGATTTAATCTTCCTGTACACAGGCCGTCTGGTTGAGGGCAAAGGGCTGGAAGATATCATCACTATCTGGCCGGACGTCCTGCACATTCATCCTACCGCTCAATTGATTCTAGTCGGCAGCGGGAAATGCGGCGGCGAAGGCTACCGGAAGGATTCCGTGGAAGAAGAGATCAAGAAAACCGTTTCAGACAAAAAACTGCCGCACATTTTCTTCGCAGGAGCCCAGGAACACCCTGAACTTTACTACCAAATAGCCGATATCTTTATTTTCCTTTCCAGAAGTGAAGGGGTTTCAAATGTCCTCCTGGAAGCCATGGCATCAGGGTTATGTATCATCGCCTCTGATATCAGGGGGAACCGGGAACTCATAACAGACCGCCAAAATGGCATCCTCGTCCCTGTGGGGGACTTGCAGAAATTATGCCAAACAATAACGCGTTGCGTATCAAACGTCGCGATACGGGCGACTCTCGCTCAAGCCGCGGCCCTTCAGGTCAAAGCGCAATATGATTTCAGCATAATATCAAAAAACTATATTAAAGTGTATCAAACGGTCCTAAACGAAGAAAGCCGATGGAATTAAATACACCGCAAGAAAACAATTTTAAGAAAAAAAATATCGGAATCATCTTGGCGACAATGCAAGGGGGAGGGGCCGAGAGGATCGCAACACATCTTTTAAATAATTTAAGCAGGCAGAAATACCGTTTAACTTTAATCCTGTTAAAAGATACCGGGGAATACAGACAATTCATATCCCCAGACGTAACAATACACACATTAAGCGCAGAAATTGATAATACCAGTTTCATTCACCACATAGTAAACATAAAAAAGATAGCAAAAGCACTGAAAGTTATTAAACCAGATTGCCTTATCAGCATCGGTTTTTATACTAATATCCTGAGCGTCCCCGCTCGTTATGTGGCAGGACTTCAAAAAACAATACTGATCATCCGGGAAACAAACGTCCTTAAGGCACGATTACATAAAAAATCAAAAAAAATATTAAAGATTCTTTCTTTTTTTATTTTATATAGATTCGCGGACATATTTATCGCTCCGTCACAAGCTATTATTGATGATTTTAGAAAACTCATCAAGAAATCTAAACTGCGATATTTCATTTTTCCTAACTTTATAGATGATATATTTATTGAAAAATCCATTAACGGGCCGCATTTAACTTCATCGCGAATAGATTTTGTCAAACGAGGCCCTATTATTATATCCATCGGACGTCTGGTTGAACAAAAAGGGTATGAAGACGGCTTACAAGTCTTTAAAAAGACCTATGAAAAGGTGTCATGTGAATACTGGATTCTTGGTCAAGGGCCGCTTCTTGACAAGCTACAAAACATGGCCCAAAATATGCAGATACAAAACTATGTAAAGTTTCTGGGGTTCCAGAAAAATCCTTATTTATATTTAAAACAGGCATCTATTTTCTTTATGCCATCGCACTACGAAGGTTTTCCTAACTCACTTTTAGAAGCGATGTATCTGGGGCTTCCCTGTGTTGTGACCCGTTTCAACAATAGCATTGATCAAATCATTACACACGGGGAGAATGGTTTCATCGTTGAAAAAAGAGGTCATATTTCAAGCATGTCAAATTTTTTAATACAGTTATTAACAGATTCGGGGCTCTATCAGCACATGCAAAAACAGTCAAAGGAAAAGGGCGGAAAATATACAACTCGATCGGTTATCCCTTTGCTAGAAACAATAATCGATTCCAACCTAAAATAAGGAGATTCAAAAATGGGTTCATTCGCTGAAGAAATAAAAAGCGGCCAAAGATATGAATTCGGCAAAAACTGGAAATCCTTTTTATCAACTTTATCAGAAGAAAGGATTCGGGAAGCCGAGAAATCCCTGCAGGACCTTCTTCAAAGAAACAATCTAGAAGGGAAGACTGTCTTGGATATCGGATCCGGGAGTGGGTTATTTTCCCTGTCGGCCAGACGATTAGGAGCCATAGTCCGTTCTTTTGATTATGACCCGGATTCAGTGGAATGCACAAAAATACTTAGAAATAAATTTTTTGATAATGATACCCAGTGGACGATAGAAAATGGTTCCATCCTTGACCAAAACTACATAAAAACATTGGGACAATACGATATTGTTTACTCCTGGGGCGTTCTGCATCACACCGGGAAAATCTGGGAAGCTCTGGAGAACGCCTCCAAATTAGTCCGGCCCGAAGGCCTTTTAGTCCTGGCAATTTATAACGATGCCGGGCTAGCATCAAAATTCTGGAAAATCGTTAAAAAGTTTTACTGTTCCAATTCTATGAATCGAATACTGGCAACTGCAATCTTCATCCCATATTTTTTCATAAAATCCTTAACCGCAAGCATTGTAAAAAGGGAAAATTTATTTTCTAATTACAAAAAGAGACGAGGGATGTCTATCGTCCATAACTGGTTTGACTGGTTGGGAGGATACCCGTACGAGTTCGCCAAAGTCGAAGATATTTTTAAATTTTATATAGATAGGGGGTTCGTGCTAACCAATATTAAAACTTGTTTAGGGACAGGGAACAATCAGTTTGTATTCCTGAAGAAAGGGTAACACCCCTAAAATGGCATTTTTCCTCAAAAGTTTCAAAATCACTCCGCTCAAAAAGACAACGTGTACTATCTTTTTTATATTATTAATAACAAAGACAATTAATTTCTTTATTGATTTATTAGTCGCCCAATATTTTGGCATCAACGAATATGTTGATATCTACCTCTACGCGTTAATGGTCCCGATTCTTACCAATGCAGTCTTGGCGAGTAGTTTTAACCAGTATTTTATTCCGAACTATCTTAAAATCAAAGAACAAAAGAACCTTGAATATAGACAAGACTATCTGCTGGTTGTATTTGTTTGTTACACTGTGCTGGTATTCCTTGTTTCCCTATTTTCCTGTGGGATTTTACCCCACCTATTAGTCCGAACCAATCCAACATTATTCAACTCAAATATTTTAACACAAACGTATTTACACTTTTCCCAATGGATTGGGGTCTATTTCTTCTTCTTCACGATCAGCAGTTTCTTCATTTCAATCCTTCAGGCCGAACATGAATATAATACATCATTGTATCCTCAGGTACTGATTCCCCTTATAGGCGTAATCTTCCTAGTCATATTCCACAGACATTGGGGACTCATTTCAATTATCTATGGGTTTATCTGGGGAGCCGTCATCAGCTTCTTTCTGATCTCTTTCAAAACATGCCAAAAAAACTTTTTCTCTTTAAAACACAAAAAGTTCAATTTCCAGATATTGAAAACCGGCACAGACTTTCACCAATTTCTTTATTTGTTTTCCGCGCTAGTTTTCCCTAACTTTGTATCATTTGTCGACAAACAAGTCGCCACTTACCTGGGAGCAGGAAAACTAGCTGCTTTATCTTACGGGCAAGGCATTCCCAATGCCCTCGCCTCGATGCTGACATATAGCTTAGGTATTGCTGTCTTTTCATATTTTTCCGAATGGGTAGTAAAACGACAGATAAATAAGCTCATTGATGCAGTTCGCAGAGCTATTAACTTTTTAGTTATGCTTATCATTCCTTTCTGCTACTATGTTTTTCTTTCTTCCAAAGACATTATCGGTTTTCTTTTTGAAAGAGGAAAATTTACAACAGGAGAAACGTCCCTGGTTAGCCCAATTTTGCAATATTATATTTTTTTAATATTCTTCCAAGCCGCTGTCATAATTGCAACTCGTGTTATCTCAGCAATTCATAAAAACAAATTTTTTGTTATTCTTTACCCTTCAATTTTCGTTATTAAATTGTTATCTACCACCATTTTGGTCCAATATTTTGATATTTTAGGGCTGCCCTTGTCAACTCTATTAATATATATTACTTACTTTGTATGGATTTATTGGTATTTGCACCATCAAAAAATTCGGATTTTTAATACACAATATTCATTCGCCCTTATAAAAAATATTTTGCACCTTTTTATTTTATTTGTTATCTTGCATAAGGCGTATATTTTTATTGACTCTTTATCCTTAAATTATTTTTATTCTTTATTATATGGAGCACTTCTGTTTATCATTATTTACTCAAGCCTGCTAGTTGTCCTTCATAAAAGTACAATTATTCAGAAAGCATCAACTTGACAAAACGGATTACATATATCTTATTATCTAATTATTTAAATTAAAAAGGGCCGCGATGATCTTTCAAAAACACAAAATAAGCTGGACGCCAGAAAAAGTTTCAAGGTTATGGAATTACTATTCAACAAATCGTTCTTATAGAAGCTATTATTTTGGATTCCAAGCAAGCAAAGCTGTTGCGAAAGAAATTCAACAGCGTATTCATTTTAGCAAATCATGCAACATCTTAGATTTTAGCTGTGGATTGGGCGACCTTATTTATGCCTGCTCGTCTTATTTAAAATCCGGGCAAAACATCTATGGCGTCGACTTTTCCGAAGATAGTGTGAAGGCGACACAAATCCGATGTAAAAATAGGCTGGCATTTAAAGGTGCTATGTGCTTAAAATCATTCCCCACAGTATTCCCAAATGAGTTCTTTGATCTAATCATATCTACGGAAGTTATTGAACATTTATCCGAGTCGGAATTCAATCAAATGTTAACCGAAGCGCAAAGACTCCTGAAGAGAGGGGGATATTTAGTGCTGACGACCCGCAATAAAGAAAATCTCGAGGCCAATGAGATATTGTGTCCTGATTGCGGCTGCCTGTTTCATCGCTGGCAACATTTACGGGCTTGGGATCGGTTCCAACTGGATCAGGCGGTAACAAAATTTGGCTTTGAAACTATGACATCCGAACCGATTTCCTGGAAGTGGCCATTATTGAGGAAAATATTATTTTATTAAGAACCCAAGGGA
This sequence comes from uncultured Planctomycetales bacterium, assembly GCA_964489065.1. Taxonomy (GTDB): domain Bacteria; phylum Omnitrophota; class Gorgyraeia; order Zapsychrales; family JANLHA01; genus JAGOJP01. The sequence continues at coordinate 38,001 of CAZAXH010000006.1, read as the reverse complement.
TTATTATATATTGGAAAGAAAACAACACAATCTCCTACGCAATAATTATTGAAATATAAAAAGTTAATATCTATTTCTAAAATATTCTAAAAGTTTCAACCACCTCAATTAATATTTAACTTCAAATATGTGTGGGATACTCGGCGGGACAAAAAACACGTGGGATTACGCGGGAGCCCTTAAGGTCCTCCGGCATAGGGGGCCAGACTCACAAAAAATTAAAAAATTTAAAAACTTTACATTGGCCTTTGTAAGGCTCGCCATTATTGACCTGAGCCCTATGGCGGATCAACCCATGTCATCAGAAGATGCTCAAGTTCACATTGTATTTAATGGAGAAATTTACGGTTTTAAAAGACTCCGTGAAGAATTAATATCTAAAAGCTATCATTTCCTGACTCAATCAGACACGGAAGTCCTGCTCAAAGCTTATTTATGCTGGGGTGATAACTTTGTTGAGCATGTTGATGGCATGTTCGCCATCGCGATATTGGATCAACGTTCGCAAAAAATCAAACTTTTCCGAGACCGTCCTGGGATAAAACCGCTTTATTATCTATTCAACGGCGTTGATTTTGCTTTTGCTTCTGAGCTTAAAGGGATCACGGCGCTTTGCCGGGATCAGGATTTTAAATATGATAATACGGCCATTTATGATTATTTAACTTACAAATATATCCCTGACCCAAAATCCTTATATAAAAATGTCTGCAAATTGTCACCTGCACATCAATTAACTTATGACATTTCAACCCGTTCCATTATCGAAAACAAACCATTTTGGCGCCTCAATGTCCCCAGGGGCCCTGAGCCAATGACCTTACCGTCAGCAACGGCCCGGCTCCGGGAACTCATAAAAGAATCTGTCACTGATCAAATGGTCGCAGATGTTCCTGTAGGATTCTTTTTAAGTGGAGGGATGGATTCCAGCGTCGTTGTGGCGGAATCCTCTTTTGTGTCCAGCCATCTCAACACCTTCTCCATCGGGTTTGATGACCCCCGTTATACGGAAACAACTTATGCCAAAATAATCGCTGACCGTTTTCGGACTAACCATTTCTCAAAAATCTTGACCTGTTCTGATAACCGCGCATTGTTAAATAAATTACCGGAATGGTATGATGAACCCTTTGCTGACACATCTGCGATGCCGACATACCTCGTGTCGGCTTTTGCGAAAGAGAAAGTTACCGTTGTTTTAACAGGAGATGGGGGGGACGAGGTGCTGGGCGGCTATAATAGTTATTTTAGATATCGGGCTATTACGCGGTTGGTCAAATTCGCTTTATTAAACCGTTCTACGTTTATGAAGGACTTTGCTAATCTTAAAAAATTTTTCGCAGTGAAATCTTTTCCCTACAAATTTTTCAACTTCCTTTCCCATTTATGCCCAGATGACCTGCTGCGTTACTCAAAAGTTCTAGGCATGCTGGACCCCTGCGAAAAAAAGAGCTACGCAGAGAGATTATCAATTCCAAAAGACTACGATGATTTTTGGTTTCTTCGCCAGTACGACAACCCTTCCTTGCCACCCCTAACCCGTCTGCAAGTTATAGATTTTCACACGTATCTTCCCTGTGATGTCCTCACAAAAACAGATCGTGTTTCCATGGCTGTTTCGCTCGAAGCCCGTGTTCCTTTACTAAGTAAAAGTATTATAGAATTCGTCTTTTCTTTACCCGAAAAGACGCGCTATTATAACAATTCATTAAAAGGGCTATTAAGGATTGCTTATTCAGATATCCTCCCTAAGGACATTCTCAATCGTCCCAAAAAAGGTTTTGGCATCCCCCTGAATTATATGGGCGTTCATTATAAAACACCGCATGAACGGATTTTAAAAACTATTTTTAACATTGATATTGATTCGAAGAATTTTTATTGCAGCTAAATAACGACCCATGGTTACACCTCACCCCAAATACAAAACAGAGTCGGCTGATTGCGCCATTTGCTTAAGCTCTGACTTCAAAAATTTCTGCTGCATAGACGGCTTCCAGTATGTGTCCTGCTCATCCTGCGGACACGTGTATGTGAAAAACCGCGTGACCCCCGATCAGTTAATCGATATTTACACCAACAGAAAAAGTCACCATAATTCCCTGATAAAACAGGAGTGGGATTTCTCCGAACTCAAACGTAAGTATTATTACAATCCGCTCCTCCGGGCGATCGGCCGGCAGGCCCCCCGCAAGGGGAGGTTGCTGGATATCGGCTGCGCGTCAGGGGCTTTTCTGAACGCAGCCCGCATCGCCGGCTGGGAGGTCCTCGGGCTCGAGCTGGAAACGGCTTCGGTGGAAGTCGCCCGGGCGCATGACTTGACAGTATATCAAACGACCCTACAGGAGCAGGCCTTCCCCGACAATCATTTTGATGCCGTGACCATGTGGGAAGTGCTGGAGCATCTTGATAACCCACGGTTAATCCTGCAGGAAATATATCGCATCCTGAAGCCGGCGGGCATCCTGGCCTTAAGCACACCGAACATCCACAGCATCGGATGGTTTTTACTCAAGGAAGACTGGCCGTGCCTCACGCCCATTTCTCATCCCAATTTGTTTAATCCAAAGTCTCTCCGCCGGCTTACGGAAGAATGCGGGTTTTCCTGCAGCAAACTTGAGACTCTGGAGATACAACCGCACACTTTGAATAAATATTTAAGTAAATTCAAACGGCATCCGAAGGAAGGGCAAATCAGTAACGCGGTGGCGAAGCTAGCCAAACAAAAATCCAGCTTCACGATGAAAACCCTGTTAACATTAAGACATATCACCAACGTCCCTCTAAAGCTTTTTAACCTGGGGGAAAATCTGTATGGATTTTTTAAAAAATAACCACATACACCGGAATTCCCAAATATGAGAATCTTATCCATCCTATTCTTTCTTGTCTGCCAATACGGGTTCGGGTACACCTTAACCCGGCACCTGAAAAAAATTTCGTTCGAGACCATCATTTTGAGAATCGGCCTGGGCTTATCAGTCATCCCTGGCCTAGGGATCTTCTTAAACCGCCTTCACATCCCCATAGACTGGAAAACAATCTTATCTCTGGCCTTAATCGTTCCTCTCCTTGACCTGATACGGGACAGAAGGAGAGGAGGAGGCCGGAGGGAGCTCAAGTCCCTGAGTTGGAATTGGGAAGCGCATCTCTTTGAGATCGGCGTGATCGCGCTGTTTTTGGTGAACGTGTGGATCTATTGCCACGGGGCTTTTACCTACCCCTGGCTGGAAGACGATGATTCCTGGACCCACGCGGCAGGAATCAAATACATCGCTCTTGAAAAAAATGTCAACGTTCCTCCGGGGGAATTTCACTACATCAACCCTTATCCACCGGGGTACGACCTGACGCTCGCTTTGTGTCATCAAATAGTCCCGTCTCTGTATTGGACCATCAAATTCTTTAACGCGTTTATCGTGGCCCTCAGTTTTTTGTTTTTCTATTTATGGACACTGGAATTATCCAGAAGCAAACCCCTCGCCTTAACAGCGATGTTTCTCCTTACATGCCTCCCCAGTTATCTAAGCCATTTTATCTGGGCGCATTCTCTGGTCGTGACTTTATTCTTCCCGGCATTTATCTGCCTGAAAAAAAGTATCGACGACCGAAAATTTGTCTTCCCCGGGGCCGTCTGTGCGGCCGGAATATTTTTCACCCAGCCGACCCAGAGCATCAAGTTTGTGATTATGGCCCTGCTTCTTATTTTCGCTTTTATAATCGCATATCGGAAAATTCCGTTTCGCCCCCTCGTGGCCCTTATGCTCGCGGCTTTACTGGCCCTTCTATGGTATGGTCCCGTGCTTCATGGAATGTACAAAGGTACCTCACAGCTTGCGGCCCGCGCAGACCAAGACCCCACCCAGACGTTTAAAACCAAGGCCGTGGTCCCCAGGCTTTTCGGGGCCTCCGCCGGCACGGGGACAAGAAGCTACTCCCTCCAAGACTACCTGTATATCCCTGAATATAACTATGTCAACAATCCCATCGGCATCGGGGTTTCATTCTTTCTCCTAGGGCTGATCGGGCTGACGCTCCACCTTTTCCATTTGTTCAGCAAAACAGGCGAGGGAGGGGGGCCGGACGTTAAATTCTATTCCTTGACCATCCTGTTTTGGCTCCTATTTACCTTTTTGGGCACAAACAGCGAAACCTTTAACCTGCCGGTCGGCTTATTCGCGTTTCGTTTCTGGATGCTTTTTGCCATCCCTTTAGCCACACTGTGCGCCGACGCGTTATTATGGATGACATACATATTCAATACCCCGGGGAAAAGGAAAATTCTGTTTCTGGCCATCGCGTTTTTATTTATAAACACAACGGGATATTATAAATACAAGGTCAACACCTCCTGGTGGTCTTACGGCGTGTACTGGACGTCCAATGACGAAATGAGGGCCTATGTGTGGATGCGGAAAAATCTCCCAGTGAACACAAAAGTTTTCGCCCCCGTTGACAACATGTTCGTGCTCGGACACGACATGTTATGTGAGCCGTGGACAAAAGAATACAAAGAGAATCTTCTTAACGCGGAGAGCTTGTCCGTTGACGATCTTTATCAAAAGTTAACCCGTTTGGAATACGAATATATCCTCCTCGGGCCCAGGGAGAGAAGGGTCTACGGGCAGGAGAAGACGAAGGAATTCTTTAAGAAATTAACGGGGGATTCCCGTTTCCGGTCCGTTTACAGCCAAGGGAAGGATGTCAGGATTTTTCAACTGATTCAGGGGTAAAGAGAGGCCGGGCTTCCCCGCCGAGGGCTTCTATCTTCCTAAAAATAGCACATATCATTCGGAAAACTGACCGTCATATTCACATAAAATATTTTAAACAGACAATACGCGCTCAGCAGGACTGCGGCCAGCATACCCATCTGTTTCAATCTGAAATGAGGGGATGCCACGACCCCCTTAATGACCTGCAACCATAATGCAGCGCCCAGGATCAACAAGAGCGGGGTCGCGGCCAGGATATAACGGGTTTGATAATTTTTCCACAAAGAAAAAAAGACCAGGATAACACCGGAAAAAAGCTTAAGGATCAACGGGCCCTTTCTGTCCCCGGTGTGCAATCTGGAAAAGAAAGCTAAAAATGACACACAGTAAAATAACGAAAATTCAGGCAACCTTTTAAAGTAAAAAAAACTGGATTCCCCGGAGAAATGCCCGGGATCCCAATAGGTGGCCGGCCTGTAATTCAAGGCGAAAATGGGGAAGAGAATTCCCCCCCAAACTATCAAACCCAGCCCTAACGCCACAGATTTTATTTCCTTATGGCCTTGTAGCCATTGTGATCCCCTCCGGAACTTCTCCTGGATATTTTTTCCTCTAAGAATCAGGCCTGCGATCATTAAAAATAATGTCCCGATGAGAAAACCGCTGACGGATACAGATCTCACTGTGATCGTGGATAAATTGTGAAGATCCAGGATTTGACTTAAAAACACGTGGCCGTAAACACCGTAATTCCAGATCAACCAGGGGAAAAGCAGTCCTAGAGGGACCCCGAAACAAAACAGCGCGGCCCTTCGCCGCAACAACTCCTTATGAAACAGTGCACAATACAATCCGGCACTTAAAAGTGTTAAAACACCGGTATATTTAGTTAAAAGCGCGCATCCGGCGGCAAGACCGAAACCGACATAATCAAGAGTATCCTGATATTTAATCCCGCGCAGAAAAAAGAAAACGGCCAACAGCATAAGAAAACTAGCTGTCGTGTCCATCCATATTTTTTGCGACGTTATTATATTCACCGGGTCCAGCCAGACAAGAAATGCCGCCGCCAGCCCAACCGTTTCGTCAAAAACAAGCGTCCCGATCCAATATGTCAGGACAATCATCAGAACCCCGAAGAAAGCCGATACAAAAGCAGCGGAAGAATAATGTTCTCCAAAAATCCTCAAACTCAAGCTGATACAGGCCGAGAAAAAAGGGGGGTGCTTAAAAAGAGGCTGGGTAAAGTATTTCGGCAGAGGGGCAAAATGCGGGCGGATCTCCAAAAGCAGACGCGCAAAGTTCCGCGTGTGGTAGGCAGGAAAATGGTTTTTAAGCTGGGCTCCCAGATGGTAAAAAACCAGCTCATCAATCGTCCGGGTCGTACTTCTACGATAATTGTTTGTGCGGATAAAAAACCCTGAAACCACCAAGATAAGCAATACAGCATAGATAACCCAAAAATTTACGCGGGCAGGCATAATCAATATGTCCTTACAGGGAGCCCCGGAGGGACTTCGCTTAACGGGAAAGAAGCGGGCAAGCGGATAAAATCCGCCTGCCCGCTTCACGCCATTATAAATGTCTTTGCACCGGCGCCTTGATCTCTTCAAACTCTAGCTTTAAATCCGCTGCTTTTTCCCGGCCAAAACAAACCCCGATACGTTCGTGGAAGGAAACAAGATCCAGATCAACATAACGCTGCTTGATGGCCTCCGCCGTCTTCATGTACTGAATCTTTTTGCCGGACACGCCCGCGACCGTGACCCCGGTAATATTGTTCTTCAAAAGGAGGACCGCAGCCCCGCCGGCTTCTTTCCCGAAATTCACGTCATAAGCCGAAGAATGCCCGCAACGGACCAGATGCCCGGGAGTGACGGCACGGACTTCCGGAATCTCATACAGGCCTTTGACGTACATTTTTTCCTGCTTCATGAATATTGCAATCTCCGGATCGGCCTTCAGTCTTTTGATCAGCTCCTGGCACACGTATTTCCCGGCTCCAGCCAGCTTTTTATGGCCAAAAGCGTCGACCCCGGCGGATTCATCCACCAGTTCTTCGCCATTGGCGTTTTTCAACCCCTCCGCCACAATAATCAAATAGGTTCCGGCTTTCACATCGCTTTGGGAAACGCGGGCCATAAACCGTTTTTTCATATGCCGGTAGAGGACGTCAAAATCAACCGGGACCTCCGGGATTAAAACCGCGTCCGCTTCCGAAGCGATCCCCCCGCGGAAAGCCGTGTGCCCGGCGTAGCGCCCAAAAACCTCCATGACAATAACCCTGTTATGCGTCCGGCCCGTGGTCTTAATCTCCTCGGCGAAATTCGCGATACGGCTGATCGTGGAATCCCCGCCGACCGAATAGGTCTGCAGATCCAGATCCATCGTCTTGGGCGCGTGCACGCAGGGGATGCCCTGCTGGCTCAAATCCACCATGACGCTTCCGGAATCGTCGCCACCGCTGATCACAAGGCCGTCGATATTAAATTTTTTCAGGCCCTGCTTGATTTTATCGTATTTTTTATCGTCATCGATCTTCTTGATCTTCACGCGGGAATGTCCGGCTTCGGACCCGGCCAAATTGGAATCCACATTGTCCACGCGCTCCGGAGTCAACTCGACCAGACTGTCAAAATCCATCAAATTATAAAGCCCGGCGTAACCGTTCGGGATCACATAACATTCCATCCCGTTTTTGTGCGCCATCTGCGCTACCCCCTTGACAACCGCGTTTAAGCCCCCGCAATCCCCACCGCTGGTGATAATCCCAATCTTTTTCATTTGAGCTCCTTTTCATATAATTTAATATTAGATACAATCATAATTAGCTTAATAAATTACCACAGGCCTGATGACAAATCAATGGCAAATCTTCCTGAAACGCCCTCACAGAGTCACGAAGCCGTTTCCCGGGCCTCCGCAAGCAAAACCCGGGCATGACGGACAGCGATGTCGCCTTTTTTATCGCCGCTCATCATATGGGCGAGCTCTTCAATGCGGGTTTCCTTCTCAAGGATATTGATCCTGGTCACGGCGCGGCCGTCCTGGACCTGTTTAAGCACTCTGAAATGCCTGTCGGCAAAAGCGGCAATCTGGGGGAGATGGGTGATCAGGATAATCTGGCGGTGCCGGGATAAAACCTTCAATTTCTGCCCGATGACCGCGCCCAAGCGTCCGCCGATCTGCGCGTCAATCTCATCAAAAATCAAGACCGGGACAGGATCAACATCCATCAGCGCTCTTTTAAGAGCCAACATGACCCTGGCCGCCTCCCCGGACGAAATGATTTGCGCCAAAGGTTTGCAGGGTTCGCCGATGTTAGGGCTAATATAAAAAGCCACCTCGTCAACGCCGTGCGGAAGAAAGCCGCGTTCAGAGAGCCTGACCTCGAAGGCCACATGGGACATCCCTAAATCCTTCAATTCCCGTTCGACCACCGTTTTAAGCCTCTGGGCGCTTTTCTTGCGGCATTCCGTACACTGCCCCGCCAGGACCGACAAGTGTTTCTCCGTCTTTTGCAACTGTTGCCTGACCTCCCGGTCATTATGCTCCCAGTCAAGCAAATCCTGATACTGACTTTGGATTTTTTGATAATAATTCCGGACGTCTGCCAAGGAGGGGCCGTATTTCCTCTTCAAGGATTCATAGATATCATAGAGGTTCTTAACGCTTTCGGCTTGAGACGGCTCAAAGGAAAGGGAATCGGCATAAGCCTTCAAATCCGCCAATAACTGCCCGCTGTTTTCCTGCAATTGGCTGAAGCCCCGCTCAAAAGGCCTGGTCGTTTCATCCCAATGAGTCAAAATCCTTAACGGGCCGAAACCCCGCCTTAAAACCATATCAATGCCAAAGGCCTCATTTTCGAAAAGATCCACCAGCATGGCGGCATTTTCATAAAGTTTTTCCGCATTTGTAACTCGGGTCAAATCCTGGCAGACCTTTTCATAAGCAGCGTCGTCAAGCGCAACGGCGTTCAGGTCTTCAATCTGGGAAGCCAGTCTGTCACAATCCCGAGTCCGGGACTCGGCCAGTTGCTGAAGTTCGCTGAGCCGAGCCTTCAAAGAGGAATACTCACGGAAGGTCCGTTCATATTGTTCCTTGACTCCGCCAAAGTCCGTCAACTGATCCAAAATGACCTGATGGGAGTCTTCAGACAAAAGCATCTGGTGGTCGTGTGGCCCGTGCAGGTCAATGAGACAGCGGCCGATATCTTTCAGTTGGCTTATCGTCACAGATACCCCGTTCACCTTGATTTTAGCGCGCCCTTCCGGAGAACTCTGCCGGGAAATAATCAGAGTCCCGTCTTCTTCCGGCGAAAAATCTTGCAGAGACGGGGTCCCCTGAAACAAGGTGGGGGCAACAGAAAAAACCGCTTCCACCTGGCAAGGCTTTTGGATATCCCTGACTTGAGCCTGATGAAGCCGCTCCCCCAAAACAAAACGCAGGCCGTCTATAATAATTGATTTCCCGGCGCCGGTTGACCCGGTTAATATATTCAGCCCGCGGCAAAATTCAATCTCAAGCATATCAATAAGGCCAAAATTATGAATAGCAATTCGTTCCAGCATCTGTTTAATAATTTTTTGTCCTAAAGTTAAATAGTGAGGAAAGAGAGGAACCTCTGATTTTTATGGCCTTATCATAGCAAAATATTCCAGATTTTTAAAGATTTTTGACTTTTCAAAACGCATCAATATCCACGATTAATTCTTTGCACTTCCTCATCTATAAGTTATAATTGACTCAACATTGACTTGAAATAATGGAAAGGAAAATATTATGTCCGCAAGAATATTTATTGCCGATGATAATCCGGAAACCCTCAGGCAACTTACCCAGTTTTTCGAATCAAAACAATGCGATATCCTCTCCGCCCACAACGGGAAAGAGGCCCTGGAAATCCTGAACATCAATAATGCTCCCCACCTGCTCATTATTGACTCGGATATGCCCGACATGGACGGGCTGGAAGTCTGTAAAAGACTCCGGGAAGATACCCGGTTAAAAAACAAGCCCCTGATTATATTAAAAGAAGCGTGGGTTGAAGAAAGCCCTTTCCGACGGCTGGGGGTCGAAGAATTTCAAAGTAAACCGCTGGATATCCCCAACCTCTACAAAACATCCTCAATCCTGCTAAAATACGGCAGCCGTTCCCGAATTCCCGGGAAAACACGCGGGATCAACAAAGAAATGATTGCCGTCATTATTATTATTCTGGTGGTCTTACTCCTGTCGGTCATTCTCCTGGGGACGGAAAACCTTAAATTTTGGATCAAATAAGGACGCCATGTCCAGGCAGAAGAACACCTTATTTCAATGCCGAGCCATAAAAAGATATTATCCATCATTCTCCTGAGTTGTATGGCTGTCCTCAGCATCCGGGCGTTGCCGGCTATTTTTAAAAAAGCCTGGAATAATGTCTGTTTAGCGCAGGCCCAGCACTGGGATTTTGACATCTTACAAAGGAACTACCACTTTATCTTCCAGGCTTCTTACGAGGCGCAAAACATCATCCCACCTGATGAAAAAATCACCGTGTCTTTCAATAAAAATTCCATTCAATGGATTGCGGCGCGTTATGCGTTATATCCGCACGAAATCGCCGCAGGGGCAGAGTATTCTCTTCTTCCTCCGGGAGAACAAGCAACCCGGGAGGGGGCAACTTTATACCCGCTTTCTGGCGGTGTCCAACTGTCCACCACGGTCCCGACGCAGAAAAAATCCTCTCCGCCTGAGAATACAGCAGCCCACCGGAATGCTTTCTCTCTCATATGTGTTCTCTTGCTGTCGCTTTTCCTGAATGGCGCACTGGGATATTTCCTGATTCAGATCCTGCGGATTCCTGTAAAGGAAGGCGGAAGAATCTGGTTCTGGGGAACAAGCTGCCTGGTCGGGAACGCCCTGCATTCTATGTCCATCTGGATTCTGCTTCTTTTTTCGGTCCCTTTGAACAAAGGCCTTCTCCTAGGAATATGGTTAATTTGGACGCTCATCTTTCTCCTCCTGGGGGCCGGGCCGCGGATACCGGAAAAACCAAATCGCCTTGCATCATCGCAGGAAAAAGAGAAAGGGCAGCCGTTTTTCCTATGGGCCGGAACGGGTTTGATATTCATAATAACTGCGATTTTTATATTGATAGCACTCACGCCACTTTCCGATTGGGACGGACTTTCCAAATGGGTCCTGAAAGCCAAAGTTCTATTTTCAAAACAAACCTTTGATTTCCGCTACACGCACCAGAACTACTATCCGCTCTTGTGGCCGATCACCATAGCCACACAATTTATGTTAACGGGGAAAGTCATCGATATGGCCGCCCAATGGATGTCCGCAGTGTATTTTATATTGTGCACAACCCAAATTTGGGGTGGGCTTACGATTTTAAATATCCCGCGGCAACCGCGCTATTATATCCTGCTTATTTTTTTGCCTATATTTTTTTCCTACCGGATTATGGCTACAGCCAATGCGGAAAATATGTTTCTGGCGACCACCGCAGCCACAGTCACTGCCCTCACCGCCTGTATAAAATTCCCGGGGACAAAAAGCTACGGCCGGCTGGCGTGTTTCCTTTTAATAACTCTCGCGCTCATAAAGTTTGAAGGGGCCGTAACCGTATTGATGCTGCTTACCGGCTTGGCGGTGACACAAAAGAAGGCCTTTTTCCAAAAAGATAACATCCCTTTATGGATCGGAGGGGGAGGGGCCTGCCTGCTCCCCGCCCTATGGACCACTTGGATACAAAGCCACGGGTATATGCATTCGATCGTGCACTTTCAAACAAGCACTGTGACACAAAATTTCCTATTTTTGATTCGAGAAAACGGATGCCGATTTCTCGCCAGCCCTATCGCCTCACTTTTAATGATTTTATACCTCCTGTCCATCCTGCATCCCAATACAAAAGCATGGTGCGCCGTTGAAAAATGGAACCTATGGGCCTGGGCCGGGTTATTCCTGTTCAGTCTTCTAGGCAACGCCGGGCAAAGCTTTAACGAAATACAGCACACCGGGAAAGACGCCTTTATCAGGCTCTTTCTTCACACACTGCCTTCCCTAACTCTTCTTATCTCTTCACGAATGTTTGTCCGTCCGAAAAATTCAGGTTAATTTTTTTCTAGGGGATACGGCCGATAAGGGTTAAAATACAAATCAAAGGTATAACCCCCAGAGCAAGCTCTGGACTCAATGAACCGCAGCAAGCTGCGGGGTATTAAACCAGCATCCTTCGGCTCGTTCGCTTAGCTCACTCGCTGAAGGATCAATTCGCATGTCTAGTTTACACTCCCCCTCGGGTCGCGTAAACTAAATGCTCATTGAATAATCCCCCGGGAATTGGTTCATGTACAAATCGTCAGAGTAGAAATAATTTCAAGGAAGGAAGCATGATGAGCGAGTTAAAAATCACTTTGAAAGAATCTGAAATTCCGCGCCAGTGGTACAACTTGGCTGCGGACCTGAGAAATCCTCCATTACCGCCTTTAACCCCGGATGGTTCGCCCCTGTCCCCGGAGATGCTTCAAGCGGTCTTTCCGATGAACCTTATCGAGCAGGAAGTCAGCACCCAGCGTTGGATTGATATCCCGGAAGAGATCCTAGAAATTTTGTACCGCTGGCGGCCCACTCCACTCAGACGGGCGATCTACCTGGAAAAATATCTCAAAACCCCAGCTCGAATCTATTATAAAGACGAAAGCTGCAGCCCGCCGGGAAGCCATAAACCCAATACGGCCGTGGCGCAGGCTTGGTACAACAAACAGTTCGGGATCAAGCGACTGACAACAGAAACCGGGGCGGGACAATGGGGGTGTTCGTTGGCCTTTGCTTGTAACTTAATCGGGCTAGAATGCAAAATTTACATGGTCCGGATCAGCTTTGACCAGAAACCCCTGAGAAAAATCATGATGCACGTCTGGGGGGGCACATGCGTCGCCAGCCCCAGCACCGAAACCGAATTCGGGCGCAAGATCCTCCAGGAAATGCCGGATACCCCTGGAAGTCTGGGGATCGCCATCAGCGAGGCCATCGAGGAAGCGCTCAAAGACACATCAGGAGAAACCCGGTATTCGCTCGGAAGCGTTTTAAACCATGTCATGTTGCACCAAACCATCATAGGTTTAGAAGTTAAAAAGCAGCTGGCCCTTATTAATGAAAAAAATCCGGATATCATTATTGGTTGTGCGGGGGGGGGGAGCAACTTTGCCGGGCTGGCTTTCCCGTTCCTCTGTGATAAAATTAGCGGAGCGAAAATGACCATCATCCCTGCGGAACCCACTGCCTGTCCCACCTTGACCCGGGGACCTTTCACATATGACTTCGGAGACACCGCCCGCCAAACTCCCTTGCTGGCCATGTACACCTTGGGACACAGATTTGTTCCCCCACCCATTCATGCCGGCGGGCTCCGGTATCATGGGATGGCTCCCCTTGTCAGCCACGCTGTCAAAGAAGGGCTATTGAAACCCCGCGCCTATGATCAAATCAAGTGCTACGAGGCTGCCATCCTCTGGGCGAAAACCGAAGGGACGATTTGCGCGCCAGAAACAAGTCACGCGATCGCCTGCGTCATAGAAGAAGCGGAAAGAGCCAGGGAAGAAGGGAAAGGGAAAATCATTTTGTTTAATTACAGCGGACACGGGCTCATGGATCTTATGGGATACGAAAAATTTTTATCCCAACAGTTAAGTGAATATCATCTCCCGGAAACAGACCTGCAAAAATCTCTAGATATCATCAAAGATTTCCCCAAGGTCAAATAGCAGAAACAAGAGCGGGGGCGGGATCAAAAGCCGTCCGCATCAAAAGATCACAACAGGGGAGTTAAATTTTTGTCCCCAGGATAATTATTTGTACATCTCAATGGATTATGTTAGAATAAATATGTCATAACTTATTTTTTAACAATATATTGCGCAAACTTAATGCCCGGCAGGGACCTTATGACCGAAAAGGAAAAACGGTATTGTTTAAGATTCAACAAAAACGTTTTTTTAATCGACAATAATGGGGCCATGACCTGCACTTGCAGTCTGCCCAAAGAAGACCAAAAGGAAGATCCTTGTGCGGTGATTTGCGTTCACAACATGAAAACTCAGGCGCTTGTTAACCAGCTGAAGCAAAAGAAAGGTCTGTCCGACGAAACTATCACCACCTCTCTGGAGCCGCTCGGGTATCGGGACTGGGCTCCACTCAAATACTAAATTTCCCGTATCAGAGACACAACTGGACGCATCGCTGCAAATAAAAACCAACTGAACTTTTTAAAATTCCCTCTAGTAATTGTCCATTATAAACGGACAATATAAGCATCCCCTCAAAGCCCCCGCGGCTTATTATCCGGAGAAATGTTACACCAAAAACAAACAACAGAGGCTTATTTAAATCAAGCAAGAGAATTATACCTGGGAGACATCAAGCAGATAAAGTAAAAGAAATAGGTGAGCTAAAAGTCTCCTGGGGATATCATGAACGCCCCTGAAGATTAAATTGTGTGAATTTTGTGAAATTGGAAAAAATTGATTTACTTTTAAACGATCTCAGGTATAATAAAATTTCTGAAAATAGCCAAGATATCGGTTAGAGGTTTACACAAGGAGCCCGGCTCTTGCAAAATATCTGGGAATCAACAAGTTTGGATTCCTGCCGACGGTTAGACTTTACCCGGATATGATGTGTTTATACTCAGAAAAATAACTGGCGTCCCGCCCAAGCGGGGCTGGCGAATTTTTCTGAATTAAAATTTATTTAAGATCATTCGCTGGCGTAGCTCAGCTGGTAGAGCAACTGACTTGTAATCAGTAGGTCGGGGGTTCGAAGCCTCTCGCCAGCTTAATTTTATTGCTTAAAAGGGACCACGGTTCTTTGAAATAGCCCTGAAGAAGCCAAGAGGACTTGCCCGCTCAAGGTTCAGCGGGGGAGGCTTAAATTTCTCTAAAATTTTAAAACCGGGCAGATACCCAAGTGGCCAAAGGGGACAGACTGTAAATCTGTTGCGGAACCGCTTCGGAGGTTCGAATCCTCCTCTGCCCATAATTATTTCCGGCCCCCTTAAAATCCTGTTAAACAGGATATTGACAAAATTCCCTCATCCCGCGAGAGTAGTTCAGTGGTAGAACACAAGCCTTCCAAGCTTGATACGAGGGTTCGATTCCCTTCTCTCGCTCCATTTTGGTCAACGGCTCTCGGGCCGACAATTACTAAAAAGTAATACATTTTTGAACATTTCTATGTATAATATTTTTCATAAATCCTTGCCTGTTTCAGAATAAACTGCGGGCAAGATTTTTCCGTCATTAAAACCATAACCGGGATTTATAAAATTATGAACGTTACTTTACTCATTCCCACCCTGAATGAAATCGACGGCATGAAGGCAATCATGCCCCGCATCAAACCGGAATGGTATAACCAGATTCTTATTATCGATGGGCAATCCACGGACGGGACGATAGAATACGCGAAAGAAAAGGGGTATCCGGTCATCGTCCAGAAAAAAAAAGGGATGCGGCACGCTTATATGGAAGCCCTGCCGCATGTCACGGGAGACGTGATCCTGACCTTTAGCCCGGACGGGAATTCGATCCCGGAATTAATCCCCGACTGCATTGCCAAGCTCAAAGAAGGCTACGACATGGTCATCGTTTCCCGCTATGCCGGGAGCGCCAAAAGCTATGATGATGACCGGGTGACTGCGTTCGGGAACAAATTATTCACGACCACGATAAACCTTCTGCACGGTGCCCGCTATACCGACGCCATGGTGATTTTCCGCGCCTACCGCACCAACCTGATACAGGAGTTGGACCTGGATAAGGACTCCAGTTACGAATTTGAAGAACGCCTTTTTGGGACGACGATCAGCTGGGAACCCTTGCTGTCCATCCGCTGCGCCAAGCGCAAGCTCAAGACGGCTGACATTCCAGGAGACGAACCTCCCCGGGAGGGCGGGGAACGGAAGCTGCAGGTCATGCGCTGGGGCGCCGCCTACATGTTCCAGGTTTTCCGGGAAGTCTTTATCTGGAAATAATACGACGCGATCACCCCGGGACAAACTTCAAACAAAAAATTTAACGATCCGTTTCCGTGCCTATAAAAATAGACATAAATTCCACCGCTGGGGAAGGGTTTCGTGCCGCATTAAAACCCCTTTGGCGGAAGGATTGGGTCATCGCTGTCTTATTATTGGGGATATTCCTGCTCACCAACGGATACACATACGGATGGGATGACCAGCATCTGGAAATACCTCTTCTCAAAAGTTTGATAGATCCGTCACTTTACGCCGGCGATTATTATGTGGAGAGCCTTAAGAAAAACTTTTCCTCCCTGCTATACCCTTGTCTGGCAAAAGTCATTTCGGTGGAACAAATCCCATCCGTCTACCTGTCGCTCTACCTTTTCTGCCGGTATCTCTTTTTCTTCTATATTTTCAAACTGTGGTCGCACATCAGCCAGTCCCGTCTGACCGGAGCCCTGTGCGTGGTCATGCTGATCCTCCTGGGACGGGTAGAAGAATTTCTCTACCGGACGTTCTCCCACCAGGAATTCGCGCTGGCGTTCATTATGGGCGGGATCTATTTCTTTTATAAAAACCGGTTCACCTGGGCCGCGGCGATCTTCGGGTTGTCCGCCAATATCCATTCCCTCTACAGTCTTTTCCCCTTTCTCTATTTACTGGTTTTTTTGACCCGGCATTTCTCCCGTTACGGCGGCCGGACAATTCTAAAAGCGTCACTGGCATTTTTGTTCTCCCTAAGCCCGCTTCTAATCTGGATGAAATCCGGGCACATCAGCTCATCCGCCGGGCCGCCGCCGACCGCCCGGGAATGGCTTGAACTTTATCATCTGGCCTGCCCGCAAAACTTCCTCTTCCAGAATGCGGAGCTGGCGGACATGGGCAAACATATTTCCGTCTTCCTTGAGGCGACGGCGTCCTATTGGGCCATCTTGGGATTATACGGCCTCAATTTTTATTTTAACCCCGTGTTCCGGCGGGACAAAAAAGTCAAGGCGGTCCTGCTGACCGCGTTCATTTCATTGTTAGTGTCTTTTACTTTCACCTATATTTTTCCGAAAAGATTCATTCTGGACTTCAACCTTGTAAGACACACGCAGTTTATGCTGTTCTTCCTGTGGGGATACACGCTCATATTGTTTGCCAATCTGGCGCCGACGGCCTCGCCGTTAACAATTCTTATTTGTTCCGTTTCCATTCCATTACTGCGGTTCGGGGGATTTGTGACCGTATGCGCCACGGTTCTCATCATAGGGGTGTTGAGCCTCCAACAGGAAGGGGGGAAATCCCCGCAAAAGGCCGCCCGGGCTCTCGGCGTTATCGCCCTGGGGATCGCTGGGTTATTTTTTCTTTTCCTCCGGCAGCATTACAGCCCGAGCGTGCTGACGAACGTTTTAGCCACCTGGGGCCTGCTTCTCATAAACTTCCTTATTTTAATTCGCCTCCGCGACCGGGTCTGGACCCTCCGGCTCAAGACATTATCTATCATCATCCCGTTTATTCTGCTTACCGGACATTTTATGGCTTATCATTACCAGCGGCTTCAAACGGAACGGAACGGAACCGGGTTTTGGCAGTTACAGCGGAACTGGGAGGACATGCAGAGATATGCGCAGTCCCACACCCCTAAAAACGCGCTGTTTTTAGTGCCCTACAACATGACCATGGGCGGTTTCCGGATATTATCCGAGAGAAAAATTATATGTTCCTACCGGGACTGCGGAATTGTAGGGTTTGACTATCAGGCCGCCAGAGAATGGCAAAAACGGGTCAGCCATATCGAACCCTTCAAAGTGATGGTCACAACGGACATAACCCCGGCGATTCAAACCGCGCTGCTGCGCTACCGCGTGAACTACATCGTGTTCATGAATTACAACGCCCCCCCGGCCAATCCCATATTAGAGCCGGTTTACCAGAACGACGTCTTTTCTCTTTACAAAGTTTTGATCAATCCTCTATAGTATAAAGCATGAAACCATCCAGGGCGCTCAATCGGACAAAGAGTCTGGACCCAAAATTATTCCAGCATAAAATCAATATTCTATTTTTGACATCCCGAAGAGGAGGACCGTGTGAAAAAACATCAAAATGTTTCTATTTTAGGTGACGGCAGTTGGGGCACCACTCTCGCTGTTTATCTGGACCGTAAAGGATATACCGTGACATTGTGGAGCGCTTTTGAAGAAAACGCCCGGGAGATCAACCAGGCCAGAATGAACACAAAGTTTTTGCCCGGGATCATGATCCCGGCATCCATCGTCGTCACCGCCGACATTGAACAGGCGATCGCTTCCAGCTCTCTCATTGTTCTCGCTGTACCCTCTCAATACCTTTCCAGCGTCCTGAAAGGCTTTCCGGCAAGTGCCTGCGCAAACAAAACATATTTGAGTGTTATAAAAGGGATCGACACCCAAAATCTTTTAAGGATGTCCCAGGTGATCACTCAACACTTGGGCCATGTGGATCTAGCCGTACTCTCCGGACCGACAATCGCCAGAGAAGTGGCCGAGGGACTGCCGACAACGGCCGTCATCGCGTCCAAACAGATCCGCACCGCTAAGGAACTCCAAAAAATTTTTCATTCCGAAAACTTTCGCATCTATACCAATAATGATGTCATCGGGCTGGAAATAGGGGGGAGTTTGAAAAACATCATCGCAATCGCCTGCGGCGTCTGTGACGGGCTTGGCTTCGGCACGAATACTCTGGCGGCCATTTTGACCCGCGGCTTGGTGGAAATGGCCCGGTTGGGAAAAGCCATGGGAGCCAAACAAAAAACCTTCAGCGGCTTGACCGGATTAGGAGACCTCGTCACAACCTGCGTGAGCCCTCAAAGCCGTAATCGTTTTGTCGGGAGAGAGTTGGGGAAAGGGAAATCCATTCAGCAAATTCTATCATCCATGAATATGGTCGCCGAAGGGGTCGAAACCGTTAAGGCCGTTCATAAACTCCGACAAAAACTCGACGTATCCATGCCCATCTCGGAAGAGGTATATAAAATTATCTATGAAGGGAAAGATCCACGGAAAGCGGTCAACGATCTCATGACTCGTAAACTAAAGGCTGAGTAAGAGATACGATTATTAAGCTGAGTGGAATGCAGCTCCTCTGCATAGTTTCTTTTGGAATTTCAGGAAACACGGCAGGCTCAAAATCCAGTTATTGTTTAATAAAATACGAATCGGAAGTTTTTCTTTGCATATAAAGAGGATTAAGGTATAATGAACGTTCTGTATTGATGA
The DNA here is from genome assembly GCA_964489065.1 of uncultured Planctomycetales bacterium. Taxonomy (GTDB): domain Bacteria; phylum Omnitrophota; class Gorgyraeia; order Zapsychrales; family JANLHA01; genus JAGOJP01. Next base: position 19,024 of record CAZAXH010000006.1, on the reverse strand, counting down.
TAGATATATTTATTGACATTTAGAAAGATACCGGAGCGTAGCGCAGTTGGCGAGCGCACTTGAATGGGGTTCAAGAGGTCGACGGTTCGAACCCGTCCGCTCCGACTTTTTATACGTATTATTAATATATTCTTAAATAGGAGAGAACTATGGGAAAAGGGGCTATGGACAAACAGGATCGCCCGGAGCGGAGGAAATATCATAGAATCCAAAAGAATTTTATTTTGACCTACTATGATATGGCATACCCTCAACACCGCTTTGAAGCTTCCCAGCTAAAAAATATCAGTATGGGCGGGATGTGCCTTATTACCTCCAAAGGGTTCCCGTCTCATTCTGTATTAGCGATAGAAATGAAAACGCCTTTTCTCCTGGAACTCACCCATCTGGAAGGTCTGGTGCTGGAATCTCATGAAAAAATAAAAGACATCATTTATGAAACCCGGCTTGAGTTTAAGAACCTGTCTCCCGAGGCCGAGTATTTACTCACCAAGCTCGTCGAACATTTTGACAAGAAAGAACGTGGCTAATATGGAACGCCTGACCATTGGATTGATCGGCTGTGGGAATGTCGGCATGGGGCTGATTAAATTCCTGCAGATGAAAAAAAGTTATATCAATAAAAAATACGCGGTGAACCTGACCGTCAAAAGCATCTGTGACCTGCGTTTCCGGCAGGAGCAGCCCAAAGAACTGCAGAAATATCATCTCACGGCTTGCGCAGACGATATATTAAACGACCCGGAAATCGACGTGGTCGTTGAATTGATCGGCGGAATTGATCCGGCCAAAGATTTTGTTTTTAAAGCCCTCCGGAACAAAAAATACGTTGTCACCGCTAATAAAAGCCTGATTGCGCAATACGGCAAAGATCTTTTCCTGGAAGCCCACAAACAGGACAAGAATATTTTCTTTGAATCCTCCGTCATGGCCGGTGTCCCGGTTATTAAAACCATCACGGAAGGGGTGGCAGGCAATCAGTTTGCCAGTATCTATGGGATCATCAACGGCACCTGCAATTATATCCTCACGGAAATGAGCCAGAAGAACTGTTCTTTTACCGAAGCCGTAGCCAGTGCGCAAAAATGTGGTTTTGCCGAAACGGATCCAACCCTGGATATTAACGGGACGGATTCGGCCCACAAACTGGCTATACTCGTGTCTCTGACCATGGGGCGTTTTATCAACCTGAAAGACATTCACACGGAGGGGATCACGCAGATTGCTCACGAGGACATTGAATACGCGGAAAATCTCGGATTAACGATCAAATTGCTGGCGATCGCAAAGAAGCAAAAGGAACAGATCGAAGCAAGGGTTCACCCGACCCTGATTGCCAAAACCCATCCCTTAGCGTCTATTAACGGTGTCATGAACGCACTCTTCACCACAATTGATCCACTGGGAGAAGTTATGCTTTCCGGGCAGGGTGCCGGGCAAATGGCGGCCGCCTCAGGCGTAGTGAGCGACCTGATCAATTTGTGCACCCGCAAGGGTATCCCCGCGTCTCAAATGATCGGGAATTCTTTTGTAGAATCCGAAACCATTACCATAAAAACGATTGATGAAGTTTCAACAAAATTTTATATCCGTTTTATGGCGGTGGATAAGCCGGGGATATTATCGCAAATCGCCGGCATCTTGGCCGAACACGGAATCGGTATTAATTCGGTCACCCAAAAACCCCATAACAGCAATGTGGCGGCTATTCCGGTCATTATGATCACGGATTACGCCCCGGAACGCCAGGTCCGGGAAGCGTTGCAGCAAATCCACAAGTTCGCCATTGTAAAGAGCAAACCTGTCGTTATAAGGATGGAGAATTTATCTTAACGCATCCGTTTTTCGAGGAGTCTATACACCCATGTGGGAAGGGATTATACAACATTACCGCGATTTTATGCCGGTCACCGGAGCTACGCCTATCGTAACTCTTAAGGAAGGGAACACACCGCTCATTCCGGCAGACGCCCTGTCCGACAGAATCGGCTTAAAGGTTTATCTGAAATTCGATGGCTGCAACCCGACTGGTTCTTTCAAAGACCGGGGCATGACCATGGCCATCTCAAAAGCAAAAGAAAAGGGGGCCAGGATCGTGATGTGTGCCTCCACCGGTAACACTTCCGCATCAGCCGCTGCGTATGCCGCCCGTAGCCAGACCATGCGATGCGTTGTGCTGATTCCGGATGGAAACATTGCCTTGGGGAAACTCGCGCAAGCCATGATTCATAACGCTAAGGTCATCGCTATTAAAGGGAACTTTGACCAGGCCCTCAATCTGGTCAAAGACATTACGAGCAATTACCCTGTGGAGCTTGTAAATTCCATCAATCCGTTCCGGATCGAAGGACAAAAATCAGCCGCTTTTGAAATATGCGATGCGCTTCAAGACGCGCCGGAATTTCATGCCATCCCAGTAGGAAACGCCGGGAACATTACCGCTTACTGGAAAGGCTACAAAGAATACAAAGCGAGGGGAAAAACAACTCAACTCCCGGTGATGCTGGGATTTCAGGCCGCAGGCGCCGCTCCGATCGTGCAGGGGAAGATTGTCCCCAACCCGGAAACTATTGCCACGGCAATCCGGATCGGAAATCCGGCCAGTTGGAAAACCGCGGAAGCAGCCCGGGACGAATCCGGGGGGGTGATTGACCTAGTAACAGATGAAGAAATTTTGGAGGCGTATAAACTGATGGCCCAGGGGATCGGCGTATTCGCAGAACCGGCTTCCGCGGCCTCGGTGGCCGGCATCCTCAAACTGCACGAACGCGGATTTTTCAAAAGCCATAAAGGCTCCAGGATCATCTGCACACTCACCGGGCACGGGCTTAAAGATCCCAATATCGCCATCAAAAATGTCTCTCAACCGGTCACGCTGGAACCGGAATTAAAAGTCATCCTGAAAGAAATCGGATTATAAACAGGATAGACGGGGATGGGGCTCAAAAATAAAAAAATTTTGATTACCTGCGGACCGACATGGGTGCCGGTTGATGATGTCCGGATATTAAGCAATGTCTCCAGCGGGTCCTTGGGGCAAATCTGCGCACAAATGTGCCGGGAACAAGGAGCCAAGGTCACCCTTTTGCAGGGCCCGGGAACAGCGGAATTTTCGGCAACGGGAATACGTCGCCTTAAATTTCACTTTCTGAAGGAACTGGAAAATCTCTTACAGCAGGAACTCAAAAAAAAATATGATATCGTTATCCACGCAGCCGCCGTTTCTGACTTCCAGCTCAAACGCCCTTTTACCGGGAAAATAAGTTCACAGGCGAAAAAATTGACTTTGACCTTAGTCCCGACAAAAAAATTGATAAGAATCATAAAAAAATTATCCCCCGGGTGTTTTCTGGTCGGATTCAAGCTCGCATCCCGTTATCACCAGGGGCGGCTGCTGGAAGCAACCCGAAAACTTTTCAGGGAAGCTCAATGTGATGCCGTGGTGGCTAACTCCTTAAACCCAGCATACCGGGCTTTCATCGCCTACAAAGAAGGGGAGAGGACGGGACCGGTGACATCAAGACGACAGTTGGTCCAACACTTAATCCGGGGATTGGAAACACACTTATGAAATATATCGTCATTGTGCCGGACGGCATGGCGGATCTGCCGCTGGAAGAATTATCCGGGAAGACCCCCTTGGAAGCGGCCCATACTCTCAATATGGATTTTCTCGCGCGGAACGGGAACGTTGGCATGATTAAAACCATCCCGGATGGCTTGAAACCGGGGTCTGAAATCGGGAATTTGTCTCTATTGGGATATGACCCCAAAAAAGTTTTTTCCGGACGGGCGCCGCTGGAAGCGGCGAATCTCGGCATTGATCTTGCCGAAGATGAAATCGCGTTCCGGTGCAACCTGGTCACCGCTCTGGACAAAAAAATGGTCGATTACAGCGCCGGTCATATCAAAGACAAGGAAGCAGCCCTTATTATCGATACTCTGAACAAACACGTGGCCGAGGAAGGAGTACGATTTTATACCGGGAAAAGCTACCGACATATCATGGTCATCAAAGTAAGGGACATCAAAGAATTTCTGAACATCAAGTGTACGCCTCCGCATGACATCATGGGCAAGGAGGTCGACCGTTATCTGCCCCAGGGCGCAGGATCCAAAATCCTGTTAAAACTCATGGAAAAATCCAAAGCCATCCTGGCTGACCATCCCGTCAACAATGTGCGTATTGATCTTAAAGAAAATCCTGCAAATTTGATCTGGCTCTGGGGGCAGGGAGTCAAACCCACCCTGCCTTCTTTTAAAGAAAAATATGGTGTGGACGGCGGGATAATCTCTGCCGTCGATCTCGTGAACGGAATCGGCCGGCTAGCCGGGCTGGAAGTCATCCAGGTCCCCGGAATAACGGGATATTACGACACCAATTACCTGGGAAAAGCGGAATATGCTTTAAACACGTTAAAAACCAAAAACTTCGTTTATATCCACATCGAGGCCCCGGATGAAGCCGGGCATAACGGCGATGCCAAGGCCAAGATGGAATGTATTGAAAAAATCGACCGGGAGATTATCGGCACGATTCTCACGCATTTCGATGCCCATGCCGATGTCCGGATTCTGGTGCTTCCGGATCATCCGACACCGGTTTCCCTCCGGACGCATACCCGGGAGCCGGTGGGCTTTGTCATGTACGGAAAAGGGATACCCCTGGATCCTGTCGATATGTTCAACGAAATAAGCGCAAAATCCAAAGGGTTGAAGTATCAGAATGGAGAGGCCCTGATGGAAGTTTTTATGAACAAATATTTATAAAATTATGAATTCCGTCATTTTGTTATTTATTTCCGTCGTCTGTTTTTCTTTAGGATACCGATTTTATGCAAAGAAAATCGCGAGCATCTGGCAAATTGATGTCAACCGTCCAACGCCTGCAACAAGCCAGTTTGACGGGGTTGATTATGTGCCGGCCAAAAACTGGTTTGTGCTTTTTGGGCACCACTTCGCCTCCATCGCCGGCGCCGGCCCGATCATCGGCCCAGTCATGGCGGTCATGCTATGGGGCTGGCTGCCCGCTTTACTATGGATCGTTCTAGGATCCATCTTTATCGGAGGCATTCACGACTTCGGGGCCCTGATGCTGTCTATCCGGGAAAACGGGACATCGATCGGGGATATCGCCAGCCGAGTGATCTCTAAACGCGCACGATTAATTTTCAGCATTTTCGTCTGGCTGGCGCTACTTTTGGTCATTGCGGTGTTTGCCTACCTGGCCGGGAAGACATTCGTGGAGCAGCCTAAAATTGTCGTGCCATCTCTGGGACTCATCCCTCTAGCCGTCATTGTTGGACTCGGGCTTTACAAACTCAAATGGCCCCCAGGAATTGTTACCGTATGCGGCCTCTGCATCCTGACCTGGCTTCTTTTTTGGGGAGAGCGCTGTCCCGTCACGCTGGGTGTCCATGGATTGCCCCAATGGATTCTACTGCTTCTGGCCTATTGCTTCCTCGCGTCCATTTTACCGGTCCAGATTCTGTTACAACCACGGGATTACCTGTCCAGTTATCTGCTCTTCGGAGGGCTCCTCCTGGCCGTTGCCGGGATACTGGTGAGCCACCCGGTTATGTCGTCTCCGGCGTTTGTATCCACATCAAGTCCTATTGGCCTACTTTGGCCGATGATGTTTATCACGGTCGCCTGCGGGGCTAATTCCGGATTCCATTCCCTGATTGCCTCCGGAACCACATCCAAACAACTGCCTAACGAGCGCCACGCACAAAGAATTGGCTTCGGAGGGATGCTGACAGAAGGGTTTCTGGCCGTGATTGTCGTCATCCTAATGACCAGCGGCTTTTCTCCTGAAGAATTTCAAAGCCATGTGGCCGCCAAAATCGACCCAGTCAATTTTTATGGTTTGGCCTTCGGCCATGTGACTGCCCCGATCGCAGGAGAGTGGGGGAGCTTTTTCGCCCTAACCGTTTTAAACGCCTTCATTTTAACGACACTCGATTCTGCTACCCGCATCACCCGCTATATCACGGGAGAACTCTTCGGGATCAAAAATCGCTATTTAGCGACCTTAGTTGTGGTGATCCCGGCTGGAATCCTCGCATTAGGCAAAGATAGCGCCCAAAACCCCCTTTGGCAAAAAATCTGGCCGGCTTTCGGCGCCTCCAATCAATTGGTAGCCGCCCTGGCCCTTCTAATCATCTCAGCGTGGCTATTAAGTAAAAACCGGCCCACGGCCTATTCACTGATCCCGGCGCTTTTTATGCTAATAACGTCTGTCACAGCGCTCATTTTTCAAATTGTTCACTACATCTCCCATCGCGATTATGGGCTGGCCCTGATTTCCATCATCCTGATTACCGCGGCCGTTTTTCTCAGCAGTGAGGTCGTTTTAATATTTAGGAAAACCTATCATTCTAAATCCATTTTTAATTTCAAAAGAGGAGTTCGATGACAAAACCGATTATTGTTCAAAAATTCGGGGGGTCGTCCGTCGCCAATATTGACCGCATTAAAGCCGTGGCCCAACGGGTCCTCGAAACGAAAACGAAAAAAAACAATGTTGTGGTTGTTGTCTCGGCGTTGGGAGACACAACCGATGAATTGGAAGAGCTGGCCATGAAGCTCACCACCCAGCCTCCGGAACGGGAAATGGACATGCTGATGTCCACCGGAGAACAGATTTCCTGCGCGCTTTTGGCGATAGCCATTAAAGCCCTGGGGCATGACGCCATTTCTTTTACCGGCGGGCAAGTCGGAATTAGGACAGACAAATCCTACACCAAGGCTCAGATCGAAACGATTGACGCACAGCGCATCCGCCAAGCTCTCGGTGAGAATAAAATCGTCATCGTCGCGGGATTCCAGGGGATCACCAGTGAAAATGACATCACGACTCTGGGCCGGGGCGGATCTGACCTGACCGCCGTCGCGCTGGCCATCACGCTGGGGGCCAAGGTGTGTGAAATATTTACCGACGTTAAAGGGATTTACACGGCCGACCCCAGAATCGTTGAAAATGCCCAAAAAATCCAGAACATTTCTTATGATGAAATGCTGGAAATGGCATCCCTGGGGGCGCAGGTCATGCAGGCGCGCTCCATTGAAGTCGCCAAAAGATTTAACATCCCCATTCATGTTCGTTCAAGCTTCTCCAAGGAGGAAGGTACCATGATCACCCAGAACAGTTCCAAACTCGAACAAATTTCCGTGAGCGGCATCACGAGCAATAAAAAAGAAGCCAAAATCACGATATGCGCGGTTCCCGATAAACCGGGAGTGGCCGCGCATATTTTCACTGAAATCTCCAAGGTCGGAGTGAGCGTCGATACGATCGTGCAAAACGTGTCTCATACCCGGCAAACGGATATCTCGTTCACCGTCCCCCGGGCGGACTTGCACAAGACTCTTAAAGTGGCTGAGCTGATCGCCAAAAAACTGCACGCCGGAGACGTTCTGCAGGACAATAAGATCGCCAGGGTTTCCATTGTCGGCTCCGGAATGCGTTCCCGCCACGGGATCGCAGCCCAGATGTTTCAAACACTGGCAACGAATAAAATCAACATCGAAATGATTACGACGTCCGAAATCAGCATCTCCTGCATCATTCATGAAAAAAATACCGATAAAGCGGTAAAAGCGCTCCATGAAAGTTTTAGCATGAAGAAAGACTAAAAGAAAGGACCCTCTGATGTCCCAACCGGTCATCATTTACGATACAACCCTGCGCGATGGCTCCCAAACCGAAGGGATCTCCTTCTCGGTTAATGATAAGCTGAAAATCGCCGAAAAACTGGACCAGATTGGAGTCCATTACATTGAAGGCGGCTGGCCGGGGTCAAACCCCAAAGACAAAGAATTTTTCGCACTCGCCCGGGGGAAAAAGTTCAAGAACGCAAAGATCGCTGCCTTTGGCTCCACGCGCCGGGCCGGGATCAAAGCCTCCGAAGACGTGAACCTCAAAGAGCTCATCCGTTCCCAAGCGCCGACGGTCACCATATTCGGAAAAACCTGGGATCTTCACGTCACAGATGTCTTACGGGCCACTCTGGCGGAAAATCTGGACATTATCAGGGATTCCGTTCAATTTCTAAAGTCAAAAAACCGGGAAGTGTTTTATGATGCCGAACATTTTTTTGACGGTTACCAGTCCAACCCGGATTATGCCCTTAAAACCCTGCAGGCCGCGCAGGACGGCAAAACGGATTGCATCGTCCTCTGCGATACCAACGGCGGCACCTTGCCGACTCAATTACAAGCCATCATCCAGGAGGTCCGGAAACACATCACGGTGCCGTTGGGCATTCACACGCATAATGATATGGATTTGGCGGTCGCCAACAGCTTGATGGCGATTGAAAATGGCTGCATCCAGGTGCAGGGGACGTTTAATGGATTGGGAGAACGATGCGGAAATGCCGATCTTTGTACGATTATCTCCATCCTGCACACAAAAATGAAGAGGGAGTCTCTCCCTGTTTCTAAAATTAAAATGCTGACCGAAACCGCTTATTTTTTAAGTGAAATCAGCAATATTAAACTCGCCGATAACCACCCTTTTGTGGGCCGCTCCGCCTTTGCCCACAAAGCTGGGGTGCATATCGACGCCATGATTAAAAATCCCCGGGCCTATGAGCACACCGATCCGGCGCTCGTAGGCAACCACCGCCGTTTTATCACTTCGGAGCTGGCCGGTAAAATGCCGATCATCATGAAAGCCCAACAAATGGACACGTTGATCGATAAGAAGTCGGCGCAGGCTAAAAAGCTCCTTAAAAATTTGCAAGCCAAAGAACTTGAAGGTTATCAGTTTGAGGCCGCCGACGCCTCATTTGAACTTTTCATGAAAAAAGAGCTAAAAAAATACACACCGTTTTTCAAACTGGAAGGGTTCAAAACGTTTATTGAAAAGCGTTTCGACGGCAAAATTTTTGCCGAAGCCTCCGTACGCCTGAACATTAACGGGAATGAAGAATACTCCGCTGCCGAAGGAGACGGGCCGGTGGATGCTCTGGACCGGGCCATGCGCCAGGCGCTTAATAAATTTTACCCCAGCCTGCAGGATATGCACCTCAGAGACTATAAAGTCAGAGTTATTGACTCTCAAGCCGGGACAGCGGCTAAAGTCAGGGTGTTAATTGAATCCCAGGATAAAAAAGACGCATGGACCACGGTGGGAGTACACGAAAATATCATTCAGGCCAGCTGGGAGGCCCTCACAGACAGCATTGAATATAAACTTATGAAAGACAAGAAAAAAAGCTAACAAGGCCCAAGCCCCTTCAAAACATGAAAGAAATACCAACCCGTTTTAACTTTAATGTCGTCGAACCTCACTGGTGCCAATATTGGGAAAATCACCAGACTTTTCACGGGCAAGCCAAGGCCGGGAAAAAACCGTATTCCATCGTTATTCCGCCTCCCAACGTGACCGGGATTCTGCATATGGGACATGCCCTCAACAATACGCTTCAGGATATCATCATCCGTTATAAACGGATGCAGGGCTTTGAAACCTGCTGGATGCCGGGCACGGATCACGCCGGGATTGCGACCCAAAATGTCGTTGAACGGCAACTCGCCAAGGAAGGGAAAACGCGTTACGATATCGGACGGGAACAGATGATGGAACGCTTATGGGCCTGGAAAGAGCAGTACGGAGGCATCATCATCAACCAACTGAAAAAACTGGGTTCCGCCTGCGATTGGCCCCGCACGCGCTTTACCATGGATGCCGATTACAGTGAGGCCGTTAAAGAAGTTTTTGTCCGGCTTTACGACAAAGGCCTGATTTACCGGGGAAAACGGATCATCAACTGGTGCCCCCGCTGTCAAACGGCTTTGTCGGACGAAGAAGCGGAACACCGGGAACAGCAAGGGGCGTTGTACTATATCCGTTACCCTCTGCAGGGGAAACCGAATACGCATCTCATTGTCGCCACCACGCGTCCGGAAACCATGCTGGGGGACACCGGGGTTGCGGTGCACCCCGATGATGAGCGGTATAAAAATTTTATCGGGCAGAAGGTTGTGCTACCGATCCTTCAGCGGGAAATTCCTATTATCGCCGATGCTTTCGTGAATCGGGAATTCGGAACCGGAGCCGTGAAGGTCACCCCGGCCCACGACCCCAATGACTTTGCCATGGGAACGCGCCATCATCTGGATTCCATCAATATTATGTACCCCGACGGCGTCCTTAACGAAAACGCCGGGGACTTCGCCGGGCTGGACCGATTTGAAGCCAGAGAAGCGATCATCGAAACACTGAAAGAATTAAAATTATTGGAAAAAGTGGAACCCCACACCCATGCGGTAGGACACTGCTACCGGTGCCACACGGTCGTGGAGCCGTATTTATCCCAACAGTGGTTTGTGAAGATGGCCCCCCTGGCGCAACCGGCCATTCAAGCCGTCCTCGACGGAAAAATCACCTTCACCCCGGACCGGTGGACTAAAGTATACCTGAACTGGATGGAGAATATCCGGGACTGGTGCATCTCGCGGCAAATCTGGTGGGGACACCGCATCCCGGTCTGGTACTGCCAAAATTGCAAAGAAGGAGAAAACATCATCGTGGCGAAAACCGAGCCGAAGACATGCCCGCGGTGTCAATCCTCCCAATTGGTTCAGGAGAACGACGTCCTGGACACCTGGTTTTCGTCATGGCTGTGGCCTTTCGCCACATTCGGCTGGCCGCCCCAAAAGGGGGAAAATAAGGAAGGGAAAGACAACGAGGAAACATTACGATATTTTTATCCTACGAACGCCCTTTTCACCGCTTCAGAAATTATTTTCTTCTGGGTCGCCCGCATGATCATGGCCGGGCTGGAATTCATGAACGAAATTCCTTTTAGCGACGTTCATATTCACGGCACGGTTCGCGACGCCCAGGGCCGGAAGATGTCAAAATCCCTGGGAAACGCTATTGACCCGCTTGAAATCATTCAAGAATACGGCGCAGACGCTTTGCGGTTCAGCCTAATTATCAACTCGGGGCAGGATCTTTATATTTCAAAAGAAAAATTTGAAGTTGGAAGGAACTTCGCCAATAAAATCTGGAATGCCTCCCGGCTTATTCTCAGCAATATCCCGAAACACCAGCGCCAGCCGGAACTCTGGATGACCGTTCCTCCGAATCAATTGGATATGCCGTCGAGATGGATTATATCGCGGTTCTATTCCAGTCTGGATGACATTTCCAAAGCCATTGAAACGTTCCGCTTCTCCGAGGCCGAATCCCTGTTATATGAATTCTTCTGGAGGAATTTCTGCGACTGGTATCTGGAGATCAACAAGGCGAAATTCCACGACCCGGTGATCGGATCTGTGGTCTTTTTCCTCCTGGAACAGTCTATACGCCTGATTCATCCGTTCATGCCTTTTGTGACAGAAGAAATTTTCAGCCAAATCCACGAAAAGCCAGGGCCTCTCGCCGCTCAAGCATGGCCGGAAACCCGTCAGGGGTGGATATCCCCCGACACGGAAAAAGATATGCAACTGATCATGGATATCATTACCCAACTCAGGAATATCAAAGCACAGTGGCAAATGAAACCCGGCCAGACGATCGACTGCTGTCTTTCCTGTGAAGATCCGGGACAACTCGAATTCCTGAAGACCAGTGCGCCGGTTATCCAAACGGCCATCAAAATCGGCACTCTGACTTTCAGCACGGAATTACCCGGCACAAAAGGACAGGCCACGGGACTGGTCGATAAGACGACTGTTTCCGTTCCGCTCTCCGGAATTATCGATGTCCGGCAAGAAAAAGAAAGAATCACTCAGCAACTTCAGGATATTCAAAAATTTATAACGAACCTGGACCGGCGGCTTGGCAACGATGCCTTTGTCCGTAAAGCCCCGGTCGACGTGATTGAAAAAGAACGTGCGCGCCTCATCGATTTTCAAAGTAAAAAGCAGGAACTTGAAAAATTATTAAACTCTTTGGACTAACTTTAGGAAAATATCATGCGTGCCGTAATTAATAAAGCCATACAACAAGCGCTCCGGGAAGACCACAGCGATAAAGACGTAACCACCCGTTGCTTAGTGAGAGAGGACCAAGTTTCCAGTGCCACAATCATCTCCAGAGAAACCTGCATTGTATGCGGGCTCGATATCCTTACCACGATCTTCCGCAAATTGGATAAAAGGATGAAAATTACCTGTTTCGTCCAGGAGGGGGAGCAAGTCAAAAAAAACCAAGAAATCATCAGTTTTGAAGGCAAAACACGAGCCCTCCTTTCAGGGGAAAGAGTGGCGCTCAACTTTTTTTCTTATCTCTCCGGGATTGCCACCTTAACGCATCGTTTTGTCGACAAAGTTTCTGATTTGCCGGTTAAAATTATGGACACCCGAAAGACAATCCCCGGCCTGAGGCCCCTGGTGAAAATGGCGGTTCGCTGCGGAGGAGGCGTGAACCACCGATTCAACCTGAATGAAATGGTCATCATTAAGGACAATCATCTCCTGGCTTATGAGAAAGATGCCACGGTCAAAGATGCGATCCAGGATGTACGAAAACAGACTAAGAAACTGATTGTCGTCGAAGTTGACACGTTCAAGCAGTTTAAACAAGCCCTGGACGCCAATCCGGACGTTGTCCTCCTGGATAATATGAGCATCCCTCAGTTAAAGAAAGCCGTGCAATATCGCAACCGCGGAAAAAAGCCCTGTCTTCTTGAAGCCTCCGGAGGCATTAACCTCCACAATATCCGGCAGGTTGCCCTCACCGGAGTGGACAGGATATCGATCGGAGCGCTGACACACTCCCCCCAGGCTATTGATTTTTCTATGGAGTTCATCGGAGGAGAGTCATGTTGAAATTTAAAGTTTGCGTTCTTCTATCCTTCTTAACTTTATTTCTGGGCGTGTCTTCTTTATGTTCGGCCGCTGATGAAGATGAAGTCTTAGCCAACAGCATTTTTGACGACAAACAGATGCTCAATGGCTACGCCGATAAATATGCCTCTGAAGACAGAGAGTTGTTGCTGGCGGTTATTCAGGATGAAACCGTTACGCCGTTTAAGACAGCCGCGGCGGTTCGGGTTTTTAAAGAAAAATACTGTGAAGAAATCTTCACTAAAGAAAAACGGGCGGCCGAGAGAATCCTTCTCCGCCGGTTAAACCGAACAGACTCGCCGTTCGTACAGGTCGAAATCATGCACACACTCTGCCTCATGGACCGTTATAAATACTTTGATTCTATGGTCCCCTTACTCATCACCAAAATGGATCATTATAATGATGCTGTCAACGAAATGGCTTTCGACGGGATAAACAACATCATTGAAGAGGGGAATAACCGCCCCCGGGAAGCCAGGATCGTTTTTAACATTTTACGGCGGCAATTCTTTTTATCCCGAGGACACCTGGCGAATTTAGCGGAACCCGATCCCCATCTCATTCAAAAATTCCAAATCCTCCGCTGGACGCTCAAAGTCCTGGGCACGCAGGAAATCAGACGGCTGCCCAAAGAAGTGATTAATTTATTATAAAAAAACGAAGGATCCGCCCATGTCAAAAAAATATCTCTATTTCTTTATTGCGGCAACCTTCTTAAGCATCGTCCTATGGTACCGTTTTACTTATCCCCAATTTGCATTTATAGACCTCTCTATCAATAAGAAAACCGCAGTCAATATTGCAAAAACCTACTTATCCCAGGAGCGTGGGGTTGATGTGCCGGCATACCGGACCGCGGTTGTCTTTGTCGGGGCCGCCGACGCAGACCGGTATTTACAAAAAGCCCTGGGATTTGATAAATCAATCGAATTCATAAAAGAACACAACCTGGAATATTTTTTCTGGAAAGTCCGTTTTTATAAAGAAAATGAACAGGAGGAGTACCGACTCACCATCAGCGCGGCTACGGGAGAGATAACAAATTTTAAACACACGATCCTTGAGAGCGAGGCCAGGCCTGAAATTCCGGAAGCGGAAGCTCAGGAACGCGCTACCCAGTTTCTCATAAAAAATTTTGCGTTTAATCCAAACAAATATGTTTTACACAGTAATCTTTCCAAGAAATTCGATAACAGGGTTGATTACACGTTCGTCTGGGAAAAGAAAGATGTTTACGTCCCCTGGAGTCAAGAAGCTGACGGAGGCGGGGCCAAGCTCCTTGTCGGAGTCCAGGTTTCCGGGGATGAGATACTCACTTTTAATAAAAACTCCCTTGATATCCCGGAAAAATTTCATCTTCATATCGCCCGGCTCAAGACAACCGGCCGCAATCTTGCCCTGATTTTTCGGATGGTCTTTTTCCTGCTCTTGGCTACCTCTATTTTTTATGTCGTGGTGCGGCGTAACGACCTCGTCATGCACACAACAAAAAATTTCTGCGTCGGGTTGACCGGGATTATTTTCGGCCTGCATCTTTTAACCTACTTTAACGAATTCGAATCCGTTATTTACCATTACAGCACCACGTCTTCTTTCAACTCGTATGTCTGGAGAGCTGTGACGCAATTTCTCATGGATTCTTTTATCGTCACCATCAGTATCCTTATGCCTTGCCTGACCGGGGAATCCCTGCATTATGAACAATTTCGAAAAAAAAAGGAAGGAGCCTTTTTATACTATCTGCTGTCTTCCTTTCGGACAAGGAACGTAGCCTGGAGGGTCATACTTGGCTACATCGTGGCCATTATCATGATTGGCATTCAGTCTTTTGCGTTTGAATTCGGGCAACGCTATCTCAACGTCTGGGTGGAATACACCTGGATGGCACAGTTATCCGCCAGTTTTTTCCCGTTCTTAACCGCATTTACAATGGGATTTATTGCCAGTTCAACGGAAGAAATCGCCTTCCGGTTATTTTCCATCAGCCTGGGGAAAAAATTTTTTAAAAACGCCCTCGCCGCCGCATTGCTGGCTTCCATTATATGGGGTTACGGCCACAGCACATATCTTGTTTTCCCAATGTGGTTCCGGGGCCTCGAAGTCACGACCATGGGACTCTTTCTTGCCGTCGTTTATTTGCGTTTCGGCATTATCCCGGTCCTGGTCGCGCATTTCCTCTTTGATGTCTTTTGGGGAAGCTCGGCCTATTTACTGGGGCGGGCGGCCCCGTATGATTTCTACAGCGCCGTCATCATTCTTTTATTGCCTTTCCTATATGCTATATACGCCTATATCGCTAACCGTCCCGAAGTCGAGCGGCCCATGCATTGGCGGCTCTCAAAACATCAGCGTTTCAACCTGGATGTGCTTAAATATTATCTGCAAGGGCATCCTATAGACGCTTCTAAAAATCTGGACGGGATAAAACATGAAATCAAAAATCATGGGTGGGATATCGCCGTCGTTGAATTAGCCCTGGAAGAAATTCAGGACAAGACAAACCAGCACCGGCAACACGGCGACAAGAAAGATCCCGACGTGTGACCCGCGGAAGTGTTGCCAGCCCAGGCCACATAAAACTTAAAGATTGTTGTCCAAAATTTAAATAGGATATAAATAATCTTGATATTATTACGGAAAATGTTATAAAGTTATGTGGTAAAGTAGTATCGTGATCCTCTCCAAGCTCTGTTCATGGGGCGCTTGGAGCCTAAATCAAAGAATTACCTGTCGCTTCGGGAAAACCATCGAAGCGTTACAAGAACCAACGTGTGAAAAGGAGGGATATTATTATGATAAAAAAATTCCTTATTATTCTATGTGCCGTCTTATTGACTTCCTCCTGCAGCCTTTATCGCGTAAATTTCGAGGAAGTGACCGACAACTATTACACGCCCAAGACGCCAGAAGAGGTACAGGTGGTAGAACAGTTAACACAACCGCATGAAATCATAGGATATATCACGGTAAACACCGAACGGAACCAAGAGATGGAAGATATCCTCTACCGGATGAAAACCGAAGCGGCTAAACTCGGAGGAGACGCCATCACTAACATTCAGACGAATGCTACAGGTTCCTGGAAAAAATTTCCTGCCCAAAAATTTATCGGGAATGCCTATGTCCGGGCCAATTACTCGGCAACGGTCGTGGCTTTCCCCCAATAACAGCCGACGACAATCAGCTCGCTCCATGTCCCGGGGGTGATGTCTTTTAGCGAAAAAAGCGCAGCGGCTCGAACTCACTTCCTTAAGTCCTTAATCCCCTGACAAGAAGAGAATCAACAGGAGAGAGGGACAACCCTGACAATTTTATACCCTGCAGGAAGAAGAAGTTATCTATTTCAATTTATAATCTTTATTTTACTATAGACAATGCAAACCTTTTTATGGTTTAATAGAAACAGTTTTATTTTATCCGCGTCAACCCCGAGAACAAAATAAATAACGTCGACATTTGAATTCATGTAGATTGACAGAATATGTTCAAAGAACTTTCCCACTCTGAAATGGCGCCAAGGATTTAGGGGTCCCGAGACACTGGGGTACCTCGACCAGTAATAAAATATTAACATATCATAAAATTATTGTGGATTCAGATGGCTCTTTGTCAAAAGAATATCCGTTCAGGACAGGGAGCAAGAAAAAAAGAGACTTAAACGGTGAATCTTATTATTTACATTGGCGCAAGCATCCTGATCCTGGGGATCGGCGCTGTTATTTGGATCTTTCTTGCCGATAAGAAAGCTCTGCCACCCACTTCCGTCTCCAAACCTACCCATGGGTCCATGACCACATCTCAAATACTGAAACAGCTCGGCCTAAATGCGGAGGAACCCGACTCCCTTCCCGAATCATCCCCGGCAAAAAAGGAGGGAGTGCCGCCCCGAGAAATGAAGGCACATCCTCGTTCTGAACAGGGCCTTATGCTTGAACCGGCACGCCCCCTCAACACGCAGGGGACAGCTTCTCTCCGACTCGGGGGGGAAGATAGCGTTGATGAATCCGAGAAGCGTCTTATCGATCAGAACGAACAGCTCAAACGCGACATCGCTGAAATGCAATCAAAAAACGAGAAACAAGAGGCTCTCTTGGAAGAAAAAAATAAAGAAATCGAGCAAATAACAAAAGACTTAGAAAGCGAACTCAAAAGCCGGAAAGAGTTTAACAAAATAAAAGATATCCTGGAAAAGGAACTCAAAGACTCGAAAGAAAAAAATCGAAGTTTGCAAATTGATTTAACCCAAGCGCAAACCGAAGCCGATTCGTATTTAAAAAGAGTTAAACAACTCGAAGACAAAATAAAAAAATTGGACGTCGAAGTTCAGGAAAAGACGGCTCAATTTAAAGAGCAAGAACGCGAAGCAGGGGAGCATAAAAAGAACCTAGAGATTCTCGACAAAAAACTTAAAGGGTGGGATCCAATTGTTGCGGAAAAAGATCGAAAAATCAACTCCCTTGTCCCTTTGCTCAAAGACTTACCGGAAGGCCGTCCTGAGAATCAAACCAAAACTTCAAGCCAAGAGGCGGTTGCTCCAACCAACATAGCCCCCCCCACCGCGCAAAATCAAGAGGGAGGAGGGATGGGGACTCCCCCCCCTATCAAACCTGAAAAAAAATCAGCCGACGGCGAGGGGGAGGAAATCCATAACAACCTATCGAACACACAGACACAACCCGTGGATAGTGGACAAAAAAAAGGACAAAGCCCTCCGGTGATCCAGATCCAGTATCCTGCAGAAAATACCCCTGGGGAGAAAAATCCCTTCAACGAAAATTCTCCCAAGCAGCCACCTTTATCCTCAAGTTCACCAAAAACGGCTGAACCCGAAACACCCCTTAAAGCCCAGATGCCCCCCCCGGCGGGACACCTTGATCCGGGACACCAAGCTACTGCTGTTACCGCACCTCCTACCAAAATCGATGACATTGACCGAATTCGTCGCCTTGCATCCTCTGACAATGATGCCAACAAAATTACGATAACCACGCCAGCGACCCCGGTTGATCTTGAAAAATCCATAGACCGAACACCTAAGGATTTACTAAAAACCATTGAAGCCGATGGGGACAGGAATGAATATTCGGGCCTAAAAGCAGAAAAACAAGAGGATGATCTGTCCCCAAGACAAAACTCACAGCCAAAAGGATTAATGAACTTTCTAAAGCCTTCCTTAAAAGCAAATTCCCAAGAACCACCACACTTAAGACCCGACACCGTCGCCAAAAGTGAAAGGGACTCTCCGTCAGAAGGACAAAATAACGCACCGACAAAAGAAGCCAGCAATAGCGCGCCCAATAACAATAAAAATAAACAAGAAAACCCCGATGCCCAGGGAAAAAACTTGCCACAGGATAAACGTTAACATTAACCATATAAACTTTATTTTAAAGGAATGGTGAAGAAATGATGGAAAAGATAATCAAACTCGTTCTATTAATAGGTCTTATCAGTTTCACAATTAATGGAACTGGATGCGCACAATCATCTCCAACAGAAAGGAACAGACCCGTGGTCGTTTTAGAAACCAATCAAGGCGTCATCGAAATAGAGCTTTATAACGATATTGCGCCAAAAACATGTGAAAATTTCATAGGCCTAATTAATAAAAATTATTATGACGGCATTATTTTTCACCGTTGCATTAAAAATTTTATGATCCAGGGGGGAGATCCTACGGGGACAGGACGAGGCGGAGAAAGCCTTTGGGGAGGAAAATTTAAAGATGAGGTGGACCAAAACGTAACTTTTGACAAAAAAGGCCTCCTGGCCATGGCTAACGCTGGACCTAACACAAATGGAAGTCAATTTTTTATAACCGTAGCTCCGACTCCGTGGTTAAACATGAAGCACACTATTTTCGGCGAAGTGATTTCTGGATATGATGTTGTCGAAAAAATCGTTAACACGGAAACAGGTACCGCTGACCGGCCTGTCAAAGATCAAAAAATCTTAAAGGCCACAGTCAAAGAATAATTACGTCTCCCCAAAAACGACACAACCGCAAAAGATAGGGAACAAAGATATAATTAAAAGCGGTTGTGTCGTTTTTTAATGAACCCTCGTAATCCTGCGGGCGTGAGCCCATAGATATTTATAAAATATACTATTTTATTTAAAACTTTTTAAATTTGTTAAATTTTTTATATTAAATTAAAAAAACCTTTTACTATACCCCCCTCTAGAAGCGTTCTCCAAGTTAACATAACATATA
>CAZAXH010000005.1:0-162055 GCA_964489065.1 uncultured Planctomycetales bacterium | reverse complement strand
CGGACTGGACGTCGGCACGACCCGGCTGATCCCGGAGGCAATTCCGGTCGTCGGCTGTTCGATCGCCGCCGCTAATTTAGGTACACTCGCTATATTCAACGGCTGCCCCGTCGTCTGCGCCTGCTGCACCGCTGAACTGAACTCCTGCGCGATCGCCGTCCTCTCCGCCTGCGGTAACGCCGAAGTTTCGATCGCGCGGCTCACCAACGCCGGACTCACACTCGGCAGCACCGCTTTCGCTATATTTACCTGCTCATTCTGCATCACCGGACTCGAGGTCGGCATGTTCCGGCTGATCCCCGCTGAAATACCGGTCTCCGGTTTTTCAATCGCCGCCACTAATTTCGGCACACTCATTATATTCAACGGCTGCCCCGTCGTCTGCGCCTGCTGCACCGCTGAACTGAATTCCTGCGTGATCGCCGCCTTCTCGACCTCCGGCAACGCCGAAGTCTCAATCGCGCGGCTCACCAACGCCGGATTCACGCTCGGCAAGGCCGCTTTGGCGATATTCACCTGCTCGGCCTGCATCACCGGACTGGACGTCGGAATATTGCGACTGATCCCGGAAGCAATCCCGGTCGTCGGCTGTTCGATCGCCGCCGCTAATTTAGGTACACTCGCTATATTCAGCGGCTGCCCCGTCGTCTGCGCCTGCTGCACCGCTGAACTGAATTCCTGCGCGATCGCCGCCTTCTCCGCCTCCGGCAACGCCGATGTTTCAATCGCGCGGCTCACCAGCGCCGGGCTAACACTCGGCAGCACTGCCTTTGCTATATTTACCTGCTCACTCTGCATCACCGGACTCGAGGTAGGCACATTGCGGCTGATCCCGGCTGATATCCCGGTTTCCGGCCGTTCGATCGCCGCCACTAACTTCGGCACGCTCGTTATGTTCAATGGCTGGCCACTCGTCTCCGCCTGTCTGACCGCCGTTGTAAACTCTCTGTTAATCTCCTGTTTCTCGACTTCCGGCAACGCCGAAGTCTCAATCGCGCGGCTCACCAGCGCCGGACTCACGTTCGGCAAGGCCACCTTCGCTATATTCACCTGCTCGCTCTGCACCACCGGGCTGGACTGAGGGACTACACTGCTTATTCCCGCAGCAAGGCCCGTTTCCGGTTTTTCAATTGCAGCGGCTAATTTAGGAATACTTGTAATATTTAGCGGCTGCCCGGTCGTCTGCGCCTGTTGTACCGCTGAACTGAACTCCTGCCGGATCTCAGTTTTTTGCGTATCGGGAAGTGTTGATTGTTGAATGGCTCGTTCCACGACAGCCGGATTTATATTGGGGACTACATTCTTAGCCACACTCACTTGATTCTCTAAAATATCCGGCCTTTGAGTCGGTAAACTTCTTGAAAGTTCAACCGCCAATCCACTTTCAACATTCTCAAGGGCACTTGATAGCTGGGGAAGTTGACTGAGCTTAACCGGCTTCTGCTCGGCTAATGCAATATCACTAGCTTGTTTAAATTCCGCCTTTAAGACTACCCTTTCATTGTCTGACAAATTCGCCTGATCAATCATTTGATTCATAGCCGGGACTGAAAGATTAGGAACCACATTTTTTGCAAAATCAACCTGACTGCTCGCGATTTCCTGGCTGACAGTCGGTAAGACCCCGGTCAAATTTTCTGTAAGCCCATTAGCCCCGCCAAGTTCTATCTCCTTAACCAATTCGGGAAGCTGGGAAAGCTCCATAGTTTTCCCACTCCTCTTAGCCTGTTCTGACGCCGCCATGAATTCTTTTTTAAGGAGGATTTTCCGGTCTTCAGGGATATTGGTCGAATTATCAATCGCCGCACTGACCGCAGAAAAACTTAGACTGGGAAGGACAACTTTAGCCACATGCTGGGTATTCGTCAAAATCGGCAATGTCGTGTTGAGCCCAACCCTGGCCCGGACAAAACGCTCTACATTATCAAACGCTTTCTCTTTTGTTTCAATACCTGTTGAAATTTCCTTCCAATTACTTTGAGCTTTTTGCCCCAACAAAATCGGGCTGCTGGTTTTATTAACATCAATTGCAAATTCAATCCCACCAGAAAAATATCTGCGTTGCAAAGTTGATTGACTGGAGGGGTCCACATCTTCCTTAATAAAATTATAAACACCCTGCCTCAAGGCCTCCATATATTGGGTATAAATTTTTTCCTTTATGGTCTTATCTGAAACATCCACTCCGGCAACTTTATTCCGGTCCACATAAATACGCCCCAGTAAAGTTTCCTTTAACCGGTCTTTATACCATGTCGCCAAAATAACGGAGTTATAAACTTGCCGGACCAAAGCAAAATTTTTCCCATCATTAATCTCTTTCGATAATTCCGGAAGAATCACCTCGTTGACGATATCCGCCGAAAGGTTATTAATATATTCCACCCGTTCCTTGGTAAGCTGGTCGGTCCCGATTTCAGTGTTATTCAAATTCTTCTCAATAGCCAGATAATCTTCTTCCAACATTACTTTCAGAGTATTATCCACCACATACGCCGTACCCTCTTTCTCCAGAACAACGGCGTCTTCCGGGACAATCCAGACTTTGCTAAAGGTATTGATCGGGATTTCCGTTGTTCCATAAAGCTTATAAGCTTTATCATAAATTTTTTCCCAGAATTTCTTGCCGATATCGGAATCCGGATGTGTTAAGGAAGCCGTCATTTGTTTCAAAAGATAATCCTGTGCCAACATATCTTTTCCCATCTCTGTAATACCGAGGGCAAAAGGAATCATCAATTCTCTTTCATAAGGGGAAAGATTAACCCAAACCTCTTCTTCCGGGATAGTCAGGGCCGCCAGAAAATATTTAACCAATCTTTGCGTTTCCTGCTCAAGGGCCTCCCCAGTCAACCCGGAATCCCCTCTATCAATAATAAAATCAAATAGTAATGGATCCTCCGAATTGACCATAACCCCGGTAATAACCGCAGGCTGGTACCCTTTACTGAAGAAAACCGAGGTCCCCGGGTCAGGTAAATCTAATAGTTCGGCATAACTAAACGTGGGGGGAAAAACGAAGGAAAAAGTCAAAATTAAGACAAGAAGAGTACAAGATAATTTTTGCAGTAAATTTTTTTGTCTTGGGTTAGAGATTATTTGGAACATTTGACTACTCCTTTTTGAGTTACATAAATATATATCTAAAAAGATAAAATCCTTATTATATATTATTAGATTTTTAAATATTATCATATAAAAGAAAGATTAGCAATCCCCTCTTTCTGATATATTTCTCTTCTAACTTCTTTTTTCCCAATGATTTTCTTTAAAAAAACCACCTTAGAAACATTAGGAACAAGAATTCAGCAATTTTACTTTTTATATATAATTTTTTAATTAATATTGCGGCCAAAGCACAACTTGCCGCAGAATTTTCATGATGCAGAACTACTTAAGAATAATGCCGCAGAGAAAAAAGAGATGTTTTCCCGGGAATCCCGGAAAATACCCACGAACAATTTTACCTCTTCTCCTCCCCCAGAAATCTATATAAAAAAATCCCATACCGGTCATCCTGGTATGGGATTGAATATTCATTGGGAAATATAGGAAATGAGTTTCATAAGTCGTAAAACCACCTTTACAGTATCTGCTCAATCATTTCTATCTATCAAACACGATCAATGAAGAGTCGTAGTCATTGGGTTTTTCGTAGCCTAGCAAATTAAGTAAAGTAGCCGCTACGTTAGACAACCCCCGCTTAGGTGATTCAGCTATATTATATTCATTTTTAAAACTTTTGTCAATAATTACAAATGGAACCGGATTTAATGAGTGTGCTGTACTGACAATTTTTTGTCCTTTTTTTATAGTATACATTTCATCGGCGTTGCCATGATCTGCCGTGACGACGACAATGCCGGAGAGCTCATCAACAACTTCGATCAGTTCCCCTACGCACGCATCAACTGTTTCTACCGCAGTGATGATAGCCCCGGGGACCCCCGTATGCCCCACCATATCGCCGTTAGCAAAATTAATCCGGCCAAATTTGTACTTGCCGCTGCGTAAATACTGTGTCGTCAGCTCCGTGATTTCTTTGGCTCTCATCCGGGGGGCGGTATCGAAGCGGACTTTATCCGACGGCACCTCATCATATTTCTCCAAAATTTCATTAATGTATCCCGAGTTGTTCCCATTCCAAAAATACGTGACATGGCCAAACTTTTGGGTTTCCGATATAGCAAAAGAGGTCACACCGCTGCCGCATAAATAAACACTGACCGGCCGATCGATCTGCGGCGGGTTGACAAGATAATGCCGGGGGATATGCAGGTCTCCATCGTACTCCATCATCCCTGCATATAAAACATCCGGGACCCGGACACGGTCAAACTCCTTAAAATTTGTTTCCTCAAAAGCCCGGGACAACTCGATCGCCCGGTCTCCTCGGAAATTATAAAAAACCACTGAATCCCCGTCCTGGATCGTTCCCACCGGGGCGCCGTGTTCGGCGATGACAAAGGAGTCTAAATATTGATCCGTTATTCCCGGGTCTTCGTTGTAGTATACCGTGACGGCCTCTTGCGCGGAAGAAAACATCCGTCCCCGTCCAAGGACATGGGCGTCCCACCCACGTTTGACAATGCTCCAGTCCGCGTTATAGCGGTCCATCGTCGTGACCATGCGTCCCCCACCGGAAGCGACACGGTAATCCGTCTCGTTTTTTTTGTTAAGTTCGCTCAAAACTTTTTCAGTCTGTTCAATATAAGTTAACGCAGATTTTTCATAAACATCTCTTCCATCGAGAAGGACATGCAACCGCACGCGTCTGACCCCCTCTTGTGCCAGCTTCCGCAAAATAGCGAAAAGGTGCTCAATATGAGAATGAACATTCCCATCGGACAAAAGCCCGATGAGGTGAAAAGCTTTATTCGCGGCTGTAACCCGGCCAACAAGCTGAGACCACGTTGGGGTCGTAAAAATAGCCCCCGAGTCAATCGATTGATTGACCAAGGCGGCCCCTTGGGCAAAGACCCTGCCGGCACCAAGCGCATTATGCCCGACTTCGCTGTTGCCCATATCGTCGTCAGAAGGCATCCCCACGGCTGTCCCGTGGGCCTGAAGAGTCGTATAAAGGCTGCTCTTGAAAAGCCGGTCGAGCACCGGGGTCTTGGACATATAAACGCCGTCACTTTCATCGTGCTTGCCAATGCCGATTCCATCCATAATGATTAAAAGTAACGGGCCTGGACGGCCAGAAAAAGCTTTCAATTTCTTTAACGAATAACCCATATCTTTTCCTTTGTAATAACAAACACCTTTGTTCCGTCGTTTTTAAATTAAAACACCCTTTTCCCCTTCAAAGACAACTTGCCCTAGGCACAGATAAATTCCACGCCCATGAAGCGGACAAAAAAACCGCCTCCGGCACACTCTGGAGGCGGTCAAATCCTGTCCTCTCTCCAAACACCCCTCTTCAAATGTATGATTTAGCCCGGCGTCTTTTTGTGGAGGTCTTCTTCGATGTCTTGACAGAAGGCGCAGACGCCTGGCGGGCAGCTTTCTGAGCATTGATAATTTCCTCTGGCATATTTTGTTTCATCCAAGCACCAGAAAAATTCCGCAACCATTCTTCCTTAGCCCGCTCATATCCGATATCATGCCCAGCCTTCTCGCTCTCTATCCACAGGTGGCGTTCTATCTCTGCAATGACCCGTTTGTCACTCAACAATTTTTCGACATCAACATTATTAAAATTTGACATATCGACCTCCTCCATATTGTTATCTTATTGTAACTTTCCTAAGGAGTTTGTCAACAGAATTATTCCAAATGACTTCCATAAACTCATATCTCGCAAATATTAATATTCCATTCAACCGGCGTTGTCCCCTGATATCCTCCCACGGCCCGATCATGGAGGATTCCGGCTCCGAGAAATAAGTACACCTCATCGCAAACTTTAGAATCTTACAAATACAACACCGGGCATCCCGCAAATTATTTTTTAAGTTAAAGTACGATAAGCTTGAAGCAAAAGCCTGACGCCCTCTGCGATACGGGAGAGGCCCCCGGGATTCAACCACTCCCGGCGAAAAACACTGCCGCCGAAAGCTACGGCCGACGCCCCATTCGCGAAATAAGATGTCAGGGTTTCCGGAGTAACACCCCCGCAAGCCAAGAGGCCAATCTCCGCAAACGGCCCCTTGATTTCTTTAAAATAAGCCGGGCCGAAAAATTTAGCCGGAAACACCTTAACCATGGCCGCCCCCGCCTGCCAGGCCTGATAAATCTCCTGAGGCGTCAACGCCCCCGGGAAAAAAGGCATCTTACAGGTAACGCAGAAAGCAGCGACTTCGTCGATTAAGACCGGAGAAACAATAAATGTCGCCCCGGCATCTCTGGCCATTGCAGCGGCATCACGGGTCAGGACCGTCCCCGCCCCCACCACCAGACGGCCCTCAGCGGAACGCACCATCTCTTGAATCATGACCGGCGCTTGCGGTGTGTTCAGGGTGATTTCCACTGTCTCTAACCCTGCGACGACAAGGGTCTCGGCCAAAGCAGGAATAATGTCGGGGGTGCCTCCCCGCAAAATCCCCAAAACCGGAAGTTTTTGAAATTGCCGAAGATTCATGAAATCAAATTATTCCAGCCCGGTGTTAAGCAAACCTTCGTAAAATTCCCGATAGTTCTCTTTTTGGGCGCTCTGACGCAGAGCCATGGCTGCCCGGGGATGCTCATTCAGCATCCCGGCAATGGCATACGGAATAATATATCCCCACTCAATGCGCTGGCGCAAAGGGATAAATTCCTGGGAAATTAAATCAAGGAGAGGACGCAGATCAAACTTCGGGTTTTTGAGAAAACCGATCAGCAACTCAAGCGGGCAGTTGCCAGCCGCCCGCCCAATACCGTAAACGGTCGCGTCCATAAAATTTGCGTCGTGGATAATGGCCTCAATCGTATTGCTAAAAGCTAATTGTTGGTGGTTGTGTCCGTGGAACCCGACCTCTTTGGTTTTAAGGATGCTTCTAAAAAGCTTAACCAAATCTTCCGTCGACTCTTGATAGAGGGCTCCGAAACTGTCCACGATGTAAACCACCTCCACCTGGCTCTCTTCTTCAATCTGCGTGACGGCCTCCATCAGCTGCGGCGCGTGATCGTGAGAAATCGCCATGATATTGATCGTAGTTTCATACCCCTTATCATGGAAATCATTGACCATTTTAATCGCCTTGTCAACATCCTTGGAATACGCCGCCACCCGAATCATATCGACCGGGCTTTCGTTCTTGGGTTTAATATCGTCGAGGTTGACTCTCCCCACATCTACCATAACCGAGATTTTAGCGGCGGGCTCAACGCCTTCAACAACCGCGCGGATGAGGTCGTCATCACAAAACTTCCAGGCCCCATACTCCTGCGGAGAAAAAAGTTCCCGGGAATTTTTATACCCGATCTCCATATAATCAACCCCGGCAGCGGACACGGCCCGGAAGACCTCCCGGACAAAGCGTTCGTCAAACTGATGATTATTAATTAAACCGCCGTCGCGGATTGTGCAATCCAAGACTTTAATCTTTTCCCGGTACATAGATCTCTCCTCAGAATTAACAAAAAACTTTTTGGAACTCACACCCCCAGGCCTCACCCGGTTCTAAAATTATGCTTTCCCGGCGGAGCCAAGCACGTTTTCGTTTTTGTGTTTATACATTTCAACCAGCAACTGGCGGGCCGGCCCCAGGTATTTCCGCGGGTCGAAGTCAGCCGGGTTCTCGGCGAAATGCTTCCGAATTCCCGCTGTCATCCAAAGACGGCCGTCGGAATCGATGTTCACTTTGCACACCGCCGACTTGGTGGCCTTGCGCAATTGTTCTTCCGGGATACCGATGGAGTCTTTCAACGCCCCCCCGTTGGCATTAATGATCTTCACCGCTTCAACCGGCACCGATGACGATCCGTGCAAAACAATCGGAAACCCGGGGATGCGCTTTTCAATTTCTTTCAGGATATCAAACCGCAATTCCGGCGGGATAAGGATGCCGTCGGCGTTCCGGGTACACTGGGACGGCTTGAATTTATTGGCGCCATGGGATGTCCCAATCGAAATAGCTAGGGAATCAACGGCAGTCTTCTTCACAAAATCCTCCACCTCGGCCGGCTGAGTATAAGTCGATTTTTCTGCAACGACAGCATCCTCGATTCCGGCCAAAACCCCCAACTCCCCTTCCACGGTCACATCATATTTGTGAGCGTATTCGACCACTTTTCGGGTCAACTCCACGTTCTTGTCGTAAGGATGATGCGACCCATCGATCATCACCGAGGAAAACCCGGACTCAATACAGGACTGGCACAGCTCAAACGTGTCCCCGTGATCCAGGTGAAGCGCGATAGGAATCTCTTTCAAGCCTTTTTGCCTGGCATGCTCTTTCATCATAGCGACCGCTCCCTGCCCCATGTAACGCAGCAGGGTCTGATCAGCATATTTCCTGGCGCCGCTGGAAACCTGCAAAATCACCGGAGATTGTGTTTCCAGGCATGCGGTAATAATAGCCTGCAATTGCTCCATGTTGTTAAAATTGTACGCCGGGACAGCATACTGGCCTCCAACAGCTTTTTTAAACATCTCCCGCGTGTTGACAAAGCCTAATTCCTTGTACGATACCATCTTTCACTCCTTGGTTATAACAATTTATTGAAAAAAAGTTTAAATCTAAGGGATTATTGGGGATTATTATAGGGATTTAAGAAATAAAGTCCAGTATAAATTTTAGGATCAACATAAAGTCCCTGCCTGCGTTTCTGCCGTAGCCAAGACGGCACTTCAGCCAAAGGAACCTCATGAACAATGATCGCCTCGCTGTCATCGCCTCCTCCCTCCCCGGTCTTACGTAAGCCTTCCGCCTTAAAGAAAACAATGATGTCTGATGACGACCCGGACGCGGCCGGCCCTTCTGTCAGCTTGACCATCCGGCGGGCCCGGTACCCGGTTTCTTCCCATAATTCGCGCTTGGCGGCCGCAGTCAAGGTTTCATGCTTCTTGCCCGGACGGTCATTGACCAAACCGGCAGGGAGTTCAATCACAGGGCCTCCGACAGGCACACGGTACTGCTCCACCAATACGATATGTTGCTTCTCCGTCACAGCGAGAATGATGACAATCCCGCTGCAATTGGCTCTCCGGACATATTCCCAAGTATCGCAAGCCAGAAGATGAATATAGCGCCCCGCTTTAAGAATTTTTTCTCCTGCCCGTTGAGAGTTCAAGAGCTGTCCTTTATTTACGATAATGAATTCCGTCTTTCACAGAGGAGGTTTTAAACTTTAAAGTAGGCAGGATGGCTTTAACATTCTCCAGCAGGATCAGCCCTTCCGATTGACCGATAGAGAAGCTATCCGGGCGGACAACAAGGAAAATGAGCCCTTCATACTGACGGATATCGACAATTTGTACGCTTTTTATAACCGTGCCGCCGTCCGACGTCCCCCCGAGATAAATATCATAATATGTATTACTGGCCAACCCCAGGACAAGATCTCCTCCTGAACAAACCGGCAAGAAAGCCCCAAAAGCATAAAAGACAACGAGGCTTCCCAAGACACAAAACGTCTTCTTCAACTGTCTCATTTTCCCCCCTTCCCTCATCGGGCAACCCAACCCTGCGCCAGCCGCCTATCCTGGATATCAACCTGTTATTGTTGCGCACTCATCAGTTCCACGGCCCCGACCGTCATCTCACACTCCAAATGATCAAACTGGCGTATATTGGCGGGGGTCGCATCAACACTGACCTGAGTCCAGGCATTAGGAGCCAGCGTGCCGTTAAACGTGTATTCCGCCCCGACCAGAGATTTACGCCAGTCCTCATATGTCGGGCGGACATTCTTCGGATCCCACCGTCTCCCCCAAAGCAAACGAAGTTTAATGTCACTGATTGTCGCCACACTAGGGTTCCCGATACGAAAAGTAAGCCGGTATCCATTGCGGATTTTACTCATATTCTCAACCGCGATCAAAAAATCCCCGCCATTCGTTTCAATCTTCACAAACTTTTTTGAAATAGGATTCAGGACAACAACCTTATCAGAAGAAAAACGCATACGCTGGTCAACCGTGTCATACAGGTCTTTTGAAAAATTATTCAACCGCGGCGCCAGATCTTCGATGTACTGCTCCATCGCCGCCACCTTGGCTTCAAGTTGAGATATTTTCTGATCCGTAAACTCATCAGCGCCAGCAAGCGGGACCGCTACCGTCAGCCATCCCAGACAAAACAATGTCACGCGTAAGTTTCGATTCATGAAGGCCTCCCTATCATTTAAGAATAATATAATTTGGCTTTTTTCTATTTTACCCGCAAAGAAAGGCCTGAACAAGCTTTATTCTTTATCCCGGGCTCCGTGCGGCTGCTTACAACCCCAATTCCCCCTCAATAGCGGGAATCAACGGAGCCAAAGCCTCGGAGGAAAAATCAAATTCCAATCCCGCTGTGCGGAACAGCTCCGGCAATGGTTTTGAGCCTCCCAAAGCCAGGGCCTCAATAAACTTCCCCAAGACATCGGCACGGCTCTCCTTCATTCTCAGCCATATCCTCAATGCTCCAATTTGGGCGATCGCATACTCAATATAATAAAAAGGAACCTCAAAAACATGCATCTGCCGTTGCCACAACATCTCCGCATAAGGTTCCAATCCTTGCCAAGAAATAAGCTTCCCTCCGAACCGGAAATATATCTCGAGCCAGGCCTGTGTCCTCTCCTGAGGGGTATGGCCGGGGTGCCCGTAAATCCAGTGCTGGAAAGCATCAATCGTGGCCACCCAGAGCAGGGTCCACACGATATCCTCAAAATGCCTTTCATGCGAACGGCGGAGATCTTCCTCATTATAAAACTCCGAAAGGAATTCCCCTCCCAAAAGCTCCATGCTCATAGAAGCCACCTCACAAAATTCAATCGGCGCGTGCCGGTAAGGATACAAAGCATGATGCGCGCAAGCCAAAGCATGATAGGCGTGTCCTGACTCGTGCAAAAGGGTGCGGACATCCCCGTCAAGTCCCACCGCATTCATAAATATAAAAGGTTTTCTGGCTTCCGCCAGGGTATGCTGATACCCTCCCGGGGCCTTTCCTTTGCGGCTCGCCAGATCCAGAAGCCCGTTATCCAGCATCATTTTAAAAGCCCGAGAAAATTCCGGATGGATTTTTTTAAGGATATTTCCCACCCCCAGCGTCAACCCCCCAACCTCTTTAAAAGGGCTCAAGGCCGGGCGCCCTAACGGATCCACTTCTGTGTCCCAGGGCCTCAAAGCGTCAATTCCCAAAGCCTTGTGCCGGCGGTGTAAAATTTTCTCCCACAACGGGACGAGCATGTCCCGGGCCGCCTGGTGGTAAGCCAAACACTCTTGGGGAGTATAGTCAAAACGGTGGTAAGCACGGAACTGATAAAGCGTAAAATGCTCAAAACCAGCGTTCCGGGCCTGCTGCCCTCTTAGCGCCGCCATCCGGTCAAACAGGTCATCAAAACGGGCCCGCTCGTTCAAGCGCCGGTCGGCAGCGGCCCGCCAGGCGGCTTCGCGCAGCCGGCGATCGGGATTCTGCAAGTACCGATTCATGTGCGGGAGCGTTCTTTCTTCCCCGTCAAAAAAAACCGTCAACCCCCCGCATAACGCCTGATACTCCTGGGACAAAAGATCAATCTCCGTCGCCAGCGGGATATTTTCCTCCCGGAATAATTCAACATCCACCCTGATTTCCCTTTCATACATGCCATCAAACGGCGCCTCCAAAGGAAAATCTTCGGCTAAGGCAAGGAATTTCACATCCAAATCATGCTTAAACTTTTTGATAACCGGGGCGACCGTTTCGACGTAATCTTTATATTCCCGCGCAAACGGCTCATGATCCGTATAACAGGTCATCCGGATATAAAGCCCCGCGGCTTCCTGATCCAGAGCCGCTTCCATTTCTGAACGCGCCAAGACCCAAGCGTCCCGGTCTTCTGCAGACCGGACAACCCGGGACAGCAACTGCTGAAAAAGCCCCTGGACGGTTTCCCTGTCCCGGAGATTAGCCGATTCCGGAACAAAACACCGTTTTTGATACGGCGGAATCTTGCCAAAATCTATTGTCATGTGTTCCATGCTGACCCCCCGATTCATTAAAGGATGGGAAAATATTATTCTTGACAAATATCACAAATCCGATATACTAATTTTTCAAATAACTTTTAACCCTTCATCCGAGACTATTTATTAAAGGCAACGATTATGTCAAAAGTATGCGAAATATGCGGAAAAGGTCCGGTTTCCGGGCGTCAATATAAAAGACGAGGTATGATTCGCCGGAAAGGCGGCGCAGGGTCTAAGATCGTTGGAAAATCTCCCCGGCAGTTCCTTCCCAACCTGCAAAGAGTCAAAGTCCTGATTAAAGGGACCACCAAAAGAATTCACGTCTGCACCAAGTGTCTCAAGGCTGAAAAAATCACAAAAGCTTGATTCCCTTAAAATCCCTCACGCCGTTTCTATTCGCTCATCTTTAAATCTTTGATCTTCAACTGGATCGTAGGGGCTTTATTCCAATCATCAATGATCGGTTGATAAGCCAAATCAACCTGCTCTCCGAACCTCACCAAGTCCCGGTATTTTGCCAAGCCGAACCCAACGGCCGAAACCGTAACGTCCCCGTCTGTAACCCAAAACTTTAAAGTTTCCCGTCCCAGGATCACCGGGTGGCTTTTGACCCGTAAATTCCGGGAACAGAACAGCGGCTCGGGGTTGCCCTCACCGTACGGCTCCAACCGCTCAATTGTTTCCAACAAACTTAAATTCAGGGAAGACAAGGGCAGATCCTGATCAATATCCAAAACCGGAACCAGGTGCCGTCCGGGAATATACCGGCGGGCAAAATCATTGATCGACTGCGTAAACTTCCCTATATTAGACTCTAAGATCGTCAGGCCGGCAGCCAGTTTATGCCCCCCGAAATTTTCCAGCATCCCGGAACACGACTCCAGGGCCTCATGCAGGTGGAAGCCGGCGATCGACCGGGCGGAAGCCGTCCCCACCCCGTCCTGCAAAGATATCACGATGGTCGGACGGTAATAAATTTCCGCCAGGCGGGAGGCCACGATACCCAAAACGCCCTTATGCCAGCCTTCTTTACTCACCACAATAATCTTGTGGTCCTGAAAATTAACTTCCTGTTCCACAAGGCTCAAGGCTTCCTGGACGACATCGCGCTGCAGCTTTTGCCGTTCATTATTGAGGGTTTCCATGTCCCGCGCCAAAGTTTGTGCCTCATGGATATCTTCGCTCAACAAAAGGTCCAGAGACTGCTGGGCCGACCCCATGCGTCCGGTCGCGTTGATCCGCGGGCCTAAAATAAATCCCGCATGATAGGGCTTCATCTTTTTACCCCGGATACGGGCCACATCCAGAAGGGCCGATAATCCCTTATTTTTGGTCTGACCGATCCTGGGCAGCCCCATCTTGACAAAAACCCGGTTCTCGTCCCGCAACGGCACAACGTCCGCGACCGTCCCCAGAGCGATCAAATCCAGTTGATCTTCCTGAATACCGCCAAACAAGGCCTGCCCCAATTTAGCGACCAGGCCAACGGCGGCGAGGTGTTTAAAGGGATACGGACAGTCTTTCCTTTTCGGGTCAATCACCGCATAGGCCGGCGGAATGCCCCTTTCCGCGGGCTCATGATGATCAACAACAAGACAGTCTACCCCTTCCTGTTGCAGCAATTCGATTTCCCTGAAAGCCGTAATCCCGCAATCAACGGCGATAACCAACGAGGCTCCCTTATCCCTGACTATCTGACAGACATTCTCGTTTAATCCATATCCATCATACATCCGGTGCGGAAGGTGGGTCACGGCGTCGATCCCTAAAGCACGCAAATAATTATAAAGGACCGCCGTTGACGTAATCCCGTCCACATCATAATCGCCGAAAATCAGGACCCGCTCGCCTTTTTCCCGGGCCATCCGGATACGGGCCAGCGTTTTGTCGATATCTTTCAAAAGAAACGGGTCATGAATTTTATCAAGCCCGGCAAAAAGAAACCTGTCCGCATCTTCCACGCTTTGTATGCCCCGGTTCATAAGCAATTGCGCGATGACGGGATCAATCCCCAATTCACGGCTTAAACAGGCTTGGCGTTCCCTGTCAGGTTTTAACACATTCCATTGTTTTGTTAATATCGGCTCCGACATGGACCTTTCCTAAGTTAAATAAAATAATAACGGCGAGAAATATCTTGCTATCCTGGCATTACATCCGGACAGGGGCGCTGACGCCAACAAGACGCAAACCGTTTGCCAGAACGATACGTGTGGCAACGATTAAGGCCAATCTTTCTGAGGATAAATCGGGGGCCTCCACATCGACAACGCGGTGCTTATCATAAAACCGGTGAAACGCTGTGGCCAATTCCAGTAAATAACTGACCAACGCAAAGACATCCCATTGATGACAACACATATGCAGGACATCGGTAAACCGCCCGATCGTTTTCATAAGATCCTGTTCCTCTTCCTGCACCAGAGCCTTAAACCCCTCTGTCCGCGCCTCCAGATTGACTTCCCGGGCTTTCGCCACAATACTGTGTATTCTGGCATGCGCATACTGGATATAATAAACCGGATTTTCCGGAGTTTCTTTCTTAGCTAATTCCAAGTCAAAATCCAGATGGGCCTTGATGCTGCGCATCAGGAAAAAAAACCTGGCAGCGTCCACCCCGACTTCATCCATGACTTCCTGCAAAGAAATATACTGGCCTCGGCGCGTTGACATGGAAACCGGCTGCCCATCCCGGTAAAGCGTGGCCAGTTGCACAATAAGGACTTTCAGAGCATCGGGAGTCCGCCCCAGAGCTTCGACCGCCGCGCTCAGGCGGGGGATATACCCATGATGATCCGGCCCCCAAATATTCACCACTTTATCAAATCCACGCAAAAATTTATTCTGATGATAGGCGATATCCGGGGCAAAATAAGTGTAAGCCCCGTCACTTTTCCTTAAAACCCGGTCTTTATCATCTCCAAACCGGGTCGAAGAAAACCATAACGCCCCTTCTTTCTCATAAAGAAACCCCTTCTCTCCCAAAAAAGACAATGTCTTCTCCACATGAGCACTGGAGGCGATGCGAGACTGATAGGACCAAGTGTCAAACTGCACGCCAAAATCTTTCAGTTCCTTCTGAATAACCGCCATCAAGGTTTCCACCCCAAACCGGGAAAAATCTCCTTGCGGCCGGATTTCCAAATCGGATAAGGATACAACTTTATTCTGCTCAATAAAGACACGGGCCATGTCACGGATATAATCCCCCTGATATCCGTCTTCCGGGAATATGGATTGTGTATCGCCCAGAATTTCACGGGCGCGGGCCCGGATAGAACGGCCCAGAATATTAATTTGGTTCCCTTCATCGTTCACATAATATTCTTTCGTCACCTCAAAACCCGAAAACCGCAGGATATTTCCCAGGCAATCCCCCACAGCCGCCTGCCGGGCATGCGCCACGCTAAGCGGCCCCGTGGGATTCGCGGAAACGAACTCAACCTGAATTTTCTTCCCCTGCCCCAGACAAGAACGCCCGTAATCTTCCCCTTCCGCAAAAACCTGTTCCAAGATATCGTAGAAAGCCGTCTCGGCCAGGTAAAAATTAATAAAACCCGGCTGTTTCGCTTCCACCCGTTCAATCCTGTCATCAA
Source organism: uncultured Planctomycetales bacterium (assembly GCA_964489065.1). Lineage (GTDB taxonomy): Bacteria > Omnitrophota > Gorgyraeia > Zapsychrales > JANLHA01 > JAGOJP01. The sequence goes on along the minus strand of CAZAXH010000005.1, from coordinate 146,380 downwards.
GGCCGACGGTCTGAATTTGCCGGCTGATCGCCTCAACAAACGCCGCCGCCAATTCCATCGGAGACTTTTTTAAAATACGAGCAGACTGAAGAGCGATATTGCATGAAAATTCACCGCGGGTTTTATCTTGGGGAATATCAAGGATAATGGAAGGGATTTGATCGGGATCGGGGAAAAAACAACTAACGCCATGTTGAATACACTCACTAAGATTCTGTCTAAAGATTGATAACTTCATTTCTATATTATTTTCATATTTTTATAAGTATAAAAAATAAGATTAATTTTTAAAATAGACCTGTTGTTTTCTTTACAAGCGGGGTATCGCATCATTCGGAGGGAAACCCTGTTGACGCGTAAAGACACGACTGCTCATAGGGGGAAGGACGCGCTATTTCGGCCAGGGAACGACTTTAGCTTCCTGCCAAAGATAATCCAGCCCGTAAAACTCCCGGGATTCCCGATCAAAAATATGCGCCACCACGTTTCCTAAATCAAGAATCACCCATCGGCTGTCTTGCCGCCCTGAAGCGCGCCGGGCTTTAACGTCATGCAGATCAAGCCCCTCATCAATGCCATCGGCAATCGCCTTAACATGCCGATCTGAACTGCCCGTACAAACAACAAAAAAATCGCAAAAATTCGCTACTTTTCGCATGTTGAGGATAAGGATATCCTCTGCCTTTTTGTCAGCAGCTAGTTCTGCGATTGTCTTGGCTAATTTCAGAGGTGTCACAGCTAATCTTTATTATCCTAAGTCCCGGCTGTCCCGCTCAACCCCGTTACCCCTATTTCTTTTTGAGCTTTTCAGCCAGTTCTTTCCCAAGAACCCGCCAGCATTCGTGAGAGCCGGCTTTGGACTTTGTTACGGCAAAATATTTTCCGCCTTTTTCCCGAACCTCATAGTCACTCGTTGAAAACTTATTTTTGGTTTTCACATCATAAAATGACAATTCTTCCATGCTGACCTCCTTGGAATTGATAACGTTTAAGAATTAGATTGAGTCTAACCGATAATACAAAAGTTGTCAAATTAAAAAAGAAAAATCACTCCCCCCAGGACGACGGGAAAAGACCTTTACGGGCCATGTCCCCATCTTCCCCGCCATAAAAAAACTCGACCGCCAGAAGACTAGCCGGGACAACCGACTAAACGCAAAAGCGCCCCCTTCTGCGCATCCGAGATAGGACCGACCAGCGACAGATTATAACGGGGCGACTGCAAGACATCCTTGGCGACCCGGGAAACATCTTCCATGCGGATTTTGTTGATCTTTCCCATAATCTCCTCCAAGGTTCTTATTCGGTCATGCGCACACACGGACTCCCCCAGCCAAATCATGTGATCGAGCGTGTCCTCCAAACCTATCAAGACCTGCCCCTTATAATAATCTTTAGCCCTCTGAAACTCACTGTCGGAAACACCCCGCCGTTTGATTTTTTCCAGTTCCTTCAGGATCACCTCCACCGCCTGCTCAAGCTTCTGGGTATCCACCCCGGCCCGCACCATAAACATACCGGTATCGGACAACGCCTTGACAGACGTGGAAATGGAATAGGCCAGGCCGCGCTTCTCACGCACCTCATTAAACAAGCGGCTCGACATATTCCCCCCCAAGATAACATGCAACATATTCAAAATATATTTATCCGCATGATCATCGTGATAGCCCGGCATACCCAGCGCGAGATGCATCTGCTCAATAGGTCGGGGAGAAGACAGAACCGCAGCGGGCCGTTGGCTGTTATCCGCCGCGAGGCAGGACAGTTTTTGCCCTGAATGGAATGCGGAGATTTTTTTACGTACAGCGGCCACAAATCGTTTGTGCTGCACTTTACCGCAAGCCGCCACAACAACATTTGTGGGGACATAATAATCGTGATGAAACATTTTCAGATCCCGGGAAGACATCTGCCCGACTGATTCCGGGGTTCCCGCCAAATTTTTCCCCAGAGGATGGCCTGGCCACATCATCTCTTCCAACAAGTCCACCACATAATACTGCGGGAGATCCTTGTACATCTTAATTTCTTCCAGGATCACGGTCCGCTCCCGCTCAATATCTTTTTTCTTCAGCAAAGGTTCCAGAGCGATATCCAGCAGAATATCCAGGGTCGATTCCATATACCGGGCCGGAATCTTGGCGTAATAACACGTTTGCTCTTCTGCGGTAAAAGCATTCAGGCTCCCCCCCACCCCTTCAATCCGGCCTTTGATGTCTTCACAGGAATAGTGAGCGCTGCCTTTAAAAGCCAGGTGTTCCAGGAAATGCGCCGCCCCCTTCACGTGGTCCTCTTCATAACGTCCCCCCACCCCGATCCAGACCCCGATCGAAAGGCTTTCCCGCTCCTTCATATCATGGGTCACAATTCTCGCCCCGTTATCCAGCACGTCTTTCTGATACATCGCTATCCTTTTCCCTTCCCATTCTTTAACGGGGAAGCCATATCCCTGACAACCCGGATCACCTCCCGGACCAGAGTGCTTCTCCCCGCATGTTTTTCAATTTCCTTAATAATAGCGCTGCCGACGATTACCCCGTCCGCAACCCGGCTGACCGTTCGGACCTGTTCGGGCGTTGATATGCCGAAACCGACACACACCGGGGTCTGGCAGGCCTGTTTGACAGCCCGGACATGGCGCAAAATATCCGCCGGCAACACCGTCCGGGCGCCCGTTACCCCGGCCACCGATACATAATAAATAAAACCCGTGGCCGACCGGGTAATGAGCCCCAGGCGTTCCTCCCGCGTGGTCGGGGCGACGAAAAACACCGTGGCCACCCCGTGATGCCGGGCGGACAAAATAAGCGTCCCGGCTTCCTCCGGGGGGAGGTCGGGAATAATCACGCCATCCACCCCAGCCTCTTCACAGGCCGCCATAAACGATTCCTCTCCGAAATGGAAAACCGGATTATAATATGTCATCAGGGCCAGCGGCAATGAGGTCCGTTTCCTGATCCGGGCGACCGTCTTTAAAATTTTTTCAAGGGTCGTGCCGTTTTTTAAAGCCCGGTAAGACGCGGCCTGAATCGTGGGGCCGTCCGCTAACGGATCGGAAAACGGAACACCCAGTTCCACAATATCCACGCCGCTGTCTTCAAAAGCCAAGACAAGCTCTTCCGTGGTCTTCAAGTCCGGATCCCCGGCTGTTATAAACGCGACAAAGGCCTTGCATCCGGCCCCGCGTAATGCCTTAAACTTAACATCAATTCTGTTGGTCATCAGGTTCGACTCCCCATCCGGAAAGCGGCGCCTCCATGAGGCTCTGCTATTTATGAATGCTTTTGACTCACACCAGTTCTTTTATCGTGCCGACATCTTTGTCTCCCCGGCCGGACAAGCATACGATCACCGTGGCCGGACGCTTTTGCCGGCGGGCCAGGGTTTCCAGATACCCGATGGCATGCGCCGATTCCAGGGCCGGGATAATACCTTCTGTTTTCGACAAAAGTTTTAATCCTTTAATGGCGGCCTGATCCTCCACCGCTACATATTCCGCCCGTCCGGTCTGCTGATAATACGCGTGTTCCGGACCCACCCCGGGATAATCCAGGCCGGCCGCTATGGAATGGGCAATTTTAATCTGCCCGTCCTGGGTCTGAAGCAAGGCGCTCTTGCTCCCGTGCAAAACACCGATCTCCCCCTGCGATAAAGACGCGGCGTGCCGGCCGGTCAAAAGACCATATCCGGCGGCTTCCACCCCGATCATGCGCACAGACGTGTCCCGGGTGAAGGCGTAAAATAGCCCCATCGCGTTGCTGCCACCGCCCACGCAAGCCAAGAGATAATCCGGGAGCTTCCCTTCCTGCTTCAGGAACTGGCTCCGGGCCTCCCGGCCGATCACCGCCTGGAAGTCCCGCACCATAACCGGATACGGATGCGGCCCAGCCACCGACCCTATGATATAAAAAGTGTCTTTAACATTCGTGACCCAGTCACGGATCGCCTCATTCATGGCGTCCTTCAATGTCCGTGACCCGCTGTTCACCGGGTTGACCTTGGCCCCAAGCAAACGCATACGGAACACGTTAAGCGCCTGGCGTTCAATATCTTCCTGGCCCATGTAAACCTCGCATTGCAGGCCGAAAAGCGCCGCGACTGTGGCCGTGGCCACCCCGTGCTGTCCGGCCCCGGTTTCCGCGATGATCCTTTTTTTTGCCATTTTTTGAGCCACAAGAATTTGGCCCAGGGTATTATTGATCTTGTGCGCCCCCGTATGCAGCAGGTCTTCCCGTTTTAAAAAAACCTTAAGCGTTTTCAAATATGCGCTCAAACGCCGGGCAAAATAAAGGTTGGTCGGCCGACCAGCGTATTCCCGCAAATAAAACACAAATTCTTTCCTGAAAGCCCGGTCTTTTTTAAGCTTCCCATAAATTTTTTCCAGATCATACAGCAAAGACATTAAAGTTTCCGGGACATACTGCCCCCCGAAATCCCCAAAATGTCCGTGACGAAATTTTCGTTTCATGATATCCATCCTGTGCGCACGGTAAGCGCGTACCGGCCCCCCATGGTGGTGAACCGTTAAAAATCTGCCGATTTCATTTTCTGCTTCAATAAACCAATTAACAGCCCTTTTTCTTCCGCATTCATTTCCTGCATAGCTTCATTAAATTTATTGAGCCGGTCCTGTTGTTCAGCATAGAAAAACAAGTCCGCGATCACCCGCACCCCGTCCCGGAACAGCCCGCGCATTTTGCAAAATGTCTCAACATCCGGGCTGGCCACGTTCAGGCGGTTCAATTCCTGTACAAGACGCTCCAATTCGGCCTTCCAGTCGTTGACATTATTTTCCATCTTGGCATAATAGTCCGCGTCTCCCACGAGCCAAAGCCGGATATTCGCTTTTTCCTCCGGCGTCAAGCTTGTCCCCTTTTCCAATTTCTGAATGATGGCTTTCATTTCCTCCTTGCCCAAATCCTGCATAGTTTCGCGGGCAACGGCATCGAGTCCCTCAAAAATCGTCACAAGTTTGCTATAAGCATTACCCGTGTCCTGCTGAACGGCCACGGCATAATCCTGGTTTAGCTTCTGCATAATCTGCGTAAAATTAGCCATCATCCCCTCCTTGATTTGGATGGTCTTTATTGACCGACCTTAATATTTCCAGTCCGGGAAACGCTCCGAACCGAAATAGTAATCCGGGTAAAATTTTCTCCGAAGACTTTCCGGCAGCAGGGAGAAAATTCCGTAAGCCAGGGGCAGCGAGTTGATTTTCGCTTCCAACTCCGAACGGTTAAACCTCAGGGCCCGGGTCTTCATTGTCTGCAGATCAACCACCATCAGCCGCTCCGCCGCAGAAGTCATTTTACTGGACGCATAAATCAGATATTCCCCGTCCGGAGACCAGGCCACATGCCGCTCCGACCCCAGGTTCCGGGTCACGCGCCGGATATTCTCTCCATCCGCATCCATCACGTAAACCTCAAGGTTTTCCTCCCCCTGCTCTCCGATAAGCCCGGATATAAATGCGACTTTGGCGCCGTCCGGAGAATACGTGGGGGCGTAATCCCGGCCTTCGTAGGAGGTTAACCGCGTACTCCGGCCAGACAGACAATCATAAACCCAGATATCCGCATTCCCCTCCTTCTTGGAAGTATAAATAATTTTAGCCCCGTCCGGAGAAAACTGCGGGGTATAATCCATGGCTTCATAATTCGTGATTTGCCGCCGGTCTGTTCCGTCAATATTCATGGTGTAAATATTAACGTTGCCGTCATAATTCGCGCAGAATACAAACCTTTTTCCGTCCGGGGACCAATCCGGCGCGTTATGCCACCGGTCCTCGTGCGTGAGCCGCTGTTCACCCGTCCCGTCGGCATTCATCACCCATATTTCCGGGGTTCCAGTACGGTTGGAAATAAACACGATCCGCTGACCGTCGGGGGACCATTTCGGGCAATCGTTCCAGAATTCACCGGATGTCAACTGATCCAGATGCTGAGAATCAAAATTCAAGCTGAAAATATCGTAATCCCCTGCTTTCCCGGAAGAAAAAACAATCGTGCCTTTGAGATCCATTTTTCAGTTCCTTATTCTTCAACCTGCTCCGGGCGGCTCTGTTCATACTGCGCCAGGACCATGGAGGTGTTGCCAAAGCCCACCGCGCCGTCAATACGCAAAGGGATCTTTTGCGGGCTCTTATCAAACCAGACCCGGTATTGTTTGGGGTCGCTTTCCATAATATACGCCTCATAAACTTTTTTACCGACCGCAAGCTTTTGTTTCCCCTCCATCTGGAAGGACATGTCCTTGGTCGGCAGCACGATGTCTATACTATCACCCGGATTAAACTCTCCGTCCCGGCGGTAACGGTAAATAAATCCGTAAATATTCTCAATCTGTCCCTCTTTTTCAAGGGTCTGCTGCGTTTCCTTGCCGCCGGCCCGTTTCGTCAAAACAATCTGACCGGCTTGACGATCATACACTTCTTCTATCTGTTCTTTCTTCCCGAAAATATTAAGATTCCGTTCCACCTGCCGCGGCAGGAAATTCGCGGGATCCACATAAATCCGTTCCTCGTCATAAAAATTCGCCGCCTGGGCGGTGAACACGATGAGGTAAACGGCCTCGCCATCCAACTCGGTCATTCCTTCAAACCGCAGGACCGCCTTGCCGGTTTTTAATCCGAATTTCCGGATATCATACTGGATTTCCTCCCCCGATAAAAACGGAAGCGGGGCCGGATCCCCGCCATGGCCGTTGACCGGGCTCAAAAAAAGTGTCATAAAAAAGCACCCCGCGACAAGCATTTTTCTTTTCATTAACCTTCTCCGCTGTAATCTTTAATAAATTTCTCCAACAGTCTGGCGCCGTTAAAAAGCATTTCGACCCGGGCGTATTCGTCCGTCGTGTGCGCCGTCCCTCTGGCCCCGTACCCGGTAGCGAAAGCCGGGATATTATGACGTTTAAAAAAAGTAATCACCGTGGCGCCTTCACTGCCTTTCAGGGACGTTTTCAGTCCCAGGGACTTTGCGCTGTCCACATAGGTGCGCACCAGAGGATGAGATGCGTCGATCTCATAGGGCTGCTGCAGATCATCAATGAGAACGTTAAACTTCCGGGCCTCGGACTTAACGACGGATTTAATATCCCGGATCAAATCCGAACTCTTCATCCCCGGCAGGAACCTGGCGTCCAGGCTGAACTCGCAATGGTCCGCGACCATGTTCACCTTGTCCCCCCCGTGAATCGTCCCGATATTGAAAGTGGGCGGACGTAACAAAGGATGCTGGGAGAATTTAAAACGCCGCTGTTTGAGTTTTTGGATAACCCGGGCGGCGATTTCAATCGCGTTAACCCCCATCCAGTTATACGCGCCATGCGCTTTTTTCCCAACAATCTGGACACGGCAATGCAGCAATCCTTTTTGAGCGATAATCGTATTGAATTCGTCAGAGTCCAGAATAACCGCTGTCCGGGGCCGGAGGATATTTTTATCCAGCAAAGGCACTATCCCGTAATGGCTGCCGGTTTCTTCATCCACGGTCGCTGCCATAATAATGTCCCGGGAAAAGGCCACCCCGTCCTCCACAAGGCTGCGCATGACTTCCATACAACAGGCCAAATTCCCTTTATCATCGGTCGCGCCGCGGCCATAAATTTTTCCCCGGACAATTTTCCCGCCCAGGGGATCCTGTTTCCAGCCCCGGCCGATAGGCACGGTATCAAAATGCGGCGTGATCAACAGCGACTGACGGGCGGCCAGGGTTCTCGGGCCCCGGCCTTTCAAGACGGCCACCACGTTTGGACGCCGGGGCGCGAACGTGTAAAGCTTAACGTCCAGGCCGAGCGACTTCATGTCCCGCTCGATAAACTTCGCCAAATCCCATTCCCGGCCCGGGGGATTCTCGGAGTTGATACTCAAAACTTTTTGCGTCAAACTAACAAGTCTTTGCTTCCGTATCATTTCAAAAACTCTTCCGCTTTCCACGCCCCCATCATATGTTTATAATCCTCATGATCAATGATCATAACCTCGGGCCGTTCGGCCCGCAGCTGGTGCACTTTGGGATAGTGGGATTTGATATTTCGAAAAGCGATATACTTAAATTCATTATGACATTGCGGACACTGCCGTTGAGACAATTTAATATCCACAGCCTGACAATGGGCGCAGGCCCCGGACAAATCACCGTAAACAAGCAGATGATCGGTCACCTCTTGAAGATCCAATTCATGATAAACTCGAATTAGCTTTTGGCTCATTTGAGGTGATATTATAACATATTTCTAAAATTAAGATAGACTTTCATGGAAAAACCAGACTGTGAGGAGATCAATAATATCAGAAGGCGGCGGGAATCCCGGGAACACCCACCCGGGCCGGGCAAAAAAAGCCCTTATTATCTGAGATGGATAATAAGGGCTTAAAAAATAAGCCGATAAAGACGGGCTCTCAACCCCACAACTCGCTAACGGCAACTCAGCCACCCTATTATCCTACGCACCCATGCATCGTCTTCACCCGCCCCCATGACTGCGGGGCCCTCCCGGTTCTCGAATAACGTAGGTCTGGAGTTTTGTGTCCCCGGGTTTCCCCGGGTTTACCTTTATCGGCTTAATTGAAATATAACACATTATGCTGCCCGGGACAAGGCGGGGAAAGCCGGTAATTACAGCCAAAGTAAAAAAAAACAAATATTGCTTTTTTTTTATCCCGCAACACATAAAATACATATAGAATCTTGACTTAAATTATTTGTTTCTGGCTAACGGTCATACAAAACTGCCTCCGAGCAGGAAAGTCCTTTTAAAAAGGTGCTTTAATAAAAATCCAGTGAACATCTTTTACTTTAAAGACAAAAAATATTAAGTCATTACTTGCCAAAAAAGGAGAAATTCTATGGGAACAAAGTTTTCAACCGCAATCAGCAAAGGGACAGACAGCTATGCAACCGGTAAGGCCGTTGCCCAGGGAAGCTTAAAAAAACTCGGTGCGGCCAAAGCGGATTTGGCGGTCGTATACGCCTCCAGCAAATATGATTACGCCCAAGTTATCAAAGGGGTTAATGAAGTCACGGGCCATGCCCTGCTGATCGGCTGTTCTTCCGCGGGGGAATTCAATGAAAGCCGCGCCGACAAAGAAAGCGTCGTCTGCGGGTTGCTGGCGTCTGACACGCATAAATTCTTTGCCGGGCTGGGCACCGGGCTTAAAGCGGATCCTGTCACGGCCGTCAATATGGCCAAAAGGAATTTCCCCGACGCCCTCAAAGGCTATGCGCACAAATCCGCCATCCTTCACGTTGACGGCCTGGCGGGCAACGGAGAGGAGGCGTCCTTGGCGACCTTATCCGAATTAGGGATGGACATGACCCTAAGCGGCGGCGCGGCCGGGGATGACCTTAAGTTTAAAGAAACGAAAGTCTTTCTGAACGACAAAGTTCTTTCCGACGCGCTGAATCTCTGCATGATGTTCTCCAAAAAACCGGTCGCGATCGGGGTCAAACACGGGCATTCCCCGATTTCCGGCCCCATGACGATCACCAAGGCCAAAGCGAATGTTGTCTATGAAATTGACGGACACAAAGCCTTTGATGTCTGGAAAGCCGCCGTTAAGGAAGAGCTCAGCAAAACCGGCGTTGATGTGCACAAGCTGCAAGATCCCACAGAAATTGGCTCTTTGCTTATCAAATATGAGGCCGGGCTGGAAACCGGCGGTGATTATAAAATACGCGTCCCCTTATCAACCGACGGGAACGGAAGCCTTAACTTCGCCTGCACCATGGTGGAAGGGTCTGTTATGCGGGTATGCAAAAGCCCCGAGGAAGCGCAGATTCAGTCGGCCCGCACGGCCGCGCAACTGGCGATGAAAGCTGTCGGGGACGTTAAGTTAGCCGGGGCCTTTGTTTTTGACTGTGTGTGCCGGTCTTTAATCCTAGGTGACCGTTTCTTTGAAGGCATCCAAGCCGTTAAATCTGTTATCGGCAATATACCGATTATCGGATTTGAAACCTATGGGGAAGTTGGATTGATCCCGGGGCAATTAAGCGGTTTTCACAACACGACAACGGTTGTCCTTCTGATCCCTGAATAATATAGAATGAATTTTATAGGAGACAAAACGACATGACGGAAGTGATGGTTCCCAAAGAAGAGTTTATAAAGGCCTACGCGCAGGGGATTGGGATTGAAGGGGCGGAAAAGCTTATTAAAGAAACAAGCCAGTCCATTGGGTTGCCGGATAAAAAGGAATACACCAAGAATGAGGCGGTTAAAATTTGCGAAGCCCTCAAGAACAAAGACGGGTTCATCAAAATTCTCGCGTGTTCCTTATTGGCCAGAATTTACATTAAATAAGCGGACTTCGTGAGCACGGGCTCATAACCGGAATTCCCGCATGTTTTTCCAACATGCGGGAATTTATTTTTGATAAAACTGGGTGATACTGACAAATTCTTTCACGGCATGATTATTTTTATGCCCAGGCGCTTTTTCGACTCCGCTGCATACGTCAACAGCATACGGGTTCACAGACTCCAGCGCCGAAAGGACATTCTGCGGGTTTAACCCCCCGGACAGGATAAGCGGAACCCCCAGTCCCTTGACCGCCTTGGCCAAATGCCAAGGGAAAGTTTGCCCGGTCCCGCCGAAGACCCCTTCCTGAAACGCGTCCAGAAGAAACGCGTCCACGGAATACTTCTTTAAAGAATCCGGATCCACGGTATTATTCACCCGCACAGCTTTGATCACTTTACACTGTTTTTTAAAACGGCGGCAGTATTCAGGAGTTTCCTCCCCGTGGAACTGCACGGTATTGATTCCGCAAAACTGCAAGATATCCTTCACCGCCCCTTCTTTCTGGTTCACAAAGACTCCCACCGGGGTCACAAAAGGCGGCAATTGATCAATAATTTTCCTGGCCTTAAAAGCGCCTATAAACCGAGGACTTTTTTTGTAAAAAATAAAACCAACAGCCCAAACCCCACACGATGCCGCCTGCACCGTGTCCTGAAGGTTGGTCATCCCGCAAATTTTCACTTTAACCATAAAAACACTCCTTCTTCCAAAACCAACCATTCTGTCCAAGATATTCCAGTATCCCACGACCCCGCGGGCACACCTTTAATCACGAATCCTTCTGGCGTGGGACCTCATGGCAGGGCCCCATCCATAACCTCCCGGACTTTTGCGCCGACATCAGCGGCGCTCATAAACGTTTCCCCGACAAGAACAGCGTGGACGCCCAGTTCCCGAAGCCTTTGAATGTCGGCATGCGTGCGGATCCCGCTCTCTGCGACGATCACCTTTCCATCCGGGATTCCCGGGATAAGCCTCCGGCTGATATCCGGATCAATTTTAAGGGTGCGCAAGTCCCGGTGGTTGATACCGATAATCTCCGCCCCCGCTCTCAAAGCCCGGTCCAGTTCGGCCTCCTGGTGAACTTCCACCAAACAGTCCAAGTCAAGACCGGAGGCGACCTTAAGCAAATGCTCCAACATCGCGTCATCCAAAATCGCGACGATCAGCAGAACCGCGCTGGTCCCCTGCACAAAAGCCTCATACACCTGCGCCTCATCAATAATAAAATCCTTCGTCAAAACAGGCAGCGGGACACACTCGCTGACCCGACGCACATATTCCGGCCGGCCGAGGAAGAACTTGTTTTCCGTCAGGACAGAGATTGCGGCCGCCCCGTTATCCGCATAAACACGCGCCAAAGGCTCCACATGAAAATCCGGGCGAATCAGCCCCCGGGAAGGAGACGCCTTCTTGATCTCAGCGATCAGGTTGACCTGTCCCGGGCGGGAAATATTTTCTTTAAACAGCCCGTAACGGGTCATCCGGGTCGAGGCGACATGGGTTTTCAAAACATCAAAAAAAGCCTTCTTACGCTTCAGAAGGCCTTTTTTATACGCGATAATTTTATCCAGAAAATCGTCCAAGGCTTCACACGCTCACAGAGTTTTAGGGTTTTGAGTAAAAGTAATCAAAGCCTCCAGCTTGGCTTTGGCCTTCCCGGAATCAATGGCCTCTTGCGCCAACCTGACGCCCTCCCGCACATCCCGAACCCGGTCCGCAACGTACAGAGCATAAGCCGCGTTTAAAACCACGATATCCCGCCTCGGCCCCTGAACGCCGTCTAAAATCTCCTTGGCGATATACAAATTTTTTTTCAGGTCTCCCCCCTTCAACGCGTCCGGCCCCGTCAACGGAACATCAAATTCCCGGGGGTCGATTTCATAAGACACCACGGCCCGGCCATCCCATTCCGAAACAAACGTCGGACCGGTCGTGGTCACCTCATCCAGCCCGTCGCTGCCATGGACAACCATACCTCTCTTGAGTCCCAGATTCTTCAGGACATAGGCCAAAGGATTCACAAGGTCCCGGGAATAAACCCCCATCAGCTGATGCGTGGCCCGGGCCGGATTAATCAAAGGACCCAGGATATTAAAAATAGTTTCAACGCCCAGCGCTTTTCGGACCGGAGCGACATTTTTCATCGCCGGATGAAGTTTCTGGGCGAACAAAAAAACGATCCCGGTCTGGTCAAGGCATGGACCCAACAGACGATAATCAATATCCATGTTGACCCCCAGAGCTTCCAGGAGATCCGCGCTGCCGCATTTACTCGAAACCGAACGATTGCCATGTTTGGCCACGACCACTCCGGCGCCGGCCACGACAAACGCCGTGATCGTCGAGATATTAAAAGTATGCTTTTTATCCCCTCCCGTCCCGCACGTATCCAGGACCAAAGGATGTCCGCTCTTAACGGGCAAATAAAATTTTTGCAATAATCGGGCCGCCCCCGTGATTTCATCTATCGTAGGGCCTTTAAGATTCAGCGCCAGAAGCCAATCAGCCACCATCTGCTCCGGGGCGTTCCCGGACATAATCACCTCCATCACAGATTCGATCTCCGGGATGGTCAGGTTTTCCTTACGCTTCAATTTCTCAATATACGCTTTCATGACATTTTTAAAAAATTAGCTAAAATAATTTTCCCCTCACGGGTCAAAATCGACTCGGGATGAAATTGCACGCCCCATAGCGGAAATGTTTTATGCCGCAAAGCCATAATTTCCCTGTCCCGGTCACGGGTCCGGGCGGTCACTTCCAGGCAGTCCGGCAATGACCGCGGGTCCACGACAAGGGAATGATACCGGGTTGCGGCAAAAGGATTGGGAACCCCCTCAAAGAGCCCTGTCCCGTCATGAACAATATCGGAGGTCTTGCCGTGCATAAGCCGTTTGGCTTGGATAATCTCGGCACCGTAAGCGTAGCCCAAGGCCTGGTGTCCGAGGCAAACGCCCAAGACAGGGATTTTCCCGGCGAACTCCTGAATGGTCTGGACAGAAATCCCGGCAGATTCAGGCCGGCCGGGGCCCGGAGAAATCACAATGCGTTCCGGCCGCATTTTTTTAATCTTCTCTACGGTTAACGCATCATTGCGGTATACGGCAACACGCGCCTTCAGCTCCCCCAAATACTGGACAAGATTGTATGTGAACGAATCGTAATTGTCGATAACAAGGACCATGGATTTCTCACCGCAAATGTTTTATTCCTGCTCCCGGTAAACCTTGGCACCCAAGGCGGTCAGTTTCGCATCAAGGTCTTCGTACCCGCGGTCCAAATGATAAATCCGGTGTATCTCCGTCTTTCCCTTGGCAGCCAGCCCCGCGATCACCAGCGCTGCGGAGGCCCTTAAATCCGAAGCCATGACCGGAGCGCCAAATAACGTTTTAACGCCTTCGATAATCGCCGTGTTCCCGTCACGACGGATATTGGCTCCCATACGGTTTAATTCCGCGATATGGATAAACCGGTCCGGAAAAACCTTGTCCGTGATGATACTCACACCCGGCGTCAACGCCATCAGCGCCATAAACTGCGCCTGCAAGTCCGTCGGGAATCCCGGATAAGGATAGGTCGTGACACTGGTCGGCTGATACGTCGTCGTACTGCGGATCCACACCGTATCCCCTTCGATTTTAAACTTGACCCCGACTTCCGTGAGTTTGTCGATCAGAGCTAGGAGATGCGCCGCATTGACATGCTTCAGCGTCAAATGACCTTTAGTCGCCGCGGCCAACACTATATACGTCCCCGCCTCGATCCGGTCCGGGATAATATCATATTCCACGCCACGCAACGCTTTAACCCCCCGGATCGTCAGCCCGGGAGAACCGATGCCCTCGATGTCCGCGCCCATGGCTTTTAAACAGCGGGCCAAATCCTCCATCTCCGGTTCGCAGGCCGCCGAGGCGATGACCGTTTCCCCCTTGGCCAGCACGGCCGCCATCATCACGTTGGCGGTCGCCAAGACCGACGGGCCGAAATCCCCCCCCAGATAAATGTGCTGGCCGACCAGTTCCTTGGCTTCGGCGCAGACATAACCGTTCTCAATATGCATCCTGGCGCCCAGACTTTTCAAGCCCTTCATGTGCAGATCGACCGGCCTGACGCCGATGACGCAGCCTCCTGGCAACGACACCTTGGCTTGTTTCATTTTCGCCAGCAACGGGCCCAACACGCAGAACGACCCCCGCATCGTTGAAACAAGCGCGTAGTCCGCGAAGGACTGCGGAGATCCGGTCGAGGTGATGGTCAAAGTATCCCCGGTAAAATCCACCTTTTTCCCCAGTGAAATAAGCAGCTTGATCATCGTCAGGGTGTCCCGTAAACGCGGGACATTCCTGATGACGCAGGGATCGTCGGTGAGAAGAGTGGCGGCAAGAATCGGCAGGGTTGCGTTTTTGGAACCGCTGATTTTTATTTCGCCTTTTAGGGGGCGATTCCCTTCTATAATTAATTTTTCCATAAGATCTTCTTTGGTTAAACGGCCGGCATTCCGGTTTTAACGCGCGCTTCTTCTAGCAACCAAAATACGAGGCACGGCACAATAATCTTTTTTAAATTCATACTCGCAAAAAGGGGGATTATTTTCAAGGTATTTTTCTAGGAATTTCGCCTGGCCGTCCCCGATTTCCATTAGCAGAAAACCTCCCGGCTTCAAAGACGCCGGGCCCAAACGAAGAATATCTTTTAAAAAGGCCATCCCGTCCTCCCCGCCGTCCAACGCCAACCGCGGTTCCTGCCGGACATCCACGGGCAACGCATCCATATCATAAGACGGGACATACGGCGGATTAGCCAAAATCATATCATACGGCTCCCGGAGCGCCGCTGCCTCCAGAAAAAGCCGCATATCCTGACGCACGAACCGGATATTTTCTTCCACCTGATGTTTCCGGGCGTTACCCGCCGCGACCTCCAGGGCCTCCGGAGAAATATCCACGCTGTCCACCACAACATTTTGAATCAGGACAGCACAGCTCACCGCGACATTCCCCGACCCGGTCCCCAAGTCTAAAACACGAAGCGCCCGAGCGTCCATGGGGGACGCCAAAGACAAAGCTGTCTCAACCAAAATCTCGGTTTCAGGGCGGGGAATCAGGACACTCGGGTTGACGTAAAACACCCTTCCCATAAAATCCGCTTCGCCCAAAATATACTGCAACGGCTCTCCCCGCAGCCGTCTCTGCTGAATACGTCGGATGGCCTCTTTCTGCCCCTCCGTAAGCACCGGCGCCTCGACATAAAGGTCAATGCGCCGGCAATTTAGCACAGACGTTTGAATCAGTTCCAGCTCATTCATGATGCTGGGCCTCAAGTTCGGATTCCGCCTGCAACAAAGCATCGATAATCGGATCCATATCCCCATCCAGAACGCTTTGCAGCTGATGCGTCGTGAACCCGATCCGGTGATCCGTCACACGGCGGTCCGGGAAATTATAAGTTCTGATTTTTTCGCTACGATCGCCGGTCCCCACTTTCGCTTTCCTGTCCCGGGTCGCCTTATCCTGGTTCTCCTGCTGAATCTTGTCCAGAATCCGGGCTCGGAGGACCCTCATCGCTTTCATTTTGTTTTTCAACTGCGAGCGTTCATCCTGACAGATCACAACAATACCCGTAGGGAAATGCGTGATCCGGATCGCGGAGTCGGTCGTATTAACACTCTGTCCGCCGGGTCCGGAGGAACGGAATACATCAATTTTCAAATCCTTGGGATCAATGGACACTTCCACTTCTTCCGGTTCAAACAGGACCGCCACCGTCGCCGCGGACGTATGAATACGCCCCGAGGCCTCCGTAACCGGAACACGCTGAACCCGGTGCGCCCCGCTTTCATACTTCAAATTTTTAGAAGCGCCTTTCCCGCTGATGCTGAACACCACCTCTTTGAAGCCCCCGGTTTCCGATTCATGTTCACTCATCGGCTCGGCTTTCCACCCCTTTTTTTCGGCATATTTGATATACATCCGGTAGAGATCCGCGGCAAACAAACTGGCTTCCTGCCCGCCTGTACCGGCACGGATTTCTATAATTAAATCCCGGGAGGCCTCTTCTTTCTTAGGATAAAGCAATTCCTTCAGCACGCTTTCCTGGGCTGCCAATTTCTGGGTCAGCTCTTTATATTCTGCCCGCGCCAGTTCTTCGAAATCCCGATCATGCTTCTCCTTAAGTAACTGGCGTAAATCAGAAACCTGCTGCTCGATTTTTTTATATTGCCGGTATGCCTCCACGAGAGGAGTTAAAGATGAGAATTCTTTGGCGAGCTTCTGATATAAACTCTGATCACCAATCACGTTAGGATCACCCAATTGCTGTTCCAAGCTATGATAACGTTCTAACGCCTTATTGAGTTTTTCTTCCATAAAACGCACCCCGGGAACCGGCCTTTATTATTTTTTGTCCCCCAAAATTTTTATTTATTTTTTGCCCCCTGATAACGCTGTTTAAAGCGTTCGATACGACCGGCCGAGTCAACATATTTCTTCTCTCCGGTAAAAAACGGATGGCATTGAGAGCAAATCTCAACACGGATGTTCTTCTTGGTGGAACGCGTATGAATCACTTCCCCGCAGGCGCAGGTAATCGTGGTTTCATGGTATTCCGGATGAATTTTTTCTTTCATCATATCCTCCTTTAAGGGTCTCTTGCGGCCTCTCTGCTCCAAACGTGTATTTGCCGCACAGGGCTTAGCAACTCTAGGCCTTGTTTATTTGTTCATGTTTTGCAGAAACTCTGTGTTGCTTTTAAACTTCGATATTTTATCAATAAGAAGCTCCATCGATTCCGCCGAATTCAGGTCATTGATCGCTTTCCTCAGCAGCCAAATCCGCTGCAGGACATCCTCGGCCAGGAGCAATTCTTCATGCCGCGTATTAGAACGCTTAATGTCAATGGCCGGATAAATCCGCCGCTGAAACAGGTTCCGGTCCAGTTGGAGCTCCATGTTGCCGGTGCCCTTAAACTCCTCAAAAATGACCTCATCCATACGGCTGCCGGTATCCACCAGAGCCGTGGAAATGATCGTCAAGCTACCGCCTTCGTCCAAAGCGCGGGCCGCCCCGAAAAACCGTTTGGGTTTATGCAAAGCGTTGGAATCAACCCCGCCAGACAGGATTTTCCCGCTGTGGGGGACAACCGTGTTATAAGCCCTCGCCAAACGGGTGATACTGTCCAACAATATTACCACATCCCGTTTATGTTCGACCAATCTTTTTGCTTTCTCTAAAACAATTTCCGCGATCTGCACATGGCGCTCCGCCGGCTCGTCGAAGGTGGACGCGATAACCTCGCCCTTAACGCTGCGCTGCATATCCGTCACCTCCTCGGGGCGCTCATCGATCAGCAAAACGATCAAAATAACGTCCGGGTTGTTTTTGGTGATGGAATTCGCGATCTTCTGCAGCAAAACGGTTTTCCCGCTGTAAGGGGGAGCGACGATCAGCGCCCGCTGACCTTTTCCGATCGGGGTTAAAAGATCCATAATCCGCATGGACACTTCATTGGCTTCCGTCTCTAAAACAATACGTTCATGCGGATAAAGCGGGGTCAGATTGTCAAAAAAGATTTTATCTTTGCATTTTTCGGGATTTTCATAATTGACCGCCTCCACTTTTAAAAGGGCAAAGTACTTTTCCCCTTCTTTGGGCGGACGGATGTGGCCGCTGACGATATCCCCTGTTTTTAAATCAAACCGCCTGATCTGGGAGGGGGAAATATAAATATCATCCGGGCACGGGAGATAGTTATAATTGGCGCTGCGCAGAAAACCAAACCCTTCGGAGAGGATTTCCAGCGTCCCTTCCCCATACATCAACCCGGCCTTCTCCGCTTTTTTCTGCAGAATTTTAAAAATCAAATCCTGTTTTTTACTGCCGCTGATCCCGTTAATATCCATTTCTTTGGCCAGCTTGCTGAGTTCCGACACTTTCATGTCCTTCAGCGTTCCGATGTCAAGCTGTTCGCTCTGGTCCCCGCTGGTGCCGTTGGACGTTTTTACCTCATCCACACTTTCCTTTTTCTTAACCTTATCTGCCGGTGTCTTTGTTGAAACTCTCTGCATACTTTTTACCCCCCTCATCGTATTAATGCTTCCTTTTTGTCTTATTTTTGGGAACCCCCAAAACATATTCCTCCCAGATTTGAATAACCTGAAACCGGGTGTTGGAAATGGGGCCCCGGTTGTCTATAATAATATCCGCCTGGCGCATCTTTTCCCGCAAAGGCATCTGCGCCCGGATTCTTTTTAATCTGTCGGAACGGGTCAAGACAGTCCTCGACGCCGTTCTCAACAACTGCTCTTTTTGGGTCGCCCGGACCACAACGGTCATGTCCACAAGCGCTTGGAGACCCGCCTCAAACAAAAGCGGGATGTCCAGCACTACGGCCCTGATATTCTTATCCTTTTTAAGTTCAGCTAACTGCTTTCTGATATCCCGGATAACCTCCGGATGCACAATCGATTCCAGAACTTTTCTCTGCCGGGAATCCTGAAAAACACGGCCGGACAATTTCTTCCGGTCAATATCCCCGCCTGCCGTTAAAATACCGGGCCCGAACTCCCGGACAATCGCCCGGTAACACCGCCCCCGCATCGCCAGCAGGGCATGGACGATACGATCCGAATCAATCACCGGGGCCCCCAGATCTGCGAACATCGCCGAAACCGTCGACTTTCCCGTTCCGTAACTGCCTGTCACTCCGATAATCAGCATATTTTTTCCCGTCCCGCTTTATATTTTCTGTGTCTGAAGCCAGTTGGGGCCGTATTTAATGCTCACCTTGATGGGGACGTCCAGCGTAAGCGTATTTTCCATCAAGCCCCTGACCAAAGGGATTAACCCCTCTTTCTCATCATCCGGAACATCAAAAACCAGCTCATCATGGACCGTAATAATCATCCGGGACCGCAACCGGCGCTTACTCATCTCTTCATAAATTCTGATCATGGCCAGCTTGATCATGTCAGCCGCCGTGCCCTGGACCGGCGTGTTAACGGCCTGCCGCTGCGCGAATTGGCGAACCGCCATATTCCGGCTAAGAATGTCCGGGATATAACGCCGGCGCTGCAATAACGTCATGACATACCCCTTTTCTTCACATTCCCGCACCTGCTCGTCCATAAACGTCTTCACGCGCGGATACCTTAAAAAATACCGGTCAATAAAGTCCGCAGCCTGGGGCTGGGGGATATTCAGATCCTTGGCCAACCCAAAAGCGCTCATCCCGTAAATAATCCCGAAATTCACGCGCTTAGCAGACGCGCGCATGTCGGAGGAAACCTCCGGTTCGGGAACGTCGAAAATCAAGCCGGCCGTATAGGTATGAATATCCTGATCCTGGCGAAAAGCCTTCAGGAGGTTGTCATCTTTGGACAAATGCGCCAATACCCGCAACTCTATCTGCGAATAATCCGCCGAAACAATCCAATGCCCCTCCTGGGACGGGATAAACGCCTTGCGGATCTCCCGTCCCAGCTCGGTCCGGACCGGGATATTCTGTAAATTAGGATTATTGGAACTCAATCGGCCTGTTTCCGTCCCGGTTTGATTAAACGTCGCGTGAATGCGCCGGGTACGGGAATCCACCAATTTAGGGAGCGCATCAATATATGTTGATTTGAGTTTAGCCAGCTGCCGGTACTCCAGGATCAAAGCCGGGAGCGGATGATGCGACGCCAAACGCGTCAAGACTTCCTCATTGGTGGAGTACCCGGTTTTAGTCCGTTTCAGCGCCGGGAGTTTGAGCCGCGTGAACAGAATATGGCTCAGCTGTTTGGGAGAATTGAGGTTAAATTCTTCCCCGGCCAGGGCAAAAAGTTCCTGATGCAAGGCCGTTATCCGCCGGTCGCATTCCCCGGACAAATTTTTCAAATGATCAACATCCACCTTAACTCCCTCTTCTTCCATCGCCCACAACACCTTGGAAAGAGGGATTTCGATATCCGCGTATAATTTCACCAGATTATGCTTAACCAGTTCGGCCCGCAAGGGTTCGATCAGCCGCAATAAAACGCGTGCCTGTTCGCCTCCGTCCCCCGCTTTTCCCGGCGTGAGCTTTAAATACTCCCACCCCAGATCCCATATCCCCTCGTTCCCCCGGGCCGGAGAGAGGAGATACGCGGCCAGTTTCGCGTCAAAAACATCCCCCGACACAGACATCCCCAAAGTAGCCAGCCTCTTGAGCATCATTTTATAATCAAAGGTGTTCTTCCTGATTGCGTCATCCGCAAACAAGGATTTCAAGGCCGGGGCTGATGACAGGGGCAGTTTCCAGACCTGGTCCGGAGAACAAGCGATAAAAAAATTTTTCTCAAACCATATCTCTTCACTCTCGGACCCGCCAAAAAGAAACGTGAATTCCCGGGCCGCCAGAACGGCCTCCCGGATCGCCTCCATATCCTCCGCTCCGCGCACCTGAACATCGCCGAGCGACGCGTCCTCTTCTTCCTGCGGGACCTGTTCGCGCAGGTCCATGACAAAACGCTTAAATTCGAGATCGGAAAAAATCCGCAGCAGTTCGTGATGGTCCGGGACCTCCACCCGCATGTCCTCGATACGGAATTCCCCCGGCACCCTGGCATCCAGTTCCGCCAGTTCCTTCGATAACAAAGCTTCTTCCTTATGCGCTTCCAGCCGCTCCCGGAGGGACTTCGGATCCACCCTGTCCAAATTCCGGTACATCTCCTCCAGATGACCGTAGCGCTCGATCAAATGCCGGGCCGAAGCCTCCCCGATACCCCGGACCCCGGGGATGTTATCCACCTTATCGCCCGCCAAAGCGATGAAATCCGTCACGAATTCCGGGTCCACGCCCAGCAATTCTTTGACGGCGCCCGCGTCGATGAGGGAATCTTTCCGGATGCTTAAAATACGCACATGATCGTTAACGAGCTGAAACATATCCTTATCATCGCTGACAATAACGACGTCCTTCCCGGATGAGGAAAAAAGCCCGGCGAGCGTCGCGATAATGTCATCCGCCTCGTATCCTTGATATTCCAGGACCGGAATCCGGTAGCCCGTCACAACATCCTTAATCAGCGGCAGTTGGGAGCGCAGATCATCGGGCATACTGGGCCGCTGAATTTTATAATCCGCGTATTTCTCCTGCCGGCGGGTCCGGGCCGGCGAATCAAAACAGACCGCCATATATTCCGGCCGCCGTTCCCGGAGCAATTTTTTCAATGTGCTGACAAAACCGTAGACCGCGTTGGTTTTCTGGCCCTTACTGTTGGCCAAATCCTTGATGGCATAAAAGGAGCGGTAGCACAGTGCGTGCGCATCAATCAAGTAGAGTTCCATCCAGGCCTAGTTCCATGAAATTATGTCGTGTTTAATATCGATAAAATTGAATTATTCTAAAGGTTGATTTGAGTATTCAGGGAGCAAGGAGAGTATTTCCTTAAACATGTCTCTGGCGGCATTTATGTCCCCCGCATCCAAACGTTCCATAGCATCATGAGCTAAAAATTTTACCTTATCTGTCTTCTGCAAATAACAGGCTTGCTGCTGGGCTCTTATGATCTTGGGATTCCCCGGAGTGAGAAGCAAAGCCCGGTTAAACTCCGTGAGCGCTTCTTGGTAGTTTTTTCTTTCCAAGAAAGCTTCCCCGGCTTGATAGTGATTTTCCGCCCGCCGAACCTGCAAGCTGAATTCCTCATGGGCCTGCAGGACCAACTCATCGGCAAGCTGATCCGCTTTTTTCCTGGTGAGTTCCTGTTTGAAATACGGATTAATTCTCAGGAGCTCCTTCTGCGCCGCTTCCTTCCACGGGTCTCCTTCCGGGGCCCGGAGATACCGCTCCCGGAAATAATTTTCTGCGTTCCGAACATCACCTAACGTCTGATACAGGTAAGCAAGATTTGTATACGGGGGCAAGTAATCGGGATTATGTTTGACCGCCTTCAGATAATACGCCCTGGCCTGCTGCCAATCCCCCAATTGTTCATATATAACCCCGATATCATTATATAAGATTTCGCTTTCTTTCCCGATTTCTAAGGCTTTCGTGTAAAAAGCTAACGCTTTATCAAAATTGCCTTTCTTTTGTTCTTCATATCCTTGAGCGCGATAATTCTGAATCGGTGTTTCAGGCTTTTGGGCAAATGTATTTGATTGAAAGGTTAATACGGAAATGAGAAAAAATGCGGACAATCTCCAAAGGGCTATTCCTAACGCTTTCTTAGAGTAAAGATAATACATATTTTTAATTTTGGCAAGAAAAAATATTTAATGCACCCACGGCCGCATCAGGGGCGCCATGGGCCGCTTTTAAGAATTTTGAGCATTCTCGCAGGGCTGGCCGCTCTCCAAACAACCGGCATCATCTAAGGAAACCCTGTTCGCAGCTTGAACTAACTGAGGTTGCCGTTCAAATCCATGATTTTGCAGATATTCTTCCGACAGTGCTTTATTTGAATTTATTAAAGAAAGGGCCTGGTAACGGGACAAGGCCGCGTTGATGAGGACAGCGCCTGCCAGCACCCCTTCCCTGATATAAAACTTCTGATAAGAATCTGTGACCTCATCCGAACGCAGGTAGACCTCATCCGCCGGCCCTGACCAAGGGCCGGTGTGGCCCACTAAAATCAATTGAAACCCCGGCCCATTGATCTCCGTTTGAGAAACCATTGGTTTTGACTGGATATTTTTTTTAAGCATATGCAAAGCAACAGCGGTTCCCTGTTCCCCAAGATAATCATCATAACTGTTGTATGAGGCCGATAAGGCAGCGGCAAGGCCTTCCCCCCGACCGGTGATAAAAACATTGGGGCACAACGTCGCCCCATTTTCCCCCGCGGGAGAAAGAACCCCGTCCACAAAAAGCTCGGTATCTTTCAACAAACGGTAATCCGGGGAATAGGACTCCGCTAAAATCATTTGAGCCGCAAGGATTTTCCCGGATTTTAAACGCACGGCTTTGACGTCGCTCTCCCCCAAAACCTCGATGATGGCATTCTCCGTCAGAACCCGGATCCCTTTCTTTTCCACCATGGCGGCGATTCTGGAAGAAATTTCCGGATCCACCAAAGAAGCCAGCACCCGGTCCTGGGAACAGACCCAAATCACCTCTTTATTCCAGGCGGCCAACGCTGCCACGGTCCTTAACCCATTCCAAGAATCCGATTGAACCAGCACGGTATCCACCTGAAGCAATTGTTTTATCGCCGCCTTAATGTGGTCCAGCCTGTTTATAAGCCAAAAACCATTACGGTTGGTCCCTCTCATATCCTCCGGAGGAAGCCACCCGTACTCCTCAATCAGACAACAGTCAAACGGGATCATCTCTTTGTCTTCCATGGTCAAATGCTGCCGTTTCAGACTGATTCGCCCAACCTTCTTCAGGCACACCTGGGCGTTAAGCGTTTCATAGCTGGAAACCGGAGCGCAATAAACCCGGTCAACAGGCACAGACTTGGATAAAAGTTCCGGCAGCATGCCCCTCCGATACGGGTACTCCCCGTCTCCCGGGATGATAACCACCCGGCCCTGGTATCCTTCGCGGCGCAAAGTTTCCACGCAGGCAACCCCTGCGGGACTGTTTCCTAAAATAACCAGCTCTTTCATCCTATCCTTTCCTGTGAAAAGGCGCCCCTTCGGCAATCTGCCGTTTAAACGCTTCCAATCCGTTACGCATAAGCATCATCACCGTCACGGGCCCCACCCCACCCGGGACCGGGGTGATAAAAGAAGCCCGTTCCTTCGCTGTTTCAAATTCGACGTCCCCGACAATATTGCCTCCCACCTGATTAATCCCCACGTCAATCACGATAGCGCCCTCCCGGACCCACAGCCCTTTGATCAAGCCGGGTTTCCCGGCGGCAACAATAAGGACATCCGCCCTTCCCACATGCGCCGGAAGCTTGCCCGCCTCACTGGTCGCGATGTGGCACACGGTGACGGTGGCCATTTCCTGCAGGAGCAACAGGCTCAAGGGTTTCCCGACGATGTGTGAAGCCCCCACGATAACGGCTTCCTTTCCGCGCAACGGTTGCCCTGTCGATTTTAAATGCTCCATGACCGCCGCCGGCGTGCAGGGAATCATGCGGGTTTCGCCTAACAGCATCTTGCCGATATTCGCGACATTAATGCCTTCCAAGTCTTTGCGCACATCCAGGCAGTTGGCCGCGCGTTGATAATCGATGTGCTCCGGGAACGGCTTATGAATCATGACCCCATTAACGGCGGGGTCATGGTTAAGCCGCTGAATAAAGGTTTCCAGTTCTTCCTGGCTGGCTTCCTTGGGCAACACTAAAAGGTCATACTGAATTCCCGCCTGCTGGGCAACCCGTTTTTGCGACCGGGCGTAAGCGCACGCCCCGGGTTCCTCGCCCATCATAATATTAACCAAATGCGGAACGCATCCCTGCTCCTGACGCAGACGAACGACTTCCTCTCTGATTTGTTCCAGCAAATCCTGCGCCAAAGAGCGTCCATCAAGGATGTGAGATGCGGGCATAACGCGTTATTCCTGGTTAACTCTGACGTTAATCATGGCGGCCTTGAAAGCGGCGAAAAGAAATTCCCCTGCGACAGCCACGTCGCTCAACAAATAAGAACTCCCTTTTTCAACAAGCGGCGGCATAAGATCCAACGCCTCGTAACAAAGCCGTGCGACATCCAGCGGAACCTTGCCGGCCTTTCGGAGAGCCGCCTTTCTTTTTGACAAAGGCGCTTTCCGGGCCGCAACAACCTGTAAATACGCCTGAGCATCTTTATCAATCAGGGTTTGCAGTTTCCCGCGGATCTGTTCGCTGCGTCTCAGGACCGACCGGAGCAACCGTTCATCCGCCTGAGGCATCTTTTTCTTAAGGGCGTACTGCGCGGCCATAGAAATTAAAGCCGCCCCGAGCGCTGCGGTCAAAGCCGCCGCCGAGCCGCCGCCAGGGGCAGGGATCGGCGCTGACAGTTGATCCAGATAAGATTTGAGGCTCTGCGTCAGATACGATTTCACGGCTGATTCCGGTAATAAATTGATGGCTTGGGATTCGACCTAATTTCCTAGACGGGATAAGTCCGAAGTTTATTTACACATTTATCATAACGTAAACGATTTTTTTTTGCAATATATGAAATGCCTTTTTTCCTGCGCCCCAAAACCAAAAAGCCGACAGGCGGCTTTATTCTTCCGCCTCAAAAGCATCAGGAATCAGCTCTATTTGAACCGGGCCTTGAGCAGGGATCAGGACAGAAACAACATCAAACCGGGAAGCGGTCCCCTCCAGGCTCTGTTCTTTTAAAAAAACCCTGGCCAGTTGAATCAGTTTCCGCTGTTTGAAAAGGGAGACCGCTTCAGCCGGACCGCCGAAATCGTCACCGGAGCGAGTCTTCACCTCAACAAAACATAAGGTGGCGCCATCCCGGGCCACGATATCGATTTCGCCCAAAGCATTTCTGAAGTTGCAGGTGACAATCCGGTAGCCGGCTTTTTTCAAATATTCCGCGGCTAAAGCTTCACCCCGGCGACCCAGCGTAATCTTGTTTTTTTTCGTCATGCAAAACCCGGAATGTCAACCGGTGTATCGGGGAAAAGCCGTACCTCTCAATGGCGTTCCGGTGCTCGGCCGTGGGGTAGCCCTTATGTTTTTTAAACCCATACTGCGGATAAATTTTATCATACGCCATCAAAATCCTGTCGCGGGTCACTTTCGCCACGACCGAAGCGCAGGCAATGGAAAGGCTGCGGGCGTCACCGGAAACAATGGTCTGAAAATGATACGGCAAATCCGTTTTAAAACGGTTGCCGTCCACCAAAAGAAAAAGTTGCCTTTTTAACCCCCCCGGATCCGCATAATCAGGAGGCAGCCGGGACAGCATTTGAAGAACCGCATTGGTCATAGCCGAGAAGGTCGCGTTGGAAATATTAATGGCGTCAATAACGGCCCGGCTGATAATGCCAACTCCAACATAGGCATTATCATAAATATCGTGAAAGGCCCGCTCTCTTTGCAGCGCGGTCATTTTTTTGGAGTCCCGAATAGGCGACCGGAAAAAGGATGATTTTAAGACCACGGCAGCGGCGACCACGGGGCCGGCGAGCGGACCGCGGCCCGCCTCATCTAAACCACAAACGAGGCTAAACCCTTTGTGTTTAGCCTCGTTCTCAAAAATCATACCTGCGGGGCAGGCGTCAAATTTCTTCATAAAAACACAAACACATCACGTGTCTTCCGGCTAGACTTTCTTTTTAACCCGCGCGCGTTTCCCGATGCGCTCGCGCAGATAATATAATTTGGCCCTGCAAACGTCACCCCTGGCGATCACTTCGATACTTTCAATAACCGGAGAATGAAGCGGGAATGTCCTCTCCACCCCTTCCCCGAAAGAAATCTTACGGACAGTAAACGTCCCCTTGAGTCCCCGGCCTGTTTTACGGATAACAAAACCTTCAAAAGGATGGATACGCACCTTATCTGCCTCAGCGACTTTAATCCTCATCTTGATCGTGTCCCCGACCTGAATTTTTGGCAGGTCGGTTCTTAAATATTTCTTCTCAATCTGCCCGACTATCTCTCCTGTGTTCACCTGTCTCCCTCCTTTAATAACCCTATTCACCACCAATTTAACAGGGTTTCATATCCTGACTGACCCCGTTGACTCTTGGCTCCGGGGCAACGGACACTCGTCTGTTCCATGTCAAATCCCCGTTTAACTTATATACAATTTAGATAAATGATGAGGATTTTACCGCAAAACCTGCCCTCTGTCAACCATGAAAGTTTACGAATAGACGGGCCTCTCTGCACAGGGTTTCTAGTTCCCTTTCAGCAGGTCCGGGCGGACCTTTTGGGTCCGTATCACCGCTTGCTCCTGCCGCCAGCGGACAATGTCCGCATGATGCCCTGACAGCAGGATTTCCGGCACTTTGGCCCCACGGAAATCCGCCGGGCGGGTATAATGCGGATACTCAAGCAGCCCTCTTTCAAACGACTCGTCTTCCAGAGAAGCCTCTTTGCCCAACACTCCCGGGATCAGGCGGGTGACGGCGTCCACCACGATCATCGCCGGCAGTTCCCCGCCGGTCAGGACATAGTCCCCCACCGAAAGGCTCTCATCCACCACCATCCGGCGGACGCGCTCATCCACCCCTTCATAATGTCCGCAAATCAGGATCAAACTCCGTTCCCGGGCCAGAACCCGGGCTTTTTTCTGCGTCAGGGGTGTCCCGCCGGGACACATCAGCAAAACCTTCGCCTTCCGGCGTCCCTTGATCTTCCTCACCGCATCAAAAAGCGGCTGAGGAGTCATCACCATACCCGGGCCGCCGCCGAAAGGGCGGTCATCCACTTTTTTATGTTTATCCAGCGAATACGCCCGGAGGTCATACACCCGGATCTGCACTTTCTTTTTTTCCTGGGCCCGCTTAAGGATAGACTCATTAAAGACCGGGTCAAAGACCGAGGGGAATATCGTGATAATATCAAAACGAATCATGGGGACCTCGTGCCGTGGTTTGAAAGCCATTATACAACTCCGAGCCATAGTCGCGCAAGAAAGACTGGTGAAACCGGCTAAAGGTTCCGGCTTCAATCGCCGCGCGGATATCGCGCATCAGGCGGACATAAAAAAACAAGTTATGATAAGACAAGAGCCTTAACCCCAGCATTTCGCCGGCTTTCATTAAATGCCGAAGATACCCGCGCGAATAGGTCCGGCAGACGAAACATTCACATTCCTCATCAATGGGCCGTTTGTCGTCGCTATACTCCGCGTTTAAAAGAATCATGCGCCCTTTGCGGGTAAACACGGACCCGTGCCGTCCGTAACGGGTTGGAATACAGGTATCAAACATATCAATCCCCTGCGCGACCGCGTGAACGATCTGGTCCGGCAGGCCGATCCCCATCAGGTATCTCGGCTTCCCGGCAGGCAACAACGGTTCCACCCACCCCACGCTGTCAAACATAATTTTCACCGGCTCCCCGACGCTGACACCGCCGATCGCATAGCCGTCAAAGCCGATATCAAGCAAATCGTTCGCGGACCGCTGTCTCAGGTCTTCATAGGTGGCCCCCTGAACAATGCCGAATAAAAACTGCCGCGATGGGCCGGACATATGCGCGTCAAAATGCGCCCGGGTGCGCCGGGCCCAAAACGCGGTCCGCTCCACGGAGCGAAGGGCATCTTCGCGCTCGCAGGGATACGGCGCGCATTCGTCCAGAGGCATGATCATGTCCGCCCCCAACCCCTGTTCAATCATCATCACATCTTCCGGGGACAGGAAATGCTTACGGCCGTCAATATGGGATTGAAAATAAACCCCTTCATCGGTGATTTTCCTGAACTGCGCCAGGCTGAACACCTGGTAGCCTCCGCTGTCCGTTAAAATCGGCCGGTCCCAGGCCATAAAAGCATGAAGGCCGTTAAAAGAACGGATAATATCAAGGCCCGGCCTTAAAAACAAGTGATACGTATTGCTTAACATCAGCTGGGCCCGCATTTCACGCAACTCCTCGGCGGAAATTCCTTTAACTGTCGCGTTGGTCCCGACCGGCATAAAAAATGGGGTTTCCAGCGTCCCGTGCGCGGTCACAAGCCTCCCCCGCCTCGCCTTGGTTTCCGTGTCAGACTTCAAAAGAGTGAACATCCTCATCCCCTTCCCTATCTAAAGGATTAACATCGCGTCGCCGTAACTGAAAAACCGGTACTTCTGCCGGATCGCTTCCCTGTAGGCGCGTTTCATCAGAGCCATGCCGCCGAACGCGTAGACCAGCATGAGCAGCGAACTCTGCGGCAGATGGAAATTCGTCACCAGATGATCCACCGCCCGGAAACGGCACCCTGGATAAATGAACAAATCCGTGGACCCTTTCAGGGCGCCTCCGGCGAATACGGTTTCCAGAACCCGGCAGCTCGTTGTTCCGACGGCGCATATCCCCCGCCCGGCTTCGCGGGCTCGGCGGATTTTCTCATAACCGGCCGGGGAGACCGAATAACTCTCCTCGTGCATCTGGTGCGCGGAGACATCCTCTTCCTCAACCGGCTTAAACGTCGCGTAGTTGATATGCAACGTCACCGGGACACAGGCGTGCCCTTCCTTTTTCAAACGTTTCAATAAAGGTTTCGTGAAATGCAACCCGGCTGTCGGCGCCGCAACCGAACCGGCATGGCGCGCATAAACCGTCTGGTAATACTCCCGGTCAGACGCTTTGTCCTGTCTCTTGATATACGGCGGCAACGGCATATGCCCGATATTGAAAACCTCCCGGCTGATGTCCGGGCCGCTGAAACGGACGATCCGTTTCGGGACGTCCACGACGACCGCCTTCACGGGGCTGCCCGGGAAACGGATCACATCGCCTTCCTTGATCCGGCGCGTCGGTCGCATCAGAACTTCATAAACCGGCCCCCGGGCAAATTTCCGTAAAAGAAAAATTTCCACGTTCCCGCCGGAGCGCTCTTTCATCCCTTTCAACCGGGCCGGGATGACTTTGCTGTTATTCAGCACCAGCACGGATCGGGCCGGCAAATACCGGCTGATATTCTCAAACCGGTCGTGCCGGATTTGCTTTTTCGAACGGTCTATGACCATCAACCGGGCCTGCGCCCGGTCCGGCAACGGTTCCTGGGCGATCAGATCCTCCGGCAAGTCATAAATAAAATGCTTTAATTTCATTCTTAATTTTTTAACACAGCCGGAATGCCGCGCCCGAGGACAGGGGACACAAGGGGAGGCGGAGATCCCTATCTTCTCTTCGTCTCCAAGAAGACCTATTTGAGCGTCTCCAACGATCTCAGAAAAACCTTCTGAGCGCCCGGATAATAATACGCTAAAATCTCGTCATACGTGTGCTGCTCTTTGGCCATGCCCATCGCGCCCCACTGACACAGCCCCACGCCATGCCCCCAGCCTCTCCCCACAAAATCACAATAATACCCTTTCATGAACACGCGATAGTCATTGCTCCGCAGCTCATTGGGGCCGACAATATCCCGGAAAGCTTTCCCGGATATCGGGATTTTTTCTCCGGCCCGGCCGGTGATATCCAACGTTTTGATCCGCCCGGACAGGGTCCGGTCCCGGACTTCGATATTTTTAATAAGCCCGATCTTATAGCCGCTCTTGTTGAGTTTCTCCTGAATGTCCTTAAGCCGGAAATTCTTCTTCCAGGAATAATGCGGCGAATGAGCGCAGAACCCGCAGCGAACGCCCCTCAAAGGATACAAATCATGCTTCCAGACTTCTTTAACATTCTCGGTAAATCCACCGCAGGTTGCATGATAATACGCCGGCAGGATTTTCCCCTCAAAAACCAGAATCTCTCCCCGGGTCCTTTGCACGGCCAGGTTCGTCCGGTACCGTTCCGAAGTTTTTCCGCCGTAGACCTGGGAGTAGATATCATTGGTCATATCATAATCCTTATTTTTATTTTGCTGAATTTGGTAAATCGCGTAAGACCGCACCGCCACGGCCTGGGCCTTGATCGCTTCCAAGGGCCACCGATGTGACACTTCGTGATAAAGAACACCTTTAATGTATTCCTCTAGGTCGACCGTATTCACAAATAATAAACGCCGCTCCGGGGTCAAAAAAACGTCCACGACTCCCCGGTATTTCCGCTCCTGCCTGCCCCGGAACAAAGAAAAATACTCCTGGGGGACAAAGCGAACCCTTTTAAGGGGGATGAACCTCGCTCCGAGGCGGATCCCGTCCCGGTCGGGAGAAAGCGTCGTCTTGATCAAATAAGGATCGCGGGCCAACACTTGGGCAGACAAGGGGTCCATCAGGATGTATTCCCCCCGGATTCTGATATCGGCTTTTTCGGCGTCCTTCAAGACGGCGATGCGGACCGCGATCTCCTCCGGGCTGGGCGCCGCAGCCCCGCACCAGCCCCAGGAAGAACAAAACACCACCCAGACCAGAACCAGTGCCCGGAAAGTCCGCGTCACTCGTATCGTCATGATGTTAAGGCCTCCTGATCAACATTAAAACAACTGTGATGATACCGCTGAGCAGGAGACATGTCGTTAACGGCGCGTAAAACGTGAAGTTCCCTTTTTTAACGACGATATCTCCCGGGAGGCGCCCCAGCCCGGGGACCTTCTCAAAAATCAACGCCAAAAGGCCCGCCAGGAAGAAGCACGCTGCAGTAAAAAATAATATCCGTGCCATGGAAATGCTCCCGCGTTCGGGGACTATAAAAATTCCTGTTGAAGATTAAGTTTATGGGTCGAGGAACCGCCAATATGCTGAACCGCCAACGATGTTAGTTCCCGCCCACGGGGTGTCCGACGGAGAAACCCGGTTTTAAGCAGGTACGGCTCTATCACGTCAACGATCGTGTCGACCTCCTCATTGAGCGTCGCGGCCAGCGCTTCGATGCCGACCGGCCCGCCATTATAATGCCTGGCTATCACCTTAAGCAGACGGCGGTCAACATCATCCAGTCCCAACGAGTCGATCCCCAAGGACTGCATGGCTTCCGTCACGATCGCCCGTGTGATCAGGCTGGCGCTGGTTTTGACCTGGGCAAAATCCCTAACCCGGCGTAAAAGACGGTTCGCGATCCGCGGAGTTCCCCGGGCGCGGCGGGCGATTTCATCGGCCGCCGCGTCCTCAATCGCAACATTTAATTTGCGGCTGGAATTTTTAACAATCACGCTCAGGTCCGTTTGCGAATAAAAATCGAGGTGATGAAAAATCCCGAACCGGTCCCGAAGCGGGGACGCCAAAAGCCCGCTGCGTGTGGTGGCGCCGATCAGCGTAAAGGGCTTCAAATGGAAATTAATCGTGCGCGCGTACGGCCCTTTATCAACGACAAAATCAATTTTAAAATTCTCCATGGCCGGGTAAAGGAATTCTTCCACCACTTTGGACAGGCGGTGAATCTCATCAATAAAAAGGATGTCTCCGTGCTCCAGGTTGGTCAGGATGCCGATCAAATCACCGGCCCGGTCAATGGCCGGCCCGGAGGTAATCGTAATCCGGGCACCCATTTCATGGGCGATAATGTACGACAGCGATGTTTTCCCCAGGCCCGGCGGCCCGGAAAACAGCATGTGCTCCAGGGGATCCCGCCGCTGTTTCGCCGCGGCGATCGTGACCTCCAGGTTATTGATCACATCTTTCTGCCCGACGAATTCCTTCAAACTCGCCGGCCGGAGAGACAGGCTGACAACAGCGTCTTCTTCCGTTTCCTGATTGAGGACCAGTTTCTTTCTGATATTTGTGTCGTCAGCCATGATTTATGCCGCCGGTTCAGGGTCCGGGGCTGATTCCGGAGAAGAACCGGCCGGATTATCCGGAGGCGTGACGGCGGCCTCTTTCTCCAGATTACGAAAAACTTCGATATCCGAAAACAAACGTTTTTGCATCACTTTGATTTCCCGAAGGCGGATCAGTTCCAGGATCGCCATAAACGTCACGATCACTTCCATTTTACTGGACGTATTAACAAAGAATTCCGTTAACAGAACACGGGGCTGCCGCAACAAGGCATGCAAGATATCATGAATCTTCTGCTCCACCGTGAACTCTTCCGGCCTGACCTCATAAACCGGGGATTCCTTGAAACGGTTTAAGGCTTTCGTGAACGCGTTAATCAAATCGAAAAGGCTCGCCTCAAAATACACTTCCTTGCTCTCCTCTTCCATCTCTTTCAGCAGGTCTTCATCCATTTTGCGCGGGAACAGTTTCTGGCGTTCGGTTTCCATGGTTTTAAGGTGATCCGCAATCTCTTTAAAAACCTTATATTCCTGAAGCTTGCGGACCAGTTCGTCCCGGGGATCGGCCTCCTCCTCTTCCTGAGACGGATCCGGTGGCAAAAGCATACGGGATTTGATCTGCATCAGCGTAGCGGCCATAACCAAGAAATCCCCAACGAATTCCAGATCAAGCAGCTTCATCATCTCGATATACTCCATATATTGATCGGTAATCTTGGCGATAGGAATATCGTAAACGTTGATATCGTTCTTTTTGATCAAATACAGCAGCAGGTCCAAGGGGCCTTCAAAGATATCAAGCTTCAGTTTATAACTCATAACGGGAATATGACCTCCTTAACTTCCTGAAGAGTCCGGTGGGCAATCGCCTGGGCCTTGCGCTGGCCTTCCTGAAGAAGAGCGGGAATGCGCTCTTTGTCCCGAAGGAGCTCCGCCCGCTTTTCCTGAATAGGCGCCAGCCGCTTCAGGAGGCAATCCGATAGGTTGGCCTTACACTCCGTGCACCCCTTCAGGGCCTGAGTGCACCAGGCCGACACGTCCTGAGCCAGTTCCGGCGCAAACACTTTATAATAACTGTAAATGTTACACTGCTCCGGCCGGCCGGGATCCGACTTCCGGATTCGCTGCGGATCGGTGATCATCTGCCTCACTTTTTCTTTCACTTCCGCCGCCGAATCCGACAGGTTGATCGCGTTAAAATAACTCTTGCTCATTTTCCTCCCGTCGATCCCCAGCAGCCGCGGCGTCTCCGTGAGGATCGCGGCACAATCGGCAAACACATCCTTTTTATAAAGAAAATTAAACCTGCGGGCGATCTCCCTCGTCAGCTCGACATGAGGCAGCTGGTCTTCCCCGATCGGGACCGCGTCCGCTTTATAAAGCAAAATATCGGCCGCCTGCAGGACCGGATATCCCAGAAACCCATACGTCTGCAAATCACGCGCCGTGATCTCCCGGAGTTGCTCTTTGTAAGTCGGATTCCGCTCCAGCCAGCCCAAAGGTGTCAGGCAGGAAAAGATCATATGCAGCTCCACGTGCTCCGGCACCTGGGATTGGACGTATACGATCGAGCGCTCCGGGTCAATCCCGCACGCCATCCAATCCACGGCCATATCGAAAATGTGGCCCCGGATAGGGCCGCTGTTTTCATATTCCCCCATGAAAGCGTGCCAGTCCACGATGCAGTAAACACAATGGTACTGGTCCTGAAGCTGCGTCCAGTTCTGCAGGGCGCCCACAAGGTGCCCCAGGTGCAACTTTCCCGTCGGGCGCATACCGCTGAATATTGTTTTCTTCATAACCGATGTCTGCCGGATATTAGATAATGAGTTCATGACAAGAAACACGGCTGGGCCGGTATCTCATCCGAGGATTTTTTTGAGAAGACACCCCAAGGCGTTACAACTTTCTAGCGATCGACTCGATTTCAAACGTCATAAGCTTATCACCAGGCTCAAACGCATCGAAATTCGTAATAGAAATACCGCATTCATACCCCTCGGACACTTCCCGCACGTCATCCTTAAAACGCTTCAAAGAGCTGATGCTGCCGGAGAAGATGACCTCGCCGTTCCGGACCACCTCGATGCTCGCCTTCCGGGTCACTTTCCCCTTAGAAACGTAACAGCCGGCGATCGTTCCGGATTTACTGAGTTTAAAAACCTGCCGGACGTCAATTTGGCTGAGGTCCCGCCGCTTCATCTTCGGGGCCAGCATCCCTTCCAAAGCTTTGCGGACATCATTCACCGCATCATAAATAATCCGGTACTGCCTGACATCCACCGGCTGTTTTTCCAGCTCTTCAGCCGCTTTCGGTCCGATACCGACGTGAAACGCGATGATGATCGCATTGGACGCGACCGCTAAAATAACATCCGAGGCATTGACATCCCCAACACCGGCATGAATAAATTTCACTTTCACTTCACTGCTGGGGATTTTCTCCAGGGAATCTTTCAGGGCTTCCACGGACCCTTGGACGTCGGCTTTCAGGATAACGTTCAGCTCCTTGATGCTGCCTTCCTGGATCTTGGCATACAAATCCTCCAGCGTGACCCGGCCGGACGATGCGAGAAGTTTTTCGTTCTTGAGCTGTTCCGAGCGCAAAGATGTAATCTCCCGCGCCTGTTTCTCATCCTGGAGCACGTAAAAACGTTCGCCCGCCTCGGGAACCCCCGGCAAGCCCAGGACTTCAACCGGCATAGAGGGGCCGGCTTCTTTTATAGACTGTTCCTGGTCGTCGAACATCGCTTTCACCTTCCCGTAAAAAGCCCCCACGACGATAATATCATTCAGGCGGAGGGTCCCGCTTTGCACGATCAGGCTGGCGACCGCCCCCTTCCCCCGGCTCATATGCGCTTCCACGACAATGCCAGACGCATCTTTATCCTTATTAGCCTTCAGTTCCAGCATTTCCGCTTCCAGCAGGATCATTTCCAGCAATTTATCAACACCTTCCCCCGTCACAGCAGAAACACCGACGACAATTGTCTTACCGCCCCAGTCTTCCGGAGTGAACCCGCGATCGGCCAGTTCCTTTTTTACCCGGTCCGGGTCCGCGTTGCGCCGGTCAATTTTATTCAACGCAACGACAATCGGCACACCCGCCGCCTGCGCATGGGCAATAGCTTCCTCGGTCTGCGGCATGACCCCTTCATCCGCGGCCACAACCAGGACGACCAAGTCTGTGATATGCGCCCCCCGGGCCCGCATGGCCGTAAAGGCCTCGTGCCCCGGAGTGTCAAGAAACGTGATCCTGCCTTTAGGCAGTTTGACCGAATAGGCACCGATATGCTGCGTAATACCGCCGTGTTCCGAATCGGCGATCTGACTCTTACGGATCCTGTCCAACAAGGATGTTTTCCCGTGATCAACATGCCCCATAAACGTAATAACCGGGGCGCGAGGATGAAGCAATTTCTGGTCCTCTTCCTCTTTATGATGAGTCTCGATCAGCTGCTCCTCCTGCGTCTTCATCTTCGTAATGTTATAACCGAAATCCACAGCCAAACGACGGACCACATCCTCATCCAGGTTCTGATTAATATTGCAGATAATACCCATTTGCAGCAGCTTTTTCAAAACCACGCTGGTCTTCTGCTGAATCCGGACGGAAAAATCCTTAACCGAGATGGGGATCCTCAACTCTAAATCCACAAGCTCCGCTATAGGCGGCGCCACCATCTCCGAAGGTTCGGTGGTATGCAGTGTTGTTTCCTGAACCGCAACATCAAAACCATCTTCCTGCTCAAGCCCGCTTTTTCTACGACTAAAATAACCTTTGTTATCCAGACTGCCGTCTTGGGATATTTTCCCAGATGGCAGCTTGCGTTTCTTTTTTGCCAAAGGTTTCAGCGGGACAAAAGGTGCATCGCTGACTTTGGTTTTCGTCTTACGGGGTTTTTCCGGCTGTTTAGGCTCCGGCTTAACCCGCGGTTCCTTTTCCTGATCCGCCGCCTTAGTTTTCACAGTTCCGGTTTTAGCCTTCGCCGTAGTCTTCCTCGGAGGGGCCTTCTTACGGGCAGGTTTCTCTTCAACCGTTGGCTCCTCCGCCGGTTTAATATCTTCCGTCGAAACCTCTGGCAGGGGTGGGGGTACCACAGGAGGAGACGGCGGCTCCGGAGGCGCGTTCTTCCGTTCCTGTTCCTGTTTCCTCTGCAGGCGGAACCGGCGCATTTTCTCCGGGTCCTGCATATCTTTCTTAAGCTCGCTACGCAAAACAATAATCACCGCTTTATTCAAGACCTGATCTCCATCTTTGGCCTTGAGTTTCAACGCCTTGAGCTTTTTTAAAACTGCCTCATTACTTATCTGCAACTCATCCGCTAATTCGAAAACATGCATGTTCTTTCCTAACGTCTCGTGACCAGTATGATATTTATTTATCCTGTCCCGTAAGGGATTTAGCCTCTTCGATAAGTCTTTCCGCCTTGATTTTACCCAAACCTTTGATAGGTGTCAAATCGTCAGGAACAGCCGCGGCAATGCTTGCTATCGTCAAGAACCCCGCGTCCTCAAGGGCCTGAATAACCTTGGGCCCGGCTCCTTTGAGTTGAGTTAATTCCGAAACCCGTTCTTCGCTTTTAGGCTCCGGCTCCGCCGTTGCATTCTTTCCTTCCGGTAGCAAAACTGGTTCTTCAGCCGGAGGCGGCTCCTGTTGACTAGCCCATTGTTCCGCCGTAAAAATATTCAACTCCCAGCCCACCAATTCGCTGGCCAAACGGACGTTCTGCCCTCTTTTCCCAATAGCCAGAGAAAGCTGATCATCCGCAACAATCAAATTTGCTTTCTTATCCTCACTGTTGATCTGAATCTGGGAGATTTCGGCCGGAGATAAAGCCGCTTGGATATATTCCTTAATATCATTCGAATAACGGACGATATCGATCTTCTCCCCCTGAAGTTCGTTGACGATATTTTTGACCCGCGCCCCGCGCATCCCCACACAGGCACCGACACAATCCACCTTCTCGTCCTTTGAATAAACGGCGATCTTTGTCCGTTCTCCGACGGCGCGGGAGATGGACTTGATCTCGACAATCCCTTCATAAATCTCCGGGACCTCCAGTTCAAAAAGCCTCTTCACAAAGTTAGGATTAGCCCGGGACAAAATAATCTGCGGCCCCTTGGCCTCCCGGGTGACGTCCAGGACGTACGCCCGGATCCGGTCTCCCTGTTTGAATTCTTCTTTGCCCGATATTTCGCTTTTAGGCAGATACCCTTCGGACTTCCCCAGGTCGACGATGATATTGCCTTTCTCAAAACGGTAAACCCCCCCGGAAATAATCTGGCCGATCCGGTTCTGATACTCCTGATACACAACGTCTTTTTCCGCTTCCCGGATTTTTTGAATGACAACCTGCTTGGCTGTCTGGGCCGCGATGCGCCCGAACTCACTCGAACGGATCTCGTGCTCACCGGCATAGGCCGTCAGTTTTCCGGTCTTACGATTAATGACGACTTTAATCTCCTCCAGGCTGTCGACAGTCCAGATTTTCTTCGCCGCAGAAGCCACCGCCGCTTCAACCGCCTCAATCAAAACGTTTTTATTAATACCCTTGTCTCTTTCCAACTGGTCTAAAATAGCCAGCAACTCTCTGTTATCCATGTCCTTTCCCTTCTGCGAGCATTTGATTTGCTTTCTTAATTTGTCTCAACGGAATGTCTCTCAACGCTCCGTCTATTTCGATACACACGCTCTCCTTCTCAACCCCCATCACCCGGCCAGCAATGTCCTGGCGCCCCTCCAAGGGTTCCGCCAGCACAACGTGAACTAGCCTGCCCCGGACGCGCCTGAAATCCTTCTCGTCCACAAGCGGCCAATCGATCCCCGGGGAGCAGACTTCAACAGAATAATCGCCGTCTATGATTCCTTCCTCGGCAATCTGCCGGCCCAATTGCTTATTCATCCGGCTGCACTGACCGATCGTAATGCCGCCTTCCGGCAGGTCCACCAACGCCCGAATAATTACCTGCCGTTGAGCCCGTTTAACTTTTAACTCCACCAAGTCCGCCCCGCTCTCTTCCAGAAGCGGTCTCAAGCATGCCTTAACCCGTGCTTCCATGTCTTCCAGCATCTTCAATCCTTCTCCGAAAAACCATTGTGCAGGATGCCCGGCAGCCGCTGACGGACATCTTCTTTCCTAATTTTTTGCACCCGGCCCGACTTGCGTTCCTTAAGCTCCACGACACCCTCTTTCAAACCCCGCACCCCAAGAATCAAACGATAGGGAATCCCGATCAAATCGGCGTCATGAAATTTACGCCCCGGACTTTCCGCCCGGTCATCCACCAGCACGTCAAAACGGTCTTGCTCCAACATGTCCGCATATTCCCGCGCCAAGGCCAGGCCTTCTTCGTCCTCACCGGTCAGCGGCAGGATTTCCACATCGTACGGAGAAACTTCCCGCGGCCAGACAATGCCCTGTTCATCATAATTTTTTTCAACCACCGCGGCGATGAGCCGGCTGACACCGATGCCGTAACATCCCATAACCATGGGTTTCAGTTTTCCGTCCTCATCCAGGAACATGGCCCCCTGCGACTGGCTGTATTTTGTCCCCAATTGAAAAATATGCCCCAATTCAATCGCAACCTGCTTTGTCAACAGCTTCCCGCAGGACGGACACGTCCCGCCGCTTTCCGTCAAAATCGACCCCGCACCGGCAAAGCCACAGCCGCCGCACAAAGCCACCTCGTCCTCCCCGATCGGGGCCAGGGCCAGAAACTCATGAGAGACATCCCCGCCCATGGCTCCGGAATCCGCGGCAATAATGTGGACATCCACTCCGCATCGCTTAAACACATTCTGATAGGCGCTATACATCTTTTGATAAACCTGTTGCAGCCCCGCAAAATCACGGTCAAAACTGTAGGCGTCTTTCATGATGAATTCACAGGCGCGCACAATACCGAAACGCGTCCGGAGCTCATCCCGAAATTTGGTCTGAATCTGATACAATGTCAGCGGAAGTTGACGGTATGACTGCACATAATTTTTGGCCAAGTCGGTAATCACCTCCTCATGCGTCGGCCCCAGGCACATCTCCCGGCCCCGGTTATCCTTAAACCGGATCATAATCTCTTTCAATGTTTGATCCCGACCCGTCTGCTTCCACAATTCCAAGGGCTGTAAGCAGGGCAAAAAAAGCTCCCTGGCGCCAGCCGCGTTCATTTCTTCCCTGATAATCGCTTCAATGCGGCGCAACACCTTTAACCCCAGAGGCAGATACGAATAAACCCCCGAAGTCAGCATATTGACGAGCCCGGCCCTTAAAAGCAACTGATGACTCACGGCTTCCGTTCCGACCGGGGTCTCCTTCAGTGTTGGTATTAGAGTCTGTGTCCAGCGCATAATCACCCTTTCTCTCCGCACTTTAACGTTAAAAAATTACATTTTATCAAAAAATCCCGGGGGCAATTTAATGTTCTTTTTAACAAATTTCGTATAACAGGCCGGAGTGGAACGGTTCATCTCCCAGTGCCCTTCGATTTTCCCTTCCTCAGTGATCCGGTCCCTCGTAAAAGTAAAGATGTCCTGCATGACGGGCTTCTCCCTTTCTTCGTCCCAGGAGACGTCGGTCACGTTTGTCACCCGCCGGACACCATCCGGGTAAAGGATAATATGCACGATCAAATCGATCGCGCGAGCGATCTGTTTTTCGATAATCCGGGTATCAAGTTTAATCCCGGTCATAAGCATCATCGTGGTCATACGGGAAAAACAGTCTTCCGGGGATTCCGCGTGAACGATAGCCAGCGACCCGGAGTGCCCGGAAGCGATAGACTCAATCAAATCCAGCATTTCATCGGAACGGACTTCCCCGATGATCAGCCGGTCAGGGCGCATACGCAGGGAGTTAACGAAAAGATCCCGGATGGTGATGGCCCCTTTCCCTTCCACGTTGGCCATCTTGGCCTGCAGGGTCACGACGTGCTCCTGTTTCAGCCGCAACTCCGGGGTATCCTCAATGGTGATAATCCGCTCTTCTTCGTCGATATGCCGGGAAAGGACGTTGAGCAGCGTCGTTTTACCGGTACCGGTCGCCCCGCAGAAGACAATATTATGCTTCGCCTTCATCGTCCCGCTCAGGAAGGTGGCGATGTTGTTATCAAGCATTTTTAACCTCAACACGTCATCAATCGTGGAAATATCGGCGAATTTACGAATCGTCATGACTGGCCCGACCAGGGAACAGGGAGGCAAAATGACGTTACACCGGGTCCCGTCGGGAAGAGGGAAGTCGACGTACGGGTTGGACTCATCTACGCGCCGGTTGGTTCCCGAGCTGTTCAAAAGCTTCTGGATCGTGTGGGTCAAATGCTCGTTATGCTCGAATTTAACGTCAGACAGGACAATCCGGCCGCCACGCTGGATAAAAATCTGATGCGCCCCATTCACCATAATTTCCGTGATAGACTTATCTTCCATCAAAGGGCGCAGCGGCCCCAAAGCCACGACGGCGCCGACCATTTCGCGTATCAGACGGATGCGCTGCTCCATGGTGATTTCAAGCTGCTCATCGTAACAAACATCCGTAATCGCCTTGTCAACATAAACCCGCAGCTGATCCTCGTTCATCTTATCTTTAACCTTTAAAAAATCTGTTTTCTGAATCAGGTAACGGTGAACTACTTCCTTTAGTTCGGTGTCTTCAATCATGACCTTCTCCTTTTGTTCCCCATGTCATCCCGCCGTTGATCTCATCTTATTTGGGCGACCAGATCCGATATTTTCTTCAGCAGCCCCACCTCCACGATGTCGTTATAAATCACAAACGCCATCAGGACCATCAAGGCCGTGAACCCGGCTTTATTCAGGTTCTCTTCCCATTTCAAGGGTAAGGGACGGCCGCGCATTTTTTCTATTAAGCAAAGGAAGATATGCCCCCCGTCCAAAACAGGGACGGGGAAAAGGTTAAACAGCGCCAAACTTGCGCTGATAACCGCCATAACGTAAATCAGGCTAAGAACCCCCATGGCCGCGGCGTTGCTCACAACCGAAAAGATACGGATCGGCCCGCCGATGGCCCGTTTGGCGGAAAGAGAACCGGTCACCACTTTTCCGAGAGTTTTCAAAGTCAGCGTTATGATATTGACAAGTTCCGACCCGGCATTTCGGACAGAGTCAACCATCCCGAACCGGTACGTTTCAATCTGCTGGGTCGGCCCAACGCCAATCATTCTGATTTCTTCTTCCTTCCCATCCTTATTTTTAAATGTTTCAACGCGCGGGCTAACATGAACCGTTATCTTTTCCCCATTGCGCACATATGTCAAAAGCAGGGTTTCGGCCGTTGAGTGCCGGATATTATCCTGAATATCCGACCAGCCATGAATCACGGTCCCATTAATATCGACGATTTTATCGCCTTCTTTTAATCCAGCCGCCTGCGCGGGAGCTCCTTCCGCCAACCACCCCACCTCATTGCCGATGTAATCAACCCCAAGATCAAAAATGGGCTCTTCTTCCCCGAATTCATTCTCCACCCTATTCCGCGGGGGCGTCACGGGCAGCTGAA
The DNA here is from genome assembly GCA_964489065.1 of uncultured Planctomycetales bacterium. Lineage (GTDB taxonomy): Bacteria > Omnitrophota > Gorgyraeia > Zapsychrales > JANLHA01 > JAGOJP01. The sequence continues at coordinate 104,388 of CAZAXH010000005.1, read as the reverse complement.
TCAAAGCGTCCCCACGCTGAACCAAAATCTGTAAAGGCACCTGCAACGGCGCCCTAAGAAGTCTATCCAAATGCCCCTGCCCATAAATTTTCCGGGAATTGACCGCCAGGATTTTATCCCCTGGGCGGAGTCCCGCCGCCTGAGCCGCCCCGCTTTCCTTGACAGCCATAATATCGGTCGAGGCACCGGGAAAGCCGGCGATGAAAATAACCACAAGGCAGATAAACGCGAAAATAAAATTCACGACCGGACCCATCAAAACGATCAAAGCGCGATGCCCCAACGGGTGGGAAAAAAACTCGCCCGCGGTTCCCTTGCAATCGTTCCGGTCATCACCAGCCATCTTGACATATCCGCCAAGGGGAATCGCGCTGACCAAAAACTCCGTCCCTTTATGCTGGCGGGAAAACAGCTTTGGGCCAAAGCCCACGGAAAATTTTTCTACCACGACACCCAAGGACTTGGCGGTAAAAAAATGGCCCCATTCATGCACAATAACCAAAACACTCAAAACGGCCAAAAATATAATAATATCCATTATAACCCCACCTCTGTTTTATCCAGCCCAGCATCCATTCTGCGCGCCCAGGCCATGGCTCCTAAAATATTTGCTTGTAAGATTTAAAATCAAGAATCCTCTTGCGGGCTTCCTGACGGGCCCACGCATCGGCCGACAGGATATCCGGGATCCCTGGATTTCCTACTATTATATGACTCGTGACAATCTTTTCCACTATATTATATATCCCGGTAAACGGGATCTTCTCATCCAAAAATGCCTGTACGGCCTCTTCGTCAGCCGCATTCAGGACGCTCGGCAGTGTTCCTCCCCGGCCGGCCACTTCGACGGCCAGAGCTAATGATGGAAATTTTTTTAAATTCGGCTTTTCAAACGTCAGCCGTTTCGTGGCCAAAAAATCCAAAGGCTTCAGCCCCGTGCCTTTTCTTTCCGGATATGTGAGAGCGTATTGAATGGGCAAACGCATATCCGGAATGCCCAACTGAGCGATAACCGATCCATCCTGAAACGCCACCATGGAATGAATAACCGCTTCCGGATGGATGACCACTTCGATCTCCTCCACCTTCAAGCCGAACAAACGCTGGGCTTCAATCACCTCAAACCCTTTATTCATAAGCGTCGCTGAATCTACGGTGATCTTCTTTCCCATTTTCCAGCGCGGATGATTCAGGATATCGCTGACCCCTAAGGCCGCAAACCGCCGGGCCGGGATGCGCCTTAACGCCCCCCCGGAAGCGGTTAAATAAACCTTGTGCAAATCCTTCCTCCGGCCACCGGCCAAACACTGGAACACGGCGCTTTGTTCAGAATCAACCGGAATAACCTCGGCCCCGTGTTCAGCCGCTTCCCTCATAATAATATCCCCGGCGATCACAAGCGCCTCTTTATTCGCCGGAGCAACCCGCTTGCCGGCTCTCACCGCGCTTAAAAACGGTTCCAAGGCCGCGCTGCCGCTCATGCCGATCACCACAATATCAATATCCGGCCGGGAAACGAGCCAGGACAACTCGGATTCAGCATCCAGGATCTTCAAGGAGGTTTCATTTAAACTTTTTTTTAAAAGGCCGATTTTCTCCCGGCGGATCCCGATATATTTCGGGTGATACTGCTTGGCCTGAGCGAGTAAAAGTTCGTGGTTGTTCAGCGCACTCAGCCCAACGACCTTAAAGCGTTCAGGGTAATGGTCAACAGCCTTCAACGTATTAATGCCTATGGATCCCGTCGATCCCAGGACAGCAATTCTTCTTATGTCGTGGAGCATATTTTGTCAGGGACTCCGCTGAATCCGCCGTGGAATTCGGCCTTTGCCTTTGGGGGCAGACCAGCCTTAATTCAAAGCCGCGCTCATAAATAAGTAAAAGGCCGGGACCGAAAAAAGCAGACTGTCAATCATGTCCAGAACCCCCCCCATTCCTGGCAGCAGATTCCCGGAATCCTTCACGTTACAATCCCTCTTCATGAGAGATTCAGACAGGTCCCCTAACTGACCGATCCCGCCAAAAAAAGCCCCCATCAGCACGATCTTCCAAAAGGAAAATTGAACTGCGGCAGGCAACAACGGTTGACTGACAACCGCGGTTATAATACTAAAAAGGAAACTTCCCAAACACCCCTCGACAGATTTTTTAGGGCTCACCCTGGGCAAAAGGGGATGTTTCCCATACCGGCTCCCCACCAACAAGGCTCCGATGTCACCCATTTTCGTCACCAACAAAATAAACACGAGCAGCTTAACCCCCTCGAGGCCGGGCACCAAAAACCTCACTTTAATCACAAAGCTGAACAGCCAGGACACATAAAAAATCCCAAACATCGTCGTGGACAGGCCAACCACCGCATTCGTATTATCCTTACGGGCAAACTGCAAAATAATGACCGAAAGGAACGCCAGGACAATAAAAAGCAACTCCAAATTCCGGGTCAGTTCCATTCTCCAGTAAATAGAAATCGGGATCAAGAGGCCGATGATAATGCCAAAATAACTGTAGATAGGTATCCCCTTTTTCTGAATCATGTAAAAAAATTCATACAACCCCCCGATCGTGAGCAACATCACCATAAGCAAAAAAGACGCGTCGTACATGATGACCGCGCTGATCAGGGCGATCATAAGAACTGAACTGTAAAAGCGACTCATGGACATAGGATGATTTCTGAAAATATCCTGTTATTTTGTGGCCGTCAGACTGCCAAAACGGCGTTCCCTCTTCTGGAATTCACGCAAAGCCTTTTCCAGTTCTTTCTTGGTAAAGTCCGGCCAGAAAACATTCGTAAAATATAATTCCGAATAAGACAGCTGCCATAACAAAAAGTTGCTGATCCGCTGTTCGCCGGAAGTGCGAATAAGCAAGTCCGGATCCGGCAGATCAAACGTATACAACGCCTTGCCGATCAGGCCTTCATCCAAATCCGCTAAGGAAAGGCGCCCTTTCTGAACTTCCGCCGCGAGATGCTTAAACGCATCAACGATTTCCTGCCTCGCCCCGTAGTTAAACGCCAGATTAAGAATCAGGCCCGTGTTCTTACGGGTCTTCTCCATCGCCCGGTCAACTGTTTTCAAAACCGCCGACGGAATTCCATCCCTTTTCCCCATAAAGCGCAAGCGGATATTCCCTTCCACCAGGCGGTCCAGACGTTTAGTCAAGACCGTGCTCAGCATATTGATGAGCATCGTCACCTCTTTTTTGGGGCGCTGCCAGTTCTCCGTTGAAAAGGCAAAAATTGTCAACACCTCAATGCCGAAATCATTGGCAGCCGCTGAAATCTCTTCTATGCGCTTGACGCCTTCCATATGCCCCCGGAAACGGGGCAATTTTTTGCTCCTGGCCCAGCGTCCATTGCCATCCATAATAATTGCGATATGCCGCGGCAATTTGTCTTTATCGAAAAAGCTGGTCACTCCTCACATCCATATTCTACATATCTCTAACTTAAAAAAATGGGGGATATCTCATCCCCCATTGAGCGCCACTCTAACAGGATCATCTCCCGATCACATTTTACTGGTTCCCCGCGGGGGCCGCCGTCATCTGATCTTTGGCTTGTTCCAGTTGACCCAAGGTCTGCTGAAGCTGCTGAACCTGTCCCATCAATTTGGCTTTTTCCTCAGCTTCCTTCTGGAGCTGCGCCTGAAGGTCGGACGTTGTTGTCCGTCCTTGATTGATAATATCTTCTATATTCTTAATCTTTTTGCGGGAATCTTCCAGCTCCGCAACCAGTTGTTTTATATTTTTTTGAGCCGTCTGCAGTTTCTGTTCAGCAGAAAGGCGGTTGAACCTCTCCTGCTCCAGGACCTGATCAATCCGACTCATATTGACGCTGGCATTCACGGCAAGAACGCATCCAATAATCGCAATCGCAACAGCAACCGGCACAGTAATATTTTTCACATTTTCCTCCATTTTTTAAAATGAATTATCCCGGCTTTTACTTCAGGTTTTCTCTCTCTTGTCCGGATGCCTGTTTGGTTGTCTTGGGCAAAATCACGATTTCAACCCTTCGGTTTTTCTGCCGTCCTTCCGGGGAATCATTGCCCGCCACGGGATGATACTCCCCGTACCCTGTCGCCGATAAACGGGCCGGTTCTATTCCAAGATCGTCAACCATGTAATGCAAGACGCTCATGGCCCGGGCCGAAGAAAGCTCCCAGTTGGATTTCCATCCTGAATATTTAATGGGCACATTATCCGTATGCCCTTCCACGCCAATATTTAAATCCGCAACCGTGGTTTTAAGAACAGACGCCACGCGCTCCAGTTTATTCAAAGCATCCGACTTCAAATTGGCTTTGCCCGAATCAAATAAGACCTCAGCCACAAACGTGATGACCAGCCCGCGGTCCAACATTTCCACCTTAACTTCCCGGTCGTCGATCTCGTTTCTCAGCCGGTCTTCAAGCTCCATCTTGGCCCGCTCAAGTTCGGACATTTCATTCTGAAGTTTCGAATATTCATTTTGAAGATAAACGATTTTTTGGTTATCTTTTCGCTGTCCCCGCTGGAATACCACCGTACACCCTGACAGGCTGACAGCAAAAACGCTTAAAACCAAATAAGTTATAAAAATCACAAATTTATGGCGCATGCCCTCCTCCTTTTTTGATTTTCAAATTAACATATGCCATTTTTAAAGTCAAGAATATTCTCATAAACATTAGTCATTTTATAACTTAATACCGCTCACGGCCCCTCTTTCCCGCCATCATGATTCAGGCAAAACAATGGTTTCATCCCGTTTCGACCCGGTTGAGATATAGCGAATCCTAACTTTCAGGAGGTCTTCCAGGCGACGTAAATACGCTTTCGCTTGAATCGGTAACTCATCAAACCTCTTAATACCCTTGGAAGGTTCAAGCCAGCCGTCCCTATCTTCATAAACAGGTTTCGCACGGCAGAGAACCTCCAAGTCCAAAGGAAAATCTTTAATAAGCCGGCCCCGATATTTATAAGCGGTGCAAATTTTTATTTTTTTCAAACCGTCCAGGACATCCAGCTTCATGATGGCCAGTTCGCTTACCCCGTTGACCATCAGGGCGTAACGGACCAGAACGCTGTCAAACCAACCGCAGCGCCGGGCCCGGCCTGTTGTGGCGCCGAATTCTTTTCCTTTAAGCCGGAAGGTATCCATAAACCGGGCCGCAAATTCCGTTGGGAACGGGCCTTCCCCCACCCGGGTCGTATACGCTTTCACGACCGCAATCGCCTTATCGATTTTGGTCGGGGACACCCCACTGCCGGGGCAAACCCCTCCGACGATGGAGTTAGAAGATGTCACAAACGGATAGGTTCCAAAATCAATATCCAAAAACGTCCCTTGGGCCCCCTCAAAAAGGATCGTCTTTTTATTTTCAATCACACTATTAAGATAAATGGCCGTATCGCACACATAGGGTTTGAGAAGCCGCCCGAAGCGCAAATATTCATGATAAATGCCTTCCAAGGAATATTCCGGATGGCGGTACACTTTTTTAAAAATCTCATTTTTCTCCCGCAGATTATCCTCCAGTTTGGATTTAAAAACCCGGGCATTCATCAGGTCAATCATGCGAATCCCGCAACGAGTCGATTTATCCGCATAGCAGGGGCCGATCCCCCGGCCCGTCGTGCCGATTTTATTATTCCGTCTGGACTCCCGCAACCCATCTAAAATGCGGTGATAGGGCATAACAACATGCGCATTGCCTGCGACTTTCAACTGATCGGCATTAACCGCGACTCCCCTTTTCTTTAAATCACGGATTTCCTGAATCAACGCTTGGGGATCAATCACAACCCCGTTTGCGATCACACAAACTTTCTTCTGATGCAGAATAGCAGACGGCAAGAGATGGAAAATATATTCTTCGTCGTCAACAACAACCGTATGACCGGCGTTATTCCCCCCCTGATACCGGACCGTGACATCCACTTTATCCGAGAGGAAATCGATCAATTTCCCTTTACCTTCGTCCCCCCATTGAGCTCCCACAACCACAAAATTCATGCCCGACTCCCTAGATTAATTTAAATAATAAGAAAGGAAAGAAATTCCATACCCTAAAAACAAAGCCGCTGCCGAAATCTGCACCCAAGAAAAACGGGCGCGCAACGATGCGGCAGCATTCTTCCCTCCGAAAATCACCACTGTCAATAAAAACACCAGGATTAACGGCAAGACATAAAAAAAAGCGTAGCACTCCACCATAGCAAACACTTTAGAAAAATTTTGAGCCGAACCCCAGGACAGAAGCATCACAATGAAATAGCCATCTTCCGGCCACGCACTGGCAAGAAGCGCCGCCAGCCACCCTAAAAATAAAGACACCACACCACGCAACGTAACAAAAAACAGCCACCGCCATTTCTTTTCTCTCTTTAAAAAAGGCGTTGGAGGAGGGATCTCCCCGGCGTCAAACAAACGTTTATAAGACAATACGGATTCCCCCGCAAAGGCGCTTTTCTTGGATAAGCGCCAATCCCTCCAAAAAAGGCCCCCCATCACCAAACAGGCCAAGGAAAAAATAAAATACCAGACTTCAAGCAACACTTCGAACCAGCGGGAGAGAAGCCACCGGTCCAAGAACCCGGGGATAATAATACTCCTGGCCGAAAAAACACCGACCACGAATAAAATTCCGTACGGGGCCATCGTTCCGTATCGCTTGGCCGCCAGAAGCATGACGATGAGAAGCAACAACCAGGAAGCCATGGAACCCGGGTTCACAGAGTCCAACACCCCCCCTGTGATGGCGGGTCGGAGCATTATGTCCAAAGGGCTATTTCCCATATTTTCTCGGGGCCTATCTCAATGTTGGGCCGGATTTTGGGTTAAAACAAATCAAATTTTTAACAATTTCACAAAAAGGACATCCTGGGTCTTTTTGATTTTTTGAATAATATCCTCCGCCACCGGGCTGTCAACATTCACGACGCTGATCGCCAACCCCCCGACAGATTCCCGGCCAAACGTAATGCTGGCAATATTGATTTTCGCATCCCCCAGGATCGTTCCCACGGCTCCGACAATCCCGGGCTTATCGTTATTGTTAATAAAAAGCATATACCCGGACGGAATCGCCTCCACATAAACATTATTCACTTTCACAATGCGAGGCTGATTATTTCCCGCCAGGGTGCCCCACACGACAAAGGCTTCTCTATCCGTGACAACCTCGGTCTTAATCAGGTTCACAAACTCCTCTTCCTTGGATGAATGGATTTCCTGAACATGAATCCCCCGGTCTCCCGCCACCCCCAGGGCATTGATCATATTCACCGTATCACCCAAAATCGGCTGCAATAACCCGTTCACCAAAGACATGGTTAACGGATCGGTTTTGTATTTCGTCATGACGCCGGCATACGTAATTTTAATCTCATTGATACGGCCGTTCACCAACTGCCCGGCGAATTTCCCCATCCGCCCGGCCAGGTCCAGATAAGGGACCAGAATTTTGAACGCCTCGCTGCTCACAGAAGGGAAATTAGCCGCGTTAACTATCCCCTTGCCTAAAAGCGCATCCCGGACCGTGTGAGCGATTTCAATAGCCACATTGATTTGCGCCTCAGATGTCGAAGCCCCCAAATGCGGAGTGACGATACAGGCATCGTACTTCAACAACGGGAAGTCTTCCGGGGGCGGTTCCTGCTCATAAACATCCAGGGCACAGCCGGCGATCCGGCCTTCCTCCAAGGCTTTCGCCAAAGCTTTTTCATCAATAATCCCGCCCCGGGCACAGTTGATGAGCCGGACAGTTTTCTTCATTTTAGCAAATTCTTTTTCGGAAATCATGTTCTTTGTTTCGGTACTCTTGGGGACATGAATCGTTATATAGTCCGCGGTCCGGACAAGCTCCTCCATATCCACCATTCTTACCCCGAGATTATTCGCAACGTCCATGGCCAGGAAAGGATCATACCCGATGATTTTCATCCCAAACCCTTTCGCCATCGTCGCGACCGTGGTCCCGATCCGGCCAAGACCGACGATCCCGAGGACTTTCCCGTAAAGCTCCACCCCGCTGAACTTGGAGCGTTCCCATTTTCCCGCTTTCAACGACGCGCAGGCCTGGGGAATGTTCCGGGAAAGGGCCAGGATGAGGCTCATCGTATGCTCTGCCGTTGAGGTTGTGTTCCCCGCCGGCGTGTTCATCGCCACGACACCTTTTTGGGTCGCCGCCTTCAAATCCACATTATCCAGTCCCACGCCGGCCCGGCCAATTACCTTCAGGTTGTCCGCCGCTTCCAGAATATCCGCGGTGACCGTGGTGCCGCTACGGATAATCAGGGCATGGTAATCTTTAATAATGCTTTTAAGTTCCTCCGGTTTTATCCCGAATTTGCAATCCACTTCAAATTCTTTAACCGCCTTGAGAATCTCAACGCCCTCATTGGCTAGTTTATCGCTAATCAGTATTTTCATGGGCCCCTCCTTTGTCTTCCCGCCGCTCTCCCGCCGGCACCTTCCCTAAGCACCGGGCCGATAGGCCATCCCTTTTTTAATGACTTTCGTTAAAATATTTCTGCGCAGCCGCCACACCCGTCCCCAGTTTAAAATCATATCCGAGTTCCTTAAGGACTTTCTCCAGGCAGGAAATCCCGGTGAGCATGTCATACTCATCCAGGCAACCCATGTGGGCGATACGGATGATTTTCCCCTTCAGGTCCCCTTGCCCGCCGGCGACAGAAATACCATAAGTATCCCGCATGCGCTTGACAACTTTCCCCCCGTCCATCCCTTCCGGGAGGTTGATCGCGGTCAGCACATTAGAGGCGCAAGAGTCATCGGCAAACAAAGACAACCCCAGGGCCTTGGCCGCCTCTCTCATCGCCCGCGCCAGCCGTTCGTAATGTTTAAATAAACCGTCCAAACCGGTTTCCTTCACCATCCGCAAACTTTCAGTCAAGGCAATAATAATCCCGATCGCCGGGGTAAACGGGGTGTCGGTTTTATCCAGCACTTTTTTATATTTGGCTAAATTAAAATAATACTTTGGGGCTTTCGACTGCGCCATCATCGCTTGGGCCTTAGGGCTGGCCGCCACGAAAGCCACACCCGGAGGCAGCATAAACCCTTTATGGGAGGCGGAAGCAACCACGTCGATATTCCACGCATCCATCTTCAACTCAATGACTCCTATAGAACTAACAGCATCGACAACCAGAATAGCATTGGTTTTTTTAACAACGTCCCCGAGCGCCTTCAGATCCGTGGTCACTCCGGTGGACGTTTCGCAATGCGTGACATAAACAGCTTTTATGGCCTTATCTTCCGCCAGTATCTTCTCAATGGCGGCCGGCTCGACCACCTTCCCCCACGGGACGGTCACGACCCGGGGTTCCACCTGAAAGGCCTGGCATAGTTCAGTCCAGCGTTCCCCGAATTTCCCGCCTTCCACCGTAATGGCCTTATCTCCCGGAGACAGGAAACTGCAGACGCTGGCCTCCATAGCCCCGCTGCCGGAAGCCGCCAGGAGGTACACATCATGCTGGGTCTGTAAAACATATTTCAGCCCGTCAAAAACTTCTTTAAGGAAATCCTGAAACTGCGGGGTGCGATGATGAATAATCGGCCGGCCTAAAACTTCACATAACCGGGGCGGGACCTGGGTAGGCCCAGGCGTCAACAATAAATTTCTTTTCATGAGAAGCCCTTTCTGTTCAAGAAATTTTACAGGAGTATTTTATCCTTCCGAAACAAGTATGTCAGAGTATGTTATACGAATATCCCCTCCCGCCCTTCTCCTAGGCATCCAGGACCTGATCAACGAGACCATAATCCCTGGCTTCAACAGAAGACATGAAGAAATCCCGGTCCGAATCTTTTTCCACGCGGTCAACCGTCTGCCCGGTGTGTTTGGATAAAATTTTAATCAGTTCTTCCTTCATCCGCAGAATTTCCTTGGCCTGGATAGAAATATCGCTGGCTGTCCCCTGCACGCCTCCCCAGGGCTGATGAATCATGATCCTCGAATAAGGCAAAGCGAACCTCTTGCCCTTGGCCCCCGCCGCCAGCAGGACCGCGCCCATACTGGCCGCCTGGCCGATACAATAGGTGCAGACATCCGGCTTGATATACTGCATGGTATCATAAATCGCCAGCCCGGCCGTGACAGCCCCGCCGGGTGAATTCACATAAACATGAATGTCCTTGGAAGCGTCCTCACTCTGCAGAAATAATAACTGGGCGATCACAAGATTCGCAACCATATCATCAATCGCCGTGCCGATAAAAATAATCCGGTCTTTCAAAAGACGGGAGTATATATCATACGCTCTTTCGGCATGGCCGGTCTTTTCTATGACCATGGGGACTAATGTCTGGTATTTCATATCCATCTCTTCACTCCTTTGCGGCAGACTGAATGTTTAAACAACTATTCCCAGCGGGCTTCCTTGAATAAAAACTCCATCACTTTTGAGGGCAGGTTTTCATTCTGTTGCACGGTCAAGCCTTCCAATTCAGCGATCTTATCCAGAACCAGATAAACCCGGACGTCTTTTTCCACCGGCTTCTGCAGGGCCTTGCGTAACTCCGCTTCCTTTTTGGCTATCTCATCTTCCGGCGAGCCCTGGGTCCTCATCTGCTCCAGGGCATGATGCAAACGATGTTCCAGCTGTTTTTTCACCAAAGTCTGGGGAAGAGGGAATTTAGATTCTTTCAACAAGGCGTCAATGATCTGATTTTCAATATCAATGCGGTTGGTCCGGTCTTTGTCCAGTTCCATCTGCCGCTTCAGGGTCTGCTTAAACTCCTCAAGGTTCGGATACCCAAGCCCCCTGGCAAAATGATCGTCCAGAGGAATCTCCTGGCCTTTATCATGGCCCTGGCTTTTTTTAAAAAAATCCAGTGTTTTATTGATCTCATCTTCCGTGACCTGGGAACTCTTTCTTTTCACGGCAATCCCTTTATAATTCCCGATCTGAACATCGGGTTTAATATCAATCACCGCTTTGAATTTTACCATCCCGTCCTTAAATTCCACGTCTTCTATTTCCGGCAGGTCGATCGGCGACATGTTTTCCTGTTCGATCCCTTCCCGGTAAACAACGGGGATCAATTTTTTAAGAGCCTCTTCCCGGGCCAACGCCGCGTGTTCATTTTCCAGGACCCGGCGGGGAACCTTCCCGGGCCGGAAGCCTTTGATCTTAGCCACCCGCCCCATTTCGGAATACACTTCTTCCAGAACCTGGGTCACGCGGTCTTTGGGAACTTCAAAATTAAGCTCACGTTTCAACGCATCCACTTTTTTAACGGCAACTTTCATAATAAACGTCTGACCTCCTTACTGATTATCTACATACTGAATTTTTCCCCCAGATAAATCTGCTTCGCTTTGGGGTCATTGATAAGATCCTTTGTGGTCCCTGATATCAGAACATTGCCTTCTGCCACGAGGTAAGCCCGGTCCGTAATGGAAAGTGTTTCCCGGACGTTATGGTCCGTCAACAAAATCCCGATTCCCCGCTTCTTCAGGTCCTTGATGATTTCCTGGGCCTCCGCCACCACAATCGGGTCAATTCCGGAAAAAGGTTCGTCCAACAAAAGAAACGAAGGATTTGTCACCAGGGCGCGGGTGATTTCCAACCGCCGGCGTTCGCCGCCGCTGAGTGTATAGGCCTTGCTGTTCGCCAAATGAGCAATATTCAATTCCTCCAACAGGGAGTGGAGACGCCGCCGCCGTTCCCTCGGGCTGATATCCAGCGTTTCCAGAATCGCCATGATATTTTCCTGCACGGTGAGTTTCCGGAAAATCGAATTCTCCTGGGCAAGGTACCCCATGCCCAACCGGCAACGCGCGTGAATCGGCTGTCTCGTAATATCCCCCTGGTCGAAAAAAATCTGCCCGGAATCAGGCGCAATGATCCCGACAATCATATAAAATGACGTGGTCTTACCCGCCCCATTGGGACCCAGAATCCCCACGATTTCCGAGCGGCCCACCGTAATGCTCAACCCGTCTACAACCCTGCGGCCTCCGTAGGTTTTCACCAGTCCTCTTGTTTCCAGCAAATGTAAACTCATCGTTTTTTATCCTTATACAACGCACCATTTGCCGATTCCCGGGTGTTTCTGAAGCCCCTGGCTCCCTAGCTGACTGTTTCCAACTCGAAATCACAATTATAATACAATTTTTATAAATGAAAAGACTTTTCAGCAAACTCCCCTCCAGCGGCCCCCGGGATAAAAGAGGACCCTAGAAGTTATTTCTTCGCATCTTTGGTGAACGAGGCGATACTGCCCTCTCCGGACGTGATCAAAATAATTTTCGGCTGGCCCGTCAGGGTTAATTTCTGCGTAGCGGCCTCATAAACAGCCCGCTGGGAATGCGTTTTATTCCCGCCCTGAATAATCTCCACATTGCCGGCGCAGATCATTTTCGAAACCACCTGGGCTTCCGGGTCAAAAAACACCGTTATTTCATCGGCCTTCAGAGTCCGGTCCCCTTGCACGGCTACGACATTATCTTTTAAAACCGCCTTATTCTTCTTCTGATCAATCTCCAGAGAACCGTCACAGGTGATCGTCACCGGCAGGCTATCAGGCTCTTCGGGCTGAGGCTTCACCTGAACCGTCACATCCTTTTTCATCTGCGCCACCATCAGGCCCGGACTGGCCGTCATGCCAGTGCCCACCGCAGTCAAGCGCTGATCCGACAACAGCACCTTATCCTCAGTTTCAACGATATCCTTTTCTTTATACCAGTCCAGGGACTCGGTTTTCATCTGCCCCCCCTGCTCCGAGGTGATCACCACGTCTCTTTCCAGCCGGATATCCCCGCTGGCTTTGTCAATCTTTCCGATTTTGGCCTTTAAATTCATGGCCTGGTCCCCGTAATGATTTGCGTCCACGTTGGTGATACTGATCTGTTCCCCGAAGACATCGGCGGTATCGCCCCGCAGATCCCATTTCATGCGGCCGTCGTCTTCATAGCCCTGAAGATTGAACCCTTCAAACTGCTGGCCCGCTCCTTGAGCGAAAACAGCCCCCCCCCAGGCGGCGGACAGCCCGCCCAAAAAAACGACAACCCCCCAAAGGCGAAAAATTATTTTCATCTCATTGATGCATCCGGATGACCACCGGCCATTTATCCTGCGATTTCAGTATAAGTTCAATCACTTCCCGGACCGCGCCGCGGCCGCCGGTTTTTTGGGTGACATAATCCGCCGCCTCTTTAATTTCGGCATGGGCATTGGCCACCGCCACGGCAAACCCAACCCGTTTGAGGACCGCCAAATCAGGCAAGTCATCACCGACAAAACAGACGTCCTCATCCCGGGCGTCAAAATCTTTCAGAAGTTTTTCATAGACGTCAATTTTGGGGGAAGCGTTCTGGTAAACTTTATCAATTTTCAAATCATTCGCCCGCACGTCAACGGGCTTGGCTGACCGGGCGGACAGGATAGCGGTTTTTAATCCCAGCCGCCGCCACAGGATAATGCCATACCCGTCCTGTACATCGAAAAATTTTATCTCATGCCCGAGAGAATCATAAATGATCCGGCCGTCGGTCAAAACACCGTCCACATCCAGGGCTAAAATTTTTATTCTCCTGATTTTCTCTTCCATAAGGATTCCTTGTCTTCAAAACATCCCTCTTGCCCGCCGCAAAAACCAGGGGAACCGCCGTTAAAACAGTCCCGCCCGCAACAGGTCCTGGATATCCAGCAGGCCCACAGCGCGCCCCTGACTGTCCACGACCGGCAGCTCATCAATCTTTTTATCCTGCAAAAGCGTAAACGCTTCGACGGCCAGCTTATCCTCCTGAATCACCGTCGGACGGGGTGTCATGACCTCTTTCACTTTTCTTCTCAAAACTTCGCCGTCCTCTTCCAGATGACGGCGCAAATCCCCGTCAGTAAAAATCCCCGTCAGCGCCCCCTCGGCATTGATGATAACCGCCGAACCGCACCGTAACCGGGTAATAGCCAAGAGGACATCTTTCACCACGGTGTCTTCCCCCACGACTGGGAAAGATTTATCTTTACGCATAATATCGTCCACCCTCAACAGCAGCCGCCGGCCCAAGGCCCCCCCGGGATGAAAAAACGCAAAGTCTTCTTTTTTAAATCCCCGCCGGACAATCAAGCAGGCGGCCAGAGCGTCCCCCATGACCAACGTAGCGGTCGTCGACGCCATAGGGGCCAGCCCCAGAGGACAGCCTTCCTGCTCGACATAAACATTCAGGACCACATCGCTATACTTGGCAAGGCTGGACGCCGGGTTGCCGGTCATGGCAATCGTTTTAGCGCCGATCTTTTTAACCAGAGGAAGAAGACGGGTGGTTTCCTCCGTCTCGCCGCTGTTGGAGATCACAATCAGAACATCCGCGCGGGTCACCTGCCCCAAATCCCCGTGTACGGCTTCCGCACTGTGTAAAAAGATGCTCGGCGTGCCCGTCGAGGACAAAGTGGCCGCGATCTTACGCCCGACAATCCCGGTTTTGCCCATTCCCGTCACAATCACCCGGCCCTGGCAACCGAGAATCAACTCCACCGCCCGGGTGAAATTCTGATCAAGATGTTTTTTCAGGCCGCGGATAGCCGCGGCTTCGATCTCTATAACTTCTTTGGCTTTGCTGAGCGACATATCTCCTGTTTCTTTCCTCCCGTTTGACCAGCGGAGCCGGGACATTTTTTCCTTTTCACCACCATATCAATTGCCAACAAATCAACCAGTAGGTCCTCCAGCGCGCTCACGGGAAGCATATTAGGCCCGTCGGATAAAGCCTTTTCGGGCTTAAGATGAACCTCCATGAACACGGCATCACAGCCGGCGGCGACGCCGCAACGGGCCAACAGCGGGATATATTCCTTCTTCCCTCCGGAGGCAGAGCCCAATCCCCCGGGCTGCTGGACGCTGTGGGACGCATCGAAACAAACGGGATATCCGAGCTCGCGCATCACCGCCAGGGAACGGAAATCCGTCACCAAATTATTATAACCAAAAGTCACCCCCCGCTCGGTGAGCATAATGCGGTCATTCCCGCTTTCCTTCACCTTCTCGGCGACTGATTTCATGTCCCAGGGCGCCAGAAACTGCCCTTTTTTAATATTAACTATTTTCCCGGTCCCGGCCGCCTCCACCAAAAGGTCGGTCTGCCGGCAAAGGAAAGCCGGAATCTGCAAAATATCCAGGACTTCGGCGGCCGGCCCGACTTCTTCCCGCTCATGGACATCGCTGGTCACCGGCACATCAAACTCGTCCCGGACCCGGGCGAGAATCCTCAATCCTTTCTGCAGGCCGGGCCCGCGAAAGGACCGAATCGACGTCCGGTTGGCTTTATCGTAGCTGGCCTTAAAAACAAACGGGACTTTCAAGCGTCCGGTTATATCTTTCAGCGCTTCGGCAATGCGAAACACCGTCCCCTCCTCCTCGATCACGCAAGGGCCGGCGATCAGCACAAACGGAGCCCCGCCTCCGATAGGCATATCCCTCAAGACCAGTGGTTTCATACCCGCCCCGCCTTTTCTCCAGCGAGGACCGCTTCCACCCGGCGAAGATCTTCAGGCGTATCCACGCTGATCGTATCGTGGTTCGTCAAAACCACCTTAATTTTATAACCGGCCTGCAGAACCCGGAGCTGTTCCAGGCGTTCACTCTCTTCCAGCGCGGACGGAGGCAGTGTCTTGAGTTTCATAAGAAAATCTTTCCGGTAGGCATACAGGCCAAAATGCTTTAAATATTGCATCTCTTCAAAAAAAATTTTATCGCGGTTAAACGGAACCACCGAACGCGAAAAGTACAGGGCGTTCCCCTGCCCATCCAGGACAACTTTGACGACATTCGGATCGGCCACCTCCGCTGGGTCGGTGATCTTACGGGCGACTGTAGCCATAACGCAGGAGGCGTCCGTCCGTATCGCCGCGGCAAGGGCATCGATCATGTCCGGAGCGATCAAAGGCTCGTCGCCCTGGATATTGATGACAATATCCGCCGGGACGTTTTGCACGGCCTGGGCGACCCGGTCCGTCCCAGACGGGTGGTCAGGAGACGTCATCACAACGCTGGCGCCGAACCCGGCGGCCGCATCCATAACACATGGATCATCACAGGCAATCAGAATTTCATCACAAGAACGGCTCTTCTTCGCCTGCCGGTAAACGTGTTCGATCATGGGCCGCCCCTGGATCAGGGCCAGGACTTTTCCCGGGAAACGGGTCGAGCCGTAACGGGCCGGGATAATGCCGATTATTTTCATAACAAGGTGCTCCTTATCCGTTGCCCTACGCGGGGTATCCGCCTCAGCGATTTCTTGTCGCCTCCAGCAACTCCTCGGGAGTAACGGTAACCGCCCCCATCTTCCCCACGACGATCCCGGCCGCGTAATTAGCCAGGTCCGCGGCCTGGAATTTGGAAACGCCTGCCGACAAACCAAGGGTGTAAACCGAGATAACAGTGTCCCCAGCACCGGTCACGTCAAACACGTCCTGGGCCTTGGTCGGGATCCGCACGGGTTTCTTCCCCCGCTCAAACAGCATAAGGCCGTGTTCCCCCAAAGTGATCAGCAGGGATTCCAGTTCCATGAATTTCAATAATTGCGCCCCTGCCTTCTCGACATCAGGAAGCGTTTCCAGGCGGTCGCTGGTCAAAGGCAGCTTCTTGCGTCCGTTATGCGTGATTTTTATATTCCGGATCGCATTCTCCGCTTCTTTCCGGTTCGGAGTAATGGCTGTCACCCCCGTATAATAGGCAAAATGTTCCACTTTCGGGTCAACGGTCAGGATCTTGCCAAACTGCCGGGCCAAAGCGCAAATCGATTCCACCATTTCCCGGGTAATCATCCCTTTCCCGTAATCAGACATGATAATCGCGTCAAATTTAGGGATATTCCGCGTCAAAAAATTCAAAACCTTTGGGTAAAAATTTTTATCCTGCGAAGGCGCGGCCCGCTCCCGGTCAAGACGCAGAACCTGCTGATGCTGGGCAATGATCCTGGTTTTAACTATGGTCGGCGTACATCGGTCGACAAACACCCCCGATGTCGAAATCCTGCAGTCTTTCAAGCACTTGTCCAGAAGCCGACCTTCCAGATCGCCCCCGATCCGTCCTACCAATAAAACCTTGGCCCCCAGAGTCCGCAGATTACAGGCCACGTTGGCAGCCCCTCCGGGAGAATAGGTCGGGTCCTGCTCCTGCACGACAACCGGGACAGGCGCTTCCGGAGAAATACGGGACACGGAACCCCGTATATGTTGATCCAGGATAATATCCCCTATTACTATAATTTTTTTCCTATTAAACGCCTTTATAATTTTCTTATAAGGAGTCATCTTCTTTATTTTAAATGGATTATTGATTTAATAAGAGGTTGATTCTAACACAGTTTAAATAACGCGTCAACAGCCCTCAGGACATCCTGGGGGGTGATCGTGTCAAGAAAGGCCGAATCAGGAACTTCACCCCTGGCGAATGAAATGCTTAAATCTTTATCCGGGGCCACATAAGCACTCTTTTCTCCCAGGGGTTTCCAGCGTTCAGGATTAATTCCCGGTTGATTCCGGGTAAAAATAGAAACAACAGGCGTACCCAAAGCCGCCGCGACATGGACCGGCCCGGAATCATTAGAAACCAATAAGTTACAACGCTTTAAAAGGCTGACCAACTGCCCCAAGGTTGTTTTGCCGGCCAGGTTATAGACCGGGCCTGAAAACGCGCGTTGAATTTCCTCCGCCAGCGGCGCCCCTTCCGGGCCGCCTACAATCACAAAAGACGCCTTAAAACGGCCTTGTAAACCCCGGATCAACTCAATAAAACGGTTGACCGGCCACCGCCGAGTTGGGCAGCTCGCGCTGGGAGACACCGCAATCAGATTCTGCGCCTGGGATATCCCGCAGCGACCCATCCAGTTCTTCACCCACGCCTCATTATCCGGCTGGACCGGCACATGCAAAGTCACGGGGGAATCAGTAACGCCAAGCGATTTAAGGACCTCCAGACAATAATGAACCTCGTGTTTTCTTCCCAGCGGACGATCATCCGGCAAAGGCACATTCAGCAAAAACCCGAACTTCTTGTCCTTATATCCCATACGGACAGGGATTCCCGCTGCCCAGCAAAGAAAATTGGTCCGTTTTTTCGTATGGTAAATAACCGCCAAATCAAAGTGCCTTCTCCGGATCTCCCGGATCAGCCGCAAATACCCCATTCCTTTATGAACCCTGGCCCGGTCATCCACAAGAACGGCATCAACATCCGGATTCCCTTCGACAAGGTCCCGGGTTGCCGGGGATAAAAGCACGGAGATTTTGGCCTCGGGAAATTTTTGCCGCAGGGCGCGCAACGCCGCTGTTGTCAAAACGACATCGCCGATCCTATCGGTTCTGACCACAAGAATATTCTGATACATGGAACAATAGGGGTTTAAAAAAATTATAAAGCATTCATATTCAATCTTTTAAAACGACATTTCCTGACGACGCCAGTTCAAAGACACCTAAAACATCTTCAACGGAAATAGCCTCCATACAACCGTGCCTCGCCTGACGGCGGGGATCCTGGCACGCCGGACAAGAACGTTTACGTTCCAGAACGCGGAAAGACTGGGACCACGGGCCGTAAACACGAGGGTCTGTGGGGCCGAACAACGCTACGGTGGGGACATCAAGATAACTGGCCAGGTGCATCGGGGCACTGTCATTCACCAAAGCCGCGCAGCTCCTTTCCAGCACCACCGCACAATGAATAAGGCTGATGCGTCCACAAAAATTCACCGCCCGTTGCTCCATCCGCTGACAAATGGCATCCGCCAGGATGCGATCATTTTTATCGCCGATAAACACAACCTGAACCCCGAACCGTTTAATCAAACTGTCCGAGAACAAAGCAAATTTTTCTTCCGGCCACCGTTTCCCGGAATCCGCGGCCCCCGGCGCGATAACCACATAAGGTTTCCGGTCACCGACTTCGCTACAAATCATATTCGTGGCCGACAAGCGCTCCTGCGGAGGGATATGAAGGGCGCAACGCTCCCGGGGTTCCTCTTTATACGGGTAAACCGCCTTCAGCCGCCGGAGATGCTGCTGTCGCATATGTTCGCCGGCGTTCCTTTTTAAAAACGGCGATGTCAGATAATGCGTTGACACCAAAAACGGGATGATCGTGTTTTTCAGGTCAACGACAAGATCATAATTGCCCTTCCGCAACTGCAATAACCAGGCGAACAACCGCGGGAAAGATTGTTTCTTGTGATAAAGGATGACGCGGTGGATATCCGGATTCCCTTTTAAAAGGGGCTCCGCTTTAGGCCCAACGACGACCGAGAGCTTCGCTTTCGGGAAATCCCGATGCAGGATGTCCATGACAGGGAAAGTCATCACAACATCACCGATGTTGCTTAATGAAATAACCAAAATTTTTTTTATTTCTGATTTAGCAATATTCATCAACGGGATTTCTTTTTAGAGCCCCCTGCCCCTCGGCCCCCTCAAGAAGACACCCTCCTCAGCGGGAACCGCTGGTTCACTCGGGGATATATCATCCTCATTGTAATACGATTTCAACGGAAGTCCATGAAACTTCCATCATTGTTACGGAACCCCTGGGAAAACGGCCGACCTCCTCTTCCGCCCCGACATAAAGAACGGCCCGGCTATTCCCGGGCCGCCAGAAGATCCCGGACAGCAACCAGCACCTCATCCACAGAAACCGCCTGCATGCAAACATTGTCAGGGCATTCCAAAAAATAACATGCCTGACGATTACAAACCACATCCTTCTGCAAAACACGGAATTTTCCCCGCCCCCGCGGCCCCGTGAGTTCCGGGCGCGTGGGGCCGAAAATCGCGACCCCGGGAGTTCCCACGGAACTCGCGATGTGCATCGGCCCAGAATCCGCGGATATTACCAAAGAAGCCCTTTTCATAAGCGCAATCAGCTGCTTAAGATTCGTTTCCCCCGCAAGGACAATGGCCTTGCCCCCGCCCTTCTGGTTGATGTCCCGGGCCGCCTCGGCATCTTTTTCCGCGCCGGGAATGACAATCCGGGCGGAATGCTCCTGTGACAAACGTCCTATCAGTTCGGAAAAACGTTCGGCCGGCCATTTTTTCAAATCCCAGTTAGCGCCGACATTGACGATGATCAGCCGTTCCCGGGCATCGACTTGGCGGGAAGATAAAAGGTCGCACACCTGACGTTGTGCCTCGGGGTCCACTCTCAATTCACACGTCCGGTCCGGAACCGGGACCCCGAAGTGCTCTACGACAGAAAGGTAATAATCCGAACGGTGAAGACGGCCCGACGGCGATGGGATCCTATGGGTCAAAAACCGCCCCCGGTTTTTAACATCGTACCCCACCCGTTCCCTGACCCCCGCCAAAAAAATGAGCAAAGCCCGCGTCCAGGACCGGTGCAGAAGAAACGCGACATCAAAACGCCGCCTCCAAAGAGTCCAGATGATATAAATCTTGCCCAACAGCCCTCTGTGCCGCCCCCGTTCATCATAAAGGATGATGTCATCCACATCAGGGCAGCATTCCAGCACCGCTTTAACCCTGGGCACGGCCAAACAGGCCACAAAAGCATCGGGCCACTCTGCCTTGATGGCTTTAAAAACCGGAGTCGCGAATACGGTATCTCCCACCCAGTTGACATTCACAACCAGGACTTTTTTCATGCCTCTTCCACCTTCCCCCGGGGCTGAAACCAGCCCGGGCCAGGCTTATTAACCCGGCAAAATTCGCTCATACATTTCCACGGTACGCCGGGCCATCTGTTCCGCGGAATACTCCCGTTCAATGAACACGCGCGCCTGCCACCCCATGGCCTGCGCCTCCTGGGGGTTCGCCAGCAAATCAATAATCGCCCCGGCAAGCTGTTCGCTGTTGCCGGGGTCCACAAGACGGCCGGTCCGGCCGTCTTCAATAAGGCTGGTCAAGCCCCCCACGCGGGAGGCGACGACGGGCAGTCCAGCGGCCTGCGCTTCCATGACAGATAACCCCAACCCTTCCTGCAAAGACGGCAGGACAAAAACATCCAATAACGGCAAAACATCCGCCGTGCGGTTGACAACCGGAGAAAAAATCACCCGCTGTTCAAGCCCCAGGCTGACGACTTCTCTCTTTAATACCCCTTCCATTTTCCCTTCCCCGACGATCAAAAGACGGGCGTCCGGGAAACGCGCCAGGATCGCGGGCATGGCCTTGATCAAAACCGGGTGCCCTTTAACGTCGGATAACCTGGCCACAATCCCCAGCAAAGGGCCTTCGGGGAGCTGCCAGGCTTTCCGCAAAGCCCGCTTTTCATCCCCGTTCTTCAAAGGGAACGCCTCAACGTCCACCCCGTTAGAGATGAGAAAAATCCGATTTTCTGCAACGCACAAATCGTTTTTAAGATGTTCCCGAACAGCCGGACTGATCGCGATCACCGCTTTCCCCCAGCAGGGGAAAACCCTGCGGTGCCAGCGCGGTTTAAAAAACCCATGACACGTTGAACAATAGGTGGCGAGAGTCATTCTGGAAAGCAGCGTCCCCATCACCTGCGTCACCCGGGTCTGGGCATGCACAATATCAACCGCCTCTTTCCGAATCATCCGCCGCAATCGGACTACAGCCGCATACAAACGCGGATCCAGTTCGTTTTTGATCCGGATGTTCAGGGTCATCAGGGTCACGCCAAGCGCGGCGAACTCCTCTTGCCGATCCCCTCCGGAAGAAGCAATCGCGACGGACAGCCCCCGCTCCGCAAAACGGCGGCTCAAGGTAAACAGGTAAGACGTGATCCCCCCGGTATTTAAATGCGTCGTCAAAAACAAAACTTTCCTAAGGTTTCCCACAGACCCCTCCCCCACCCACAGTATTTCCTAACAATTCCCTTCACGGAATACTGCAGTTTCTTAACATACGTGCGAACAGCCCCCGCAACAGAAGATCTTATTAACCTCCCGCCTTCATCCCCGGGCATGCCCAGGGTCTCCTGCGAAGGCGGACAAAAAAAGATCGCGCCGTCATTTCCTCCCCCCTCTTGCCATGAGAAACGCGACGTTACTCCGTCATAAGACGAACAACTTGCTCTGCGACCTCTTCCGGAGATATCTCCTTCATGCAGGCGTGCGTTTTAAGACGGCATTTTGGGCTGTAACAGGGAGAACAGGGCAGCTTCTTTTGAAAAACCACATAACGGTCCGCCGGAGGCAAGTGCCGGAACGCGGCTGTCGGGCCAAACAAAGCGATAAACGGCGTTCCCATAGCCGCAGCCACATGCATCGGGGCCGAATCCGGGGTTATGAACACGCGGCAGCGGCTGATCAAAGCCGCCATTTCCATAATATCCGTCTTGCCTATAAAATTAGCCGGTTTGGATTTCGTCAGGCGCAATAGTTCTAGGCCGGCGGAAAAATCCTTACCGACACCCGTGATAACAACCCGGATATTCTTTGCCGCTAAAAGGTCACACAACCGTGCCGCATACTCCAGCGGCCAATTTTTCGTCGCCCACCGCACTGACGCAGCCAGATGAAGGCCAACGACATTGTGCTGAGCCCCCAACCATTCTGATTCAAAAAGTTCTTGAATACGTTTATAATCTTTTTCAGCCGGCCACAGTTCGAGACAGGCTGTGCCCTCTTGGGGGACACATATCTCCAGAAGGCTCAAAATCCGGAATTGATGCGGGACCGGCGGCAAAGGGGTCTCCGGCAAAACCACGGGGCGATTCAGCAAGAACCCCCATTTCCGGTTATACCCATACCGCTCCCGGGCAAAACTGCAAAAGGCCAGAATATGGCTCAAGCGGTTGTTTTGAAAATCAATCACCTTATCAAACTTATTCCGGGCCAGCTTTCTCCCCAACTGAAGAACCCGCCACGGATGCTGACGGCGGGGTTTGGCATCAATCACAATCAGTTCATCAACATAAGGGCACCGCTGCAGGATAACCCGGGATTCCTCTCCCACCAGGCAGACAATCCTGGCCTGGGGGAATTTCTCCCTCACCGCCTTAAGGGCCGCCGTGGCTAAAACGACATCTCCCACCGCGCTGATTTTTATAACCAGAATATTAACTGTCTTCAATAACTCCTTATAAACCGCCAATGTCTTTTTAGCCATGTGAGCGAGAGTATATTGAGCCAGCACTTTCTTTTTCGCCTGCTCCACAATTGTCTGCGCAAAAGGGCGGTCCTGCAAAAGACGGATAACCGCCTGCGCCATAGCGTCGGGATCTTTCGGAAGGACCAGAAGCCCAGTCTTCTCATTTTCAATAATCTCCACCACTCCCCCGACGCGTGTAGCTACGACCGGGACATCGGCCGCCTGCGCCTCAATGATAACCCGGCCAAACGCCTCCGGAACGGTTGAAGACAGGACCAGGACATCCGCCTGCGACAACAGCTGCGGGATATCTTGGCGGTTTCCCAGGAATTCCACCGTATCCGTCAACCCCAACCGTCGGGTGAGAGCTTCCAGTTCCTGACGGTAGCTGTCTTTACCCCGGGGGGCCGCCCCGATGACCCAAACCTTAACATAAGGCATAATACGCACGACTTTCGCCATGGCCTTCAAGAAATACGTATGCCCTTTCAGGGGTGTCAGCCTGCCGATGATGACGATCCTAAAGCTTGTTTTCATTTTCTGCGGCTGGTGCGGCAGGCTGAATCTATCCAGATCGACGCTGCGGGGAATACAACGAATATGGTCCGCCGGCACATCAAAATCTTCGATCATATGCCGGCCGATCACTTCGCTGGGAACAATCACATATTTCCCCCAGCCCATCACCCGGCTGAAAACATGCGTTGAATAATATCCATGGCAGGTCGTAATAAAGGCGGCCGCTGTCCCCCGGCAGGCCCAAAAAGCAATCCAAGCAGGAACCCGGGACCGGGCGTGCACGATGTCAACTTTTTCTTCGATGATAATACGCTTCAGCGCCCTGACACACCGCCAGGCACTCATCAGGGATTTTTTATGAACCGGGAGTTGGTAATGCGTAACCCCCATGTGTTCCAGATTCTGGACCAACGCGCCGCCGTCGGAAACCACAAGCGGCGTATGCCCGTGTTCCAGCAGATATTTAGCCAGATCCACGGTCCCGGTTTCCACACCCCCCACATTCAGTTCCGGCAATATTTGTAACACCCGCAGATTCATATTCAGATGGATTCAGACCACGAATGGTTACAGGATCCTCTTCAAGCCCACCTCAACAACGACACTGTCGTCCAGGGGATGAAGCCGGATCTTATTCTTGACAAGATTATATACGGCCTGTTTTATATGCCTGACGTCCGTTGACAGGATATACCCCTGTTCTGTCAGGACATCAATGAAGCGATGATGTTTCGATTCTTTTCCTCTCAACCGGAAACGGCTCTGGATCGGGAAAACGATCGTCGGTTTCCCGGAACAAGCCGCCTCGGAAATCATGGAAACGCTGTCTCCGGAAACGATCACCATGTCAGACAACCCCAGGATGCCCCCGACAGCCTCCGGGACATTATTGCGGTTCGCCAGAATCAGAAGACGGCAGCGGGGAAAATGTTTCAAATGCCGTTGGATAAAATTTTCGACTTTTTCCGAAGTCCGGCGGGATGTGGTAAGCAAAATATCCGCGTTCATTTCCTCCGATGCCTCGGTCAGCTGATGAACCATGATTTTCACCTTCTTAAGTGACAACACATATTCTTTCGTATCCCCCCCCAGCAGGACCCCTATCTTAAAGTTATCCCCTATTTTCAGATGGGAAAAACGTTTCTGCAGCCTCTCGGCATTTTCCTGCAAATACTCTGCATTGATCAGGTTCAGGGCCCCTTTCGTGAAAATCACATTAGAATCATCATAATTGTTGCTATCCCACCGCCGATCATGTTCGGGAAGAATAACAAGGCTGAAACGGCGGACATTCAAAACCCCCGGTTTTAAAATAGACACATTTTCCGCATACTGCTCGGCGGAGAGCAGAAAATTAACGTAAGCGGACGCCGAGCCACACGAGATCACAAAATCAGGTTTAATGCTAAAAAGCGACCGGAACGATTCCGGAGTCAAACACCACTTTAAAAGCGGCAGGCGGAACAGCCGCAAAAGCCCTCCGCTCACACAGCCGAGAAACACCAGCGCCCGTGCGGCCAGGGCATTACGGTAAACCACCTCCACGGTACTCGTCCGGCAGTCCCGGCCCCCTTTTTTTAAATGCGCTTCAAGCGTCCGCAGCACGGCCTGAGACTGCCGCAGATGACCGGTCCGCCCATCGTCCAGGAGAACAGTTTCTGACACTGTGGCATATTTCCATATTTTATAAAACCACATGTATTCCGCCGGGTTCTCCCGGACATATTTTTCCATGATCCCGGCAATTCGCGTCAAATTATCCCGGACATCTTTCTCCACATCTCCAGAGCCCAACAGGTCCATGGGCTTATGAATCGTAAGATGATGGTGCGCCCTCCCGTCCCTCCTGATCATGGCAAAACAAATCGGAGTCCCGAACTTCAGGGCAAGCCGCACCGCACCGACGGAAAAACTCGCTTCCCGGTTAAAGAACGGGACCCTCTTCCCGGACTTTCCCCCGTGGTCTACCACCATGGCGACGATTTCATTCCGCAGCAGACTTTTCACCATCTCGCGGGTTCCGGCCCCCCGTTCCAAAACAACAGACCCCCCACAGCTGCGGTAAGAATTCAGAAGGGTATCCAGACGCGAAAAACGGGACTGCGGGTTAACCATGACTTTATAAACGCCTCCCAGCGTTGAGCTGGCCAAATTGGCCAATTCCCAGCTGCCACTATGCATCGCCAGCAGGATAACCCCCTTCCCCCCTTTCAGCGCTTCTTCAACGTGTTCGCGGCCTTCAATGGTCACATAGTCTTTGAAAGCGCCCGGAGTCATATCCGGCATCCGCAAAAGCTCGATCATGTTCTGCCCAAAATTTACAAAGACCGCTTGAGCGGTCGCCTGAATTTCTTCGGGGGTTTTCGTGGAGGAAAAAGCCGTCTTGAGGTTCAGCAAGACCTGAATCCTGTGCCGGTTGTCAAAATAGTACGCCACCCGGCCCAGAAAACGGCCCAGCATCAACGCCACTCCCAGCGGAAGCCGACGGACAAGCCCGCCGAAAGCCTTAACAACAACGTAAAGTACGTAGTCGAGCAAGAAGCGCCTCTTTCCCTTTTGTTATTTTTATATCCATATTTAAAACCAAAACTTTAAGCCCGGACGAAGAACATTCAAAATCCTCTGGCCATTTGACAGCGTCTTTGGCCGTCATAATGATCACACGGATCCCTTGTGTCTGGCAGCTCCGGACGATATCCTCCACATCCCCGGCAGAAAAACAGTGATGGTCAGGGAAAAATTTTGTATCCCGGACAAGGGCTCCCAGCCTGATGACTATTTTCTCAAACGACCGGGGATCTCCGATCCCGCTGACCAAACACACCGGCTGACCTTTAATGTCTGCGAGTGCCATCCCGGAATGGGAAGCCGAAAAAGATACCGGTTGATGAACGGTTTCGACAAAAACAGCCGACGGATTCCAGGTTTTTAACTGATCTTTTAAAACATCCAAAGCCCCGGGCGCCTGGTCGGTCTTGGTCAGGACAAAGACATCCGCCCGTCGAAGAGACGACAGGGGTTCCCGCAACGAACCGCGGGGCAAAAGAAACCGGTTGCCAAAAGGGTTCGCCGCATCAATCAGCACGATGTCCATATCCCTTTTGACCCCCCGCTGCTGAAAGCCATCATCCAGGATAAACACGTCTACAGCGCGATGAGAAAGAATCTCCCGGGCCCCTTTCCGGCGGTCTCTTCCGGTGATAACCGGCACAGCCGGAAATTTCTTCTGCAGCATCCGCGCTTCATCACTGCCAGGGAACAGCGCCCGGCCGCCTCGAGAGGGCATATATCCCCGCGTCAGGATCGCCGGCCGGACCTTACATTCTAAAAAATACTGCACCAGCCATTCAACAAAAGGCGTCTTTCCAACTCCTCCCCAGGTAATATTTCCCACGCTAACAGCCGGCCTCCCCAATTCTCTCACCGGCAAGAGCCGCCGGTCATACGCGGCAAGCCAAATCCGGATCACCCAAGAGTACAGCATCGAAAAAAACCACAACACGCCCCGGACACCCACGGCCCAAGAGCCATGTTTCCGGCCGAATATCACTTCATATAAATACAGACGAAGCCACATTTTAAATATTTTACTATAGTTTCATTACATTTGTTTTAATATTTATATTATTTCGCAAGCAAAGGGGAAATCAAGGCAAGAGATTTTTCCGTAGCGCCCTGTTGCGCGAGGACGACCGCCCGGGCCCGCCGCCCTAAAGCCGTCTGCCGGTCCGAATCCTCCAGCAAAGAACGCAGGGCTTCTTCCAGCTCTTCCGGCCCGCGGACCTGCACGATAGCCTGGGCATTCTTAAAGACCTCAACAACCCGCTCAAAATTATCCATGGCCGGCCCTACAATGACCGGTTTCCCGTACGCGGCCGGTTCGATGATATTCTGTCCCCCTCCGCCCACCAGGCTCTTGCCGACAAAGACGACCGTTGCCAGGGCGTAAATCTTCCTCAAATGACCGATCGTGTCCACGACAAGCACGGCCTCCTTCTCCAGCCGGCCCTCCATATGCCGGCTCCACAAAGTCGGCCGCCAACCATAAGCTTCCACCAGAGAGCAAACCTCGGAAGCCCGCTCGACATGCCGGGGAGCAAGAATTAATTTCAGGCGGGGGAATTTTTTCCTGAGCGCAGTGAAACATCTCAGGATAATGTCTTCTTCGCCGGGATGAGTGCTGCCCGCGACCCAGATGTCATCCTTCCCATCATAACCCACGCGCTCCCGGGCATACCCTTCCTCCAGGGAAGCCTCGTCAAACTTTACGTTGCCCAGCACATGCACGCGGTCCGCCGGCGCCCCGAGCCAGCACATACGGTCAGCATCCTCCCGGGTCTGCACGCACGACAGGGTCACGTGCTGAAGGATCTGGCGGGTCAACACAACAACGGCCCGGTAACGCCTGAAAGACTGATTGGAAATACGGCCGTTAAAAATGGCCACCGGGGTATTCTGTCCGGCGAGTTCCATAAACAGATTGGGCCAAATTTCGGTTTCCGCGGTGACATACAGCCGGGGACGAATCCGGCGAACATAATGCCGCACCACCCAACTCAAATCCAACGGGGCATAAAGCAGCCGGCAATCCGGGCCCAGCCGGGAGGCCGCCAGATGATAACCCGTCGGCGTAACGGTCGTCAATACGATCTTGACGCCGGGGACATACCTCGGCAACAAGCGCATGAATCGGCTGACGGCCTGAACCTCCCCGACACTCACCGCGTGGATCCAGACCACGGGCCCGGACGAACAAAACCGGGTCACATCCTCCGGCACCGGCCCCAACCGGGAAACAAGCCCCTTGTGCCATTTCCCCTTTACACACAAATACGGCGCGTAGAAAACTGCCGCTAGGATAAAGACCAGATTATAAAACCATGCGATCATATTTTTCCCGGCCTCATCCGGGACCCTTCTTAGGCCCGGGGGTGGGCCCGGTCATACACGTCTTTCAGTCTTTCGGTTGTGATATGCGTATAAATCTGCGTTGTGGACAAATTCACATGCCCGAGCAGTTCCTGCACGGAACGCAAATCTGCCCCCCGTTCCAGGAGATGCGTGGCGAAAGAATGCCGCAGCACATGAGGAGAAACCTTCATCCCCAAGCTCGCGGCCAGGATATGTTTGTTGATAATGTTCCGCACACTGCGGCTCGAAAGCCGGGTTCCATTTTTATTTAAAAATAAAGCCCGGTGAGGGGCTTTCCTGGCGTCCAGATAAGCCTTCAACGCCTCCAACGCCTTGTCCCCGACCGGCACCAGCCGTTCTTTCTTCCCTTTCCCCATGACCCGAAGCATATTGCTGATAAAATCAACGTGATCGACATCTAGCCCAACCAGCTCCGAAACCCGCAGGCCAGAACTGTAAAGCGTTTCTAAAATGGCACGGTCTCTCCGGCCAGCCCGCGCCTCCAAGGCCGGAGCTTCAATAAGAGCCACCATTTCTTTCTCGGATAGGAATTTCGGGAGGGTTTTGTCGAGCTTCGGCGTTATAAGCAAAACAGCCGGATTTTCCTGAATCAGGCCTTCCCTCTGCAAAAAACGGAAAAAACTCCGCAGAGAGGAAAGTTTCCTGGCAATACTGCGCGGCTTTAATTGCTGCGTTCTCAAATGCGCCAGATATTTTCTGAGATGAAGATAGCGGATATGCTCCACCGCCATGTTCTCCATAAACCCCATAAACTCGGTTAAATCCAGGCTGTAGTTCGTAATGGTGTGTGGAGAAAAATTTTTTTCAATCTGAAGGTAGGCTATAAATTTATCAATATAACGGTTCATCAAGAGCCCCGTTGACGTCCGGATCAGGGCACCGTTCCCTTAAGAGCCGGAATCCTTCTCCGCCTTCTCCGGGAGCTTGCTGTCCGTAAACGTGCATTCCGGATAATTGCTGCAACCGTAAAATGTCTGCCCGCGCCGGGAGCGCCGCTTGATCAATTCCCCGGAGCACCCCGGAATCGGACAGGGGATCCCTGAGGTGAACGGCTGGGCATACTTGCAGTTCGGGAATCCGGAACAGCTTAAAAATTTGCCCCGCCGCCCCCACTTCACCACCATCTGCCGCCCGCATTCCGGGCATTGTTTATCGACATAATTTTGCGCCTTCTCAATCGTGTCCATGGCGTGATTTAGTTCTTTTTTAAACGGCTCGTAAAAATCACGCAAAAGCACGACATGCTCCAGCTTCCCTTCTTCAACCTGATCCAACCTCTCTTCCATCCCCGCCGTAAATTTTACATCCATGATTCGCGAAAAATATTCAACCAGCAGGTCAGATATCTGCATGCCCAGCTCTGTGGCCCGAAAATACCCCCGTTCGCGGTTGACATAATTTCTGAACACCAAGGTCTGAATAATCGATGCGTAGGTGCTGGGCCGGCCGATCCCTTCCTCTTCCAGGGCCTTCACCAGGCTGGCATCGGAAAACCGCGGCGGCGGCTTGGTGAAATGCTGGGACGGTTTGACCTCAAGGGTCTCCAAGGAATCGCCCTGATGATAGGGCGTAAAATCCATTTTCACCTCTTCCTCCCGCTGTTCCTGCTGCAACAGCAGATACCCGTCAAAAAGCAGGGAAGAACCGGAGGCCCCCAGTTGAAAACGCCCCCCCTGAATTTCTATTTTCTTGTTTTCATAGACCGAGGGGCTCATCTGGGAGCTGACAAAACGTTTCCAAATCAAATCATAAAGTTTAAACTGATCCTCCTCGAGATACGAGCGGATGTCCCCTGGCTTGCGGCTTACGCTGGTCGGACGGATCGCCTCATGAGCTTCCTGGGCCGACTTTTTGGATTTAAAGACATTCGGCGTCTCCGGCAAATACGGCGGCCCGTAAGAAGCGGCGATAAAATCCCGGACTTTGGCGATGGCGTCCTTGGAAACATTAACCGAGTCCGTTCTCATGTACGTAATTAACCCGACCGGCTCACTTTCCCCGACTTCAATCCCTTCATAAAGCTCCTGGGCAATCGTCATCGTGCGTGTGGCGCTGAATCCGAGTTTGTTAAACGCATCCTGTTGCAGCGTACTGGTTATATATGGCGGGGATGATTTGCGGGTAATATTTTTCTTCGTCACCCGGCTGACCTCAAAATGCGCCGATTGAATGTCCCTGACAATATCCTCCACCTGGGCCTGGGTCGTCAGCCCGGGTTTCTCACCGTCAATGCGTTCCAGGGCGGCCGTGAGGACCATTTCCAAGCCGGATTTTTGAAGATCAACGGCAATTTCCCAGTATTCCTGCGGGACAAAAGAGGCGATGGCTCGTTCCCGGTCGACGATCAGCCTTAACGCCACCGACTGCACCCGGCCAGCGCTCAGGCGCGACCCCACTTTTTTCCATAACAAGGGGCTGATTTTATATCCAACAATCCGGTCCAGGACACGCCTGGCCACCTGGGCTTTAATGAGATGCTCGTTAAATTCCCGGGGATGTTTAAACGCCCTCAGGACCGCCTCTTTGGTAATTTCCTGGAAAGTGACACGGTATACTTTTTTCCCTTCCCCTATGTAAGGAATGAGGTTCCAGCCGATCGCTTCTCCTTCTCGGTCAGGGTCGGTCGCGAAATAAATTTCCTTTTTGGTTTCCGCTTCTTTCTTGAGCTTGGTCAGGATCTTCTGTTTATTCCGCAAAACGATAAAACGCGGCACAAAATCGTTTTCAACGTCGACTCCGAGGGTAGACTTGGGAAGGTCAATTAAATGTCCCATGGAAGAAACAACTTTATATTTATCACCGAGGATACGGCTAATTGTTTTTATCTTGGCCGGAGATTCGACAATAACGAGCGGTTTGGTTTTTGCCATAAAATATCCTATAACTGTTCAATTTTTGAATAATATTGACCTGGCCATCTTTTTACAAAACCCCGTAATTCCAACTGCAAAAGCGATTCCATCATGCCCGCCGCTGACTTCCGGCATTGAACCGCCAGATCATCAATGTGCCGCGGGGTCTTATCCAATGTGTTATAGATAAGCTGTTGCTCAGCCGTTAACCGTACGTCCGCCGCAGGCTCTTCACCTTCGCGGCGGGGGTGCCCCTCCAGAATAAATGCCGGCCTCGGACAATTTCTTAAAGGGATTTGAAGTTCTGCCAGGACATCTTCAACCCCCAGGATAAGTTTCGCCCCGTCCTTAATCAGCTGATTGGTGCCCCAGGCGGCGGGCTGATCAATTCTCCCCGGGACGGCAAAAACCTCCCGGCCCTGCTCCAAGGCGAAACGGCTGGTGATCAAGGCCCCGCTTCTGCGATGAGCTTCCACAACAATGACCCCCAAGGACAAACCGCTGATAATCCGGTTTCTCCTAGGGAAATTGTAGCGTAAAGGCGGGGTTTTAAGCGGGAATTCCGACACAACCGCGCCGTTGCGGGAAATGCCCTCCAGTAACTCTTCATTCTCCGGAGGATAAATCCGATTTAAACCACAGCCTAAAACCGCCAATGTCCGGCCACGGGCCTTCAAGCTGCCTGTATGCGCGGCAGAATCAATCCCCCGGGCCAGCCCGGACACAATTGTTATCCCCAAATCCGCGAGCCGAGACGCCAGTTGTTCCGCCATAAGGCGTCCGTAAAGTGTCGCGCGGCGTGAACCGACAATCGCAACCGATCTTTCGTCGGCAGGCTGAATATCACCTTTATGATAAAGAACAACCGGACAATCCGGGATCTGTTTTAAAATTCTCGGGAAAGACTCTTCCCAACGCGTAGTCACCCGAACCTGCAGGGCGGAACACAGGGCCGTTTCTTCCTTTAAAAATTCGTCCTGTCTGAAGCAGCCGATATTTTTAACCGCAACAGAAGAAACGTCACCGACCGCCGCAAGAGTCCTCGGCCCAGCAACCAAAACCGCCTTGGCCGTCCCCAACTCTCCGACTAACCGCGAAATCATACGATTGGAGAGTCCCGGGACTGCGTTTAAAACGACCACTGCTTCCTTTTCCGTCATGCCCGCTTTCTCTAAAAAAATACGGGGTCATTTATCAGGGGACATGTTCTTTGCGCGCTCACTCATGATCATTTCGATCTCTTCACAAACTCTTTGCCAGTCGTTATCATTTGTGTCAATGGTATAATCAGCCTGTTCATAAAAAGCCTGCCGTTTCGCCAACAATTCTTCAAGACGGGCCAAGGGGTCGGGGACGTTCAATAAAGGCCTGTGTGTCTGATCTTTAATACGCTGATAAATTTTTTCAGGCGTGGCCGAAAGATAAAAAACAACTCCTTTCTGCTTAAGAACGGCCAGATTCTCCGGATCCAAAACAACCCCTCCCCCGCAATCAATAATGATCTCGTCCTTCCTCGCAATATCACTCACCACCTTCTTTTCCACAGCCCGGAAATACGGTTCCCCGGACTGGGCGAAGATGTCAGTTATAGGCCGGCCTTCTCTTTTGACAATAAGATCATCCGTTGATAGGACCGTCCAATTAAGCCTAACGGACAAACGCTGGGAAAGCAAAGACTTACCGGCTCCCATAAACCCTATCAGCACAATATTATTTTTCACGCTGGATTTTAACATAACACCTATGGGGTGTCAAACCGATTAATATTAATATTAATAAATAAACCCAACCTTGAAGGGTTGGGTCATAAAAAAACATATAACTTCTGCCCAAAATCAGTATAACCCGTAGCCGCCTTTAATCCAGGCAATAATCGCATCTCTGTAAAACATGCTAATAAGGGCCCCCAAGACCAGAAAAGGGCCGTAAGCAATAGCGCTGTCTTTAGTTCTGATTTTTTCAACAATGCCGTATACCGCACCGAAAAAAGGAGCGATAAAAAAGGTCAACAATGCTGATTTCCAGCCTAAAAAGGCGCCAATCATCGCCAAAAGTTTCACGTCACCGCCGCCCATGGATTCTTTCTTAAAAATAAAATCACCTAAAAGCCCCATGGCATAAATAGCCCCTCCTCCCACGAGTACGCCCAACAGCGCCTGGCCAAAAGATTGAACAAACGGCCATAGACCGGGTCCGGCTTCATATCCGTGCAGGGCCGGAATAAAAAGGCTGAAAAGAAGGCCGGCGAACATCCCTCCTACGCTGATTTCATCCGGGATAATGCGGTGTTCAAAATCGACAAAAATAGCAACGATAAAACCGCACACCATGACCAAGTAGGCTGCCCCAATAGCGGTCAAGCCGTAAATTTGATAGAAGAAAAAGAAACAACACGCCGTCAGGAATTCGACTAAAACATAACGAAAAGAAATGGGTTTCTTACAGGTCCGGCATCGGCCGCCTAAAAGGATATAACTGATAAACGGGATATTATCATACCAGGGGATCAGGGTTTTGCAATGGACACAATGGGATCGGGGAGTCACAACGGATTCTTCACGGGGCAAACGCACAATACAAACATTCAGAAAACTGCCGACAATGGCGCCAAAAATAAAAACTAAACCTGAAATGACTGCATGTTCTATCATGATTTTAATCCTGTCTTTAAACTGGCCCACATCTTGTCTTTAACGGCCTTGTCCAACTGGACATCCGCCCAATGCTGAAACGCCAGAACTCCCTGATAATAAAGCATCCCTAACCCGTTGGATGCTTTAGCCCCCTGCGCTTTGGCCCATTTTAAAAGTCGAGTCTCCTCCGGGTTATAAATCAGGTCATAAACGAGCATATCCCTCGGGATCTGAAATCCTTCCAGAAGGCAGGGATCGGAAGCCTTCATCCCGACCGGAGTGGCGTTGATCAAAAGATCGGCAATCTCCACATTAAGGTCATCCAGGCTGTGGACCACGTTAATCAGCCCGGTATCAAAGCGCTGTCCAAGATCCTGGACAAGAGCCTCGGCCTTATTATGGTCAATATCATAAATCAGGACCGCTTCCGGCTGTTCCGGAACAAGGCACAAAACAGTAACAATAGCCCTGGTGGCTCCTCCGGCCCCCAGGATGGAGATCCGTTTTCCGGCTGTGTTAAAACCCAGTTCCGTCAAATGGGTCAGGAAACCCGGACCGTCAGTGTTATGGCCGGTTAATTTCCTTTTGGCAGACACCACCACCGTATTCACCGCCCCGACCTTCTCCGCAAACGGTGACAGGCTGTCCATGTACGCGAGTGCTTTTTCTTTATACGGGATGGTCACGTTTAAGCCAAAAATCGGACTGTTCTCCTTCTTTAAATCCGAGAAAAAATCACTTAGCTCTTCTTCCCGCAGAGGAAAAAGTTTATAGACAGCGTCCACGCCCAACTCCGCAAAAGCGGCATTATGCATGAGCGGGGACAGGGAATGCTGAACAGGATACCCCACCAAACCATATGTTGATTTCTGCTGTTGCATGATTTATTTTCAGGCCGGCCTCTTTAACGGCCGGGGCAGGAAAAGCAAATTTAAATTAAAGGACGGACCTTCTGCCCTTACTGGACGTCGCGCAAATCCCCATGCGCAAGCGCCTTATTGATGGCCTCAATATACGCTTTCGCGGAGGCGACGATAATATCTGTACTGGTCCCCCGGGCGATGACAATCTTATCGTTAATTTTCAGCCGGATCGTCACTTCCCCTAACGCGTCTTTCCCCTCAGTGACAGACTGAATAGAATAATCCAACAATTTCCCTTTAAGCTTCGTAATGGCGTCAATAGCCTTGTAACAGGCATCAACCGGCCCGTCGCCCGAGGACACCTTGGTATACTTCCGGCCCTTGGACTTCAATACAATCTTAATTTCCGGGGTGATCTTCGCCCCGCTGGTGGTGACAAGATCATCCAAAAACCATATCCGCTTCATAACTTTGATTTCTTCCTCAACAATGGCGATCAAATCCTCGTCGAAGACCTGTTTTTTCTTATCCGCCAAAACCTTAAACCTCTCGAACGCGGCGTCCATTTGATCCTCTTTCAATTCGATTCCCAGAGACTTTAGCCGGACTTTAAAAGCGTGCCGGCCGGAATGTTTCCCCAGAACCAGGCCGGTTCCCACGAAGCCGACATCCTCCGGACTCATAATTTCATAAGTCGCCCGGTCTTTTAAAATCCCATCCTGATGAATACCCGCCTCATGCCGGAACGCGTTGCTCCCGACAATCGCCTTATTAGGGGGCACAAGAAAACCGGTAAACCGGGAGACTAGCCGGGAGGCCTTGCAGATTTCCCGGGTGTTAATGTTCGTGGAACACCCGTAAAAATCCGCCCGTGTCCGCAGCGCCATCACGATCTCTTCCATCGAGGCATTTCCGGCCCGCTCACCGATCCCGTTGATCGTGCACTCCACCTGCCGGGCGCCATTCTTAACGGCCATCAGCGAATTGGCAACCCCCAGCCCCAAATCATTGTGACAATGCACGGAGATAACCGCTTTATGGATGTTCGGCACATTTTTTTTAATATCCGCGATCAGTTGCCCATATTCCGCAGGCATGCTGTAGCCGACAGTATCAGGGATATTAACGGTTTTCGCCCCCGCTTTGATCACCTGTTCCAAAATACAAAACAGAAATTCACGCTCCGTGCGCGAGGCATCCTCAGGGGAGAATTCAATATCCGGAATTTTTGTCTTCGCGTATTTAACCGCGTCGACCGCCATCCGGACAATCTCTTCCTTGCTTTTTCTTAACTTGTGCTCCATATGAATTTTTGACGTGGCCAAGAAAACATGGATCCGGCCGGCCCGGGCTAGCTTGACCGCGTCATACGCCGCATCAATATCTTTTTTGATCGATCGGGCCAGGCCGCAAATTACGGCATTCTTAACCTTTTTCGCCACCGTCTTTACCGACTCAAAATCCCCGGGAGAAATCACCGGGAACCCGGCCTCGATGATGTCAACACCCAGTTTTTCCAACTGGAGAGCCACTTCAAGCTTCTCGCCCATATTCATGCTGGCACCCGGCGCCTGTTCCCCATCCCTCAGTGTGGTATCAAAAATCAATACTTTATCAGCATTACTCATATTAAATCCCCTTATCCCAGGAACTCCCTCCCGGACCCCGGAACACTGACAACATTCCGCCTGACCATCCTCATTTCTTCATCCAGGGCATCATGGCGCGCAACCGTTCACCGACTTTTTCAATCGGATGGTTTTTAGATTCATTGCGCATCGCGTTGAAATTCGGACGGCCTTTTTTATTTTCCCGCATCCATTCCCGGGCAAATTTCCCTGACTGTATTTCCTTGAGGATTTTCTTCATTTCCTTGCGCGTGCGGTCATTGATAATCCGTATACCGCGGCTGTAATCCCCGTATTCCGCGGTATCAGAAACCCGCTGGCGCATGCCCTGAATCCCGTATTCATAAAACAAATCCACGATAAGTTTAAGTTCGTGAAGGCATTCAAAATAAGCGATTTCCGGCTGATATCCCGCCTCGACAAGCGTCTCATACCCGGCCTTCACCAGTTCCGAGGCGCCCCCGCACAAAACCGTCTGTTCCCCGAACAAATCCGTTTCGGTCTCTTCCTTAAACGTCGTCTCTAAAACCCCGGCCCGGGTGCCTCCAATTCCCTTCGCATAAGCCAACGCGTCCTTCAAAGCGTGTCCGGTCGCATTCTGCTGAATAGCCACCAGACAGGGGACCCCTTTGCCTTCTTCGTATTGACGCCGGACCAACGCCCCCGGCCCCTTCGGAGCGATCATCCAGACATCCACATCCGGAGACGGAATAATCTGTTTAAAATGGATATTAAAACCGTGAGAAAAAACCAGGGCTTTCCCGGCGGTTAAATTCTTCTTGATCGCCTTGCGGTAAAGCATCGCCTGGATATGATCCTGGGTCAAAATCTGAATGATATCCGCTTTCTTGGCCGCTTTTTTGGCGTCCATCGGCGCGAAACCATCCGCCACCGCCGTCTTATAATTTTCCGTGCCTTCCAGTTCGCTCACAATAACTTTCAGCCCGCTGTCACGGAGGTTGAGTGCCTGCCCCCGCCCCTGAATGCCGTAACCGATAATCGCGATCGTGCGGTCTTTGATACTGTCCAAGCTTGCATCCTTGTCATAATAAATCTTTGCCATTTCCTTCTTCCCTTCTTTTCTGGTTTAAAATTGCCGTTATTGTATCATATTTTAGTTTTAATGTTAACACCTTTATGGCCTTACCCAAGCCTCCGTCCTTAAATTCCGGGAATCCGCATGTCTCGGGACTCTCCGGGAGACACGCAAGACGCCACCATTCTTTCGATCAGGATCAACCTTGCACCCGCCACTGACCTCAAGACCGCCCGAAAATGAAGAGGCCTTCTTGCAAAAAAAGAAGGCCTGAGATGAGGAGACAACAAGACACCGCTTAGTATCTGTAATGCTCGGGCTTATAGGGGCCTTCGGGTGAAACACCTATATATTTCGCCTGTTCGGGAGTCAGGACAGTCAGCTCGGCTCCCACATGCGCCAAATGCAAACGGGCGACTTCTTCATCAAGATATTTAGGAAGCCGATAGACGTCGACCGGTTTACGGCTGGCCCAAAGATCAAGCTGGGCTAAAACCTGGTTGGTAAACGAGTTGCTCATAACAAAAGACGGATGCCCGGTCGCGCAACCCAGGTTCACCAGCCTCCCTTCCGCCAGAATGATAATGGATTTTCCGGTCGGGAAGCAATACTGATCAACCTGGGGCTTAATATTAACCCTTCTGATCCCCGGCCATTTTTCCAATTTATTCATCTGAATTTCGTTGTCAAAATGCCCAATATTGCACACAATGGCCTTGTCTTTCATGCGGGACATATGCTCCGCGGTAATGACACAACAGTTCCCGGTGGCCGTGACATAAATATCGCCGATATCCAGGAGGCTTTCCATCCGTTTGACTTCAAATCCTTCCATAGCGGCCTGCAGAGCGCAAATGGGGTCAACCTCGGTCACGATAACACGCGCGCCGTAACTGCGCATAGACCGGGCGCACCCCTTGCCCACATCACCGTACCCGCACACCACGACAATCTTCCCGGCGATCATAATATCCGTGGCCCGTTTGATGCCGTCGGCTAAGGATTCCCGGCAGCCGTAAAGGTTATCAAACTTGGATTTTGTCACCGAATCATTCACATTGATAGCGGGGAAAAGCAGCGTCCCCTCCTGCACCATCTGGTAAAGACGATGTACGCCCGTCGTGGTTTCCTCAGAAACCCCGCAGATATCCTTGACCGCCCGGTGCCATTTCTGAGGATCCTGGGTCAATATCTCTTTCAAACAGGCCAGAAGTTGCTTCTCATCTTCGGCGTCAACCGCCTTATCAAGAATGGCCGGGTCATTCTCCGCCTCATACCCCTTGTGAACCATCAACGTCGCGTCTCCCCCATCGTCAACGATCATATGGGGGCCCTGACCATCCGGGAAAGACAAGGCCTGCTTCGTACACCACCAATAGTCTTTCAGATTTTCCCCTTTCCAGGCAAACACCGGCACGCCCAAATCGGCTATCGCCGCCGCGGCGTGATCCTGGGTTGAAAAAATATTACAGCTGGCCCACCGCACATCCGCGCCTAAAGCCGTCAGGGTCTTGATCAAGACCGCCGTCTGAATCGTCATGTGCAGAGAACCGGTAATACGCGCCCCTTTGAGAGGCTGCTCTTTGGCATATTTGGCCCGGAGCGACATCAGCCCCGGCATTTCAACTTCCGCCAGCTCTATTTCTTTGTGCCCCCAGGCCGCCAGCCCCAAGTCCTTCACTTTATAATCCTGAAACATCGCTGTCATTGGTTTCATAACCCCCTCGCTTCTTTATCAAAAGACCACTTACCCCCCATTAGTAACCACGCTTAACCCGGCACAGGAAACGGCTACACAGCCACCAGCGCCTCTTTCTTGAGAACCGCGGCTTTGTCGGTCTGCTCCCAGGAAAATTCTTTCCGGCCGAAATGTCCGTAAGCCGCTGTCTTCTGATAAATCGGCTGCAGCAGATTCAATGTTTTAATGATACCCCGGGGGGTCAAATCAAAGTGTTTACGGACCAATTCAACAAGCTTTTGTTCCGGAATTTTTCCCGTGCCGAACGTATCAACCATAACGCTAACCGGCTCCGCCTTACCGATGGCGTACCCGACCTGAATCCAGCATTTCTCCGCCAGCTCAGCCGCCACGATATTCTTAGCCACATAACGCGCCATGTAAGTCGCAGACCGGTCCACCTTGGTCGGGTCCTTACCGGAGAAAGCGCCACCGCCATGCGAAACAATCCCGCCATATGTGTCCACGATGATCTTCCGTCCGGTCATCCCCGTATCCGACTGCGGCCCGCCGACCAGAAATTTCCCTGTCTCGTTCACGTAATATTTTGTATTACGATCAACCAGGTCTTTTAAAACCGGCAAAGCAATGGTTTTTATAATTTCCTGTTTGGATTCTTCCGTGATCCTCTTCCCGGTTTTATCAAGGATTTTATCCGTGTGCTGACAGGCCAACACAACCGCGTCCACCCGCTGAGGGACGCCGTCACGATATTCCACCGTCACCTGGCTCTTGCAGTCCGGCCCCAGATAATCCAGTTCCTGGTTCACCCGGACATCCGCAATTCTTCTGACCAGGTGATGCGCCAGCATAAGCGGCAGAGGCATCAGCTCCGGGGTTTCATTGCACGCGTAACCGATCATAATCCCCTGATCCCCGGCTCCACCGGCATCCACCCCTTGGGCGATATCCGGGGACTGGCTGTTAATCGCATTTAAAATCGAACACGTCTGCGCGCTGAACCCGTATTTAATATGGGTATATCCTATTTCCGTCAAAACCCGGCGGACCAGCTTCTGAACATCAATATAAGCCTTGGTGGTAATTTCTCCCCCAACAATAACAAGGCCTGTGGTAACAAATGTTTCACACGCCACCCGCCCCGCCGGATCACTTGCAAGCACGCTGTCCAAAACCGCGTCAGAAATTTGATCGCAGACCTTATCAGGATGTCCTGCCCCAACGGATTCAGAAGTAAAAAAATATTGTCCTTTCACCTTTTACCCTTCCTTTCTTGAATGTGTCTCACAAACACAGCAGCCCGAAACCCGCCTGAAATCGGCCGGCACGTTCTTTTTCTTTTGTCTACTGTCTTGCGATCTTTATTAAACCTTAAACCTCTCCTGCGCACTCCGATACGTTTCTATACTACCGATATCATACCATTCCCCCTCGAATTTAAAACCAAAAACCTCGTCCGTCTCGGTGAGCCAGTGGATGTAGTCTCCCGACTTATCCGTTTTATTGGACTTGGCGACGTAATCAAACATCAAAGACTGCGATTGCACCGGGAAAAAATAAGAACACATGGCAATCAGCGTTGACCGCGGACGGGGAGGTTTCTCTTCAAAAAACTCGATACGGCTTTGAGCGTTCATCTGCACCACGCCGAACTTGCTGGCCGCTTTGATATCCCCGATATCATAAAGGCCGATAGACGCGTGCGGGGCCTTCCCCTTGGCAAAACGGATAAACTCCCCCAGGGAATAATCAAAAAGATTGTCCCCTCCCAGGACAAAAAGATCATCCTTGTCCCGGGAATTCTTCAAAACGAACAGGATATCCCCCACCGCGCCCAACCGGTCATCCGGAGACGTCGTCCCGTCATTCATCACAATGATGGGCACCGGGAAGTCCTTATGAAGCCCGGCCCAGTCCAGGAAATCCGAATGGAATTTTTCATTCGTCACAACAACGAGTTCCCGAAGATCCGGCAGAGGTTGAATTTTTTCCAGAAGATAATCGATGATCGGCCGGGAAGCGACCGGAAGCAGGGATTTCGCCGTATCCTTAATGACGGGATACAGTCTGGTGCCGTAACCTGCCGCTAATATTAAAACTCTCATGCGCGTTTCTTCCGTTACGTTAAAACCAAATTCCGTCCCCCGGGCGGGCCAGACGACCGGATATCCGGAAAAACAATTAAGATTTATCCGCGGTATAGATCTGCGGGACTAATTCCTGCAAACGGGCTTTGCTCAATTCCTCGACTTCCTGCCCTGTAGAAAGGTTCAACGCCCTCTCCGCCAGTTCCTGCGCGTCTTTGCGATTAATGCTACGGATCAATTTCTTGATCTGCAGGATATTTAAAGGAGACATGCTCAGTTCATCCACCCCCAACCCGATCAGCAAAAAAGCCTGCACCGGCTCGGAAGACATTTCTCCGCAAACACCGACGGGAATATTCTCCCGGTGAGCGGCATCAACGACCATTTTAATAAGACGCAGAATCCCCGGATGGCACGGCTCGTAAAAATTGGCCAGCTGCTCGTTCCTCCGGTCCACCGCCAGGGTATATTGAATCAAGTCATTCGTCCCAATGCTGAAAAACCGCACTTCCTTGGCCAGCAAGTCTGCGGTCAGCGCGGCCGATGGAACTTCGACCATAGCCCCGACCTCCAGATTTTCGTCAAAGGCGATGCCTTCTTCCCGGAGGTTGGTTTTCACTTCATTCAGAATGGCATTGGCCTGCCGCATTTCATTCGGGCCGGAAATCATCGGGTACATAAGCCGGACCTTGCCGAAAACCGAAGCCCGGAGCACCGCCCGCAGCTGGGATTTAAAAATATCTGGACGGGCCAGACAAAATTTAATCGCCCGCCAACCCAAGAACGGAGACATGTCCCGGGGTATCTGCACGCTGGAAATAAACTTGTCGCCTCCCAAGTCCAGGGTCCGGATCGTCACCGGCAAGGGCGCCATCTGCTCGGCCACCTTTTTGTAAGCGGCGAACTGTTCCTCTTCCGATGGAAGATCAACCCGGTTCATAAAAAAATACTCCGTCCGGTACAAGCCGATCCCATGGGCCCCCGCCTGCTGAATCATCGGGATTTCTTCCGGGAGTTCCAGATTAGCCATAATCGGCACGTGGCTTCCATCAGAGGTCTTGGACGGCAGGTCAATAATATCATCAAAACGGTGGCTCAACGCTGAAATACGCTTCTTTTCAGCGTTATAAATATCGATAGTCTTCTCGGTGGGATGCACGATCACCAGGCCCATACGGCCGTCCACGATAAGGAAATCCTGATTGCTGATACGCAGGGTCGCGTCCTTCAGGCCCACGACCGCCGGCACCCCCAGAGACTTGGCCATAATCGCGGTGTGGGAGGTTCGCCCTCCGATATCCGTCGCAAAAGCCAAAACATTTTTATTGAACATCGTCACCGTGTCCGATGGAGACAGATCATGGGCGATAATAACCATCTCTTCGTCAATATGATCCAGGTCATGCAGCTTTTGTTCATCGGTAAGATTTTTAAGAAGCCTTCGCCCGATATCGTTCACATCGCTGCTTCTTTCCCGCAAATATTCGTCCTGGATGCTGGAAAAAATTTTACTATACTTCTTTAAGACCACCATAAACGAATATTCCGCCGACTGCTTCTCCTTTTTAATCCTCTTAACTACCTCTTCTATCAGCATGCGGTCTTCCAGGACCAGCAGGTGAGCGTCGAAAATCTGGCCGTGCTGGCCGTTCATTTCGTTGCTGATTTTCTTTTTGAGTTCGGAAATTTCTTCCCGCGTCTTGATCAGCGCTTCTTCAAAACGGGCAATTTCAATAGGGACTTCTTTATCCATGATGGCGCGGGGAGGCACGATAAAATCCTGCTTGTCGACAATATAAGCCGGACCAATCGCGATTCCCGGCGCAGCCGGAATCCCTTTTAAGACGATCTCACTCATTTCTAGACAGAAACTCCTCTAATTCCTGCATAAGTTTTTCGGCGTCATTTCCATCGGCGCAGACAAAAAGTTTGCTGTTCTTCTCCGCGCCGAGCATAAGGATACCCATAATAGACTTCCCGTTCACGCTTTCTCCGTCTTTGCTGACTGTCACGGACGCATCAAATTTCGCGGCGATCTGGACGAAAAAAGCGGCCGGCCGCGCATGCAGTCCCTGCTCATTTAAAACCGTAAGCTCTTTTTCAATTCTTGGCATAGACAAGACACTCCCGTTTTCCCATCTGCCCAAAGGGCCTTCGGCAACAGTTCCCCGTCTACCGCTTGAGAATACGGTGTTTTTCAATCAACTTAATCAAGGCCTTCGTCAACTTCGTTGAATCATGCCGAACATAATCCGTTATACTCAGCAAATCTGTGGCCACGACTTCAATGCCCATATTCCGAATCCGCTCCACCTCCGGAGACACAGGAAATGAATTTTCGGATTTATACCGGCCCTGCGCTTCCAAGGGGACTTCTTCAGAATTCACCAGGCAGGCATCAATAACTTTTTTGTGCGAATGTTGAATAATCGCCTCAACGTGGTCAGCGGCCGTATACCCTTCCGATTCCCCCTGTTGGGTCATAACATTACACACATAAATTTTATAAGCACTGGATCCCACCACCGCATTCGTCAGTTCCTTAATCAGCAGATTAGGAATAACGCTTGTGTACAAACTCCCCGGCCCCAGCACAATGATTTCGGCCTCACGAATCGCCTCCAGGGCTTCAGCCGTTGGCGTGGCATCCTGCGGTTTCAAGAAAACACGCCGTATCTTGACGCCTTTCCGCGGAATTTTCGCCTCCCCTTCCGTTATGGAAGAATCTTCATACTCGGCGACAAGATGGATATTATGCACCGTGGAAGGAATCACTTTTCCCCGGATCGCCAAAACTTTGCTGGATTCCTTGACCGCCTTTTCAAAATCGCCGGTTACCTGGACCATCGCCGTCAAAAACAAATTTCCGAAATTATGCCCCTGCAACTGGGAATCCTTAGGGAAACGAAACTGAAAAAGCTCACCCATTAAAGCCGGCGCGTCCGCTAAAGCGACCAGGCAATTCCGGATATCCCCCGGGGCGACAATATTGA
The DNA here is from genome assembly GCA_964489065.1 of uncultured Planctomycetales bacterium. GTDB lineage: Bacteria > Omnitrophota > Gorgyraeia > Zapsychrales > JANLHA01 > JAGOJP01. Next base: position 60,118 of record CAZAXH010000005.1, on the reverse strand, counting down.
ATTCCTCCCGAAGCCGCCCGGAAGACCCCCCGCTGTCAGCCACCGTTACAATGGCCGTGATATTAGACGTGTATTCTTTTAATCCGAGAATTAAATGCGAAAGGCCGTGCCCCCCGCCGATAGCCACGATCTTCGGGCCGCGGTCCAGGAAACGCTTCCGGTAAAGGATATTGACAAGCTCCCTCTCGCCTTTCGGGATAAACAGCGTTATCAAAGAAACAATCATCTTCCCTATGCCCATGACGATCAGGATAATCCCGCAAAGGATAATCACAACGCCGAAAATTCTGACAAGGACAAAGTTTGAGGCAAACGCGATGGCCCCGCCGGCCACAACCCCCACGCCCAGGACAGAAGTAAAGAACCACCTCTTGATCTTCATGCCGGGATAAAGCCATTTAATCAAATTATTCGGCATAGGGAGAAAAAGATTATATCATCTGGTTATCTTCAATATCTATGAGTTTCAGAATAGATTTTTCATCTTTGGCGCTTTTCAAATTTTCCCGGAAATACTTGTCTTTAAGCAACCGGGAGATCTTCGCCAAAGCTTTCAAGTGAGGGCCAGCCGAATCAATCGGAGCGACCAAGAGGAAAAAAATATACGCCGGTTCTCCATCCAGGGAATCAAAATTTATCCCGCTCCTGCTAATTCCCAACGCGGCCGTTAATTGCGTAACGTTCTCACATTTTCCGTGGGGGATCGCGATACCCTGCCCGATCGCCGTAGAGCCAAGCGCTTCCCGGGCCAGGAGAATTTCAATTAGTTTTGATTTGATCTTCTTTTCAACAGCATCTGCTTTCACTAAAAGGTCAACAAGTTCACCTATGACTTCCTTTTTTGTTTGTGATTTTAAATCAGAGCAAACAGCGTCTTTACATAAAAACTCATTGATTCTCATCTAAGGACTCCTTCGTACGGCCAAGCATTATGAAAAATCCCCAAACCTCTTTGCCGCCAACACGGTTAACTTATTTAGCTTCCGCTTCAAACAAAAAAAGAGCGGCGGATGGGATTTGAACCCACGACATCCACCTTGGCAAGGTGGCATTCTAGCCAACTGAATTACCGCCGCAAAGAATAAAGTATTATTGTTTTGAATTATAACCCAAGATTTATATTTCTTCAAGAATTCAAGGAAAAATAAATCTTACCCGGCAATAACGCCTCATTTTCATCAAATGAGAAACCGACCGCGGTTGCAACCTCCCCGCGCCATGAAAACCATGGGCGGAAGAGGACTTGAACCTCCACGAGTTTCCTCACATGCTCCTAAGGCATGCGCGTCTACCAATTCCGCCATCCGCCCTTTAGATGATCTATCTTCCCGCTTTATTTTAAATCCAAAACGCGATCCCGCGCAAAAATTCCACACGTTTATCCCGACATAATGTTTTCCTGCAAGGACACCTAAGCCTCACTCTCTTCGCAGGATTCCGATCATATCGTGGGAGCCGGGGACCGGGCCTGAAAAAGATCAGGCACTGGCAAGGTCATGCGTAAAATTTCATCTAAAGGACATCTTCGTGACTGGAAAAAATCAGTGACCCACCCGCGACTCGAACGCGGCACACCAGCCTTAAAAGGGCTGTGCTCTACCACATGAGCTAGTGGGTCATAAACACACCTGTTAAGAAAGAACACCCTGAATTTATAATCCGGGATCAGCTAAAATCTTCCAATTCCTTGCTTTTCCCCGCAAGAATACCATCAATCTCTTTAATAAATTTATCAGTCAGCTTTTGAATATCTTCCTGACCGCGGAAAGACTCGTCTTCGGCGATCACATGTTCATGCTCGAATTTTTTAATCTTTTCATTGGCTTCCCGGCGGATGGTGCGCAGAGAAACACGGCCGTGTTCCGCCATATCCTTCACAACCTTCTTCAGCTCCTCCCGCCGTTCCGTAGAAAGGGGTGGGATATTCAAACGAACCACTTTCCCGTCATTCTGCGGCATAACCCCCAGCTTTGAATTCATAATCGCCTTTTCAATTTCAACGACAGCGCTGGGGTCCCAAGGCTGGATCACCACGGTCTTGGGATCAGGGACTGAAATAGAAGCCATTTGTTTTAATAACGTCATCGTCCCGTAGTAATTGACATGCAGCCCTTCAATGAGCCCCGGGTGGGCCCGTCCGGTACGGACTTCGGAAAACTCGCGCCCCACCGATTCAACGGCTTTCCTCATTCTTGATTCGGTTTCTTTATGGATTTCCTTCATGTTCATAGGTCATCCCTCGCTATTTAACAATAGTTCCGATTTTTTCACCCAATACCACTTTTTTAATATTTCCGGTTTTCGTCAAGTCGAAAACTATAATGGGGAGGTTATTATCCATACACATACTGATCGCCGTGGCGTCCATAACCTTCAAGTTCTTCTTTAAGACTTCAATAAACTTCAGGGATGTAAATCGTCTCGCATTGGGCTCCTTTTTAGGATCAGCCGAGTAGACACCATCCACTTTCGTCGCCTTCATAATAACGTCAGCGTCCATTTCCGCAGCTCTTAAGGCCGCGGCCGTATCCGTGGTAAAGTACGGATTCCCGGTACCCGCGACAAAAATGACCACCCGCCCTTTTTCCAAATGCCGTAACGCCCGCCTGCGAATGTACGGCTCCGCAACCGCCTGCATGGCGATCGCTGACATGACTCTGGAGGGGACCCCGACTTTCTCCAAAGCGTTCTGCAAAGCAAGCCCGTTAAGCACCGTGGCCAGCATCCCCATGTAATCAGCGACAGACCGATCCAAACCAAACCGCTTGGAGGCGACCTGTCCCCGGAAAATATTGCCGCCGCCCACCACCAGCGCCACAGAAACCCCCAGCCCGCAGACTTCTTTGATCTGCCCCGCCAATGAAGCGCACATCTCGGCGTCTATGCCGTGCTCCTGCGTGCCCATCATGGCTTCCCCGCTGAGCTTCAGCAAAATGCGATTATACACCGTCTTTGTCTTAGGCAACGTCCCCCACCTCATACCGGGTAAACCGGCCGATAACAATATTTTCTCCGATCTTGGCGACCAGGGCAGACAGGCAATCCTGAATCGTCTTGCCGGGATCTTTGACAAAAGGCTGGCTTAATAAACACTTTTCCTTAATATAAACCTTCTGATCTTTCACTTGCGCCAATACTTCGGGAGGGATATCCTGCTCACGGATATAAGCCGGATTCATGGCGGCGATATGCATCGCGAGGTCTTTGGAAAACTGACAAAAATCCGCATTCTTGGCCACGAAATCCGTTTCACAGTTGACCTGAACCAAAACAGCGATTTTATTGCCCATATGCACATACGATTCAACCCGTCCATTTAACGCGGCACGGCTGCTTTTCTTGGCCGCAATTTCCAGCCCGCGCTTCTGAAGCAACTCCTGGGCTTTCTTCATGTCTCCCTTGGCTTCTTCCAGAGCTTTCTTACAATCAATCACACCGCAAGACGTCATTTCCCTTAATTCCCGGATGTCTTCTAATGAAGCCCCCATAATATCAATCTCCTTTCAAGCGAAATTCTTTTTCTTCAACAAAACCAAAAGACCGGCGATTATCCCAAACCTTGTTCATCCTCGTCCTCTTCATCGCCTTCTTCAACGATATTCATTAAATCATCAGAAACAGCCGGCACTTCTTCTGGACTTGCCGGCGCTTCCTGGGGCTCTTCCGCAGTGATATCAATCTTTTTCTGCACTTCCCTGGCTTCCGCGTATTCCTTCTGTCCCGCGATAATGGCATCCGCAATCATCGTGGCGATATACCGGATTGATTTTAACGCATCATCGTTTCCAGGGATAGGGAAATCAATAAAATCCGGATCACTGTTTGTGTCGATCAAAGCCACAACCGGGATACGAAGCCGGTTAGCTTCCCGAATCGAGATCTCTTCCCTCTTGGAATCCACCACAAAAATCGCCTGCGGCAACTGATGCATTTCACGGATACCGCCTAAGTCCCGCAACAGCTTCCCCTTCTCTTTATTAAGACGGGAAATTTCCTTCTTCTTTAAGTTTTCCATCATCCCGTCCTCTTCCATTTTCTCGATCTTACACAGCTTTTCCAAAGACTTGCGGACTGTTTCAAAATTCGTCAACAAACCGCCCATCCAGCGGTTATTAATATAAGGCATCCCGGCTTTCTGGGCAATTTGTCCAAGCACATCCTTAGCCTGTTTCTTCGTCCCCACAAAGAGCACAGACCCGCCCTTAGCCGCGACAGAATGCACAAAGTCCTGGGCAATAGCAAGCTGCTCTTTTGTCTTCTCTAAATCAATGATGTAAATCCCACTTCTTTCCCCGAAAATAAACCTTTTCATTTTGGGATTCCACCGGCGGGTTTGGTGTCCAAAATGGACACCGCATTCCAACAAGGTTCTCAAAACTTCATCTGGCATCTTTTCCTCCTCGTGCTTTGATCACTTATGGGAAACATAAAGGACTTCCCTTTATCAAGCGAGCATAAGTGAAGTTATCGTTATTGACAATACAGCGGATGCCGAACCGCCCCGCCGCTGTATCGGCCCGGGCCCTTCCCGGACTCCTGGCCATCTGGAATAACTCTTCTCCCTTCTTTCCCAAAGTTATTCCGGCCAAAAAATAGTTTCCCTAGTATACCTAACAATCTTTTTTTTTTCAACATATTATTTTATAAAGGCTTTCAGCCGGTTTTCGGGCGCACACCCGGGGAAAAAGGCCAAAATCCAAGTCATCCCTGATCAAAACATATTAAGAAAACCGCAGAAACACCCCCCAAGCCGTCCTGCCCCCTATAAAAGGACATCCGGTCAAAGACATAATAAAAGGTATAAACCCCGGAGCAAGCTCCGGGCTCAATGAACTGCAGCAAGCTGCGGGGAATTTACCCAAAGAGATTCAACCCCCATCCTTCGGCTCGTTCGCTTTTACTCTCTCGCTGAAGGATCAATTCGCATCTCTCATTTACACTCCCTTCGGTCGTGTAAATTAAATGCTCATTGAATAAAATCAGCCCTTGCCGGGACACCCGGGCTGGATTTACACCAAAAAAGCCTTTTAAACCGCGGCAACCTGTGCCAAGATAGCAGTACCATCCTGGGAATAAAAAATCTATGCGGCAAAAAAAACAGCCTGAGCGGAAACCGGCCAGCGCATCATCCATCCGCCAGAAGGACATATTATGAAAATCGGGTTTGATTTGGGGTCAAGGAACATCCATTATGTTGTCCTTGAAAACAACAATATCATCGCCCAGGAAAGCGTCGAACACCAGGGCGACATTTTTGGAAAAATTCAGGGCTTAATCCAGGCCACCCGGCAACGCTTCGGCGCCGCCGAAAGTTGCGGAATCACCGGCAACATCGCCGCAAACACGTTCCGCCTTATCGACCCTGTTCTCGCCAGTATCCGCGCCAACCAGTTATTACAAACCGGCTGCCGTCACATTCTCTCGATCGGCTGTGAAACCTTCACGCTCATTTTCCTGGACGAAGAAGGGAATTACCTCGAACATGCCCTCAGCTCCGACTGCGCCTCCGGCACCGGCAGTTTTCTGGACCAACAGGCCAAACGGCTTGGATATTCAACAGACGATTTCGCGGAAAAAGCGTTTCACTTCCAGGGGAAAGCCCCGGCCATCGCAACCCGGTGTTCCGTCTTCGCCAAATCCGACATTATTCATTCCCAGGCCGAAGGTTTTTCCAAAGAGGCGATTGCGGCCGGGATCTGCGAAGGGGTTGTCCGGAGCATTCTCGCCTACACCCTGGGCGGCCGCAAACCAGACGGGCCAATTCTTTTAATAGGCGGGGTCAGCCGCAACAGGAAAATCATAACGGAAATAAAAAAAACGCTTGAAGTCCCGGTGACGGTGCCGGACGGGGCCTTGACATTCAACGCCCTGGGAGCCGCCCTGCTGGGAGACGAAACGGATCAGCGCCTTTTAGACGGGCTATCCCATATCCGCATGAACCGGCAATGCCGGGAAAAGCTTGAAATCAAATTGACCCGGTATCCGGACTTTAACCAGGACAAGACCTTCGTGAACGACGGCGTGGAGTTCACTCTGTACAACGCCCTTGAGGGGGGACCCCGGGACGCGTTTCTCGGCATCGACGTAGGCTCGACCAGCACAAAATGCATTCTCCTGAACGAACGCCAGGACGTGCTTTGCGGGCTCTACACCAGCACGTCCGGAGACCCGGTGGCGGCCGTCGCCAAATTGTTTAAAGAACTCTCCCGCCTTTTCGTGGCGGAGGCCCTGCCTATCCGGGGGGCGGCTGTCACCGGGTCTGGCCGCAGAATCATCAAGGAAGTGATCCAGGCCGATCTCGCCGTGAACGAAATCACCGCCCATGCCAAGGGGGCGACATTTCTGGACCCGAACGTGGACACGATCATCGAGATCGGAGGACAGGACTCCAAATTCACACTTTTAAAAAACGGCTACGTCGCCACCGCGGTCATGAATTACGTCTGCGCGGCGGGCACCGGCTCCTTCATCGAGGAGCAGGCCAAAAAACTGGATGTCCCGCTCGCCGCGGTTTCCGAAATGGCCCTGGGGCAGGAAGCGCCGTTGACATCCAGCCGCTGCACAGTCTATATGGAGCGGGACCTAAACACATATATCGCCGAAGGATGGAGCAAACCGCAAATCCTGGCCTCCGTTCTCTTCAGTGTGCGAGACAATTATCTTTCCAAAGTGGCCGGGCGGACCCTCTTGGGGGATACCATTTACTTCCAGGGAGCCACGGCAAGGAACAAGGCGCTCGTCGCGGCGTTCGAAAACGAAATCGGCAAGCCGATTTTCGTTTCCAAATACTGCCATCTAACCGGCGCCCTGGGCGCGGCCGTTATCCTGATGGAACGGGGCACAGCCGCCTCCCGCTTCCGGGGCCTCAACTTAAATTTCAGCACCAGCACCGAATTGTGCGGCCTGTGCGCGAACCATTGCTCCCTCACGATATTCGACGTCAACGGGACGCGCGTGGCCTGGGGCATGAAGTGCGGGCGGGACTATGACGAGCGCCGGCCGGGCCAGGGCCGCCCCCTCTCCCGCCTGGAGCAGGATTATCAAAACATCTTCGAATCCTCGCCCTGCCCCCCGGCCAAAAACGCGAAAACAGTCGGGCTTCCTTTAAGTATTTACATGAAAGAATACGCCGCGCTCTTTATTGATTTTTTTGAAAACCTTGGCCTCAATATTGTCCTGGAACGCAACGCGGCCAGGTGCCTTGAGCAGGGCCAAGCCATCGCCCGCGCGGATTTCTGCTCGCCCATGCTTGTCACGCACGGGTTGGTCAAAACCCTGGCGGGGCGAAAAATCGACATCCTCTTTTTCCCGGCGTTCATCAACGCGCAAAGCCGTCTGGACGCCCTGCCAGCGGAAGAGCATTTCCTCAAAAAAAACCGGGACTGTTATTTTTGTTTCTATTCAGAATACGCGCCGACGATCATGAACAACCTGGTGACTCTCGACATCAAAGATATCCTGGTTTCGCCTAAAATCAAAATAAACAACCGCCCGCAGGAAGACGTCGCGCGGGATATAGCCCGGTCGCTGGCGGGCCATATCCCGAATCCGGAACCGGACATGATCAACGCTTTCCTGAAAGCGTCTGAAAACGACGAAAAAAGAAAAAACCGATGGCGAGAGGCCGGGACCCGGATTCTGAATTCCGGCGGGGACCGCATCAAAATTCTGCTCCTGGGGCGGCCCTATGTTATCTTCGACCGCACGCTGAACAGCGGGATTCCCGGCAAACTGGAAGCGCTGGGCTGCGAACTAATCCACCAATCCATGCTCGAGCTTTCCCGTGAGCCGGGCCCGTTCTCCTCCCGCTATCTTGACCGGATGCACTGGCATTACGGCCAGCAAATCCTGCTCGCCGCCGAAACAGCCCTGACACAAGACAATATCTATCCCGTGTTCTTAACGAATTTCCACTGCAGTCCGGACGCCTACATCGTGACCTACTTCAAAGAGATGATGGAAACCGCCGGCAAACCATATCTAGTCATACAGCTCGACGAACATTGCAGCGACATCGGGTATCAGACCCGGATCGAAGCCGGGCTGGACGCCTTCCGCAACGATTTTCAGCACCGCAAAATCCAGCCGCCGCCAGCGCCGCGCCCGGGAAGCCCGTCCGCCCTGTCCGTTCCCGTTTATGAACCCCGCATCACGAAAAACGACATCATCTATTTCCCTTACCTCAGCCCCATTCTGGATGAGATACTCATCGCGGCCTTGACCACGAAAGGGTACCGGGCCGAAATCCTGCCCTTTGCCCCGGTCATGATTCAGCTCGGGTACAAATATGTTTCCGGGGGGGAATGTCTGCCGAACGTCGCGGTGGTGGGGTCGATCGTCGATCTCTTTCAAAAAAACCGCCTCGACACCGCCAACGGTGTTTTATATCTGGGGGACTCGTGTGTGGCGTGTAATTTCCATCAATACACCTCCCTGATCTGGGCCGCCTGCCGGAAAGCAGGCATAAAAAACCTACGGATCTATTCACCGAAAATGGGGGTTACGGGCCAGGGGCTGCCCCAGGATTTATCCCTGGACATAACCGCGTCCAGCGTGTTGGGGTCGCTCCTGTATAAACTGTATTTCCGGGTACACCCCTACGAGCAGGAACCAGGCGCGAGTCAGCGCGCCCTGGACCAGGCCATGATGGTTATTAAGGACCAGCTCAACAAAAAGCTCCCGCTGTGGGAAATCTCCGCTCAAAAACTCAGCGGGCCGATCAGCGAATTTTATATCCGGCATGTTCTGCAGGCCGGCCGGGCCGCAACCGGCGAGGGCCCAGCGCCGGAGGAAAATCCGGGACAACAGAAATCGCTCCTAAACAAAGCCAAAGAATTTCTGCATCCCAGCAAAAACCTGCTCAACGCGTCGAAAAAAATCCGGACGCTCTTTGAGAACGTCCCTGTCGCCGGGAAAAGAAGGCCGCGGGTCGGCCTCGTGGGAGACCTTTATGTGAAGTATAATCCCGTCCTCAACCAGGACATTTACAGCCTGATTGAAGAACTCGGGGGAGAGATTCTGATCCCGTCCTATATGGAAACCGGAGCGCATTTCATGGACGCAGCCGCCCGGGAAAGCGGGGCAGACAGAATGCCGCTGGTCAAATTAACGCTGTATGAAAAAAGTTTTGAAAATGTTTTCCGGGGATTCCTGGACGAAGTGTTTGAACCGCCGGTCGAGGAATGTGTCGCGCTCATGCGCGCGTACGGAATACAGCATTTCATCCCTGGGGAAACCACGCTCAACGTCTGCCGGCTGCTCTATTACGTCAGGCACAAACTCGTTGACGCCGTCATCCACGTGAATCCCGTCCTCTGCTGCCCGGGTTCAGTAACCTCTTCGATTTACCGCAAAATGCAGAAAGATTTTAATATCCCGATCGTCGATATTTTTTATGACGGCACCAACCGGCCGAACCGGACGATCATCCCCGCCATGCACACGCTCAAACACCCGCGTTAAGCCGTTCTCCCAAAACACCGGCCAACACGGATCCGATACCGTGATTCCGGTCATCCCCCCCATCCCCAAAAATATTCTTTTCCCGGGAACTTGCCCCACTAAACAATCATTTCCCCACAGAAAAGGCTGGTTCCTGCCCCTCCTCCAGCGCGAGGCTCCTCACCAAATCTTCAAAAACCCGGCGGCCTTCCTCGAATTTCTCCACGGTATTGGTGTACTGGAAAGAGAAGATTGCGCCGCTGATTAAAAACTGATACCACGCGGTCTTTCGGGTGCGGGCCTTGTCCCCCATCTCAATATAAGACGCCTTCAGGCCGTTGATATCAACCGCTTTCGGCTCCGGGATATCCATCTCCCCACCGACCTCTTTTTCCATAATCTTGTTCACATACCGGGAAAAATCCAGGGCGGTCGTAATCCCTTCCGGCAAATTGTCCCGCGTCACCGCTATGGAAGGAAGCAGACTGGCCGTATCCTGGGCGTAGAGAAAAATCACGTACGTGCCGTTGGGCATACGGGTGTTCCTGGCCCGCTGCCAGTTAAGAGGCGGGTTAATAGTCATGCGGACCGATTGGTAACGGATCTCATCCGGCTCGCCGTCCCGGCCCGGGGTCCCCACCCCGAGGTTCGCGACCGCCTGGGTCACGTCATATAAAGTCTTGAACCCTTCAAAAGTAGCATCTTCCGGCATATCGCCGCCGTAATAATTATCCCGGGCGTATTCCAGGGTCTGTTTCAGGTCGAGCGCGGCCCGGTCATCCGGCGCCCTTTCCAGCGCCCGGCCAACCATCGCGTAACTTTTTTTAAGGTTGCCGGAATAATAATACCCCATCGCCGCCACCAGAATCGCATCCCGGTTGGCCGCTGCTTCCGGGTCTACGGCAAGAGCTTTTTCGGCGTACTCCGCGGCCAAATCCCCCTTGCCTATCCCGACATACGCGGTGGCCAGATAAAGCAAAGCATCCAGGTTGCCCGGTTCTTTCTTCAAGACCTCCAGATTTTCCTGTTCCATGGGGACGAGTCCCCGATCCCCTTCTGCTTTCCCCGCCGGAGCGGAGCCTCCCCGGGCCTCTTTCTGACGGGTAATATATGCGGCCATCTTTTCGCCGATACCCGTATATTGCGCGTCCATTGTCTCGGCTGCCTTAAACTCGGCCGAGGCCTTATCCTTCTGGCCCATTTCAGCGTAAATCATCCCGCGAAAAAAACGGAGAGACGCATCTTCCGGCGCGAGCTCAACGGCCTTATTTAAATCGGCCAAGGCTTTATCAAAAGCTTTCTGAAAAATATAAACCGCAGCCCGGGCGCCGTACCATTGCGCATTTTGGGGATCGAGTTGAATAACTTTCGTCCTGTCCTCCAGCGCCTCCTCAAGGCGGCCGGTCTCGGCATACAGGGTCCCCCGGGTTAAATACGCATTAAGGTAAGCGGGATTCAATTCGACCGCCCGGCTGTAATCAGCCAAAGCCTCCGGGGCCTTCCCCATCAACGAAAAGGTCAAACCGCGATTGTAATAAAGCGTCGCCTCCTCCGGCTTCAGGTCGATCGCCCGCTGATAATCTTGCAGGGCCTTTTCAAATTCCTTTTTCATCGTGTAACAGCCGCCGCGATGATGATACCCGCCAAAAAAATCCGGATGCTGTTCGATCACCTGACTGAACAGTTGAATGGCCTGATCATACTGCCCGGATTTTTCAGCGGACACGCCTTTCTCAAACAACGGGCCTCCCGCGGACGGCCCGGAGGGCGCCCCCGCGGCAACCGGAGACGATACCGCCGTCCCCTGCTCCTGCTGTATCAAGGCCTGCAGGTGCCGCGCGGAGTACTCCTGCACAATAATGGCCAAACCAACGGCAAACATGATAAAGGACAAAATTTTAACGAGCTTCATGACTCTGGTCAGGCACACCACGCCGAAAAGCAGCACCGCGGCGTGAAAAAGGATAAAAGAAATATCGTTCATAGTTTCTCCTTCGGGTAGAGCGAAACGCCATTTAATTACGGGGTGCAAACATTCAATTCGAATGCGGCAACCTGCTTTGATGAAAATCCTGTATTCGCTGAGCGATCTCTGTAAAGGTCATTTTCGGGGATCCGATGCCCTGGGCATTGGCAGAAGAATAGACTTCCAGGGACGAGAACTCACTCTGGGTCATATGTTGCCGTTTTTCACCGAATAACCGGATGATCAAGCCTTGTCTTTCAATTTTTACCGGATTGATCCCGAAAAGCTGAACAAACTCCGAGAGCGATTGGACGGAATACCCCCACTTATGGTTACCAAAATGTCCGGTATAGACCGTCGACGCAAGCATGTTCTCGCCAAAAATTGTGTCAACAAAATCATAAAAGCTGAATTTGAAATAGCGATAGAGAATTTTTTGAAAATTGGGGACACCAATCTGAATACGGCCACCGATTCTCAAAACCCTGGCCCATTCATAAATCACATTATAACGGGAATATTTATCGAAATGCTCCAAAATGCCATCCGCATTAACTTCATCAACGCTCTGGTCATCGAAAGGAAGTGGCTGGGAAATGTCATGAAGCAGATCCGGCGCAAATTCCCAGACCGAATCTATGTTGATCCATCCGGGAAGCTTGTTGTTTCCGCAGCCGAGATTGAGTCTAAGAACTGATGGTTCCATGGAATTTATTATTGCCACCAGCAAAGAATAAAGTCAAACAATAAAATTCCTTTTCCCTGTTAACGGAAGGCCGAACATCAAATCTGAAATTGAGTTTCGTACAGCCGTTTATAAAGGCCGCAGGTCTTCAGGAGCTCCGCGTGGGGCCCCAGTCCGACTATTTGTCCCTGGTCCAGGACCACGATTTTCTGAGCTTTCATAATGGTGGACAGGCGGTGAGCGATGGCGATAACGGTGCGGCCCTGCATCAACTGGTCCAGGGCTTCCTGGACGAATTTTTCCGACTCGGAATCCAACTGGGAGGTGGCTTCATCCAGGATCAAAATCGGAGGATTGCGCAAAATGGCCCGGGCGATCGCGATCCGCTGCTTCTCCCCCCCGGAGAGCCGGAACCCCCTGTCTCCGACGATTGTTTCATAACCCTGCGGCATCTCAATAATAAACCGGTGGGCGTACGCTCTCTTCGCCGCGGTTTCAATATCAGCCTGGGTCGCGTTAGGCGTCCCGTAGGCGATGTTATTGCGCACCGTATCGTTGAATAAAAACGTTTCCTGCGCCACGATCCCGATTTGCTGACGAAGCGACAAAAAACTCACGTCCTTAAGATCAACCCCGTCTATAGAAACGGTCCCTTCCAAGGGGTCATAGAACCGCGGGATCAGGTTGGCCAAAGTCGACTTGCCCGTCCCGGTCGGGCCCACGATCGCCACCAGTTCGCCGACATTAAGGGACAGGTTGATATTTTTCAACACAAGATCAGACTCGCTGTCATAACGGAAAGAAACATTGTTCAGGTCCACGCCCTTACGGATTGTCGCCAGATGAAGCGCATCCGGCTTTTCCTGAACTGTGGGCTCTTTATCAAGGATGTCATAAATGCGTTCGTTGGCGGCCAGGGCCTGCTGCACCATGGCATGCACGTTTCCGAGTTTCTTCATAGGGCTGACGATCGACATGACAGACGCAAAGAAAAGAAAAAAAACCCCGGTGGAAAGCTTATCGTCCATGACCTGCCGGCCGAGCCAAAAAATAATTAAAACCCCGAAAATCACGGAAAAGACCTCCGTGATCGGCGCGATTAAAAGATTCCGGCGGACGGCTTTCATGCGCAGTTTATAGAAATCATGATTTTTGGCGCGGAACCGCCCAATTTCAAAAGCCTCGGTGCAAAACGCCTTCACTACCCGGACCCCGGAGATTGTTTCCAGCAGAATCGTGTTGATGTCGGCCATGCGCTCCTGGGTGCTGCGGGACAGCTTACGGAGCTTCTTCCCGATCAGGCTGATCGGCCAGACAATAAAAGGAAAAACAAAAAAAATCAGGACCGCGGCCTTGAGGTGAATCGTAAACGCGATGGTGACATACATGGCGATGGTAAAGGATTGGACAAACAGGTCGGTAACGCTGTAAGACACCGCATTTTCGACAACCTGAACGTCATGGGTCACGCGTGAGAGGAGTTCGCCGGTGCGTTTCTTGCTGAAATAATCCAGGGAAAAGCTTTGGATTTTGGCATAAAGCTGAAAGCGCACATCCCTCATGATGAGCTGGGAAATATCGTTCATCAAAAAAGAATAAACATAAATAATAGCGTTTTTGAGAATGATCACAACCAGCACAACAATAGGAAGCGCCATAAACATGGTTTCCGGTTCAATGCTGTTGAGCCAGTTAATGATGTTTTCAAGGGCCGGGGGCAGTTTATTGGAGAGGATGATCGGTTTCTTTGTGAAAATCCGATCCATGACCGGCACGATCAAAGACATCTGAAAGCCTTCAAAGATCCTGGAAATAAACATCACCACAACGGCAAGGCCGAACTTCTTTTTATAGTGAGCCAAAAATTTCAGGAGTTTAAGGTAATTTTTCATATGCGTGCCTGCGGGGACAATCTCAGAAACAACCCGGAATGGTTGCGATATTAGCATATCCATTGGCTTCTGTCGAGGCCTTTATTATATTCTTCCCCCGCCCTGCCCCACGGTTCCGGTTAATGCATTTAATAATTTATTTTATAACCCGCAGGAGGAAGAAACATGAAAAACGATAAAAAATCTTCAAAAAAATTACTTAATCTGCGTTTGAATCAGCCCCAAAAAACGATATAATAAATAAAATTATATAATTTAAAATCAGCCAGATGGCTTTCTCAAGCTAAAAAACATTTCACGGGATATCCCCGTGGCGTTTCTTAAAAAAGGAGATGGTGCTTATGGTTTTACAAAGCGTAAAAGTTCCGCCCCCCATGGTTCCGGTGTTTGAACAGGCCGAGCAATACGTCAACAACTTTTTCGATTCCTTTTATTGCAACAAGCTGGAAGGCACGATCACAATCAGCGGGGAGCGCTATATTTTAATTAACGCTAAATCGTTGCGGCTTGAATTTACGAAAAACTTGGGGGAAACCATGGGCCTAAACGATGCTATGGCCGAAGAAGCCGCAGATCATTTTTTATATATTTTAGCTAAGTCTATTGGCCGGGCAGACGCCCAAAAATTTGCGGCCCGGCAGGGGGTGACCGACCCGGTTGCCAAATTAGCGGCAGGCCCGATCAGTTTTAATTATACGGGGTGGGCTTTTGTCGATATTTTCCCGGAGAGCAAGCCTTCTCAAGACGATAATTATTTTCTCATCTATGACCACCCCTATTCTTTCGAAAGCTACAGTCACATCTCCGCCAAAGGCGCTCATGCCACAAGGCCGGTCTGCATCATGAATTCCGGATATTCCGCAGGATGGTGTTCTGAGAGTTTTAATATGGACCTCGACGCCCGGGAGATTATGTGCCGGGCCAAAGGAGACAAGACCTGCCGTTTTGTTATGGGTGTTAAAAATAAATTGGATCATCATGAGGAATGGGTTTTAAACAATATTAAACGCTAAGGTTCTGCCATGTCCTCTTTTTATGACAAAGTTTATAAAGAATGTGAAGTCTATTTCGGGGCAGACACAAAAAGGTTCTTGGACCGGCAGATAGAATGCCATATCAATAAAACAGCGAAAACCCTTGATTATCCCGACCGGGAGATGCTGGCGAAATGGATAAGGATTTCCGGGGGGCTTATCTTGTCAAAAAAAGAAGCCGAAGATCTGTCTACCAAGATACTCACATTAAAATAAAGGCCAATCTCTCGAAGGCGTTTTTATCAATTCATGTCTAAAACTCAACCCCATTTCATTATCGTGGCCGGAGAAGCTTCCGGAGACATGCACGCGGCTCACCTGGTCCGCGCCATAAAAGAACGCTGTCCCCAGACCGCCTTTTCCGGCGTCGGCGGGCAACAAATGGCGGAAGCCGGCGTTGAACTTCTGACCGATTTAACCCGCCTGGCCGTCGTGGGATTTGTGGAAGTCCTGAAACACTATCAGGAATTTAAAAAAATTTTTCATACCCTGCTCGCGCACGTCCGGGACACCCGGCCCGACGCCGTGATCCTCGTGGACTATCCGGGCTTTAACCTGCGCCTCGCGCCCGAAATCAAAAAACTGGGTATCCGCGTCATTTATTACATCAGCCCCCAGGTCTGGGCCTGGAAAGAAAAACGCGTCGAAACAGTCCGGAACTACACCGACCGGATGCTTGTCTTGTTCCCTTTTGAAAAAGGCTTTTACGCACGGCATAATATTGATGTCACGCTGGTCGGTCATCCCCTGGTTGACATCGTGAAAACAGAACAAGAACCGCGGGATTACCTTCGCGCCCACGGCATCCCGGAAGGGCACACCGTCATCGGGCTCCTCCCCGGGTCCCGCCGCAACGAGATCAACAATCTGCTCCCTATTATGCTTAAAGCCGGACAGGAAATCACAGACCGGACACTGGCCCCGGTTCAATTCCTGCTTTTTAAAGCGCCCACTATTTCCCGGGACCTGCTGGAAAAGCACATCCGGCAGCAGAAACTTCCGGTCCGGATCATGGAGACCGGCATTTACGACGGGATACAGGCCAGCACCCTTTGCCTCGTGGCTTCAGGGACAGCGACACTGGAAACCGCCATTCTCAACGCGCCGATGATCGTTATCTACAAAACCGCGTTTCTCACCTGGCTGCTGGCTAAAATGTTTATTAAAATTCCATGGATAGGGCTGGTGAACATCGTGGCAGGCAAAAAAATAGTTCCGGAATGCGTTCAGCAGGAGGCCACGGCGAGTATGATCGCGCAGGAAGCCATAAAAATATTAGGCAATCCGGAAAAGCGCATACAGATAAAAAAAGAATTAACCCGGGTTAAAGAGCTGCTGGGGGAATCCGGGGCCACCGGCCGGGCGGCGGAAGAAGTGTTGCGCGCCGTCACATCGCCCGCGGGATAACTTTTATTTCAACGGCTCTCCGCAGTCTTCCGGGCAATTACACCGGCTTTCAAAATTCGTACAAAAACCGTCGCCGCAAGGGATACAGATCGGCAGGCTATAAATAGACCCCCGCCCTTCCATATCGCAGGTCCCGTCTAAAAATTCAATCCCGCAACGGCGGATAAGCCCGGGGCAGCACTCCACATCCTGTCCCTCGTAAGCCAAATCCCCGCACTGGGCCCTCTCCCCCTGCATCTGATAATGACAAATCTTCTCGTTCGAACAGTTAACCATGACCGCACAGTAGTCTTTGGGGCAGGCGTCCGCGGAAATATCCGGACATTCCCGGGGCTGGCACAGGATCTCGTCTTTCTCATCAGCCCCGACAACCGTTTTTTCCCAGCAAATATCTTCCGGGCATTTCCCTGTTTCCTGATGTTGCTGGGCACAGAATTCTTGGAACGTTTTTTTCCCGGCCGCATGCGTCCCCGGGATCCACAGCGCAGCGCAAACAACCAGGACTCCCACGATAGCCAGCCATTGGGCCCTACGTATTCTTCTCATTCTTCCTCCATCTTATATTCCTTATTAACAAATTTTTTATGGATCATCTGTTTAGTACCACGCCGTTTCCCGATATAAATCCGGGCGACTTTTTGATCAGAAACCTTCCGGCTGACCAACCGCGCAGCAGAAAAGACCTCGGTTTTATCCTGAGGAATTCCGGATAATTCAATAATATCATAAAAACCGAGGTAAGTTGTGCACATTTTTTGATTATAAGGGTTAACGCACCTGCGCCTGCGAGCATAATCCATGGCTTCCCGGGCATAGTGAGCTTTAATCAGCAGGATCCGCTCCTCCACCAAAGTGGCATCGGGATCGAAAGAAAGGTCCAGTTTCTCCGGCAGGCCCTGCACCGTGGTCCGGTATAATGTTTTGACTTAAAACCATTTTACGGACATAAGATATCTCTGCCCGCGTGAACGTGATGCGTTGTGATCATCGAAAGCCCTGCGCTTTATATAGTTTCAACCGTGTCCGCCGCAACCCAACCCGCCTTTTGATCAGGCCGCTCGATCTTCAGCCAGGCCCCTTCCCTTTTGAGGACCTTCACCGTCTGCCCCTCCTTAAGCGTGAAATGGACGGTGGCGTCGGGACGCGGCTCGAAAAACGCCTCGGTGGATGAAACGGCAAAACCCGCCCCGGCCCGGAGATGCATTCTAACGACAACCCCGGTCACGCATAACACACTTAATGTCAAACAAATTGTAATGACGGGCCATATTTTCCGCCGCGGCCAGTTGAGAAACAGCGCCGCCAAGAAAAGGCCCCCGGCCATAACCGTAAACAAAACCGTTAAGACAAGAAATTCATTCACCGTGTAATAATTCAGAGCGCCTTCCACCCCTCTTTGTATCATGCTCTTGCGGGGCAGGGGGAAATTCTGTTCTCTACGGGAAAGCGTCAGCTTATGATTGGACAGCACGTCGGAATCGCGGGGCAGGATCTCCCGGGCACGCTCATAATTCAGGATCGCTTTCCCAATCTGCCCCTTTTTAAAATAAGCGTTGGCTAAATTATAATAAAGCGCCCCGCTGACCAGCCCCTGCTGGCGCAAGTGTTCATACTGGACGATCGCCTTATCATATTGGCCTTCCTGATACGCAAAACCCGCCTTAATAAAGCTGGCCCAGGCCTCGTCCCGGGGCCCCTCCGCCGCCGAGACCGGCAGGACGTAAATCACACCTATCACAGCTATTAAAACAATCATTGTCTTCATTTGCCGTTTTTCTCTATAAATTCGATAATCTCGGTGACTCGGGAAAAACTGCCGGCCATCTGTTCCCGGGGCAATTGAACCAGAGCGTAGCGGACACTTTCACATTCCGCATAAAACGCCCGGACCTGTTCCAGGACCGGGTCCGGAACTTTTTTCTCCCTTAAAACAGCCAGAACAACGTCCAGCGACACCGCGCCACCCGGGATATGGAAAGTATTGCTGAAATAATTCTGCACAGTTTTAAACAGAATATCATAAAACCGCCGGCTGTCGCCCTGCGTCATGAAACCCTGGGCTTCTTTCAGCCCCTCTCTTGCCGCGCGGGGAGCGCGAAACCGCCGTGCGAAACGGGAATCCGTGGCCAGTTTGCGGTGGAAATGATAATAACTATACAAACCGCCCCAGGTCAAAATCAGCACCATGACCAGAAGCCAGAAGCCAAAACGCTGAAAAAGGAACAACCGGTCCCTGGAATAAAACGGGCCGGGCCGATCCTTGATAAAAAGGATATCCTGGCCAAGCGGTTCCAATTCAACCAAAGGTTGTTCCGGGTCTTTGTTCAGCCCAACGATTTTAAGCTTCTCCCCGTCCTGAAGCTTCACAATCTTTAACGGGAACGGCCCCCGGGTGATCGTCCGGTATTTACGGCTATCGGTGTCAAAATAAGAAAAACTCAAAGCGGGAAAGGCCTTGATATTCTCAGACGTCGGGATAGCCACCTGTTCCACGGATTTAGTGCCCGGGTTTTCCGTCACCTGCGGCTCGTAGAATTTGAAAGCGCCTTCCCCGGCCAGCGCCGGCATCTGCACCGCGTCGGGATTCCCGGTCCCTTTCACGGTCATGCGCACAGTAAGCGGATCGCCGACCTTAATTTCCGTCGGAGTGACTGTGGCGTCGAAATCATAATGGCCCACCGCCCCGGAAAATTCTTTCGGCCGGCCCTCGTCCGGCAGCGGCAGGACGGAAATTTTTAAATCCGCGGATTTGATTGAAATCGTCTGCTGATCATAGTCGTCAAACAAGCCCCGGAAAAAGCTGTCGTTGAGAAACCCGTCCACACGGCCGAAAGGAGACCGGGCCTCGGGCCTCTTGAACAGAATATCGCAGACGATCTCGGCCGGCCCCAGGGCCAAAGGCCCCGGCCTCGTAGGATAAATCTGGGCATAAAACGTAATAACGTCATATTTCAGCCCGCCGAGGATCTCGGCCGTTTGCTGAATATCCTGAGAGTTCTCCCATATAAAGCCGACATGCTCCATTTCCGGATAATGAACATTGCGGACCGACAGGTTCTGAATGTAAAGCCTCATCGTCACCGGAACCCGTTCGTTGACGTAATATTCCCGCTGCGGCACGGACAAGGTTAAAAATATTTTATCCTGCAAAGAATCCTTCGGGCCGTTCAACCGGTCCTGCCCCGCGGTCTGGGAGGCCGTGACGTCTATATAAATTGGTTCCGTGGAATACGTTTTGCCGTTCACAACCACGTCAACCGCCGGAATAGTATAGCGGCCTTCAGAAAGAGGGTAAAGGTTATACTGAAAAGCCCGGGAGGTGGAATACTGGCCGTTGATCAGCGTGATGCTGGTGGATGGGCCCAGATAACGCGTTTCCATCCCCTCAATTTTCGGCAAGACCACAGGCTCGACCTTTTGCTCCCCCTGAACCGTGATTCTCATTTGGCAAAAAGACCCCAATTCAATACTCCGCCGGTCCACCTCAGCAGTAACAGAAATATCTTCCGCCGAGGCCGGACACAGGCCGAAGGACAACAACACAAAGCCGACAAGGGCCATGCGAATAACATTTCGAAAAATCATACGCGGACTACCAGTCTTTCTCCACCGGCGCTGCTGACTCCGGCGGGAGCACGGAATCAAAAAGCATCTGCGGTTCTTCATTGCTCTGGTATCTGTTCAAAAGCATTCGGGCTTCCTCGGGAGTAAAATACGCGCGCTGTTTGGGAGGCTGGGCCTCCCCCTGGCCTGTCTGCGGAGGGGAAGACGGGGATTCCTCTTCTCCCGATTTGTCCTGTCCGAATTGGTCGTTTGGCTCCCGCCTCTCCTGCTCATCAGAATGGCGGTCGTCCTGGGTTTCCGGCTCCCGCTTGTGGCTCTGCCCTTGGTTTTCCTTAGGAGTGTCTTCCCGTTCTTCATCTTTTTGCCGGGGAGAAGACGGCCTGTCGCTCGCCTGCTGTGATTCATCCTGGCGTTCATCCTGTCCCTGGCTTTCAGAACTCTGATCCTGTTTTTCCTGCCCGCCTTTTTTCTGCTGCTCCGTCTCCTGCTCGTCCATTTTTTTCTTCAACCGCTCTAATTCCCTGCGCGCAATTTCATAATTATAATGAGCGTCCTGGTCTTTGTCATCTATTTTAAAAGCGTTTTCATAAAAAGTCACCGCCTCTTCCATGGAAGAAACCGCCTGCTGAAGGTCAGCCGGTTCCTGCTGAAGGCTTAGCCGGAAAGAAGCATTCCCCAAATTATAATAGGCTTTCTGACGAAGGGAATCCCCCTCCGCAAGCAGGGCTTTTTGCAAATGATTGCGCGCCTGGTCATAATGGTTCATCTTGTATTGTGCCGTCCCGAGATTATAATTCATCAGCGGAGATTCCGGTTCCTGATTCAGGGCCTCCTGATACTGCGCGGCGGCATCCTCATAATGGCCGCCTTCGTAAAGGGTATTCCCCAAACGCATGCTTTTTTGGGGTGACAGAGCCAAGGCAGACGGCGCCACCGCCCCACTAACCCCGGCGGCCAGGCACAGACAGCCGAACCCCCTTATCAGCCTCTTTATCCTATCATGACGCCGGCCGGCCATTGCGGTTCTCTCTCCTTAAAGGCAGAAAAAATTCCCATAACAAAAAGACCAACCCCAACCCGAGCGGCCACTGAAAACGTTCAAAATAACTTTTCGCCATTGCGCTTTCCATGTCCCGCTTCTCCAATTTAGCCAGCTGTTTTTCATAAATCACATCCAACCCGAATTCCGCGCCGCTAGCCCGGACATAAACGCCGCCGGTCTCCAGAGCGATCCTCTGAAGCAAATCCTCATTCAGACGGGACTTGACAATATTCCCCTGTTCGTCCTTGACATAACTCGTCTGACCGAAAATATCCGCGTCTTTAATCAGCTCCCCGGCTTGCGTCCCGATCCCGACACAATAAATTTTAACCCCTTTGTCTTTGGCTTCTTTCACGGCTGCCCACGGGTCATCTTCCAAATTCTCCCCGTCCGTAATGATAATCACCACTTTGTATTGACTGGGGGTATTATCATATTCCCGCAAAGCCTCCCGCAGAGCCTGCGCGATATTGGTCCCTCCCCGGGGGATACTCTTTTTATCCAAATGATCCAGGCTGAGAAGAAAGCCGCCATAATCGACGGTCAGAGGGCAGATCAAAAACGCATCGCCGGCAAAGGCGATCAGTCCGACACGATCCCCCTCCAGATGCCGAAGGAAATCCCGGACGGCCAGCTTCGCCCGCTCAAGCCGGTTCGGCTTCACGTCATCGGCCAGCATACTGCGGGAGGTGTCGATCACCAACAGGATATCCAGCCCCTGCATCTTGATTTCCCTCATTTCATAACCCCACTGCGGCCTGGCCAGCGCCACCAGGCTGAAAACAAAAACCGCGAGAAGCAGCCCGTGCTTCAACGCATAGCGGCCGGGAACCAGCGTGGGCGCGAGGTCCGAAAAGAGCCCGTGGTCCGCAAAGCGCTCATAAAACTTTTCCCGCCGTCGCCTGGCTAAGCTCAGGAAAGCCGCCAAAAGCACCACGGCCCAGAGACCGTAAAAAATCTCAGGGATAACAAAACGCATTTTAAGGAACCCTCAACCAAACTGTGTGGGCTAATAATAATTCCACCCCCAGCAATATCAAAGCCGCCGTCAGGACATAAGGGAACAACTCTTGATAATCCCGGTACCCGGTTTCTTCAAAGGGCGTTTTCTCCATTTGATCAATTTCCTTGTAAATCTGCCGCAGGGACGATGTGTCCGTAGCGCGGAAATACTTTCCCCCGGAAACACGGGCCATTTCCCGCAGGGTGTCTTCATCCACATCCGTGATCACTTTCTGATACCGCGTCCGGCCAAAGATATCCTCCACGGGATAAGGCGCGTACCCTTTCGTGCCCGCGCCGATTGTATAAATTCTTACCCCGTACGCCTGGGCCGCATGAGCCGCTTCCACTGGATCCACCGTTCCTGCGTTGTTAACCCCATCGGTAAGCAGGACAACAACTTTACTCTTAGCCTCGCTCTCCCGCAAACGGATCAAAGCCGTACTGGTGGCAGAGCCAATCGCCGTGCCGTCTTTAATCAGGTCAAACTCAATCCGTTTAAGATTCTCTTTCAGCCAAACATAGTCCTTGGTCAGCGGGCACACCGTGTAAGCCAGACCGGCAAAAGCCACGAGTCCGATGCGGTCATGCTGGCGCCCGTCGATAAACTCTTCCACCACTTTTTTGCTGATATCCAGGCGGTTATAGCGTTTCCCCAGGAGAGAAAAATCTTCGGTGGCCATGCTGCGGGAAGCGTCCAGCGCCAGCATAATATCGATGCCTTCAAAATGGTATTTGGTTTCTTCCCGCACGGCGCGCGGCCCGGCCAGGGCCACAAGGAACAACACGACCGTCAGGATCCTCAGGACAAACAAACTCCCCATGAATCGGATTTTCCAGCTGCGGGGCAAGTGACGCACCAAGTGCCCGGACGGGAAACGCACCGAAGGCGTTTTGGATTTCCGGTTCCGCCAGACCATCAACGGCACAATCACGAGGATAAGGGCCAAAACCCACGGCGTTTTCAGAATCATAGTTCGTCCTGTCTGTCAGAACTTCCTAAGTTGACACCATCACGCGTTGTTCACCATTCCCGGCGTGCGAGGCCGGCGGCTGCGTTTCTGAAACCAGCCACCAGACCAAATTCAGTCCGTGCTCCATCTCCGAAACCGACGATGAGAACCTGGCGAACTTCACCCTGTCACAACAATTCAAAAAATCCTGCAAAGATAATTTATGGTGATTATCGAGGGCGGGGGTATTCTTCAGACGAGCCAAAAACTCTTCGGTCGTCATCTCCGGGGCCTTAATCTGAAAACGCCCTTCCATATACCGGCGAAGGATATCGGATAATTCCGTGTAAAACGTCTTCACGTCCTCCCCCCCGGGGAACCCCGCATCCTTCAAGGCTTGGAGACGCTGAAGGGCCACCTCCCAGGGAGGCGGAGGCGGGGCAGCCGGGGGCGGGGCCGAACGCCGGCGCGACATGGTCCGCAACGCCCACGCCAACGCTCCCAGGAAAAGCAGAATCAGCACCGCGATCCAAATTCCCTGAGACCCGGGCAAAGCAACAGGAGGCTTCACATCACGGATGTCGTCGGCCTGGGCGATCCCCGGAATAAGAAGGCCAAAAATCAGGAAATCAAAGGCATGACCCCCACAGCAAGCTCTGGACCCAATCCCCCGTAGCAAGCTGCGGGGGATTAAACCACCATCCTTCGGCTCGTTCGCTTGGGCTCTCTCGCCCTCAGGATCAATTCGCATTTCTAGTTTACACTCCCTGGGTCATGTATTGAAACCACCATCCTTCGGCTCGTTCGCTTGGGCTCTCTCGCCCTGAAGGATCAATTCGCATTTCTAGTTTACACTCCCTTCGGTCGTGTAAACTAAATGCTCATTGAATAAAAGAATTTTCCGCATTGCAGCCTCACTTTAAGCGCCTGCGCCGCCTGGAAAAAAACCTCACCAACTCATTGGCGTACGGCACCCCGGTCGAAACCGGGACATGATCAATCCCGACAGAACGGAAAAGCTTTTCCCGGGCCCGCAATCGCTGCTCGGCTTGCCGGCGGTATTGGGCCCGGACACCGGGGCTCGTTGTGTCTACAACCATCCTTTCCCCGGTTTCCGCGTCTTCAAGGGTCAGAAGCCCGCAGGCCGGAACGTCATCTTCCCGGCGGTCATTAAGGGTGACGGCGATGACATCATGCTTTTTATTGGCAATGGCGAGCGCCTTTCTAAGCCGGGAATCAGCCGGGATTTCTTCCCCGGACAGGCATTCCTGATCCATGAAATCCGAAATAAGAAAAGCCACGCTGCGGCGGTTCGTGACCTTACTCAAATATTCCAGCGCCCAGGCGATATCCGTCCTCGGGCTCTGCGGGCAGAAATACAGCACTTCGCGGATAACTTTCAGCACGCTTTTAACGCCTTTCCGGGGAGGCATAAATTTCTCAATATGATCCGTAAAAATAATCAGGCCGACTTTATCTTTGTTGCGAATGGCCGAAAATGCCAGTACGGCCGCGATTTCCGCCGCCAGCTTGGCCTTCAGCGCGTTCTCAGAGGCGAAACGGCAGGACATGGAAACGTCCACGCAGATCATGACGGTCAATTCCCGTTCCTCAACAAATTTTTTGACATGCGCCTTCCCCGTGCGGGCCGTGACATTCCAATCGATCGTCCGGATGTCATCACCCAACTGATACTCCCGGACCTCATCAAACTCAATGCCCTGCCCTTTGAACACGCTGTGATATTGGCCGGCGAAAATGTCATTCACCAGACGGGACGAAGTGATCTGGATGCGCCGGACTTTTTGCAATACTTCCTTGGGGATCATGGCTGCTTCCTTTAAGGCACTTCAACTTCATCAAATATTTTCTTAATAATGTCCTCGGAGGTCTGTTCTTCGGCTTCCGCTTCATAGCTGATGATAACACGATGGCGCAGGACATCCAGCCCGATGGTCTTAATGTCCTGCGGGGTCACATAACCGCGCCCCAGCAGAAACGCGTACGCCTTGGAGGCCAAAGCCAGATTAATGGTCGCCCGCGGGGAAGCGCCGTACTGGATGAGCCCTTTCAGTTCCGGCATGTTGTAGTCGCCGGGATTGCGGGTGGCGTCCACAAGATTAACGATATACTGTTCAATTTTTTCATCCATGTAAATCTCGTCCACAACAGCGCGGGCCCGGATAATGTCCGCAGGCGTTACAACCTGCTGGACATGAAGCTGCGGACTGGTGAAAGACATCCGTTTGAGAATCTTAAGTTCTTCGCTTTTATAAGGGTACCCGATCTTAACCTTCAGCATGAAGCGGTCGACCTGCGCCTCCGGCAAAGGATACGTCCCCTCCTGTTCGATAGGGTTCTGGGTGGCCAAAACCAAAAACGGATCGTCAAGTTTCAGGGTCTCTTCCCCGATCGTGATCTGGCGTTCCTGCATAGCCTCCAACAGGGCGCTCTGCACCTTGGCCGGCGCCCGGTTGATTTCATCCGCCAGGATGATGTTGGCGAAAAGCGGGCCTTTCTTTATGGAGAAATCCCCGGTCCGCTGGTCATAAATAAGCGTGCCCGTCAGGTCCGCGGGCAGCATGTCGGGGGTAAACTGCAGCCGCTGGAATTTGGTACGAATCGTTTCCGAAAGAGTCTTGACCGCGGTCGTTTTCGCCAACCCCGGCACCCCTTCAATCAGGATATGACCATTGGCGAGCAAGCCGACCAGCAGTCTCTCCAGGAGGTCCCGCTGTCCGATGATCACCTTCCCCACCTCCAGCAGGATCGCTTCAACAAAACTGCTTTCCCTCTTCACCTTTTCATTGATGGCGGCAATGTTATTATCCGTCATACCAGCCCCTCCTCTCACGAATTTAAAAATGTGGCTACGCTGCTGACCAAACAGATGAACTTTTTCGGAACGGGAAAACCACAGTTGATGTCCATTGAGTCCGGCGGGATCCCGTTTCAAAGGTACGCCGGACTCCCAAGCCGCAGCTTTCGAAAAAACAGGACAAAATTTCGGCAGGATATTATTTTAATAATTCAAACTTTTATTGTCAAGAGCCGTGATGGATAAACGCCGGATACCGCCGGGATAACCCGCCTAATCAAAAAAAACATCAATACGCCTGATTTTATGGTCTCTCACATCTTCGGCATAAGGGGCAGGAATGACCGGGCCCTCGATCTCGATAAAGCCTTTCCGGCCGTAATACTGAAGAGTCATATCCCGGATGACGGCGGGGTCTGCCCCAAAAGTGCCTTTCATCTTAGGATTATGGTAAACCGTAAGCGTGTGCCCCCGGAGGTTAAAAGCAAACCCGCCAGCAGGGATTGTCTCAAGTTGCCGGCTGCCGGGAGGGCCGTACTCCTTCGCGGTGGCTTCCGGGTTGAAAAGCCAGGCCGGCAATATGGGCTTAAGCTCCAGGTTCAATTCCCGGTTCTCATCCACATAAAACGGCTGACGGCCGGCGCACATCCAGAGCCACATCTGAATGAATTCCGCCGTGCTGCCCGATAACCGGGCCACGAATCCCTGCCCGTGCAGGGATTCGTCCGGATGAGCGCTGCTGACGATAAAAGAACTGTTTTCCAGATGACTGCGTCCGTATTGATCCGGGTTCTGAAACGGGATCAGGATATCCCGGAAGGTTTCATAAAATTCATCATACAAACCGTTGCGCAAAAGCTCCAGGCAATATTTGTACTCCATGTGCAGCCAAATCGATTCGTTCTCCAGCCACCCTGGAGGGAAAATCCGCGTGCGGCCGATCTCTTCGCTTTCCCCGGAAAGATCGGCGTTGACTTTATACATCTTCAGCTTCCTGTCATAAAGCGGGCTCTTTCGCAGTTTCCGGTATAACGTCCGGGCTTGCTCCTGACCCGGCTCAACCCGCAGCAAGTGAACAAACCCTTCCAGAAAAAGTGGCAGGGCGTGACGGCGGAAATTCACCGGCATGACATAATGCCACTCCTGATGCGTCTTTTCAAGCTGAGCGTAATCCGTCACTTCATGATAAAAATAGGTTGGCAGGAGTTCCTCTCCCGGGGCCGCTAAAGCCACGGCCCGGTCAACCCGATTGATAACCGCAGATAAAAAAACACGAATCTGGCCGACGCTGAATTCATGTTCCCCGCCCTCGATCCCTTTGCGGATCCGCGACCGGTAATGTTCCTTGATATCATTGCCCCGGTGCCACAATTGCAGGGGGTCGTCTTCTCCCGTGAAAAGAGCCTGCAGTTCACGGATAAAATTCCCCAGTTCCGCAAAAACCCACAAGGTTTCTCCTTCCTCAAGACACAGCTGGTCGAGAGAATTCGCAAGAAAAAGACAAAGCCGTTTGAGTTCCAAGGTTTCACAAACCGAAGACCCCATCAGTCCGGGCAGCCCGTTTAAGGCGTCATACCATCCCGGCTTATCCGCTTCCATTTCAATGCCGATCCCGCTGGGGTCAAAGGTCGCCGACTTATTCGCGACAAGACAAAGCAGCTTTGAAAAAAGACTGGTGTAATAAACATCCCCCTCCCCGTCCTGAACCCGCAGCTTATACCCTTTCGCGGCGGCGTCAATATTTTTAATATCATTATAGACCGCGTGGTACTGCCGGACCCCCTGGGGCGTCAAAAGGAACCGCTGCCCACGGGGCAAAACATAGTGCGTGTTTAAAAAGAAGCTGAAGCCCTTTTTGTCCCACAGCAACGGCCTTAAAGCTTCCGGGTAAACCGACAAATAGCTCTCTATCAGGTCCAGATTATATGTCCAATGATCGATCCAGAATCCTTCCCCGTGGTCGG
The DNA here is from genome assembly GCA_964489065.1 of uncultured Planctomycetales bacterium. Classification (GTDB taxonomy): domain Bacteria; phylum Omnitrophota; class Gorgyraeia; order Zapsychrales; family JANLHA01; genus JAGOJP01. Next base: position 32,350 of record CAZAXH010000005.1, on the reverse strand, counting down.
CGAGCTCGTTTTTCTGACACAAGCTCAAGATTTCCCCGAGGAAAGCAGCCGGGGCGACGCTCAGCCTGACATCATTATCCACGATCATTTTAAGCAGTTGGCCCGGCTGAAAACTCTCCTGCAAAAACGCTTCCAGTCCCGGCATATCCCGGGCGGGAGTTTTCAGGCAATTCTTTAAAACACCTTTGAGTTTATCCGGCTTGGCGATCGCATACGACAGCCCTTTGACGACCAGGGGATTATACCCGTCCGCCTGAATTAAATTAAGAAAGGTAAAAATATGCGTGTCCTTCACATCCCGGTTAAACCACACGTCAGTCCGGCGGTTTTGATTGACGTCGCGGTAATTTCCATTCCCCTGCGAAAAATAGCTGGGAGACAACACAAAATAATTATAATCCCGTTCCGGGTCGCCATGCTTGCGGCTGTAGACATTGAAGACCTCGTTCCCCTCCGCTGTCGGCAAGGAAACCGGCAATCCGCCCCGCAGAACATTATCCAGGAACGTCTGCCCGACATACTGATCCAGGTCGGGGGAAGCGCTGCTCATCCACACGTACTGTTTGACCTCATCCACCACCGCTTTATTATCAGCGGCTTTCTTTTCCACAAATCCCTGGGCCGTTGCCTGGCGCACGATCCGAGCGAGCTGCTTCTCACTGGAGGCGTATCCGATCAAAGCGGTGAGGGTCCGGGACCGGCCCGCCGGAAGAGAAAGTGCCCCATAGCTCATCGCTGAAGGGGTGCGGTTGCTCGTGTGCTGCACATCCGGGATTTCAAATTTTTTCTGCCCATAAAACCCGTGCGGATAAACATAATCCAGATTGGAACCGAACACCACTGCCGGATCCACAATCGGGTCCAATAAAACCGGTTTCGGCACGCCTTCGGCAAAACAAAAATAAAAATGGCCTTCTGTAATATGCTGAACCTGCGGAGAATCCGCCACCTCGACATTCAAGTGATAATACGGAGCTTTGTGTTTAAGGTTGTTCACCCTCACCCAGGCTTCCACGGTCCGCGACATATTTTTGAGCGCCCAATCCCGCATCCCGTACGGCATAATCAGTGGCAGGCCGTCCACGCATTCGATCCGCATATTTTTACGGGACATGTTCTCCAAGCTGACCCGGCGGACCAGCGCCGGATAATTTTCAGAAGCTACCGTGAAATAATTGACCGTAACGCGCAACCCCAAACCGGGATGGACATCTTCAAGGGTCAGGTCATGCGCGCGGATCTTCATCGTTTGGCGGGTCCTAAGGCCAGCCCCGTCCTGAAACGGCTCCCAAAGGCAGGACTTGGCTCCAGAAAAAATTTTCAAAAATGTCCGGAACCCCTGAAGCGAGGTTAAGCGGTACGCCTTATTGGCCGGGAGGAATTCCAGGACCGCTTTATCTTTGCTCTCAATACCAAGACTGGAAATGCCCTGCCCCCGGTTCACGTAGAACACCCACATCGGAATCCCCCAAAGCCCGGCGATTCCCGGGAAAAAATTACTGAAAGGCTTGGCCTGATTATACTGTTGGATCACAAACCCTTCGTCTTCCGTGAAACGATACGGTGAGGCCGTTGTTTTCTTGGCCGTCTTTTTTTTCATCAGTCCTTTCTCTCCTTGCCTGAGGCCGGACGTCCTTTATGATGTAAAAAGGCTATTCCGGATTTTTTAATTTTCTAAAAAGGTTGTAATACCCGGAAAGTTTCGCCCAGAGCACAATGGGTGACTTATCTTTATCGCTAAACCGGATGCGTTTTAATTCATATACATCCTGGTTAAAACGGTCGTAGCCGCGGTTTGTGGCCAGGGCGCCCTGATATCCCGCCCGGCGAACAAGGTCTTTAATCCTGTCATTAAACCCGCCGACAGGATAGCAGAAATAATCCACATTGGTGTTAAGATCTGCCATAAGAATCCGTCGGCTCTCCCAGACTTCCAGATACCGCTGGTCATCGGGGAGATCAGGCAAATACGCCTGGGACATGCCGTGGCTTCCGAATTGAACGCCGGCCTTCTGCATATCCAAAATCTGCTCTAAAGACAGGAAACCGACCTCCCCGAAGAAATCCGGGGAAATAAAAATCATGGCGGGGAACCCGTATCTTTTCAACAGCGGGAACACATTCGTATAATTATTTTCGTACCCGTCGTCAAAAGTCAAAACCACGGATTTTCTCCCGGGCGGATGTCCGGCTTGGATGCCCCGGACAAGATCATCCAGGGAAATTACCCGGTAGCCGCGCGTTTTTAGAAAATCCATTTGCCGGAGGAATATTTCCGGACTGACGGTATCCGCCTTCCCGGCCGGATTCGGCTCAATATTATGATACATAATAATGGGGACGGTGTAGTGGCGGTCGAGCCACAGCCATCCAGCGGCTAAAACCCCCACCAACACAAAGACCCCAAAAAAACGAAACGTCTTGCCACGCGCTTTACTTTTCATGCGCCCTCGCTTACAACTCCGATAATTCTTTCTTAACCAGTTCGCTGACCAAACGGTTATCGGCGCCGTCACCGACCCGGGACAAAACCTCTTTCATCACCCGCCCCATATCCTTCATCCCCTGGGCCCCCGTCACCCGTATCGACTCCTGCACAACCGGCCGTAACTGCTCCTCCCCTAACTGCGCGGGCAAATACGCCAGAAGAATGTTCATTTCCTGCGTTTCCTTATCGGCCAATTCCGGCCGGCCGCCCTTTTCATATTGGGCGATGGAATCCCGCCGCTGTTTCACCTGCTTTTTAATGACATCCTGAACCTGCTCATCCGTCAGTTTATCCACCTTCAAATCGATCTGCACATTCTTCATCTGGGCCCGTAAAAAAGACAGAGTGGACACCTTTACGCTTTCTTTCTGTTTCATAGCCTGAATATAGTCCCGGCTGATCGTGTCTGCTAACATACACCCCTCCTGCTCTGGCTTGTCAGGGGCTTCCCCCTGATGACATTGAACCCGGCAACAAGTTTAATTGTCTATCATAATGGTTTTATGCCTCGATTTCAATCCTTTTATAATCCGAACCTGCTTTGGGCGAACATGAAAATGCCCCGAGAGGACGTCCACCAGAGCGTCGTTGGCTTTGCCATCAACCGGTGGCGCCGTAAGATAAACCTTGAACTGGCGGTCCTCTTCTTTGACCAGGTTCTTTTTAGCGCCGGGAATCACTTTTATGTTAATAATCATCGCATTCAAATTCTAAAAAAACTCAACTCCAGGCCGGGGTCATGATGCCGGGAGGAGGCCGCGGATTCCTTGCAGCAGGTCTGTGATGGTGACAGGTTTAGGGAGGGCTGGATAAGTCTGGCCGCCGACCGTAAGCTCCATGTATTTGTTCCGTTCCTCCCCGGTGACAATGCCGGACAGGAACAAAACCGGGATCTTTCTTTCAATAAAAGGATGCGCGAGGATACGCTGAACCACTTCAGACCCATCAATATCCGGAAGCACGATATCCAACAGGATCAAATCCGGACGCTCTTTAACGGCCCGTTCAACCGCCACCTGTCCTTCCGCGGCTGTAACGACCTCAAATCCCTCGAGTTTCAACTTTCTTTCAAGGATTTCCAGGACTTCCGGATCATCGTCAACAATGAGGATCTTTTTTCCCTGCATAAATCAACTCCTTGATTTATTTTACATTAAATCACTCTGATGCAAATAGTTATTTAAAAATTCTTGTTTCTTCCCCGCCCTTAAAGAACCACGGCCCATGGAGCCCGGCACAAGACAGGGGCTTTCCCGGGGGCCGGGCATCAGAGAACCCATCCCCCACGGCACGGCTGCGTCGGAAAAAAACGACTTCCTCCCTATCAGTGCGGTCATCCGGTTATCCCGCTTAAATCATCGGCGATTCCGCGGACTTCCTCCAGCATGCCCTTGCGCTCGGCATCGGAACAACTCCCGACAGCCCCGAAAAATTTATGGCCCGCGAGCGTGATCGAACAAAAATCAAAAACGATGTCTCCGATTGTTTTCTTCATGCTCCCGATAAGGCCGGCCTGTTCATAAACAGGGATCGGAGCGCCAATCGTATTAATCAAATATCCTCTCTTGCCGTTCAATAATCCCTGCGGGCCGGCAGCCGTTTCCCGGTACGCGAAGTTCAGGCTGAAGACGCGGTCAAAGTATCCCCGCGTAATGGATGTCAGCCCCCCCCACCAGACCGGGCTGATAACGACAAACGTGTCCGCCCATCTGACATAATCCTGTTCCCGGCGGATATCTTCGGGATAAACATCCTTTTTAAAGCCCTCCAGTTCCTCCGCTTTCAAAACGGGGTCAAAACGGATGGCATACAGGTCCCGAACAACCACGTCCTGCCCGTTCTCTTTGACCCGGTCCCGGAAGGTTTCCATAATCGCATGGTTGAAACTCCGGGGGTATGGATGTCCGTAAACAATTAAAAACTTCATGCAATCCTCCTTTTACGTTTACTTAAAATCCTCAAGAAACACGCCGCAGTTTAAACCAGCGAGGGGAGAGCCATGCGGGGCGCGTTCGCTTTTAACCACTGGCGGTGCTGTCTGTAATCCGGCAGTATGCGCTCAACCCTCTTCCAGAATTTTGGGGAATGGTTAGGGATCTCCAGGTGACTGAGCTCATGGACAAGCACATAATCAATAACCGCCAAGGGGAAAAAAACCAACTGCCAGTTTAAATGAATCGTCTGCGTCCGGTAGTGACAATTGCCCCAAATGCGCCGGTGGGCCCGCACGGCTATTTTCCTGGGAGTCAGGCCGGTCAAACGGGAAAGATGAAACAGACGGCTCCCGAGAATTTCTTCCGCCTCCCGGCGGTACCATTTCACGAGCTGCTGTTTAATGACTTCGGCCTGCACAGGGCCGGGAAGGCCTGAGGAGAGGCGGACCCGCCACTGACAGCCGTCGAAAAATATGCCCGGACGCTTCCGGTCTGCAGACTGCACGCACAAAGGATACTCCCTGCCGAGGAAAAAAAAGGTCGTCCCAGGCTGAAATGCTTTTTGAGGCAAGGCGGCCTGTTGACGACGCATGTCATTCAACGCGTTGACAATCCAATCGGCTTTCTCAAAAATAAAATTATGGATGTCCTTCAACAAGACCGACCGGGGAGCGGCCACCCGGACCTGCAGACGGTCAGAAACGGTGATCCCGATCGTCCTTCTCCGGGAAGAGCGGGACAGAGTATACGGGATGACACCGGCTTTGGTGTCGATGGTTTGAAGCCGTTCCGTGGCCATAGCCTTTTTGCTTGACAGATTGATAACCGTATCCGGGGAAAACTACAGCGCCTCCTCGGCTAGCGAAGGACGATTCATAAGAAGATACCCTTTATTCCCAGAAAGGGCTTGCACCCGCTCCGTCTCTTCCTGATCGGCAAGCCGCTCTCCCTCGTCCTCGCTGATAAGGATATCCATTTTTTCCCGCACAGACTGGATTTTGATTTTCGCTTTTTCCAGCGCGGTCCTCGCTTCCTCCAGGGTCGCCCAAGAAAGCGTCCCGGAGGGCGCATCCGGATCGGCCGTTTTTTTCTCCCGGGCCTCCCTCTCCCGGCTTTCCTGTTCTCGCAATTGAGCAACAGATTGTTGCAGACGGGAAAGCCGGTCCATAAGCAGAATTTTATCCCGCAGATGCAAATTTTCTTCTTTCACCTTGCTCAGCCAGAGTCCCTGACGGGCCGCGGCCTGCTCCAGCGCCTGCAACTGTCTGACCAAACGCTCATTTTCAAAAAGAAGCTGTTGGTGTTCCAACTGATACGCCTGGTATTCGTCACGGCTCATCCCCATCATTCTAAGCGGCTTGTGCAAAGCCAACCTATGGTGATTATAAAAAACAACCCCCAGGATAAATAAAGAGGACAGGATAATCATCACAAAGAAAATAATTATTTTATTTTTCATTCCTAAACTTTCTCCGCAGAAGCCCCTGATTATGCTGCAGGACGGCTTGGCCCCATATTCGAAGACAGCCGGCTGATTATGGCTTCCGCCCCGCCGCGAGATATCTGTTTCCTGGCCTTTTGAACAAAAATATTACCGGTATAAAGACGACGGAAAAGCACGGTCATAAAAACCTTGATCCCTGGCCTTGTCCCTAAGCCGCTGCATTTGTTCCCTGGCCTGGGTGGTGATGTCCGAATTGCGTTCTGCGGCGCTATCCAGCATGGCTCTGGTGTCCTGAACAGTGTAATTTTTCTGCTGAATACTGGCAGACGCGGTTGACGGACGATTCGACTGGGCAACGGGCTGCCGGTTGTTATACTCAACGTGGCTCCCCGGACGCAAGGGATCCGGCGAAGCAGCCTCCCTCATGGAATCCAGGGAAACAGCGGCAAGATTCTCCCGCACGGTCCTCGCGAAATTGGTCCCCAAATTCCTTTGCCGCTGATACGTTTCCTTGCTGGCCTGCAGGTTTTCATTCAAAAGCCGCAGTAAGTCTTCCTGCTGTTTTTTAATCGCGGCCAACGGAGACGCACCGGTCCCGGGAGAGGGACTCCCGGGAGGAGAGGATAAGCTCTGGGCGTGGTTGATCTGCCATTCCAGCCTATTTTGTTTCTCTTCCATCCGCCTTAAATTTAAGGCCAAATTTTCCAAAATCACATCATATTCAAACAGAAGATCCTTATATAAAGCATTGATTTCCTCAACACCCAGCTCCGTCGCTTCCACCAGTTGAGTGCTTAATTTTCTTAAATCGCCTTCTATGCGCTGATTCTGCTGTTCCAACAATTGCTCGCTGGCGGTATAATTTTCTTCCGCGATATAATATTCCCGGGATAAACTTGCAATAAGGGCTTTCAAGTCATCCATCTCCGTGGCCAAGCCCTCTCCTCCGGCAAGCAAAACTTTCTGCACCAGGGCCCTGGCCTGTTCAGGATCTTTGTTCAGGCATTCAGCCGGATCCGCTTTTTCACAAAACGATTGAAACTGATTCGGATGCCGTTCCCGAATTACGGTTAAAATATTCCTCAAATGATTTTTCAGGCGTTGCGCCCCAGCATCAGTAGCCCCACCCTCTTCTTCCTTAAACAATTCTTCCATGCGTTGCTCGGCTTTGAGCAACTGCCGGCTCCGATCTTCCGGATCCTCTGTCATATAAGCCCGGGCCATCTGGGCCGCCGCTTCTTTCAATTCAGGGAATTCTTCCAAAAACCGATACTGCTCTTGAGAAAGAACCTCGGCGTACGCGCCCGCCTCTTTTAACAAACGCTCATTCAAAGTCAGCAGTTCAGCCAATATCTCCTGGCGCTTCTTACTCAAGGCGTCTCTTTCTTTATAAAGAGCGTCATAGGTCTCCTGGAGACGCGACAAATGCTCTTGGATATTAACCGCCTCCTCTTCACCCTCTGCTTTGGATGTGCGCGTCCGGTCTTCGGCGTATTTCCCGAAACGGACAAAATCAATAAGCTGGCCCACCGGCCCGACCCGCCCCTGATCGGCCAAATGCCGCTCATAGATATAAATACCGGTCGACATAAAAAAAACCAACAGGATAATAATTGTCCGGGCAAATAGCATAATATTAAAGACAGAATTTATGAAACCCCACGCCGTTAATCTCTCGCCTTCCTACGGGCACGCCCGTTATCTTTGGTGAAGACGGATAAAATTTACAGGCTCCTGACGGCAGCTTTATTAAGAACGAAGCAAAACTATTACTTTCTCTTGTGTTTTATTTTGATGGGTTTAACGGGTTTAGTCAAGTCATAAAACCAATGTTCATTCACGAACTTCCAACCCGACCCGGGTTCGACAAAAAACCCCCCACTTTTTTGTGGGGGGTTTAGCGAGGTATTAAACCAATATCCTTCGGCTCGTTCGCTTGGCTCACTCGCTGAAGGATTAATTCGCATTTCTAATTTACACTCCCTTGGGTCGTGTAAACTAAATGCTCATTGAATAAAAAAATATATTAACCCCGGTTAACGGTTCCGCTGCTGCATATCCTTTAATTTAGCCTGCATATCCTGAATACGCTGTTGCTGCATTTGATTCTTGGCCCTGACATCCTGTATCCGGTATTTAATTTCCAGATTTTTTTGTTCCATGTCTCTGATTTTTTGTTCCGCCAAGAACTTGTTTCTTTCAACCAGATCCCGCATCTTCTGTTGCGCCATTTCATTCTTATCCTGCATGTCCCGGATACGCTGTTTCTGGGATTCAATCCTGGCCATCAAATCCCTGATGCGCAACGCCGCGTCCTGGCTTTTCGCCTTAATCACCTGGCTAAGATTTTGCGTATTCGTTGAACTTCCTCCGCTCTCGGTTACCTGCTGCTCGCCCTGTTGTACGGTCGTTGTTTGCGCCCAGACCGGGGAACAGAAGATGAACCACACGGCAACAAACACATATCCTTTCTTGGGGCCCATAGCGTCCTCTTCCTTTTAAAATGTTATATTAAAAAACCCCTAAAAATCCGATCCCTGACTTTCTTTCAATGTTTTCATTATACATGATCAGTATACTTCTGTCTAATAAAAACAGGCCTGCCTTTCGGTTTCCCTATGGGGAACAACGTATAAATATGTAAAAAAAAGCAGTTCATACCCGATTATGAACTGCTTGAGTAACCCGTTCTCAAGACACCCCCGGAACGGACCTCTCGATGAAAGTCATTTATTCCTCAGCCACCACGTCCTGTTCGGAAAAAACATCTGCGGTAAAAATCTCAATGTGAGTCTTGGGATCTTTCCAGGCATCAGGCGGTAACCCGGCTTTATGCATACACAGATTTGATAAAAACTCTTCCCGGGTCCAGCCGGTCTCCGTAGCCACCTGCGGGAGAAAAACGCCCTGATGAAAAATCCCCTTACGCACAATCACGCCATGCATTCCCATCTTGATCTCATTGACATCCCGGCAGCGGCGCGGGCGGGACAAAACCGATATTTCTATATCCAACTGGTCCAGTTCCTCTTTGGTCACAGCCGGGAACCGGGGATCCTGCGTGGCAGCGGCAATCGCCATATCCCGGACCGTGAGATACAACGGCCCGCGCGCGATGATGTTCCCGATACAGCCCCTCAGCATTTTGCGTTTATGCAGGGTCACAAACGCCCCTTCCTCCGCCGCAAGACGCGGGTCCGTTTCCTCAAAATTCGTAATGGTCCCGTTAAGGATATAGTCCTGAATTGTCTTGCGGGCGATCTCAATCAACCGGGCCTTTTGCCCACGAGTTAACGGAACAGCGCCCTTTTGCGTGTCAGCATCATCCCCGGGGGCCCCATCCTTCAACGCCCCTTTCGGCTTGTAAAACATGATGGACGAATACCCCACGACCCGGCTCTTGTCCCCGGACACGTCACCGGAATTGGCATATTTCAACACCTCAGGTTTCAGGCCCCGCTTCCGGGCAAGGAATAAGGCGGACATCACCGGGTGGCATCCGCACATTTCCAGTTCCCGGGAACTGGTCTTTGTCCAAAATTCGTCTAAAGCCAAATTTTCAATCGCCTGAATTGTTTTACGGTCCATGTCGCGGGCGGTCTTGTCATTATGGTAATGAGACATATCAGAACTGACCACCACCAGGACATCCTGGCGGTCTCCAATCATGGCATCTAGGCTGTCGGCAAAAGCCTCACAGAGTTTTTTTCCGGGCTGTCCGAAAATGACCGGGACGATCTTGAAATCTTTAAACGTTTTCTGCAAAAACGGCAGGTGAACCTCAACGGCATGCTCGCCCTCAAAGGCCTGCGGGGCACTGATAAAGTCCTCATTCTGCTCTAACAGCTTAGTGGCAAAATCACCATCCACCGGGATGTCCCCCAGCGGCGTACGAAAAGCCCCGTCTTTCCAAATAGAAACTCCGTCAAAAGGATACTGATGGCTGGGGGAAAGAACGACGATCGTGCGGTACGGCTTCCGGCTCAAAGCCTTGTACCCGTAAGCCGCCACGCCGCCGGAGTACACATAGCCGGCGTGAGGAGCAATAAGAATAAGCACATCCTTATCTGTCGGGGAGATATCCGCCTGGGAGAAAAAGTGATCGATATGCGCCGCGAGACGGCCCGGGTTTGCGCTATAAAACTGCCCGCTGACATTCGGCTGTTTTATATTGTCGCCATAAGCTCCAGGAGCCATAAGGAATAAGACCCATAAAAATGTAATGACAGCTTTCATGAATTTTTGGTTTCAAAATAACGATCCAGACTCACACAGGACGTCCACGGAAAATATTTCAAAAGTCCCGCGACAGCCAAGAATAATCCCATGTCCACAAGTATACTAACATGAAGCGGGAGAGAAAGCAACTCACCATAACAGCCACAATCCTCAAGCGGCAGATGCCGGAGAATGGCCTGTCCCAGCATTAAAATAAACGCGCTGATCATTAACAGCAAAAGTCGGAGAACGGGTTTAAGCCACAACCCCAACACTAAAAAGACGCCCAAGAAGAACTCAACCCAAGGTACGAGGATCGCCGCAAAACGAGCCAAAAACAGGGGCAAAATATCATAGCCCTGGATGACATACAAAAAATTCTCATACGGGGTTAACAGCTTTTCCGCGGCCACCACCGCAAAGAAAGCCCCCAGAAAAACCCGAAACAGGACAACGATATTAAAGAATTTTCTCATAGACACCTGAGGCGGGAACAGGAAACAAAAACCAGAATCCCGGCATTATTTCAACTGTTTATCCAGGATATCTTTCAGACCTTTTAAGCCGACAAACATCTGTCCGTTCACGAAATATGTCGGGGTCGCCTTGACCCCCTTCTTTTCCGCCTGCGCCTTAGACTCCCTGACTAACGCCAAAATACGTTCATCCTGCCGGCAGCTTTCCAGAAAGTTCATGTTCAGCCCGACGGTTTCCGCAACCTGGTCTAAATATTGATCCGGAGCCGGGCTGCTTTTCCACTCTTGTTGATGGGAAAGCAAAGCTTCAGAAAATTCCCAGAATTTATTCTGACGCGCGGAACATTCCGCATAAACGGCACTTTTTTCACCGTGAAGCGGGAAATAACGAAAAACAACAACAATTTTTCCCGGGAACCGGGTCATATATTCCCGCAACATCCAGACGCCCATCGCGCAAGCCGGACAGCCATAATCCAGATATTCGATTATCCGAATCGGGGCGGACGGGGCGCCCCTAGTCCGGCCGACATCGGACAAAGCCACAATCCCCATATCCGATGGAAAAAAATGTCGCCCCAAGGAGATAACGGCAACGCCGATGCTAAAAACAGCCAGGGTCAAAAATGTCTTGGCAGTTTTTTTCATAATGAACCGCCCCCGTCCAGGCTCTCAAAACATCTCACGACAGCTGCGGCCCGGCCTTTTCCAAGTCTTTTCCGGTATCCGTGTCGGTAAAATTCCTGAAGTGGGTTTGAAACATGTCCGCAAGTTTCCTGGCGGAAGCGTCATATTCGTTTTTATCCTTCCAACATTCCCGCGGGTTGAGATATTGCTGGCTTACCCTCGCCACCTTCCTGGGAATCCGCAGATTAAAGACCGGCATCACGCTATATTCCTCATGATCGATGGCCCCCTCCAGAATGGCGTCAATGATCGCCCGGGTCTCCTGGATCGGGATACGGTGCCCCACTCCGTATTTCCCACCGATCCATCCGGTGTTGACCAAATACGCTGTTGAACCGTGCTGAGCCATTTTTTTACCCAGAATTTCCGCATAAACCGTGGGATGAAGCGGCAAGAACGCCTGGCCAAAGCAGGCGGAAAAAGACGGCTGGGGTTCTTTAACCCCCAGTTCCGTCCCGGCGACCTTCGCGGTATAACCACTCAAGAAATGATACATGGCCTGCTCTTTTGTCAGCCTGGCGACCGGAGGCAGAATGCCATAAGCATCACAGGTGAGAAAAATAATTTTGGAAGGGTGCGCGCCCTTGGAAACCGGCTTCACGATATTGTCAATATGATAAATCGGATAGGAAACACGGGTGTTCTGCGTTTTGGCTACAGAGGTAAAATCCACATCCCCCTTAGCATCAACAACGACGTTCTCCAACAGGGCGTCCCGCCGGATTGCTCTGCAAATCTCCGGTTCATTCTGAGGGGACAGGTTGATACATTTGGCGTAACACCCCCCCTCAAAGTTGAACACCCCCTCGTCATCCCATCCGTGTTCATCATCGCCGATCAGCTGACGCTTGGGATCAGTGGACAGAGAGGTTTTGCCCGTCCCGGACAAGCCAAAAAACAAAGCGGTATCCCCGGCTTTCCCTTTATTCGCTGAACAATGAAAAGAACCAATCCCTTTAAGTGGGAGGAAATAGTTCATGATGGTAAAAATTCCCTTTTTAATTTCCCCCCCGTACCAAGTTCCTCCAATACAGGTCATCCTTTCCGCGATATGGAACGCGGCAAATACTTCCGACCGCATACCGTATTTTTGAAAGTCCTGGCACGCGGTTTTACACGCATGCAAAATCGTCCAGTCCGGATTAAAATCCTTCAGTTCGTCTTCCGTCGGCCGGATAAACATATTCTTAAAAAAATGCGCGACCCAGGCGACCTCCGTGATAATACGAACCGAGAGCCGCGTGTCTTTGTTCGCCCCGCAAAACCCGTCCATCACATATAATGTCTGCCCGTTAAGTTGGTTAAGAGAAATTTGCTTCAAGGCGGCCCAGCCCTCCGGAGAAAGGCGGCGGTTATCTGCATTATTTCCCGTTGGGGACGATAACCCCGTGCCCCACCATATCTTGTCTTGAGAAGACGGCTCTTCCACAAAATATTTATCTTTGGGAGAGCGTCCGGTAAAGCGGCCTGTATCCACAGCCACAGCACCCAGGCTTGTCAACAGCCCTTTCTCATAACCATCTAAGGCCGGATTAAGCTCTTCCCTATAAATATCCTCATAGGAAAGATTATAAAAAATTTTCTTTACGCTGGTAATGCCAATCTTTTCGAGTCCGAGATCCGTAATAGTCTTCATCAACAACTCCTCCATTAATAATCTTCCTTAATTTTTCGACTGCGGGTTCGGAGTCCTATCATACACATATTTGAAAAGTAACGCAAATCAAAATTCAGCATGATGATTCCACCCCCCATCCGTGTCTCCGCCTCTTTTTTGCGCCCCAAAAGCTCAGGGGGTCGAACACATAAGGATAAATTTTTTCTGCCCGGACGACAATGAAACTTCCCCCAATAAAACATCCTGTCCCCCATAAAACGCATAGTCCCCCGGATCAAGAATAAACCGTGCCATTCTGATTTCAGCCGGCAGGGACTGCCAGGCCCTTAAATCCGCCTGCTCGACTGCCAAATTAAAGAAACTGGCTAAAACAGGAAACCAGCGGGATATTTCCCGCCCGTGCCTCTCGGCAATCTCATCCTCGATATGTTTTTCAACAAAATACCGGCCGGCCGACCGGGCCACTCCTTTCATCATAATTCTTGTCTTTCGATCCGCAAGATTTTTAACTGCAATACGGCTGATATCCTCCCCGAGTTCGGTATTCGCCTGAACAACATCCCCCTTTTGACCGCGCACGCTTATCAAGCGTGCCCCGTCCTCATAAGAACCTTCAACATATTGAGGGAAAGAAAAACTAGAAACATACCCCCCGGGAAGAGGAAGGGCAACGGTTTCCGCTCGCTTAACCGGTGCAGTCCCATGATACTGGATAATAAAGACTTCTCCTTTTTTATTTTTCTCCTGAAGGGGCAGGCAGTCCTGCCCTGACAAGACATCCTGATACCGTTCCTTCGCCTCTCCCCCCATCCACCGGGCCATCGTGCATAAATTTTCCAACAGCACCCGGGGAGGTTCCAAGCCATATTGCTCCCGATAATCCTTTATGTAAACCTCATAAGCTTTTTCATAAGAGATAAAGGCGTCATTCCAATTGGCATAAGATCCGGCTGATTCATAGAGGATGCCCGCCAACAACCTCGCAAAAGCATCCTCCCGATACACATTTTTCTGCCCCAGAGGGTATTGCGCATTGATAGCCTCAAGCTTGCTGTCCACATCACGGGCCTCAACGAGCGCCGATTCAAAATCCCCCAAAGCGGCAAAATTCAGGGCCTGAAAAACACTCATCATAACACGCTCGAAATCTTCCCCCCGGTACGGGAGCGCATAATCATTGACAACCCAGCTGGCCGTAATTTTTGACAAAGATTCGGTATAAAGGTCTTCCCACCGCATTTGGGCGTCTTCAAAAACAGCCGCACTGTCCTGGTATTGGCCGTTCCGGTGCAGGATCATCCCTTTTTCCAACAGAAACAACAACTGATTATTCTTCCCATAAACCGGCTGTTGGCGTTCGAGAAGACTCAAGGCCTGACCGTAACGGCCCGACGCTGCCAAACGGCCGACCTGCGGCTGCACCCTCATCACCGAAGCACAAGAGGACAAACTGACAGCCAGGACGACCGGCATAAAAACCACATACAACAACGGGGAAACCGCCGCTCGAGTCCCACAGGCACAAACTGAGAGATGGCGTTTTTGAAAAAAACACCCACGGAGGGATATCACAATGAATACTTGCTTCTTTTAACGGACTTCTTGATATCTTTCTGCCCCATCCAGACCTTCTGGTTCGTCTCAATATCAATAAGTTCGAGATTAATCTGATACAGAATGACATACCGTCCGGCAACCTCGTCTTTGACCGAGTTGATGCTCCCGATGATGATAAAGTCAGCCCCGGTTTCTTTGCCAAACGCTTTAATCGTCGCCGGATCCGTATAGCCTTCCTGCTGGGACGACCGTTCATCACGGACAGCGTCCCGTTCCTCGCCTTTGGCCGCGACGAATTTGATCTTACCTGAATTTAAAAGATTTCTTTCCAGATCTTTTATAAAAACGTCGGCGTTAATATGTTCGTGGCTGCGGTTCGTAACCGGGCCGACGACGACCACGGGAAGACGGTTGCGAAGTTCCATAAACGTCTGACTCCAGGGACGGAACAGCACGTCCTGGATCATTTCTTTAGCCACCAGCTGCGAGTCCGTATCATTCCAGCGCCCGCTGAGGTCAACGACCTTTTCGGGGTCGAGGCGTTTAACACGTTTGGATGCACAGCCCGGGAGAGACAGGAAAGAGAGGGCTAAAACAACCACCCATAGGATTTTTATTTTAAACATATTGATCTCCTTTTAAAAATTTTCAAACAAAATTTTTCGGTTATTTCCCGTTACGGATAATAAAACTATCCGGGTAAGATTTCTTCACCTGAGGCAAATACTGGTCCGCTTCTTCTTTTGTATTAAATGCCCCGATATAAATCCGGTGCCACAGTCCTTTCTCTCCCAAATCCTTCGTCGCGAGATACGCTGTAGAATAGCCGGAATTCTTGACTTTCTGTAACGCTTCTTGTGCCCGGAGTTTGTCTTTCGAAGACAGAACCTGAATCGTAAAAGGGATCGCAGAAAAATCTTTCTTCTCCAAATCTTGCGGCTTTACAACCGGCGGACTGCCAGCCGGTTTTTCCTCCGCCGGAGGGATCACCGGGGCCGCCGTCGAGGAAGCCAACGCCGGAATTCTATCCTGCGGAGTGGCCACGCTCCCGTCCGATTGCACAAACTCATATTCAATGGCAGGTTCCTGGGCACTCTCATTTTCCGTAAAAACTTCCCCTAACGGCAGGGCATCCTGTCCGCTCTGATAATTAAACGTCACCAAAACCAAAACCACGACCCCCACTACGATGACCCAGACCAACCATTGATTTTTCATAAAGCACCTCCTCAGAAACTAAAATTTATAATATCCATTTTAAAAACTATTTTATTTTTATCTCTTGTATGATACCCCTCAACCCTCTTCCGTTCAACAGCGAAATCTAAAATAATTCATTCTGATAGCCGGATCCCTCAGGCGGGATGTCACGGAGGGCAGGGTGAGAGGGGCCGGGGGGTTGCGGGAAATGGCCCTCCAGCGCCCCTTCAATAAGATCTTTAATGTCGTCGCTAAAATTCTGGGTCAGGATCCATTCCAGATATTTGCGGTCTTTCTGCGCGATGGTCTTTAAGTGTTCCTTCCGGGCGTATTTCCCAAACATCATATATAACTCCCCGTTCCACCAGCGGAATCTACGGCCCACATCATAAAAATCCGTCCGCTGTTTATAATCAAAACCCAGCAAAACATCCAGCCGATCCTCTCCCTGGCCGTATTTCTCCAACTGGGCGGACAGGACGGCAAGGGTCGCTTCGGAATCCACGATCGCAGAGTGCGCCCCTTCCAGCTCTTTATGACAGTAAAAATTATAAGCGGCCGTCAGGTCCCGCCGTTCATGAAGATGATAAATTTTCTGGGCGTCATAAACAGCCCGCTGGGAATAGTCGAATTTAATTCCGGCGTCCGAAAATTCCCTTGCTAAAAGAGGCAGATCAAACCGCTCGACGTTGAATCCCGCCAGGTCCGCCCCACTCAAGAACTCCAGGACTTCTCCGGCAATCTGACGGAAGTACGGGGCCTCTTTGACATCCTCATTGCTGATCCCGGTCACGTCGATGACCTCCTGAGGAATAAGGATCCCCGGGTTCACCTTCTTTTCATAACAAAAACGCCCCCCATCGGGATGGCATTGAATCATCCCTATTTCTATAATCCGGTCCTTATCGATCCACGTTCCTGTCGTCTCAAGATCCAGCACAACTAAAGGCCGCTGCAGCTTCATATCATCTCCTTATCTCCCCGGCCTGCCGGGGCCCGACACAATCGCCGGTTTCCGCCGCCGTTCAGGCCGCTGTACGCCGGCTAAAGCTCCGGCGGTGTATACCACCCAAACGTATTCCCTTCCTTGTCATTGGCCAAGAGACCAATCTTCCCGGTCTGGGGCTCAAGGATCAGCAACCCCAAAAAATAATGCTCCATCACCACATAACGGCCGCTGGGAGTCCAGCGCATATACTTGACCGCCAGGTCTCCGCCGCTGTATTGATACCGCGGCATATCACTCCAGCGGGGCACCCGGGGGATACGGAACAGCTTCCGGCGCCACCACCGGTTATGAATATAATAAAGATAATCAAAATCATCAACCCCAATCCTGGCCCCCTGAGAAGAGACCGGGGAAAAATGCTTTTTCCCTTCCTGCCCGAACGAGAGGTCCTCTCCCCTCGTAAAGACATCAATCCCCCGCAAAGCGAGATTCTCCTGGGGTATCTCCTTCTCATCAAATGGGAACATGACAATCAATTCCGGCTTCAGCGTGGTCAGCGGGATTTGATAAACTTTCACTTCATAGGGATTGGCATAAACCGTCGTATCCAACGCGTTGAACCACAGCTCATATAAATTTTCGCCCTTTTTGTCCCATAACAAGGCGTTCATTTTCAAGGCCGGGCTTTTCAGCATCTTTCTGGATTGGTCGGCCAAATTGTAAATGACCCAATGATCAATCGAGGAAAAATCGGTCCATTTGGCAATATGGTAACAAAAACGCCGGCTGTCGGGGGCCCAGGCAATACCATCGACAACGCCCTTGATTTTATCCGAAGACGGATCCTCCGTGGGGAGGCCCTCAATCTCCTGCCGGCTCTGGTCCCGCAGGTGAAGAACCCACAGGCCCTTTTCCGTCGCAATCAGCAGGTGCATCCCATCGGGAGAAAAATGATACGTCCGCACCATGTCCGCGGATTCAAAAACAACTTCGCGCTGAGTGCCGTCCGCCGTCATCCGCACCAACTGATTCTCGTGGATAAAATAAATCTTCAAATCCTCTTCCACCCACTCCGTGGTAGGGGTGACCTTATAAGAAAAATCCAGAGACGCTTTCCTGACGATATTAATCATGAAGCTATACAACGTCAAAGCAATGAGCAGGCTAAACCCGGCCAGGAGGCAATAGTGCAGCACATGATTAACGGCTTTAACAACCATCTTGCGCCGGATCCGCCGCAACAAGAGAGTCAGGACAATCGACCCGAGTCCGGCCACGTAAAGGATCAGAATGAGCAGAATATGTTCAAAATGGCTGTTAATAAAATCGATGATCAGTTTAAAGAAAGAAATAATCAGTTCCATGGTGTTTTTTAAATCCCCGACGCCGCCCGCGCTCCCCGTCAAGGAATGGCGCAGTAATCACAATCCGACTGCACGTTCATATAGCGATGCAGGATATTCCCCTCGGAAAGGAACCGGGACAAACGCGTGTACATATATCCGGAATGAGACAACCCTGCGCGCACCGATCTGTCTATCTGAGGCCGAAGAAGAAACAACTGCTCCTTGGCCCGCGTCATCGCCACATAAAGCAACCGGCGTTCCTCTTCCACGCCTTCAGCGCTGTTCATGGATTGATAAGACGGGAGATAGCCCTCGGCCACAAAAAGGATAAAAACCGTGTGCCATTCCAGGCCTTTGGCGGAATGGATCGTCGACAAAACAAGGTGCGGCTGCCGCGGCGCGCGCCGTTCTTTCTCCACCCGGTCTTTCTCCGGAGGGTCCAAAGCAATATCCGCCAGAAACGGCTCTAAAAATTCGTACCGATCGGCGACATGCTGCAAAGATTCCAGGTCGCCGACTCTTTTATCAAAATCGTCATAGACATCCGGCATAAGAGAAATATAAAAGCCCAGCACGGTGTCAAGCAATTCCGCAGGCTTCTGCCGCCGGGGATCACTCTTTTTAAAAAGATCCATGAGTTGCAAAACGCCATCTTTGGGTTTCAAACGGGATAAATCAGCCTGAAAACCTTGTTTTTGGTCAACGATTTCCTTCAAAATCCGGCGAGCGGTCTGCGGCCCCACCCCGCGCAGAAGCCCCAGGATCCTCATCCAGCTTAAGTCATGATACGGCTGGGCCATAATCCGCAAAAAACTGATCACATCTTTAATATGCGCGGACTCGACGAATTTCTGGCCCCCATATTTCATAAACGGGACGCCCCAGCGGGCCAATTCCACCTCAAGATCATTGGAATGCCATCCGGAGCGGAAAAGGACCGCCATCTCCTTATAAGGCACCCCTTCCTCGTGCAGGCGCAGAATCTGGTTCACGACGAATTTGGACTGGCCGTTCTCATGGGGGACATCCACATAAACCGGTAACCCGGCCCCCGGGCGGTCGGAAAAGAGCTGCTTTTCATATTTTTCCGGCGCCGCCTGAATCAGCTGATTGGTTAAATCAAGAATCGGCTGTGAGGAGCGGTAGTTTTGCTCCAAAAGGATAATCTGCGTCTCCGGGAACATCTGCGGGAATAAAATAATATTTTTATAATGCGCCCCCCGGAACGAATAAATGCTTTGCGCATCATCCCCCACCACCATGATATTCTGATGCGACGACGCCAGCAGTTGGACAATCTCGGCCTGAATTTTATTGGTGTCCTGGTACTCGTCAACCATAATGTACGGATAAGACAAAGAAAGTTTTTGCCGCAAATCCGGGTTATCGGAAAGCAATTGCTTTAGAAAAACCAACAAATCGTCAAAGTCCAGCAACGACTGCTGCCGTTTATACTCCGCATACTCTTCCGCGATCCGGCGGATTTCCGGGAGCCAAGGCAAAAAATGCGGATAATCTTTGCAGACCACACTTTCGAAATTTTCGTCCCGGTTGACGCTGGAAGACAAGATAGACATCAGCGCCTCTTTCTTGGGGAACCGGCGATCCAGCTTATCCATCCCCAGCCGGACCCGGAGGCTTTGCAAGGCACTTTCCGCGTCACTCTGGTCCATAATGATAAAACGGGTATTCAACCCCACATATTCACCATAACGCCTCAAAAGCGCGTTGGCAAAAGAATGAAACGTCCCCCCCGTGACATATTCACAACGGTCGTCCAGGATTCCCGCAGCCCTTTTCAACATTTCCTGGGCTGCCCGGCGGGTAAAAGTGAGCAGCAACACCTCCTCGGGCTGAACCCCTTGTTCGATAAGATAAGCGGTGCGGTAAATAAGCACCCGGGTCTTTCCTGACCCGGCTCCGGCAATAACCAGATAAGGGCCGTCCACAGAAGTAGCGGCCTGATACTGGGCAGGATTCAGCTCCTGCTGGTAATGGATCTTTAAAGACATGGCGGATATTATAACACAGTACTATGGTTGGGACTGGCGATACTTCCGAAAAAATGGGACAGTAACGATGGCCGTGCTTCCGAACCGGGCCGGCTCTTCAGCTAAACATTGTGATGACAATGCGTCAAACCGTACCTTGCCTCAATATTTTTGAAATGCTGCGCTACCGTCCTCTGGTTTTGTGCGTAGAAAGATTTTTCAGTTTTTCTTCTTTGAGGCGAATCTGTGCTTTTATCTCCTCCGCCTCCTTTTCCAGTTTATGGCTGCCTTCTTCAAGGAGGCCCAATTTCCCGTCTAATTCTTTAATCATCTTTTCCTTCTGTTTCATTTGCTCAACCGCCAGTTCCTGCTTCCCGGAAAGCGCCTTAAGTTGTTCCTGATACTGGCCATAATTTTCCTGCGTCCGCCAATACTCCTGGGTTAACCGCACGCTTTCCAATTCATATTCTTTAAAATTTGCCTGTAGCTGAGTGGCTTCTTCCTGCAAAAGGTCTCTCTGATTTTTAAGAGAAAGCCTTTTCCCTTCCGCTTCCCGTATTTGTTTAATCAGTGTATATCGGCTATGCTGATAACTGGTAATTTCGTACTCAAGCTGCTTTTGAGCTTCCTGTTGCTGATTATAGTTGTTCCATAATTTATCATATTGTTGTAACTGTTGAAGATACAGGCTATCTTTGTCCTGCTCCTGCGCTTCAACGATAAACGCACCCGCATTGAGAAAGCTAATTAACAACACAATCCTCACCATTATCTGCATAACCCTGCTCCCTTTTATAATTAATATATATAATACTTTTAAACTAATTAACGCTATAACAAGTTTAACAGGTAAAAAAGAGTTTCGCAATTAATTAAGTTTACGGATTACGCTAATCACTTTTCCGATCAGCATCACATCTTCGTTGACAGGAATAGGTTCATACTGCGGATTTGCCGGTTCCAGGAAGTAATTTCGACCGCGCTTTCGGAGATATTTTACAGTAGCTTCGTCCCTGATAAGGGCCACCACGATTTCCCCTGTCTGGGCCACTGGTTGACGCTTAACCAGGACCAGGTCATCCGGGAAAATGCCAGCGCCGTTCATGCTATCGCCCCGGACACGCAAGGCAAAGGTATTGTTGTCGGAAAAAACCAGGCTGTCGAGATCAAGGTAGCCTTCGATCTCCTCAACCGCAAGGGTGGGGAGCCCCGCTTGGACCCGGCCAAGGATAGGGATTTGGAAAAGATTCTCCTTAATGATTTCGATAGCCCGGGATTTATTCGCGGAAACACGAATATATCCTTTCTCCACCAAAGCATGCAGATAATCCCGAACCGTTCCGGTTGATGAGAAACCAAATTGCGCCGCGATTTCGCGGACAGTCGGGGGTAACTGGGACAGTCGTATTCTCTTATAAATAAATTTAAAAACATCTTTTTGCTTTTCCGTCAAAGGGGAATTTTTATTCATAAAAAAATCATACCACTCATAAGTGTGGGCGTCAAATTAATTTTAAAAATATTCCCCTGCGAACGGCTGAAAGGCTTAACATCTCCGCAACAGCTATCCGGGGAGAAAACTAGCCCTTTGATAATTTTTCATAAAAAGGAAAGCAATCATCCCGTTTTTGGAATAAAATAAATTTATTCTTTAAAATCCCGGGGGGTTGAATTCTCATGAGTGAAATTCGGGACGAGACAAGATTTATCGAACTGGTGGGGCTCATCAAACATCTTAACAGCATGGTGACGTGCTGGGTGACAGGGTATTTTATAATTCAAAGCGGGATACTCACAATCGAGGCAGCCCTTGTTTCCAGAGAAACGCGCGCCGGGAATCCTCTTCTTCTCATTTTTCTGATCTTGGCCCTGGCCATTTTTGCCATCTCTTGTTCAGAGGCCATAACACGCATTCTTGTCCGGAACCGGTTCTGGCTCAGGCATTATATCTCCGAAGCAATCAGGATCGAGGGAAAAAATGGCATCTGGCTTGAAAATTTTTCTCCCCCCGGCAAAAGTTTAGACCAACAATTTATTTTCCTGAATAACTGTGTCGTGGTGGGATGGATCCTTTTCCTGTTCATCTTTTTATATTCGGGAATTCGCGCCCTGCTGTAACGCTTAAACCGCTAAAGCCAAAATATCCAAGGAGGGTTTTATGAACGCTTCACCAGCTACGGTTAAAGGGCTGATTATTAACGGCATCATCCGTTTTCTGAAAGAAACGCACGGAGAAGAAGGGTTCCGTAAATTCCTGGACCAACTCCCGGAAGAAGACCGAAAAGTCTGGACAGGACGGCAGATACTGGCTACGTCCAAGGTCCCGGCTGTTATCTATAAAAACGCCTACGAAGCCATAGAAACCCTATGGGGACAAGGCGACGGAAAAAGGTTCGAAGAAGTCGCCGGGGTTGTTGCGTTTTATGACTTAAATACCGTCATGAAATTTTTTATGAAAGTCGGGAGTCCGGGCTTCGTGGCTCAACGGCTTCCTAGTGTATGGAAGCAATATTTCAGCGCCGGGACAGCCCGAATCCTTAACATAACAGGGAATCAGATGGAAATTGTTCTGGAGGGAGCAGAGGGTTACGGCGCAGCCGGATGCGCGGGAACACTGGGATGGACCCGCGCGGCCATGAAATACGCCGGAGCGAAAAACCTCAAACTGACTCAAAAAGAATGTATCCGAGACGGGGCTCCGCGCTGTCATTATGTTTATAGCTGGGAATAATTCTTTACACATGAACCAGACGCCCCCCGAAGAAAATCACAAAAGGGAACGATGCGGCCGGCATCTTTTTCAGGATTTATTCAACAGCCCCGTCCTGACCCGACAGCAACCCCAACCGGGCAGACACAACATCCCCTCCCGAAACCACCTCGAGGATAACGGGAAAAAACCCACTGACATCAACATCACTAAGACGCTGTTCAGACAAGGGAAGCGGGACACCGGCTCCATCTCGTTTGACCTGCAAATCCAACGCCACCGGATTAAGATTAATACCACCGAGCGGCAGGTCGGCGGCCGTTCCCTCCCGGGCCACCGGAATCGCAGAGGACACTGTCATGTCGCCTTGAGTCAAAGACCGCGTTACAATTTCCGCCCGCGTCCCCTCCGTGTCCTTAACAATATTCAGAACCTTCACGGAAGCCGACTCTTCTCCTACGTCCACACCCGGCTGTGAAAAAACGCCGTTTGTGCTGATAAAAGAAAAAGCGCCCTGAATCCGCCCCGTAACATCCTCGTCCGTAAACAGTTTCCTCCCGGAAAGGATTTGCTGGGCGTCATCCGGCCGCAGGTTCGTGATATCCGAAATTTCTTGCGAGCTAAAGTTATACCGCATGGAATGGTCCTTCATCACTTCTCTGGACGCATTATAATTCAAATTAGCGGTGTAGACCCTTAATCCCCCGATCGCCCCTGTCGATTTTAGAGCGCCCGCCACGGCCAGGGTCATAAACCCTTCAGCAGACCCCCCGATAGTTAAAAGTGTCTTATGCAAACCGTACGGGATGCCCGTGGCCGCTTCATACATCTTCCGCGGCATCGCCGCTTTTAACCCATGCATGACCGTCCCGTCCGGTATCGTAGTGACCTTTAAGCCTTCGATCCGGTAAGCGGTTTTTATCTCCTCCAAAGCTTCCAACATCTGCGCTTCCCGATCCCGATCCAGAAGAACAATCTCCTCCTGAATATCCAGAAGTTCCTGCCCGCGCGTCTCGGCTAAAAATTTCAAATACTCAATAATCAATCCGGGATACCGGGCATAGAGTTCAGGATCTTTCAGGAGATACTCCTCCTCGCCCATCGGCCCGGGGATCCTGACCACCCGTCGGTTAAAAGCGGCCGCAGTAGCCTCATCCCCCAAATTCGTTATAAACTGCCCCACATAGCCGTCCGGAGCGTTGCCCAGATCCCTGACCCCCAGTCCGGTGACAATAACACTGGTTCCCCCGGATTCAGAATCCCGGACATTGGCCAATGTCTTATCCTCGGAATTCGTCACAAACTGGTTGGTCCCCTCCACCACGTCAATGATGGCATCCACGATCGGATAAAGCCTGCCAGAACGTGCCTTGTAAACGTCATCATTTTGCTTAATCGCATTGTAGACCAGATCGATTTCCGACTTAATCTCCGCCGGGAGAATGACCTCATTGGACTTCAGGCTCTCCGCGACTTCATCCCGGCCAAACCCCTCGCTGACCCGAACCATTAAGATAATACCGTTCTCCCGGACCGTCCTTTCAAAAATCCGTTTCGCCAGGGCATCCGCGGTATCCTTAATAGCCTTTTCCATCTGCTTCAAATCTTCCGTCGTAATACGGCTGTTATTCCCGTTTTTCTGGGACAGCATCCCAATCACATCCTCCAATTCTTCCTTCTCGGTGCGGGAATACAGCTCGGTAAACAGATACCGCAGGTTCGTGACCTTTTCCCTGACCGATATCTCCCTCTGCATAATATTTTTTACCCTTTGATAAGCGCCCCTTAATCCCAGCGCCGTCAGCTCAATGGCCGCCTGGGTAGCGACGCGGCCAGGATACTCATTCCGAGCGCGTTCCATCCGGGTCAACGCGGCCTTCTCTTTCTCAACCGGGGAAGAGGCCAATGTCCGGGCCATGTCCCCAAAAAGTGCCAGAGAACGGCTTGCCACCCGTCCCACTTCCTCGCTGTCGGCCCGGGTCCCGGTTTCCACCAAGGCAGACGAGACGACCAGGGTTTCGCCCAAACGATCAGCCAGTTGACGGGTTTCGGCTTCTGTGGGAGCGGTAATCCTGGACTTGATCCGGTTCAACTCTTTAAAAGAACTCCCCCCCGAAAAATACTTCCGCGGGATAATCCTATGGGTATCGGCATCCAGGTCGGCCCGGATATAATTAAAGACCCCTTTTTTAAACGCTTCCAAATACTGATTATAAATTTTCCGGTTAATTTCTTTATCTTCAACGTCGATCCCGGTCACTTTTTCCTGATTCACATAAACTTTTCCCAGCAAACTTTCTTTTAAAGCATCCTTATACCAGGAAGCCAGAATAATGGCGTGATAGATCTGCCGCAATTGACTAAAAATCTGCCCCTCATTCACCTCTTTCTCAATTTCAGGGATAAGAATGTCCCGGACTACGGCTGAAGTGACTCCGTTCACCGTTTGCGCTACCTGATCAGATAAACCGTCCAAGCCAAACTGTTTCACGCCTAAATGCTGTTGTAATGCCACATAATCTTCTTCCAGCATGACTCTCAGATGGCTATCAAAAACATAGGCACTGTTCCCTTTTTCATAAATAACCGCTTTATCCGGCACAATCCATATTTTATTAAAAGTATTGAGCGGGATATCAACTGTCCCGTATTTTTCTTTGGCTTTTTTATAGGCCCTTTGCCAGAACTCCTGCCCAAGAGCCTCTTCCGGATAAATCAGCGAGGCGGACAATTGTTTGAGCATATAATCCTGGGCCAAAAGGTCGCGCCCCATTTCCGTCTTGCCGAAATTGCCTGGGACCAGCCGGTCTTTTTCATACGGAGAAAGATTAACCCACATATTCTCTTCCGGCGTCGTCAGCCCGGCGAGAAAATATTTGATCAGCTTCATGCCTTCGTCAATGAGTTCCTGGCCCTCCAGCCGCGTGTCTCCCTTGGAAATGATAAAATCAAACTTAAGGGCGTTATCCGGGTCCACCGTAATGCCGTTCAGCAAGGCAGGTGTATACTCTTGGGTTGGCTGAATTAAGGTTCCCGGTTCCGGCAAGCCCAAGACCGCCTGGCGAGTCTCCTGGGCCGACAATACGATTGAGGGCGCCAACAGATGAACAGCCATCAGGAATACGGATGTGAAGGCCATGATCCGGCTGCATCTGCTGTATCGTTTCCTATAAAATAAATTCATGTGAGCGCGTCCTTAGTTTGTTTATGTTTTAGGTTAGAAGGTTTATCCTATAAAATTCGACCGCAGTCTCTCCCCAACAGCTACCGCTCCTATTATTTATTAAGAAAAGATATAATATTATAACATATAAATATATAAAAGGAATCCCCAAAAGACCGGGGCGAAACGGGTTCTTGGGTTCTGTAACAGAGGGGTTACGGTGGATTAGATTCAAGGGGCGGTCTGCTGGAAACTCAATATTTAGTGTTTAACGCCATAGAAACGATCTTGCGGATAAGCCGATTATACGATATACCCACCTTTTCGGCGGATTGGGCCACCTCATCAATCCGGGCGATGCACGGGTTAGCATTCGGTTCAATAAAATAAACCCTCCCTTCCGGGGAAACCCGGATATCAAAACGGAGATAACTCTGCCCGTTCAGCGCCCGGTAAGCCCGTTTACAGGCGTCCGTGAGCCGTTCCGCAACGCCTTCCGGAAGTTTTCCAGCAAAAACACTTTTGATGCCCCACCGATCGCGATATTGATCATCCCATTTGGCTTTATACGTGGCAATGCGGGGCTCATCATCCGGAAGCTGGCCGAACTTCATCTCCCGGGGCGGCAGGACCCACAGCCTTTTGTGGCCGAACACCGTCACATATAATTCCCGCCCCTCAATATATTCTTCCGCAATGGCGTCGTTCTCCATAGACTCATGAATAAATCTGATCCGGTCGACAAAAGCCGCGTCGTTGTCCACGACCGACGCCTGGGAAATACCCCGGGAAGCCTCCTCGCACAAAGGTTTAATAATCGCCGGCAAACGGATCGTCTTCGGACGCCAGATCCGGTACCCCCGGTAAAATGTATGAAAGCGGGCCACCCGGAGGCGGTGAAACCTTAAAATCTTTTTATTCAACGCTTTATTATTGCAGACCATTAAAAGGTCGGCGTTCGCCCCGGTATAAGGGATGCCCAGCAGTTCCAAAACCGCGCCGATATTTTTATCAAAATGCGTTTTGTTCGCGAAAATTTCCACCAGATTAAAAATCACATCCGGAGGACAATCCTGAATCTCCTCAAAAAGGGGCGTCAGAGAATCATACAATCCCAGCAAACGCACGGCATACCCGTTCGCCAGCAGGGCCTGGTACACATCATTCTCGGTATACATGTTCTCCGGGTCAGCAAATTCTTCTTTAAAATCATATCCCCGGGGAGTGGTGTAAGGAACGTTAAATAACAACAAAACATTCAGTTTCTTCCTCATGGGGTTTTCCTTTGGGATTTGTCACCCCGGTACCAGCCCGTATAAACGTAATTCATCACCAAGGTCGTCATATAAGACGTCAGGTCGGCCAGGGCCTCCGGTTCGGAATCTTTCACATACAACTTCAGCTCCTGGCAGCGGGCCAGGATAGCTTTCAGCAGGTTATGCACAAGATATTTTTTTTCCCCGGACCACAGGGCGATTTTATTGATCAAAATTCTTTGGTGCTTGCGGATCAGTTTCCCGGCCGCATATCCGTCTTCCGGCTTATTATCCTGAAGGCAAAAAATCCGCTTTAAATTATCATCGTGAAAATCCGGGAAGTCCTCGGCCCAGGAAGATCGTTTCCGTTTATAATAGGACATCAGGGTCATCCGCAACTCGCGCAACTGCCAGTACTTTTTTCCCCGGGCCACTTTAGGCGGCTTCCCCTGAATCGAACCCATGAGATGGTCGACATATTCCAGTTTAGCAAGGGCCTTCCAGCCCTGATAATGTTTCCGCCAATCCAGCCCCGGGGTTAACCAGACCGCAAACGTCTCGACAAAATCCTCATCCGGGTGAAACTGGGCATAGAACCCTTCCAGATGACGAACATAATTTTTGGAATAGGGACGAAAACGGTATGTATCAGGGTATTCCTGGGCCGGGGAACCGAATATCTCCTTCCACCGCTTCCTTTGCTGCAGACGGTATGCATGACACAACGCGTGCCCGGTTTCATGGCGCAACAGCCGGAGGCACCACGACCGGGTCTCTCCTTCGGCCTCTAACATCATCTTTCTTTCCAGCCGGATCAGGGACGGATGAGCCAGATAAAAAGGGATCCCGACCACCGGCTCGTCTTTGGGAGACAGCCATTCATCCGCCAGGTAACATTCCGGGTGAAACAGAATCTGCTTGGCGTCCAACTCCCCGTAAATCGTCTCGATACATTCCTGAAGCCAGGTCCCTTCAATCGTCAGCGGCAGATCACAGATACGCTGGGTTAAAAGCGCCTCTTCATCCAGCGCGTCCAGGTCAATATTTTTTTCCAACTTGTCTTGCGGCATACCCTTTATTTTACAGAAACTTGATTTTTTTTCCACAGAGAACTATTCTAGTTCTTTTTCAAGCCGTTTCATCAAAGACTCGGCTTCCGAGACCAATTCCGGGGAAGACAGATTTAACGCGGTCATGTCTTTTTGAAAACTCTTAATCGCGGTCACCAGTTTCCGGATAGAGTCCTTGTTCCGTTTATCCCGTTCCTCCTCAGGGTCGACCTCTTTGCGCTGCTTCATCAACTGGGTGAGATCTTTCCGGACGAGCGTGTCATTGCGCCCTTTTTCGAAGACCGCCTTGCGCAGCTTAACGTAATCGTCTCTTTCCAGTTCTTTCTTGGCCCGGGCCAGGCGCAGCACATTAATCGTGTCATAATCCGGGACTTTCCCCGCCTCCCGGCCCGCGGAGTATTCTTCGTACAGATACGCCGGCTCCTCCTGCTCAACAAAAAAATATGTCTTCAAAAGCTTCAAAGCCGTCGTCTTCTTAATCCCCAGTTCCTTCTGCGTGTATTGTTCAAACTTGTCGTGCCCCCAGCCGAAAAAAAGCTTATCCTTCCAGACCGGATACAAGGCCTGGCCTAGCTGAACCCAGGACATCTTGAAGTTCTTGGCCAGATCAACAAGCTGTCCCCGCAGGAGTTCCCCCGTGACCGAAGGGGCCACTTTCCGGTTTAATTCTTTAATATCCATCATGCTCATATGACAATTCCTTTATCCCGGCTATCCCAACGAATTATAACGGGACGGCTTTCAATTGTTTCCTTATTTTTAAAAACTCGATTTTCAGGACAACGCCCGGGACACGCCGCAAAGCGTGCGCGGTTCCGGCCGCCACAGCACAACACAACCTTTGTGAAAATTCATAACCGCGACTTTCGGCATATAAAAAACCCGCCACCAAGGCGTCCCCGCACCCAACCGCGTTAAAAATTTTAACGGCCGGGGGTTTAACCATCCAGTTCTTTTTCCCATCGGTCGCGGCGAGGCCGTCTTTCCCGAGAGACAGAAGAACCACGCGCCCGCAGTTCAACGCGGCCAGAGCTGCCTTGATCTCAGCCCGAGAACGGATACGGCTCCCCAGAATCTCCTCTGCTTCCTGACGGTTAGGTTTCAGGCAATCGGGGCGGGCCTTCAGTCCTAGCCGCAAAAAAGGGCCGCTTGTGTCTAAAACCGTCCTGACATCTCTCTTTTTCGCCTGCTGAATCAACCCTTGATACACATCATGTTTAAAACCGCGCATACAGCTACCAGAAAATACCACAACCTGGCACGAATTCAAGAGATAAGAATATCTTTTTTGAAAGGCCCGGATCTCCGAAGTCCTGACCTCCGGCCCGGGGTCCAAAACACGTGTTATTTGCCCTTGAGAAGGATCCAGGAGAGTCAAATTCAGCCGGGTGACTCCATGCCCCGTCTGGAAGTCAGCGGGAATTTTTTCCCGAAGCAATTCTTTCAAGATAAACTGCCCCCGCCCACCGCCCAGGATCCCGGTCGCAAGGGTTCCGACCTTAAACCATTTAAGCATACGGGACACATTAATCCCCTTCCCCCCGGCCACCTCATAGCTATGGAAACACTGGACTTCCTGGCCGGCACGAAAATACGGAACGGTCAAAAATTTATCGACAGCCGGATTAAGAGTAACAGTTAAAACCAGCGGCAAAAGACACCCTCTTTCAGCAATAGCCGCTCCGGAGGACAGGATTTCGGATGCGGGTATTTTATGAATATTGCCTTCCGGGCATTTTTTTGATAGATTAATAAGCCGTAAGGAATATCGAACCACCCCATCATCTTGACGGGAAATCTTTCGACCTTCTGGCGGTTATCTTTTAAACATTATCAATACTGTGCTTTCTTATGTTCCCCCTCCGACACATTTCCGCTGCATCATTGGCAGTCTTTCTGGTTTTTGGGAATTCAGGCTCTTCCCCTCTTTTCGCCGAGGGAAGGACATCCCAAGGGCAGTCCTTATGTATCCGGCAGGATTCCTCCCGAGAGAATGGGGTCCTAATGATAAAGCCGAACCAGTCAGATATTCAAATTAGGGATTTTATTTTAAGCGCCAATATCAAATCGATTGAAGATTACGCAGTTTGGTTAAATCATAATATTGAATACCGGGAATGCCCTCACGCGGATGCCTGGGTGTTCCCGGCGGATATTCTGAGGCGGAAATGGGGTGATTGTGAAGACTTCGCCCTGCTGAATTCTGCTGTTTTAAAGGTTCTGGGATATCATCCGCGATTCCTGGCCCTACAACGTGCCCGGAGAGCCCACGCGATCTGTACTTTCCAAAAAGGCAATAATCTCCTCTGGTTTGACAACACCCATATTAAAAATGCGGGCGTTGCAACGCTACAGGATTTCGTGCAACTCCTTAAAAAAGAATATAATTTATCCCGTGTTCTAGAATTGAATCTCTCAACGATGCAGTGGACACGGATTGATACACCCGCATCATGATCTATCCAGGGCCCCGGGGAACTATTTGTCCAGATATTTCTTCAACTCATTCCAGGTCTTTTGCCCCAGGAGACCGTCGACTTTTAAGCCGTGATCTTTCTGAAAGCTGCTGATAGCCGACTTCGTCATCTCCCCGACTTTTCCATCGATTTTTCCTTTATAATACCCGGCATTCTGTAAAGCGGTCTGCACCTGCCTGGTGCTAACATCGATACGAATTATTTCACCAGCATCCGGAACCCCTGCCCCGGATGAACTCCCCCGGTCGGACGCAGCGCCCAAAGACTCCGCACGCCCCACTTTGTTTTTCATCCGGTCTATTTCATAATTCAAATCTTTCACCTGATATTGCAAATCCTTGATTTCATCGTCTTTCATTCGAAGTTCTTCTTCCAGTTCCCCAATACGCATCTGGGACATATTAGGATTCCCGGAATTGGGAGAGGCGGTGACACACCCCGAGAGAAAAATCATAACCATCACAACCAAAATACAGTTCCTTACCATTACAACCTCCTTTACAGTTAATCTTCCCTACGAATCTATCGTAAATATATTGTTTCCCTAATCTTCCTAGCCGTCATTCCACAAACAAATGCTGTCCTCAAAACATCCTCCACGGCGGGCATCTGGCTTGATATTTCAGGCCCGGCACTAAAGCGTATTGTACCACAAAGTCTTCTGCTGGCTACGGCTTCTTATTTTTTTTTACATCTAAATTATTGACCGGGGGTGACCTACGCGGCAGGCGTTCCCAAAACAGGAAGCCGACAAAACGGCCAAGGCCTTTCTGTTCGGGAAAAAACAAACAAAGACTATCTAAGGGAAGGCGATCAGGAGTCCCCTGCAGAGGGGAGCAACCGGTTGTTATTAAAAGCGTTCACTTCCATGAGCTGATAATCAATCCGGCCGCCATGTTCGGGGAAGCGGCGGGAAAATTCTTTCTGGGCCTCTGTTCTCTCGTCCAGGATTTGCAGCGTGTATTCAAAACCCGGCTTAATGATCGGGACTCCGCCGAGCTTTATCCGCTCTTTTTCTCCGATCACTTTTAACGTTCCCAGATAAATCGTTTTATCAAGCTCAACGTCAAAAGACACGTCCATCGGTTCGGTCGCCAAGGTTGTCCCGACGGGAATTGTGATTGAATTAATCCGGTAATGTCCGACAGGCAAGGTGATAAAAAAATACCCCGGCTTCACGGTCTGGATATTCCAGGGCAAATTCTTCTGCCGGGCTTTATCCCCGATAATAAGCTGGAATACTTTATTAGGGTCGGTAAAATCAACAATTGTCAGTTGGACATAGCTTGTCTTCACGACGCCCTCAAACACTGTTTTCGCAAAAACAGTCCCGAAGGGTACCATCATGGGCTCTCCCTCTTCAACCACGTTATCTCCCGGCGACAGTAGCCCCTCGTCAAGAAGGACCACCTCCGCCTCCGGTGATTCACCGGCGGACTCTTCCACGGGAACGGCCGGTGGCTCCGAGATTGTCTTGGGAAGGGTGGTCGCAGCACAACCAGGGAAAAACAGCACAAAAATCAGGAACACCCCACAATGTATTCTGGAGAATCGGGGAAAAAGCATTTTTATATTTATTCTTAAAACAGGATTATTGCTTATAAAGATACTTGTAGTGTATAGAAAAAACGAGAAATTTTCAAGATAAGATTTGAGCAAAATTCCATCACCCCCTCCCGATAGGCGCTAACACAATATCTGAAAATGAGGGGATATGAACTTCCCCACTTCAGTGGACGGTTTGTTTAGTTAGGACGGCCCGCCTT